>NZ_CANLNS010000001.1 GCF_947492715.1 uncultured Psychroserpens sp.
CCTACACTTACAACACCATCTGCTCCTAAATCTAAACTACTGGTCTTATCAATACTTATCATTGGATTCTGTGGAATGACTAAAGTTGTTGGGTCATTTGTTGGATCACCATCATTATTATCACCATTTACAGTATCGAGATCTGGAGTTTCTTCTGTAGCAGGATCTGTAACAGTGCTTCCATCACCAGCGGTTCCAGTATCAGAATCATCGGTCACGTCATCACTAGGATCAAGAAGATCTCCTCCTGGTGCTTCTGCAGATACATCTGCTGTGTTTTCTACTCCTCCAGCATCCACATCACTTTGTAATATTGTATATGTTCCACTACATGTAGTACTAGTTCCAGGTGTCAAAGTTGTGGCAACACAAGATATCGTTCCAATTAAAGGATCACTTACAGAAATATCAGTTAAATCAACATTTCCTGTGTTGGTTACAACAAATTCATAGTTAATAATATCATCAACCAAACCAGGTGCACCAGCTGGTGTCACACTAAGAATACTCTTTAGTAAATTTATACTTGGATCGAAACATTCAGTTGATATTACGGTTTCATCATATGCGCTTACATTATTCTGACCAGTAGAAGCAACAACATCTGGAACACCATTTCCGTTGTTCACCACGATATCTCCTAAGCTATCATCAGCATCTAAATCGGCCAATGTAAATCCTCCATCTGCCTCAATAGCATCAGGGCAACCATCATCATCACTATCAGTATCAAGGAAATTTGGAATTCCATCTTCATCATAGTCTAGAACCGTAGTTATTGGGTTACTATAATTAGCAATACAATCAAACTCTAGGTTAGAACGTCTTTGTGTAAAGACGAAAGGTGAATCATTAATTTGAGCACCCAATCTAAATGTCAATGACGACTGATTTACAAACCTTGCCGTAAAATTAATTTGTGGGTTTACATTGGTTGTTCCTGGGAAGTTAACTACTCCAGTTGTAGCGTCTAAAAAGCCATTATCGTCGGAAAACGTCAATAGAGTCGGTGTTTCAGCAGTATAACTCGCAGGATATTGCGTCCATACTTTCTCTGATAAGTCGGTGTTACCATCTATATCATTAAAGTTCACAAAAAATTCTGCTATTGGGAATGGTGAATCATCTGCCGCTAATACGAAAGCAAAATTGTATTCTACGTAGGCTAAATCACCAACATTTAAGTTCGCTCCTATAAAATCTGTAGAAGGTCTAAAATTATTTGGTTCTTCAGAGTTATCATCTAAAGTTCCTATAGTTGCATTTTGAAAATCTACTATTGTTACTAAGGCATCAACTCCAGGTAATACATTTGCAAACCTAAATACCTCTCCTTCAAGGAAAGTTGCGGCATTTCCATCACCAGAAACTTCGGTTGGAATACTACTAAAGTTTAAAACAGATTGTGTTCCACAAGCAGGTTGTGTATTTGATGTTTGTCCTTTTTCAAATGAATCAACGAGTCCATCATTATCATCATCGTCATCACACCCATCAGGAACTAAATCGCCATCGGCATCAGCATTATCATCAAATCCATTACAAATATCTGCATTATTCGGCACACCATCTCTATCGTCGTCACATTCTGGTCCTCCAGCTGTAATATCCTGACTAGAAATGTTATTCTGTTGAGCCGATGAACCGCTTACTTGCGGTATACCATTAGCATCTGACGTGTTGCCCAAACTATTATCGCCATCTAAGTCTGAAAATGAGTATCCTCCATCGGCTTCTAAAGCATCTGGACAGCCATCATTGTCGCTATCTGAATCTAAATGATTAGGTATACCATCACCTTCGAAATCATAGACATCAGGAATACCATTAGTATCAATATCTGTATAATCTGTTGTACTACCATCTCCAGTACCACCATCATCAACCGTATCTTGCCAGTTAGGAATACCATCTCCATCCTCGTCACCGTCTGGATCATTTCCGTTGGCTTCAACAGTATCTAGCAAACCATCATTATCATCATCATCATCACATCCATCTGGGACAGTGTCTGCATCGAAATCCTCATTATCATCGAAACCTTCACAAACGTCAGAAGAATTAACAACACCATCACCATCACAATCGTTTGAAGGAAAATCTAAACAGTTTCCAACGACAACTGCTACATCAGCAGTATCACAAATGGTATTATCTGGTGCATTCAAGCAAATTTGATATGTAACAGTATAACTCCCTGGAGTACTTCCACTTGGCACATCAATTGTTCCATCTGTATTTATGGCAACTCCTGTTAAACCTCCATCATTAGTAATGCTGATATTGTCATTTATATTGGCATCTGAAGCTAGAGAACCATCTGAATCATCTGTACCATTGCCATTGTCAGCAAAAACACTTGCTGTCGTACCTCCAGAAACTGGATTTATTGGTACACCACTAAAATCATCATCTTCTGCTGTGATAGAAATTGCAGCATCTACGTCTATAGTAACATCGGCTGTATCACAAATGGCAGCATCTGGTGCATTCAAGCAAATTTGATATGTAACAGTATAACTCCCTGGAGTACTTCCTCCTGGCACGTCAATTGTTCCATCAGTATTTATGGTAACTCCTGTTAAACCTCCATCATTAGTAATGCTGATATTGTCATTTATATTGGCATCTGAAGCTGGAGAACCATCTGAATCATCTGTACCATTGCCGTTGTCAGCAAAAACACTTGCTGTCGTACCTCCTGTTGTTTCATCAATTGGAGTGCCATTAAAATCATCATCCTCTGCTGTGATTGTTGGTGTTGCGTCAACATCTATTGTAACATCGGCTATATCACAAATGGCAGCATCTGGTGCATTCAAGCAAATTTGATATGTAACAGTATAACTCCCTGGAGTACTTCCTCCTGGCACGTCAATTGTTCCATCAGTATTTATGGTAACTCCTGTTAAACCTCCATCATTAGTAATGCTGATATTGTCATTTATATTGGCATCTGAAGCTGGAGAACCATCTGAATCATCTGTACCATTGCCATTGTCAGCAAAAACGCTTGCTGTCGTTCCTCCTGCTGTCTCATCAATTGGAGTGCCGCTAAAATCATCGTCCTCCGCTGTGATTGTTGGTGTTGCTTCAACATCTATTGTAACATCGGCTGTATCACAAATGGCAGCATCTGGTGCATTCAAGCAAATTTGATATGTAACAGTATAACTCCCTGGAGTACTCCCACCTGGTACATCAATTGTTCCATCAGTATTTATGGTAACTCCTGTTAAACCACCATCATTAGTAATGCTGATATTGTCATTTATATTGGCATCTGAAGCTGGAGAACCATCAGAATCATCTGTACCATTGCCGTTGTCAGCAAAAACACTTGCTGTCGTACCTCCCGCTGTTTCATCAATTGGAGTGCCACTAAAATCATCATCCTCTGCTGTGATTGTTGGTGGTGGCACGCTACAAGACGCAGGTGCCGTTGCCACATTTGTATTAGTCAAAGTACACGCTGCATCATCAGAAAATGCTGCCGTTAAATTTATGGCACCTCCATCAGCCGGTAATTGCACTCCAATAAAAGTATGAAACGTTGGATCATCTAAACTACCAACTGCCACAGAAGCTGTTCCATCACCTGTTAAATCTAATGTTCCCGTTGTTGGAGCATTAGCAAAAATAACAGACACATCAGCTGTATAAAAATCATCTGTACTATTTAGAGGTGTTCCATTGTCATTACAAATAGACTCATTCGAGGTTGCAATATTGGTAACCTCACATACAAGTGACAAATTTAATGCATCGACAAAATTCCATGTTCTCGCACATGTTCCTCCCGAAAAGAACTCAAATAAAAATGTCCCACTAGAAGGAGCAACAAAAGTTGCTGTAGGTCTCGTCCAAACATTTTCGGTTGGAGGTGCAGCAAATGTTAAAAGCGTAACGCCGTCCAATCTAATTTGTAATTCAGGAGTACAAGGTGTGCTTCCAGGTCTTGTTTCAATCAAATAATCAAAAGAAAAACTATATGTTTCACCTCCTATTAAAGTTACATTTTGACCAATTCCTTCTTCGCCTCCACCTAAGGCTCTAAACCCAAAATAGCAGCCACCACTAGGAGACGCTGTTCTAGGAAAATAAGTACCATCCCAAGAACGTTCCCCTTCTGTAGATCTGTCTGGTGTATTTGTTTTAATCCAACCATCAGGTTGCTCATCTCTATCTGCATCAATGCCAGTACAGTCTGCTGCAGCTTGATCGAGACCAGGGTTTGTTAAAATATTTTGTGAATTACCGTTCCAAGAAAATAAAATGGCCGCAAAAACTAAAGTTTTTGACACCAATGAAACGTTTGTAAACGAGAATCGAGTAAAGATTTTCATATTATCTTAAGGTAAAATTATTTATATCTATAATACTTATTAGTCTAAATCTAGATTAACAACATCACCTTAAAACTATAAACAAAAAAAACCCACTCACATACAACGCTTGCGTATGCAAAATAGGCGATTATTATTTTTTTGTAGGTTCAAAAATAGTGCTATTAATCTATATTATTTATTGGAAAACCAAATAGAGGGACTTGGTAATTTCAAAAATAATCATTCTTATTAAGAATATTTTAACAAGTAATTTCTTTTCGTTCATGTTTTTAAAATCTTCGATGAAATACCAATATTTAAAAATTTATGAGATAAAATATTATAATTTCACTCGTGTTCTAGAGTCTCATCATCCACTGATAATAAATTATCTGCGTCGTTTTTAATTTTAAATAATTTATTAAAATTATATTTGCACCTACTAAAAATGACAATGACTTTTAAAGAAGAAATCAATAGACGACGTACATTTGGAATCATATCCCATCCAGATGCAGGTAAAACGACATTAACCGAAAAACTTTTACTTTTTGGTGGTGCCATACAAGAAGCTGGAGCCGTAAAAAGTAATAAAATAAAAAAAGGTGCAACTAGCGATTTTATGGAAATAGAACGCCAGCGTGGTATCTCTGTAGCTACTTCGGTATTAGCTTTTGAATATGATGGAATAAAAATCAATATTCTTGATACGCCTGGGCATAAAGATTTTGCTGAAGATACATTTAGAACCCTAACGGCTGTTGATAGTGTTATCGTTGTTATTGATGTCGCTAAAGGTGTAGAGGAGCAGACTGAAAAACTAGTTGAGGTTTGCCGAATGCGTAATATCCCAATGATTGTCTTTATTAATAAAATGGACCGAGAAGGTAAAGATGCTTTTGATCTATTAGACGAAATAGAACAAAAACTGGGCTTAACCGTTGTTCCTTTAAGTTATCCTATAGGTATGGGTTATGACTTTAAAGGTATTTATAATATTTGGGAAAAGAACATTAATTTGTTTAGCGGTGATAGTCGCAAGGACATTGAAGAAACTATAGAGGTTAATGATTTAGAGTCTTCAGAACTAGATAAATTAGTTGGGGAAAAGGCAGCTCAAACATTACGTGAAGAAATAGAACTCGTTGAAGGTATTTACCCAAAATTTGACAAAGAAGCCTATTTAAATGGGCAACAACAACCTGTTTTCTTTGGTTCGGCTTTAAATAATTTTGGAGTTAGAGAACTCCTAGATTGCTTTGTTGATATTGCTCCTAAGCCTAGACCTAAAAACAGTGAAGAACGTTTGGTAGAACCCGATGAGGACAATTTTACTGGTTTTGTGTTTAAAATTCATGCGAATATGGACCCAAATCACAGAAATCGACTGGCCTTTATAAAAATCGTTTCAGGAGAATTTAAGCGTAATACGCCTTATCTTCACGTAAGGCATAATAAAAAGTTGAAGTTTTCTAGCCCTAATGCATTCTTCGCTGAAAAAAAGGAGATTGTTGATATTTCATACCCTGGCGATATTGTAGGATTACAAGATACAGGAAACTTTAAAATTGGAGATACTTTAACTCAAGGTGAGATACTTCACTATAAAGGTATACCAAGTTTTTCCCCTGAACACTTTAGATATATAAATAACGCCGATCCTCTAAAATCCAAGCAACTATATAAAGGTATAGACCAGCTTATGGATGAAGGTGTGGCCCAATTATTTACCCTAGAATTAAACGGAAGGAAAGTGATTGGAACCGTTGGAGCATTACAATATGAAGTTATTCAATATAGACTGGAACATGAGTATGGAGCTAAATGTACCTATGAGAACTTAAATGTACATAAAGCATGTTGGGTAGAGACTGATGATGTAAAAAGTGAAGAATTTAAAGAGTTTTTAAGAGTAAAGCAACGTTTTTTAGCCAAAGATAAGCGCGAACAGCTAGTGTTTTTGGCAGATTCGGCATTTTCATTGCAAATGACTCAGCAAAAGTATCCAAGTATTACATTTCATCTAACATCGGAGTTTGATTAAGTTAAAAAAAGTGTCATTCGTCTAAAATTTCGGAATAAATTTGTTTTTTAACGATGATTTTATACTTTTAATCGATGATTAGGTTGCGATAACGTTTTAGTTATCTAAATTTAATATAGATTAAAACCCCAAAATTGATCTACTCATGAAAACAAATCCCAATGTTTTCAGTAATAGCGATATTACTGTAACTTACAACCCGTGCAAGTGCATAAACGCTGAGCGTTGTGCCAAAGAACTTTCTAATGTATTCCGTCAATCTGTGATACCATGGATCGATTTAGATGGAGCATCTACAAAAAAAATTATTGAACAAGTTAAGAAGTGTCCATCTGGTGCTTTACAGTTTCATGTAAATCAGGAAGTGGCTTAAATGATTTTTGTCTTGTTAAAATTGCTATACAATTTTCTCAGAAATAAGTATATGCGAAGAGTAAAGCTCTCTAAAGTAGCTTAATGAACTTATATTCGGATGAAGCATTTCGAACTAAAGAAAACCATGCTTAACTACCTACATTATTTCAATAAAAAAGCCTTTGAAATTTAAATTTCAAAGGCTTTTTTAATATTATGCCTGTCCTGTCGGACCAAAATTCAGTGGAATTGGAGGCTGCTCGTAATCTTTAATCTCGCCATGTGCTTTTTCAAATCGGTTCACATTATCACCAAGAGCTTTTAATAAGCGCTTAGCATGCTGTGGTGTTAATATAATTCTAGATTTTACTTTACTCTTAGGCGTTCCGGGCATAATGCTCACGAAATCAATTACAAATTCTGAAACCGAATGATTTATAATTGCTAGGTTAGAATATGTTCCTTCTGCAATTTTTTCATCCAGTTCTATATTTATCCCTGGTTTTTTGTTTTTATTCTCTTCTGCCATCTCAAACGTTGTTATATTTCCGTGAAAACGAAAACTCATTAATTATATATTCTTATTAAAAAAGCCTTCAAACAAATTAATGCGTGAAGGCTTTTATGTTATAAAATCCTGGCTCCGCAGGAATGAGATTACTAGTTATAGTTCATCTCTTCTTTTGCTTTCATCATTTCATTGAACTCTTCTTTAGAACCTACGATGATGCTATCAAATTTTCTAACACCTGTTCCTGCTGGAATTCTATGACCAACAATAACATTTTCTTTGAGTCCTTCAAGATCGTCAACTTTAGCATTTACAGCCGCTTCATTCAGAACCTTAGTTGTTTCCTGGAACGATGCTGCAGATATAAATGATTTGGTCTGTAACGATGCTCTTGTAATACCTTGTAAGATAGGTGTTGCAGTAGCTGGCTGTGCATCTCGAGCCGAAACTAATGTTTTGTCCTCTCTTCTTAGTATTGAGTTCTCGTCTCTTAACTCTCTTGATGATAAAATTTGACCAGCTTTTAAATTCTCTGAATCTCCAGGTTCTTCAACCACTTTCATTCCAAAAATCTTATCGTTTTCTTCGATGAAATCTGATTTATGAACTAATTGATCTTCTAAGAAAATAGTATCACCAGAATCAATGATTTTTACTTTACGCATCATCTGTCTCACAACAACCTCGAAGTGCTTATCATTAATCTTCACACCTTGTAGACGATATACTTCTTGTACTTCGTTAACTAGATATTGTTGAACAGCAGCAGGTCCTTTAATATTCAAGATATCGTTTGGTGTAATAGACCCATCAGATAAAGGCATACCTGCTTTCACATAATCATTTTCTTGAACAAGAATCTGATTAGATAATTTCACCAAGTATTTCTTAATCTCTCCAAGTTTTGACTCAATGATAATCTCACGGTTACCTCTTTTAATTTTTCCGAAAGACACAACACCATCAATCTCACTTACTACAGCAGGATTAGAAGGGTTACGAGCTTCGAATAATTCTGTTACACGAGGTAAACCTCCAGTAATATCACCTGCCTTAGCAGATTTACGAGGAATCTTAACTAAGATTTTACCAACCTTAATCTTCTCTCCATCATCAATCATAAGGTGAGCTCCTACTGGTAAGTTATAAGAACGTATTGTTTCTCCTTTTGAGTCTTCAATATGAAGTGTAGGAATTAGTTTCTTATTTCTAGATTCTGAAATTACCTTTTCTTGGAATCCTGTTTGTTCATCAATTTCAACTTGATATGTTACACCTTGTTCGATGTTTTCATACTTCACTTTACCAGCAAATTCTGAAATAATTACACCGTTATAAGGATCCCATTGACAGATTGTATCACCATTCTTAACTTTATCACCTGGCTTCACGTAGATAAACGATCCGTAAGGAATATTGTTTGTACTTAAAGTAATACCTGTTTTAGCATCAACTAATTTTAATTCTGATGTACGAGAAATAACAACATCAACTTCTTTACCGTCGTTATCAGTACTCTTAACTGTTTTTAGGTCTTCTATTTCGGCAACACCATCAAACTTAACTACTAATTTATTCTCTTCTGAAATGTTACCTGCAATACCACCTACGTGGAATGTACGTAACGTTAACTGTGTACCTGGTTCTCCAATTGATTGAGCAGCAACTACACCTACAGCTTCACCTCTTTGTACCATTTTACCAGTAGCTAGGTTACGTCCGTAACATTTAGAACAAATACCTTTTTTAGCTTCACAAGTTAATGCAGAGCGCACTTCGATAGAATCTAATGGAGAGTCACCAATTCGTTTAGCAATAGCGTCATCAATATGACCACCAGCTTCAACCAATAGTTCTTCAGTAAGTGGGTCATATACATCATTTAATGAAGTACGTCCAACGATTCTCTTCTCAAGAGTTTCAATTATCTCTTCATTTTTCTTCAACGGATTAACTTCAATACCTCTTAATGTTCCACAATCTT
This sequence comes from uncultured Psychroserpens sp., assembly GCF_947492715.1. GTDB lineage: Bacteria > Bacteroidota > Bacteroidia > Flavobacteriales > Flavobacteriaceae > Psychroserpens. Next base: position 9,222 of record NZ_CANLNS010000001.1, read on the forward strand.
CAGTGTAGATAATTACATCTTGAGACACATCAACTAAACGACGTGTTAAGTAACCTGCATCGGCCGTTTTAAGTGCTGTATCGGCAAGACCTTTACGAGCACCATGCGTTGAGATAAAGTATTCTAAAATTGAAAGTCCTTCTTTAAAGTTAGAAAGAATCGGATTTTCAATAATTTCTCCACCACCTGCATTAGATTTTTTAGGTTTTGCCATTAATCCACGCATACCTGTTAACTGACGAATCTGTTCTTTAGATCCACGAGCTCCAGAATCAAGCATCATAAATACCGAGTTAAATCCTTGTTGATCTTCTCGAATACGCTTCATTGACAGCTCTGTTAATTCGGCATTGGTAGATGTCCAAATATCAATAACTTGGTTATAACGTTCGTTATTTGTAATTAATCCCATATTATAGTTACCCATAATACCGTCAACCAAACCATTAGCTTTATCAATCATACCTTGCTTTTCAGCAGGAATAATAATATCACCTAAACTAAATGACAAACCTCCTTGGAAGGCAAATTTATATCCTAAAGTTTTAATTTCATCTAAGAAAGCTGCCGTTTCTGGCACACTAGTCACTTTTAAGATACCATGTATAATATCTCTCAAGGACTTCTTAGTTAATACTTCATTAATATATCCAGCTGCTGCAGGTACTTTTTCATTAAAAAGCACACGACCAACAGTTGTTTCTATAATTTGAGTAGTTAACTCACCTTCTGCGTTGAAATCTTGAGTTCTTACTTTAATACCAGCATTTAAATCAACTTTCTTCTCATTGTAAGCGATAGTTACTTCATCAGGAGAGTAGAATGTTAAACCTTCGCCTTTTACTGTATAATCTTTATCTGTTTTACGGTGCTTAGTCATATAATAAAGACCAAGTACCATATCTTGAGAAGGTACAGTGACTGGCGAACCATTTGCTGGGTTCAAAATATTGTGTGAAGCCAACATTAAAAGTTGTGCTTCTAATATCGCCTCAGGACCTAATGGTAAATGAACCGCCATTTGGTCACCATCAAAATCGGCATTAAATGCAGTACACACTAGAGGGTGTAACTGAATTGCTTTCCCTTCAATTAATTTTGGTTGGAATGCTTGAATACCAAGTCTGTGTAATGTAGGAGCACGGTTTAATAACACTGGATGTCCTTTAAGAACATTCTCTAAGATATCCCAAACTACAGGCTCTTTTCTATCTATAATTTTCTTTGCAGATTTTACAGTTTTTACAATTCCTCTTTCGATTAATTTTCTAATGATAAAAGGCTTATAAAGTTCAGCTGCCATGTTCTTAGGCAATCCACATTCGAATAATTTTAATTCTGGTCCAACAACAATAACCGAACGCGCAGAGTAATCAACACGTTTACCAAGTAAGTTTTGACGGAAACGTCCTTGCTTACCTTTTAATGAATCGGATAATGATTTTAATGGTCTATTAGAATCAGTCTTTACAGCAGATGCTTTACGTGTGTTATCAAACAATGAATCTACAGATTCTTGTAGCATACGCTTCTCATTACGTAAGATAACTTCTGGTGCTTTGATTTCAACTAAACGCTTTAAACGGTTATTACGAATAATAACACGACGATAAAGATCATTTAAATCAGATGTTGCAAAACGTCCACCATCTAAAGGCACTAAAGGTCTTAATTCTGGTGGAATAATTGGAATAGCCTTCATGATCATCCATTCTGGCTTATTCTCTCTATTAGCATTAGAATCTCTAAATGCTTCAACAACTTGTAAGCGTTTTAATGCTTCTGTTTTACGTTGCTTCGATGTTTCAGTATTGGCCTTGTGACGTAACTGAAATGACAATTCGTTTAAATCGATTCTTGATAACAATTCGATTAAACATTCAGCACCCATTTTAGCGATAAACTTGTTAGGGTCTGTATCATCTAAATGTCTATTCTCCTGAGGAAGAGCTTCCATGATATTTAGATATTCCTCTTCAGTTAAGAAATCCATTTTTTGTAATGGTTCTCCTTCGGCATTTTTAGCCTCACCAGGTTGAATAACAACATAACGTTCGTAATAGATAATCATATCCAAACGTTTTGATGGTAAACCTAATAAGTATCCAATTTTATTTGGTAATGAACGGAAATACCAAATGTGTGCAACAGGCACAACAAGGTTGATATGACCAACACGATCACGTCTTACTTTCTTTTCAGTTACTTCAACACCACAACGGTCACAAACAATACCTTTGTAACGTATTCTTTTATATTTACCACAAGCACATTCAAAATCCTTCACAGGACCAAAAATACGCTCACAGAATAAACCATCTCTTTCTGGTTTATGTGTTCGATAATTAATAGTTTCTGGTTTTAAAACTTCACCACGAGATGCTGCTAAAACAGATTCTGGAGATGCTAAACCAATGGAGATTTTATTAAATCTCTGTACTGTATTCTTATCTTGTCTTCTTGCCATAATATTATGTGGTTACCGTATGGACAGCTCGAAAGCTGTCCTTACTAGCAAAATTTTTCAAATTATTCTTCTAATCTAATATCTAATCCTAATCCTTTCAATTCGTGCATAAGTACGTTGAAAGATTCAGGTAGTCCTGGTTCTGGCATTGGCTCTCCTTTTACGATTGCTTCGTAAGTTTTAGCTCTACCTATAACATCATCAGATTTTACTGTTAAGATTTCACGTAATGTACTTGACGCTCCATAAGCCTCAAGTGCCCAAACCTCCATCTCACCAAAACGCTGACCACCAAATTGTGCTTTACCACCTAAAGGTTGTTGCGTAATTAATGAGTATGGTCCAATTGAACGTGCGTGCATCTTATCGTCAATCATATGACCTAGTTTAATCATATAAATCACACCTACTGTTGCTGGTTGATCAAAACGATCTCCTGTTCCACCGTCATATAAGTATGTATGACCAAATCTTGGCACATCTGCTTCATCTGTAAACGCATTAATTTGATCTAAGGTAGCACCATCAAAAATTGGAGTCGCGTATGTACGACCTAATTTTTGTCCGGCCCATCCTAAAACAGTTTCGTATATCTGTCCGATGTTCATACGAGATGGTACACCTAATGGATTTAATACGATATCAACTGGCGTTCCATCTTCTAAGAATGGCATATCTTCTTGACGAACAATACGTGCAACAATACCTTTGTTACCGTGACGTCCTGCCATTTTATCACCTACTTTTAGTTTACGTTTTTTAGCAACATAAACCTTAGCTAGTTTGATAATACCTGCTGGTAATTCATCACCTACAGAAATTGTAAACTTCTCACGACGTAATGATCCTTGAAGGTCATTTTCTTTAATTTTATAGTTGTGAATTAAATCTGCAACTAAAGAATTTAAGTGATCGTCTGTTGTCCAAGTTCCTGAAGTTAAATGTGTATAATCATCGACAGCGTTTAACATCTTAAGTGTATATTTCTTTCCTTTTGGAATGATTTCTTCACCTAAGTCATTATAGATACCTTGTGCCGTTTTACCATTAACAAGAGCAAATAATTTATCGACTAAAACAGCCTGTAAATCATCAAACTTCTTGTAATAGATATTTTCTAATGCTTCAATATCTTCTTTATCTTTTGCTCTCTTGCGCTTGTCTTTTATTGCTCTCGAGAATAATTTTTTCTCAATAACAACACCATGTAATGAAGGAGAAGCTTTTAACGACGCATCTTTTACGTCTCCTGCTTTATCTCCAAAGATAGCACGTAGTAACTTTTCTTCTGGTGTAGGGTCAGATTCTCCTTTAGGTGTAATCTTACCAATAAGAATATCACCAGGCTTAATCTCAGCACCAATTCTAATCATACCATTTTCATCAAGGTCTTTTGTAGCCTCTTCTGAAACATTAGGAATATCATTAGTTAGTTCTTCATTACCTAATTTAGTATCTCTAACTTCTAATGAATATTCATCGATATGAATAGAAGTAAATATATCGTCACGAACTACTTTTTCAGAAATTACAATCGCATCCTCAAAGTTGTAACCTTTCCAAGGCATGAATGCCACTTTCATGTTACGACCTAATGCCAATTCTCCATTTTCAGTAGCATAACCTTGACAAAGTACTTGTCCTTTTTTAACCTTATCACCTTTCTCAACGATTGGTTTTAGGTTGATAGATGTACCTTGATTCGTTTTTCTAAATTTCACTAGTGGATACGTTTTAGTATCACTATCAAAACTTACCATCGCTTCCTCATCTGTACGTTCGTACCTTATTGTGATTTCGTTTGCATCTACATACTCTACAACTCCATTTCCTTCAGCATTGATTAATACTCTAGAATCTGAAGCCACTTGACGCTCAAGACCAGTTCCAACGATTGGTGCTTGTGGGCGTAATAGTGGTACAGCTTGACGCATCATGTTAGATCCCATCAATGCACGGTTGGCATCATCATGTTCTAAGAACGGAATCAATGATGCAGAAATTGATGCAATCTGATTAGGCGCAACATCTGTATAATGTACATTAGCTGGATCAATTACAGGGAAATCACCTTCTTGACGTGCAATAATTTTGTCTTCAAGGATTTTTCCATTGTCATCAACACGAATATTCGCCTGAGCGATTAACATGTCTTCCTCTTCTTCTGCACTTAAATATGTAGGTGCATTTTTAATATCTACAACACCATCATCTGCTTTTCTATAAGGTGTTTCAATGAATCCCATTGAATTCACTTTAGCATATACCGATAAAGATGAAATTAATCCAATGTTTGGCCCTTCAGGAGTTTCAATTGGACATAATCTTCCGTAGTGCGTATAGTGAACATCACGAACCTCAAAACCTGCTCTTTCTCTAGATAAACCTCCTGGTCCTAAAGCTGATAAACGACGTTTATGCGTAATCTCTGCCAATGGATTGGTTTGATCCATAAACTGAGATAATTGGTTTGTTCCAAAGAATGAATTAATAACAGACGATAATGTCTTTGCATTAATTAAATCAATTGGAGTAAATACTTCGTTATCACGAACATTCATACGTTCACGAATAGTACGAGCCATACGTGCTAAACCAACACCAAATTGAGATGATAATTGTTCTCCTACTGTACGTACACGACGGTTAGATAAGTGATCAATATCATCAATCTCTGCTTTAGAATTGATAAGTTCGATTAAGTATTTTATAATAGTAATGATATCCTCTTTGGTAAGCACTTGCTTATCCATTCCAATATCCAGTCCTAATTTTTTATTCATTCTATAACGACCTACTTCACCCAAAGAGTAACGTTGGTCTGAAAAGAATAACTTGTCAATTATACCACGTGCTGTTTCCTCATCTGGCGGCTCAGCATTACGTAATTGACGATAGATATGTTCAACAGCTTCTTTTTCAGAATTTGTTGGATCTTTTTGTAATGTATTATGAATAATTGCGTAATCTCCTTGTTGTGATGTTTCTTTATGTAAAAGAATAGTTTTCACACCTGCTTCAAGAATTTCTTCAATATTGTCTTTATCTATAACAGTATCACGATCTAATACAATTTCGTTACGCTCGATAGATACAACCTCTCCAGTATCTTCATCTACGAAATCTTCATGCCATGTATTTAACACACGTGCAGCTAGCTTACGATCGATTACTTTTTTAAGTCCAGATTTTGATACTTTAACCTCTTCGGCAAGATCAAAAATCTCAAGAATATCTTTATCGCGTTCAAAACCGATAGCTCTAAAAAGTGTTGTTACAGGTAACTTTTTCTTTCTATCGATATAAGCATACATTACTTGATTGATATCTGTAGCGAATTCAATCCAAGATCCTTTAAATGGGATAACTCTTGCAGAATATAATTTAGTACCATTAGCATGGAACGACTGGCTAAAGAATACACCAGGTGATCTATGTAATTGTGATACTACAACGCGCTCTGCACCATTGATACAGAAAGTTCCGCTAGGAGTCATGTAAGGAATAGTTCCTAAATATACGTCTTGAACAATCGTTTCAAAGTCTTCATGTTCTGGATCTGTACAATACAGTTTTAGACGTGCTTTAAGTGGCACACTGTATGTAAGTCCTCTTTCGATACATTCTTCAATTGTATATCTAGGTGGATCAATAAAATAATCCAAGAATTCTAATACAAATTGGTTACGAGTATCTGTAATTGGAAAGTTTTCCATGAAGGTATTGTATAGTCCTTCATTTCCTCTTTCTTCTGATTTTGTCTCTAACTGGAAAAAATCCTGGAAGGATTTGATTTGAATATCCAAGAAATCTGGATATTCAGTTCTGTTTACTATGGAAGAGAAATTTAATCTTTCAGCTGTATTTGCTAACATCGATGAACGAGATTTTGATTAAAAAATTTACTAGTTTATTTGTGCACCTTTTTATACACAAAAGGGTTTAGGTCATTCCGAGTGTTTCGGAAGACCTAAACCATAATTTGTAGGTTTGTTAAGCTTACTTAAGCTCAACCTCCGCTCCTGCTTCTTCTAATTGAGATTTTAGAGCTTCAGCTTCGTCTTTAGCAACACCTTCTTTGATAGCACTTGGTGCTTCGTCTACTAAACCTTTAGCTTCTTTTAATCCTAAACCAGTTAATTCTTTAACTAATTTTACAACAGCTAATTTAGAACCACCTGCTGCTTTAAGGATTACGTCGAATTCTGTTTTTTCTTCAGCTGCGTCTCCACCTGCTGCTCCGCCACCTGCTGCTACTGCTACTGCTGCTGCTGCTGGTTCGATACCATATTCGTCTTTTAATATTGTAGCTAATTCATTAACTTCTTTTACTGTTAAATTAACTAATTGTTCTGCGAAATCTTTTAAATCTGCCATTTTCTATCGTTTTAATAATTTTAATAAAATATAATTTGTTTTAAGTGCGTACTTATTTGATTATCCTTCTTTTTCGGATAATGTTTTGATAATACCTGCAATTGTTCCACCACCTGATTTAAGTGCTGAAATAACATTCTTAGCTGGCGATTGTAATAATCCAACAATCTCTCCTATCAACTCTTCTTTAGACTTGATATCAACTAACATGTCTAATTGATCATCGCCAATGTAAACTGCCTCTTCAATAAAAGCTCCTTTAAGCAACGGCTTTTCAGATTTTTTACGGAAGTTCTTAATTACTTTAGCTGGAGCGTTACCAGTTTCAGAATACATTACAGAAGTATTACCTTTTAAAACTGTAGGAAGTTCTCCGAAATCTCTATCAGAGGCCTCCATAGCTTTAGTTAATAATGTATTTTTTACTACGTTTAATTGTACGTTTGCTTTGTAACAAGCACGACGTAAATCTGAAGTGCTACCTGCGTTTAATCCAGATATATCTGTTAAATAGATATTTGTATTATCTGCTAACTGTGCAGTTAACTCTTCAATTACTTGTGATTTTTCTTCTCTTGTCATAATATTAAAGATTTAACTACTTAACTAAATTTAGGATCAATTGCTATACTAGGACTCATTGTGCTTGACATGAAAATACTTTTCATATAAACACCTTTAGACGCAGTTGGTTTTAATTTATTTAACGTTGATAATAACTCATTTGCGTTACCAACTAATTTTTCAGCACTAAAAGATGCTTTTCCAATTGGAGCGTGAACGATTCCTGTTTTATCTACTTTAAAATCAATTTTACCAGCTTTCACCTCAGATACTGCTTTAGCAACATCCATAGTAACAGTTCCTGTTTTTGGGTTTGGCATAAGACCTCTTGGTCCTAATACTCTACCTAACGGTCCTAGTTTCCCCATGATAGCGGGCATGGTAACGATAACGTCAACATCTGTCCAGCCACCTTTGATTTTCTCTAGGTACTCATCTAATCCTACGTAATCTGCTCCTGCCGCTTTAGCTTCCTCTTCTTTATCTGGAGTAACTAATGCAAGAACTTTCATGTCTTTACCTGTTCCGTGAGGAAGAGATACTACACCTCTTACCATTTGATTTGCTTTACGAGGATCTACTCCAAGTCTTACAGCTAAATCTACAGAGGCATCAAACTTTGTATACGTAATTTCCTTTAATAATGCCGAAGCTTCTTCTAGAGAGTATAATTTATTCTTCTCTACTTTAGCTCTTGCTTCTTTTTGTTTTTTTGTTATTGCCATTTCAAATCGTTTTTAGTTAGGAGCTTCTCCGCCTCTAACAGTGATACCCATTGATCTTGCAGTTCCTGCAACCATCTTCATTGCAGAGTTTATGCTAAATGCATTTAAATCTTGCATTTTGTCTTCTGCGATAGCTTTCACTTGATCCCAAGTTACTTTTGCTACTTTCTTTCTGTTCGGTTCACCAGATCCTTTTTTTACTTTGGCCGCTTCCAATAATTGTACCGCAGCTGGAGGAGTCTTGATAACAAAGTCGAACGACTTGTCTTTGTAAACTGAAATTACAACTGGAAGAACTTTACCAGGTTTATCCTGAGTTCTAGCGTTGAATTGCTTACAAAATTCCATAATATTAACTCCAGCAGCTCCTAAAGCGGGTCCAACCGGTGGCGACGGATTCGCAGCACCTCCCCGAACTTGTAATTTAACTACTTTACCTAATTCTTTTGCCATTTTAAAAATTTTAGTTTTGTATATCCTTTATTGTGGAAGCAAAAAAGACATACTATCTATATTTGTAACAATTATTATACTTTTTCAACTTGCATATAACTTAATTCTAACGGTGTCTTTCTTCCGAAGATCTTAACCATTACTTCAAGTTTACGCTTTTCTTCATTTATCTTTTCAATAGTACCATCAAATCCGTTAAAAGGACCGTCGATAACTTTCACTGTTTCTCCTAGCGTGTAAGGTATTGCTACATTTGCATCTGCATCAACAGCTAATTCATCAACCTTACCTAGCATTCTATTTACTTCAGCTTGTCTTAATGGCACAGGATCACCTCCTTTTGTTTCACCTAAAAAACCTATAACATTAGTAATAGATTTAATAATATGAGGAATCTCACCACTTAAGTTAGCCTGAATCATAATATATCCAGGAAAATAAACACGTTCTTTATTTATCTTCTTTCCATTACGAATCTGGATTACTTTTTCCGTTGGAACTAATACTTGGTCAACATAATCCTCTAACCCTAATCTCGAAATTTCATTTTCGATATAGGCTTTGATTTTATTTTCTTGACCACTTACAGCTCTAACAACGTACCATTTTTTATTTACATTAGTTTCAGACATCCTCTTCTGTGTTGTTTAGTTCATTAAAGTAAAGTAAGCCTCAATGACTTTACTAAAAACAGTATCAACTCCCCAAATAGCCAATGAGAATATGATTGAAAATACAGCGACTAATACGGTTAAGCTTTGCCCCTCTGCCAATGTTGGCCAAGACACATTATTCTTTAACTCGTCAAAAGATTCTTTTATATAATTTACAATTCCTGCCATTTGATTTTTAATTTGCACGGGTTGAGAGACTCGAACTCCCGACACCTGGTTTTGGAGACCAGTGCTCTACCAACTGAGCTAAACCCGTAAATATAAATCAAGGCGTTCCGACAAATCGGAACACCTTAATTAATATTTATTTGATAAATATTTAGTCTAAAATTTCAGTAACCTGACCTGCACCTACTGTTCTACCACCTTCACGGATTGCGAAACGTAAACCAACGTTCATTGCAATTGGTTGAATTAATTCAACAGTGATAGTAAGGTTATCTCCAGGCATTACCATTTCAACTCCATCAGGAAGCGCAATGTTTCCAGTTACGTCAGTTGTACGTACGTAGAACTGTGGACGGTAGTTGTTATGGAATGGAGTGTGACGTCCACCTTCTTCTTTCTTAAGGATATAAACCTCAGCTTTAAATTTAGCGTGTGGTGTTACAGATCCTGGCTTAGTAATAACCATACCTCTAGAGATTTGAGTTTTCTCAATACCTCTTAATAAGATACCAGCATTATCTCCAGCTTCTCCTCTATCAAGGATTTGACGGAACATTTCAATACCAGTAATAGTAGATGTTAATTTCTCAGCACCCATACCAATGATCTCAACTGGATCACCTGTATTTGCAACACCTGTTTCGATACGACCTGTAGCAACAGTTCCACGACCAGTAATTGAGAATACATCTTCAATTGGCATTAAGAATGGCTTATCCATATCACGTACTGGCTCTTCGATCCAGCTATCAACAGCTTCCATTAATTCCATTACTGTATCTACCCACTTTTGCTCACCATTAAGTGCACCTAAAGCAGAACCAGCGATTACAGGACCATTATCTCCATCATACTCATAGAATGATAATAAATCTCTGATTTCCATCTCTACTAATTCTAATAACTCTTCATCATCAACCATATCCACTTTATTCATGAATACAACTATACGTGGAATACCTACCTGACGTCCTAAAAGGATGTGCTCACGAGTTTGTGGCATTGGACCATCTGTAGCAGCTACAACTAAAATAGCACCATCCATTTGAGCAGCACCAGTTACCATGTTCTTTACGTAATCGGCGTGACCTGGACAGTCAACGTGAGCGTAATGACGATTTGATGTTTGATACTCTACGTGAGATGTGTTAATTGTTATACCTCTCTCTTTTTCTTCAGGAGCGTTATCGATAGTATCGAAATCTCTTGCTTCAGATAAACCTGCATCAGCTAATACTTTAGTAATAGCAGCAGTTAAAGTTGTTTTACCGTGATCTACGTGTCCAATAGTACCAATGTTTAAGTGTGGTTTTGAACGATCGAAAGTTGCCTTTGCCATTGTTTAATTTATTTAATCTTATTTATATTAGTGTTCAATTTAATTTTAATTCGAAAAGAGCCAATGACGAGATTTGAACTCGTGACCTCTTCCTTACCAAGGAAACGCTCTACCCCTGAGCTACACCGGCGTAAAGTGTTTACTTCCTCATTTATTAAATGAGATTCCTGCCTTCGCAGGAATTTTTGAGCGGGAGACCGGGTTCGAACCGGCGACATTCAGCTTGGAAGGCTGACGCTCTACCAACTGAGCTACTCCCGCTTTTATAATCTTTTTACTGATTATAGGTTTTCAATATTTCAAATTGGATCACCTCGCGTTGTTCGGTGATCCTAGATTGAGTTAACAATCCAAGCAATTTTTTAATTCTGTTTTATCAAAAGCTAACTTTTGACAACTTCCTTATTAAAAATTGTTTGTGGGGAGAGCAGGATTCGAACCTGCGAAGACGTAGTCAGCAGATTTACAGTCTGCCCTCGTTGGCCGCTTGAGTATCTCCCCAATTTTAAAGAACTTTTGCTAAATCTAACACTTGTTATTTCTAGACTTTTTTAGAGCCGATGGAGGGACTCGAACCCACGACCTGCTGATTACAAATCAGCTGCTCTAGCCAGCTGAGCTACATCGGCTTTTCTATAACTTTTTCGCTATAAAAAAAGCCCGCTATTTCTAACGGACTGCAAATGTAAAGATTTATTTATTTATTCAAAACATTTTTTGAAAAATTTTATCAGATATGTGCTCTTAATTTTTCTTTTCGCTTTTTTAGCTGTCTTTCTAGAGACGAAACTGCCATATCTGTTCCTTCTTCAAATGTTTTACATTGTTTTTTCACAATAAAACTATCTCCTGGAACTTTAACGCGTGCTTCAAAAATTTTATTCTCTTTGTCACTTGTGTTTTCAACTTTCAAATACACGTCAGATTGAATGACCTTATCATAAAACATATCTAGTTTATCCATTCGTTTTTGAATAAAGTCAATGAGCTTTCTGTCTGCGCTGAAATTTACAGATTGTGTGTTTACCTTCATAATCGTTCTTTTATTGGTTAGACAATATTATTTTTTACTTCTTGGGTGTGTATTAGAATACACTTTTTTTAATTCTGCTATACTGTTATGAGTATAGACTTGTGTTGCTGCTAAACTTGAATGACCAAGGAGTTCTTTCACAGCATTTAGGTTTGCACCTTGATTAAGCAAATGAGTCGCAAATGAGTGCCTCAATATATGCGGACTTCTTTTCACTTTGGTAGATACCTTACTAAAGTAGTCATTTATAATTCTGTAAACAAGAGTTTCATAAATTTTAACCCCTTTTTTAGTTAAAAATAAATAGGAATGATCTACTATAGTTTCTAAACTCTTTCTCTGATCTAAATAGTCTTTGATTGTATCTATCACAGAATCAATTAACGGAATGATTCGTTCCTTATTTCTTTTCCCTAATACTTTTAACGATTTATTAGACATATCAACATCTGATAATTTCAGTTGAACCAATTCTATTCTTCGAATTCCTGTAGCATAAAACAACTCTATTATTAATCTATTCCTTAAACCTTCATAATCTTTTGCAGATTGCAACTCTTCGATAACCTCTTTCATTTCAGTTTCTGAGAATGGCACCTGAACTTTTTTACTCACCTTTAATGCTTTGTGTTTGGCTAATGGATTTATAGTAATTTGTTTCGTTTTAAGCAGAAACTTATAATAGGTGTTTAAGGAAGATATTTTTCTATTGATGCTTCTATTGGTGATTTGACTTTCGACAAGATGAACAATCCAATTTCTAATTTGTTGATAATTTACCGTATCTATATTATCTGTATCAAACTGAGACCATATAAACCCTTGAAATTCTTTTAGGTCATTGATATAGGCTTTCAATGTTAATTTTGAATAATTTCTTTCCAGTAATAAATAGTCTGAAAATGCTTTGAAAGTCATAGTAATGGTATTAACTCTTGAAGTGTATCTTAAATGTACAACCTTTTATTTGAACTTCACTAATGCTCAAAAAAAATCCTGCTAAAATTTAGCAGGATTTATATGATAAAAAACACGTGTTATACAGCTTCTTGATCTCTAAGACCTTGAACATACTGTGCTTTTTGTATTTGTGCTCTACGTGCAATTGAAGGTTTTGTAAATTGCTTGCGCTCTTGCAACTGGTTTTTAACCGTTGTCTTCACAAACTTACGCTTGTAACGTTTTAACGCTCTATCTATATTTTCTCCTTCTTTAACTGGAATTATTAACATAGTTCTTAACCTCCTCTCTTTTAGATTTTTTAAGGCTGCAAATATAGGAACAAATTTAATATGCACAACTAAAAAAAATAAATTTTAACTCAGCACTATTTCACAGACCAAACGGAATAACTTTTAGGAGGTGCTTGTATCTTAACCCATTTACCATATTGAGTTGTTGGCTCCCAGTTAGAATGACCTGTAAAATCTTTAATAACAGTATTTGACCAATTCGTTTCTACCCAGCGTTCTTGCCAGTTGTCTGAGTTATTAATATATACAACCAAACCTGGGCCATTATAGCCATTTCTCCTTGCAACATATTCATCATTATCTGTATGCAAGATCGTAGTATTACCGCTGGCCAAATTATTATGTATCCAAATGAGATTGTTTAGACGTTCCTTATTTAACCATTCTTCATAATCTCTATAGAAAATGGTAGGATACCCTTCGTGAGTCAAAATATAGGCATAAGCTAAGATCTTATTATTAATGATTTCATCGGTATCGTGGTTAGTAACAAAAGTGACAGCTCTTGATGCATTTTGTTTCCAAAGCATATTATCGTTTAAAGCATTTAAGTTATTACCCATAAATGCATCTCTCATTTTATAGTAGCAAGCAAAATCAAAAGCACTTACCTCTGCTGCGTTCGTCCACCAATCTAGAGTTGATACATTACTATCCCAATATTCGCCAACCGAAAAACCACCTACTTCGTTTTTCCAATCTTTTACTACCCAAGGTTCAAAGCCTTTTACGTAATCAAAACGCCATCCGTCAAAACCAATGACATCTCTATAATACTTTGCGACGCTATTAGAATTTTTCCAGAGCCAATCTTGAACATAAGTTTGATGATGACACAAATCTGGAAAACCACCAAAGACTCCTGTATCATTTGAATGTATATTATTAGGGTGAAAATCTGATGACGATCTATAGAAGTTACCCGAAAGCGGGTTAAAATCGGTATAGGTATTACCTCCTGTATAAGGGTTAACTTCTGTATCTCCTCCACTGTTATGATTAATAACAATATCTGCAATAACACTAAGCCCGTTTTGATGAGCGGTACTTATCATCGTTGTGAGTTCGGTTCTGGATCCGAAACGTGTTTCGATGCTTCCCATTTGATTGTACTCTCCAAAATCGTAATAATCAAAAGGATCATATCCCATTGAAAATGGTCCATTTTGAGCTTTAGTGGCAGGCGGAAGCCAAATAGCATCTATTCCTGCATTACTCCAATCTGCGACTTTAGAGTTTATTGTATTCCACCAAGTTCCACCTGATGGGACATCCCAATAGAAGGCTTGCATCATAACGCCCTCACCAATAGGCTTTAATCCTGCACGTTGAACTATTTCACTATTCTCTTTTTGCTGAATCGGTTCGTCTGAACTAGAAAGGTTTTCTTTTTCGCAATTAAAAAGGCACAACATTACTAATGCCATACCATAACGTTTAAGGTTTTTCATAAGATATAAGATTTGGTTACGTAAAAAAGTTACATAATTCTGTAACTAAACCAAAATCAAAAGGTTTACGAAAACGTTTTCGTGTTAATAACTAAGTGCTTTTAAGCCTGAAAATGTGATTAATCTTTAAAAAGTGATGCTCTCTGACTTAAATCTTCAATCATTTTTTCATCCTCTTCGCTCTCAAGAAGGATATTATAATTTTTCCAAAAGGCTTTGTTATAAGGTTTTGGCGAAAAAATATCCATATCCCATTCGCCATCCAAAGTTGTCTTTATAACCTCTTTATCTAAGATGATTTCAGAAAAGAGAATTTCTTGAACTGTGTAATAATAACGTTCCTCTTTATTGTAGCGTTCTTTTTCTTCGTCACTTACTTTTTCATCGGCTTTAAAGCCAACGTTAACTAATTTAGGAGTTTCATAATAAATGTAATTAGGATACATTTTATCTTCGTATTCTATATACGTGATAATTAATTTATGATTCGTTTGCGTGTCAAACAAGCGTTTACTTCTTACTTTTTGAGCATCTGAGGCAGCTACAAGTTCGTACTCTATCTTTTTTATAGCATAATTATCATAATAGATATACAACCAACCATTGGCAACGTAGCCTTCATTAAAAATACCTTTAGTACCAAGTCCAACAAAATCTGTACTTTCTGAAATTTTAATTTTATAGATTTTTCGATCATTATCCACCAAAATTGTATCCAATTCAAATTGATGTTTATCTAGGATATTCTCTCCAAATAAGGCTTTTGCATCATTTGAATTACGAAGCAAATTCAATTTGCCTTGAAAGATATTCTGAAGCCCGTTCACTCTATTGTCATTCCATTTTATGGCGTCTACTAATTGAGATGTACGCAACTGACTCCGTCTTACGTCTTTAGGTTTTAAACGTCTACTTCTTGTATTTTGATTTTTATAAGACACGTATGAAAATATACTATCCACATCCCTAAGGTCGTAGCTCTTTCTCATTTGATCTACATTAATTTTTAAGTAATCTGAACTTTTAGAACCATAACCAGAATCATAGACCGTTATCGCACTTTCAATAAGCCATTTAAACTCAATTTTATTTCGTTCTTTATGTCTTAAGAATCCTTTTTGTATGTATGCAGAGTCTGGCAAATTATTAGAGAGCTTTTCCATGGCTCTTAGTACAATCTCATTCCCTGTTTTTGGGCGCGTTTCTGCTATAAGAACAATCTCATCCAATGACGCCACATCTTCTTCTAAATAAACATCAACTGTATTATCAAATTCGTTTACAGGTATCTTGTAACTTTTGTATCCAATTGAAGAAATAATTAAGGTGTCTTTTGCAAATTCTTGTGGGACTTGAAGTAGAAACTTTCCGTCAGAATTACTCACGGTACCAATAGTTGTATTCTTTACATAAATACTAGCACTTTCAATAGGTAAGAGCGTTCCGAAGTCAACAATTTTATTTTTGACTTCTGTTTGTGAGAATACTGTGGTTGTTATTAGCAATATTCCTAGTGCTAAACAATGTTTTAAAAATTTAATTCCCATTCTAAGCATGTTATTTAATTGATGAGCCAGTATCTATTCCTGAACTTATATCAGGTGGCGGGTTTGTAATCTTTATCATCGATTACCATCTTCGCAATTATTTCTCTAAGGATCTCCGATGTTCCACCTCCTATTGGTCCTAATCTACTATCACGTAACAATCTTGCCATTGGATACTCTTCCATATATCCATAACCTCCTAAAAATTGGAGACATTGATAAATGACTTCATCAGCCATTTTAGTAGAGCGCAATTTAGAAATTGTTGCTTCCTTTACTACATATTCTCCTTTATCTAATCTGCTAGCAACAGTATAGTTAAATTCCTTACACATCGTCATGTCGGCATAACAATCTGCAAACGCATGACGTAAGGCTTGAAATTTATTAATAGACTTTCCAAAGGCTTGTCTTTCGCCCATATAAGTTTTAGCATAATCTAGAGCAAATTCTGCTCTTGCATGTGCATTAATTCCCATGATGAGGCGTTCTAAAGCAAAGTGCTGCATAATGTAAGGAAACCCTTTGTTTTCTTCACCCATTAAATTAGATGCTGGAATTTTTACATTATCAAAAGCAATCTCTCCTGTATCTGAAGCTCTCCATCCTAGCTTATCTAGTTTTGTTGCAGAAACTCCAGGCAAATCGCGATCCATTATAAATATACTAATACCTTTATTCCCAAGTTCAGGGTTTGTTTTTGCAGCTACAACGAGATAATCACTATATACGCCATTTGTAATAAACGTTTTTGAACCGTTAATCACGTAACTATCACCTTCTTTAACGGCAGTAGTTCTCATTCCTGCTACATCACTACCTCCAAAAGGTTCGGTAATACATAGACACCCTATTTTATCACCTGTAATACTAGGTGCTAAATATTTTTCTTTGATTGCATGATCTCCTTCTTTATTAACATGTGTCATTGCCAAATAAGCATGCGCCCAAATTGCAGCCGCGAATCCTCCAGAGTTTATCTTTTGGAGTTCTTCAAGCAAAATCACGGTGTAAAACAAATCGAGATCCATACCACCATAAGCTTCAGGATATGCCAATCCGAAAAACCCCATTTCACCAAATTTCTTCCAGATGAAACGTTCAATATGTCCAGTTTCTTCCCATTTATCTAGATGTGGAACAACTTCTTTTTGTAAAAAATCCTTTAAACTTTGTCGAAATAATTCATGTTCTTCTGTGAAGTACATACTGCTCATGGTCTGCTTTTTTAGTGATCATTAATCGAATGTCAAATATAGCTTAATTATCTCACTTTTTTTAACAGGAAAACCTTTAACTTTTGTTAATTCATCGAAAGATTTAAATCCCTCTCGCAGTGTACGTTGCTCGATGATATGATGAGCAATCTCGTAGTCGATATATTTTATGGTTACCAATTCGTCAATTGTAGCTGTATTTATATTTAATTTTGAAATGGGTTTTGCAGACTTTACTGTAAACTCATTGAGCACTCGCTCTATAACCTCTGGAGACAGACCATACACTTCTTGAAGCTGAACGTCTGCAATAAAACCACCTGAACGGTCTCTGTATTTAACAATACGCTCAGACAACTTTTCACCAATGCCATTGACCCGTTTTAGCTGAGCTGCCGAAGCTGTATTCAAATCTATCTTCTGTTCATAATCTTTGGGCTTCGAATCGTATGTATATGAGTTTTGATACTTTATTTTTGACTTCGGATTTGTAACCCAATCTGGAAACTTAAAGTAAGGAGATATTTTAGCTAATAAGGTATCAGATATCTTTGTTATTTTCTGAAATTCTTTAGCAGAATTCACCCACTTATTAGCATTTCTGAAAGTATGCAACCTGTCAATCTCTTCATTAGACATGCCAAGTGTATAGCCTTTATAGTCGGTAATAAAATTAGGGTTGAACGGATATATTTTAGGTTTAGTTTCTTCAAGTTTTACTAAGTTTAAAGAATCTACTTCAGCTCTAAATTGTGCTACAATTTCTGTGTTGTCATCATACTTTTCCGAAGAAAAATCAACTGTAAAGTAAATAACTTGGAGCACCAATATGAGTACTACCAACAAAAAAATCCCACTCCGTTGTTGTTTAGTAAACGTGAAGTGGGATTTTATATTTTTCATTTTATACTATGCTTTTCGACCGTCTTTAATCGCTTTCATATATTTAGACAATTCATCTCGTACTTTAGGTGCCAGAATAACTAAACCGACCATGTTTGGTACCATCATTGCAAAAATCATGGCATCGGAGAATCCAATAACAGAGCCTAAACTTGCTGCCGCTCCAACAACTACAAACATGCAGAAAATAACTTTATAAGTATATTCCATTTTTTTAGTTCTACCAAATAGGTATGCCCAACCTTGGAAGCCATAGTAAGACCAAGAGATCATTGTACTAAAAGCAAATAGAACAACTGCTACAGTTAATACATATGGGAACCATGAAATAGCAGATTCAAATGCTCCAGACGTTAATAATATAGCTTGCGCATCATTTAATCCTGCATTTGCAGCCGTTACATTTCCTGTTATAATTAAAACTAAAGCTGTCATTGTACAAACCACAACAGTGTCAATAAATGGTTCTAATAATGCTACCATTCCTTCACTTGCTGCATACTTTGTTTTTACAGCTGAATGGGCAATAGAAGCCGATCCAACCCCTGCTTCATTAGAAAATGCCGCTCGTCTAAATCCTTGAACCAATACACCAATTGCTCCACCAGCAACTCCTTCTGGGCTAAATGCTCCATTAAATATTTGAGCAAAAGCATCTCCAATCATATTATAATTAGCAAAAATCACAAAGAGTGAAGCCGCAACATAAATAACAACCATAAATGGTACAATCTTATCTGTTACCTTGGCAATCTTCTTAATACCACCAATAATTACAATACCTACAAATACAGCCATTACGAGTCCAAACAACCATCCTTTACCATGTAAAAATGATTCACTTCCACCAGTAATACTTTCAACTAATTGAAAAGCCTGATTAACTTGGAACATATTTCCTCCACCAAAAGATCCGCCAATAACAAAAATGGCAAACAGCACAGCTAAAACCTTTCCTAAGCCCGCAAAACCTTTAGACTTAAGTCCTTTAGTTAAGTAATACATAGGACCTCCATAAACAGTACCATCTTCTGCAATATCTCTATACTTTACACCTAATGTACATTCTACAAATTTTGAAGCCATACCTAATAAACCTGCAACAATCATCCAGAATGTTGCTCCTGCTCCACCAATCGATACTGCAATAGCTACACCTGCTATATTTCCTAAACCTACTGTTGCAGATAAGGCTGCAGTTAATGCTTGGAAGTGTGATACCTCTCCTTCGTGTCCTTCAACAGCTATTGTTTCTATAGCATCTCCTCCAGGTGTAGAATCACCTGCTCCTACAAGAGATTCATGGTGATCTATATCATCATATTTTCCTCTTACAATATTAATTGAAGTAAAAAATCCTCTAAGGTTGATTCCTTTAAAATAGAATGTAAAATAAAGTGCTCCCAGAATTAATGGGAATAGCACCCAAAACACCTTAACGCCTCCACCAAAATCAATTTGATAGAATATGAAATTTACAAACCAGCCTGTTGCATCACCAAATTTTTCATCAATAATTTGGTCTATTCCTTTTTCAGGCTCTTGAGCAAAAGTTAATAATGGTAAAATAACTGTGAAAATGGAAAGAAGATACTTCTTCATACTTGATATATTTAAATTAGTTAGTTTTTAATAAAGGTCACAAGATGCTAAAAAAAATCGACTTTTTAAAGAACACCTTGTTAAAATGAAATCGAGATTAGTCTATATTGTAAATGGAATTAAGCTTTTGGATTTGCTCTGGTCTTCCTAAAACAATAATTTTTGATTTTGGCACTAACTTCATATCTGCCTCTGGGTTTACAATATAATCTCCAGCCTCGTCCTTATAACCAATTACCGTACAGCCCGTTTTTTTTCTGAGGTCTAAATCTCGGATGGTTTTAGTTTTGGTAGCATCGTATAACTTTTCTATGGATATTTCCTCTATATTAATATTTGCTTTACCAACTATCGACAGGTTATCAATAAATTCTATTAAATCTGGGACAACAACCAAAGACGCCATATGATCTCCACCTATTCTATCTGGCAAAATCACATTATTCGCTCCTGCTAGTTTTAATTTTTGATAGGACGTTTCCTGAGATGCTCGGCTTATAATGTTCATATTCGTATTAATTTGCCTAGCAGATAGTACGACAAACAAATTATCAGCATCATTTGGTAATGCCGATATTAAGGTATCTGCTCTATCTATTCCTGCTTGCAAAAGTATTTCATCTTCATTGGCATTTCCTAAAACAAATGGTACCATTTCACTTTGAAACTTATCCATAATATCTTTGTCCTTTTCAATGACCACAAACGGTTTCTTATAAGCTAGAAGTTTTTTGGCTGCCTGTTTGCCATTTCTTCCATAACCACAAATAATGATATGGTTAGCTAAGCTGTCTATTTTCTTTTGCATCTTTTTTTGTTTTAGTTCTTCAAAATTGTTCTTGCTTAATATATACTCTGTAATTACCGTAATGGCATAACCAAGAATAACAACGCTTGCCAAGATTAAAAAAATAGTGAAAATTTTACCTGTATCATCTAGCGGATGCACTTCTTGAAATCCTACCGTAGTAATCGTAATTACGGTCATATATAAAGCATCAACCCATGAATAATTAGACATGATTTTAAATCCGATAACCCCAATAAAAAGCAGTATCAACAACAAAAAAACTGCTGTGTAGATTTTAACTCTAAATAGTTTTATCAAAGGATTTATAGGTTTTATCACGTGCTAAAAGGTTAAAGGTCAAATACTGAAGATCGTTTGGTATAAATAATGTCTTTGATTTTTATCCAAAATGCAAAAAACAAATACAATGCGAAACCAAAACCAAGTGTAGCAAACGTCAAGTACATAAAAGACGTTCGTACAACCTTTGCTCTTATTCCTAAACGATCTGCTATACGTTGGCAAACATAATACCCTCGTTTTTGAAAATAATATAGTATTTGATAAAACTGTTTCACACCGCAATTTAAACTTTATTTACTTAAAAGTGAATTCCCAATCGCACATTTTAAACACTTGTTTTTATCACAATATTCTGTTTTTAGCTGAATTAATGCTTGAGAAGTCATTGCAGAATTCGAAACGAGCTTCAACTTGCCAAAACCTTCAACTATCGTATTTTTTTCTGAGGCAATTTCTTTTATAATATTAAAGATGTTTTCGTGATCTGAATGTCCTTTTTGATTTGTGTAATAAAACTTCAAGGGCAATACTGTATTTATTATAAGTAAATCCATAAAGGTTTTAGTTGTTTGTTTTTTTGATTGCTTAGAACTTTTACTAAATGTAAAATGAGACTCCCAAAATAATGATGCCTCAGTGCCAAACAACTTATAAAAGTCTGAAAGTTTATCAAGTGACATTGCCTTAGAAAAAACTGCATGCTCTCTATGATATAAATTGGCTAATTGTGATAATCTTATCGTTGGAAAATTTGAAGGCCGTAATCGAAAAAATTGAAATGGGATTACTCCATAATTATTTAATCCAAATTTTTGCTTAAGAAACTGGTATTCTTTTTGAAGATTATTATAATAAACAGCGCTACTTTTATCATCTAATAATCCAGCTTGTCCAAATAGCAGTGCTTCTAATGTTAATAATTGCGTGTGCGATTTTCTTATAATTACATATGGAATAGAATGGGCCAAACTAAAAAAAGATTCACCATTGACTTTAAGCCCGAAATTCCTAGCTAGTAGTTTAAATAATACAGCTTCCCAGTCATTTTTTGAAGATTTAAGTAGATCTTCAATCATTTTGGATTTTCGTTCTAGACGCTCTATGTAAAGGCGTTCAAACCAATTATTCAAAACAAATGTAGACACATTTGAACAGTCCTTTTCACAATTAATCCAAGCATTCTTTGAACTCAAAAGACGTTGATAGTTTTTAAATACGCTAGGTTTGATAAGAGGCTTGAGTACCAAGGTTGGAATGATTGAGTTGTCTTTTCTGAAAATTTCTGTATCATGATCATAGACCACGTGCAAAATCACATTATCATAAGTACAATCTTTTTCATGCCCATGAACATACCAATCACTAGATTTCACATGAATCTCTATGTTTCCAACCCAAAGTTGCTGATTAATACGCAACTGACCGTTGAAAAAATCTGGACCGCTATTGGAATTCAATCTTCCACCCGAAATTATTTGCAACGGTTCTTGTTGCGTAGTTTGTAAATTGAGAACATCGAATTTCTTGTACATCCATACATAATGAAGAAACTCTTCTTTCATAAAACAAATATATAGAAAATTTTCTATATATCAATATAATCTCATTTATAAATTACTAACATTTCTGGTTGGCATGAAAAGTGTAGCTAAAATATAACTAACCAATTATAAAATAATGATTTGTTCAAAACACCAAATTCTTTGCATCTTTATTAGTGTTTTTATTCTGTCTTCTTGTGCTAATGAAAAGAAAGCACCTTTCAAAATGCCTAAAAATGCTATCCGTTTAATTGCTGGAGATTCTGCTAAAGTTTGGAAACTCGCAAAACGCACAAACAATAATGTACGAATGAACATGGGAGATTGCTTTTTATCTTATAGAGTGACTTATAAAACCGACAGTACGATGCACGACAATAACGGCCATTTTAGTGATTGCGGTGAGACCCTTACAACGAATTGGACACTATACTCCTCAGATGATGGTTATCCATACATAAAGCTTAAAGGAGGGCAACTTCAAAAGTTATTACATTTAGATGTGAACTATAAATTCTTTAAAATTTTAGACCTTAGTGAAGCACAATTGGTTTTAGAATTTAGACATAAACAGTTTTCTTCGAAAGAAAGCACTATTGTTGATGTGTTAGTTCCAGATAGTGTATCGATAAAAAACAGAAATTTTCATTGGTAACCGCCTGTAACAAAATCGATATCAGTACATCTATGTAGTATGAAATTACTTTATTACGTTATCATTTTTACATTAATATCTAAGTTTAGTTTCGGGCAAAAAGCAAAAAACCAACCTTTTTCTTATGACGATGAAATAGAATTTTATTGGAAGACTGAAGGGGATAGCTTAAAACTTAAAGCTAAAAACAAACTGTTAATCGCCACTGAAATTATCATAAGAGATAGAAAAACAAATAACGAATTGTTTTCTAAATTACTAAAAGCGCAGGATAGTATCGTTGTTATTTCCTACGAGCTTAACACATCGGATACAGTCATCGCAAAACGCTTTAATGACAGTCTTAAAGTTGGTTATTATTATGGACATAAATCGCTTATAAATCCTGATACAAGCTATCAGTATCGACTACCCTTTCAAGAGGGCAAAAAATATAGTGTAAGTCAAAGTTTTGGAGGAAAATCGTCGCACAGCAAACCAACGTCATTGTTCGCTATTGATTTTCAAATGGATATAGGTGAACCAGTCTATGCCGCTAGAGAGGGACTTGTTGTACAGGTTATTGATTGGTTTAATCTACATGGCGACAAATCATTTGTTAAGAAAGCAAACAGAATAGTAGTTTTGCATGATGATGGTACAATGGCATCATATGTTCATCTCGACTACAAAGGTAGTTTTGTAAAGATTGGAGATCGTATCGTAAAAGGTCAAAAAATTGGAGTTTCAGGTTTAACTGGTTTCACTAGTGGGCCTCATTTGCATTTTGTAGTTAGAAAAGAAAGAGACCTTGCTATTCCAATATACTTTGAAGGTTATCCAAATAAAGAATTAAAGAAAAGAAAACGCTATAAAGTTAAAAATTAACTAGACAAATGTGGCTTCAAAAAGTGCTTTAAAATGTTTGAGCAGTTTCTCTTTTACCTCATCCTCATTAACCCTATCAACACCTAATTCTACATTTAAGGATGTGACAGCTTTCCCTCTAATTCCACAAGGGATAATATTATCAAAATACCCCAAATTAGCATTAACATTAAGAGCAAAACCATGCATGGTCACCCAGCGACTAGCACGTACTCCCATGGCACAAATTTTCCGTGCAAATGGTGTTCCAACATCAAGCCAAACTCCTGTTTCGCCAGGACTTCGTTTGGTTTCTAACCCATATTCTGCTAGGGTAAGAATGATAACTTCTTCCAGAAATCTAAGATATTTATGAATGTCTGTAAAGAAATTATCTAAATCTAAAATAGGGTAACCCACAATTTGCCCAGGGCCATGATAGGTAATATCTCCTCCTCTATTTATTTTATAGAATGTAGCTCCTTTTTGAGTAAGCTGTTCTTCAGATAAAAGCATATTAGAAACATCTCCGCTTTTGCCTAAAGTATAAACATGAGGATGCTCTACAAACAGAAAGTAATTATCTGTTTCCAATCCAGCATCCTCACGTCTATTTTTAATTTTAGTATCTAAAATCCCTTTAAAAAGTTGTTCTTGGTAATCCCAAGTTTCTTTAAAGTCTTTAGTTCCTAAATCTTCAAGTTTTATGTTTTTATTCAATAGTCTAATCTTCTAGTACCACGTCTAAAACCATCTTTTCAGGTGATTTTATCATTTCGATAAAGTTCATTTTTAGCCGTACTGTTTTCCTATCCTTGCTAATTTCGGCATTTTTATTAGTCACAGATTTAATAGGCTTCGGAAAGTTATAAATTACAGTATAACTCATAGCTTCAAACATTTCTTTAGCTTCTCCCATTTCAGAAATCTCTGTGTTCAAAGCTTCAAAATCTTGATCGGACTTTTTATATCCTTCTTTTAAACTTCTTGAGAATGTTTTTCCATCATAGGAAAAATCGATATACTCAAACATACCTTCAGATGCCTTTGCCACTTGACTTTCTCCCATTTTTGAAAATGATGGGTCTCCCTTAGAGTTTAGAGATTTAGCATTCTCTATATTTTCTAAGGTTTCAGGAAGTTCTGCTAAACTCTTAAAAGATGATCCTATGCCAATATTAAACAGACCTTCTTCCTGATCCATTTTCATACGCATTACAATATTTTCTAATGCTTTGAGTTTATCTTGTTCTTCTTGAGGTAATTTCGAAATACTATCTGCCTTTTCTGTCAACATATCTTTAAAATAGATAATACTATCCATCTTTACATTTTCCTTTCCTTCGTCACTTTGGCCTCCGCCCATTTTCTCTTCTACGGTTTTCATGACTTCCCCCATATCATAACTCATGATAAACTCACCAGAGCCATCTTCGTTAAATGTAATTTCTTCAGTAAAGTTGCAACTTGTTAATAATAAAAGACTTGCTACTACAAATAAATATCGTTTCATTTTAAAATATAATTGATTAAGAAACGCAAAGATACAATTTATCTTTCAGGATTGTTAAGAATAACTAAAGCTGCTATTACTCCAGGAACCCAGCCACAAATCCACAGTAGAAAAACAATGAAAATTGACCCACATCCTTTTCCAATAACCGATAAAGGCGGAAAAATGATTGCGAGTATTACTCTCCAAAAACTCATAATTTAATTTTTTTGATGATTGATGATGTAACTATAGGACGTTATCTTTAAACAATTGTTACATTTCAATTTATTTGAACTTCACATTTCCTATTAATTAAAAAAATACTAGTTTAGTGCTGTGAGACACCTACTCTATATACTTATATTTATTTGCTTTGGAACGGCTGCTACAGCTCAACATAATTTTAAAGGTTATATTGACAACAACCGCTGGCAAAACGAGGTTTACCTCTCTGTGATTGAAGATTATCGTACACTTGATGGCATTAATGACGAGCAAATTATAACTAAAACATCAACAAACGCCGATGGCTTTTTTCAATTTACTGGTAATCAACTAGATCCTAATCAAAAAATATACAAGTTACATGTAGATAACTGTACATCTTTTAATCAAGGCAGTAATCACTTTGAAGGGCATTGCACAGATAGTAAAGACATTCTCTTTATTGCAAAACGTACAGACACTATTACATTTCCTCTTTCGTTTGATGCTCAAATGTTTTGCGACATTATTTCTAATAATCCTAGAACTGCTGCATTTATTAAGGTAGACTCTCTAAAAGAAGAAATGAAGTTTGCTTATTCAGAGTTTCGAAGTAAAGCCAATAGAGATCTCAATAACAAAAAATGGTTTAAAACCCTCCAAGATTTTGGAGAAACACTTGATGAACCTTTGGCCGAACTATACATTTATGCTTTTTTATCTGATCGCGGCAATCAATTTCACAACTATTATCTTGAGGATTTAAAATCTAATAACTACTATGACGAATTACTTGGTCGTCTACAAGATGATTATCCTAATTCGTCATATGCGAAACAGTATGAAGCCGAATTAACCTCCGATAAATTTATTGTATCACCCTCTGATTACAAATCTGATTTTAACTGGACTTATCTCTTAATAGGATTATTAATACTATCACTTTTAGCTAACGTTTGGTTTATTACTTCGGTAAAAAAAAGAAAAGCAAAACAACAAAGCCAAGCCAAAGAGCAACTTACAAAACAAGAACAAAATGTGTTAGACCTTTTACTAGACAATAAAACGAATAAAGACATTGCCGACGCCCTTTTTGTTAGTGTAAGTACTGTAAAAACACACGTAAACAACGTTTATAAGAAATTAAACGTCAACTCAAGAGACGAACTAAAATCACTGTTTAACAGTTAGTTACAAATTTCAACCCAGGTACTAGTACTCATTTCAACCTTAACTTTCACAAATTTCACATCAATAATCTAGATGTTTGTTTTCATATTAATCATTTAAAATTTCAATTATGAAACGAACATTAAACATTGCAATCTTACTAGTACTAACACTAGGTTTATTTAATGCTGCTCCAGCAGAATTTTACAACTATGACACAAAAGTTGCCGTAATCAAATTTAAAACCGAAACGGTTGATTATGGAACCATAACTCAAAATTCTGATGGCACAAGACTTTTTAGTTTTACAAATACGGGAGATGCACCTTTATTAATTACTAAGGTAAAAACGAGTTGTGGGTGTACTGTACCAAGCTATTCTAAAACTCCTATCATGCCAGGTGAATCTGGGGAGTTAAGTATTAAGTATGACACTAAGAGACTTGGTGCTTTTACCAAGACCATTACTGTAACATCTAATGCTGAAGGTGGTAACAAAATTCTTAAAATCAAAGGAAACATCGTCGCATCGAAGTAATTCGTTTTAGTTTTTACATCTACGCTTTGAGCAGCGTCAAAACACGTCAGGATTTGATTATAATTTTTTTGACGATGCTCAAAAAGGGTAGGTTACTTTTCCTTATTAATATAAACCATCATCATGATAAAAAACATTACCACACTTATAATTACACTAGCTATCTCCTTTCATATACATGCTCAATCCATAAATAATGAAGTTACAATTGAAGGAGAAACACCTTTTTTGCTCGGAAAAATTGACAAAACTGGATTAACATCTGGTCATTACAATTCTTGGTTTTCAAAAAACTATGATGACTATAAAATCGATCAAGCCACAATTTCAGAATTAAAATCTAAACTAAGTGATTTCAACATTACTTTGTTTATGGGAACTTGGTGTGGCGATAGTAAAAAAGAAGTACCCCATTTCTATAAAATTTTAGAGGCCTGCAATTTCCCCAAAGAGCAACTTACTGTAATTGCTGTAAGTAGAAAACCATACATGTACAAACAAAGCCCCAACCATGATGAAGCAGGTTTAAACATTCATCGCGTGCCAACAATTATTTTCTATAAAAATCGCACTGAAGTAAATCGTATTGTAGAACATCCAGTAGAGACTTTAGAAAAGGACATGTTAAATATTGTCACTAAAAATAACTACACTTCAAACTACCATATCGTATCAAAAGTTCATAATATCTTAAAAGATGATGGGTTAAATGGCTTAAAGAAACGAGCTAAAAAATTGGTTAAGTCTTTTGAAGGAAAAGTATCTAGTATGTTTGAACTCAATACCTATGGAAGAATCCTATATGCTAATAATGAAATAGAGGAAGCTCTTGAGGTATTTAAATTAAACACAAAACTGTTCCCAGACAACCCAAGAACTTACATGAGTTTGGCCAACACTTTAGGTGCTAATGGCCACTCAAAAAAAGCAGTAGACGTTATAGAAAAGGCAATTAAATTATTTCCAGACAACAAAGACCTCGTTGAAAATCTAGAGGCTTTAAAATCAAAATAAAACAAACATCACTTATAAAGACCACTAGGAACATAAAACCCAGTGGTTTTTTTACGTTAATTCTTGTAAATAATGTAATTTTGCTGCCTAAAATAAATATAGAATGCAACTTTCAGAACAAGAATTGGTAAGACGCGATAAACTCGCAAAATTAAGAGACTTAGGTATTAACCCTTATCCTGCAGATTTATATCCTGTAAATCATACTTCCAAACAGATAAAAGATATGTTTGAGGAAAGCAAAAAAGTGGTTATTGCTGGTCGATTAATGTCTCGTCGTATTCAAGGAAGCGCCAGTTTTGCTGAGCTACAGGATAGTGCGGGTAGAATTCAGGTGTATTTTAACAGGGATGAAATTTGTACAGGAGATGATAAAAGCAAATACAATGATGTTTATAAAAAACTCCTAGATATTGGCGACTTTATTGGTATTGAAGGCGAACTATTTACTACCAAAGTTGGAGAAAAAACGGTTATGGTAAAAGACTTCACATTGTTAAGTAAAGCGCTTAAGCCACTACCTCAACCACGTGTTGACAGTGAAGGAAAAGTACATGATGCTTTTACTGATGCTGAACAACGTTACAGACAACGCTATGCTGATCTTGTTGTAAATCCTCATGTTAAAGAGGTATTCGTTAAGAGAACAAAATTATTCAATGCTATGCGTGAGTTTTTTAATAACTCTGGATACTTTGAAGTAGAGACTCCTATTTTACAACCTATTCCTGGAGGGGCTGCTGCACGACCGTTTGTGACACATCACAATAGTTTGGATATTCCGTTGTATATGAGAATTGCAAATGAACTGTACTTAAAACGTCTTATTGTAGGCGGTTTTGATGGTGTCTATGAGTTCTCTAAGAATTTCAGAAATGAAGGTATGGATAGAACTCACAACCCTGAATTTACAGCCATGGAAATCTATGTATCTTATAAAGATTACAACTGGATGATGGATTTTTGTGAGCGTTTATTAGAGCACTGTGCAATGGCTGTTAATGGAACAACTGAAGCTACTTTTGGTGAACACCACATTAACTTCAAAGCACCCTATGCTCGTGTTACAATGGCAGATTCTATAAAACATTTTACAGGTTTTGACATTACTGGTAAATCGGAAGACGACATTCGTCAAGCTGCAAAAGATATGGGCATTGAGGTTGATGACACCATGGGTAAAGGTAAATTGATAGATGAAATTTTTGGTGAGAAATGTGAGGGTAATTACATTCAACCAACATTTATTACAGACTACCCTAAGGAAATGAGCCCATTATGTAAAGAGCATCGAGAAAACCCAGATTTAACAGAGCGTTTTGAATTAATGGTTTGTGGTAAGGAAATTGCTAATGCATACTCAGAATTAAATGATCCAATTGATCAACGTGAACGCTTTGAACACCAACTGAAATTGGCTGCAAAAGGTGATGACGAAGCTACCGAATTTATTGATCATGATTTTCTTCGAGCCCTAGAATATGGTATGCCTCCTACATCTGGAATGGGAATTGGAATGGATAGATTAATCATGTTTTTAACGAACAATCAATCAATTCAAGAAGTGCTATTCTTTCCGCAAATGCGACCAGAGAAAAAGCAAGTAGAGATGACCGAAGAAGAAAAAGCTGTTTTTGAATTACTTAAATCTAACTCTCCAGTTGATTTAAACAGCTTAAAGTCTCAATCTGGATTGAGTAATAAAAAATGGGACAAAACCATCAAGGGTTTAACTAGTAAGAAGGTTGCTAAAGTTGAAAAAACCGATGAAGGTCTATTTGTTTCAATGCTATAACTATATACATTTTATAGATTAATAAAAAAGGTTGCCCGTTGGCAATCTTTTTTTATTGTAACTCGTGATAGGTCAGCACTCCATTTTGAACATCTAAGTAATAGCCATAACATTGTACAGGTTCCCTTTGTGCTTTAATACAACTCCTAATTGCTTATCATTCGTGAAGACAAAAAAAAAGGTAGAAAAGAATGTCCTCCCTGAAATGATCTCATACAATAATTCTAAAGACTTTTTGTTTTAGAACCTGTATTATGGTCTTGACTCTAAAACTTAAAAAAAACTACAAAGCATTTTTCCTCATTGGATATGCTTTTTTGTTGCTGACACATTTCATTTTGAAAGATTATCTCTTTCCATTGAGTATTGTATTTTATGCTTCCCCTCTACCTCTTTTAATACTTTCTGGATTGCTATTACTAGGTTTATATTTCCGAAGAAAAACATATAGAATTGCCTTATTAATAGTGGTGTGCTTACTCAGTCTCCATTGGCTCGGGAATTACTATTTATCTTCTAAACCACTAGCAAATAAAGGGAATTCTAAAATTTTATTTTGGAATCTCGCAAAGCGAGAACAATTATCTATTTCTAGTATTACAAACCAAGTTAATGTTTACCAACCCGAAATTTTAGCATTTGTTGAAGCCCCTCATACAACATTAAAAAATTTGGATGCCCTAAAAACAGCATTATCAAATTATAACTTTATAACTTTAAAAGGAGCCATGTTGGTTGCTGCTAAAGGAGATATTACATTACTTGATTTTAACCTAAAAGAAGATGCTTATAAAGTCAATTTATTAGACATTAGTACTAAAACATCTCATATTAAGTTGATGATTACAGATCTAACAGCAAATGTTTTTGTTAACAAAAAAGCACCTTTAGAGTTTGTAGTTAACTATGCTCAAAATAATGATGTAGACCTTATTGTTGGCGATTTTAATGCGCCATATGAGAGCACGTTTTTTAAACCATACGAATCTAATTTTACCAGTTTTCATCATTTCAGCAATGGATTTACCGCAACTTGGCCGCTTGGTATTCCCTTATTAGAACTAGATCATATTTGGTTATCTAAGCGACACGAGCCAATTAAGTTGACTAAACATTATCATAATGCCTCTGATCATGCCATGCTCATTTCTGACTTTAGACTAAGGAACTGACACTTTTAAATAATATGTGTAGTTGCGCAAGGAAATCTCATGGCAATAAGCCTATAGTATTCAGCATAGTGCATTTATTTTATCTCCAAATCGAAGTAAAATAATCCAATGAATCGCATTTGAAAAATTCAATATTAATTCTATATAGATTCCGTTTCTTTTCCTACTTTAGTGTTGACCAATTTCGACCAGAATTATACAAAAATTTAATTCTTCATCTAATATAGCGTCTAAAATCTTAAACAGTTAAAACTAAAGAATGCTATTTAACTCTATTGACTTTGCCGTATTTTTACCCATTGTTTTTATACTATATTGGTTTGTCACAAACAAAAACTTAAAATCACAAAACCTGCTAATTGTTTTGGCCAGCTACCTCTTCTATGGATGGTGGGATTGGAGATTTTTATCATTAATATTAACCAGCACACTAGTTGATTATTTCATAGGAATTAGCCTATCAAAACAAGAGAACGCTACTAAAAGAAAGCTGCTTCTATGGACAAGCATTTTCGTTAATATTGGCTTTCTTGGTTTCTTTAAATATTATAACTTCTTTGTAGATAACTTTATAACTGCTTTTTCCTTCTTTGGGGCAGATATCAGCGTAGGTTCTCTCAACATTATTTTACCCGTTGGTATCAGTTTTTACACATTTCAGACACTAAGTTATTCTATAGATGTTTACAAAAGAAAACTTGAACCAACTAAAGATTTGATTGCATTCTCGGCATTTGTAAGTTTCTTTCCTCAATTAGTAGCTGGCCCTATTGAGCGTGCAACCAACCTACTGCCTCAGTTTTATATTAAACGGAAATTTGATTACTCAAAAGCCGTTGATGGTATGCGACAAATACTTTGGGGCTTATTTAAAAAAATCGTTATTGCAGATAATTGTGCCCAATACGCCAATGCCATTTTTAACAACTCATCTGAATACTCTGGAAGTACTTTAGCTATAGGTGCCTTGTTTTTTACATTTCAAATCTATGGCGATTTTTCAGGCTATTCTGATATTGCCATAGGGACATCTCGTTTGTTTGGTTTCAATCTAAAACAAAACTTTGCTTTTCCATATTTTTCTCGAGACATTGCAGAGTTTTGGAGACGCTGGCACATCTCACTTTCAACTTGGTTTAGAGACTATCTTTATATTCCATTGGGAGGAAGTCGCGGTCCTGTACAAATTAAAATACGAAATGTCTTTATTATTTTCATTGTTAGTGGCTTTTGGCATGGTGCCAATTGGACTTTTATAGCTTGGGGTGCCTTAAATGCCTTATTCTTTTTACCTCTATTTCTTACAAAAAACAATAGAAACAATTTAGACGTTGTTGCACAAGGAAGTTACTTCCCCTCCTTCAAAGCGTCAGTTCAAATACTGCTAACTTTTTCACTTACTGTCTTTGCTTGGATATTTTTTAGAGCTGAAAGTATTCAGCATGCTTGGAGCTACATTTCTTTGATGTTTTCAAAATCTCTTTTTACAATTCCAGAAATTAGACCTACAGATATAATTATACTTATTATAACTTTTAGTATTGTAGAGTGGCTCGGAAGAGAAAACAAATATGGTATAGAATGTCTTCCTGCAAACAAATTCTTACGTTGGTTAATTTATATTATACTTATAATCGTAATTTATTTTTTCGGTAACTTTTCTGAAGAAATTGAATTTATATATTTTCAATTCTAACGGTGATCTATATGAAAAAATTCATTATCAATATTTTTTATTTTTTATCCATTCTAGTGGTTTTAAACACAATACTTAACCACTACGGAAATGAATTATACTTGGGCTCTTACAAAGAACATGCATTAGACTTTCATTCCTATTTACTATCTGACTCTCGTGGTTTACCATTAAAAACACACACAGAAACATATGGGATTTATAATTTTTCGGCAGAGAGTGATTCCTATATGGATATGAAAAGAAAACTTAATTATCTTATAAAGTATACCAAGGTAGATACCATTTATCTTACTGTAGACGATCACACTTTAAGTCCTTATAGAGAAGGTTCTAATAATTTAGATCGTTCGATTTACTATGCTACACAAGAAGATTATCCAAATTCATTTCAATATTTTAAAGACAAATTACTGTTTAACATTGCTCTTTTACAACCTAAGAAACGTACAATTTTAAAAAACCACATCACTTCCTACTTTAAAAGTGATAGCAATCAAATTAATAATAGAGCTATAAAATCATGGGAGCAATTAAGTGAAGTAGAGCGCTTGGCTGATGCTAATATTAGGTTTGAATATCAACACCCCGATTCTTATAATTCGGAACAACTTATTTCTCATCTCGAAGCTATTATAAAATTATGTAATGATCATAATATTACGCTTATTGGTATACAATATCCTTTAACCAGGGATTATTTAGAATTGACAAGAAATGTGTCTCATGGTGCTTCCGAATTATTTACAAAAAAAGGACTTAAGGTTCTGGATTACAGAACTATTTTCATTAACAATAATGATTACTTTTCTAATCAAGATCATTTAAACGACAAAGGAGGAAAGGAATTAATTCCATTACTATTTGATCAACAATCAGATTAATAATGAAAACCTTAAAGCGTTAATTAATACCTCAAAATATGCTTCACAACGATTAAATCTTTTTGGTCAAAAAGATTTTTATTACATTCGCAATCAGCTATTAATAAGAAAAAACAACCCAAATGTTAAAAAAAGCCTATCTAATCGTTCTATTCGCTAGTTTGTTATTCGCGTGTGATAATGATGATGATTTTGTAGTGGCCTGTGAAACAGTCAATAATGTAACATCTACTGTCGTTACCAATAACTCAGCAATCATTACTTGGGATCCTGCTAATATTTCAGCATTGTATACCTTAGAATATGGTGTCTCTGGATTTGCAATAGGTACTGGTACAACAATTTCAGAAACCGATACTGATGCTGTTTTAATTAATCTAGACGCAGCTACCACTTACGATGTATATATTCAAACTGTTTGTACTGCTACTAATGTAAGCATGTACTCTGAAGTCTATAGTTTTACAACATCAGCTCCTTTTGTGGTTCCTGAATTTCTACCTACGCTTTCAGAATTAAACCTTTATGGAGGAGAAAGTTTAGACGTGCTGCGACCAACAACATACGGATTTCAGTATGAGCTAAGTACAGCATTATTTTCAGACTATGCCCACAAACAGCGTTTCATGGTCTTACCTCAAGGTCAAAAATTAACCTATGATGGTGACGGCTTGCCTCTATTTCCAGATAATACAGTTATAGCAAAAACTTTTTTCTACAACAATGATGAACGTGATTTATCATTGGGACGTAAAATTATAGAAACGAGAGTCCTTATTAAAATTAATGGTGCTTGGGAAACTGGTGATTACAAATGGAATGACGAACAAACAGAAGCCT
Organism: uncultured Psychroserpens sp.; assembly: GCF_947492715.1. Taxonomy (GTDB): domain Bacteria; phylum Bacteroidota; class Bacteroidia; order Flavobacteriales; family Flavobacteriaceae; genus Psychroserpens. Next base: position 43,938 of record NZ_CANLNS010000001.1, read on the forward strand.
TTTTAGACCCTAATGGGAGTATGGTTCCTGTAACATGGATTGATGCAGATGGCGATACTAACAATGTTAATTATCAAATTCCATCAGATACAGATTGTTTTACCTGCCATCGTATAGGTAATGACAAGTCTCCGATAGGGCCAAAAATGAGAACACTCAACTTTAATGTGAGTGGGTTAAATCAACTTCAGAGCTTGATAAACAGCGACTTGATAGATGGGCTTTCAGATCCTTCTTCGGTTAGTGTATTGCCAAAATGGGATGATGATGTTAATTACACTTTAGAAGAGCGTGCTCGAGCATACTTCGACATCAATTGTGCACACTGTCATATTGAAGGTGGTTTTTGCGAATTACAATCTTCATTGCGTTTAGATTACGAAAGACCATTTGGCGATTCTAATATTGAAAGTAGAAGAAATAGCATTATTAGTAGAATTTCAACTTATAATCAAGGATTTAGTATGCCGCTAAATGGAACAACAATAATTCATGATGAAGGTGTTGCCTTAATATTGGAATACCTAGATACTATAGAATAATCTCTAACGCATAAAATATAATCAAAGAGCTACTTGTAAGTAGCTCTTTTTGTTTTTATTACTAGCCTTTATAGTTAAAATAGTATTAAAACCATTGGAACCTTTTTATGCTTATGGGAGATTTATTACTTTAGGTGACTAATTTTAAAAAATCAACCACATTGAAACACTTTTCTATTAAACTACTTTTGGTAGTTTCCGTATTCTTTGTTGCGGTTTCGTGTTCAACAGCGAAAAAAGCAAGCAAAGCAAAACCAGCAACTACTGCCGCTAAACCTCCTGGCAAAAAACCTGGAAAAAATGACCCAAAACCTTACAATAAAGTCATCACTAAAGATGCCAAAACTGATAAAGGATTATTTACGGTTCATACCTTAGATGACAAATACTATTACGAAATACCAGATTCTCTTTTTGACAGAGAAATGTTAATGGTTACACGTATTTCTAAAACTGCAAGCGGATTAGGTTTCGGTGGAGGAAAACAAAACGAACAAGTGCTACGTTGGCAGAAAAAAGGAAAGAAAGTTATTTTACGCGTTGTGTCATACAACGTAACAGCTGCGGATTCTCTTCCTGTTAATGAAGCTGTAGTCAATTCAAATTTCGAACCTGTTTTATTTACGTTTCCTATTAAAGCATACAGCAAAGACTCAACAAGTACAGTTATTGATGCAACGCCTTTATTTCAAAAAGATGTAAAGTCATTAGGTTTACCTCAGTTTAGAAGAACACCTTATCGTGTAACACGTTTAGAAAGTGACAAATCTTTTATTGAAGACATAAAAAGTTATCCTAGAAATATTGAAGCACGACATGTAAAAACATATGCGGCAGGAAGGCCTCCTTCTAACTTTAGTACAGGAAGCATTTCAATTGAAATAAATAACTCAATGATTTTGTTACCTGACAATCCTATGAAGCGTCGTTATTTTGATGAGCGTGTAGGATGGTTTACAAGTAATACTACAGATTATGGTTTAGAAGATCAAAAGAGTAAATCACTTACGTACTTAGACCGTTGGAGATTAGAAGTTAGAGATGAGGATATTGCGAAATTTAAGCGTGGTGAATTGGTTGTTCCAAAAAAACAAATAGTATACTATATAGATAGAGCAACACCAGTAAAATGGAGAAAGTACATCAAACAAGGTATTGAAGATTGGCAAGTTGCTTTTGAAGCGGCAGGCTTCAAAGATGCTATTATAGCAAAAGACGCTCCTTCAATTGAAGAAGACCCAGAGTGGAGTCCTGAAGATGCGAGATATTCTGTTGTGCGTTACTTAGCTTCTCCTATTCCTAATGCCAATGGACCACACGTAAGTGACCCTAGAACTGGAGAAATTCTTGAAAGTGATATCAATTGGTATCATAATGTGATGTCATTATTACGTGGATGGTTCTTCGTACAAACCGCAGCTATTAACCCAGAAGCTCAAAGTCCGCAATTTAAGGATGAAGTTATGGGACGTTTGATTCGCTTTGTTTCTGCTCATGAGGTAGGACATACTTTAGGGTTACCACATAACATGGGAAGTAGTGTGGCTTATCCAGTTGAAAAATTGCGTGATGCTGAGTTTACTCAAAAATACGGAACAGCTCCTTCAATTATGGATTATGCACGTTTTAACTACGTCGCTCAACCTGGTGATGAAGGTGTAGCACTAATGCCAAATATTGGTATTTATGACAAGTATGCTATTGCTTGGGGTTACACGCCTATTTTAGGAAAAACAGCCGAAGAAGAAAAAGTGATTTTAAATCAGTGGATTAGAAACCACGAAGGCGATCCAATGTATCGTTTTGGCCATCAACAAGCGGGTGATGTCGTAGACCCTAGTTCTCAAACTGAAGACTTAGGTGATGATGCCATGTTAGCCAGTGATTATGGTATTAAAAACCTAAAACGTATTGTTCCAAATTTAATTAACTGGACAACCGAAGCAGGAGAAGATTATGGTGACTTACAAGAAATGTATGGCCATGTGATTTCTCAGTTTAACCGTTATATGGGACACGTATCTAATAATATTGGAGGTGTTTATGAGCATTATAAAGCTGCAGATCAACCAGGTGCTGTTTATACAGCTGTTCCAAAAGAGCACCAAAAGAAAGCAATGAAATTTATTCAGGATAACTTATTTACAACACCAAGTTGGTTATTAGATAAGAACATTTTTGACCGTATTGAATACACAGGATCAGTAGAACGTGTAAGAGGTTTACAAGCTAGAACGCTAAATAACATTATGAGTCTTGGTAAAATGCAACGTTTAATTGAAGCAAACACTTACGACAGTAATGCTTATTCATTAACTGAAATGATGAGAGATTTACGTAATGGTGTATGGAGTGAATTACGTACAGGTAGAAAAATTGATACTTACAGACGTAATCTACAACGTGCTTATATAGACAGATTAGCATTTTTAATGACAGCTCCTAACCAGAGCGGTAGAACCTTCAGTCCTTATGTAAAAACAACTGGAGTCAATACAAGTCAATCTGACATTAGAGCTGTTGTTAGAGCCGAATTAAAATCTCTACGCAGTCAGCTACGTAGCGCGCGAGGAGGTGATGCTATAAGTAGAATTCATATAGCAGATGCTTTAGAGCGTATTGATGCAATATTAAATCCGAACGGATAAAATATGTAGTTATAAAACTATATAATGAAAAAGCTTCAGGTAATTCTGGAGCTTTTTTTATATTATTACATATCATAACAAACAAATACTTGAACGAACACAACACTAAAGCTCAATTTTTTTGCCACACACACCCAAACTTATTTCTTCAAAAGCGTTGTAAAGGCTGTAGAAGAGGCATGTGTCACACCTGTATTAATCAACACAACGATTATTGCTCAAGTTGCCTAAGACAATCTTTTAAATTAAGTAGTGCTTACGAAAATCAACGACAGATTATAAGAATGGTATGCTCGGGTATTATTGTTGGCTTAATCTTTCTGGCATACCAATTGTTTGTTTCTAAAATTATTAATTATCCTTATCTTTTACTTGGATTTGGAATAGGCATTTCTATTATGTCTATGTATTATATAATGGGCAGGACTGATGTGTTTTCAGAGATAAGTAAGATCCCATTTATTGGCGGAAAACTTGCTATGGCTACGTTAGTTTTAACCGCCATTTCTGGAGGCCCAATTCTATACTTTCTTTATAAAATAGGCATGCAATTAAAATCTAATTATTTAAAATCTCGTCAATAACAATTTGGTACTTATCAAAGTCTTCTAAATTATTATGACCTCCACCTTTAATAGTTATAAAATTTGTTTGACTAGGAGCCACTGTATTCAATTTTTCAGCAGAAGAATAAGGCACTACAGCATCGTCTGTACCATGAAATATGGTTATAGGACAACTCACATCAACAATAAATTCATTTGAAGGGAATTTATATTTCAGCAAAGTAGATACTGGAAAAATAGGGAAGCGGTGTTTTGCCACATCCAAAATACTATAATATGGCGTTTCTAAAATCAATTGTTTGGGTTTATTTTTTGAAGCTAAATATGTCGCCACTCCTGTTCCTAAAGAACGTCCATAGATAACGATATCATCTTCAGAATAATCATTTAAAAGATAATCATAGCAGTATTGAGCATCTCTGTAAAATGCCTCTTCACTGAGTTTACCTTTACTTTTTCCATAAGTACGATAATCTATAATTAGCACATCATAATGTTTGGCCACAAAGTATTCAGCTATAGCACCCCATCTACTAAGGTCACCAGCGTTTCCATGGAAATACAAAATAACGCCTTTGGGGTTTTCAACTTTAAAATGAATGGCATTAAGACTAACACCTTCCTCTGGTTTTAAAAACAATTCCTCAAAAGGATAATCAAATTCATATTGATAATCCTGTTCTAAAACCGTTGGCAAAAACAGTATTTTTTCCTGCAAAAAATGAAGTGATGCGCCTATCATAACATAAATTAATACAACTACCGTTATAGCGGTTTTAAGCCTTTTTTTTAGTCGGTTTTGAGGAGTGAATGACATTAATACTAGTGGTTTCTAAATCGATGGTTTTGGGTGCTTTATTTAAAATATCGTCTAACATACGATGGTATGATTCAAAGTTATTAAGATTTTTATGTCCGCCACCAATTACGGTATGTAGCTTGGTTAATTTCGGGTTTACCTGAGATAGCTTGACGCTCGTTTTGTACGGAATCAATTTATCATGCGTACCATGAATAATATGAATAGGACATTGCACATACTTTAGCCATTTATAAGTTGGCAAAGGATATTTCATTAATAAAGACAAAGGCATAAATGGTGCATACCTAGCCGTGACTTTGGTTAAACTATAATATGGTGCGTCTAGCACAAGCATTTTAGGATGATTCATCGATGCCAATTTCGCGGCAAAACCAGAGCCTAATGATCTACCATAAAGAATAATTCGATCTTCGGTCGTTTGTTCTTTGAGCTTATTATATACCAATTGTAAATCACGTTTAATCGCTTTTTGTGATCGTCTTCCAGTACTTTTTCCAAAACCACGATAATCTACCATTAACACATTATAACCATGTCTTGTAAAATCTACGGCAAATTTCCCCCATCCTTTAATACTCTTAGAATTTCCTTTTAAATACAACACAACACCCTTACTCTCTCCTTTTGGAAAAAAACGCAACCCATTAATAATGGCACCATCTCGTGTTTCTAAGTTATATTCTTTGGTCTCTTGATTTTCATAATCAAATTGAAAATCGGCGGGCAACTTTTCGGGTTTAAACAACATATAATCCTGCAAATAGTATAGGGCTATACTAATAGCAATATAAATAGCAAGAACTGTTATTACAATAGACAACCAATAAGGCATAGAAAAGGTTTTGTTGTAACAAGATAGCAAAAAATTACTACCAATTCTTCATTATTGCATCTCCACGACTTTTGCTATAGGGATATCATTAATGAAAACATTATCTAAAACGGCTTCTCCATTTTTTACATAAACCAAAGCATACGTATTGTTAGGAATCGAATCACGCTGAGCATTTCTATGTGCTACTTCTGCATCATAGGCTTTACTTTCTTCCATATAAAATTCATTAAACGGAAGGCTAAACTCCAAAACACTATTTGAATCACTAAACCATCTTACTTTTGCCTTTACAAAATCTCCCGACTCTGGTGTATATGCATGAACTGAAAGGGCTTTCACAAACCCCAAGCTGTCATTAGCAATAGATACATAAACATCTTGATGTCTTTGCCAGTTTTCATCATTAGCCATAGCGCTGTCCAAATCATAATTAAGAAAAATATATTTTCCTTTAAACGGATCGGAAGGATCAATAGGTTGGGTTTTAAACTTATAGGCCGTCCCTGTTTTTAAAACGGACTCACGTTTAAAAATCATTTGTCCAGGAATACCAATTTGTACAATGGCTAATGCAATGAACATTATAAATATATATTTAGTTTTCATGATTTATTGATTTTGAGATTCTACTCTAGATTTTTGTTTTTTAAGCATAACATAATTGGTAAAAAAGAAGCCTAGGCCAACAGACACAAATAACAACCCTCTAATAACAAAGCTCATATTAGTATCAAAAAACCTACACGTAACTAAGGCTGCAATAATTAATAACCCATAGTTAAGTATTCCGAAATGAAATTTATCGGCTCCTATTTTAATAGTTGTAATTCCAAGGGCTAAAACACTAAAATTAATTGCTATTGTGCCTAACACAGGAATATTTAATCCAAACACATACAGCAGAGCACAAAAAATGAATACGTATTGAAATGCGTTAAATTCTTTTAGCCATTTTTTAAAATAAGAATACAAGAGCACATATATATTTGCCACCAAAAGAACCACTGAAACAACACTTTCTTGAGCTCCAAAAAAGAAATGCTCAATATGCCAAAAACTATCAAAACTCATGATTAGCAACATCATAACAATACCCAAAGATCCAAAGATAAGATAACCATTACGTCTTAACTTTTGCGACTCAAGCAATGGTATTTTCCCTATGTTATAAAACAAACTAAAGAGTAATACATACATTAAAAAACCAAGTTCAGACACATCTTTAACGAACGCACCAATCACAATGGTTAAACTCAAAGGCAACAACCAACTAAAAATTGATGTTATGTTAGGGGCTTCTTGCTTTTTAAGCAACACTAAATAATGAGGCATAATTGCTGCTATAACCACCAAGTACATCCATGGCGTTTGAGGCATCGAAAAATAGCTAGTATAACCAATTTCAATGGCATAAAACGTAATAAATATTATGTTTAAAAAAGCAATTGTATTAGATTTAAGTAAATAGATTAATGGCAAACTTAATGCTATCCAAGTAAGCACGTACGTACTTAAATTACCAGGAATATTATAAATCTGACTCACAAGGGCTATACTAGATCCGATAGCAAAAAACAAGAAGGTTCCAGAAGATTCTTTCCATGCAACACTTTTCTTTTTTAAAATTGAAAATGCTACGAAAACCTGACCAATTACTAATGGTAAAAATGCAAAAGTTGTCTTTGTCATTCTATTAAAATGATCCCAATTGTGTGCGAGAATTAGAATGATACCCAAACCAACCAATAAGGAACCTAACACCCCAAAAACTGTAAACAATTTATTGGATGAAGGTGATGCTTTAGATTGATAATAAGCCTCAATTTTTGAAGCAACTTCAGACGAAATCACATTCTCGCTTACTAAATGGGGCAATTCTTTTATAAATTTTGAATTCATTTTTTTTAATTTAAAAATTTTAAAAATATATCAGCAAATGGATCTTGATTCAAGACTGTATAGTAAAACAACGCACCAAGCCAGCCATGAAAAAGGCCCAGTACATATAAGTTTTTAACTTTCAGATAAACATAACCGTAGAACAAAGCCAAAATAAATGTGGCTATCATAAGCCAAACTGAAGGGTAATGCACAACAGAAAACAGTATCGCTGTTAAAAGTACAACAAGACCATTCTTAAGTTTAATAGACTTTAATGTACTTAAATTTCCGGCCACCAAACCTATAGTAAGAAACTGTTGTACAGTACCCCAAATAGGATATGTGATTAGCAACGGCAACACATGCCATGTTAAGTTTAACGTACCCTGAACTAATCCAATAACAATAAAACTAATGACCGAAATCACGCCAAAAGGCAGTACTAGTTTTAGCGCTTTTTTGAAATTATCGCATCTAAATCCCCAATCTTTTAAAACATGCTTATCTTTTTTATAGCGATAATACACATAAATAGACCATGCCAAAATTGCACTAACTACAAAAGGCAATCTCCAATTAAGGTAATCCATAAATATAAACTTACCAGCTCCTGTTAAGGCAACGGCAATGATCTCTAATAATCTTACTTTATCAGAAATAGGTCTCGTCAATCTATAGTTTGAAAAATCTATCAAATATTTCGTGAGCTTCACTTTCATATCCAACTGTGATTTTTAAACGGAAATGCTAATACACTGAAAACGATTATAAAAAACATCAATATCATAAACGTGATTTCTTTTACATCTCGATCTCGGATTTTTCGTGATAAGCGCTTATATAAGAATGCTAATACAAAGCCTATCACAATAAAAAAAGGTCCCGTAATAATAAATAACATGGATGTTCCTGTTTCCGTAGGAACAACTGCGGCCATAATCACTGTTAAAAATCCAGCAACAATTAATGATATAATTTTATGTGTGTCTTTCATATTAATTAGCATAAGGATAACGAATGAGATCTAAATAACAACCAAAAAATAAAGCAATGTCCATACATACAGTATTGATATAATAATTCCCAAAACGAAATACGATTTACATCTACGTATTTTACTTTTCAATCGAGCTCCACAGTAAAATCCATAGAGAATCAATTCTAAGACTATGAAATCTATAGTGAACATCATAAAAAGCGTCCAATCTGAAAACATGTGTTCACTTGCTGCAGGTTCCATGCAGCACAGCCAGCTTAAAATAATGCCTAACAAGAAAACCATATAAGCAAGACCTGATAAAACAACTGCAACTAAAATAAAGTGACCATAGTGAAGTTGTTGTTTCATTATAAAACCGAATTGTCTCTTGAGCTTTAAAAACATTTTTCTATATTAAATTTGCTTTATTTAAAACCTTTCAGGCATGACGCCCGAAAGGTTTAGGGTAACTAACCAACCCATCATCAAAACAAAAAAATCATATATACGATAATCCCTTCTGCGATTCCTGTGATGATGCTCATTCCTAAAATATCTTTGATTTTACTTCTTAAAAAGAACACGACACTTAAAATGGCCATTATAGCAGCTAATAAAATTTCTAATGCCCCTATTTTTGAAAGCAAGAATGTTATTCCTGTAAACGTGGCTGTAATTCCTGCAGTAATAAGACAAAATTTGACAATCTCATCTTTAGTGTAGTTGCCTTCCTTAAAGCCTCGTCTCAAATCTCTAAGAATAGATAAAATAAAAAGTAATGGAACTACAGATAAAAATGGAGCAAAAATAACTTTGATCCCCTTAATAATGCGAGGGTCATTATAGATAAAAAACGCTATAGCGGTAAATGCTAATAAAGCTGTAACTATAATCGCTTGGAATGTAAATAACAATTCCCTTTTGTTTGCATTGGTTCTCGGTTTCGGAGGTTGCATAATTGGATTCATAATTTTAAGTTTTTGATGATTTTACTTTATTTAAATTAATTAAGCGGTTAGAAAAAAGATATGAATGGCTAATGAGAGTAGGACACCGCTTAAAATACCGTTGACTCTCAAATTATTGTACAAGATGTAATTGAGCACATAACTGCTAATGGTCGTGGAGTTAATGAGATGTGCAAAAATGAGATGGTTTTCTAATTTCTGACCTGTCATCCATTCTATAAACTGCATGCTCAACACACCTATTAGCATACTCACTACAAGAAGTATGGTAGCTGGTTTTTGGTTTTTTAGTTTGTATTCATCTGTATTTTCTGGTATAAAATGTTCAATCAATAGAAAACGGACAAAAAATAACATTGGTAATGGGAACAAAATAGATGCAATAATTTTAATAACATCCTTTAAAGTTTTGATCTCATCATAGCCCAAAAACACTAAATAGACAAACACAACTACCGATACTCCAGTAGTGACAATAAATGCTGTATTGACTTGCTTGAGTTTCATTTTAGAAACGTGTAAGATTCGCATTGGTTATAGTACGACTTGCGAGTTGCTCTACGCAATGGTTATAACCTTCTATAATTTCATTTTGAATCTCTTTTGAAAAGATAATCACTGTACTAATCGCTATTAAAAAAGCTGTAGTTTGAATAAATCGTTTCATAATATTTTGTTTTGTTGATTACACTACAAATGTGCGACAGTTAGCTCAATACAGAAACACAGTTTTTACAAAAAACTGACGATATATTATATTTTATTACACATATAAATACTATATTTACATATATTTATTAATAATAACTGACGATTTAATGACAGATTTAAATGCGATAGTTTCAACCTTTTCTTCGGAAGATGAGCAGCGTTTCATCAACTATTTAGAAAAGAAAAACAAAAGAAACGACACCAAAAACATCGCACTATTCAAACTATTGGCTCAAAATGAACTAACGTCCAAAGAAATTTGTGTTAGCATTTACAAAAGCTATAGGAAAGATGCCTATCACGCCTTGCGAAAACGCCTTTATCAATCGCTTATCGATTTTATAGCCAACACCAATTTAGAAGAGGAAAATTCGGTGGATATGCAGATCATCAAATACATTTTGGCATCTAGAACCTTTCTAATTCACAAAAAACCTAAGATTGGTTATCACATTTTAGATAAAGCAGAAACACTAGCGAAAGAGCACCACTTATTCCCAATTCTCAATGAAATTTATCACACGAAGATTCAGTACGCTTATTTAAACCCATCAATTGACATTAACGACCTTATTATAAAGTTTAGATATAATCAAAAGCAACATTTTATTGAAGAGGAACTTAATTTGGTTTACGCCAAAATAAGACAAACCTTAAGCGATATGACCTACAAAGGCAAGGTTTTAGATTTTGAAACAATCCTAAAAAACACTCTAGAAGAACACAATATTGATGTTTCAGAATCACTATCATTTAAATCTTTATACCAACTCATTACAATTGTAAGTCTTTCTGCTTTTGTAACCAATGACTACCTCAAGATTGAATCCTTTTTAGTCGACACCTACCAAAGCATCAAAGACCATAAAACCAAAGACAAGCAATTGGTTTATCATATCCAAGTGGTCTACATGATTGCCAACACCTTGTTTAGGAATAAAAAATTTGATCATTCCTTAAACTATCTAAATGAGATGCAATTATTAATGACTCAACAACGAAGAAAATATTATGCCACATTTAAATTAAAACATAGCCTCCTTACAGCATTAAATTACAACTACAGCAATAAGCAAGAAGATGCTGTTAAACTTTTAGAATCTGTGAAACAAACAAAACACACCGATATAGAATCGCTTTTAGATATTCATTTAGGTTTAGTCATGTTTTACATCCAAAAATCCGATTTTAAAAATGCCAAAACTATCTTCTCAAAATTTTACCACACCGACAAATATTACATAGAAAAAGCGGGTAAAGAATGGGTTATAAAAAAGAACCTAGCCGAAATAATTCTCTTCATTGAATTGGGTGAAATTGATCTTGTTGAATCTAGATTATTAAGTTTCAAACGTTCCTATTTTGATTATTTACAGCAGATTAACCAAGAAAGAGCAATTATTTTTATAAATTTAGTCACATTTTATTTTAAAAATCCTGAGACAATTAGATCTAAAGATTTCAAAAATAAAGTTGAAAATGCGTTTATCTGGATTGATGAAAAACAAGAAGACATTTTTGTAATGAGTTTTTATGCATGGCTCAAAAGTAAAATGGAATCAAAACCCTTATACGAAACAACATTAGAACTTGTAAAAAAAGCACAAATTGTTAATTAGAGGTTAAAATTACAAGCCTAATTAAACTATTTCTGCCAAATGAGGTCAAAGATACATCGATTAAAAAAACGTATAATATTAAATTAAAACAAAACAGATTATGAAAAAATTAATTTTAATTGCTCTAGCATTTGTATCGGTCCAAGCCTTTGCTCAAAACAAAGAAAAAAAGGAGCTTAAAGAAGCTAAAAAAGCTAAAATAGATATGAGACATGACATGTCTGCTGAAGACATGGCCACTATCAGCACAAAAAAAATGACCCTCGCTTTAGATTTATCGGACCAACAGCAAGTGCAAGTAAAAAAACTAATGTTGGAGCAGGCAGAGACCTTGAAAGCAAAAAGGGATAAACGTGAGAAAATGGGAAAAGAAAAAGGGGATAAAAAGATCGCAAAAGAACAACGCGTTAAAATCCTAAACGAAAAACTCGATCACCAAATTGAGATGAAAAAGAAAATGAAATCTATTTTAACTTCTGAGCAATATGAGAAATGGGAAAAAATGCAAAGCAGACGTCATCATAAAATGAAAGGAAAAGCCAAGAAGAAGTCTAAACATTAAATGTATTTCGCAGATATTTATAAACAAAGCATCGATTTTAACAGTCGATGCTTTTTTTTATCATAAAAATCACTAATTTTAAGGCTGTTGAACTATTTACGAAAAAGACAATGAAAAAATTAATTACACTTTGCTTATTTGCCTTTGCATTATTATGCAGCACACAAAATGCAACTGCTCAGAACACATTGGAAATCAATGAGACTGCAAATGCAAAAACCAAAGAACTTAGAAAAAAAATTAAGTTTGAGCAAAATAAAATGGATGATGTATATAGAGCTTATCAAGCCTATGGTATAGCATACAAAAAAATAAGTGGCAATCTAGAAGGTAATAAAGTTCGTCTAGAAAAAATTGAAAAAGTGTTAGATGAAAAGCTAAAAACGATACTTACTGAAGAACAATTTCACAACTATTTAGAACTCATAAGAGGTCTATAGCAGAGATTAAAGATAACAATAAAAAAAAAGCGACTATAAGTCGCTTTTTTTTTATTGTTATAATGTTTGAGCCACTGTTTCTACAGCTCTAATAGTTTCATCCAAATCGGCATAACTCAAGGCGTCTGTGATAAACCAGGTCTCAAATGCACTTGGAGCAATATAAATACCTTCCTTTAGTAAGCCGTGAAAAAAGCGTTTAAAAGTCTCATTATTCCCTTTTGCGGCAGTGTCAAAATCAACAACTTCATCTTCAGAAAAATGAATTGATATCATCGAACCTCGTCTATTAATTGTATGTACAACACCATATTTATCGAGAGCCTTTGCACAACCTTCGTGTAAGTACTCTGTCTTATCTGCCAATCGACTAAACAAGTCTTCATCAGCGTTTATAGCAGTTAACATTGTAAGTCCAGCTGCCATTGCCAAGGGATTACCACTTAATGTTCCTGCCTGATACACTCTTCCTAACGGAGCCAAATGATTCATAATCTCATTACGTGCCGCAAATGCTCCCACTGGCAGTCCTCCACCTATTACTTTTCCGAAGCAAACGATATCTGCGTTAACATTGTAAAGCTCCTGAACCCCACCTTTAGCTAACCTAAAACCAGTCATCACCTCATCAAAAATAAGCAAGATATCATGCGCATCACAAACAAGTCTTAGTGCTTCTAAAAAGTTTTCTTTAGGAGGAATACACCCCATATTTCCTGGGACAGGCTCTATAATAATGCAAGCAATATCACCAGCATTCGCAGCAACTAGTGTTTTAACATGCTCAATGTCGTTAAAACGTGCCAATAGGGTATCTTTAGCCGTTCCTTGAGTTACCCCTGGACTGTTTGGACTCCCAAAAGTAACAGCTCCACTTCCAGCTTGAATTAAAAAAGCATCACTATGTCCATGGTAACAACCAGCAAATTTTATTATTTTTTCCTTTCCAGTATAACCACGTGCCAAACGCACAGCGCTCATGCAAGCCTCAGTTCCTGAATTAACGAAGCGAATTTTATCAATATTAGGCACCATTGATACGGCCAGCTCTGCTATTTTTGTTTCAATTTCAGTAGGCATTCCATAAGACGTACCGAGTTTTGCCCTCTCTATCACAGCATCAACAACAGGCGCATAAGCATGTCCTAATACCATTGGTCCCCAAGAGTTGATATAATCGATATAACGATTATCATCTTCATCATAAACATAAGCCCCTTTTGCAGATTTAGCAAAAATAGGTGTTCCTCCAACCGCTTTAAACGCTCTAACTGGAGAATTTACGCCGCCTGGAATAACCTCTTCCGCAGCCTTAAATAACGCACTACTACGTTGATATAACATATTAATTTGATTTTATAATAAGAATTTGACCAAGTGAAAGGTCATTGTTTTTTAAGTTATTGAGACGCTTTATGTCTTCAACAGACATATGATATCGCTTTGATAATGAATACAAGGTATCCCCTTTTACAACTTTATGATTTATTGACACGTCTTTCTTGTCTGCCCTTTTAGGAGTAGAAATATTACCAAGTACCATGTCATCAAATTTATCAAGCTCATAGCGTTCGATTAAACTTATCAGTTTTTGAGGATAACGTCTATCAGTTGCATAACCCGCAGCACGAAGCCCTTTAGCCCAACCTTTATAATCATTTGGTCGCAACTCAAATAACTTTGAATAACGCCCTCTTGTTGTTAAGAACTTAGAATGATCTTCAAATGAGGTGAAGGCGTGATCATATTTCCTGAAACATTCTTGAGATTTATCATCGTCATGATAGATTTTTTTTCCAGTCCAACCATGACATTTAATCCCAAAATGATTGTTCGCCTCTACAGACAATCTACCCTTACCTGAACCTGACTCTAATATTCCTTGAGCTAAAGTAATACTTGCAGGAATCTTAGACACTCGCATTTCATCCATTGCAATAGTGCTGTAGGTCAAAATGTATTTTTCTGTAGCACTTAAATTCGAGTTTTTAGGAATTTCCGTAGTCTTAGGTACAGACTTGGTTTCTGAAGTTGGTTCAACCTCAACAACACGTTCTGTTTTTTGCTTTGATTTTTTCTTTTTAGTGACAATCTTTTTCTTAGATCCACAACTAAAAACTAAAATTCCAGTAAATAAAATAACAAGTAATCTTTTCATAAATATCAAACGATTAAAGGCTTTTTTTGTTGTTTTAATTTTTGGTTCATCCCGTCAATTCCTTGTAATCCACCAGAATGAATAACCAAAATTTTCGAGTCTTTCGGGAAATAATTCTTTTTTATTAAATCATAAATACCATACATCATTTTTCCAGTATAAACTGGATCTAAAGGAATATGATGCAAACGCTTAAATGTATTGATAAAGGCAATCAGTTCATCACTTACTTTCGCATAACCTCCAAAATGATAATTAGTAATTAATTCCCAATTTGTATGTGTTGCAAATTTAGCAATTTCTTCTTGTAAAAATTCACCTTTTAAAGCAGGAAAGCCTAGAATTTTTTGATGTGGTAATGCCGAATTTATTAATCCGGAAATAGTCCCTCCTGTTCCTACAGAACAACAGACATAATCATAATGATTGTCATACTTTGTTAAAATTTCTTCACACCCTTTTATGGCCAATTCATTCGTCCCACCTTCAGGGATAAGATAAAAATCACCGAATTCTTTATGCAGTTCGAACAAAAAATGGTCATCTGTTTTACATTTATAATCTTGACGTGATACAAATTTGAAACGCATTCCGCATGTCTCAGCAAAACTCAAAGTTGGGTTAGAATCAATTTTCGATTGTAACTCTTCGCCTCTTATCACACCAATTGTTTCAAAACCAAATTCTTGCCCTGCCGAAGCTACAGCAGCAATATGATTTGAAAATGCCCCTCCAAAAGTTAGTAAGCACTTTTTTTGCAACCGTTTCGCTTCAATAAGATTATATTTTAGCTTTCGATATTTATTACCAGAAATATGAGGATGAATTAAATATTCGGGCTTTATATAAACCTGATTATCAACACTTAAATCCCCTTTATCTTCAAATTTTAACATTTAGTCGAATATAATAACTGCATTGATATAAACAAAGGTAAAAAAGCTATATTTATCATAGAATAATTATGCATGGTAAACAAAAACCGCACAATCATGTTTAGAATTCTAAAGCGAATCCCCCTAATCGTCAGTTCATAGCCTATGCTAAATTCATGAATTTCATGATTTATTTGTTACGTTTAAAATGGAACATGTATGATTAAAAAATTACTCTTAGCCTCAGTATTTACTATATTTTTAAGCTCGGAACTGAGTGCTCAGGTCACTATCTTCTCAGAAGATTTTGAAACTGCGACTGGACAAGAAAATCAAGCCACACCCTATATAGGCTGGCAAACTGGCGATTTTGCAACCACGCCCCCAACAAATAATAACTACTGGTGGGTTTTAGATAACACGCGATGTAATGTCATTTCTGGCAACTACTCCATGGCCGTTAGCATAAACAATCCTGTAACGACTGGCACAAGACCAGAGTATCGAGACAATAGAGTAGCCTCAACTCTTGTTTACTACACGACTCCGATTGATGCTACCAACTATACAAACGTTACATTAGATTTTAATTGGATATGTGAAGGTGAACTATTTTTTGATTTTGGATCTGTCATCTATTCGTTAGATGGAACCACATGGGCTGCGCTTCCTGGAGTTTATCAAGGACAAAGCACAACTCAAAATGTCACAAATTTAGACCTTTCGGTAATTGATGGACAACAGTTTTATCTTGGTTTTGCTTGGGAAAATGACAATTCTGTTGGAGGTTTTCCAGCATTTACTATCGATGATATTGATGTTAAAGGAATAGCCTTAACTCCGTGTACAACACCCAATCAGCCAACGGCTCTTAATTTAACCCCAACTGGAGATACTGTATTTGGTTCATTTACAGATGCTGCTCCTGTCCCAGATAATTATCTCGTTGTTGTAAGTACCTCTGCAACTGCACCAACGCCCGTGAATACAACAACTTACAATATAGGCGACACTATAGGTGCTGGTTACGTGGTAGTTGATATTGATAACGACACAAACTTTACAGCAACAGGCCTAAACTCTGCAACCACATACTACTTATACGTGTTTTCATATAATGATGTTTGCTCTAATGGACCTCTATACAACACTATTAATCCTCTAAATGGAAGTACGACAACAACGACTTCTACATACTGTACTCCAGCCACTAATAATTCGCCAATTACTAAATACATAGATGATGTTCAATTTATTGGAACACTTAATGACGTCTCTAATCTTGGCAGTGGTTTTTCGAACTCACCATCAGGATATCAAGATTGGTCAGGATTAACAAATAGTATTCAGGCGCAAGGCGAAGGTGTAAACGTTTATGTAGAATCGGCTACAGGACGAGGACGTTATAAAGCATGGGTAGATTGGAATAAAGACGGTGTCTTTAATAATGACGCCTCGGAAATCGTCTATGACTCTGCAGGAACATTAACAACAACAACGACCTTTAGCTTTGTAATTCCAGCAAATCAAGCCATAGGTGATTATAGAATTCGAATAAGATTTCATAATGCCTTTAATGATCGCTTTGGAACCGAATTGGGATCATACAACTTTACGGCCTGTGAACCCTTTATCAATCATGATTTTCCAGGTCAAAATAATGATTACACTGATTATGGAGAAGCCGAAGACTACTTATTTACAGTAGTGCAAAGTTGTGGTGCAACAATAACGAGCAAAATGGACGGCTCAACTTGTGGACCAGGTGCCGTAACCCTTCAAGTAACAGGTTCTGCAGGGACAACGCAATTTAAATGGTATGATGCCGAAACAGGAGGCAATTTAGTAGCAACAACAACAGGAGACTGGTCTCCAATAATCTCTAATACAACTACCTATTGGGTAACAGCAGACAACGGTAGCTGCGAATCTTTGGTAAGAACCAAAATCACAGGAACTGTTAATCCAATAACAACACTTACTATTACACCAGCGATACCAGAAATTTGTGGCGAAAATGACATTATTCAAATAGCCGCAATTGGAAGCACAGAACTTGCTTATTTAATTGACGAAGATTTTGAAACTGGCGGACTAGGAGTTTTTACTCAAAACAACATTGAGGTTAATGGAGCTCCCTTTGATGGAATTTCTCAATGGCAATCGCAAACTAGTACCTATGAACCATTTCAATTTGTTTGGAATCCAGCAATATCCTCTGGTTTTGGTGCAAATAATTTTGTAATGAGTACTTCAGATTCAGGAGTAATTCATACCGAAAACGAATTAATTTCCCCCTTATTAGATGCCTCTACTTTTACGGGCCTCACATTAGAATTGGATATGTATTTTTCGCAATACTTCCCATCAGTTCCGGAATATGTAAATATTGAAGTCTCAACAGATGGTGGAACAACATGGCCAACCATAATTGCGAACATTACTAATGATGTAGGGTTCGGAACTAATTTTAGTCATTTAACATATGATTTATCCGCTTTTGATGGTGCACCAAGTTTAATGGTAAGAATTTACTATTATGCAGATTGGGGTGATGGCGTCGCAGTAGACAACATTCAACTTCATGGAACACGACCACTTAGCCCATCTTTTACTTGGACTGGCACAGTTGACGCTTATACTGACGCTGCAGCTACTATACCTTACACTCCTGGAACAGCCACAGGATCCGTCTATGTAAAACCAACTTTTACACAACTGCAACAACCAACTTTTTCTTTTACCGCTAATGCAACACTTTCAAACGGTTGTACCATTAGTAAAGATATTTCAATTACTAATAATACAAAAATCTGGAATGGTACTCAGGGCACAACAACATGGAACGACCCAAATAATTGGTATCCTACGGGAGTTCCAACTAGCGATAATTGTGTTATTATTGATGATGTTGGTGTGTTACCAGACCCTACTATTTTAGGACCACCGGTACCTCCAACTCCTTCATACGCAAGAAATTTAACCATTAAAAGTAATGCCAATTTAGAACTGGAATCGTCAACATCATTAACTGTTACGGATTGGATAAATGTAGATGCAAATGGCTCATTAATGGTAAAAAACAGCGCTAATTTAGTACAGGTGACCAATGTAGCTACCAATAACAATACAGGAAATATCACAATGCAGCGAGAGGTTACTGGGTTAAGTACTTCAGATTACGTTTATTGGTCTTCTGCCGTTGAAAATTTCGGACTTAGTGGAGTATCTCCTGGTACAAGTGCAGGATACCTCTTAGACTGGATTCCTACAGTTGGTGGAAATGGTGCTGGTAACTATGGCGAATGGCGTTCCCTTTCAGAAAACATGACTCCAGGAAAAGGTTATGCTATAAGGGGATTATCTGGAACTTTAACACCAAATACTGCAGAGTTTATTGGCCGTCCAAGTAATGGTATAATTAACAGACAAATCTTAAGAGGCACCTATAACGGAGTAGACTACCCAGGTGCTGGGGCAACTGTTGCCACAGCCATTGATGATAATTGGAATCTTGTAGGTAATCCTTTTCCCTCGGCAATTTTTGCTGACACTTTTATTACAATGAATGCTTCTAATATCATTGATGACTCCAATCCGGCAATAGCAGGAACTGTTTATCTTTGGTCACATCAATCAGCTCCAAGCAATGCTGTTACCGACCCGTTTTATGGCGATTTTGTTTATAATTATAATCCAAATGATTACATCGCTTACAATTTGACAGGTTCTACTCCAGCAGGATTTAATGGATTTATTGGTGCAGGTCAAGCATTTTTTGTTCTCATGGATCATACCGCGTCAACACCAGCGAATCTTGTATTTGACAATACAATGAGAAACGGTGTTTATAGTAATAATCAATTTTACAGAAATGCTAATCCTTCATCTAATGATAGTGATACTGTAATAGTAAAGCATAGAATATGGCTAGATTTAATTGATAATAACAATAACGCGCATTCTATATTAGTGGGTTATATTTCAGGAGCCACCAATGATAAAGACAGACTTTATGATGGTGATCAGTTAAGTGATGGCAACACACTCTTCTATTCAATTATTGATGAAAAAAGCATGTCGATTCAAGGGAGATCGCTTCCTTTTAACAATAATGATATTGTTCCTCTTGGATACAGAATCTCTCAAAATGGAGATTATTCTATTGCAATCAACACAGTTGACGGCTTATTTGAGGACATCAATCAAAACATCTTTTTAGAAGACACCTATACAAATACAATTCACGATTTACGTTTAAGTCCGTATAATTTTAACTCAAATGCTGGAACTATTAATGACAGGTTTATTCTGAGATATACAGATAACACATTATCTGTTGATAACCCAGAAGCATTAGACGGACTTACTATAATTGCTCCAAACGGAAAATACATTAAAATAGAATCAACGACCAATCCTATTCAAAATGTAAAGGTCTACGATTTATTAGGAAGAGTGGTAATAGATAAGCCTAACGTAAATGCTAGTGAGTTAAATATTCAAACCAAACATCTAGCAAATTCTGCTTACATTGTAAAAGTAACATTGCTAAATGACCAACAAAAAATTCAAAAAGTCGTTCTTAAGCAATAAAGCTAAGAATCATAATAAAAAAAGACCGCCATACATTTCGAAGGCGGTCTTTTTTATTTTAGATATCATAGACTCGGTAATCATATTTCATTTAAAACATAATCTTAATTGATAATCTTAATCAAAAAAGTTAAAATTATTAGCTATTCACAACATGTTAACTAAAATCATATTAATTACACAATAAAACATTAAAATTATTAATATTTTTTCATACATTAATCATCTTTAAGCCTCAAATCTATATTAGACATTTTAGTCACTAAAACTAACATCTCGTTAGAATGATACTATTCTATTAAGTTTAGAACGATATAGATTATGATTAAACAATTACTTTTTTTAACGGCTTTAATACTTGCTTATTATTCTACTGAAAGCCAAACAATTACTTCCAACACTAATGAATGCATCCAAAACTTTACAATAGAAGCTAAGACGATTTCAGGAAACAATCAAAACGTAAATGATATTATAATTTCATGGGATTTTTCTGAAACAAACGATACACAAAACCTAGAGTTAACTTTCGAAGTTCAACCCTTAAATGCTTGTTGGAATGGATTAAACGGAACAAACAGATCTGAAGTAAAAACTTATAAAATCGTTGACTTTTCAGAAAACACCGTCGGAAATAAAACATTAGCGTACAATGATTTGAATTGTAAGTGTATTAAATGGAAAGCCATAATCTTAAACCCAACTACAAATTGTGAAACCAAAACAGAATGGCAGTTTACTAGTTTCTTGTAATTAACAACCAACTCAGAAGCATGACGACATGAAAAAAATTACAATATTCTTTATATGTTACTTCACTTTAAATCTATCCTTTTCTCAAGGAACAGACGTCTTAAGTTCAGAACAATTTTGTTCTGGAACTTCTCAATTAACATTCAATAATGTTTTTGGAATGCCAGACAATACTCCCGTTGGCTGTCTAGGATCCATACCAAATGCGGCCTACTTCTATTTACAAATTGATCAACCAGGTGATTTAATTTTCACGATTAATCAAGAAGACACAGGTGGCACTCCAATTGATGTTGATTTCATTGCTTGGGGACCTTTCATAGATATAGCAGATGCGAATGCTAACATTTCCTTTACAAATTGTCCAACATGTCCAAACAACACCGCCAACCCAACGTTTTACCCGTATGCAACCGATCAAATTACCGATTGCAGCTTTAGTATCGCTCCTACCGAGACCATGAATATTTTAAACGCAATGCAGGGCGAGGTTTATGTTGTACTAATAACCAATTATAATGGTAGTCAAGGAATAATTGATTTTCAACAAACTTCTGGAAATGGAACAACGACATGTGCAAGTTTACCAGTATGTGGAAGTCAATATTATGACATGGGCGGCACATCTGGTCCATATTCTGGAAATGAATCTACAACCATAAGCCCTTATTTTGCTGGCGGAACAGTTACAGTAGATTTTACTTCTGTTGATATTCCTGACGCTGGGGATGTTTTAACGGTATACAATGGACCAAATAACACGTTTCCGATTCTAGGAACAGTAACTTCTGCACCTGTTTCATTTACCTCCAATACTGCAGGTAATCCAACGGGAGAGATTACGTTTGATTTCGTTTCAGACGGGGATGCTAATGTTGGAACGGGATGGGTAGCAGATATTACATGTACACCTCCTCCAACACCACCAACATGCGGATTCACATTCTATGACAGTGGTGGCTCAGGTGGTGATTACAACAATAACGAACTTCAAACAACAACATTCTATCCAGATATTGCAGGTGATGCCGTAACTGCAACCTTCACAGCTTTTGATCTTGAAAGCTGCTGCGACGAATTAAGAATTTATGACGGACCTAATGCATCGTTCCCTCTTTTAGGAGTCTTTGCAGGAAATACAATACCTGGACCATTCACGTCATCTGATGCTTCTGGTGCTTTGACTTTCGTTTTTGATAGCGATAGTTCAGTAACCGAAAGCGGATGGGCAGCGAATTTAACTTGTGCACCATACGTACCTCCAGTGATTTGCGGCTCTACTTTTTATGACAGCGGTGGTGTGGCCGGTAATTACTCAAATAACGAATTGAGCGCAACCACATTAACTCCAGATATCCTAGGCACTGCTATAACGGTAACATTTACAGCTTTCGACTTAGAATCTTGCTGCGATGATCTGCTTGTATATGATGGGCCTGATGCTACATATCCATTATTAGGAACCTTCTCAGGAACAGCTATTCCTGGACCATTCACATCCACAGATCCTTCTGGATCTTTGACTTTTGTTTTTGATAGTGATAGCTCAGTAACCGAAAGCGGATGGGTAGCTGATGTTACCTGTGGCAATAATTGTAACTTAATGATTACAGATACTAACTATCCTATTGGAGCTGATGAATGCAATTTAGACTATACCGAACTTACAACAAACGCACCTATTCCTGCGCCTACAACTACCGTGTTTGTTGAAAATTTTAACGCGACTAATTTCCCTGCTGGTTGGACCGTAACCAACGGCGCACCAAGTGCAGATTGGATTGTATCCACTACAAATAATGCGGGAGGAACAGCGAACGAAGCAAATTTAGAATGGACAACAGGTGATGATGTAAGTAATTGGCGTTTAAGATCTCCTGCTATCGATATAACAGGCCAAACCAACCTTCAATTAAGTTTTAAACATGAATTAAATATTTTTTTAGGTGGTGATATTTCAATTCGGGTGCAAACCTCTTTAGACGGAACTAACTGGACAAACCAGTATACCGCTTTAAATGTTCCAAATGATATTGCAGCTACTACTGAAAACATAGATATTTCTGCGTTAGATGGAAATACTACCCTATACATTAGATTTAGACTAAATGGAGACACACTAGACCTCTTTGATTGGTTCATCGATGACGTGATTGTTACGGCCGATGGAACGCCGTCACCTCCACAGGTCACATGGTCTCCAACGACCGGCTTATACACAGATAATACTTTGACCACAGCATATGCAGGTGGTTTTGCAGGCACAGTTTATGCTGCTCCAAACGGTATCCAAACTTATACCGCAACAGATAACAACGCCTGTACTGATACAGCAACAGTTATCTATAATAAAAAAACATGGAACGGTTCCTCAAATAATAACTGGTATATAGGCAGTAATTGGACACCTACTGGAGTGCCCACCATAGATAACTGCATTGTAATTCCAGATAATAGCACTGTACCCAATGCACCTTTAGCAGATAAAGCTCAAACACCAATCCCGTTACCTCCTCAGCCTGCTCAAGCAAGAAGCCTAACGTTAGAGTCAAATGCTTATCTCGAGCTTGAAACCAATACAGAACTCATTGTTCAAGAATGGGTAAATGTTCAAAATACAGGTGTTTTAAATTTAAAAAGTAGTTCGAGTTTAATTCAAATTGAGGATGCTGCCGTTAACTCTGGAACTATTCATGTGCAACGCTCTCCCAATTTTGATGAAAGTGCTGTAGCAAACTCAGAATATGTATACTGGGCATCACCTGTTGCCAATTATCAAGTTGCAAATATTTCTCCTTCTTCTAGTTTAATTTTTGACTGGACACCAACCGTTGCTGGAAACGGAACAGGCAACCACGGCGAATGGTTTTCAGCATCAGGAAATATGATAAATGGTGCTGGTTATATTGTAAGAGGATTGGCAGGCACTCCAACCACAATACCTTCTACGACCTATACCATAGCAAATAACACCGCTCTATTTAGTGGTGTTCCTAATAATGGAATTATTACAAAACAGATTTTTCATGGAGGTTATAATGGAGGTAATTACCCAGGAATAGGCAATACCGCTACTAACGAGGACGACAACTGGAATCTCATTGGAAACCCTTACCCTTCGGCTATTTCCGCTAATGCCTTTACAAATTTAAACACCAATATTAATGGTACTGTTTATGTTTGGCCGCATAACTCTAGTTACTCCATTGCAACTCAAGATCCCTTCTATGAAGATTATGTTTATAACTACGATGGCAATGACTATATTGAACATAACAATACAGGATCAAATCCCCCTGGCACAAGTGATTTATTTATCGGATCAGGTCAGGCATTTTTTGTAATGATGAATCACAGCGCCACTTCTGGATCTACTGTTACATTTAATAATAACATGAGACAAGTGCTTTCAACTTATAACAATAACACTTTTTTTAGATCTATCGATTCAGATCAGAATACCAATCGAAACACTATAGAACGCCATAGAATATGGCTAGATTTATTGTCACCAAATGATATTACTAATACGATATTAGTTGGTTATGTTAATGATGCGACCAACGATTTTGATCGTCTTTATGACGGTTATGATTTTAGCGGAGAGAACAATGCCTTTTATTCAGTCTTAAACAACGAAAATTTATCCATTCAAGGTCGATCATTACCATTTTTACAAGATGACATTGTTCCCTTAGGCATTATCTCTAACGAAACTGGAAGTCATACTATAGCTATAAATTCATTAGATGGATTGTTCTCAGATGAGGAACAAACCATATATATAGAAGACACTGCATTGAACATCATACATGATATTCGGATGTCGCCTTACACCTTTACCATAGAAGCTGGAATTCATAACAATAGATTCATTTTAAGATATACTAACCAATCTCTAGGTGTCAACCCAACAGATGGTTATGAAGGCATAACTATTATTGCTCCTAAAAGTGAATACGTAAAGGTTTCTTCGGAAATTGGAACCATAAGTACTTTTACTATTTACGACATCATAGGCAGATCTATATTTACAAAAACCAATATTAACGAGTCCGGTTTCCTCTTAAACGACACCGCATTATCGGATGGCACTTACATTGTAAAAGTTGTATTAAACAACGGAAAACAAAAAACTCAAAAGGTGGTTATTCGTCAATAAAACTATAAATAACTTAAAAATGAGTAAAAAGGTCTTGATTTTAAATAGTTGAGGTCTTTTTCATTTCTATAGGCTTCTTGTTCAAATGATATACGACGATAAGCCTGATGCCAGTTTTTCATTACAATGAGACGAATTAAAAATTCAACACAATAGAAAACATAGAATGGAACAACCAACATTTCTAGTTGTTGCCTTAAATGAATACGCTCATGATTCACCAATATTGCATTAGTTTTCAAGTTATAATTTTTCAGGAAAATAAAAGGAAAAATCGTTATTCCAACATAACCTCTAGGTACAATATATTTAGAAATTAAAACCATATGAATCAACAATCAAAAATCTTTCCAATTTACATTATCTTTGTAAGATGAAGAAAATAATTCCTGTAGAAGAAGGAGATTATTATGTAACACCAGAAGGCTATCGTTGTTTCACCGAACAATATCATTTAAAAAGAGGATATTGCTGTGAAAGCGGCTGTAGACATTGCCCTTATGGTTTTAATAAAAATACTTTAAAAAAAAAGTAATGCCAACAACAACCTTATCATTTAAAGATCAAATAAAAGAAGGAATACCAAGTGTTTTACCTCAACCCAAACCTTATGATCCTTCAATCAATCATGCTCCTAAAAGAAAAAGTATTTTATCTTCAGATGAAGAAAAGCTAGCGCTTAAAAATGCTCTACGCTATTTTGATAAATCTCAGCATGCAACCCTACTACCAGAATTCAAAAAAGAGCTTGACACGCACGGAAGGGTTTACATGTATCGTTTACGCCCTGATTACAAAATGTATGCGAGACCTATTGATGAGTACCCTGCTAACTCTAAACAGGCTGCCGCGATTATGCTTATGATTCAAAATAATTTGGACTACGCAGTAGCGCAACACCCACACGAATTAATTACTTACGGTGGCAATGGGGGTGTCTTTTCAAATTGGGCGCAGTATAGGTTAACAATGAAGTATTTGTCTGAAATGACAGACGAGCAGACTTTAGTTATGTACTCTGGGCATCCAATGGGATTATTCCCAAGCCACAAAGAAGCTCCGCGAGTGGTTGTCACTAATGGTATGATGATTCCTAATTATTCTCAACCAGATGACTGGGAAAAATTCAACGCCTTAGGTGTTACTCAATATGGACAAATGACGGCTGGAAGTTACATGTATATTGGTCCGCAAGGTATTGTTCATGGCACAACTATAACTGTTTTGAATGGTTTTAGAAAAATAAAAAAAGAGCCCAAAGGTAATCTATTTGTGACCTCAGGTTTAGGAGGCATGTCTGGCGCTCAACCCAAAGCTGGCAATATTGCAGGCTGCATAACCGTTTGTGCAGAAGTAAACCCTAAGATTACCCAAGTGCGATTAGACCAGGGCTGGATCGATGTAAAAACCACAGATTTAGATGAATTGGTAGCCAGAGTTAGAAAGGCTAAAGCTGAAAAAGAAACGATATCTATTGCCTATCTAGGTAATGTCGTTGAAGTTTGGGAAAAATTTGATCAAGAACATATTCATATAGATCTTGGAAGCGATCAAACTTCTTTACATAATCCATGGGCTGGAGGCTATTACCCTGTTGATTTATCGTTTGATGAAGCTAATATCATGATGGCAGAAAACCCTGAATTATTTAAAACCAAAGTTCAGGAGAGTTTACGTCGCCAAGCTAAAGCTATCAATAATCACACTGCAAAAGGCACTTATTTTTTTGACTACGGAAATGCATTTTTACTTGAAGCCTCTAGAGCTGGTGCAGATATTATGGCTGAAAATGGTATAGATTTCAAATATCCTTCTTATGTGCAGGATATTATGGGGCCAATGTGTTTTGATTATGGTTTTGGGCCGTTTAGATGGGTTTGTGCCTCTGGAAAACCAGAAGATCTCGCCAAAACAGATGCTATTGCTTGCCAAGTTTTAGAAGCGATTAAAAAGAATTCTCCCGAAGAAATTCAGCAACAAATGTCTGATAATATTCAATGGATCAAAGGCGCACAGGAAAACAAACTCGTTGTTGGGTCACAAGCCAGAATTCTATATGCCGATGCCGAAGGACGAATGAAAATTGCAGAAGCATTTAATAAAGCCATAGCCAATGGTGAAATTGGGACTGTTGTATTGGGTCGTGACCACCATGATGTATCTGGAACCGATTCTCCATATAGAGAAACCAGTAATATTTATGATGGATCAAGATTCACAGCAGATATGGCTATTCACAACGTTATTGGTGATAGTTTTAGAGGTGCTACTTGGGTAAGCATTCACAATGGTGGAGGTGTTGGATGGGGAGAAGTTATAAATGGTGGATTTGGTATGGTTCTTGATGGTACTAAGGAAGCATCTGTACGATTAAAACGTATGCTTTTTTGGGATGTTAACAACGGAATTGCTAGACGAAGTTGGGCAAGAAATGACGAAGCTATTTTTGCCATTAAACGCGCCATGCAAAACGAACCTAATTTAAAGGTAACATTACCTAATAAAGTTGATGATGATTTATTAAACTCGTTATAACCATAAAAAAAAGAATTATGAAAAAACTACTCAAATTATTACCCATTGTGATGGTAACTTTGGTTATCACTTCTTGTAGCTCTGTTAGAGTCGCATCAGATTACGACAAAAATGCCGAATTCGGCAAATACAAGACGTTCGCATTCTTTAAAACAGGAATCGATAAAGCCGAAATTAGTGACCTAGATAAACGTAGAATTCTGCGCGCTATCGAAACCGAATTATTAGCTCAAGGCTATACCAAATCTGAAAATCCAGATCTTTTGGTTAGTATTTTTACAAAATCAGAACAACGTGTTAATGTTTACAACAATACCTGGGGCTATGGCGGCTGGGGTTGGGGAGGCTTTGGTCCTGGTTGGGGCTGGGGTTGGAATCAACCAACAGTATCTACAAGAACTCAAGGTTCTTTATTTGTTGACTTAATCGATGCTAATAAAAAGGAATTAGTATGGCAAGGTATGGGCACCGGACTTTTAACACAAAGAAGTGTGGAAAAGAAAGAAGCAAAAATAAAAGAGTTTGTAACTAAAATCATGCAAGAATACCCACCGCAAATCGCACAATAAATTATCTTAACAAGAATAAAAAAAGCATCAGAACAGTTCTCTGGTGTTTTTTTTATGCCTTTATTCCAGTTCATTTTCTGCTTCATTTCTAAAAGCCTATCTTTGCCGACTTTTAAGTGCAAGAATTATGATACTAGGCCAAACCACACGAAAAAACTTTACCCAAAACCCAAAGAATGATATTCTTTCTGGTTTAACCGTTGCTCTTGCTTTGGTTCCTGAAGCCGTAGCATTTGCCTTTGTCGCAGGTGTTGACCCTTTAGTCGGACTATATGGTGCCTTTATGATGGGCATCGTAACGGCTCTTTTTGGTGGACGACCAGGTATGATTTCTGGAGCAACTGGAGCTATGGCTGTTGTAATGGTATATCTTATTCAAAAAGGAAATGAAGTAGGGCTTAGCTTAGAAACTCCCATCGACAACCTAGGTTTACAGTGGCTCTTCATTACACTACTCTTTGTTGGTGTCATCCAAATACTAGCTGGTGTTTTTAAACTTGGAAAATTTGTTCGACTTATTCCACATCCAGTAATGATGGGGTTTGTGAATGGTTTAGCCATTGTGATTTTCCTATCACAATTAGGCCTATTTCCTAACGCCGTTCCTAAAGATATTTCTATTTGGAGCAACACATCTGAATGGTTCTCTCACCTATTCTCAAATATGGCGTTATGGAAAATGTTAGGTTTTATCGGACTTACAATGGGTATTATGTATGGTTTGCCAAAGCTTACTAAAAAAATCCCTGCAGCCCTCATTGCCATTATTGTTGTGGCTTGTATTACTATCTTCGGAGGCATCGAAATGAGCACAGTTGGTTCTTTTATCCAAGAAGGTGGAGGAAAAGGGTTAGAAGGTAGTTTACCTACATTTCAAGATCAAATCTTTGGTTTATTTGGCACCTTAGATGGTCATTTCTTAAGTACAATCCTTCCTACAGCTTTTGTTCTTGCCGCTATCGGCCTTATAGAATCGTTAATGACTTTAAATCTAATTGATGAAATCACTGAAACTAGAGGAAATGGAAATCGAGAGTGTATTGCTCAAGGTGGAGCCAACATGCTCAACGGTCTCTTTGGAGGTATGGGTGGATGTGCTATGATTGGTCAATCTATTATTAATGTAGATTCTGGTGGTCGTGGTCGATTATCTGGAGCCATTGCAGCCATTGCCTTATTGTGCTTTGTATTGTTTGGAGCACCATTAATTGAACAAATACCAATTGCCGCA
Organism: uncultured Psychroserpens sp.; assembly: GCF_947492715.1. Classification (GTDB taxonomy): domain Bacteria; phylum Bacteroidota; class Bacteroidia; order Flavobacteriales; family Flavobacteriaceae; genus Psychroserpens. Next base: position 73,391 of record NZ_CANLNS010000001.1, read on the forward strand.
TTAGTTGGGGTGATGTTTATGGTGGTTATTGGAACCTTTGCATGGAGTAGTTTTAGAATTATTAGAAAAATTCCTTTGTCTGATGCTATTGTTTTAATTGCAGTTTCAGCCATTACTGTATGGAAAGATTTGGCCGTAGCCGTTATTGCTGGTGTAATTATTTCAGCTTTAGTCTTTGCATGGAAAAATGCAACAATGATTAGAGCGCGTAAACGCATCCAGGCCAACGGCACAAAAACGTACGAAATTTGGGGTCCATTATTTTTTGGATCTATCCAAAATTTCAACGCTAAATTCGACGTTAAAAACGACCCACAACATGTTGAAATAGACTTTGTAGAATCTCGTGTAAGTGATCACTCGGCTATGGAAGCCATCTTTAACTTGGTAAACAAATACGAAGCCGAAGGCAAAACAATCAAATTAAAGCATCTAAGTACAGATTGTAAGACACTGATGTATAAGGCAAGCCCTAAGTTTAAGGAAGTCATCATTGAGGATATTGACGATCCTCGATACCACTTAGCGGCCGATCCTGAAAAGTTCACAAAACCGCTTTCAGAATATAAGATATAAAAAAAGCGACCTCTATGAGGTCGCTTTTTTTATATAGTTTATTTCGGTACGTTCTATTTAGCTGCCGTCTTCTTTTTATAAATTTCGTATTGGGCAGGTGTTAATACTTGCTTTATCTTTTGGTCAATATAAGCACGTATTTTCTTTTTCTTAGCTTGACGCTCAGTTGCATCTTCAATGCTGGCGATACCTTTAATTTTTTTCTCTACTGCAGCAAACACGTCATATAACTTTTCCTTTTGCGTCGCATCTAACTTTGCTTCGCGCTCTAATAAGTTAGTTAATTTCTGTACACTTTTTTCAGCAGAATAATCAGCATTACTTACAGCTGTGTTTTGTTTCTTAATCGTAGTTTGAGCAAATGACAATTGGCTTCCTGCAAATAAAAAGCATGCGAAGCACAATAAAAGTAGTTGTTTTTTCATGATATGAGTGATAAATTAAAGGTTCAATATACAAAGAATTTCTTTTAAATATACCCTTTTAATAATTCAATAAAACTTCAATCTTCGCCTTTACCTTTTCTGTAGAAGGAATCATCGTTTGTTCTAAAGTAGAATTTAACGGGATAGCTGGCATGTTTTCACTACCTATAGTCATCACTGGCGCGTCTAGGTATCTAAAGCATTCTTCCTGTATTTTTCCAGAAAGCGCTCTAGCAAAACTATTATTAGATGGCTCTTCAGTTACCACTAAACATTTTCCAGTTTTCTTAACCGAGTTCATAATAGCATCTTCATCTAAAGGATATAAGGTCCTTAAATCTATAATTTCAATTTGATCTCTCATTCCCAATTCTCCAGATGCATTATAAGCCCAATGTACTCCCATTCCGTAGGTTACGATTGTGCACGTTTCAACGTCTTCTTGCTTCCATATTTCCTGCAGTACCCAAGCCTTTCCAAAAGGTAAAACATAATCTTCAGAAGGCTCTACAGAAGTGGCTGTTAATGTTCCAGGCACTTTAGACCAGTACAAGCCTTTATGTTCTAAAATCACAACTGGATTTGGATCGTAATACGCCGCTTTCATCAGTCCTTTTAAATCTGCTCCGTTACTCGGGTAAGCAATTTTTATTCCTCTAATATTTGTAATTACACTTTCTACAGACGAAGAATGATAGGGTCCTCCACTACCATAAGCTCCAATAGGGACACGTAAAATCATGCTCACTGGCCATTTTCCGTTAGACAAATAACAGCTACGACTCACTTCTGTAAACAATTGATTGAGCCCAGGCCAAATATAATCTGCAAACTGAACCTCAACAATTGGTTTTAATCCAACTGCACTCATACCAACTGTTGACCCTACTATAAATGCCTCCTGAATTGGTGTATTAAACACACGATCATCTCCAAACTTTTGTGCCAATGTTGCGGCTTCTCTAAAAACACCTCCTAGTCGACCACCTACATCTTGCCCATAAAGCAAACATTCTTTATGTTTTCTCATCAATTCTTCAACGGCAAACAATGCGCAGTCAACCATTACGACCTTATCTGCTCCTTCTGGTGTGCGTTCTCCTTTCTCTTCGGAAATTGGAGTTGGTGCAAAATCGTGTGTAAACAAATCTTCAGGCTTAGGATCTTCAGTTTGTAATGCCTTTTCAAAATCGGATTGTACCTTCGAGATTGCCAAGCGTTCTATATCATCTATCTCCTCTTGCGAGAATCCGTTATCAGCTAATTGTTGTTTTAATACTGGATAAGGATCTCGAGATCGTGCTTCGTCTAAATCGTCACGATACCACTCCATTCTAACACCAGACGTATGATGATTTAAAAGTGGCACCTTAGCATGGACCAAAAATGGTCGTCTTTCTGTCCTAATGGTTTCTATTACCTTTTCAACCGCGTCATAACTTTCTATAAAGTTGGCACCATCAATAGAGATAGCATCTAATCCATGAAAGCCTTGAGCATATTCAAATGCATTTTGAGCACGAGTTTCTTCGGCATTTGCCGATATATCCCAACCGTTGTCCTGTACCAAATACAGAATAGGCATTTGCTTCAAAGCTGCCATTTGAAATGCCTCTGCAATCTCTCCTTCGGTCACAGAAGCATCACCCAAACTACACACCACAAAAGGCGCATCTTTAAGTGTTTTATCATCTAAATCTTGAAGTTCTTTATACTGCATTCCCATTGCAACACCTGTTGCAGGAATGGCTTGCATACCTGTTGCTGAAGATTGATGTGGGATTTTCGGTTTATCATCGTCCTTTAAACTTGGATGCGAATAATAAGTTCTACCACCAGAAAACGGATCGTCTTTCTTTGCTAATAATTGCAACATTAAATCATAAGGCTCTAATCCAAATGACAATAACATAGCATCGTCTCTGTAATACGGAAACGCATAATCTTGAGGTAGCAATTGCATCCCCAAAGCAATTTGAATGGCCTCATGACCTCTAGAGGTGGCATGTACATATTTGGAAACCTGTTTAAAATTAGCTTCGTATAATTCTGCCATTGCTTTGGCCGTACACAATTTTGAAAATCCTTTTTTTAATATGTCTTTATTCATAGTAACTCCTGCAAATACAGGCCTTCTTATTTTATTTATATTGTTCTATTTACATCAAATTGCTCAAAATAATCAGCAACACGACGCACAAAACTTCCGCCCAAAAACCCATCAACAACACGATGATCAAACGACAATGACAAGTACATCATACTTCGAATGGCAATTTCATCGCCTTTTTCTGTAGTGATAACCTCAGGACGTTTTTTAATTATTCCCAAAGCAAGAATCGCCACTTCAGGTTGATTGATAATAGGTGTTCCCATGACACTTCCAAAAGTTCCTACATTAGAAATAGTAAAGGTACTCCCTTGAATATCATCCGCTTTTAAATTATTTTCTCTAGCCTTATTAGCAAGCTCGTTAACATTGGTTGCCAATGCTTTCAAATCTTTTGTATCTGCGTTTTTAACCACTGGTACAATTAAGTTCCCGCTAGGTAATGCAGTAGCCATACCAATGTTAATATCTTCTTTCACTATAATAGTCTTACCATCAACTGAGGCATTAATATTTGGAAAATCTTTAACAGCTTTTGCCACAGCCTCAACAAATAATGGTGTAAAGGTCAAACGCTCTCCATGCTTTTCTTGGAATGCTTTTTTATTGGCATTGCGCCAATTTACCATATTGGTTAAATCGGCCTCAACATAAGCCGTTACATGAGGCGACGTATGTTTTGAATACACCATATGATCTGCAATCATTTGACGCATTCTATCCATTTCAATGACTTTTCCTTTTCCTTTATCAAAATTTAGCTGTGGAATACGATATGCCGTTGGGTCTTGTTGAGCAACTGGCTGTGCAAATTTATAGGGTCTCCCTTCTTCGATATACTGAAATATATCACTTTTGCGTAATCGACCTTCATGACCTGTTGCTGGGATTCTAGCTAATTCTTCAAAACTAATATGGTGTTCCTTCGCAATTTTTATAATCAAAGGCGAGAAGAATGTATTCGAATTAGAAACGCTAAATTGCCCTGAAGAAGCAACGGGATCTAATTTTGGTCGTTTTGGTGCCTTAGGTTTTTCGGTCTTTTTTTGTTCTGGTTTCTTATCTGCTTTTTTAGATTGTTTTTTTGACTCTGCAACATCTCCGTCTGCTTTAATAATTGCAATGGTTTCTCCTATTTTAATCACCTCATTAGCATCAAATAAAATCTCTTCAATAACTCCAGACACATTTGAAGGCACCTCAGAATCTACTTTATCTGTAGCAACTTCGAGAAGCATTTCATCTTCTTCAATTGTATCTCCAACATTTTTAAACCATGTGATAATGGCAGCTTCAGTAATACTTTCGCCCAATTTGGGCATTTTAAACTCTACTTTTGACATTTGTATTAACTAGTTTATCCTAGTTTTAAAATTTAAAAATTATTAATCTAATATTTTTATGTTGCTAATAAAGTCATTAAACTTCTCAACATTTAATTCATAGGTGTCTGGTGTAGCAATAAATTTCACCAAAACGAAATGAGTTTTAGTTTCAAAAGTCACATATTGACAATCATATAACGAACCGCCAAACATGGCCTGAATTTTATAGGTAACCCCATTCATATTCTCGGCAGTTTTAAGTTCTTTTTTCATTAAGAACGTTCCTGTATTTAAACCATCTCCTATCTTTTTTCCTAGAACAAATTCCTTATTAAAATCTTTGAAACCTTTATATGCCTCTTTTTCAAACCAATTTAAACTTATAGCGTTCTTCACATTATTAATGTCTGGCATCGTTGCCATCCAATACAAGCTCAAATCCGATTTAACCAAATTAGCCCAATTTGGGATGTCTAATTCAAATCCCTTACTCTCATTTATGAATTCGATTGTAGTATTGTCCTCCTCAGCTTCCATCTTAGCATAGGTGCCATCAATATCAATTGGGCCACCAAAAATGTCGACAGAATTAGAGATATTTTTAATGCTTTCTATCTTTTGTTCGATACTTTCGCCTTCATAGGATACTAACATCATTCCAGAAATAAAATCATTTACAATACAGTTTAGAAAATAGTACTGCGACACTTTTTGCTCCAGTTTATCATTTCCCATCTCTTCAAGGGCTTTTTCTGGCATCGCATAACTCCATAAATGAAATCTCTTTCCTTGATCATTTAAAAACACTTCTTCTTTTATATCAAGATCTTGTTTGAAAATTTCATCTCTCAAATAATCTACTTCGTAGTTCATGGCGTCTTTTAAAACTGCAATCTCCTTTTCTGGCTTAGATTTATTTGTATAACTATTTCGGTCATATTTTCGTTTTAAAAATTGAACAAATTCGTCACCAATCATATAAGCATTTGACATTCCTGTAGTTTTTATAGAATCTCCCGGAAATTTCACTGTAAAATGTGCGCCTTTTGAGTTATCAACATAAACAACACTACTATCAAGTGCGAAATATGTTATTTCATTTTGCGCCAATCCTTTTGCGGCAAAAAACAGTAAAGCTATAACAATTATTCTTTTCATTTCGTAAGTTGTTGTCTTCTCTATTTTTTCATGAAATCGCGAAGTGTTTTATAAACATCTTCCTGTATTTTCATATGCTTTGGAACCTCTCTTAAAGGTTCTACTTCTTTTAAACTTTCATGACAGTCTGCTGGTAATTGTTGATATAACTGCGTGCCTTTCGTTTTCCAAGCAATCATATCGTCGCTTACTTCCTTTATAATTTTTGCAGGATTCCCAACCACTAAACTTCGATTCGGAATTTTAGTTTCTGCCTTTACAAACGCCATAGCCCCAACAATACATTCATCTCCAATTTCGGCATCATCCATAATAACAGTATTCATACCAATAAGGCAATTTCTACCTAAGTTCGCACCATGAATTATGGCTCCATGACCAACATGCGCACTTTCTTTAAGGGTAATGGATTTTCCTGGAAACATATGTACAGTACAGTTTTCTTGCACATTAACACCATCTTCTAAAATGATTTGTCCCCAATCCCCTCTAATAGCCGCTCCCGGACCTATGTAACAGTTTCTACCAATAATCACATTACCAGTTACGGCAGCCAAAGGATGCACAAAACTACTTTTGTGAACCACTGGTATAAATCCTTTAAAACTGTAAATCATTATTATTTAAATCCTTTTAATTTCTCTTTGGTAAAATCAGACAACACTAATCTTCCGCTTGTTTGTGCGCGTTCTGCCAAAAGCTCGTCCCAATCATCAGTTCCTTTCCAGAATACTTTTTTCATTTCTAACATGGCTTCTGTATTGTATGTACATAAATGTTCGGCCGTTGTTTTTACAGCATCATCAAGTGCTTCAGTGCTATCGTAAACATGTGTAAACAAACCTTTTTCTTTAGCCCATTCTGGCGGATAAAATGAATTTGCATCAATGGCAATTTGTGACATCGCACTCAATCCCATTTTTCGTTCTATTGCTGGTCCAACTACAAATGGTCCGATTCCAATATTTAACTCACTTAATTTTATAGCTGCAAACTTCGTGGCCATACAATAATCTGTTGAAGCTGCGAGTCCTACACCTCCGCCAACAGTTTTACCTTGGATTCGTCCTATAATAAACTTTGGACATTTTCGCATGGCATTAATCACATTAGCAAATCCGGAAAAGAAAACTTTTCCTGTAGCAGCATCATTTATATTAATAAGCTCTTTAAAACTTGCTCCAGCACAAAAGGTTCTATCGCCTCCACTTTTTAAAACGATTACTTTAATGGCATCATTTTCACCTGCTTCAGTTATGGTTTCAGCTAGTTTTGCCAATACATCTCCTGGTAAGGAGTTATGGGCAGGATGAAAAAATTCAATATATCCTACTTCGTTTTCTATCGTTTGTTTAACGTATGGTTGTGTCATAATTTATAATAATCCAAATTGTTCAAAATGATGATTTAAGTGCTTTCGCTCCATTAAATACCATTCATATCTATTTAATTCTCCAAAAACCATATTGCTTAATGTTGCTTCTGGGTTTTCTTTAAAATAATTTAAATAAGCTGCTCTCTGAGTTTTAAATGTCTCAATTGCAATCGCCAGATTTTCATGTTTCAAATCATCTAACGTATCCTTTTCTAGTAATGGGAAATTTGAATTCTTCGGAAATTTCCTGTAATTATATAAACTGTTCTTTACCTTCTCAAGAATTTTTTCAGGAGTGGCGACTTCAAAATCTTGAATCTCTCCCGCAGCAATTTTATATGTATACTCTAGATGTTCAATCATATGTTGAGGCGTCATAATTCCCCACTGAGGTTTCGTGTCTTCATTAAGTTTACTTAAACACTCCTCTATTTTAGCGTCTGTCATTTCAACGAAGACCTCTTGTTTCTTCTGCACCATTGTTAAAATGGTCGCAACCGCCACTAAAGGACTATCTTTATCGTTTTTTTGACTTTCAGGTCTATCTTCAAAATTGGCATCGAACACTTCTACATGCCACTTTACAATACCACTTGGATGTTCAGCTGAAGCGACATCTCGATCTACTTTTTCCTTACAAGTTAATCGCACATAGATTGTATCGTTGTGATATAATGGTCGTAAAAACCGAATACTATCTAAACCGTAGTTTGCAGCTACTGGGCCTTTATTTGGATATACAAACAATCCTGCTGCCGCCGAAATAATGAAATAACCATGAGCTGTTCTTTTCTCAAAAATACTTCCGTCTAAGGACGTGATATCTGTATGAGCATAAAAATGATCCCAAGTAAGGTTGGCAAAATTGATTATGTCGGTATCTGTAAATGTTCGTTTATGCGTTTTGAGCGAAATGCCTGGTTGAATATCTTCCCAATGGTATTTAAATGGATGCTGTTCCGCTTCCTTATACTTTGCATTTTGTTGGTAAATGCCTGTAATTTCAGTAATTGTTGTTGGTGAGCCTTGAATTGCTGTACGTTGCAAGTAATGCTTGATCCCTCGCATTCCTCCCATTTCTTCACCACCTCCTGCACGTCCTGGTCCTCCATGAACTAAGTATGGTAAAGGTGAGCCGTGACCTGTACTTTCTTTCGCACTCTCGCGATTTAAAACCAAGATTCTTCCGTGGTGACTGGCAGCATTAACTACGTAATCTTTAGCAATTTTATCGTCATTAGTTGCTATAGAAGATACTAAAGACCCTTTACCCATCTGGGCTAATGTAACAGCCTCATCTAAGTTCTTATAAGGCATAATAGTACTTACGGGTCCGAAAGCCTCACGTTCATGAATCACTGTATTTTGAAAAGGATGGTCTGCTCTCAATAAAATTGGGCTGATAAATGCACCCTTTTGTGCATCTGCTCCTATAGTTTCAATTTTATCTAAATCACCATATACAATTTGAGCTTCTTTCGCCAAGTCGTTTACAGAATCCCTAACGGCCTTAACTTGCTGGCGACTTACTAGAGCCCCCATTCTTACCTCTTTTAATCTTGGGTCTCCAATAGTCACCTTATCTAATGCTTTTCCTAATGAAATCTGTACATCTTCAACTAAATTTTCAGGAACTATGATACGCCTAATTGCTGTACACTTTTGACCAGCTTTTACTGTCATTTCTTTACGAACCTCCTTAATAAATAAATCAAATTCTGGCGTTCCTGGCACGGCATCTTCACCTAAAATAGAAGCGTTCAATGAATCGGCTTCCATTGTAAATGGCACAGATTCCTGTATGAGCCTAGGATGTGCTTTAAGCAAGCGTCCGGTAGCCGCCGAACCTGTAAATGTGACAACATCTTGTGACTCAACAGTATCTAAAATAGTTCTTACTGTACCATTAATAATTTGAAGTGCCCCTTCTGGTAAGATCCCTGAATTTATGATGTCTCTGGCAACGGCTTCGGCTAGATAAGATGACGAAGGTGCGGGTAATACGACAGCCGGAACACCAGCCATCCAGTTTACTGCACATTTCTCTAGCATACCCCAAACAGGGAAATTAAATGCATTAATATGTACAGCGACACCTTTTTTAGGCACCATAATATGATGAGCCATAAAACGCCCTCCTCGAGACAAGTCGATAGGATCTCCTTCAACGTGGTAAGGTTGATTTGGAAACAATTTTCGGAGAGAGGCATTAGCAAAAAGATTACCAAAACCTCCTTCTATATCAATCCAACTGTCTACTTTGGTAGCTCCTGTACGGTAACTCAATTCATAGAATGCATCCTTTCTTTTTGTAAGATACAATGCTAATTTCTTAAGCATGTTACCACGCTCTTGAAATGTCATTTTTCGAAGTTGCTCACCTCCTTTGGTTCGTCCGTAGTTTAGTATTTCTGGAATATCTAACCCTTCAACTGCAACACTTGTAAATGCTTCGCCGGTTATAGCGTCATAAATTGGTGCGCCTTCTTCTTTTCCTGTTGTCCAATGACCTTGAACGTAATGTTGTATTTTATCCATAATAACTCCTTATGCCATTATTCTTAATATTCTTCCTGTAATTTTTCCTTCTATAGATTTTACGTAACCGTCTACAATTTTATGCATTGGTACTGGTGTATTTCCTGGAAAATAGTCTTTGTATTTCTCGAATGAATCTTCTACCAAATCTGAGCACACAACGTTGATTCGTTTTCCATCTTCTAACTCTAAAGCCACAGCCTTAGCAAAGCTATTGATAGCGCCATTTACCATAGCTGCACTTGTTGTCATATCTACAGGGTCATCTGCTAAGATTCCGGTAGATAATGTTATAGATCCTCCTGGGTTTAAGTAATTTTTACCAATTCTTACCGTATTAACCTGTCCCATCATTTTACTTTTTATACCAATATAAAAATCATCTTCGGAAAGCTTATTCAACTTGTCCCATTTCGCATCTCCAGCAATAGCTACAATAGCATCTAGTTTCCCCACAGATTCAAACATCGTCTGTATTGATGATGAATCTGAAAAATCGACAGTGACGTTTCCAGAATGTCGACCAGCAATGAGTACTTCATGCTTTTGAGCTAAGCGTTCACTTACCTTTTTACCTATTGTTCCGTTGCCTCCTATGATTAATATTTTCATTATCTCTTATTTTAGTCCCAACTGCGTTAGCGGTTGAACGGTTTGTTTGAGCTCCTCAAAGAGAGCGAGTAGTGAAAACGCGACCCTTGTGGTAACGCCCAAATTACCCCAACATCAAACACGTTCTATTATAGCAGCATAACCTTGACCAACACCAATACACATTGTAACTAGAGCGTACTTTTTTTGCTGCTCATGTAACTCTAAAGCTGCCGAATAAGCGATTCTTGCTCCTGTAACTCCAAGAGGGTGACCAATAGCAATTGACCCTCCATTTGGGTTTAATCTTGGATCGTCATCTGCCAATCCCCATGCTCTCGTACATGCAAGCGCTTGCGCTGCAAAGGCTTCATTTAGCTCTATAATATCTATATCGTCCATAGTTAATCCTGCTTTTTCCAAAGCCTTATTAGACGCTTGTACTGGACCAATTCCCATAATTCTAGGTTCTACACCAACCACTGCAGAACTTACAATTCTTGCCAGAGGCTTTAGGTTATATGTTTTAACAGCATCCTCTGATGCAATTATTGTTGCTGCAGCACCATCGTTTAAACCTGAGGAATTCCCAGCAGTAACGCTTCCTCCTTCTTTTTTAAAAGCGGCTCGTAATTTTCCAAGCACTTCAAGTGAGGTCGTTGGTTTTACAAATTCATCTTTGGAAAATTGAATAGGATCTTTTTTTCGTTGCGGAATTTCTACAGTTACGATTTCTTTTGCCAAACGTCCATTTTCTTGGGCTTTTGCTGCCTTCATTTGACTCCAGTATGCAAATTTATCTTGATCCTCTCTTGAAATATTATATTTTTCAACGAGGTTTTCGGCTGTATTCCCCATACCATCGGTTCCATATAACTTATGCATTTTTGGATTTATAAAACGCCATCCAAACGTAGAATCGTACATTTTAGAATCACCTCCAAAACCTGTAGATGGTTTGGCAATAACGTATGGTCCTCGTGTCATATTTTCAACACCTCCAGAAATAAAAAGGTCTCCATCTCCTGCTTTTATAGCGCGATTGGCATGTATGATAGCTGATAAACCAGAGCTACATAATCTATTTACGGTTTCTCCAGGAACTGTAAACGGTAATCCAGCCAATAATGATGACATCCTTGCCACATTACGATTATCTTCTCCAGCCTGATTTGCACATCCCATTATAACATCGTCATAAGCCTCTTTAGGAATGTTTGGGTTACGTTTAACAACTTCTGAGATGACTAAGGCTCCCAAATCGTCTGTGCGTACAGCAGATAATGTGCCTTTATAGTTTCCAATTGGTGTTCTTACACCATCGATGATATATGCGTCTTTCATATAATTTTATTCTTTTTCAACAAGTTTAGCTGATTTCGCAGCTTTTTCTGCGTATTTTTTATAGTCTTCATCCTTTTCCGCCTCATAAAAGGCAGTTACCATTATGGTGGCATCTTTGGCATGCTCTTTAGCGAAGATGAACATATAATAGGTTTGCCCATCTCTATCCATTGATTGTTTTAAAAAGAGAATGCGATTACCATCTGTTTTAAGCGCTCCTTTGCTGAGTGTTTTTATACCTTCTTTAGATTGTTCGTTTTCTAAATCTTTTTCTAAATTTTCAAAAGAAGAGGGTACAAGCATTGCTAGTATACCTGATTTCTGATCTTCTGAAAAATGAGTATTCCCTTGAGTGATTGGAAATATACTTTTATCAATATCCATCTCTATGACAGAGCTAAACATTGAATTTATAGTTTCTTTAATCTCAATTTCTTCTTCAATAACATCATCTTCTTGAGCGAATCCGATGCTTGTAAATAACATTGCAATAATTACAATGAGGTACTTTTTGTTTAATTTAATCATGTGTCCAATCTTTTTGAGTTCTATATACAACGCCTTTAAACAAGGCTACTAATTCGTTTTCGCGTTTTACTTCAATGATATTAAAGCCTAGTTTATTATTTACTTTTTCAATCACAGATTCTGCGATTAAATAATCACCTTCATCTAAGGCTTCGATGTGATTAATACTAGTTTCAATAGATACAGCATATTTCCCATGGGTATTGGCGGCAAAACCAAATGCGGTATCAGCCAAAGAATAACTAATACCTCCATGTGCCTTATTCATACTATTGAGCATGTCTTTACGAATGGTCATTGCAACTTTGCATCGGCCAATTTCGCATTCTAAAATCTCAATACCTAACCATTGGCTGTAGGCATCTTGACTTAGCATTTTATGTGGAATATCTTCTCCCTTCATAATTTAATATTTAACTGCTTCGAGATATTTTAATAGAAAATTATATCAAGAAGTCTCACTTGTTCTCGATACACTTCGCACTCGAACTGACGCTAAAAAAATGTTTTATGTTCTCTCTTCATCTTTCTCAACAATGGGCTGCATCTATATCTATCTTCATGATACTCATTATATAGGGCATCTAATCTCGACACGCACCAATTGATTCCTTTGTCATCTGCCCATCCCAATAAACCTTTAGGATAATTAACACCTTTAGTCATGGCGTTATCTATGTCTTCCGCTGACGCAATGTTTAAAAACAAGGCATCTGCTGCTTCATTGATAAGCATAACCAATACACGATCAAATATTTGTTGTCCTAGAACCTTATCTTCTAATGGCGCTGGTTTAGTAGCGCCTTCGGCATAGTCATAGTAACCTTTTCCAGATTTACGTCCTAAATATCCAGCTTCGGCAAAACGTTTCTGAGTAAATGCCGGCTTGTATCTAGGGTCGAAATAAAATGCGGTAAATACGGTTTCGGTAACTGTGTAATTTACATCATTACCAATAAAATCCATTAATTCAAATGGCCCCATTCTAAAACCGCCAATTGTTTTTAAGGACCAATCGATGGTTGCAAAATCGGCAATTCCTTCTTCATAAATTCTCAAAGATTCACCATAAAATGGTCTTGCCACTCTATTGACTATAAATCCTGGGGTATCTTTGGCCACAGCAACTACTTTTTTCCAATCGGAAATAGTTTTCACTGAAATATCCAGAACATTCTTTGCTGTTTGGATTGCAGGAATCACTTCTACCAATTTCATTAAAGGTGCTGGGTTAAAGAAATGAATACCTATACAACGTTCTGGCTTTTGTAATGATGCTGCAATAGATGCAATAGACAAACTTGACGTATTTGATGCAATAATACAATCATCTGCCACATAGGTTTCTAACTCTGAAAACACTTTCTTTTTAATCTCAAGGTTTTCGATAATTGCTTCGATGGTCAAGTTTGAATCACTTAAATCTTTTAAACGATCCACATAAGCGATGTTATTTTGAATTCTCTCTTTTCCGAGGGTATCGATTCGTCCTTTTTCTATAAGACGATTTAATATTTTTTCTAAAGCAGCCTTGGCTTTATCTAAAGCATTTTGATTAGTATCGTACAATTTCACCTTACAACCAGCAGTAGCAGCTACTTGAGCAATGCCACTTCCCATGGTTCCTGAACCTATAATACCTACGTTCATATTTATCTCCCTTTAAATTCTGGTTTTCTTTTTTCTATAAATGCCGCAACTCCTTCGGCATAATCGTCACTCTGCGCTGCTTCTATTTGTAATTTAGACTCGAGTGCCAATTGATCTTTTAAGCTATTATTCATGGATTGATTAAATAACTCCTTTATTAATCCTAAAGCCTTTGTAGGCATGTGTGCTAACTTGTAGGCTAATTTGTTTACTTCATCTTCAAAACTATCTAGAGGCATAACTTTATAAATCATTCCTAAACGTTCTGCTTCTTCGGCAGTAACTTTATCTCCAAGCATTGCCAAAGCTGATGCCTTTTGAAAACCTATTAATCTCGGTAAAAAGAAGGTTCCAGCGCTGTCAGGAACTAACCCTATTAAGCTAAATGCCTGAATAAAGCTAACTTTTTCATGTGCCACTACAATATCACAGGCTAAAGCAATATTAGCTCCTGCCCCAGCAGCTACACCATTTACGGCAGCAACAATAGGTTTCTTAATGGCGCGGATTCTAGTAATTATTGGGTTATAATGTTCTTCTAGAATTTTCTTAAATCCTGGGTTTAATTCTGGATCTGTGACTTCTTTCAAATCTTGACCTGCACAAAATGCTTTACCGTTTCCTGTAAGCACCATGGCCCTGACCTCATCATTAGATTCACAATCATCCATTATAGATTGAAGATTTAATGCCATTTCACGATTGAAACTATTAAATACTTCAGGTCTATTGAGCGTTATATACGCGACCTTGTTTTCAATTCTTAATTGTATTGAATTATTGCTCATACCTATTATTTTATCTCAATTTGCGTTAAGGATGGAGGCTTTGTTGGAGCTCTCCCGATAATTATCGGGAAGCGACTGCCGAGAGCCTGACCCTTTGGGTAACGCTATATTTATTTTAAACATTTAAAATAGTCGAATGGTTCTTGACAGTCATCACATTGAAATTGTGCCTTACATGCGGTTGAACCAAATTGACTTACCAATCGTGTGTTTTGTGAACCACAATTGGTGCATTTAACCATTCGTTTTCCATGGAGCAACACATCTTTATCTGCTTGAGCTTCTAAAGGAGCGGCAATTCCATATTTTTCTAGTGCTTGCCTACCTCTTGGAGTAATCCAATCTGTAGTCCACGCTGGGTACAAAATCAACTCAACTTGAGATTTGTAACCTGCATCTAGTAATGCTTTTTTGATGTCATCACCAATAACATCCATTGCTGGACAACCACTATAAGTTGGTGTAATTTCGACCTGTACAACACCATCTGAGATGATTGCAGAGCGAACGACACCCATATCCATAATAGACAATACAGGGATTTCTGGATCAGACACCTGTTCTAATATTGCGATTAACTTTTTGTCTATATTTTGCTCTGTGGTTGTCATAATTATTTTGATGATATTCCGCAACAAACCGTGGAATTGTCAATCAAAGGTGTATTACCATTCCATATTTGGATAGGTTCTTTGCATATATTGCAAATCACTTAATAGATATCCCAGATGTTCTGTATGTATACCTTCTTTCCCTCCTTTTTGAAACCATTTTGATTCTGGAGTATTGAGTGTTGCTACTTCTAAAACAGCATTCACTCTGTTATAGTAATCTTCTTTTAGTTTTGTCACATCAACACCAATTCCTTCAGCAAGCATTGCTTTGTCTGCATTTGTTTGATGAAATAACTCATCGGTATATGTCCATAAATCATTAATAGCTTCTTGCATTTTTGCATTGCTTTCTTCGGTACCATCACCTAAGCGTTTTATCCAATCTGAGGAAAAGCGTTCGTGATAACTTACTTCTTTAACACATTTATTGGCAATGGCCGAAAGTGTCAAATCTGTACTTTTTTGGAGTTCTTTTAAAAATGCTAGATGATAAACATCAAATAAAAATTGACGTCCTAACGTATAAGCAAAATTGGTATTAGGTTGTTCAACCAACAACACATTTTTATACTCACGTTCTTTGCGAAGCATGGCGATATCGTCCTCACTACGTTCATCTCCTGCTATTTTCGCAGCATATTGAAAATAGCTACGTACTTGTCCGAATAAATCTAGAGAAATATTTGTACAAGCAATATCAGTTTCTAAATTTGGCCCATGACCGCAGAGTTCTCCCATACGTTGTCCTAGGATAAGACTATTATCTGCGATACCAAGAATATAATTATATAAATTTTCGTTTTTCATTACATGTGTTTTACTTCGTCTGGTAAATCATAAAATGTTGGGTGACGATATACTTTATCTTGTGCTGGTTCGAACAGCTCACCATTATTTTCGGGATTTGAAGCTGTAATATTCTTTGATTCTACAACCCAAATACTTACACCTTCATTTCGTCTAGTGTAGACGTCACGGGCGTTTTCTAATGCCATCTCTGCATCTGCAGCATGAAGGCTTCCAAAATGTCTGTGTTCTAATCCGTTTTTACTTCTTACGAAGATTTCCCAAAGAGGCCAGTTTTTTGTTGACATAACTATAGTTTTAAACTGCTTGTTTTTCTTTTCTTTCTTGTTTCTTTTTTGCGTGAGCCATGGCAGCATCACGAACCCACTCTCCACGTTCCCAAGCGCCCACTCTTGCTTTCATTCTTTCTTTATTCATTGGTCCATGACCTTTTACAACTTGCCAGAATTCATCCCAATCAATTGCTCCGAAATCATAGCTTTGTCGTTCTTCATTCCATTTTAAATCTGGGTCTGGAACTGTTAAACCAATTAAATCGGCTTGAGGCACTGTTTGATCTATAAACTGCTGACGCAATTCGTCATTGGTTTTACGTTTAAGTTTCCATTTCATTGACTGTGCTGTATGTACCGATTTATCATCTGTTGGACCTAACATCATAAGACTGGGCCACCACCAACGATTTAGAGCATCTTGAGCCATTTCCTTTTGTTCTGGAGTTCCATTAGCCAATTTGATCATGATTTCATAACCCTGTCTTTGGTGAAAACTCTCTTCTTTACATACACGAATCATTGCCCTTGCATAAGGACCATAAGATGTATTACACAATGGCACCTGATTAATGATGGCTGCTCCATCAACCAACCAACCAATAGCACCCATATCTGCCCAAGTTAATGTTGGATAATTAAAAATACTAGAATACTTGGCTTTGCCTGTATGCAATTGTTCGTAGAGTTCATCTCTTGAAATACCTAAGGTCTCAGTAGCGGAATAGAGGTACAATCCATGACCAGCTTCATCCTGTACTTTTGCCAGTAACGCCACTTTACGTCGTAACGAAGGTGCTCTTGTAATCCAGTTACCTTCAGGAAGCATTCCTATAATCTCAGAATGTGCATGTTGTGACATTTGTCGAATATGCGTTTTACGATACTTCTCTGGCATCCAATCTTTAGGCTCGATTTTCTCATCTCTGGCGATACGCTCGTCAAATTGTTTTTCGAGATTTTTAATTTGTTCTTCACTCATAACTTTAAGTTTTTGGTGACTAAATTTTCTTTTTCATTATATGGTTGGTTTGATGGTATAGTCTTTAAAAATCATACATCAAAATCTACTACTACTTTTTCTGTTGTTGGCACGGCTTGGCAGCTTAACACTAAGTTTTGAGCTACCTCCTTATCATCTAAGGCATAATTAATTTTCATTTCAACTGCTCCTTCTATCACTTCGCACTTACATGTACTACAAACACCACCTTTACAAGCAAAAGGCAAATCGGCCCCTGCACCTAAAGCAGCATCTAAAATATTATCATATTCCTTAGTCATTGTAAATGCAAATTCTTTTCCACCATCTACAATTGTTATTTCAACACCTTCAACGTTTTGTTTTGCCAAACGTTCAGCTCTTTTAATATCTTCTTCTGATAGACCTGTAACAAATAACTCGAAATGCACTAATTCTTTTGGCAATCCCTTATTAATTAAATAGTCACTAACATAATTCACCATTTGCTCTGGACCGCAGAGAAAAACCTCACTTGTATCAGGAATGTCGATGAAAGTTTTGGTTAGGACTTCCATTTTGTCGTCGTCAAATCTTCCATTAAAAAGCTCAATATCTCTACGTTCTTTAGTTAGGAAGTAATAGATTTCTAGTCTTCCAAAATAGGTGTTTCGAAGTTGCTCTAGTTCTTCTTTAAAGATAATAGATTTTGCCGTTTTATTCACATAAAACAGCTTACAAGTTGAGTTTGGTTCTTGAGCCAGGTGGGCTTTTATCATTGATAACACCGGCGTGATTCCACTTCCTGCCGCAAAAAACAGATAGTTTTTTGAATGCTCAGGCATTACAGAGACCCCAAACGTTCCGCTTGGCGTCATAACCTCGAGGTAATCGCCCTTCTTTATTTCAGTATTAATATAGGTAGAAAATTTACCACCAGGAATTTGCTTCACGGCTACTTTCCACTGATTTTCACTTGGACTCGAACACAATGAGTACGAACGACGAACATCTTCGCCGTTTATATCTGCCTTAAGCGTTAAATGCTGGCCTTGTCTAAATTTAAAATTATCTTGTAATTCTAAAGGAATATCAAATGATACTACCGAAGTATCTTCGGTTTCCTTATAAATATCTGCAACTTTTAAGTTATGAAATTCTGCCATGTGTATACCTTAAACATTTAACTAACACTTGTTAGTTTGGTGAACAAAGATACAAAATATTATTCTTAATTAGACGTTAATTCCTTCTATGAGAACTTCACTTAAATTATTAGCCAAATCATCGGCATTAAGATCTTCTTTTTTAGGTATCCATAAATAGAGTGAACGCAAAGTAGACAACATAGAGAACATTATAACTTCGGCATTGGTTTGTTTTATTTCGGCAGTAGAAATACCTTCTTCAATAATTTTTAAAAAATTATTTTCGTACTCATTTCTTAATTTTAAATAGTAATCCAATTGATCCTCAAGATGCATCCAGTCATTATTTAAAGAGGCCATACCATTTGTATTACTAGCTGTAATATTAACATGTAAGGCGACCACTTGCTTAAGTTTAGAGATATTCGAAACCTCCGATGCAATAATAATGCTCATACCATTTGTAAAGGCTTCGGCGATATCAATGATAATCTCTTTAAGAATATCTTGTTTTGAGTTAATATGATTATAAAGACTAGCAGCTTTTATTCCCATGGCTGTAGCCAAATCCCTCATCGTCACTGCGCTATAGCCTTTATCCTTAAAAAGTTTAGCTGCCGTATTTATGATTTCGTCCTTACGCGTTTCTGATTTCATTGGCACTAATATACATATTCAATTTAAACTAAAACATTATGTTAATCAATCTAAACAGCCATTTTTTAATTCATAACTTTGTAAGGTTTTAAAGAAAAATGCACTTAAATAAACTATGAATAGAGCAATAGAAACCAATCCGTTAATTGACAGATTACCTCCTCACTTAAAGCAGTTTATTAAGCCTCAAGACTATGATGATTACTCTCCTATTAATCAAGCGGTTTGGCGCTATGTCATGCGGAAAAATGTATCTTATTTAAGTAAGGTGGCCCACCACTCATACTTAAAAGGGCTAGATATGACTGGTATTTCTATTGAAACTATACCAAGTATGTATGGCATGAATCGTATTTTAAAAGATATAGGTTGGGCCGCTGTTGCTGTTGATGGCTTTATTCCCCCAAACGCTTTTATGGAGTTTCAGGCTTATAAAGTTTTGGTGATTGCCTCAGATATCAGGCAATTAGAACATATTGAATACACACCTGCTCCAGATATTATTCATGAAGCGGCTGGGCACGCCCCTATTATTGCCAACCCCGATTATGCTGAATATTTAAGGCGTTTTGGTGAAATTGGAGCGAAGGCTATTTTATCTGCACATGACAATGAAATGTATGAAGCTGTTCGATCACTTTCTATTTTAAAAGAATCTCCAACATCAACATCTGAAGCCATTAAAAATGCCGAAGCCTTAGTACAAGAACTTCAGCATAAAAAAGTACCGCTTTCTGAAATTGCAAAAATTAGAAACTTACATTGGTGGACTGTTGAATATGGACTTATAGGCACTATCGAAAATCCTAAAATTTATGGCGCTGGGCTATTATCATCTATTGGAGAAAGTAAATGGTGTATGACCGACCAAGTTGAAAAGCGGTTATATAGCATTGATGCAGCCGACATAGAATTTGATATTACCAAACCTCAACCACAACTCTTTGTAACTCCAGATTTTGCTTACCTCATGGAGGTGCTTGAAGAATTTTCTAGTACCATGGCATTAAGAAAGGGCGGATTTCGAGGTTTACAAAAACTTATAGATTCTAGAAAAATTGGTAGTATAGAATTAAATACAGGATTGCAAATTTCTGGTGTTTTTACCGAAATGATTACCGACGAGGACAATAACGTCGTATTCTTTAAAACCGAAGGCCCAACTGCTTTGGCTAATAGAGAAAAAGAACTTATAGGTCATGGCGCACAAGCCAATCCGAATGGATTTAGTTCTCCAATTGGAAAACTTAAAGGTATTAGCTTAGCTATTGAAGACATGAGGCCTAGAGATTTAAAGGCTTATAATTTTTACGACGGAAAAAGGATTGCCATTGAATACGAAAGCGGCATTACAATTGAAGGTTTAAATGTAACTGGTATTAGAAATGTATTTGGAAAATTAATTCTTATAGAGTTTGAAGATTGTACGGTAACATATAAAGACAGGGTTTTATTCTCTCCGAACCAAGGAACTTTCAAATTGGCGGTAGGATCATCAATAATTTCTGCATTTGCTGGTGCGGCAGACTACAGATCTTTTGACAATCTATATCATGTATCAGAAACTAAAACAGTGCGAAAACTTAAAGACAGTAGCACTTTAGAACTCGAGTCACTTTATAAGAACACGAGTGATATAAGGCAATCAAATTACGACGAAGAGCGTGTCAAAACTATTTTTAAAACCTTAACCGATAATCATAATGATGATTGGCTTTTAGCATTAGAATTGTATGAATTAGCATATCGTTACGACAAAGATTTTAGTAAAAATATTTTAAACCGTTTGGAACATTTAAAGCTGAAACGACCAAACGTTGCACACTTAATCACAAATGGATTAGAATTAATTACAAATTAAACTTTATGCCATGGGATTATTAGGATTTATTTTTGGAGCTAAAAAGCGTCAAGTTGAGCGTTACATAAAAAATGGAGCTATTGTTTTAGATGTTAGAACACAGCGTGAATGGGACAAAGGACATATTGAAAATTCTGTTCATATTCCGTTGAATGAATTAAATGCGAGAGTTAAAGAAGTAAAAAACCTTAACAAACCAATAATTGCTTGCTGTGAAAGTGGTGTGCGTTCTGCAAAAGCTGCAAAATATTTAAACCTTAATAATATTGATGCAATTAATGGAGGTGGCTGGGTAAGTGTTCAATATAAATTATAACTTAATATCTAATAACTCTTCGGAAGAGTCTATTGGATTTTCATTATATTGTAGGGTCCATCCTAAAGAACTAGTGAGAATATAAAATTTAGCCAATTCACTAATCAACCTGTTTTGGGCATTAGATTTTAATTCTGAGGCTTCAACTTTTTTCATCAACGATTTTTTTACCGTTTCCTTAATGTCATTATAATCTTTGGCTTCAAATTGATTTAGAAAATCCGCCTGAATATCGTAGTATTCAAAATCTGGATTAATTTTTATTTCTTCTTTGGGAATACTCGTTATTCTTAATGTTTTAGACAGCTCATCGATCTCGTAATTCACAAGACTCAAATCATAAGCAATCGTTACATCTGCATTAACAATTACTATAGCCTGCTTTTTTGCTTCTAATAAATCGGCAAAAACCGCTTTAGAATTTTTATAGGTAAATACTTCACTAAAATGTCCTTCGGTAACTACAAGTTTACCAACATTTTTAACCTGTTCTTTTATAAGCGCTGTGTGCTCTTGAAGTACGATTTCATCTTGCCGCTTATCACTGCAGTACTTAAAAGTAAAGAGTATAATTAAGGTAATAATAACGCCGAATATTATTTTTCGCATATGCTAATATAATTAAAATATGAGTATGAAATGTTGACGCAAATATGATATCGAGATTACAATATTGTCTAAATCACTTGCTATAAGAACAATAAATGGATCATTGGTAAGTTAATTATACAAACCAACTTACTATGAATCGACTTGCAATCGTCTTTTTATATGTATTAGTTTCTTGTTCTCCAGCATCTACAGAGAACAACCTTAATCCAACTACATCAGACAAATTACTAAGTAGTGTTACAGCAACGTTCTCAGACTACGTTTTTGAAACCGAATATGAATATGATTTGAATTACATTATCAATAAAAATGCTACTCCTTTTTAAGTTCTAACTTTTCAGCAAAGTAATCACAAAAATCTTTCATTGTAGCTGTCATTTTTTCGTCTTGCGTTGCTCTGTAGAATGTATTGCTCATTTCCACAAGAGTTTGATGAAAAAATTGTTTCATTTCATCAACAGGCATGTCTTTTGTCCACAAATCTATACGTAAGGTTTCCTTAGCCTTTGCATCCCAGACTGCGAGCATCATAGCTTTAGCTTCTTCGTTAGATATCCCACCATCTTCTGCTGTCCATTGCAGTTTTTCAGGGACTCTGTTTTCGTCAAGTTCTACACTAAGTTCTATTTTTGAAGTATGGTTTTCTGCCATTATTTTGGTGGTTTATAATTAGATTTATTAAATATCTCATTGGCATCTGTTTGCAACATTTCTTGTAATGACACATCATTATTTTTCATATAAGCTCTTACAATTTGCCATCCCATATATTGTCCAAGTCTGCCAGGTGTTTTGCTATCGAGCTCTAAGTAAAATTTCGAAAATGGGGCGTCTGCAATAAATCTAGCAGGCAAACTGCTATCTGTATTATACAACATTTCCTTTTCAACAAATTCTGTCCAAATTACACCTTCATTTAACCGAGCAAACTCTAGCTGTTCTGGAGTATAACCTATTTTTTCAGCATCGGTTTTAAAGGGGATCATTTTATCTTTAAAGTAGAGTTGTTTCCCAAAATATACCATTTCATCTAGTAGCGTCTTTTTTCTGGATTGAAAAATCTGTCGTTCACTATACGCTTTAGCCAAATCAACAACAATCTGCGAAGGTTTCATGTTTTGAGATAAAAAAACAGGGATACCTGAATACACTTCATGGTCATTCCCTAAGTAATTATCTATTGCAATAACAGCAACAGTATCTGTAACTGCTAACTTGTTTCTATAATCTACAAAATTGGTCAATGTGACTATTCTCGGTTCGGTAAAACTTTTATCATAATATTTTAAATGCTGAAATAGCTGTTCGATCTCATGGGTTTCATTTTTGAAATCTTCAAAAATTTTATCGGTTTCATTATTCAACATAATCTGATTAGAATCTTGCATTCTTTCAACCCACAGAGAATCTGGAATTCGGTTGTAAAACAAAAAAGGGAAGGCCTTTTTTAAATCAGACAAACCTTCGGGTTTTACCTCGGCAAATGCGCGATCAAATCGCTCTACAATAAAGTCGGTTTCAATTTTAGAAATTTCGTTTTCTACGGCGTCCTCATTTTTACAACTAAAAACACTAACACATAGAAGGGTAAATAAGACAAATTGTTTCATGGGTTATATTAACGATAACTTAATATTAGTAAATTTTTATTACTAACGTGATTACGTTATTTTTGTTACGCAAAGGTACTATTATTACATAAAAAACTCACTAAAATGCAAACAGAAAAAGTTGTTGACCATATTGTAAATTGGCTTAAAGATTACACAACAAATGCTAAGGTAAATGGATTTGTCATTGGGATTTCTGGCGGAATAGACTCTGCCGTTACGTCTACACTTTGTGCAAAAACGGGTTTAGATTTATTATGTATTGAAATGCCAATTCATCAAGCGGAAAGCCATGTAAATCGCGCTCAGGAACATATTGAGCAACTAAAAAGACGTTTTCCAAATGTTAAAGATTCGAGGGTTGATTTAACGCCTGTTTTTGAAGAATTTAAAACTGAAGTTTCACTTAGCGGAAAGCAAGCAACTGTTGATATGGCCTTAGCCAATACTAGAGCAAGGTTACGCATGACCACATTATATTATCACGCAGGACTTTTAGGGCTATTAGTTGCGGGAACTGGGAATAAAGTAGAAGATTTCGGTGTAGGTTTTTATACAAAATATGGCGATGGCGGCGTAGATTTAAGTCCGATTGCCGACTTGTTAAAATCTGAAGTTTATGCCATTGGTGAACATTTACAAGTACCCGAATCGATCATGAAAGCAGCACCAAGTGATGGTCTTTTTGGTGATGCAAGGAGTGATGAAGACCAAATTGGAGCTTCTTATCCAGAATTAGAATGGGCCATGAAAATGAAGGATGAAGGCAAAACCGAAAACGATTTTGAAGGACGCCAAAAGCAAGTGTTTCAAATATTTATGAGATATAATCGCTCAAATACACACAAAATGATCCCTATTCCCATTTGCGAAATTCCTAACGAATTGAAATAATTACTGGATTTTCTGTTAACAAACGGCGGTTATGTTGATTTTTTTATTAATTTTGCATTGCAAATCTCCACATTCTTGAATTTATTTTAATAAGTTCTGGCACTCTATACTAACTAACCAATTTAATTTATGTATTATGATCAAGGTATTAGTCGTTGACAACCATCCTATCGTAACTACTGGCTTTCAATTATTATTTGAAAATCACGACGACATCCAAGTTATTGGAACCGTTGGAAGTGGTGTGGAAATATTCGAATTTGTAAGACGTCATGACGTTGATGTTATCGTTTCGGAAATTGAACTCCCTGAACTCAATGGAATTACTGCACTTAGAGCTATTAAAAAAGAACATAGCCAGATAAACATCATTATGTTTAGCTACCATCCTGAAGAAATTTATGCTATTAGCACTATTAAGGCCGGAGCTTCTGGTTACGTTTCAAAATCTGAGTCTACAGATACGATTACTAAAGCTATAAAATCAGCCTATAACGGTGAGATTTATCTTAGTAATAAGATGTCCAAACATCTTAATTATAATGACACAAGACAATCAAAAAGCAGGATTTATAAGCGCTTATCAACTCGTGAGGTCGAAGTTTTAAAACTATTATCTTCAGGTAAGAAAAATAAAGAAATAGCTCAAGAGCTAGACATTAATGAAAAAACGGTAAGTACTTATAAAGCGCGTTTATTTAAAAAATTAAATGTCACTAATCTCATTGATTTGGTGAACCAAGGGAAACAGCTAGATTTAACTTAGATTTTACCACCAACAACTTTACCAAGTTTTCTTGAAAGCAGCATTTTTAGGCCGAGGTAATCTTTAACATCCTCTAAAATTGTTCTGGCATTAGCATTCTCTTGTAAAGTTTCGTTTTGGTATTCTGCTACTTTTTTATCAATCAAGTAACACCTTAAGGTTAAAATAGTTTGAGTAACAAGTTGAGCGATACTGTGCTTTTTTTCCTTCGGAATAATATGATTTCTTTCCCAATCATGTAAGTTATAACGCTCATCATTCATCAAAATGGTGGTGACGTCATTAGCCAATTCTTGATCTAAGCCATTCACAAAATTTCTTGTTGAGAACTCTGGTTCTTGATTTAAGGTATCTATTATCGTATAGTACAACAACTTAAAATTAGGATTTGTGAATTGCATTTCGTCCTCCTGTAAGTCGAGGTAGATTTTTTCAAAAACCTTGGCGTTATGAATTACAGGTTCTAATTGTAATTCTCCATCTTCAGATTCTTTCAAGACAAGATCTTCGAAATCTTCAATTTCGGTTCCATAGAGCAATAAAATTTCAATAATCTTTCGCTCTAATTCATATTGTAAATTTATTTTAGGCGCTTTAACCTGTGGTTTTATAATGTCAAATGCTTTTTGCTCTGTTTTGAGATTTTTACCAGCCTCTTTAATCTCTTTTTTAGTAATCTGAGCAAGTGTACTAAACAAGACATCTTCACTTATATCCATAATGCGCGAACATTCTTGAATATAAATTTCCTTTTTTATTTGATCCGGAATTTTAGAAATACTATTAACAATATCTCTAATAGTTTCTGCCTTTTTAATCGGGTCATTATTAGCCTCCTTAATTAACAGAGATGCCTTGAATTGAATAAAATCTTTTGAATTATCATTTAGATAAGTTGTTAATTCTTCCAAGGTATTTTGTTTGGCAAAACTATCTGGATCTTCACCTTCAGGGAAGCCACAAACCTTGACATTCATTCCTTGCTCTAGAATTAAATCTATACCTCTTATAGATGCTCTTATTCCGGCCGCATCGCCATCAAATAACACTGTAATATTATTGGTTAATCTATTAACTAATCTAATCTGCTCAGGAGTTAAGGCTGTTCCAGACGACGCCACAACATTCTTAATACCTGTTTGATAGAACTGAATAACATCAGTATATCCTTCAACCAAATAACAATTATCTTCTTTAGCAATAGATTGCTTAGCGTGATAAATTCCGTAGAGAATTTTACTTTTATGATAGACCTCACTCTCAGGTGAATTTAGGTACTTAGCTGCTTTTTTATCAGCTGCCAGAATACGTCCGCCAAATCCTAAAACTCGGCCGCTCATACTGTGGATTGGAAACATCACTCTTCCTTTAAAGCGGTCAAATTTCTTTTCGGGTTTTACAATAGTTAATCCCGTTTTTTCTAAAAACTCTAGTTGATACCCTTTCTTTAATGCCTCATCTGTAAAAGCCTGCCATTCATCTAGGGAATATCCTAAATTAAATTGTTTTATAGTCTCATTGGTAAAGCCACGCTCTTTAAAATAGCTTAATCCTATAGCCTGACCTTGATCTGTTTTGAACATAATACGTTCAAAATAATCCTTGGCAAATTCATTAACCAAATATAAACTCTCTCGCTCATTGGCTTCTTGCTTTTGCTCATCAGTTTGTTCGGTCTCTTCAATTTCAATATTGTATTTTTTAGCGAGGTATTTGATTGCTTCTGGATAGGTAAAATGTTCATGTTCCATTAAAAATGTCACAGCATTTCCTCCTTTTCCGCTAGAAAAATCTTTCCAGATTTGCTTTACTGGAGATACCATAAAACTAGGAGAACGTTCATCACTAAAGGGGCTTAGTCCTTTAAAGTTACTTCCTGCTTTTTTAAGTTGTACAAAATCACCAATCACTTCTTCTACTCGAGCGGTGTCAAATACTTGTTCTATGGTGGATTTTGATATCAATTACTAATCTGTTTACAGTTAAAAAAACATATTGTTTGAACTATTTTAGAAAATGTAAATGTAAGACAAATCAAAGTCAACTGAAAAAATATTATCTTAGGCATAACCTTATAACCCAACCAATATGAAAAAAATTACTCTTATTAGTTTATTGTTATTATTTAACCTAAACTTTATTTTTGCACAAGCAATTTTTGATTCATCAATTCATACCGCAACTCCTTTCGGTAGTGTTAACTCACCTGGAGGAGAAGGTGTACAGAATATTATTGATCAAAATTCTGCTACAAAATTTTTAGATTTTAATGCTTTTGATGGCATCGGCTTCGAAGTCGATTTACTTGGAGTTGCTCAAACAGCAAGTTCAATAGAAATTGTAACAGCAAATGACGCTCCAGAACGCGATCCCACTGATTATGAGATTTTTGGATCAAATAACGGAACCGACTTTACAAGTATTACAACAGGAACTATTCCATGTGTTTCAGATCGTTTTTTTTCGAGAACATTTTCATTTAGCAATGCTACGGCCTATTCGTACTATCGTATTAACTTTACTGGAGTTTGCGGATCTAGCAGTATTAATCAAATTGCAGATGTACAATTATATGGCATTATCGGCACTGCTCCTGTACTAAATTGCCCAGGTGATATTGCGATAAACAATGATGCGGGACAATGCACTGGAAACACCTCCTTTGCTGTTACAGCCAACGATGCTGAAGATGGTTCCTTAACCCCAACATTAACCAATGGATTAGATTCTGGGAGCGATTTCCCATTAGGTGTTACAACAAATATTTATTCTGTAACTGATAGTGATGGAAATACAGTAAGTTGCACCTTTACAGTAACCGTTTCAGATAATGAAGACCCAACTATAGGGTGTCCGGCAGACATTATGACAGAGACCAATCCTGGCGAAACCACAGCTGTTGTTGATTATACAGTAAGCGCTTCTGACAATTGCTCTACTATTAACCCATTAACCGATTTTACGCCTTTAGGTACTTTAGCTGGGAAAGCCTATTATTTATCGAATAACGCATTTACGCCTCAAGATGCTTATACTGATGCCCTAACCCAAAATGGTTTTGTTGGCACCATTAGAGATGCAAACGATGGGAGCTTTCTTTTAAATGCAATAGCCATGATTGGTGGTTCAGGAGATATACTTATCGGTTATAGTGATACAGATACAGAAGGCACATTTGTTTGGCAAAGTGGTGATAGTGCTACTTACACCAACTGGAATGGTGGCGAACCAAATAATGCAGGTAATGAAGATTATACGGTTATGCAATCTTCTGGAGGCTGGAACGATGTCGTTGGAGCAAGTGGTAGCTATAGGTATTTGTTAGAGGTTGATTATCTTCCTGAACAAACCGAAGGTTTGGCTAGCGGAAGTGACTTCCCTATAGGAACAACAACAAATACGTTTATTGTGACAGACATCGCGGGAAATTTTGTAACCTGTTCTTTTGATGTTGTCGTATCTGAAAATTTAAGTGTTGAAGATTTTGAGTTAGAAAACAACATTAGTTTAACACCTAATCCTGTTGATCATATTCTAACCATTAAAAACAGTTCTAATTTAGTTTTAGAACATGCCAACATATATGACATTAGAGGACGATTAGTGACTACAGTAAACTTCGTTCATCAAACTATTGAAGACAAAACATTAAATACTTCAGGATTAGTTTCTGGCTTTTATCTAATAGAGATTAAAGCGTCAAATGGAGATACCACAGTGAAGCGATTTATAAAAAAATAAGATCACTTATTGCCCAACAAAAAAGCCGATTCAAGACTAAGTTGAATCGGCTTTTATTTGAATATATAATTAGACTAATCCAAATCAAATCTGAATCCCATAGATAAATTATGTTGGTCAAATGTTTGATCTTTGAACATCGGACTTAAATCGTACTTGGCATAAATACCAATACTTCCATAACCTACATAAGCGCTTAATCCGTAAACAAAAGGGGTGGCATTATAACTACGTCTTATTTTTTCTTTCACACGATCACCATCTTCTTTAAAACGTAACTTTTGTTGTGTTCCAATATTAAAACCTGCGTAACCTCCAATACCTATTTTAAAATGCTTATAGGTACTGTATCTAAAGTAGTTTTTGCGTTCAATTTTTTTAGATGGCCCAAATTCAAAATGCAAAGGAAAAACGAGATTTGTAATTCTAAACTCTGATTCTGTTAATTCCGACGGAAACGTTTGTAAGGTGGTTGTATTTCCATCTTGTACAAAATAGCGATCGTCTTTAGGTGTTAATTTATTCCATTGGAATGAAAAACCATATTTTAAACGTACAGCATTATTGTCTTTAAACACTCTTGTCTTCCAAGCCCAGCCTAATTCTACAAATCCAGATTGCATAAAAGTATACTCGTCACCTATTTTTTGACCTTCTCCAATGGCATTATTAAAACCTACGGCAAACACAAGATCACTTGTTGTTCGTTTGTCGTATTTTTTCGGTTTGTTTTTACTAAAACTAAATCCTGAAAATTTCCCTAAACTAACGCCAATCATTACCGATTCACTATTTCCATCATTATATTCTGCATCATTACGTTCTAATAGAGCAATTTTATTGTCAATAATAGCAATACGATTTTCAATATTTAAAGCGCGTTTTTTGGCAGCTTCTTTCTTTAGTTTTTCGGCTTGAGATTTTGTAATGAGTCCTTTTTCTAAACGTTCGTTGATCATTTCAACCTCAGCCTTTAAAAATTCACGTTCTTCTTCTTGAATTGTTTTCTTTAGTTCAGTTAATCGATCTATCTTAAGACCATTTTCCCTGTATGCAATTGAATCTTTTTGTGTTTCTTGTGCGCTCATACCCGTTGCAATTAGACATAGGGTGAGCAGCACTACGTACTTAGTAATAGTGTTCATAATGTTTGTTTTTAATTGATGATTATTTAATTGTTACGTTCGGCAACTGCAGTTTTTACCGTATTGTAACTCGATTTCAGAGCTTCAAATACTTTGGATCTAAACGACTGATCGAGATCATCCTCAACGTCTTGAAGAAGTGCATCGGCATCAACCGTTCGTGTTGTTTCGTTATATATTCGTTGCTTTAAAATATCTTTTTCCGCTCGCTTTAAAAGGTCTTCTATTTCTTCATCAGTTGCCGCTGTACCATCTGCATCTAATGCTTTGATTTGATTAACTACCTTAAGTACTTTTAACTCTTCCTGCGTCAAGGTATTTACAGCTATTGATGCTTTTTCTATATCCTCTATTCCCTTGTTCGGTTTATTTAAAGCGACCCTAGTATCTTGAGTATTTAAATTTTCTATAATAGATTTCTCTTCAACAATAGGAGCTTTCTTTTCTTCGGAAATTTGAGCCATTTTAATACGCTCTTTTTCAATTGATGTTGTTAAAGATTTCTCTGTATTAACGGCATTCGTATTTAAACTCTCGTTTTTAGTTGCGCTGTCAACAGCTACGTTTTCTTCAGTTGCTAGCTCAAAAGGACGATTCACATCTTCACTTTTAATCTGTTCATTAACTTCAGTTTCTACTACGTTTGGTGATACTATTTGCTTTTCAGAAGATTTAAAAAATAACGTAGTCACTAGTAAAACACCAACAAAACTTGCCGCAATTCCTATATATAAGAACAAACTTCTAGAGCTCTTTTTATTTTGGGCATCAAGTTGTTCTGACAACTGGTTCCAAGCATCACTTGACGGCCGAATGGAGCGTTTTTCTAACTTGTCTTTTATATTTTCTTCAAATTTAATTGGTGCCATAACTTGTTGTATTTATGTCCTTAATTTTTTTCTGAAGCATCTGTCTTGCTTTAAACAATTGTGATTTTGAAGTGCCCTGAGAAATATTCAGGATCTCAGCGATTTCGTGGTGTTTATAACCTTCAATTGCATACATGACAAATACCATTTTATAACCTTCTGGAAGCTCATCAATGATTTGCTGAATTTGAGCCACTTCAATCTGAGATTCTACATTATTGTAGTGCTCGTTTGTGAATGTTTCGTCTTCAACTGAGAATTCAACATTTTTTTCTTGTCGTAAAAAAGAAATAGATTCTCTAACCATAATACGTCTTAACCATCCTTCAAAACTCCCTTCATTCTTAAAGGTTTTCAGATTAGTGAACGCTTTCAAAAATCCTTTTAACATCACAGATTCTGCATGCTGCATATCCTTTATATAATATCTACAAACACTTAGCATCTTAGGTGCATGAATTTCAAACAGTGTATGCTGAGCATCTCGCTTTCCTTTAGCCGCTTTTTTAATAAGCGTTGTGTTGTTTTTGTGATGTAATTGAATGACTTTCAAAATAACTTTCGTTTGGTCTTCTATTTATAAAGACGCAAGAATGATGCAAATGGTTGCCCAAGAATTAAAAAAAATATATACAATTGATTATCAAATAGATAGAATTATTTTTTTCTATCAATAACATAATTCACCATTAGCTCTAGAGCTGTTCTATACTCAGATTTCGGATATGATTTTAATATAGAAAGTGCTTCAGTTTGAAACTGTCTCATTTTATCAATGGCATATTCTAGCCCGTTATTAGCTTTTACAAAAGCAATAACTTCTTTTACTCTCTTTTTATCTTTATTATGGTTTTTTACAGAATTAATAAGCCAAGATTTGTCCTTTTTAGAACAATTATTAAGCACATGAATGAGTGGTAATGTCATTTTTTGCTCTTTAATATCAATTCCTGTAGGTTTGCCAATAGCTTCTTCTCCATAATCAAAGAGGTCATCTTTAATTTGAAATGCCATACCTATAAGCTCTCCAAATTTCCGCATAGACTCCACATGATCTGAATTCGGTTTTACTGATGCTGCACCTAAACTACAACAAGCGGCAATTAAGGTAGCTGTTTTTTGCCTTATAATGTCATAATAAACATCTTCAGTAATATCTAATTGTCTAGCCTTTTCAATTTGAAGTAATTCACCTTCACTCATTTCTCTTACTGCCACAGAAATTATTTTGAGTAAGTCAAAATCGTTATTATCTATTGATAGCAGTAATCCTTTAGATAGTAAGTAATCACCAATAAGCACAGCTATCTTATTTTTCCAAAGTGCATTAATAGAGAAAAAGCCACGCCTACGATTACTATCATCAACAACATCGTCATGCACCAATGTAGCGGTATGTATCAATTCAATCACCGAAGCTCCTCTATAAGTACGTTCGCTTACCTGGCCATTATCTACCATTTTAGCAACGAGAAAAACAAACATAGGTCTCATTTGTTTTCCTTTGCGATTAACAATATAATGTGTAATCCTATTTAGCAACGCCACTTTACTTGACATAGAAAGTAGAAACTTTTGTTCAAAAAGTTCCATTTCATAGGTAATGGGTTGTTTTATTTGTTCGGTAATCTTCAATTAAAGTAAGTATTCAGATATGTATTTTACAAAATTACTAATAATGTCCGTATAGAAATTAATTAGTGATAATAATTAGTTAAAATTAGCATGTAAGAAATGGCTTATAGCATTATTTTGTATATTTAATTGTTAATTAATTAAAACTCTGAACTTTATGAAAAAAATTACTTTATTATTTTTAGCTTTAATCGCATTCAACTTCACGAATGCCCAAGACACGTGTGCAACAGCGGTTGCTGTGTCGGCCGATGTAACAGTGACTGTTGCTGGTGTAGATGGTAGTGACATACCCACGCCAGAGTGCGCCGCAAACGCAGCAGATCCAGATCCAAGAACTGCTGGAGAATGGTATACATTCACTGCTTCT
The DNA here is from genome assembly GCF_947492715.1 of uncultured Psychroserpens sp. Lineage (GTDB taxonomy): Bacteria > Bacteroidota > Bacteroidia > Flavobacteriales > Flavobacteriaceae > Psychroserpens. The sequence goes on from NZ_CANLNS010000001.1 coordinate 106,077, forward strand.
GTTGATGGTATAGCAAATATTACATCAGATTTACCAGGTAGTGCTGGCGGAGATACACGTTTACATATTTACGAAGGAGCTTGTGGCTCATTAACATGTATTGGTGGAAATGATGACATTAATGGTGCAGCTGTAGGTGGAAATTATTTATCTGATGCTACATTTCTTGTAAGCAGTGGTGTTACCTATACATTTGCATGGGATGATAGATGGAGTGCTGGTGGATTTGATTTTATCCTTACTGAAACTGCTGTAGATTGCAGTACTGACAGTCCTTATTCTTATGATTTTGCAGACATAAATCCGTTAATAGCATGCTATACTATTGAAAATGTTGATGCCGATGCGACAACTTGGGGATACAACAATGGTAATGATTTTGACGGTGACGCCATGGATGATGGTGTTGGCTTAATTTTTCCACAGGCAGCCGGAGTAGCAAAAGATGATTGGTTATATTTACCTGTTTTTAATGGTGTAGCCGATGCAGAATATACATTTACCGTAATGTATAATGTATTTAATAATCCGGCACCAGCAGCAGAGGAATCTTTTGATATTGTTGTTTTAGACTCTCCATCTTCTGCGGCAGCTTCTCAATCTGTATTAGGTACTTACTCTGGTATTACGCAAGCTGGTGATCTAGCGTCTTTGATACAAAATGCTTATACCAGTACTGTAAGTTATACGCCAACTGCAGATGGCGATTTCTATTTTGCCATTCACTCAACCACTCCAGCAGCAAATAGTGGAATTATCATCTTATTTGATATCGCTGTAGATGCTACTTTAGGAGTTGAAGATTTTGAAACGAATGCATTCACACATTCTTATAATAAAACGACAGATGTGTTAACGCTTGAGTCTTCGGGTCAATCTTTTGATAATATTACCATATATAATATTCTAGGACAACAAGTTATTGACAAACAATTATCTCTAACGGAAGAGACGGTTCAAATGTCGTCTTTAAAAGATGGTGTTTATCTAGCTAAAGTTACCATAGAAGGCCAATCGAAAACCTTAAAACTTTTAAAACAATAAAACGTTTCAACATAAAAAAAGAGCTACAGTTTGTAGCTCTTTTTTTATGTTTTGTTTGCCAATTGACCGCAAGCCGCATCGATATCTTTTCCTCGAGAACGCCTCACCGTAACCGTAATATTATGAGCCTCTAACATAGACACATACATATCTATGGCTTTAGAATTAGCTTGTTGAAACTCGCCATCATCAATAGGGTTATATTCAATTAAATTGACTTTACTAGGAGCGAATTTGCAAAATTTAATAAGTGCATCCACATCTTTTTTAGAATCGTTAATTCCATCCCAAACCACATATTCGTATGTAATTCTATTTTTTGTTTTAGCATACCAATACTCTAAAGCCTCTCTTAAGTCCTCTAAAGGAAACGTAGCATTAAAAGGCATTATGGATGTTCGGGTTTCATTGATGGCAGAATGCAACGAAACAGCTAGCTTAAATTTCACCTCGTCATCGGCCATTTTCTTTATCATTTTAGGCACACCTGATGTTGATACCACAATGCGTTTTGGCGACATCCCCAAACCTTCAGGCGATGTGATTTTTTCTATGGCCTTGAGCACATTCTTATAATTCATAAGTGGCTCTCCCATGCCCATAAACACAATATTACTAAGTGGTCTATTATGATATAATCTACTTTCTTTATCGATGGCCACAACCTGATCATAAATTTCATCTGGGTTTAGGTTACGCATTCGTTTTAATCGTGCTGTGGCGCAAAATTTACAGTCGAGACTACAACCTACCTGACTCGACACACAGGCAGTTGTTCTATTTTTTGCCGGAATTAAAACAGATTCTACTATAAGCCCGTCATGTAAACGCACTGCATTTTTAATCGTACCATCTGCGCTTTTTTGCATTTGGTCTACCTTAATATGATTGATTACAAAATGTGTTTCAAGTTTTTGGCGGGTTGCCTTTGAGATATTAGTCATATCCTCAAAAGTGTGAGCACCCTTACTCCATAGCCATTCATAGACTTGGTTTCCTCGGAATGCTTTGTCGCCTTCTTTTACAAAAAAGTCTCTCAACTGTTCCTTTGTAAGCGCTCGAATGTCTTTCTTTTTAATGTCCATATATGTTGCAAAAATAGGGTAAAATTACCTGATGGTATGCCTAAATATTCAATGTATGTCTAGCATTAGTGATTGCAGCGGCATCCTTTTTATGCATTCTTAATAGGTTTGTCTTTTAATTCTAATCACTTAAGATAACAAACTATAAACGAAACATTAGAATTAACATAAAAAGATATAGCGGAAAGCACGCCCCTTTAGGGGAATGCCCAAAATAAAAAAAGCCTTATGATAACACAAGGCTTTTAATACTATATTGTTTTGTATTAAATAATCAACATCGCATCACCATAGGTATAAAAACGATACTTTTCTTTAACAGCTTCTTCGTATGCTTCTTTCATAAAGTCATGCCCTGCAAATGCCGACACCATCATTAATAATGTTGACTTAGGTGTATGGAAATTAGTAATCATACTATTAGCTATACTAAAATCATAAGGTGGAAAAATAAATTTGTTTGTCCAACCAGAAAACTCATTTAGTGTTCCGCTTGACGATACCGAACTTTCGATAGCTCTCATGGCAGTAGTACCGACAGCACATACACGTTTTTTATCTGCAATTCCTTTATTAATAATATCTGTAGCCGGGCTTGTCACAAAAATTTCTTCGCTATCCATTTTATGCTTAGACAAATCTTCTACCTCAACAGGGTTAAAAGTTCCCAATCCTACGTGCAATGTTACTTCTGGCAACTCTACACCTTTAATTTCTAATCGCTTTAATAAGTGTTTAGAAAAGTGTAATCCAGCCGTTGGTGCTGCAACAGCTCCTTCGTTTTTAGCAAAGATTGTTTGGTAACGCTCTTCATCTTCTGGTTCAACATCTCTTTTAATATATTTTGGAAGTGGTGTCTGTCCTAGTTCTGTTAGTTTTCTTCTAAACTCTCCATAAGATCCGTCATATAAAAAACGAAGTGTTCTACCTCTAGAGGTTGTATTGTCAATAACCTCTGCTACTAAAGTTTCGTCATCACCAAAATACAGCTTATTTCCTATTCTAATTTTACGAGCTGGATCTACCAATACATCCCAAAGCCGTTGTTCTTCATTTAGCTCTCTTAATAAGAATACTTCAATTCTTGCCCCTGTTTTTTCTTTGTTTCCGTATAAACGTGCAGGAAAAACTTTGGTGTTATTTAAGATCATAACATCACCTTCGTCAAAATAATCGATGACATCTTTAAATAGTTTATGTTCGATTGTTTGATTTTTTCTATCCAAAACCATTAATCTGGATTCGTCTCTTATATCTGAAGGACGCTCGGCCAATAATTCTTCTGGAAGGTCAAAATTGAAGTGTGATAATTTCATATGTAATAGTTTTATTGATTTTAATAAGACTTAGAACATTTCCTTAATGTAATCGTAAAGGTTCAGTCGTGCTTATTTTTTGCAAGTTGCAAATATACAATCTCAACATAGGGGTTGTCAAGTAAATTGGTGTATTTATTTAGAAATTTTAAAACCTAGAGTTTTTAAGTCCTCCCAAAATGTGGGATACGATTTTGAAACTACCATAAAATCCTCGATATACAGGCTTGTTTTTAAGGCGAGAGGCGCAAATGCCATAGCCATTCTATGGTCGTTATATGTTTTTATGGTAACGTCTTTTTTGATATGTGCTGTTGCGTATAATTCTAAGGTGTCTTCTGAAATATCAACCTTTGCGTTGAGTTGCTCTAATTCATTTTGTAGCGCTACTAATCTGTCAGTTTCCTTTATTTTAAGTGTATGCAACCCGGACAGGTGGCAATTAACTCCTAAGCCAAGACAAGTTACTGCAATTGTTTGAGCAATATCTGGAGATTTATTAAGCTGAAATGCTACAGCCTTTTCTTGAATCTCTTCTACTTTTTTAAGTCTAATAGATTTATTTTCGAATGTGGTTTGAACGCCAAAAGTTCTATAGATATTTGCTAAGACGGCATCGCCTTGTAAAGACTCTTTTTTATAGGCTGTTAATTGGATTTCAGTATCAACTGGACTTAAAGCAACAATGCTATAAAAATAGGAGGCAGACGACCAATCGGATTCAACTGTAACATGGCGTGAATTCAAATCATTCGTTTTAGGTTTCACACTAATAATTTGATTTTCAAATGTGGTTTTAATTCCTAATTGATTCAATAAATTTAGAGTCATATTGATATAAGGAATTGATGTTATCTCTCCGTCTAAAGTTAATTCTAGTCCGTTTTCTAAACCAGACGCAATAAGCAATAATGCCGAAATGTATTGACTACTCACATTAGACTTTAAAGTGACCTTATTTTTCACTAAATATTTGCCCTTAATTTTAAGCGGAGGACATCCATGAGTTTCGAGATAAGAAATATCGGCTCCTAGCTGGTTTAAGGCATCTACCAATATTTCGATAGGTCGTTCCTTCATTCTTTGGGAGCCTGTAAGAATAACTTCTCTACCCATTTGTTGTGCGAAATAGGCCGTTAAAAACCGCATAGCGGTTCCGGCATGGTGGATATCAATAACATCATCTACAGAATCTAAAGCCTTCTGCATGACCTTTGAATCGTCTGAATTTGAAATATTGTCTATCTCCAATTCTGGGTATAATGCTTTTAAAAGTAGTAATCTATTAGATTCACTTTTTGAGCCTGTTATTGTAATATGCGAGGTATTACGAATTGATGATTTATGAAGTTTTATAGTCATAAAAAAATTCCTGCCTAGGCAGGAATGGTTTATTTTAGTTTGTCATTATTATGATGCCTATCGTGATCTCGTTTTGTTTTTTTGTCCATTTTTTTATCGAAAGCACTTTGCAAATCTATTCCTGTTTGGTTTGCTAAACACAAAACTACAAAAACTACGTCTGCCAGCTCCTCTCCGAGGTCTTTATCTTTATCACTTTCTTTTTCGCTTTGTTCACCATAACGTCTGGCAATTATTCGTGCCACTTCTCCAACTTCTTCGGTAAGTTGTGCCATATTGGTAAGCTCATTAAAGTATCTTACGCCATGAGTTTTAATCCAATTATCAACATTGAGTTGCGCATTTTTTATGTCCATATCTAAACTTTTTTAAGAACCACTTGTTCTGATTGCTTCTCTACTATCATTTCAAAAAACTCTTTAAACACTTTATAGTCTGCTGAGTTAATAAAAGAGGTATTGATTTCTAAAGCAATATTAAATTGAAGAAAATTACCATTCTCTTTAACTCTATATGTGAATTTAGATTCACCGTCTTTAAATTCAAAGATACCACTCTCTGGTAATGATTCTACCTGATAGCCTTCAGGAATCATAATATTTATCATATACTTATCTTCAAAAGGGAAGATAAAATCAATAGGATACTGACGTTCTTCTAACTTAAACGGACACTCTTTTGTTGCCATAAAGAGCATTGGTGCAAAATATAAATTATCTCCAATTTCATCTATACCATCATTAAGTGCATAGTTGTAAGATAACTTAACGGGCTCTGTAATATTTGTACCATTTTGGTATTCTACTTCAGTGACTTCAATATCTCCGTTGTTTTTTTCTAAACGCTTTCTATGCTCGTCATCACTAATTCCTGTGTTTCTTTTTCGATAAGACATTGCTAAGTGGTCTGTAATATTTCGTCTTACTTTTCCATTTACTGAGAAGTCATCGTTGATTTTCACATTTAACGCTGTAGACCCTTTAGCTTTCCCTGTTGGCCTTAATGACACCCATCTTGATGTGCCATCATCCTTTATGACACGACCTTGCCAGTTTAGAACACGTTGCGGTAATACATTAGGCATACTATACATTTCTGTAGCATCAAATAGAGCGTAACTATCTTGACTTTCTATCATACATATCACATAGTTAAAGCCCTTTCTTGTAGGAAACAATGGAACACCATGATCTTTAGTGCTTACTAAAACAGGTGATGCATTAACCCCTTGAGATCGCAGCATAGCAATAAGTAAAAGGTTAATATCTGCTACATTACCTTCGCCTTCTTTATACGCTTTCCTAGTGCCTTTATGAGTTCTAAAACCGTATAACCCATTCCATTTTACTTTGGATTTTATATAGGATTGTAGAATAAATCCTTTTTGAAAATCATCAGTTGCCGATGCCATGAGCGTTGCAATATCATCCTTAAAAAAGTTAGATTTATTGAGTTGGTTTCCAAAATCGGACCCATCATATATAGATTTAGATACATTTTCCCAATTAGAAGAAAAGGATTTCTCGACAGCACCATAACTATTTAAAATGGCTGATAGCTCTAAACTCATTTTGGCTCTATAGTTATCCATATTACCTGCGTATGCTTCTCCTTTTAAGGATGGTATATCAGTTTCATTGGCCGTTAGAACATTTACCTTATACTCAAACGAGCCGCTAGAATAATTCTTAACACTTCTTGAAGCTTGATTGTTTTGAACAGTTTTTTTATAAGTGGCTGATTTGTTTTCTGTAGAACTTTTAATGTCTGGATAATAAAAAGCTCTAGGATTCACTTTTTTATTATACACATAGTATTCTGGACTCGCTATTCTTAAATCTAGTTTATCAATTGGAATACTATATTGAAAAACAATATCATCAATGCCTAAAAAAGGAGATGTAACATTATAGACAAACTCTATAATGCAACCTTCTTTTACATTAGGCATCGTAATCGTATTAATTTCAATAAACTCATTTGCGTCTTCTTCAAAAATTCCATCTTTTTTTAGCTTGTCTTTTTGAATTTTCCCATCAATCAAGTTGTAAGTATAGCCTTTGAGTCCACTTAATCGTTCAATACTCCCTCCGTTTCCACGATATAGGAAGATTTTCTCAGTAGCATAATCAAAACCTTCTTTATCGTATATTTTTATGCGTTCATGTACTTCTCGTCGCTGCATAAATCCCTTTTCATCCGCAAATTCAAAATAAATATTTTCGTTTTTATACAATACAGCAGCACTAGCAGTTGAATCTATTGCATGTTGTTTTTGTTCTAACTCTTCTTTCGAGACTTTTCCAAATTTGTGATTTTGGGCATTGCCAGTTAAAGTAAATGCTACAAGGAGCATCGCGGTTAATAGTTGTTTCATGGTTAGATATTTAATTTAATTGGAGGTAAGTACGACTTTAGTTTTATCGTGTTTAACAATAGCAGACATAAATGCACGAAAATCATTATAGTCTTCTTTTGGGTAATAACCCTTGTTTAATATTTGGGTTCTTTTGTATACCAATTCGTGATCTGAGCGTTTTTCAATGGAAAACTTATAAACACCAAATTTATTAGAGATTTCAAAAGGTTTAGGCATAGCCTCTACCTTTAAACCAGCGTCTATTTTAATAACGAACTCATCAACGTCTTTATAACCTCTTTCAATTTGAAAATCTAGTGTTCGGTTTTCATAACGTGTAGGTATACCTTCTACTCTATTAAATGCATTGGGTTGAAACAATAGACGTTTCCCACTTTTAGTTGCAAAATTAGATGATGATACGTCAACTTTTTCAGTAAATACGATATTCTCTTTGTCGTTAATAAACTCAATGTTTTTTACTGAAAGATTATTGATATGACTCCAATATTCTTTAAAATACAACTCTTGATCCCTCAACGGTTGGTTTTGAACACCCTCGTGTAAGGCATACTGGTAACCATAGGTTTTAATTGTAACATCTCCATTAATTTCTCCAGTTGCCGAAAGCGTCACATTAGCTTTGGTGCGTTGCAGATTATCCTCTTCGCCATAGGTTGTTGTATGAACAATTTTTCCGCCTTCAGGTGTAATCAACAAAGCATCACGATCATCTGTAAAACTAGCAATAAAACCAAACGGATTAGTTTGACTGGTACACTCTAACCAAATATCTTGATCTTCATTAGGTACACATAGCACTACATGATTTCCCTCGGTTGCAGAGAAATCCTTATCAACACTTGTTAAGTTTTTACCTCCATAAATGACAGCATAGTGGGCTTCTACACCTACTTCTTTTAGTAAGGCCTTTGTATAATTAGACAAGCCTTTACAATCTGCATAACCTAAACGTTCTACATCTTCGGCGAGCATAGGTTTCCAGCCTCCAATACCTACTTGCACACTAATATATCTCGTTTTTTCTTGCATATAATTATATACAATTTTTGCCTTTTCTACAGCTGTTGTTGCATCTTTAGTGAGGTCTTTAATTTCGATTTTAATCTCTTCTGGAAGTGACTCTGTACCTGTTAGTAACTTATCGTACATCCATTTTCCGAAATCTTCCCAGTTGTTATTAATTCCTCTAACACCTTCCATTTCAAATTCGGTTAGTGCAACTCTCAAAACAGGTGCAAATGTTGCAAATGCAGGACTATAGGCTTCAGGCTTTATTGCCATCAAGTTTTTAGCTTTATAATGCAAGTCACCAAGTGTTTCAATATCAAAGTCTTCAAAATTAACAGCTTTTGTTTTTAATTCAACACCCGAATTATTAGTGACGTTATACTCAGAGTTTTGTGTACTCGCATAAAACCCTTCAATGGGTCTCCAACTTGGAAAAAATGCGGTGCTATTATACTCCACTTCAACCTCGTATAACACAGTATACGGATAACTAATAGGTGTATAATCTAAATACTTAACACGATTATCCGAATATAAAGTTCCGCCGCTAACAGCACTTACATCTTCAAAATCTCTTTCCTTAAATTTCTTGATTTCCTTGCCATTTTTATCAAAAACCCTTGCCTCCAATGACTTAATTTTTATATGTTCGTCATAAGACTCGACTGTGCCTTGATAACGTATTCCCTCTTCATTAAAAACAGTCACTATACGTTTTCTTTTATATAAAAACTTATTGTAAGCCTTAACCTCAATGGCAACATTATCATATCTAATTACAGCGTTAGACTTTGTATATAAATGTAAAGGAATTGTAGACGATTTGAGCAAATCGTCATCTTGAGCTATTACTACAGATGATAAAAGCATCAAGCATAGTGTGGTCAAAAATTTGAAGGGCATTTAGTTTAGAGTTTTTGTTTAATAGCTATATCAAATATAGCAGTTTTATTTTAACGTTTTGTGTAAAAAACCGAAAAGCATTACGCCACTACAATATAGAATTTTTTCTCTTTCTAAACATATAAAATGTCAATAAAATTATGATACAAGGAATCCCGATATATTTTATTTCACTCATAATAACCTGAAGTCCCCATTCTGAAAAAAACTTCTCGATACCAATTGGAGACACCTTAATTATTCTAAAAGGAAAGAAGTATCTCGAATTTTCAAAAGGAATAAAAAAACCAACCCCTTCTCCTCCAGTGGTCATAGCATCTAATAAGGCATGAGAAATCGTGGATAAAAATAGGACTATAGCGAAAATTAACTTTCTCGTTTTACCAAAGAAAACAGATAATAAAACACTCCAAATTAGAGCAAACAGTATGGAATGTGTAAAACCTCTATGTCCTAAAGGATGTAAATAATCGACACCAAACTTAAATGCCAAAATATCCAAATCTGGAAGTATCGCCGAACCAATAGCAAGTATCATTAAAAGTTTATTGGACTTTGAGTCTAAAATTTTTGCTGTTGTATAGGCGACGAGTCCATGACCAAAAATTGATGCCATTAAACTCTATTTTTAGTATCGATAACAATGGTAACAGGACCATCATTGAGAAGTTCAACCTTCATATCTGCTCCAAAACGACCTGTTTGCACAGCTTTACCTAAATCGTTTTCCAATTGTTTTATAAAGGCTTCATAAATTGGTATAGCAACATCTGGTTTTGCCGCATAGATATAACTTGGTCTATTTCCTTTTTTTGTACTTGCATGCAGTGTGAATTGACTAACAACAATAGCATCGCCCTTCACTTGCATTAGAGAATTATTCATGACACCATTGTCATCTGAAAAGATTCTAAGATTGGTTATTTTATTGCATAGCCACTTAATATCGTCATGAGTATCCTCATTAACAATTCCTAGAAGAATGAGTAAACCCGATTGAATATTGGCTACTTTTTCCCCTTCAATCGTTACCGAAGCTTTTGATACGCGTTGGATAACTGCTTTCATTATCTGTTAAAGTTGTTTGTATATTCCTCTTGATAGTATTTCAGGTTTAGAACATTTAACTTTTGAAGCTCATGCTTAACATCGGAAACCATTCCCATAGTTGCACCTTTTTCTATTTTCAGTTTAACGTAAAACTTTGCTAATTGAAGCGAATCTAAGTCTTTGGTTTTATCGTAATAGGCGTGAGGTATTTCTGAGAGTTCTGCGTATTTATCGTCAATCACTATTCTTTCATCGGTATCAGCATCGATATAGATTGTCATAAAAAATGGTTCTTCGAAAGCACAAGAATACAAGCAAAAACCTAAAAGTAAACAAGCTAGTTTTCTCATTCGTTATCCCAGTTATCGGTTCTATAATGTTCGTCTTCTCCTTCAATAATTTGAAGGTAACTTCTATATCTAGAAAAGGCAACTTCATCTTTATCTAGTGCATCTTTCACTGCGCATTTAGGTTCTTCTAAATGAAGACAATTATTAAACTTACAGTCTTGTTTTAATTCAAAGAATTCTGGAAAATAGTCCCCTACCTCCTCTTTATCCATATCTACGACACCAAATCCTTTTATACCAGGTGTATCAATAATTTTAGCATCAAAACTTAAATCGAACATTTCGGCGAAGGTCGTTGTATGTTGTCCTTGACTGTGTTGTGCTGAAATGGCTTTTGTTTTAAGTTCTAAACCAGGCTCTATGGCATTTACTAAAGTAGATTTTCCAACTCCCGAATGGCCAGCGAACATACTCACCTTACCTATCATAAGTGATTTTACTTTATCTACATTTTTTCCTGTCTCTGCTGAAATCCCTATGCATTCATACCCGATTTTTCGGTAGACATGAGCTAAATAACGCACCTCATCTAAGGTCTCTTCATTATAAGTATCGACCTTATTAAACAGTAAAATAGTTTTAACAGAATAGGCTTCCGCTGTCACTAAAAACCGGTCTATAAAGCTGGTGAAAGTTGGCGGATTGTCAATAGTGATCAATAAAAATACTTGATCGATATTGGATGCAATTATGTGGGTTTGTTTTGAAAGGTTTACCGATTTCCGGACAATATAATTACTACGATCATGGATATTATGAATCACACCTGTAGTTTCGTCATTATTGGTTTCTAACTCAAAATCAACACTATCGCCAACAGCAATAGGATTGGTACTTTTTATGCCTTTAAGGCGAAATTTTCCTTTGATTCTACATTGATATGTAGCGCCCAAATCGGTTTTAATGGTGTACCAGCTTCCAGTTGATTTATAAACAATTCCTGTCATTACAACAAAGATGCTAATAATTAGCTTTTAAACCAATAAAAAAGACTGTCGGTTACCAGCCTTTAAACATCTAAATTCGAATTGCTTTTTTTGAAGCTATCGTTTTTCCGCTGGATTGTAAGTTGATGATGTAAAGTCCTGAAGGCTGATTAGACAAATCAACACTAACCGTTGAGTTAAAGTTTTTATATGTTTCTTCTAAAATAATTCGACCTGATAAATCCGCCACTACAACATTAACATCAGAGACATCATCTGTAGTCTTTAGGTTAAATATGCCATCTCTTGAAGGGTTTGGAAACATCTTAACTGCGTTTCCTTTCTTACTGTTATCTTGTCTTTGGCTTTCATCACTCTCAACATAACAATCACATAAAACTCTGGTCGTACCACATCTTATTGTTTTTCTACAGTAGACAGCTTCATACGCAACAACTACAACGGTCTCTAATGACTCATAATCATTTAAGACAATTTGAAGGTCTTTTTGTTTGCCTACCACAATCTCTTTTGTGCGATATCCCAAATTTGATATTTGTAAGGTATCTGTAGATTTGGCTTCAATAGTAAAATGACCTTTGTCATCGGTTAAAACGCCTTTATTAGAATGTTTAATAATAACATTCGAAAAAGGCACATTTCCGTTGGCATCTGAAATTGTACCTTTAATTGTTGATTGTCCGAAAGAAAGAAATACTGAAAGCACTGTCAATGATAGTAATATCTGTTTCATAGTTATATGGTATTGGTTTATGAATCAAACTTAGTTGATACTGCAAACAACCAAAACCTACAATGAGTGAATGGGAGGTTTCATTGAGTAAAAACAGTGTTCAGCATTTACGAACAGTTCATTCCCTATAAAAGACACTTCACTTTTGCATTTAGTCGCCTCACTTCTTTTTTCGTTTTAAAATGATTTTCTGCACATATTTTTGTTGAAGAATTATGCAATAATGCTGAAAAACTATTAAAATTAAAAACGATGGATACATTAAAAAAGACATTTGGAATTGGCGTGTTATTATGTTTATTCTTCTTCCCTAACAACACTATGGGCCAAAAGCGTCAAACATCAAAAAACAGAACTGTAAAAACTGAGAGATCGCACAACAATGACCGAGTAAACACAACTCACAGAAGACATGATAGTAGGTACAGAACGCAACCCGTGAGAAGAAATCCGCATTACAGATATCCACATCACAGAAGAATAGTAAGAACTTTGCCTGTTAATCATGTTAGAATAAGTTTTAGAGGCTTATCATATTTCTATTACTCAGGAATATACTATACCTTATATGGAGATCAGTATATTGTTGTAATGCCTCCAAGAGGTTTTAGGATAACAGTATTACCTGTAGGTTACACAAGACTTGTTGTAGGTCCTTCGATTTACTTTTATCATTCTGGCGTGTACTATATAGAATCTTCAACCACTTCAACGGACAATGATGGAAAGTATGAAGTCACTCAACCACCTGTTGGTGTCATTTTAAATCATATTCCTGAAGATTCTAAAGAAGTTGTTATTGATGGCAAAACCTTATATGAATACAATGACATTTTGTATAAAAAACACAAGAGCCAAGAAGGAGACATCACTTATGAAGTGGTTTACAGTAAAACGAATAATTAACATACAATCCATTAACAATGAAATATTCAATTCAATTTATAATACTGGCTCTTTGTTTTAGTATAAGTACTAGTGCTCAAAATGTAAAAGAGGGTATTCAAAACACTAGGCAAATCCAAGAAGGAAAGAAAAACCTTGAACGAGACACCAAAGAACTGCAAACTTTTAGTGCAAAATTAGCCCTTCTCAATGAAGCATTTGATTCTGGAAATTCGGAAAAGACAAATGCTCTAAAAAAGGATATCCTTCAGGACATGACAAGAGAAGTTCAACAAAGTGGTATAAAAGCTAAAAAAGCGCGAAAAGAAATCGCTCAAAGCTCCGCTGAAATACGGTCTGACAGACGTGAAATTCGAGATAATAAAGACGACTCAAAGAAAGATCGTTTTGACCGACGTGATGATAAAAAAGACATGGCAAGAGATCAAGCCAATAAAAGAGATGACAAGCGAGATAGACGTGATGACATTAGAGATTTTGAACAGCAAATAGAAAGAGCTCAGCAACAGGCATCCATTTTAGAGACTTTAAAAAATTACAATTTTGTTTTTAGTGATAAAGATTTAGCTGTATCAAACAAACGACTCTTTTTAGATTTTGCTAATACTATGAAACAGGATCTAGAGTCGACAAAACGAGAATTGTCAGAAGATATGAGAGAACGAAGGGAGGACAGTAGAGAACGTCGTGACGACAGAAATGAACACAGCGAAAAAGACACAAAACGAAGAAAACGAAGAGGATAACTTTAAAGTCAAAAATAAAAGCCTTCATAGACATATGAGGGCTTTTTTATGCCTTAAATTTTAGAAAAATAGTTCACTCTTTCTTTAGTACACTTCACCTCTAAAATTGGTCGTTTCGGTTTAAAAACCTCATAAAACACTATTAATCAAGGCTACATTTGTATAAGAAATCAAAATATAAACACACTTAAAATCACGCTTTATGAAATTATTTAGATCAAATTTAGAAAAGAAAATTACAGGTTTATTTAAAATCAAAAACTACGAAAAAAGAAAAAGATTGACTTTAAAACCTTTATATCAAAATAACGACGAAAGTCACCTATTCATTTAAAAACAGTAATACCATTAAAACCTTAGAAATCATGAAAACATTTAAAATCACACTGAGCATCATTACACTCTCAATACTCTTAGTTGGATGTTCGTCTGTAAAAGTCACAGACTCATGGAAAGATGTAAGAACATCAAATATAGAGAACAAAAACATATTGATTGTAACCGAAAGTAACAACCAAGTTATTAGAACAACTTTTGAAAAAGATATCGTAGAACAATTGAGTAAAAAAGGATATAAATCTTTAGAAAGTTTTAAAATGTTTCCTTTTCTTAATTCAAATGACACATTAACAGACGAGCAGCTTAGAGACATAAAAAAAGAACTTAGCAACTCTGGCATTAACATCGTTGTAAAGACAGTTTTAAAAGACATTAACGAATATTCCAAGACCTATACCGAAGGTGGAACAGTATACTATCAAAACACCTATCCCACTTATTATTTTGACGGATACCATCGTAGGCTTTACAGGTCATACAGAACCATTTACTTAAATGTAGAACCAGAAACGACGACGACATATACGAGTAAAGAATATATTTTAGAAACTTCAATTTACGACCTAACGCAGCCTGAGCATCAGCAATTATCATCTGTAATTACCTCAGTTGTGGATAATCCAAAAGACATAGAAAAAACATCTAAAGACTTTTCGAAAAAATTAGTTAAGGAGTTAATTCAATAAAATAGATTGATTGGTTAGTTTGACAGCTGCTTGAGAGTATTAAAAAAGCTCTTGGGCAGCTTTTCGAAACTAACCAGACGGATTCAATTATAGATCCAAATGATATTACCGTTGATGAACTTCGTTATGACATCGAACTTCTAGAATTAGGCTTATAAAAACAATACAAACCCTGAATGATTAATAGCGTATTTACTTCGAGACTGTCTTACAGGGTTGGGCAGTCTCTTTTATTTCAATTATAAACAATCTAAAACCATATATTTTGATTAATTTACCATTTTATAAAACAGAAATAAGACATTGGGTTTTGAAAACTAAAAGCGTAAAACAATCTACTCTATTATATATCGCTCTATTGATTTCTTTTTTAATCAATTTACCTAGGGTTCTTGATTTATATGATATAATAGATAATTTAGGCAAGTCATTTGACCAAGTCTCCGTCAATGATATTATCACCAGATCTTTTTTCCTATTTATATACTCATGGCTTGGTTTACAGCTAAATACAAGCTGGAGTTTTACATATTTTAATTATAGTAAAATAGCAAACACTGTTCTTACTGTAATAGCAAATATATTCTTGTTTTTTATATTAATATTTAGCTTCATTTTTGTGCATGAAAAAACGACAGGCAACCTTATGAATTCTTCAGATAAGGGCCTAACTTATTTCGTTTATTTTATCATCTTAGTCATTGTTATCTTTATATCAAGACTATTGAGATTTCAAATTATTCATCGTGAGGATCTTGCCGAAAAAGAACTATTAAAACGTCAAAGTTTACAAAATGAACTTTCGGCTTTAAAAAATCAAATAAACCCACATTTCTTATTTAACTCATTAAACTCATTAAACTCGTTGGTGCGAGAAAATGAAGAAGCCACAACATTTGTAAATAAGCTCTCTTATATGTATCGTTATATTTTACAAAGTGGACAACAGGATTTGGTAGCGCTCAGCGAAGAGTTGAAATTTCTAAATAGTTATATCTACTTAATCAAAACGAGATATCGAGATCGATTTAGCATTGATATTGACATTGATGAGAGTTTTTTAAATCAGGATATCCCTACATTAACCTTGCAACTATTGGTTGAAAATGCCATAAAACATAATGAGATTTCAGAAGAGAAACCATTACAAGTTAGAATCTATGTTAAAAACCATGAGTTAATCATAGAAAACAAAATACAACCTAGATCCACCTTTGTACATAGTACAGGTCAAGGTCTAGCCAATATTAAAAAGCGCTATGACTTGCTGAAAGAAAAAGAAATCAAAATAAGCAACGCAAATCATATGTTTAGTGTAAAACTACCCTTAAATTAGTATCTTATGAAAGTAGTTATTGTAGAAGATGAAATTGCTGCAAGCGAGAACCTAGTGTATTTATTAGGCAAAATAGATTCTGAAATAGATGTTCTTAAAACTCTGGATTCGGTTAAATCATCGGTTGCCTATTTTTCGAAACATACAGAAGCCGATTTAATTTTTATGGATATTCATTTAGCCGATGGTATCTCATTCGAGATTTTTAATCAGGTAGAACTCAAAACGCCCATTATTTTCACTACTGCTTATGATCAATATGCCATTCAGGCATTTAAAGTAAATAGCGTAGATTACATTTTAAAACCCATCAATGAAGAAGAGTTATTAGAAGCCTTAGAGAAATTTAATGCTACTTTCAAATCAACAAAACCTGCTTCAAATGACATTGATGGTTTACTACAAATGTTACAGACTAAAACAGCACAATTTAAATCTACTTATCTGGTTCAGAAAAGAGACGAATTAGTTCCTATAAAAACAACAGATATTGCATATTTCTATATTGAAACAGGAATTGTGAAGGCCACCACATTTAGCAATCAATCTTATATCATAAATAAGAAATTAGAAGATATTGAGACAGAATTGAATCCGGATAATTTTCACCGAATCAACAGACAGTTTATAGTAAATAGAGCGTCTATTGTAAATATCAAATTCTATTTCAACGGCAAACTTATTGTCAATGTTAATCCGAACTTTAATGAGCGTATTGTAGTGAGTAAAGCTAAATCCAGTGAAGTAAAAAACTGGATTAATTCCTAATTCATTTTAATTCACAATACTTAAATGTCACTTCACTTCCGATTTAGGTCGTTTCACTTTTATTTTTCATTTTAAAGCGAGTATCCACAGTACTTTTGGGGTATAATTTAAAACGAAAATATTATGAAAACTATCAAATCAATCGTATTCGGAATCTGTGTATTATCATTTATAAATGTCAATTCACAAAACTTGTCTCAAAAGCAAATAGAACGACAAAAAAATAAGGTAGAACTCTTTAGCGTTCAAGAATTCTCAAATCTTCACTTTTGGTTTCACAACAAAGTTCAAGACTTAAAACTCTCTAATGATGTTGAAGAACAATACAGCTACATTATATCAAAGTATACTTATAAAATGTCGCGTTTAGATGATAAAGATTCTACATACAGCTACAATGAAATGGTTCAAGAAATTCATGTGTTGATAGATAAAACAAACACGGACTTAAAACCTATTTTAACCCAAAAACAGTATCGTGAAAACGTAAAAATCATGAATACTTTTAAAGCGTTAGTACTTAACAAACTTGAGTTAAAATACTCTCAAAATGTTAATCAATGAATAAGCTGTACATGATAAAAATTGTAGAACGTATAGAAAGGGTGATTATATTAACCTTACTATTCTCGCTCTTGGCTGTTGTGTTATACGCGACTATTGTATTTATAAGTTTACTTTTTGGCGGTATTATAGCTCAATTTCAGGACTCGTTCTCTCAAAATAATATCCTTACGCATTTACATAAAATATTTGGAGGTTTTATGCTTGTCTTGATTGGAGTTGAATTAGTCCATACAGTTAAAATGTACCTTAAAGAAGATGTTGTTCATGTTGAAATTGTACTACTAGTAGCCTTAATTGGAATCTCCAGACACGTTATTGATCTAGATTTCAAACATCTCGCCCCTTTAACTCTGATAGGCATAAGCTCTCTAATAATAGTATTGTCATCTGGTTATTATTTAATAAAAAAAGGAATGCGAATAAAGAAGTAAAAAAAAGCCTCAATACATTGAGGCTTTTAAATTTATCCGTTAATAATTTTTTCTTGATGATTAATTGATTCTTGGTGAATGGCTTTAAAGACGCGTAAAATAAACTCTTCGCTTAAGTTCTTTTCTTCCCCTTGTAAAATCATTTTACCCAAAATTTCGTTCCAACGTTTTGATTGTAAAACAGCAACGTTATGATCCTTTTTTAATTGACCAATATCGTCGGCAACATTCATACGTTTTCCTAGCATTTCAATTAACTGATGATCAATCACATCAATTTGAGTCCTCATGGTATTAATCCTATTTTTAAACTCGGTAGCTTCACCTACTTCTTTACGAATTCTTAAATCCTCAGTGTACTTAACTAATGTTTCTGGTGTAATTTGTTGTGCTGCATCGCTCCAAGCATTATCTGGGTCAAAATGCGTTTCAACCATTAAACCATCATAGTTTAAATCGAGTGCTGTTTGACACAAATCAAAAATGATATCACGACGACCCGCAATATGAGAAGGGTCTAAAATCAAAGGCAGGTCTGGAAAACGGTTTTGTAAATCTACCGCAATTTGCCATTCGGGATTATTTCTATAACGTGTCTTCTCATAAGTTGAAAACCCTCTATGAATCACACCAAGGTTTTTAACATCGGCCGTATAAAAACGTTCTACAGCGCCTAACCATAAGGCCAAATCTGGGTTTACCGGATTTTTAATCAGTACTGTTTTATCTGTTCCTTTTAAAGCATCTGCAATCTCTTGTACAATAAAAGGGCTAACAGTCGTACGCGCGCCAATCCATAAAATATCAACATCATGTTTAAGCGCTAAGTCTACATGATTCGCATTTGCCACTTCGGTAGTGATCATCATCCCTGTTTCTTCCTTAGCTTTTTGCAACCATTTTAGACCCAGTGCACCAACGCCTTCAAAATTTCCAGGACGCGTTCTCGGTTTCCATATACCAGCTCTTAGCACAGTAGCATCACTATCTTTTAATTGGTGTGCAATTTTTAAAACTTGCTGCTCGGTTTCGGCACTGCATGGCCCCGCAATAACAAGCGGATGTTCTAACCCAAATTTATCTAACCATGCTCTCAATTCTTTCTTATTCTCCATAATTTCTATTAAGCAATTCCTTTTAATATCTCTTTTATATGATTTGTATTTTTCATTTCGTTATAAATCTCTTCAAAATCATCGGCTTCCATATAATTTTTAAAGCGTTTTAAATTAGCAATATATTCATCTAGTGTTTCAATAACATTAGTTTTATTCTGTTTAAAAATTGGTGTCCACATATCTGGTGAACTTTTAGCTAGGCGTACTGTACTTTCAAAACCACTTCCAGCCATATCAAAAATATCGCGCTCATTTTTCTCCTTTTCTATTACTGTTTTTCCTAACATGAACGAGCTTATGTGCGATAAGTGAGAAACGTAAGCTATATGTTTATCATGTGCTTCCGGATTCATATACCGAATACGCATCCCTAAGTCTGAAAATAACGCTAAAGCTTTCTCTTGTAACTTAAATGCGGTTTTTTCAACCTCACAAATAATATTAGTTTTCTTTTGAAACAAATACCTTATTGCTGCTTTTGGACCAGAAAATTCTGTACCTGCGATAGGGTGTGTAGCTAAAAAATTACGTCTTCTTTTGTGATTTTCAACAACTTTACAAACTGGAAATTTGGTAGAGCCCACATCAATAACCAAAGTATCATCAGAAATAAGGTCTAAAATTTTAGGCAACTCTATAACACTCTTATCAACTGGAATAGAAAGTACAACCAAATCTGCATGTTTTAAATCATCATAAGTTGCGGTAGCATCAATAATTTTAAGAGCTAAGGCTTCTTCTAAATGAAAGGGGTTAGAATCAATTCCAAAAACGCTAATATTCTTCGTATTAGATTTGACATCTAGTGCCAAGCTACCTCCTATTAATCCAACGCCAATAATGTAAATGTTATTCATATGTTACGTTAATCTAGCTAATGCTTCTTCTAATTCGTCCTGCGATGCGCACAACGATATTCTAATATATCTATCACCATTGCTTCCAAAAATGGTTCCTGGTGTTATGAAAATAGATTTTTCTCTGAGTATGACATCAATATATTCTTCGCCATTCAAATAGTCTGGTAATTTGGCCCAAACAAATAGTCCTGTGGCGCCTTTATCATAAGTACAGTTAAGTGCTTCAGCAATTTTCCACACGATTTGTCGCCGTTGTTCATACACGCTATTAAGGCTCAAAAACCACATATTAGAACAGTTTAATGCTTCAATGGCGCCTTTTTGAATTCCTAAAAACATCCCTGAGTCCATATTACTTTTTACGCGTAATACAGCATTAATATATTCACCTTTGCCTACTAACATGCCAACACGCCAGCCTGCCATATTAAACGTTTTACTAAGTGAATTTAACTCTAAACACACGTCCGATGCACCATTATATTTAAGGATACTTCTTGGGTATTTATTTAGTATAAAGCTATAAGGGTTGTCGTTAACAATTAATATATTATTGCGTTTAGCAAAAGTAATTAGGTCTTCAAATAGCTTATTAGTAGCAGGAGCTCCTGTTGGCATATGCGGATAATTAACCCACATTATCTTAACATTTTCAACGCCTCTTTTTTCTAATGCAATAAGGTCTGGCAACCAATTGTTCTCTTCAGTTAAATCGTAGTGTACAGGGACGGCTCCAACCAATTTGGTTACCGACTCGTATGTTGGATAACCAGGATTAGGAATCAATACCTCATCACCAGCATTTAAAAATGCCATCGATATGTGTAAAATACCTTCTTTACTTCCCATAAGTGGAAGGACTTCACTCAAAGGGCTCAAAGACACATTAAAATGTTTTCTGTAAAAAGTAGTAATAGCTTCTCGTAATTCTGGAATGCCTTGGTAGCTTTGATAGGTGTGAGCAGCTTCCTCATTAAACGTTTCTACCAACGCATTAAGAACACGTTCGGGCGGATTTAAATCTGGGCTACCAATACCTAAATTAATAATTGGTTTTCCTTGAGACTCAAGTAACCTTACTTCTCGTAATTTTTTGGAGAAATAGTATTCTTCAACAGTTTGTAATCGGTTAGCAATCTGAATCATTGTCTTGCGTTTTTATATTCTCCCAATACTTTAAATTCTTGAGCCATAAGGTTCATTATGGATTTAGCTTTATCGAAATCTGAATAGTTATCGAAAGTCAAATCCACAAAAAAAGCATACTTCCAAGGGGTTTCAATTTTTGGGAGTGATTGAATCTTCGTTAAATTTAACTTACAATCACTTAATACATTCAAAATAGTCGCTAAACTTCCTCTTTTATGGTCTAATTCAAACTTAACTGAAGCCTTATTGATTTTATCTTCTGAAATTTCAGAATTTTTTGTCTTTACAATGACAAATCGCGTCTCGTTATGTGGTATGGTTTGAATACTTTCTGAAATAATGTCGAGTTCAAACAATTGAGCTGCCAATTTTGAAGCAATCGCTGCCATTTTTTTTATTTGACCTTTCTGAATGCGTTGGGCCACCTCTGCCGTATCCTTATCTTCAATAAGTTTAATATGAGGATATTGTTTAAAAAACGTTTTACATTGTAACAATGCCATAGGATGCGAATGCACTTCTTCAATATCATGAATAGATTGATTAGGCATGGCCATGAGGTGATGCTGAATATCTAAATAGTGCTCACCCACAATATGCAAGTCCTCCGAATCTATTAAGGCATAATTAGGAATTATAGAACCTGCAATCGAATTTTCAATGGCCATAATCGCGGCATCACTGTTTTGAGACAACAAACTATCTACAGCTTTATCAAACGTTAAACACTCATTAACGGTCACTGAAGCATCAAAAAATTGTTGTGAAACAATATGATGAAAAGATCCCTTTATTCCTTGTATGGCTACTGATTTTATCATAAAAAAAGTCTCGATTTTCATCGAGACTTACATTAAATTTATTTCTAATAAATTATACATATAACGTCTCTCTCTTTTCGCTAAAAAAGAAATAAAACCAGTTATAATATGTATAATTTAATGTATTCATGTCGTTATTGAATTGCTAATGTAATTATTATTTTAAGAAATCAAAATTGTTATACCATATTTTTAAGTTTAACGTTTCAGTTTTAAAGAATTCTTAATTTAAAGGACAGCATTAGTTATAATTGCTATTTTTGAATAAATAAATTGATATATGTCTATTGAAGTTGAAAACATCTCTAAAGTATATGGTGAACAAAAAGCCCTTAACAGCATTTCTTTTTCTGTAAAGAAAGGAGAAATTGTTGGCTTTTTAGGTCCAAATGGCGCAGGAAAATCTACGCTTATGAAAATACTAACTACATATATCAATGCTTCCAATGGTGTTGCCAAGGTAAGCGGGTTTAACGTGGAAATTAATAAAAAGGATGTCCAAAATAATGTGGGCTATCTCCCAGAACACAACCCTTTGTATTTAGACATGTATGTCAAAGAATACCTAAGTTTCAACGCAAGTGTTTATAAAACGCCTAAATCTAGAATTAATGAGGTTATAGAATTAACCGGACTCACTCCCGAAGCACATAAAAAAATGAGTCAGTTATCAAAAGGGTACAGACAGCGTGTTGGTTTAGCCAATGCTTTGTTACACGATCCATCTGTATTAATTTTAGATGAACCTACTACTGGTTTAGACCCAAATCAATTGGTAGATATTAGACATCTTATTAAGAATATTGGTAAGGACAAGACTGTTTTTTTATCAACGCATATTATGCAAGAGGTAGAAGCAATTTGTGATCGTGTCATTATTATCAATAAAGGTGAAATTGTAGCCGACAAAAAACTCAAGGAACTTAGAGATGACAGTGAACAAACCGTTATTGTAGAGTTTGATTATCGCGTTGAAGATGCTTTTTTACTGAAACTTCCTAATGTTAAAAATGTCGTAAACACACATGATTTTATTTATGAAATCACCTTCTCTACAACAGAAGACATGCGCTCTCATGTGTTTGATTTTGCACATGATAATCAATTAAAAATTCTCCAACTCAATCAAAAAAATGCAAGTTTAGAAAGTTTGTTTAGAGAATTAACTTCATGATGTCGCATTAGATATTGTTAAAACTTTAATAGAATCAAAAACGCAACTAATTGCAGATATTCGTTTCTTTTTACTTGTAGGGGTTTATGTGCTTATTCAAAAATAAGCTGTCCTGTGTAAAATTGTTGCACGTCAATAACTGGAGGTGCATTGACCACAATAACATCTCCTGTACTTCGTATCTCTCCTGTTAGAGATTGTTGCGCATTAATTATCATATCATTGCTACTGCGCTGAAAAATGGCCACGTCTTGGGCTATTAAATGACGGCCTTCAAATCTAGCATCTCCAGAAAAAAAACGAATATTAGCCGTATCGGTAGATCCCGAAATATAGCAAGTTGATAGATTATTAACGGTTACAGTAAACACGTTACAGTCTATTTCGAGAATAAAATTACCATCGGTGTTAACGGCGTCTTCCTCTTCAAAATCTTCAGAAATCAATTCTAAGGCATTATAGGCAAGTACGCCATTGCTTCGCACAGCTAAACCTGATCCATTTCTAATTTTTGTAATATTCGGAGCGCTTACAAACACTTTGGTAATGCCATAGTCTCTAGTAATATTGCAGGCATTATTATTGTGGATTTCGAGCCTGCCGTTTACCACGTCCACGTCAATATCGTTCATTAAATATTCGCCCGTTTGAACGGTTACTTTCTGTGTTAGCTCATCGGTGAGTATGAGTTCGATTCTAGGAAAAACAGTAATTTCAGTAAAGGCATCTACTTCAAAATCGCGTTCTATAATAGTTCCTGAATTTTGGAAACAATCGGGCACATTTTCCCCATTGCATGAACAAAACAACACAACAACCATTATATATACTAACTTTCTCATAATCGTATTCCTATTCCAAATTCAACAGCTTCTGCTTTGGCGCCATGCGACTTCAGTGTTATTGCCCCAAATAGTTTATCTCCAAAATAACGCTTCAACCCAATCCTGTTATAAACACGTCCTTCAAAATCGTATGGATAATAGACATAATATCCTAATTGAGATATAAATGACATTTTATTAATAAACAATTCATGTCCAATAAAAACACCTACGCGCTTCCAATCTTCATCACCACTTACATTCAATTCAGGAAAAGCCACAGCATAAAAATGAATGAGCTCTTTCAGAAATTTAGAAAAGAAAATATCTGTTCCAACCTGAACAGCGCTTTTTCGGTTTAATCGTTTATCTGCATAGGCAGAGACAATATAAAAAGGGTACTGACCAACACCTATAATATCACTCTCATTAGCCCCGCTTCTAAAGGCTAAGTTATATTTAATAGGCTCTTTATATTTCTTTTCTTCGGAAGACGGAATATATTCGGGTTCGTTGTCATAATCAAACAAATAATTAGCTCCCACATTAAACACAAACGTATTTGTAGAATTATTAGGCGCTTTAAAATTGGCATTAGAATAGTGAATTACCGAAATACCTGCCTGAACACCTATCCCTTTAAAAATGTTCTCCTTTTTGTAATTAAGCATCACATAGGTTGTACTCAGCAAATCGGAACCATAAGCATTATTAACAAAATTGGTTTCTTTATCGTAGGGGTTTGTGGTATATGCAATGCCTTGTCCGATTCTGAAATTTAAATGTCGTTTTAAAAAGTAAAAATTATAGTGTGCATAGAGCCCATAATTCTCACCCAAAAAACGATTTTTCATATCTTGGTAAATAAATGAAAAACCCCAATCTGGATAATTATAACGACTTTCCCAGTCTTTAAATCCGTATGTTTTTCTATTATAACTTAAAATTAATCCAGAAGGATGGTCTGTAATTAAATGTGCTATATCTGGGTTATGCTCTAAAATAGTTCCGTAGTAAGTATTTACATCTAGAGTAAACCGTTTAAGGTCATTCTCTTGAGCAAGTACGAATGTGGAAATTAAGCAAAAAATGTAGGCACTGAAACGCTTCATTTAATTTAGTTATGCCACAAAAATAACAGAATAATCAAAACACCTGCGACGCAACAGCTTTAATATTGTCACTTTTTCCCATAGAATAATAATGTAGCACAGGAATTCCTGCTTTTTGAAGGGCTTTAGATTGTTGAATACACCACTCTACTCCTACTTGTCTAACCGCCTTATTGTCTTTGCATTTTACAATTTCGATAATTAGATCTTCGGGTAAATCGACATGAAATCGATGCGGAATTAAATTGAGTTGTTTTTTTGTCGCTATTGGTTTTAATCCAGGAATTATAGGAACGGTTATCCCTTCATTTCTACATTTCTCAACAAATTTGAAATACTTGTCATTATCAAAAAACATTTGTGTGACGATATACTCTGCACCTTTTTTTATTTTCTTTTTTAGAAAGTGAATATCACTATCTAGACTAGGAGCTTCGGCATGTTTTTCGGGATACGCCCCAACGCCTATACAAAAATTGGTTGGTGAAGAATTTTCCAATTCCTCGTCCAAATAAACCCCTTTGTTTAAGTCGGAAATTTGACTCACCAATTCGCTAGCATAGTGATGACCATCTTTCTCTGGTTTGAAATACGTTTCGGTCTTTACGGCATCACCACGAAGTGCCATGACATTATCAATACCTAAAAAATCGAGATCGATAAGAAAATTTTCGGTGTCTTCTTTTGTAAACCCACCGCACAAAATATGCGGTATTGCATCAACACCATATTTGTTCTGAATAGCGGCACAAATTCCTACTGTTCCTGGTCGCTTTTTTACAATTTGCTTTTTAAGCAACCCATTACCTACATCTTTAAAGGTATATTCTTCACGATGATAGGTAACATCAATAAAAGGTGGATTGAACTCCATTAACGGATCAATATTATCAAATATAGATTGAATATGCTGTCCTTTTAAAGGCGGTAAAATTTCGAATGAAAACTGTGTATTTCCATTGGCATTTTTTATGTGTCTGGTAACTTTCATATTAAGGTGTTGACGTCAGATATGCCATAAGCAAAGACACTACAGTTAATAGTATTAATTGTAAAGCAAATCTGATTTCTATTTTATACTTTTTCATCATCTTGAATTTATAGGTTAATACAAGATTACTATTTAATCTCTATGTTATTATAAGCTCAACTCTAAGAAATTGTTAAGTTTCTGCGAGGTTTGGATTGAGCCATTTTTGGGCATCTTCAAGGGTTATTTGTCTACGCTTAGCATAATCTTTAAGTTGATCTTCGGTAATTTTACCCAAACCAAAATATTTTGCTTCTGGATGTCCAAAATAATAGCCGCTAACACTCGCTGCAGGCCACATCGCTAAACTTTCGGTTAACTTAACCCCTATTCTATTTTCAACATCTAATATTCGCCATATGGTCTGTTTTTCTAAGTGATCTGGACAAGCAGGATAACCAGGAGCAGGACGAATCCCTTTATAAGTTTCTTTAATTAACTCCTCATTGCTAAGGTGTTCATTTGATGCATAAGCCCAAACATCTTTTCTTACATGTTCATGTAAATATTCTGCAAAGGCCTCGGCTAGACGATCTGCCAAAGCTTTAATCATAATCGAGTTATAATCATCATTATCACTTTCAAATTGTTCTGCTAGCTCTTGAGTTCCAAAACCGGTTGTAACGCAAAACGTTCCTATATAGTCTTGTTTCCCACTATCTTTTGGCGCTATAAAATCGGCCAAAGCATGATTTGGAACGCCAGCTCTCTTTTTAAGCTGCTGCCTTAGTGTTAAGAAGGTGGCCTGTACATTTTTAGATTCATCGTAGACTTCGATATCATCATCGTTGACTGTATTGGCCGGAAATAATCCATAAATAGCTTTTGCCTTTAACAACTGTTCATCAAAAATTTGTTTCAATAAGTGTTGCGCATCTTTATACAATTCTTGAGCCTGTGCTCCAACAATAGTATCGTTTAATATTTCTGGAAATTTCCCATGTAGATCCCAGCTTCTAAAAAACGGACTCCAATCAATATAAGGTTCTAATAATTTAAGATTAAAAGTTTCAATGACCTGAATTCCTAATTGTTTTGGTTTTACAATTTCTGATGTATTCCAATCAATCTGATACTTATTTTTTCGGGCTACCTCTATAGAAATATATTCTTTTCGCTTTCCGCGTTTTAAGAACTGTTCTCTAAATGCATTATACTCTTCCCTTATCTGAGTTTTAAAAATATGATTGTCTTTTTGCAATAAATTACCAACAACGGTTACTGCTCTCGAAGCATCATTAATATGCACCACAGTGTGATTATAATTAGGAGCAATTTTAACAGACGTATGCGCTTTGGATGTGGTTGCACCACCAATGATTAATGGTATGGTTAAATTTTCCTTTTTCATAGCTTTTGAAAGGTAAACCATTTCATCAAGTGATGGTGTTATTAAACCACTTAGTCCTATAACATCAACATTTTCTTTAACTGCTGTCTCTATAATTTTTTCTGGAGGCACCATAACTCCTAAATCGATAATCTCATAATTGTTGCATCCCAAAACAACACTCACGATATTTTTACCAATATCGTGTACATCGCCTTTTACTGTGGCCATTAAAATTTTACCAGCAAATGCCTGTTTCCCATCCTTTTCGGCTTCAATAAAAGGTTGCAAATAAGCTACCGCCTTTTTCATAACACGAGCAGATTTTACAACCTGAGGTAAGAACATTTTCCCACTTCCAAATAAGTCGCCAACAACGTTCATTCCAATCATCAAATGGCCTTCGATAACCTGAATAGGTTTAATAGACAATACACGAGCCTCTTCAACATCTTCCACGATAAAAGCATCAATTCCTTTAACTAGGCTATGTGTAATTCGTTCTTGTAAAGGTGCGTTCCTCCATTCTAAAACAGTGGTTTCATCTTTCTTTTTTTGCCCTTTTACAGTTTCAGCAAAATCTAACAAGCGTTCTGTAGCGTCCTCTCGCTTATCAAACAATACATCTTCAACACGCTCTAATAAATCGTCTGGAATTTCGTCGTAGACCTCTAACATGGTTGGATTTACGATCCCTAATGTCATCCCATATTGTATAGCATGATACAAAAATGCAGAGTTAATAGCTTCTCTAACTGTGGTATTGCCTCTAAATGAAAACGAAACATTACTCACGCCTCCAGATACATTTACATGTGGTAAGTTTTCACGAATCCATTTTGTAGCCTTAAAAAAGTCTAAGGCATTTAAACGATGTTCATCCATTCCTGTAGCGACAGGAAAAATGTTAGGATCAAAAATAATATCTTCAGGAGGAAAATTAATCTCATTAACTAAAAGCTCATAAGAGCGTTTACAAATATCTATACGTCTTTGAAAAGTATCGGCTTGACCAATTTCATCAAAGGCCATTATAATGACAGCTGCTCCATAACGTTTAACCAAAGTTGCTTGTCGTAAAAACTCTGATTCACCTTCTTTTAAACTAATCGAGTTGACAACACATTTACCTTGAACTACTTGTAATCCTGCTTCGATAATTTCCCATTTAGAACTATCAATCATTATGGGGATACGTGCAATATCGGGCTCTGAAGCAATGAGATTTAAAAATTTAACCATTGCATATTTCCCATCAAGCATACCTTCGTCCATATTGACGTCTAAAATCTGGGCTCCTCCTTCAACCTGATTTCTAGCCACGTCTAAGGCCTCGTCAAATTTTTCTTCTTTTATTAAACGAAGAAATTTTCGAGACCCAGTTACATTTGTTCGTTCTCCAACATTTATAAAGTTACTTTCTGGAGTTACTACAAGTGGTTCTAGACCTGATAGTTTTAAATATGTATTTCGTTTTGCCATTATACTTCTACATTAATCTGACGTGGTTGATAGTGTCGTGCAACTTCTGAAATGGCCTTAATATGCTCTGGGTTTGTCCCACAACATCCACCAATAATATTTACTAAGCCATCTTTAAGATAGCTTTCTACTAAGGCTTTCATTTGTTCTGCAGATTGGTCATATTCACCAAATGCATTCGGTAATCCTGCATTGGGGTGGGCAGAAATATAGAATTCGCTTTCGTGGGATAGACGTTGTAAGTAAGGTTGTAATTGCTCGGCTCCTAATGCACAATTAAAGCCTACACTTAGCAAAGGAACATGAGAAATGGACGTTAAAAACGCTTCAACAGTTTGACCAGACAAAGTACGTCCTGAAGCATCGGTAATGGTTCCAGACACCATAATTGGTATATCAACTTGCCGTTCTTCTTTAACCTGTTCAATAGCAAACAACGCTGCTTTAGCGTTGAGTGTATCAAATATAGTTTCTACCAAAAGCACATCTACACCTCCATCAATTAGAGCCTCCACCTGTTCCTTATATGCAACTCGTAATTCTTCAAATGTAATTGCCCTATATTCGGGTCTATTCACATCTGGAGACATGCTAGCCGTTTTATTGGTAGGACCAATACTTCCCGCCACAAATCGAGGCTGATCGGGGTTTTCAAGTGTAAATTTATTAGCCACTTGTTTTGCTATTTTTGCCGATTCAAAATTGAGCTCATAAACCAAATCTTCCATTTGATAATCTGCCATAGCAATTGTTGTTCCTGAAAATGTATTGGTTTCTATAATATCTGCACCAGCTTCAAAATATAAGCGATGTACTTCGGCAATAGCCTCAGGTTGGGTTAACGACAATAGGTCGTTATTCCCTTTTAAAGACGATGGATAATCCTTAAAGCGTGTTCCTCTAAAATCTTCTTCAGAAAAATCATATCGCTGTAACATCGTTCCCATGGCACCATCTAAAACCAATATTCGCTTTTCTATCTCTTCTCTAATATTGCCCATAAATTTTAATTTAAATGCTTTGAAAGTTTAACAACATCTGATAGTAATCCGCGTGCTGTAACCGCTTTTCCTGCACCAGCTCCTTGAATGACTAATGGCTGCTCTCCATATGATTTTGTAAAAATTTCAAAAATAGAATCCGCACCTTTTAATTGACCTAATGCCGATTGCTTATCTTCAGAAATAAGTTTCACCTCCAGCACTTTTTTGGCCACATTCAATTCTCCTACATACCTTAAAACCTCACATTGAGATAAGGCCTGTTTGCGTTTTAAAAAAGGCTGATCTAACTCCTTAATTCTGGTTTTAAATTGATGCAATGTTGTTTTCCCATTAAGTTGTTTGGGTACAAGCGATTCAATTTTGACATTTTGAAATTCTACGTTTAAGTCTAATTCTCGTGCTAAGATTAATAATTTCCTAGCCACATCATGACCAGAAAGATCATCCCGAGCATCTGGTTCTGTTAATCCCAAATTCGATGCTTTGGACAACACTTTTGAAAATGGTTCATTTTCAGCAGAAAACCTATTAAACACATAGCTTAACGACCCTGAAAACACGCCTCGAATCTTTTCTATCTGCTCACCTGAGTCATAGAGTTGCTTTATCGTTTCAATAATTGGAAGCCCGGCACCTACATTGGTTTCATATAAAAATGATCGATTGTGTTTTTTAAGAGATAATCGTAAGCGCTCATAAAAATCATAATGTAATGTATTTGCTAATTTATTAGCCGAAACAATATGAAACCCATTTTCAATTAGAGACACATAGCTCTTAACTAGGTCTTCACCAGACGTGGCATCTATGGCAATAACATGCTTGTAATGTTGCTCTTTTATATACTGAATAATCTCGGTCACATTAAAAGGCACTGAAAACTTCTCAAAATTAGTTTCCCATGTATGTGTGTCTTTATTTCCGTTAAAAAACACCAACTTTGAATTGGTAACAACAGGAATTTCAACAGTTAAATTGAGTTGCTCCTTTAGTCGCTGTTTAGAAGCATTAATTTGATTTATAAGTGTACTACCTACATTTCCAATTCCAAATATGACTAAATGTATGGTTTTAGGATTTGACATAACTTTTGGTTTTAGACTTATGTTCTACAGCGAAGGCCTGATTTAGGTCATTAATTAAATCTTGAGCATCTTCAATTCCACAAGACAAACGTATTAACGAATCTTTGATTCCAGATTGTAAACGTTTCTCTCTTGGTATTGAGGCATGTGTCATTTGAGGAGGATGACAAAGTAAACTCTTTACACCTCCAAGGCTTTCAGCAAGTTTAAAATAGCTTGTGCTGGTCACAAAACGATTAGCAGCTTCTTGTGTATCTTCTTTTAAGGTAAAAGAGACGATACCGCCAAATAACCCATTTTGTTGACGTTTCGCAATATCGTGATTCTTATGAGTCACCAAACCAGGAAAATACACCTCTTCAACGGCATGATGATTTACCAAAAAGGCAGCAACTGCAAAGGCATTTTCACATTGTTTTTGATAACGTAACTCTAAAGTTTCGATGCCACGAATGGTTAAAAAACAATCCCAAGGTCCTAAAATCCCACCAGATGCATTCTGAATAAACTTAAGTTGTTCGGAAAGTTCCTTTGTTTTGGTCACCACCAAACCAGCGACTAAGTCGGAATGCCCTCCTATGTACTTGGTACCACTATGAATAATTATATCCGCTCCCAACGCAATAGGTTGTTGTGCTATTGGGCTCGCAAATGTATTATCAACAACCAACAAGGCTCCAACACTTTTAGCAATAATGCTAATCGTTTGAATATCGGACACTTTCAAGGTTGGATTTGTAGGAGACTCTATCCACACCAGTTTGGTCTTACTACTAATAACATTAGCCACATTAGAAGCCTCTGTAGTATCGACATAATGAACTTTTATGCCGAGTTTTTCATAAACATGGGTAAATAAACGATAGGCTCCTCCATAAATATCATCTACAGCAATGATTTCATCACCAGCCGATAATAGTTTTAAAACAGCATCAATAGCTGCTAACCCTGTTGCAAAGGCAAAAGCTGAATCTCCACCTTCGAGATTGGCGACGACATCTTCTAAAGCCTTACGTGTTGGGTTATTACTTCTTGCATAATCATAACCTTTATTGACGCCAGGTGCTTCTTGAATAAAGGTTGAAGTTTGGTACACTGGTACCGAAATTGCTCCAGTGAGTGGATCACTAGGAATGGAATGAATAATTTTTGTTGCACTCATTTTTCTAATTTTTTTTGAGTTAATAATGTGTGCTATCTGTTAAACAAGATAAATGGAGTTAAAAGTATTTTTATCACTTATACTTCAAAATAAAAATTGAACGTAGCTAAACACTATGTTAAATTTTTCTTTCTTGTCTAATTAAAAAATCTATCTGTTCCCTCATCATTAATCTCGCTCAACAGATAGCACGATTAAACCAAAAGTCAAATGCGCTTATAAAAAGCGTACCTAATAGAAAAATGTTATAAGAAATACGTAAATACAGATGAGTAATTACGCTTGAGTTATCTATCTAAATCGTGATAAATGAATCACGCTTCAAGTAGAATGTAGCACCTTCTTAATTGCTTAAGGGTTGCTAAGGCTTCGTCGGGTCTATTCCCTCCGCCTTTCTTGATAACATTTCAGTAAGTTATTGAACTTTGTGAGTACAAATATTGCAACAGAAAAATTTAATATCCAAATAATTCATAAAAAATTTAAAATAAATTTAGTTTCCCCTTTATTTTTTTACTTTTGCCAAATAACAATTTAAGAGGAAAAATTTGTTCTGATTGCAACCTCATTAAAAAATGCTAAAGCAGTTAGTTTACAACTTCTCTAGCGACTAAGCAATCTCAATTAATTTTTCAGAAATAATTAAAATTTAAAAGGGATTTATGGGATATTTATTTACTTCGGAAAGCGTCTCTGAAGGACATCCAGATAAAGTAGCAGATCAAATAAGTGATGCTTTAATAGATAATTTTTTAGCTTTTGACAAAGAATCAAAAGTGGCATGTGAAACGTTGGTAACAACTGGACAGGTTGTTCTTGCTGGTGAAGTTAAATCCAATACATATTTGGATGTACAAAAAATTGCAAGAGATACTATCAATAAAATTGGGTATACAAAAAGTGAGTATATGTTTGATGGAAATTCATGTGGCGTATTTTCGGCTATTCATGAGCAATCAGAAGATATTAATCGTGGTGTAGACAGATCGAGCAAGGAAGAGCAAGGTGCTGGAGACCAAGGAATGATGTTTGGATATGCCACTCGTGAAACCGAAAACTTCATGCCTCTAGCCTTAGATTTATCGCATCGAATTTTAAAAGAATTGGCAGATTTAAGACGTGAAAACAAAGACATCACATATTTAAGACCAGATTCTAAAAGTCAGGTAACTATTGAATATAGCGATGATAATGTTCCTCAACGTATTGATGCTATTGTAGTATCTACACAGCATGACGATTTTGGTAATGACGAAGAAATGCTTGCTAAGATTAGAAAAGATATTGTTGACATTCTAATTCCTAGAGTTGTTGCAAAATTACCTGAACATATTAAAGTGTTGTTTAATGATGATATTACCTACCACATCAACCCAACTGGGAAGTTTGTAATTGGTGGCCCTCATGGAGATACTGGATTAACTGGACGTAAGATTATTGTAGACACTTATGGAGGAAAAGGCGCTCATGGTGGTGGTGCATTCTCGGGGAAAGATCCGAGTAAAGTTGATCGAAGTGCTGCATATGCAACAAGACATATTGCAAAAAACATGGTCGCAGCAGGAATTTGTAATGAAATTCTAGTTCAAGTAAGTTATGCCATTGGTGTTGTTGAACCAACTTCAATTTTTGTAGACACATATGGTACTTGTCCTTTTAACCTCACTGATGGAGAAATTGCCGAAAAAATCGCAACTGTTTTTGATATGAGGCCAGCAGCCATTGAAGAACGCTTAAAATTACGTCAACCTATGTATAGCGAAACAGCAGCTTACGGACATATGGGTCGTGATACCGAAACGGTTAGCAAAACGTTTAATCAACCTAATGGAGACCCAATTACGATGGACGTCGAATTGTTTACTTGGGAGAAATTAGATTATGTAGATAAGATTAAAAGTGCTTTTGGATTATAATCTAATTAAATTTATAAAAAAACCTCTAAATCATGATTTAGAGGTTTTTTATTTTATTGAGAGTTTGTATCTTCTCAAATCTAATATTTAGTTGTAATGACCTTCGAAGCACTAGAATCCTCAGAAATCAAAGACAGTTATTTTTACCGAAATTCTAAATGGGATTGGTTAAATAATGATATGATTCATGTTTTTGATAATGAACGACCACGTGTTATCACTATGGATCCATGGCCTCAAAAAGTGTTCTTAGATGCGCTAGGTCAACAAACCGTAGAAGAGTATATTTTAAGTGTTGCCAATGAATACCCAAAAAATCAAGCTCCAAAAGAATTAGACCAAGTTATTTTAAAGCAACTCGAAGATTTAGCATATGGAGAAAACGTAATTACAATTTCTAGCAGCCCATTTGCTTTAAATGCTTCCATTTTAAACCCTATGACAGAAGAGGGCAACATCGATCTCCAAGGCACTTGGCTGGGGCAATATCAATATGGCATTCCAGACACATACAAAGATGAGACTATGATGAATGTCAATTTCACACTAACAATAGATACGGTAAAAAATAACAAGTTCTCCGGAACTGTTGAAGATGACCTAGCAACTGGGGGCACTCCTGGAACAGGAATCGTAAAAGGAACCTACCGAGAGGACATTATTCGTTTTACAAAAAACATGCCCATAAAGGCAAGCTTTGATACGGCTGGTAATCACCATTTAGATCAAAGTAAAAAACATCCAACTCTTTTTTATACAGGTGAATTTTCGAGAAGTAAACAAACCATTACAGGTACTTGGAAATTTAAGAAGAAGCTATTCTTCTGGAAAGGTTTTATTCCAATATTCTTTTCTCCTGGGCAAGGAACATTTAACATGACCAAAAGACAAAATCAATAGACTCAGTTAAAATTTATTGTAACACATCACGCAACCTTTTTTTATATTCTTCATCTTAGTAGAAATAACAATCAATCTACTATGAAAATTTTAAAGGTATGTTTTACAACACTAATCGCTCTGTTTTTAACCTCTTGCGAATTGGACGATAGTGATAGTTCAGGTACCTTACAAAGCCAGAACCCAAATTCAACAGCATTTTCAGAAAACTTTGGCGACGAGATATCAAGAAACTTTTTAGGGACAGTGGTTGATATTAATAACATTCCCATTTCAAATGTTATGATTACCATTGGAAATTCTACAGCAACAACCGATAATAACGGTGTTTTTATTATTAACAGTGCTACGGTCAATCAACGTTTTGGGTATATCAAAGCAGAAAAAACAGGTTACATTCATGCCTCAAGAGCTGTTGTTCCCAGTGAAGGCACCAACAAAGTACATATCATGATGTTGCCTGAAACTGTAGTAGGAACAACGGCAAGTGGTACTCAAGAAGCGATTAGTTTACCAAATGGGGCTTCGGTTGGTTTGGAAGGTGATTATATAAAAGCTGATGGAACCGCATACGATGGTAATGTTAATGTGATTATGCATCTTTTAGACCCAACAGACGAAGACATGGAAGATCAAATGCCAGGGATGTTGTATGCTGCCAATGCCCAAAATGAGGAACGCATGCTACAAACTTTTGGGATGCTTGCCGTAGAATTACGTGGTGAAAATGGGCAAGACCTTAACCTAGCAGAAGGATCTTCGGCAGAGATAAAAATCCCTCTAGATGAAAGTTTAATACTTAATGCTCCTAATACAATTCCATTGTGGTATTTTGATGAAGTTAATGGGTATTGGGTTGAAGAAGGTGAAGCAACATTAGTTGGCAATCAATATATTGGAATGGTATCTCATTTCTCATTTTGGAATTATGATATTCCTAGAGAAGCTGAAATTGTATGCATTAAATTAGTCAATGACATTGGTAATACTATTCCAAATCAAGAGATTATTCTTCACAGTTCTAACTTAAATCAGACGACTTCAGGAATTACAAATGAACTAGGACAAGTTTGTGGTTATATGCCTCTAAATGAGTCTTTAGAGCTAACGATAAATGGAAATGGTTCTTGTACTATTGCTTACGAAGATACTATTGGTCCAATAACAGAAGAACAAGTTATTACTATTGTACTAGATGGTACTGATTTAATTTCAGAAACAATAGTAGGAAATTTTGTGGATTGCGATCAAAACCCAATTATTAATGGATATGCTCTAATTAATACTGGTGAATTTTCATCTTTTGAAAACATAAACAACGGCATGCTACAAACTACTGTATTGCGATGTGCTGATGACAGTGATTTTTCAATTGAGGCTTATGATACAAATACACTACAAAGTGCTAGTCAAACTAATGTTGCTTTTACATCTCCGGAAACAAATATTGGTACAATTTCTACTTGTAGCGACATTGACGAATATATAGAGTATACCATTGACAGTACCCAAAATTTCTTGTTTACTGAAATTTCTGTAGCAGAACTCGAATATAATTTAGACGATCAAAGTTTTCCAATTGAAACCTATTTAATTCAAATTGAAACTACTTTTGGAAATTTCCCTGAAGAAGATTGTTTCAGGTTAATTGGCATCTTAACACAAGATTTTAACACATTAGTAGGCTCTTATGATTATTGGTATTTTCAAGACCCTAATGACAACATGGGTATCACATTTAATGGCAATGACTGCGGTCATGCTATGACTCTCGATAACACAGCATTATTCAATATAAATAGTATAGGAGAAGTTGGTGAATACATAGATATCACTTTCGAATTAGACTATTTCGATTTTAATGGTCAACCACACACTATGGAAGGATCAATCCATGTTCTTAGGGATCTAGGCAATTAGTCACTAGGAATTTAATCATATTAACTGTTATTATAATAACAACAAAACTTAACTCTATGAAATTATTACAAATGCCCCGTAAACCTTTAATGTTTGTTTTACTATCTCTGTTTTTATGTTTGTCTTGTACAGATGATGACAACAGGGCTTCAAATCCACAAAATCAAGGTCCAGACCCTACCACATTTTCCGAAAACTTTGGAAATGAAATCTCAAGAGACTTTTTTGGAACTGTCATTGACATCAATGGCAATCCGTTAG
Source organism: uncultured Psychroserpens sp. (assembly GCF_947492715.1). Lineage (GTDB taxonomy): Bacteria > Bacteroidota > Bacteroidia > Flavobacteriales > Flavobacteriaceae > Psychroserpens. Next base: position 143,185 of record NZ_CANLNS010000001.1, read on the forward strand.
AAAATGTAATGATCAGTATTGGCTCCTCAACAGCCATGACTGATAGCAATGGTATTTTTATAATTAATGACGCCACTGTTAATCAACGTTTTGGTTATGTAAAAGCTGAAAAAGCTGGTTATATCCATGCTTCTAGAGCCGTTGTGCCTAGTGTAGGTACCAACAAAGTACGTATCATGATGTTGCCTGAAACTGTTGTAGGAACAACAGCAAGTGGCACTCAAGAAACGATTAGTTTACCAAATGGTGCTTCGGTTGGTTTGGAAGGTGATTATATAAAACCTGATGGCACTGCCTACGATGGTAATGTTAATGTGATTATGCATCTTTTAGATCCTACAGACGAAGACATGGAAGATCAAATGCCAGGTATGCTCTATGCTGCTAATTCCCAAAATGAGGAGCGTATGCTTCAAACCTTTGGAATGTTGGCGGTAGAATTACGTGGTGAGAATGGGGAAGACCTTAACCTTGCAGAGGGATCAACAGCAGAAATAAAAGTACCATTAGATCCTAGTTTGGTAACTAATGCGCCAAATACAATTCCGCTGTGGTATTTTGACGAAGCAAATGGGTATTGGATAGAAGAAGGTCAGGCCACTTTAGTTGGTAACATGTATGTTGGAACCGTATCGCATTTCTCATTTTGGAACTGTGACATTCCTGCCGAAGCTGTAAATTTATGTGTTACCGTTACAAACTCAACCAATGATGACTTAGCCAATTTACGTGTTGATATTACGAGTTCTGTTTATGGCACTCGTAGTGGGTATACTAATGGAAGTGGAGAAGTATGCGGTTTGGTGCCTAGCGGAGAACTATTAGAAGTGAACGTCTATATACAAGGTTTAGGGACTTGCAGTTCGGAGAGCATTTATACTGCTAATATTGGGCCTTTTTTAGAAGACTCTTCAATTGGAATCGAAATTACAGAAAGCCCCAATATACAACTTGAAACTGTCACTGGTGTTTTCAATACATGTTCGGGTAACCCTGTAACAGATGGTTATGTATTTCTAAATTCAGCTAGTTACCAAACATCAGAATATGTGAGTAATGGTGACTTTGAAATCAACTTCTTGCGTTGTGACGATGAGGATACGTTTTATCTTCAAGCCTTTGATTATGTTAATCTACAAGAAACAGACTCTATTGCATATACATACACTAGTCCGATAACTAATATTGGTACGTTAACAGCGTGTAACACGATTGACGAGTTTATCACCTATCAAATAGATCAAGACGAGAGCGTAATGATTGTTACAAACTTATTTGCGGGACTATATTTTAGTCCGCCCACTCCTTCAATACCTAGATTATCAATACAAGGCTATGATTCTAGTAATGAAAATCAGAATTCTTTTTTCTTTCAATTTAGGCTAAATGATAATCCGCCATATACAGGCGCTTATAACCATAATGGATTTGGCAATGACATTGGTTTTGGTGTAGAAGGTCCAATTTTTATAGATGATGGACCAAATACGCTTGTTTGTAACATTACTAGTTTTGGTGAGGTAGGTGAATATATAGATATTAACTTTGATGGTACTTATGAAGATTTCGAAGGAAACTCACATACCTTCACAGGTGTTGTGCACATCTTAAGAGATGAATAAACAAAAGGTAAAAAATTAAAAAAAGCCTTCTCAAATGAGAAGGCTTTTTTTAATTTTCAATCATAACTATCCACGTTGGCGTCCAACACGATTTTCTCTAAACTCTTTCATTTTTGCAACAATGATGTCTTGATATTCTTGCTTGGTCACCTCTTTGCCTTTATTTGGCGCCTCTATCTTTTCTTTCTCTTCGGGGTTTATAATGATTTTAGAACATAATATTGTTGTACTTCCTGCGCTTACCTCTAGAATAAGTCCTGGTAAGCCCCAATATTCTGAAGGACCATGACCAACAGGTATTTGTGGTGAATACCACGCCTCTACCTCTGTCATTGCGACTTCTTGTTTCTCATCACTGTTGGCATCAGAATTAGGTCGTAATTTATCCCATGAGAAATTATACCATGTGAGTTCGTCTGAAGGTATAGAAGCCGTAGCCCTAAAGCATGTGTATGTCCCTATTTGTTTTGTTTCTGACTCCATTTTCCAGATGATGGGTTGCAATTTGTCTTTAACCAGAAAACGTTTGCCATAAAATTCTTGATCCTGAATTTGGGTATTGGTTTTCACATTTTTGTATTGCTCTCCTGGTGTGAAATTTTTACCCCAAGAATCGGTGGCACCAGAAATCGCATCCAATTTATCATTTTCGTTAAATGTAGATTCCTCTTTATTGAATGTAAGTGTATAGGTCTTTTCTAGCCGGTTTTTTAATCGGTCTTTAACTTGCTTTTTTTGAGCTTCACTTAATCGGTCTCCAAAACGACCCAAATCCATTGTAGATTTTGTGATATAAGTGGCTTGACCTTGAAAATCCTGAGCACTTAAGTTTAATGTCACAAGCAAACTAAATACCAGAATAGAGAATTTTGTGGTTAGTGTTTTCATAATGTTTGAATTAGTCTATAAATTGTTTAACAAATTTACGAAAAAGCTAAACAACTTATATGATATTATTAGAATTTAACAAACCACAAAAAAAGCCTTCTCAAATGAGAAGGCTTTTTTATGCGTTAAGGATTGAGGCTTTGTTGGAGCTCCTCGCAGAGAGCGACTGCCGAAAGCCTGACTTTTGTCTTAACAAAAGTAACGCCCTAATGTTTATAGCGAATAGATAACTCTAAACGTTAAGAATCGCGGTTGAATAAAATACTCGGTTGTACTTACAGAGAAATTACCTTGACTGTTATTAAATCGTGATTGTGTGTTCAATAAGTTGGTAGCCTTGAGTTCGTATTCAAATTTTGCGTCTTTATCTTTTCGGTAAGCTAATGAGGCGTTCCATAGTTCGTTGTTATTAAGCATACGCTCTTTATCACGTGTTTCGTTGTAAGTGAAATCGGTTCTAAAGGTCACTGCTTTCCAGATATAAGCATCAAACTCAATAGTTGGCGCATGCGTGAAAAACGTTGTATTTGTACCACCTTGCTTATTGTTATTAATTCCGTAACGATAAGACACCTCTACATTTGGAGCCTCTCTAAAATTGGTACGCAATTGTGCACGATAATTTTGATTGTAACTTTCATTTACAGAACGTCTATCCTGAATAAATTGGTTAAACTTAGAGTATGTAAAGCTGGCATTTAATGTAGCTCTAATTTTTCGGAAGTTTCTTTGAAAACGCCCAAAAGCATTAAAGGTCTCATCTGCAAATCCTGAATTAAAAGGCGAACTTGTTCTAATAATACTTTCGAAATTAGATAGTGTTCTTATTTGATCTATTCGTTTGCTATAACTCATGTTTGCAAATACATTGGTATAGTTAAACATGTTAAAGCTGAAATAGGATAGGTTTACGTTATGCGATGTTCCATTTTTTAGGGTTTGATTTCCTGTAAAGTAAGAATCATAATTGTTCATTACTAATCCTCTTGCCAATTGTGTCACATCTGTAAACTCTGTATTCATGCGATAACTTAAGTTTAAATTCTCGCTTTTTTTCAATTCTAAACGCACGTTTAAGTCTGGCAATACTCTAAAGAAATTATCTTTAAACTCGGTTCCAAACTGGGTGTTTTTTGCACTATAAGCATGCGTTGAAAACCCGGGAGTAAATGTAAACTTACCACTTTTAAGTCTGTAGTGAACACCTAAATACAAATCACTAAAGTTGTATTTAATATCGTTTGTATCGAGACCATCATTAAAGATTGGAGACGAATCGAAAACCGAATTATCATCTAAAAACTGAAAGATATTACTATCAAAATCTTGACGACTTAAAATGGTTCCAAGAGTGAAATTAATATTACTCTTGTTATTTAATACATTCCAGTAATCTAACTTAGCATCTAATTGATTTGACTTGATACGTTTGTCTTGTGCTATATTATAGTTGTTCAATGTTTGATCAAACCCTAAGCCTTGTGCTGTAGTATCAAAAGGGTCTCTATCTTGTGGATCGGCGTCATTGTTTGTTGGATCATTTTCTAACAATGCATTATAAAATGGGTCTTCATCTTGTATTAAATGTTGTGCTTCTAGTGCAAAAATATTGCTGTCGTTTAAGGTGTAATAGTAATTTAAAGTTTGGTTAACGCTGTAAGGGCTATTTTCTTCAAATTGCAAGGTATTACCTACTACAGACGACGAGAAATTTTGATCCTGAGATTCTTTTGATGTTCTTCCTAAAATGGCATAATCTAGTTGATTATTTGCATTAGGCTTGTACTTGGCATTAAGTTTAAACAATGCCAAATCACTTTTTTGTTCTGTTTTACTTTCGGTGTCTTCATCAGGAATTCCTAAATCTGAATCGGTATATTTCACAGAACGGTTTTCTTGAAGATCTATTCTAGAGCTTGTAAAAATGGCAAAACCACCAATATCTAAAGTTTTCTTTGGCGAATAACTAAAATTAGCTGCGCCAAATTTTGTCTCAATACTTTGGGCTTGATTATTTTGAAGCGTTAAGAAACCTAAGTTATTATTTCCTAAATTAAGGTTCGTACCACTTTGCTGACTTGGACGATTGAAGCCTCCAGAGAAATTAAAGAAATCTCGTCTAGTAAAAGCTACTTCGCCAATATTATTTAAATCTCCAATGAGGTTGACGCTGTACTTTGGACTATAATAAAATAGTTTTGGTTGCACCAAATACAAGCCTTCGTCATCTGAAACACCACCTCCAGCTGTAACATCACCAAACCAGAAGTTCTTTTTACCTTCTTTTAGTTTAATATTAATGGCGATATTATCCTGGTTATTAGTCACACCACTTAGCTGCCCAACATTAGAATAATTTTTTAGAACTTGAACTTTATCAACGGCATTTGAAGGAATATTTTTTGTGGCTAATTTAGAATCACCATCAAAAAAATCTTTACCATCAACCATAACCTTAGAAACAACTTTACCCTCAACTTCTATTTGTCCGTCATCGTTAATTTCAACACCTGGGAGTTTTTTAAGTACATCTTCGAGTTTCCGTTCGGTACCATCTTTAAAGGAATCGGCATTATAAACTAATGTATCTCCTTTTATTGTTACTGGCATTTCATAGGTTAATTCCACAGCTGCAAGTGCATTATCTGGCATTAACTTATAATCTTTGGTGATACTAACTTCTTTGGTAGATAGTTCTTCTGAAAGCGTTTTCATACCAATGTAACTCACTTGGATACTATAGGTTTTATTTTTCTCTAAATCGAGTTTAAATTGACCTTTGTCGTTTGTAATTGCATAAGACGCCATGGCCTTAGTTTCTTTATTAATTGCAATTACATTGGCAAGCTCTAAAGGCGCTCCTAAACTATCTTTAACAACTCCTCTTACTGAAATTTGGGCACTAGATATGCCAGTTACTAACAGTAACGCTAGTATAATTATGTTTCTCATTTGATTGGATTTTGTTTCTTTATTTGTTTTCTACTGAAAACAGAAACTTTGATTATTTTTTAATTTCTACGACCTCTATTCCTACCACCATACATCTCTCGCATTTCTTGAATTTTGTCTTTCATAATTTTATTGTACTCTTCTCGAGTTACAATATCACCTTTTTCAGGTTTATCAATGGCTTCTTTCTCTTGAGGGTTCATAACTATTTTTGTACATAGCATCACAGTTCTATCAGATTGAACTTCAAGAATTAAACCTGGTAAACCATGATAATCTGCAGGCCCAGCACTCACAGGAATTTGAGGTGTATACCATGCCGTTACTATGACAAACTTTGGCACCTCAACTTCATCAAAAGGATCATCAGATTTTGATGCAGTTGTATCTGCAGTTTCCTCACCTTCCTTCTTTTCTTCGTCTTTCTTAGGCTTTTTTCGACGCATGCTCATAAAATCCATCTCATCTACCTTTTTAGTAGTTGTGGCCTTAAAACATGTATACTGCCCTATTTGTTTGGTTTCACTACCCAGTTTCCATTCTAACGCTGGAAGAGAATCTTTAACCAAAAACGCTTTGCCAAAAAATTCTTGCTCTTGAAGAATCACATTTTCTTTTATGTTCTTGTATTGCGGTCCTCCAGTAAAGCTACTCATCATACCTCCCCATCGACTTCCTCCAGATCCTGGCGCTTCAAGTTTTTCTTCCTCTTTGTATGTAGACTCACTACGATTAAAATTTAACACATAAGTTTTCTCTAGCATACTTTTCATACGCTCGGCTATCATCTTTTTTTGCTGATCGCTCATTTGTCCTCCACCCCAACTACTCATATCTAGAGTGGTTTTTGTTTGATAAATAGCTTGTCCTTGAAAATCTTGCGCGTTTACATTAAGCGATAAAAATAATAATACTGCTACAACGCTAAGTCGTGATACTAGTGTTTTCATAATTGAGTAATAAATTAGTCTTGTTCATCAAATTTAAACAAGCATTAAACAAAATGCTATTTTTTACGATAACATTAACGTTCAAAAATACTTTAATTAAAGTACTAAGACTCAAAAAAACACCAAATGTTAAATCCCTAAAGGTTAAAATTTTCTTAAAGTATGGTCTTAACCTCCAATTCTTATCTCAATGTTTTCACCATCACCTCTTCCATTAGATCTAAAACGCTCTTCCATTTCCTTCATTTTCTTCTCCATGATTTTATCATAAGCCTCTTGCGTTACCTCTTTTCCTTTTTTAGGTTCCACAATATCAGATGCTTTCTTTGGGTTCAGAACAATTTTACTACAGATTACGGTTTCTGTGCCATCATTAACTTCAAGAATTAATCCAGGTAAACCATGATAATTACCAGGCCCTACACTCACAGGAATTTGAGGTGTATACCAAGCGGTAATTGTGATTTCTTTCATTTTTGGAGGTGCATTTTCATCTCTGCTCAAATCCTTATCTCCATTAAAACTTATACCGCTTTCAATGTCCTCAATCTCTCTGGTCATTGTAGCCTTAAAACATGTATACTCTCCAATATTTTTAGTCTCAGATCCCAAGGTCCATTTATGATTTTGTATAGAATCCTTGATTAAGAAGAGCTTACTAAAAGATTCATTTTGGTTAGTAAAGCGTTTTTCTTTAATGTTCTTATAAAGGACGTCAGATCCGCCAGAACCAATCATAACGACTTGCATTCCTTGTGGCTGTGGAGCTCCTAATGTTTCTTCTTCCTTGTATAGTGATTCTTCTTTATTAAATGATAAAATATAGGTTCTTTCGAATTGCTTTTTTAACATTTCCATCATTCGTTCTTGCATACCAGAATCTACTTGGGTACTATCTAATTTAATATCTATTTTACGTTTAGACTTATAAGTAGCCTCACCTTTAAATTCTTGAGCGTTAACTTTTGAAACAAGCAAAAGTGCCGATACAATAATTACTTTAATAATAACTTTCATTGGTTTTATTTATTTTTTGTTATAATATTCAATTGCAGCTTTCCTCATTTTTTTTACATTAGTTAAAAAACCGTCAATGTCTTTATTACTGCCATTAACTTTATAGGAGAACTTACTCTTTTTTCCGTTGGACATCGCTTTTCCATTACATGTAATTTCGAATGTAATATTTTCATCGCTTCCAACTTCTGCTAAAAGTTCTTTTACATCCTCTATCTTAAAAGTAGATTTAACTTCTTCGGCCGAATCAACAGTTACCGAAATACTCAAATCTGTTACCTTAATGTCATTAGATGTTACTTTTCCGTTTATACCATTTGATTGACTAAAACTAAATGCTGTAACTAAAAGCACTAAAATGGTTAATAGGTTTTTCATGTGTTTTATGTTTAATGATTAATATGACACAAATGTAACTGGCCTTTTTGTGTTTTTGAGTTAACCAGTGTTAACGAGTGTTAACCGATTAGTTTTTAACCATTTTAACATTTACTTTTGACCTATGAATGATTCGAAATACAGATATATTCTATATGTTATCGTTATTGTTATTATTGCTACCATTGGTATTCAAACCTATTGGAACTACAAAAATTACTTAACGAACAAACAACAACTTATAAACGATGTTCAGGTAAGTTTAGATAAGGCTGTTGATGACTATTATACTGCTTTAGCGACCAGAACCACTTTAGGGATTTCATTGGAGGGTGAGCATCAAAAAAATGCGTTTGGAGAAAATAGCGAGCTAGAAAAATTGCTAGAACAGATTGATGAAACTAATAAAGAGTTTACAAACTTAGATTCATTAGAGCTTAACCCAATTGAAGGATTTACCATCGTAAGAGGTCTCAAAGTAGACTCTATGATGAAAAAGGATAAAAGGGACAATCAACCATTATCTGAAAAAGCTTTTAAACGACGTATTGAATCCTTAAACAAAAATCCCGACAGCTTTAAAATTGATGTGTCTAACATTGAGATGTTAACATCAAAAATTGTCATCTCTATTAACAATGATTCTTTAGATTTAAAAGAGGTAGATAGCCTCCTAAAAGTAGATTTAATTCGAAAGAATATTGATATAAACTACACCCTCGATTATAAGGAGCATTTTAAAAGCACGTTAGACACATGCTGGATTGAGCGTTCAAAAAGTCATCTGGATGAATCTCATAACAAAGTCTTTTTAAGTTCTGTATCTAAATCTACTTTTTTACCTCTAGATAGTGTACTCTCTATTCAATATGAAAATACAACCTGGGCAGTTTTAAAACGTATTATTTCAGGCATAATAATTTCATCTCTTTTAGTGTTAGCAGTTATAAGCTGTTTATTTTATCTACTGAAAATAATTAAACATCAAAAGCAATTGGCCGAAGTAAAGAATGACCTTATTAGTAACATCACTCACGAATTTAAAACACCTATTGCTACAATTGGAGTAGCTTTAGAGAGCATTCAAAACTTTAATGTAATTGATAACAAAGATAAAACTAAGACCTATTTAGATATGTCTAGCACGCAATTATCTAAGTTAAACACGATGGTTGAAAAACTACTCGAGACCGCAACTTTAGACAGTGAAAATCTAGAACTCGATAAGGACAATTATAATATTTCCGAAGTATTGGAGGTGATTCTAGAAAAACATAAAATGCAAAACTCGAGTAAATTAATCACTACTAATATCTCCCCAAATATAACAGCTAACGTAGATATCTTTCATTTTGAAAACGCTATAAATAATGTCATTGATAATGCCTTTAAATATGGTGGTGATAACATTTTTGTAGATCTAAAAAAGACCGCATCTAACATTGACATTTCTATCGCTGATAATGGACAATCATTGTTAAAAGTGAACAAGGATAGAATTTTCGAAAAGTTTTATCGTGTTCCGAAGGGAAATACTCACGACGTAAAAGGCTTTGGAATTGGACTATATTATTCTAAAAAAATTATTGAAAAACATCAAGGGACAATTACTCTCGATCTCAACAATAAGCTAACCACTTTTAAAATAATACTACCTCATGCTTAAGACAACAATTTTACTGGCCGAAGACGAACCTGCTCTGGGACAAATTATCAAAGAAAGCCTAGAAACACGAGACTTCAATGTCTTGCTATGTAATGATGGTGAAAAGGCCTTAAAAACCTACCAAAACAACACACCCGAATTATTAGTTTTAGATGTTATGATGCCAAAAAAGGATGGTTTTACTTTAGCTAAGGAGGTTAGAGCTATTGATGACACGATTCCTATTATATTTTTAACAGCCAAGTCACAAACGCAGGACGTCGTTGAAGGATTTACTATTGGTGGAAACGATTATCTCAAAAAACCATTTAGTATGGAAGAGCTTATTGTGAGAATTAACAATTTACTCAATAGGTCTAAAATTCAAAAAACGTCAGAAGTCCTCACGATTGGAGCTTACACCTTTGATTTTCCTAAACAACAATTGTACTATGGCAACGATTCTGAACAGTTAACACATCGTGAATCCCATCTCTTATTTCATTTAATAAAAAATAAAAATCAAGTTTTAGATCGGTCAATTATACTCAATAAACTTTGGGGAAATGATGATTTCTTTTCTGCTCGAAGTATGGATGTATTTATCACTAAACTTCGTAAAAAACTCCAAAAAGACGAGCATATTCAAATTATTAATATTAGAGGATTTGGCTATAAACTTGTTTGCTAGAAAATAGATAGCTTGTTTCTTCGTTTAAATATCGAAAGGTTCAAAATAATGGATCAATTTTTGTATTTTTCACTTCTATATACAAGACATGGCATTTTTGAAATATCTTTTCTTTCTTTTCACATCTATTGCAATTGCACAGACTCAAATAGAAGTTATTGCTCTAGATTCTACAAATTTAAAAGCTAATAATGTCGTAGCAGTAGACAATTTTGAAACCATATATTATACTACAAATACAATTTTACATAAAAAACCAAAAGATAAGCCAGCTATAAATTACAGTAATGTTCAATTGGGAATTCCTACATCTGTTAATGCTTTTAATCCTTTAAAGATTAATATGTTTTATCAAGATTTTAATACTGTGGTTATATTAGATAATCGTTTAGCAGAAATTTTCAAAATCGACTTTAATACTATTCCAGCATATAAAAATGTATCACATGTATCAACAGGTTATGATAACACGCTTTGGATTTTTAATCAAGATATTCAGCAGTTAGAATTATATGATTATAAAAATGACAAGGTAAGAGTAACTACGATACCTGTACAATCTAATGTTATAGATCTCAAAAGTGATTATAATTACTGCTGGATGTTAACCGATAACTTCTTATATCAGTATACATACTTCGGAAGTCTAATTTCAAAAACAGAAAACAAAGGTTATACAGCCTTGGCTATTAATAACGAAAACATTATTCTTAAAACAGAAAACACGCTATTCTACAAATCAAAAAAGAGCCATGACATAATTCCGCTAAAAACACCCAAATTGTTAATAAATCAGTTTTTACTAACCAATGAAACCTTGTATATTTACGATCTTGAAAAACTTCATAAATACCAACTAAAAATCAAATAGATATGCACGTTGCAGTCGCAGGAAATATTGGTGCTGGTAAAACCACACTTACAAAATTACTAGCCAAACACTATAAATGGGAACCTCAATTAGAAGATGTAGTTGACAATCCTTACCTGGACGATTTTTATAACCAGATGGAACGCTGGAGTTTTAATCTACAAGTCTATTTTTTAAATAGTAGATTTCGTCAAGTGGCTCAAATTCGCAAAAGCGGGAAAGACATTATTCAGGATAGAACCATTTATGAAGACGCGCATATATTCGCACCTAACCTTCATGCCATGGGATTGATGACTAATCGTGATTTCGAAAATTACCGTTCACTTTTTGATCTTATGGAAGGTTTTGTTGAAGGACCAGATTTACTCATCTACCTAAGAAGTACAATTCCAAACTTGGTATCTCAAATTCATAAAAGAGGCCGAGACTATGAAAACTCAATCAGCATTGATTACCTGAGTCGCTTAAATGAACGCTATGAAGCTTGGATACATGGTTATAACAAAGGAAACTTATTAATTATTGACGTTGATAATCTGGATTTTGTTGCAAACCCTGAAGATTTAGGCGGTATCATTAATAAGATAGACGCTCAAATTAACGGATTATTTTAGAAGGTTCCTCTCAAGGTTTATCCTCCTGTTATTTTTATTACAATCATTAGTAGCGATACTTTTAAAGCTATAGATTAACTGTGCTTTATTGGCATTGTTGTAATTAGTCCTCTTTTTTTTCGTCCAAAGGTTGTAACTTACATAATCATAACAACCAATTAAATGAAATTAAATAATTAGCTCAATTGGGTTTTCTTAGTACTCAAGATATCATTGCAAATTTTAATATTTAAAAGCAACCAGGTGTCGTCTAAAGTAACTATTGAAAAAATTTAAAAAGCCCACAACTACCTAATTGGCTATATTTACTTTCTAACCAACTTTATCAATTTGAAAGCACTTACTAAATACTGGTTTCTAGAAGGCTTTAACCTTTTCAAAAAACTTGGAATGGTTAGTATGATGAAGATTTGCGAGATTCTTGAAATGGATAATATTGAAAAAGGGGATCCCATTAAATATTCCGAAAAGCACAAAGACAGTATTATCTTTTTAAAAAAGGGCAGTGTGAAAATTGTAGATTCAGTAACTAAATCAGTCAAATACATTGTAAAACGCGGACATATATTTGGAGAGTTAGCGCTCTATGATAAAGAAGCTGCCAAGTTAGAGGAAGCCTACGCTTTAGAGGATTGTATTATATGCTATATAGAATCTGAACAAATGGAAAACCTTATGGAAAAGCATAAATCACTCAAAAATGGTGTTCTCAAAATTTATGGTTTACGCATTCAAAAATTAGAAAGACGGCTAAGTGATTTACTCTATAAAGATAGCGCTACAAGAATTAAAGAGTTTATCTTAGAATACATTGAAGAGTTTGGAAAAAAAAACGACGAAGGCCAGCACATTGCTAATAATCTCCTATCTCATAAAGATATAGCTAACCTAACAAATACATCCAGACAAACTGTTAGTAATGTATTAAGCCAAATGAGAAAAAATGGTTTAATAAATTATGATATAAACTCAATTTCTATTAACAACAATCAAAATAATTATCACATATGAAAAAACCAGTTGTAATTGCTCAAATAAGTAACTTAAAAAACAAACAACCCGAACATGCTCTTGTCAATGGATTAGATTTAGTTGTTGTTAAATTTGATGACGACATTTCTGTACTTTATGGAAGATGTCTTCACAGAGGTGCGCTAATGTCTGATGGTCATGTGGATGGGGACAATTTGATTTGTGGTGTTCATGGTTGGGATTATAGAGTAGATTCTGGCGTTTCTGAATATAACAACAAAGAGGTACTCCATAAATTTTCGACTAAAATTGAGGGTGATAACTTAATGGTTGACGAATTTGAAATAGACGCGTATTTATTAAATAATCCACAACCCTTTAATCGCAATGAGTATCTAGGGGCCTATGCCGATACACATCCCGAAGACACCGAACCATATACTGGTTATATAAAAGAATTAGCTAAAAACGGACTTAAAAATATTGGTCATCATGGATTTTCGGCGTCTATGGGTGTTGATAGAAATACATTACCTAAATGGAATGACATTCAATTTTTACCTGCACAATTAGCAACACTTCCTCTATTAGATGAAGAAGAAGTCTCCACAAAAGTTGTTATTGGTCCAAACGCAAAAAAACCTCTAGAATTAGATATACCTCTTTTTGTAAGCGATATGAGTTTTGGAGCTTTATCGCGTGAAGCGAAAATAGCATTAAGCAAAGGTGCTGAACTAGCTGGCACTGGAATTTGTTCTGGAGAGGGTGGCATGTTACCTGAAGAACAGCAAGCTAATTCTAAGTACTTTTATGAGTTAGCTTCAGCTCAGTTTGGGTTCTCATGGGATAAGTTAGACCATGTTCAAGCCTTCCATTTCAAAGGTGGTCAAGGTGCTAAAACAGGAACTGGTGGCCATTTACCTGGAAGCAAAGTAAGTAAAGAAATCGCTAACGTTAGAGGACTACAGGAAGGAGAAACGGCCATTTCTCCAGCCGCAAACCCTAATTTTCGTACAGCAGAAGATTTTAAAGCCTTTGGAGATAAGGTAAGAGAACGTACAGGAGGAATCCCTATAGGATTTAAAATTGCAGCAAGTCATATCGAAAAAGACATTCAATTTGCCTTAGATGCTGGTGTAGACTATATTATTCTTGATGGTCGCGGTGGCGGAACCGGTTCTGCACCAACCATATTGCGCGACCATATTAATGTTCCAACAATTCCAGCCTTAGCAAGAGCTAGAAAGTACTTAGATAAAGTAGGCGCTACTGATATTACATTGGTAATTACGGGAGGTCTAAGAGTTGCCGAAGATTTCGCAAAAGCAATGATGCTTGGTGCCGACGCCATTGCCGTTTCTAATTCGGCTTTACAAGCTATTGGATGTTTAGGTATGCGGGCCTGCGGAACAAATAATTGCCCTGTTGGTATTGCCACTCAAAAAGAATCATTGAGAAGTAGAATTATTATTGATTCTTCTGCCAAGCAGTTATATAATTATTTTGATGCCACTAATAACCTCATTAAAGTTGTGGCAAGGTCTTGTGGTTATGATAATATTTCAAAATTTAACCATAATGATCTTTCAACATTCGATTTAGACATGCATAAACTTACTGGTATTAATTACGCTGGTGTAAACTTTTAATTTATGAAATCGACAATGCACTTAGCTGCGCAATATCTAGCAACTGCAGCAATTAGTTTTATTCCCAAAAAAGATGACGATAGCCATACCAATTTAGGATGGGTAAACCACGCTTTAGAAACGCATCCGTTTCCTAACGGAGATAAACTTGGTTTAAATTATGAGCATTTTTCCTTAGAATGGAAATACAGCAATGGAAACACTGAACATTTACTTTTAAATAATCTTAAACATAAAGAAATTGTTGAATGGATATCTCAGATGGCCGCTAAAAACGATTTGCGTAATTCGTATGCTTATAACTTACATTACGAACTTCCATACCCACCAATTTCTGAAACTACAAGTTTCGCAATCACAAACCAAAATGAACTAAACCATTTGATTAAAAATAGAGATCTGGCGCAATATGTCATTTCAAATGTACTGGAGGCTAATCATTACAAATCCCCCATTAGAATCTGGCCTCATCACTTTGATACTGGAGCATTTATTAATGTTACAGAAAAACGCTCTATCGGTCTAGGCATGGCTACTCCTGACACCATAATTAACGACTATTATTTTTATATAAGCGGCTATAATGGTCATCAACCTATTGATGTAACGATAACTAATAGTTCTACTAAAAAGACCTATTATAATGATGGATGGCAAGGGTTTGCAATGTCTATTAGTGAACTGGATAAATCATCGGCAATAGATTTTTGCCAAACAGCTATTAATACGTACATAAATTCTGAAAAATAATGTTTGAAATATTTGTTGGTATAATTGCTCTAGCAGCTTTTTTAAGTTACTTAAATGCAAAATTTTTAAAGCTTCCAGAAACAATTGGCGTGATGATTCTTTCTATAATTGTTTCACTCCTCTTTGCCGCTAGCTATTTTATCGACCATGCTTATTTCAATTATGTCACAGAGTTTGCAAGGCGCATTGATTTTAAAACCATTTTATTCGATTTTCTTCTTGGTATTTTGCTCTTCGCTGGAGCAATACATGTGAACCTAAAAGGGTTATTAAAAGAAAAAATCACTGTTTTTGTTTATGCCACCTTTGGTGTTATTATATCTACATTTATAATTGGAACAGTATTCTATTATGTTGCATCATCTATTGGATTAGACATAAGCTATTTATATAGCTTAGTTTTTGGTGCACTTATTTCTCCAACAGATCCTGTTGCTGTACTAGCGTTGCTAAAAAAAGCTGGAGCTCCAAAACATATGGAGATTAAAATCGTTGGAGAATCATTATTTAATGATGGCGTTGGTATTGTTGTATTTTTATCAGTACTTTCTTTGGCAACAATGATGCACGAGTTTGATGTATCACATATTGCCTCAGAGTTCGGCAAAGAAGCTGGAGGCGGTTTCTTAATGGGTTTTATATTGGGGCATTTAGGTAAACGCTGTATTAAAAGTGTTAATAAACAAGCGGTAATTGCAGTTCATATTTCCTTAGCCATTGTAATGGGCGGCTATGTGCTTTCCAACATGCTACATATATCAGGAGCTATTGCTATGGTTGTAGCAGGACTTATCATCGGACATAGCTTACATGCCAAAACTGTTTCCGAAGATTTAAAAAATCACTTAAACATCTTTTGGAAAGTTTTAGACGAAATCTTTAACGCTGTTTTATTCGTGCTTATTGGTATTGTAATGATTACATTAGAGTTTGACATATATCACTTATTACTCGGAATCATTTCTATTATTGTAGTGCTTCTAGCACGATATATTGCAATTATATTATTAAATCTATTCTTAAAAAAATCGCATAGAGCAAACAAAAGTGAGCGCATCATACTAACTTGGGCTGGACTTCGTGGTGGCATTTCTATAGCCCTAGCTTTATCACTTCCAGAAGGCGAAGTAAAAGATATTATTTTATATGCTACTTATGTGGTAGTGGTATTTTCAATTATTGCCCAAGGTCTAAGTATAGAAAAACTGGTTTCAAAATTATTAAAACGTAACTAATGGAAAAAAAAGTAGTTTGGCACAAAGTATTAAGTCATAAAAAAGAATTACCGGAAGGTCGTGTAAAAACAGTAACAGCTGCCCATAAAGGCATTTGTTTAACCCATTATAAAGGTAAATTTTCTGCCTTAGATAATCGTTGTCCACATCAAGGTGGTCCTTTAGGTGAAGGATCTATTGAAAATGGGATGTTGCGTTGCCCATGGCATGGTTGGGATTTTGACCCTTGTTCTGGTAAACCACCAGGAGGATTTGATGATGGTATTGACACCTTCCCAGTAAAAGAAGAAAATGATGCTATCTATGTTGGTTTAGAAGAAGAACCACCTCATGAAGCAACGGTCTCTGATATTATGGTCGAAACGATGGTAAATTGGGGTGTAAACAAAGTCTTTGGTATGGTTGGACATTCTAACCTCGGATTTGCTGATGCCATGAGGCGTCAAGAAGAAAAAGGACGACTTAATTTTTATGGCATTAGACATGAAGGTGCGGCTGCTTTTGCGGCTTCGGCCTATGGGAAGCTCACCGGAAAACCTGCCGCTTGTTTTTCTATTGCAGGTCCAGGTGCAACAAATATGTATACAGGACTTTGGGATGCCAAGGTAGATCGAGCACCAATTTTAGCGTTAACAGGACAAGTAAAAACTCAAGTCGTAGGCACTGGAAATTTTCAGGAAGTAGACCTCGTCCAAGGGTTTAATACTGTCGCCGAATTTAATCAACGTGTTCAAAGCGACAGTAGACATGCAGAACTCATGTCTTTAGCGGTGAAACATGCTATTTTAAAACGTGATGTTTCCCACTTAACATTTCCAGATGAAGTTCAAGAGAAAAAAGTAAATCCTAAATCTAAAGCAAAAGGCCCAAAAAATAGAATTACATCTCTTGAAATTGCGCCACCTAAAGAAGCTGTTAATGATGCTGTTAATTTGATAAAAAATGCAAAACGTCCTGTAATCATAATGGGACATGGCGCCAGAGCACATAAAAAGGCTGTTGTTAATTTTGCAGAAAGTTTAAATGCTGCAGTGGTAACAACATTTAAAGGAAAGGGTTTAATAGCAGACAATCATCCTCTTGGTTGTGGTGTTTTAGGACGAAGTGGTACACCTATTGCTTCGTGGTTTATGAATGAAGCCGATTTGCTAATTGTTTTTGGAGCCTCATTTTCTAATCATACTGGAATCACTCCTAAAAAACCAATTATCCAAATAGATTTTGATCCGTTAGCTTTAAGTAAGTTTCATCAAGTTGAAGTTGCGGTTTGGGGAGAAATCTCGAGAACCTTAGAGTTATTTAATTCTGAATTAAAAGGACATATTAACACTCACGATCAACGCCATGAAATCGTTGAACGTTGGGACATCTGGAAAGCCGAGAAACAAAAGCGTTTATTAGAAACCTCAGATGATGGCATTAGTTCAATTGCGGTATTTGAAACCATGAATAGACTCACACCAGAACATGCTGTAATGTGTGTTGATGTTGGTAATAACGCTTATTCTTTTGGTCGCTATTTTGAGCCTACAAACCAAGATTTTTTAATGTCAGGATATTTAGGTTCTATTGGATTTGCGCTGCCAGCAGCCATTGGCGCATGGGCTGCTGTAGGACAAACAAGACCAATAATTGCTGTTGCAGGAGATGGTGGCGTTTGCCAGTATTTAGCAGAAATAACAACGCTTGTAAAGTATAATATGCCTGTGAAGTTAATTGTTATCAATAACCATGAGCTTGGTAAAATTTCTAAAGAACAACGCGCTGGTGAATTTGATGTTTGGAAAACGTCGTTATCAAATCCAAATTTTGCTGAATTCGCGCAATCATGTGGTGCTTGGGGAAAAAGAGTTGAAAAACAAGAAGCGTTGGAGGACGCGATGCGAGAATTATATGCCCAACCTAAAGCTGGAGTTTTAGAAATCATTGCAGACGTTAACCTTATTTAATATGGAAATCATCATCAATATTTTTTTATTAATTCTATCTGTTTACTTTATTATAGGATTACTTTTTGGATTTTATTTTCTTTTTAGAGGCGCATCCAAAATAGATCCCTTAATGGAAAACACTAAAACAAAAGTTCGGTTTTTATTGTTTCCAGGTGTCGTCGTAACTTGGCCTTTTTTAATTGGTCGATTGTTTAAATCTAAAACTCCCTAGTTATGACTTCAGGATTAAGAAAAGCACATAAATTTATTTGGTTACTTCTCATCATAACAGTGCCAATAATTATGTTTTTTTCAGTTAAAGATTTAGAATTTTTCACTGATAAACAAGCTAAAGAAATGTCGTTCGAATTAGGTGATTATCGTATTGTAGCAACAGATGAAAACGAGGTATTAAAAGCCGCTATATTAAAAAATGAGGATTCTATTAAAATAGATATTGAAATTAAAACACCTTTAAAAGCATCTTCAGCCGAAGTTTATGAGCTTAATCAAAATAAAGAGAAAGGTCGCTTTTTAGGGCCAATGAGTAAAGCTAAAACCTATAGTTTTTATCTAAATAATGATGCCACTGGCATTTTAGTATTCGACACTTTAAAAGGCACGGAAATCACAAAACTTATATTCTAATGGGACTTGATTATCAATTAGTACTTTGGAATAAGTACAAGAAAGCATATGACAAAATAATTATAATAAGCATGCTTCTTTATATTATTTTGTTTGCTGCCATAACTCTAATTTTTAACTCTGAAACAACCATAGAAACCTTAGTGATTCGTGCCTTCGGGTCTCTCGCTATTATTATGCTCAACATCATTTTAATTATTGGTCCGTTGGCAAGATTGAATTCTAATTTTCTTCCTATACTATATAACCGAAGACATCTAGGCGTTAGTATGTTTATTGCAGCATTTATTCATGGTGGTTTTTCAATATTTCAGTTTCATGCTCTGGGTGATGTGAATCCCATCTATTCCATATTCACTTCCAATATGGATTATAATTCTCTAACCAATTTTCCGTTCCAAGTTTTAGGTTTTATTGCCTTGCTTATTCTATTTGCGATGGCATCAACTAGCCATGATTTTTTCCTTGGAAACCTATCAGCGAAAGTCTGGAAAAGACTACACATGATGGTGTATTTTGCTTATGCTTTAATTATAGCTCACATGTTTTTGGGTGCCTTTCAACAAGAAACATCTCCACTTACTATTGGTATTATGACAATAGGCTTCTTTACAGTGGCGAGTCTTCATTTGATTACAGCATTTAAAGAGCAAAAAATTGACTCTATGAAAATGGAAGAACAAGAAGGATGGTTAAAAGTTTGTACTATTTCAGAAATAGAAGAGGATCGTGCCAAAATCTTTACTGTTAAAAACCAACGTGTAGCTGTGTTCAAATACAATGGCAAACTCTCTGCAATTCATAATGTATGTAAACACCAAGGTGGTCCATTAGGCGAAGGTAAGATTATTGACGGTTGCATTACTTGCCCTTGGCATGGATATCAATATTTACCAAGTAATGGTCAATCACCTCCTCCTTTTACAGAAAAGGTTGCCACTTATCAGTTAAAACTTGAAGGCGATATGATTTATATTAACCCAGAAGCTTTTGATGAAGGTACGGAAGTTGAACCCTGTAATTATTAAGAAAATGAAAAAAAATGACGAATTCTACGTGCCCTATATAGAGGGGAGTTTAGGAGTGAAAACGAAGCAATCATTAAAGCGTTTCGTTCTTTCTGCTGTTGGGCTTATCATTATAACTGCATTAGTATTTAGTTTTTCTCAGAATCAATTTAAAAATGCGACTTTCGAATTACTAAGCGAGACAAAAATAACAGGAACGTTTCATGAAAGCCCATACCCTATGTTACGCGTTCACGTTGCAAAAGACACGTATAAGAACATCCTCCTTCTTGGTTTCGGAAAGTTTAGTGCTAATCCGTATTTAGAAAAACTGCAACATGAGATTCCAGATTTAAACGGAAAGACATTAACCATTGAAGGTAATTTGATTTATTATAATGGAAAAACATTAATTCAAATCACAAATGATGAAAAAGTGAGTTTAACGAAAAACACTAATACTAAACTACCCGAAAAGACAACTATAAGTGAAATGACCTTACAAGGTGAAATCATAGATCCGAAATGTTATTTTGGTGTCATGAAGCCAGGAAAGGGTAAAATTCACAGAAGTTGTGCTGTACGTTGTATTTCTGGTGGTATTCCTCCTGTCTTAGCAACTAACGACGATAATAATATAGCAACCTATTATTTGCTAACAGATCTCAATGGTAATGCAATAAATCAGGACATACTTCCTTTTATTGGGAAGCCTTCGGAAATTACTGGAACTATTGAGAAAATGGAAGACTGGTATCTACTAAAAATAAGTCCAGAGCATATAAACGTAAAAAGTGAAGTTTCAAATATTTACTAGACTTACGATGCTATAAATCCATGCTTTTTTGCATGCTCAATAGCCTGAGCACTACTTTCTACTAGCAAGACAGGTGTTTGATTGTAATTCTCAAAAAGTCCTCTTACACGCATCATTTTCTTTTTGTGTTTTACACTTCGTAAATAAATGGCACTAACTTGATCTGGATACGTTTTGGCAATATCTATATAGATATCTGCATCGCGTTCGCCACTGTCTCCAATTAAAATAAATTGTAGTGTTGGATACGTTTTTAAAATATTTATGATCTCAATTTGTTTCTGCGGTTGATCTCCAGATTTCTTTTTAAAAATATCCTTAAAACTCCTTAATAGTATAGGACCTTTAGGAAATGTATGCTGTCTTAAAAAAAACTCTAGATAACGATATAAATTCCATGGACTATGACTTACATAAAAAATAGGATTTGCATTATGACCAGATTGTCCTCTATGTAACTTAAAGTAAAATTCGGCAGCGCCCTCAAGGGGGATTCTATTTCCTGCATTTTTAAAAATACTATTTAGTAACACCTTCCATTTTAATGTTGATACAACACCAGTATGAATAATAGTATCGTCAATATCACTAATAACACCGTAATCTGCCTTGGCCGATGGAATTAACAACTCTCCAATAAAACAGTTAGAGTTTTGGATACTCCTTTTGATATTTACATTATTATAGGCCACTTCAAAATTGAGCCAACCATCGTCATCAGCTAAATTCGTCAAGCCCTCTACATTTTCATCAACCTTAAAATAGCCATGATCGTCAGTAGTAGTTTTCAGGATTGTACCGTTTGGAAGTGTTATTTTAAGTTCGGTATGTTTAATTTCGTCTGTTTCAAAACGTTTCCATGAATTAATAAATAAACCAAACAACCCTTTCTGTTCTAAGTTAATGGTTTCATCTTCTAAGGCACGTCCGCGCATATAAAAATGGTTATCTGTACCATAACTTTGAAATGTAATAATTTGTAAAGGGTCTTTTTTAAACACTAATTGAGACATTAGAGGTTCAAGATACTAAAATCATAAAAAACTAAGGTAGTTTTAGTGGGTGTTATTGAGAACTGATTTAATAAATAACTCAATATCAGACTTCATCACGGAAAGTTCGTCCATGAGTATGCCATGTCGGTGTTTTAAGAGCTTAGATACAACCTCTAATTGGTTTTCTTGATGTGTATCGGGTGTTAGCTTACAAAGTGCTAGATCATGTTCTAATTGTCCTTTTTCATGATCCAATTGATAAATCTTATTAACGATGTTATTGCACTGTTTTTTGAACCTTAATATTTGTTGTGCTTTCTTTGGCAACTGCTGTGCTAAATCGTCTATTACCTTGGCAAAGTTTTGATTGACGCTAGAATGTGCACACCCCAAGCGCTGTTTTCTTAGTTTAGCATCACACAGGTTCACACGATCAAAAAAGTACTCATTAGCTGTTTTTCGATACACAGGTTTTCTATTGGCATTAAAAACAACGCGCTCATGATGCATGTTACATTTAATAACTTGGAACTCTTGAATTTTTTTAAGCAGATGAGTTATATGATGTGCAGTGTTCATTGGTCTCATAAAATTACACGAATCTCTAGACATAGAATTAGGTAAAAACACCTGATTTTTATGCATAAAAAAAGCCACGATAAACGTGGCTCTTTTTTATATAATTGAACAGTTGTTATTCTTTTATCACTCTTTTAGT
Source organism: uncultured Psychroserpens sp. (assembly GCF_947492715.1). GTDB lineage: Bacteria > Bacteroidota > Bacteroidia > Flavobacteriales > Flavobacteriaceae > Psychroserpens. Next base: position 165,538 of record NZ_CANLNS010000001.1, read on the forward strand.
GTCTTCCTTAACTGTTTCAACACTAGCTTCAGAGGCTTTCATATCAGCTTCAACTTCAGATGTTGTTTCTTCTTTAGCGTTTTCTATTTCAGTATATGTAAGTGTTGTTTGTGCTAATTCTTTCGACACATCGATAGTTCTTTCATTAACAGCTTCTATCTCGCTATCAACTAATACTGATTCAGACGTATGCCCACCTAAAATTGGTGCAATAACTAATCCTATTAAACAAGTTAATTTGATTAAGATATTCATTGAAGGTCCAGAAGTATCTTTAAATGGATCTCCAACTGTATCACCAGTTACAGCAGCTTTATGAGCATCTGATCCTTTGAAGGTCATTTCACCATTAATTTCAACACCAGCTTCAAATGATTTCTTTGCATTATCCCAAGCACCACCAGCATTATTTTGAAAGATAGCCCATAATACACCAGAAACTGTAACACCAGCCATATAACCACCTAACATTTCGGCAATAGCCAAGTGATCCATACCAAATAACATTGGAATGAACGCAATAGCTAGAGGAAATCCAATAGTTAACAATCCAGGTAACATCATTTCTTTTAAAGAAGCCTGTGTAGAGATTGCTACACATTTATCGTATTCTGGTTTCCCAGTACCTTCCATAATTCCAGGAATTTCTTTAAATTGACGACGTACTTCTTGTACCATTTCCATCGCAGCTTTACCCACAGCATTCATTGCTAATGCAGAAAATACTACTGGCACCATTCCTCCAACGAATAACATCGCTAAGACTGGCGCTTTAAAAATATTAATTCCGTCAATTCCAGTAAACGTTACATAAGCTGCAAATAAAGCTAATGACGTTAAAGCGGCAGAGGCAATAGCAAATCCTTTTCCTGTTGCAGCTGTTGTATTACCAACAGAGTCTAAAATATCGGTACGTTCTCTTACGATTGGTTCTTGCTCGCTCATTTCAGCAATACCACCTGCATTATCAGAAATTGGCCCGAAAGCGTCAATTGCCAATTGCATCGCTGTAGTAGCCATCATTGCTGAAGCAGCTAATGCAACACCATAGAATCCTGCAAATGCATAAGACGCCCAAATAGCACCAGCAAATAATAATACTGAAGGGAATGTAGAAATCATACCTGTTGCTAGACCTGCTATAATATTAGTTCCTGCTCCTGTACTTGACTGTTGTACAATTTTTAAGATTGGCTTTTTACCCAATCCAGTATAGAATTCTGTTACAGATGAAATTACAGCACCAACAAATAAACCAACAAGCGTTGCATAGAATACGCGCATACTAGAAATCTCTTGTAAACCTTCACCAAAGAACTCCATTTTCATAGTTTCTGGAAGCATGTAGTAGCATAATCCAAAACAAGAAACAGCCACAAGAATAATAGATGTCCAGTTGCCAACATTTAAGGCACCCATAACCTGAGCTTCTTTAGCGTCGTTAGATTTGATTTTCACCAACATAGTTCCTATGATAGAAATAATAATTCCTGCACCTGCAATTGCCATTGGCAATAAGATTGGTCCAATACCACCAAATCCAAGATCTACAATATCTCCACCCATATCTTTAATCACATAGTTACCAAGAACCATCGCAGCCAATACTGTTGCAACATAAGATCCAAATAAATCGGCTCCCATACCTGCTACATCACCTACATTATCACCTACGTTATCTGCAATCGTTGCAGGGTTACGAGGATCATCTTCAGGAATACCTGCTTCAACTTTACCAACTAAATCGGCTCCTACATCGGCAGCTTTTGTATAAATACCTCCACCTACACGAGCAAATAAGGCAATAGATTCAGCCCCAAGAGAAAAACCTGCTAAGGTTTCTAACACGATAGTCATGTCCATAGTATTGGTCCATTCTCCACCCATAAAATAGTAGAAGAATGCAATAAAAAATGCTGTTAAACCTAAAACTGCTAATCCAGCTACACCAAGCCCCATTACCGTTCCACCTCCAAAAGAAATCTTAAGTGCGTTTGGTAAACTTGTACGTGCTGCTTGCGTAGTTCTTACGTTTGTTTTCGTTGCAATTTTCATTCCAATGTTTCCAGCGAAAGCAGAAAAAACAGCTCCAAAAATAAAGGCAACAACGATAAGAATATGTGTTGTTGGCACTACAAAAGAGACTACAGCAAGTAAAATACTTACGATAACTACAAAAATAGCGAGTAGTCTATACTCTGCATTTAAAAATGCTAATGCACCTTCGTAGATATGATCTGAAATTTCTTTCATTTTACCATCTCCAGCGTCTTGTTTCATAACCCAAGATTGTTTTACAATCATGTAAATTAATCCTATAAGCGCCAAAGCTATTGGCATGTAAATCATCAGTGATTCCATATTATAATTTTATTTTGATTTGTTATTTAGCTGGGCAAAAGTAGTGAAAACCATTAAAACTAAAAAACCCTTTGTTTTTATTACAAAGGGTTTCTCACTTAAATCAAATGTATTAACTAAATGGTAAAGTCACCATTTGTTTTGTGCTCGCTATTCTCATATCTATCTACACATTTATTTAAAATGTCATATGCTTCTTTGGCATCTCCCCATCCGCCAACATCTACTTTCTTTTTTTCTAAGTCTTTATACACTTGAAAGAAGTGTGTGATTTCTTTTTTTCTATGCGGATTTAAATCGGTAATGTCATTATAACTATTCCAAATTGGATCTGTTACTGGCACACAAATTAATTTTTCATCTGGTCCTTTTTCATCGGCCATATGAAACACCCCAATGGGTTTAACTTCCATCACACACATTGGAAAAGTAGGTTCTGTACCCATCACTAATACATCCAAAGGATCTCCATCTAAGGCCAGTGTTTTTGGGATAAATCCATAATCACCAGGATACATCATTGATGAAAATAACATACGATCAAAACGTATTTTGTTAAGTTCAAAATCATATTCATATTTGTTACGGCTTCCTTTTGGGATTTCTATTAGTACATCAAAGGTCTGTTTTCCTGTTGCTGTCATATCTTCTTATATTTTTGTGCCTATTACTGAGGCTTCTTATTCTTTTTTCGGGCTGCAAAGATAATGTATTGTTTGGGTTTAGCAATTAAAATATAGCGTCTATTCCAAACTTTTAAAATTTTTATAAATAAAAATGCAATAGAATAAAAAAATGTCGTCTTTTATATTGAAGAGCCTTCTTAAAAAGGTATAATAACATTGGAATCAGAAAACAGTAAAAAGCTAAAAGATTTTTTCGGAAGAGAATATCAATCTCTCAAGATTTACGTGAACGCTAAAATAAGTGACACCACAAATCGTGATGCAGAAGATATTATTCAAGATGTCGCTCTAAAATTATTTTCTGGAGCTGATAGATATGCTCCAATAAATAACGTAGCTGGTTTTGTTTATAGATCAATAAGAAACAAGATTGTTGATATTATGAGATCCGGAAAAAAAACAGAACCTATTGATACAGATAGTCCTCTTGTAGATATATCTGACACATTGCAGCAATCTAATGAAAATTACATGTCAGAAGAAATGTCCTCTGTATTAAAAACCTGTATAGAAACACTTAAACCAGCCTATAGAGATATTATTCTGGCTGTTGATTTCGAAGGATATTCATACAGTGAAATTTCGAAAGAAACGGGAATCCCAGAAGGCACTTTAATGTCGAGAAGACATAGAGCCATAGGCATATTATATAAAAAAATTGAAATAGAAATAAACAAACATAAAACTAATAAATCATGACAAATTTTTTCACTCATAAATTCAGAAAAAAGTCTCCTATAGAAATAGCGGGAATGATTATCTTCGGTATAATTGCCATAACAGGACTAGCCATTTTATTTGGCTTTGTTATTATGTGGCTATGGAATTGGCTAATGCCATTAATTTTTGGACTTCCTTTGTTAACGTATTGGCAAGCGGTTGGCCTATTTATACTACTCAAACTCCTTCTTGGAGGATGTGGCGGCGGAGGCGGTAAAAAGTCGTCAAAAAGATCACAAAACGAATGCAAAGATAATTCTAAAACAGATTTTTCTAAATGGAAATATTACGATAAGTTCTGGAAAGAGGAAGGTGATGCCTATTACAAACGGTACATAGAGCGTCAAACAAGTCAAGACGAAGGACATAATTCTACACAATCAGATTCTGAATTAAATTAAACACATTATGGAAGTATTAATTTTTCAAACAGACATCGAAACCAAAACAAAAGTCAAATCCATAAGGTCGTCATTCAATAATCATTCGGGCATCCTAAAATGGTCCATAGACATTGAAGACATTGACAACGTTCTTAGAATTGAAGCAGTATCACATTCTTTACAAAATGACATTATAAATCTGGCAAACACAAGAGGTTTTAACATTAAATTACTGCCCGATTAAACATCCTCTAATCTTAATATGCAATTAAGCAATCCCTTGTTCTGGTACAAAAGATTGCTTTTTTGTTTACGTTAGAATTCTAAATCTTCATATTTATGTAACATAAAAGAGAAAACTGTGATATTTCTTGTAGTGATTGTTTATCTAGAGGTTCGTGAATTTAAAAATGACTGATGTTTTGAGATTTATTAAGTGAACTTTAAAAATATTTTTTTTAGCAAAAAATATTAACTATATTATTTTCAGCAGTCTACAACCTTTAACTCTAACGCTTATGTCTTTTAAATTAATCAAGTATTCTTTTTTAATAATTCTATTTTCAAGTTGCTCAGGTGTTTTTACAGAACGCTTATTATTAACCGATATCAATAGTGATAATGCGAACATATCAACTCAGTACTGGGTTGGTTATGATAGCGATACAAATAAAGCTGAGTCGTGCTATTATTTTGAAAATGCAGGTTATTTCAGCAAAAGTAAAATTTGGGTTTGTGAAGTGAACGCTAAAGGTAAAGTCTATCTTCGGTTAAAAGAAACTAAAATAGAAAACAGGTTTATAGCACAGACAACAATGTGGACTGATGATGGTCAATCAATTACTTCTTTATCTATTTTAATTAAAAAATCTTCTGATGAGTATCACTCATATTTGCTCTCGGATAACGGTTATAAAATTGCCGAAAACAGTGCAAAACTTAAAAATTTGAAGGATCACTATTCAGTAAAAATCTCAAAAAGTGAAAACACATTAACCTTTGATAGTGAAGCCGTCGATTTGTACTCTGATGATATCATTTCATTTTTGGAATCCTTAAATCTTAATATAGAATTAAAAAAAGTGGCAATTTTTAAAGCTACTGATAAAGAATTTTATGATAAAACGTTAAAAAAAATAAACGCCCCTAGAAAATAACTACGTCTTTAGCAGCTATTTGTGCAAAACATTAACTCCAATCAACGGTTTTCTTATTTTGCTTACATTTGAATGCCAAACAATCAAATCAACATGAAGTATTTATTTAAGTTTTGCATTTTAATATTTTGCGTTAACTTTTCAATACATAGTCAAACCACAAAAAAAGTACTCTTTCTTGGTAATAGCTATACGGGAGTCAACAATTTACCAGCTATGGTAAACACTATGGCTACAAGTACAGGAGATGTTTTAATTTATGATTCTAATACGCCAGGTGGCTATCGTTTAATACATCATGCCTCCAATACAACTACTCTCAATAAAATCAACTCAGACAATTGGGATTACGTTGTATTACAAGGACAGAGTCAAGAAACATCGTGGAGTCAAACTCAAATGCAGGCCGAAGTATTTCCATATGCTCTGTCGCTAAGTAATGCTATAAGGGCGAACTATGAATGTTCAGAACCTATGTTTTATATGACATGGGGAAGAGAAAATGGCGATGCTTCTAATTGCGGCAACCTAGATTGGGTTTGTACCTACGAAGGTATGGATGATGCTATAAGAAGCACCTATATCACTATGGCCAATGATAACAATGCCGAAGTATCTCCAGCAGGAGCCGTTTGGCGGTATTTACGTAATAACCATCCAAGCCTTGATTTATACACCAATGATGGCTCACATCCTTCATTAGCAGGTTCCTATGCTGCTGCCTGCGCTTTTTACACTATGGTTTATAAAAAAGACCCAACTCTAATCACTTGGAATTCGGGTTTATCAACAAACGATGCCAATACCATAAAAATGGCTGCAAAGACGATAGTCTTTGATGAGATTTCTAATTGGGATTTCACCATAAATCCAGCCATGGCAGATTATACTGAAGTTGTCAATGAAGAACAAATATCGTTCACCAACACAAGTAATGATTTTGATTCTTTACTTTGGGATTTTGGAGACGGAAATACATCAACAGCAATTAATCCAATCCACATGTACGCCGCAACAGGTGATTATATGGTAACATTAACCGTAACTAAATGTGGGAAATCAAATACGAAAACAAAGACATTTAGCATTTCAAATTTAAGCACAGAAGACTTAGAACTAAAAGATTCAATTATTTTTCCAAATCCAGTTTCTGACCTTCTGACTATACATTTAAATACAAATTATGAGGTTATTGATATACTCATTTTTGATGTCTCTGGAAAACTCATTAGCAAAAACACGTCTAAAAACACCTCAACACTAAACTTAGATTTTTCAAAATTAAGTTCGGGAATGTACCTTTTAAATGTATCTGCAAATCGCAGTTCTTTTACGTCGTACATTATAAAAAAGTAAGATTCATTACCCATTTAAAGTAGCATTATAGCTTTTAGAATAAAGTTGCTTTGAGCTTCAATCTTTTCTATGTCAAATAAATATTGTTAATTGTAAGGTAACTTCTTAACCAATTAGCATGCTTAGACATATCAAAACTGTACTTTCCATTCTTCGGGAACGTGACAATCCGCTTAAGATTATTTGGGCTTATGTATTGCTGCGTACAGGTTTAAATAAGTATATAACCATAAAACAACGTGGGTACAAAATTCATTTATCCCAATCTAATTTGGCAATAACTTTATTTGGCAACAAAGATTACGGACAAGAAGACGAAGGCTTTCTGCGAAAAACACTTCAACTTAATGCGACATATGTCGATGTTGGTGCCAACATAGGTACGTTGGTGCTTACAGGTTCTATCGCTGTGGGTAACGCAGGAAAAGTAATTGGAATTGAAGCGCACCCTAAAACTTTTGATGTCCTAAAATCCAATATTAAACTTAACGGATTTAAAAATATTGAACTCCTAAACTCTGCCGTTGGAAATGAAAAAGGCAAGCTCCATTTTAGCGATGCCAAATCTGATGACTCAAACAAAATACTTTTAGATTCTAACCAAGGTGTTGAAGTTGATGTGAACTTATTGGATGAATTATTAAAAGACATCAATCACATCGATGTTTTAAAGATTGATGTTGAAGGCTATGAAAAGTATGTTTTTGAAGGTGCGACTGATGTTTTAAATAAAACAAAACTCATTTATTTCGAATCTTTTGAAAACAATTATGCGACCTACAATTATAATACAGGAGATATTATAAATCTTTTAAACACATTAAACTTTCATATTTATAAAGTGATTAACAACAAACAATTACAGCCTTTAGATCACAACTATAGATCTGTAAAATGCGAGAATTTAGTAGCAACCAAACAACCTAAGTGCTTAGAAGACGAGTGCAAATTTGAATTCATTTCATGACAGTCAACTACTATAAATCCATTCTTTCATGGTGGGAACCAAAACGTATATGGTTTAATTTTCTTGTTGGAATATCTGGTATTTTAGGTATGCTCACTGGTATATCTCAATTTGAATTTACAGACCTACTAGGTGTCTTGGCATGGGGCATCTTGGCGAATATTCTTTTTTCAACAGGAATCTTGGTTGAAATTTTAGAGGATTACTACTTCAAAGGAAAATTAAAATTGCAGCACTTCAGATGGACCTTCTTAGTTATTGGAACACTATTATATTGCACGCTAACATTTTCTTATGCGGCGTATTATTATACACCATTTATAGATTTTTAAGTTTAAAAACTTATGAAGATCTTGGAAACAACGACCTATTAGCCTATCACTAGATTTATTTGTAAACCTTGTTTTTAAAGGCTACCACTTTTACAATGAATTTCTAGACGCTGGTGAAGGAATAGTCACTAATGCCTTATCAGACCGATTGAAAAACTGGAATATCACGATTTTTTAACTACTGAAAAATATCATTGATCGTATTCGCAATGACAAAGCATCTTTTATTAAAAACGTGATAACATTGGTACGACATTTTGACAACAAAAACTTTTACTAACGAACATTTTCTTATATCTAAAAATTATATATATTTGCAACTGACTGATTGGTCAGTCAGTAATTATATATATCTATGGATAAAAAGCAACAACTTATAACAGTAGCCACTCAACTATTTGTAGAGCGCGGTTTTGAAAACACTCCTGTTTCTTTAATCTGCGATACTGCTAAAGTTTCTAAAGGATTGGTATTTCATCATTTTAAATCAAAAGACGGACTTCTACGTGCCATTTTTGAAGAAACCACCAAAAAAGTAGCAGACATATCCTCCATTGATAACATTAACGAAGATCCCTATCAGCAATTACGGAACATTATTAACTCATTGTTCGTTCAGTTAGAGGTTGACAAAACATTGTTCCAACTAAACCTTCATTTAATTCTTCAACCTAAAACAAGAAGACTTCTAAATGATCTAATAGGTCAAAGATCATCTTATATTTTAAATCATGTTAAACACATATATGGTTTGATAGACCCAGAAAATGCCACTATTAGAAGTTATATGTTTATTGCTGAATTAGACGGAATCGCATTAAACTATCTAACCATTTTTGAAGATTATCCCCTACAAGAAATACAACAACAACTTATAGCTAAATACACTAAATAATGAACTTTATAAAAACCAACGATTTCAATATAATACAACCATTGAGACAAGAACTTTACGACACCTTCACAACCGCTTTAGACAGCATGTGGGAATCTCTTTATATTGGGTCATCCACAAGTTACTTGATTCAGGTTAATACTAAAACCATAGGTTATTGTTGTATTGACAATGACAAAAGCCTCACTCAAATCTATATTAAAAAACCACATTTAACTCGTATGCAGGACGCCATAACCTCGCTTATTGATTTAAAACTTATTGTGTCGGCAAAGCTTAGCTCTATTGAACCTGTAGGTTTTAATACCTGTTTAATACATGCTTCATCTGTTAAAAATAACACCTATTGTTTTCAATTTGAAAACGACACACCTGAGCAAAATACATCTGTTGAATTAACTGTTGCAACCAACGAAGATGTTGAGATGATACAATCATTTTATAAAACTCAAGTAGGTTTTGAGGACACTTTTGGATATACCGAAAATCTTGTAAAACGTCAAGAATTATTTATAGTTAAAAATGGTTCAGATTTTGTTGGAACAGGAGAATGTAGATTAAGCGACTCCCAACCTAGATATGCTGATGTTGGTGTAGCGATACATTCAACTTTCCGAAGACAAGGTTATGCTTCACAAACTTTACATGTACTCGCCAAAAAAGCACTAACCAAACATCGTAAACCAATTTGCTCAACAACAATTGATAACATAGGATCTAAAAAAGCAATTGAAAAAGCTGGATTCCATTTCAGTCATAGCATATTTGACCTTAGATTTGTATCATAAAACTTATTTCGTATAATGAAAGAACAAATCAAAACCTATTTTAACCGATATGTAACATTTGAAGATTCTGAAATAGATGCTATTTATTCTAAGCTAGAAGAAAAAACGTTTCGCAAAAAGGAATTTCTCTTAACAGAAAATAGTATTTGTCGTTATAATTTTTTTATAGTCAAAGGCGTTGTTAGGTTGTTTTATTTAGATGCCAAAGGTCATGAGAAAATTACACAATTTGCCATAGACAATTGGTGGATTACACACATGGAAAGTTTTATTCAACAAATTCCTTCAACACAATATCTCCAAGCCATTGAGGACACAACAGTATTATGTTTATCTAAAAGCAACTTGGAAACGCTTTATAAAACTTATCCAAAATTAGAACGCATGTTTAGGCTTATTACGGAGAATATGTTAATTGCAAACCTTAGAAAAAGTGATATATATCTCCAAATGAAAAGTAAGGAACGTTATTCTTTTTTTGTCGAAAAACTGCCAGGTTTTGCCCAACGTGTACCTCAATATATGATTGCTTCATATTTAGAAATCACTCCAGAATACCTTAGCGAATTGCGAAGACAACGCATTTAAAAGTCTTTCTTAAGATATCTTAATTTTTAGGTTCAAACGATCGCATAATTTTACGCCATAATTAAAAACAAACAAAAATGGCACGAATTACTTATAACGATATTCCTAATGGAATGTTTGAACACTTAAGAACAATTGAAGACTTCATACTTAACTCTTCGTTAAGCAAACAATTGATTGAAATCATCCGATTAAGAACCTCTCAAAAAAATGGTTGTGCTTATTGTGTAGACATGCACCATAAAGAATTAAAACATATGGGTGAAACCGATTTACGATTGTCCTCTTTATGTGTTTGGGAAGAAACGCCCTATTTCAACGAAAATGAAAGAGCCGTTCTTCATTTTACAGATGCACTTACCAAGCTAGATCGTAGGCCTATTTCAGATCATATCTATAACGAACTATTAAGTTTCTTTACCAAAGAAGAAATTTGTTATATCACTTTAGCAATTTCACAAAGCAATACTTGGAATCGATTAATGAAAACTTTTGAGTTTACTCCAGGAAACTATAAGGCAAACGAATAATAATATATCTATGAAGCTTAAAATCATTAAACTCTTTTTAAGATTAGCGCTATCGCTTAGTTTCTTATCGGCAGTAGCAGATCGCTTCGGTCTTTGGCCTGAAAACATTTCGGTCTGGCAAAATTGGTCTAATTTTTTAGACTATACCCAACTCATAAATCCGTGGTTGCCTCATCATGTCATACCACTAATTGGCGTCATTGTTACTGTCCTTGAAATAGCCTTTGCTATGTTCCTTTTAATTGGATTTAAAACTGAGTTCTTCGCCAAACTTAGCGGTTTTTTACTCCTAATCTTTGCGCTGTCAATGGCATTTTCAACAGGCATAAAAGGTGTTTTAGACTTTTCGGTACTAAGTGCATCGGCGGGAGCATTTGCTTTAAGCCAATTCAAAGAAAAATATATTGAACTTGATTTGCTGTTCTCTAAAGCCAGCGCAGAATTAAAAACCTAACAGGTTCTGCGCTAGTTTATTTTCAATTTATTACATTAGATATAAATGAAGTGTCGTTCACGAAGAATAGCGCCATACGATTTCAAAATGCCATTACAATGAAAACATTAATTTTATATCTGTTCTTTTTTTTAACTCTTACAAGTTGTACTAATAAAACTGAAAAAGAACAGCCCCAGACCATACCTACAAAAATTTCAGATAAAACCATTATTGATTTATCTCATAGTTATTCTGACAAAACTGTGTATTGGGTAACTGCCAAAGAATTTAAATTAGATACGGTTTTTAAGGGTCAAACAGATAAGGGCTATTATTATGCGGCCAATAATTTTAGTACGGCAGAACATGGTGGTACTCACATAGATGCGCCTATTCACTTTGCTAAAGATGCGCAAACCGTAGATCAAATTCCTCTCGAAAAACTAGTTGGTAATGCTATTAAAATTGATGTGTCTTCAAAAAGTAGTGACGATCCAGATTATTTGGTAAGTATTGAGGATTTCAAGAACTGGGAGAAAAATCATGGTTATAAAATACCAGATGGTAGTATTGTATTAATCGAAACAGGTTTCTCAAAATATTACCCGAACAAAGCAAAATATTTAGGTACAGACGAACGCGGAGATCATGCGGTGAAGCTCTTACACTTTCCTGGGCTTTCTCCTGAAGCCGCAACATGGTTAGTTGAAAATAGGCAGATCAATTCCATTGGAATAGACACACCTAGTATAGATTATGGTCAGTCTGAATATTTTAAAAGTCATGTGATCTTACTTGAAAAAAATATTCCAGCTTTCGAAAATCTCACTAACTTAAGTATGCTGCCATCTAATGGGTTTGAAATTATTGCTTTACCTATGAAAATTGAAGGTGGTAGTGGCGCACCTTTAAGAATTATAGCGCTTATTAATAAGGTATAATCTCTAAAAGCTAAATCCAAAACTTCCAGTCACACCAAAAGATCGGGCATCTGGGTTGGTTAGGTAGTTTCCTCTAAAGTTAAAATCGATTCGCAATATTTTAAAGATATTACCCACACCAAAACTGTATTCATAGTATATATCTTCACTAGGAGCAACCAAAGGTGTTTCAACAGGGTTTCCTGTTGTATTCAATGCAATGTTTTCGTCAGACAAATCTCCCCAAACACCTCTAAGACCAATTATAGCTCTTAAATTATATTTTTTTAAGAATGGAATTCTAGAGAATATGCGTCCATTAAAATTATGTTCCAAATGCAGTGACGTGTATGTATCTGTAACAAACTCATAGAAATCTAACTGTGGAAATGTATTATATATTGAAAAGTACGACTGATTTCCTGGCACTACACTAAGCAATCCTAACGGCACTTCACCAAAAGTTTTACCCGCTTCGATTGTGGTTGTCAATCGTCCAAAACCACCAACTTGCCATGGTTGAATATATGAAAATTGAACCTTGGTATAATCGAAATCACTATTAAACCAACTCTTATCACCTCGGGTCACTTGAGCAAATAAGGTTGCAAAACCATCATTGGCATTTCTACGCTCTACACCATAACCTGTCATTTTTCGATTTGGAAAATACGATAATGATAAGGCTGTTTCAAACTGCTTTACCTCAGACGAAATTCCTGTTGGAGATTCTGGGTCGTTATAATCTAGACTAAATGTAGGAGAAGCAGACTCTAATGTTCTGTAGGTACCACTCGTTCTAATTACGAAATTCTTACTAGGTTCAATCTCTAATGCTAATGTTGTTAAATTCACATTAGTCAACTTATCATTAGTACTTGTTCCAACTACGGCAGAAGAGGCTAAGCTTCGTCCTAAAACATCGGTTGATGATGTGAGATTTGCTCCTATTTGTTCTACATCTCTCCTATTTCCTCCAGATATGATTAATCTGTTTTTCTTATCAATAAGCCACTTTCCTGAGATTCCATATTTAAACTTGTCATCTCTAAATCCATAGGCTAAAAACCCTTCTACTCTCCATAAATCATTAGGTCCAAAGTAAGTACGTCCTCCTCCACGTATACGAACGCCTTCAACCTCATTATATCCAAATACCGAAAATACGGGTCCGATATCAAGACTAAGGCTTGGCACCTCAATATAGCCTGAAGCCAAAATACTTCCTAAATTGTAAAGGCGCTTGAATTTTTTGACGGTTTTAAGGGTATCTAGCATTTTATAAACACCTTTCTCGTCCTTATTTAGCGATTCCATTCGGTTTTTTTCCCAAAACTCATCATCACGATTATAGGCATCTTCATTGTAATTATAAACCTCTTCGTCATAAAATTTTTCGTCCTGAACCTCATCAAAAACATAGTTATCATATAAGGTCGTTCTTTTTCCGTAGACACCTCGAGATTTTTCTTTTTTACTCAAGGCAAAATCAGAAAGCATATAATCACGCTTAATTAAAAACAGCGTGTCGTTTAGGACTTCAAATTCCTGTTCTATATAAATTTCTTTAACCCAGTTAATGTTTGCACTCTTTGATGCTTGTAAATTGATATCCTTAATAGCATAAGTCGAATCATTTACCCAAAAATCACCTTTAAAGGTTAGTTCGTTTTTACGTCTAGGATAATAAATAATGTTGTAACACCACTTGTTATCAATAAATGCACTATCAGATAGTACATAATTATATGTTTGGATTCCTGTTCGTGACAACGGACTTACGAAACTCTTATCAAAAAATTTAAGATAGTTGTCATAAATATTGAAATCGGCATATAAATCATCTACAAAATCAATAATCACCTGATTATTACTAAATCCAGAATTCTTATTACCTTTTAGTTCTTCTTTTTCTTTTTTCAGTAGATTATCGCCATATACTTTACTTACGGCTTCATTAATAAACATTGGCAAGTAAGTTTTACCCGTTACGCTAGAAGTATCTACTTTATCAAAGACAAATTCCATACCTCTAAATAATCTACTTTTAATTAAAGCACTATCAATTGTATTGATATCAAACTCTACTTTCTCGTATTTATCGTACTGGTATTGTTTAAATTGTCGCAATCCATTTTGTCGTTTCCGTTCCCAAATTTTCTTTAAAATTCTAATGGCTGGATTTTCAGATGCTTTTTTTGACTGTTTCCCAGTAACTATGACCACTTCATTAAGAGCGGCAGCCTCTTCTTTTAAAATAAATCTTAAGTCGTAGTTAACTTTCTGTTCTAAATTAAACTCTTTAAGTTCATAACCCAGAAAAGAAACAATTACGGTTTGCCAAGTGTTTTCAGACTCTAAATAAAATCTACCATCTTCATTAGTAATGGTACCTTCGGTAGAGCCTTTAAATAATACATTTGCAAAGGCAATAGGTTCGTTATTTTCGTCGTACACATAACCACTCACTTTAGTTTGTGAGAAAGCCGTAGTTATTCCAAAGAATAAAAATAAAATAAGGAGCTTTTGTTTCATCAATTTTAATATTTGCAACCTACGAGTATTCAGATATTATTCTTCTTAGTCGAAACCGGTATTGCAATTCAAATGCCGTATTGGCCATTTAATTAAAAAACTTCATCAACAATCGTGCTAATGAAGTTTTTAAAACGCAAATAATTGCGATTTATTTATTTGTACATCACTTTTTTAACTGCTTTAACTACATCTTCGCTATTAGGCAACCATTCTGCAAGTAATACAGGAGAGTATGGTGCTGGTGTATCAGCAGTGTTTATTTTTACAACTGGAGCATCTAAATAATCAAATGCTTCAGATTGCACTAGATATGTGATTTCTGTGGCAACATTTCCAAAAGGCCATGCTTCTTCAAGTACAACCAATCGATTTGTTTTCTTAACCGATTCTAAAATGGCTTTTCTATCCATTGGGCGCACTGTTCGTAAGTCGATAATCTCACAAGAAATGCCATCTTTTTCTAATTCATCTGCCGCTTTATAGGCTTCTTTAATAATTTTACCAAAAGATACTATAGTGACATCTGTACCTTCTCGTTTAATTTCGGCAACACCTAATGGGATTGTATATTCGCCTTCAGGTACTTCACCTTTATCACCATACATCTGTTCGCTTTCCATAAAAATCACAGGGTCATCATCACGAATAGCAGATTTTAGTAAACCTTTTGCATCATAAGGATTTGAAGGTACAATAACTTTTAAACCAGGTGTATTTGCAAACCAACTCTCAAATGCTTGAGAGTGCGTGGCTGCTAGCTGTCCAGCCGATGCTGTTGGCCCACGAAATACAATTGGGCATTTAAACTGCCCACCTGACATTTGTCTTATTTTTGCCGCATTATTTATAATTTGATCAATACCAACTAAAGAGAAGTTGAATGTCATATATTCTACAATGGGACGATTCCCAGTCATTGTAGACCCTATGGCAATACCTGCAAAACCCAGCTCAGCAATTGGCGTATCAATCACACGTTTAGGTCCAAATTCATCTAACATTCCTTTTGAAGCTTTATACGCTCCATTATATTCTGCAACCTCCTCACCCATTAAATAAATGCTCTCATCTCTACGCATCTCTTCGCTCATGGCTTCGGCAATCGCTTCTCTAAATTGAATTGTCTTCATCTATCAGTTTTTTAAACGAATAGCAAAAGTAATAATTATTGCTAATAAAATAATATAAAAATGAGGCCGAAAACTAGAAACAATCTCCTGTAAGTTCTCATTTTTACACAATTTCAACGTTTTACAATTAAAATTCATCAAACTCCAATACATTTGATTCCCAAAAAATTGAATTATTAGTACTTTTCAAGCTAATTTCTGATAATTTGACAATCAAACTTCTTATAATCAAATTTTTCATGAATTTTATTATGCACGCATAGTAAAATTCAAATTATTATAATTATCTTCGTAACCTCTAAAAATTAACATCAAAAACAAACTTCAATATGAAAAAAATTTTAATAGTACTTTGTGTGACTTTATGTATAGCATTCAAAGGATTCGCTCAAGACAAAAAAGTAGCTGTAGTAAGCTTTTATACAGATAAAATTATCGGTTTTAGTGAACTCGATGCAGGAGGTGAAGAACTTTTAGCAAGTGTATTAAAATTAAGAGATAATCCAGATTTTGATTTAACACCAATTTTAGAACAGTTTCATACAGAGTTTTTTGACACCTACGCAAAGAAGTTTCCTTTTGAATTACTTCCAGAAGACCAGGTTACGAAAAATCAGGCCTATATAGATTTCAAACCAAAATATGAAAAAGACGCTGAAGAACTCAAGCGTTATGTTGTTTATCCTGGTTATAAATACATCTATGATGGTTTTGCTGGTAAAGACAATGAGGTAGCAACGGCAAAGATGTTTAGCGATAAAGCCAATGGTGTTATGTTCGTTGAAATACATTTTGACCTTACTAAAGGTTTTGGAATTGGCGGAACTGCAACGGTAAAAATGAGAGCTAATGCAAGAATTACAATGTATGACAAATCAGGAAAAAAACTTTTCGTAATCAACGAAGGTGCTAATTCGAAAAAAACGTCTGTAATGGTTAAAGGAATTCCTGTAATGAGCACAAAAAAAATATTACCAATGTGTGAAAGCGCACTTGAACGACTTATGAAGGACTTAAACAAACGTCTTCCTAAGATTATTAAAAAAGCAAAAAAATTAAAATAAATATACACTCAAAATAAATAATTCGATATGAAAATATTAGTATGTATTAGTCACGTTCCTGATACGACTTCAAAGATTAACTTCACCGAAGGAGACACAAAATTCGACACTACTGGTGTTCAATTTGTGATTAATCCAAATGACGAGTTTGGATTAACGCGTGCTATGTGGTTTAAAGAAAAGCAAGGTGCTAACGTTACTGTTGTTAATGTTGGTGGCCCTGAAACAGAACCAACGCTTCGTAAGGCATTAGCTATTGGAGCAGATGCGGCTATACGTGTAAACACTGCAGCTAAGGACGGTTTTCAGGTGGCAAAGGAGTTAGCCAGTGTAGTTAATGAAGGTGCTTATGATCTTGTTATTGCTGGACGTGAATCTATTGATTATAACGGAGGAATGGTTCCAGGAATGTTGGCTGCTTTAACTAAAGCCAACTATGTAACCAACTGTATTAGCTTAGACGTTGATGGCTCTAATGCTACTGCTGTGAGAGAGATAGATGGAGGAAAAGAAACGGTAACCACAAGTTTACCATTGGTTATTGGAGGTCAAAAAGGATTGGTTGAAGAAAGTGATCTTCGAATTCCAAATATGAGAGGAATTATGATGGCTCGTCAAAAACCGTTATCTGTTGTAGAACCAACAAACGCCTCTTCTGAGACGAATTCGGTTCAATTTGAAAAGCCTGCTCCTAAAGGTGCAGTAACTTTAGTAGATGCAGATAATATCGATCAATTAGTGAGCTTACTTCACAATGAAGCGAAAGTCATTTAATCAACCTTAAAAGAAAAAAACATGTCAGTTTTAGTATATACAGAATCAGAACAAGGAAAATTTAAAAAAGTAGCTTTTGAAGTTGCTTCTTATGCCAAAGCAGTTGCAGACCAACTAGGCACTACTGTAACGGCAGTAGCGGTTAACGCTGGAGACGCTTCAGAATTAGGAGCTTATGGTGTAGACAAAGTACTAACGATTAACAACAGTGATTTAGACAAATTCAATGCTAATGCCTATGCTGCTGCTCTTGAGCAAGCTGCTAAACAAGAAGGATCTAAAGTTGTTGTGTTAAGTTCGAGTGCAGATAGTAAATATTTAGCACCTTTAGTGGCTGTTAGTTTGGAAGCAGGTTATGCCTCAAACGTGGTTGAAACACCATCAAACACAGCACCTTTTACAGTAAAACGCACAGCATTTACAAACAAAGCATTCAACCTAACATCTATTGATACCGATGTGAAAGTTGTTGGTGTTTCTAAAAATGCATTCGGCCTAGTTGAAACTAGCGGAAATGCAACTTCGGAAGATTTTTCTCCTTCTATACCAACGTCTGGAGTTACAGTACAATCTGTAGATAAGGCAACCGATAAAGTAACAATTGCAGATGCAGAAATTGTTGTGTCTGGTGGTCGTGGATTGAAAGGTCCTGAAAATTGGGGAATGGTTGAAGAATTAGCAGAAGTATTAGGAGCTGCAACAGCCTGTTCGAAGCCTGTATCAGATTTAGGATGGAGACCTCATAGTGAACACGTTGGTCAAACAGGAAAACCTGTGGCATCTAACTTATACATTGCTATTGGTATCTCAGGAGCTATTCAGCATTTAGCTGGTATAAACTCATCTAAAGTAAAAGTAGTTATCAATACAGATCCAGAAGCACCTTTCTTTAAAGCTGCAGATTACGGGGTTGTAGGTGACGCCTTTGAAGTTGTACCAACACTCATTGAAAAATTAAAAGCTTTTAAAGCCCAAAACGCATAATTTTTTTTAAATTGTAGTTGGAAAAGGGCTGTTTTGATTTGGTTCTTTATATATAAATCTGCATTTTGCAGTTTGTAAAGTCCTAATTAAAACGGTTCTTTGTGTTTTAGAAATTATGAGTTTAGTGAGATTAAACATAAAAGGAATTTCATACAGCCAAACCCAAAATGGTGCGTATGCTTTAATTCTTAATGAAGTTGATGGTGATCGTAAATTACCTATAGTCATTGGCGCTTTTGAAGCACAATCAATAGCCATTGCCCTAGAAAAAGAAATAAGACCTCCTAGACCGTTAACTCATGACTTATTTAAAAATTTTGCAGACCGCTTTGACATTGTAGTTAAACAAGTTATCATCCATAAATTGGTTGACGGTGTCTTTTACTCTAGCTTAATTTGTGAACGCGATAAGATTGAAGAAATTATTGATGCCAGAACAAGTGACGCTATTGCATTGGCTTTACGATTTAAGGCACCAATATTTACATACAAAAACATTTTAGATAAAGCCGGAATTTACCTAAAGGTCAACCCTAAAAAAGAAACCGAAGATCAAGATTCTATTTTGGTTGATGATATGGTGGTCGAAGAAATTGAAGCAAGCATACAAGATAATTATATGGATAAGTCGCTTCAAGAATTACATACACTCCTCGATGAAGCAGTTAATAACGAAGATTATGAAAAAGCCGCTAAAATTCGAGATGAAATTTCCAAACGTTAATCCCTTTCACATGAGACATTTTTTACTAGCTGTTGCAGCTATTTTTTTTGGAATTACAACAGGCTTTAGTCAAGACTTAGAAAAAAAATGGGAATTCGACGCGATTCAATCTGAAGATGGCTCTTCTTTATATAATATCACTTCGGCAGATATTTTAAATTTAAAGGCAGGTGAATTTAATTACACTTTAAATGCAAAAGATAATTTAGAAGCTGAAGGCGATTATTTATACCAAAACAACCTATTGGTTTTTTACTATTCTAAGCCAACCGACACCATAAGAAGATATAAGATTTCTGAACTTACCGATTCTACTTTAGTATTTTCAGAAAAGGAAACTATCTATAAATTTAAAGCTGTTAAAACTGACGACATTGTTGCTTCAGCCGATAGTAGCACATCAGAAACAACACCTTTAACTACGGCTAATACCACCGATATTATCCCGAGTCAAGGGTTTTCCATGAATAGTTTATGGCGTGGTGCCTTAGGGATGATAACACTCGTTTTTATTGCATTTTTATTTAGTAGTAATCGTAAGGCTATCAATTGGAAAACCGTTGGACTAGGATTAGCATTTCAACTCATTATTGCCGTAGGAGTTTTAAAAGTAGGGTTTGTGAAAGCTATTTTTGAGTTTATTGGTGGACTTTTTGTTCAAGTATTAGAGTTCACTCGAGCTGGTAGTAAGTTCTTATTCGAAGGTTTAGTAGTTGATATGGACACCTTTGGATTTATCTTTGCTTTTCAAGTATTACCGACAATTATTTTCTTTTCGGCTTTAACTTCGGTTTTATTTTATTTAGGTCTTATTCAAAAATTAGTAAAAGGGCTAGGCTGGTTACTATCAAAAGTATTGAAGATTTCAGGCGCAGAAAGTTTAAGTGTAGCTGGAAATATATTTCTAGGTCAAACCGAAGCCCCACTTTTAATCAAGGCCTACCTTGAAAAGATGAATAAATCTGAGATCCTCTTGGTTATGATTGGAGGTATGGCTACTGTAGCAGGCGCCGTTCTTGCAGCATATATTGGATTCTTAGGTGGCGACGATCCTGCATTAAGGTTATTTTATGCAAAGCATTTGTTAGCCGCTTCTGTTATGGCAGCGCCTGGAGCTATTGTAATTTCTAAAATCTTATTCCCTCAAACAGAAAAAATTGATACAGATGTTCACGTCTCTCAAGAAAAAATAGGTTCTAATATTTTAGAAGCTATCGCAAATGGAACAACCGAGGGCTTAAAACTTGCCGTTAATGTTGGTGCGATGTTATTAGTTTTTGTAGCATTTATTGCTATGATAAATTACGGCTTTGATAAAATAGGTTACTTTACAGGACTCAATGACTGGATTGTAAATAACACAGGATACAATAGTTTATCCCTTGAATTTATTCTAGGCTATATCTTTGCTCCATTAATGTGGCTTATTGGTGTTGCCAAAGAAGATATGGCATTGATGGGTCAATTATTAGGTATTAAATTAGCTGCGAGTGAGTTTATTGGGTATATCCAATTGGCCGATTTAAAAGATGCAGCTAGTGCCACACACTTAAAATATCAAAAGTCAATAATTATGGCAACTTATATGTTATGTGGATTTGCCAACTTTGCTTCTATTGGAATTCAAATTGGAGGTATTGGTTCTTTAGCACCTGGCCAAAGAAAGCAATTGTCTAAATTTGGTATGAAAGCCCTTATTGGAGGAACATTAGCCTCATTAATTTCTGCAACTATTGCAGGAATGATTATAGGTTAGTTCTATATCCAAACCAGCATTCTAAGGATAGTTAATAACTTTTAATATTATAAAGGGTTGAAGCCATTGAGATTCAACCCTTATTTTTATTTTTATTTGCTGAAAAATGACGTAGAATTTAAAAGAGATTTCTGCCTTTGCAGAATAGGAATATGAAACAATACCACGACTTAGTCAAACACGTTTTAGAACACGGAAACGAAAAAGGAGATCGTACAGGAACAGGAACCAAAAGTGTTTTTGGATACCAAATGCGATTTAACTTAAGTGAAGGTTTCCCAATGGTTACCACAAAAAAACTACACCTAAAATCTATCATTTATGAATTACTATGGTTCTTAAAGGGTGATACTAATATTAAATATCTTACCGAAAATGGTGTTCGTATTTGGAATGAATGGGCAGACGAAAATGGTGATTTAGGACCTGTATATGGTCACCAATGGCGTAACTGGAATAACGATGAGATAGATCAAATTAAAGACGTTATTCATGCCTTAAAACATAACCCTAACAGTCGTCGTATGATGGTTTCCGCTTGGAATCCATCGGTACTTCCAGACACTTCGCAATCATTTAGCGACAATGTTGCCAATGGTAAAGCCGCTTTACCGCCATGCCATGCCTTTTTTCAGTTTTATGTTGCTGACGGAAAATTATCTTGTCAACTTTATCAACGTAGCGCAGATATCTTTTTAGGTGTGCCTTTCAATATTGCTTCTTATGCTTTATTTACAATGATGATGGCTCAAGTATGTGGTTATGAGGCTGGTGAATTCATACACACTTTTGGTGATGCCCACATTTACAGCAATCATTATGAGCAATTAGAACTGCAATTATCTAGAGATGCAAGACCTTTGCCTCAAATGCGTCTTAACCCTGAAATTAATGATATTTTCGATTTCAAATTTGAAGATTTCACTTTAGAGAATTACAATCCGCATCCACACATTAAAGGTGCTGTAGCGGTTTAAAACAAAATACTTTTTATAGATGAAGATGAAATACCTATTCACTGTGCTATTTGCATTGACAAGTATGCTAATTTTTGCACAAGAAGAAAGGCCTAAACAAGAAGATAAAGAAGGCGTTATTATTAAAGATCTTGATAAAAATGACGATGAAGTTGCCTTTGTTGTTATTGAAAATGTCCCTGTGTATTATGGTTGCAACGAAAAACTATCCAATGCAGATCTCAAAAATTGTATGAGCAAAAAATTAGTAAAGCACGTGTCTGCAAATTTCAATACCGACATCGCCACTAATTTAGGCTTGCCAGATGGTAGAGTAAGAATTAATGTGATTTTTAAAATTAATAAAGAAGGAAAAGTTGTTGATATTCAAGCAAGAGCTCCTCACCCAGCTCTTGAAAAAGAAGCTATAAGAGTCATTGGCCTAATGCCAGACATGGATAAGCCTGGTTATCAAAAAGGCAAACCTGTAATTGTACCTTATTCGTTGCCTATTGTTTTTCAAATTGACAATAGTTCTAAAAAACTTAGTAAAAAGGAAAGACGACGCCTTAGACGAAGTCAAAAAAATTAATACAAAAGAGCTTTCAGTTTGAAAGCTCTTTTTTACTTTATGTGATAAGCTCCACATACTTTAATCATAATATTTGAGTTAAAAAGACTAAATTTACGTTACTAATTTTTGATTTATGTTTGGAAAAAAGAAACCTATACCTCAAATTGATAAAGAACAATTAGCGTTAATTAAATATGCCGAAAAACGCATCAAACAAAAAAAACGCGTTTATGTCCATTTTGTAATATTCTTAATTGGTGCAGTCTTTTTAATTCTAGCGAATACCGTTCTAGGAATAGGTAAAGATTTTACAATTGCTGGACTCGATTGGTTTGTTATTGCTATTGTATTGTGGTTAGCCCTATTTGTATATCATTTTGTGACGGTCTTCATTACTCATAGTTTTATGGGTAAAGACTGGGAAGATCAACAGCGTGAGGCCTTAGTTGCAAAGCAGCAACAACGTATTGAAAAACTTAAACAGCAACTTTTAAAAGAAGAAACCGAAATTGCAAAATCTGAGGTATATAACGAAACTTTAAAGCCAACCGCTCCAGATCAAAAAAAAAAATCTGAACTCACTATAATAGTTGCCGCTGGTGAGAACGATGCCATTGGTAAAGACAATGATTTAATATGGCATTTAAGTGATGACCTTAAGCGTTTTAAGTCCCTTACTAATGGCCATCATATTATTATGGGTCGAAAAACTTTTGAAAGTTTCCCAAAGCCCTTACCTAACCGTAAACATGTGGTCATTACGAGACAAGACAATTATAAAGTACCCGATGGTGTTATTGTTGTGAATAACATGGAAGACGCCTTAGATGCTTCTAAAAATGACGAACAACCATTTATTATAGGTGGAGGTGAAATTTACAGACAATCTATGTCGCTGGCCGATAAAATTGAAATTACACGTGTTCACCATAGTTTCGAAAATGCAGATACCTTTTTTCCTGAAATAGACTTATCCATTTGGAAAGAAACCCACAGTGAATTTCATGAAAAAGACGACAAACACGACTTTTCTTTTACGTTTTTAACTTATGTTAAACACTAATAATCTGATAAAATAAGGGGAATTATATTCCTATTTCTATTTAATGTTGTCAACAAACTGTCTTTACACAAAGCAATAATTAGCTTTACAAGAACACGTACCTATTGTACAACATCACAAAATAATCAATAGGATGACAATGCAAAAAGTCTTAAAACTAACTATTCTAATCAGAATTTTATTCTGAAACTTCGTTAATGTTAGACCTTTACATTAAAGAAGAGCTTGATCTATTCCTTACTAACAGAAGCAAGGCTCAAACTGAATATTTCGTTTTAAGACTTTGTAACTCTTAGTATTTATACGAAACCAAAAAGCTAATAATTACAGGTGTTAGCTTTTATAATTCTATTTTCTAACCTTAGTTTTCAAATTGAATGGAAGTTTCGCAAAAAAGCGAGACATCATTAAAATGACATCTCGCTTTAGTCTTAACTCACATCTAACTTTAGACTTTAGTTAAAACTACTACTAAGGGTATATCAGACACGCCACAACCACCTGAACCTCCTTGGAAATCAAGCATGTTAAGCGTTAGGCTTTCAGAGTCATCACACGGTTGAGCAATAATATTGCTTGGATCACCTCCAAGTAATAATAGAGACGCACAACCAATATTAGTAGATAGTCCGTTATCAATTATGACTTGTCCATTTGTAAAAGAGAACGTCACTGTCATTGTATTTGTTGGACCACCAGGCAAATATGCAACGTCAAATTGTCTGCTAAATGCACCATTTGCTCCTTCGCTAATAGTCACGGTTTGATCTGCAAAAACAGGTCCTCCAAAAAGACTATCTCCAGATGTTACAGTTAAATTGTAATCTCCAACAAAATTACCTGAAGCAGAATTTAAAGATGGACAAATACGAATTCTATAAGATACTGGACGACTAGATCCGTCAACACCTGCTGTAACGTCAGCTGAGCTTGTAGATGTTAAAACAACATCAAAAACCATAGCTTCAGTAATATTCGCAGCTTGCGCAATATCAAACTGTATTTTTGGAAATGCTTCAATAGTTAATGGATCTTTAGCTCCTCCATTGGCAACATCTAAGTTTCCAGCTTCTAAATCTGAAAAGAAAAAGAATGTTGAACTTCCTGCTGGATTAAGTAAAACGCCATTATTATTAAATACAGTATTAGGATTTGGTCCAGATACAGACACTAAGTCATAATTAATTCTTAATTCTGAGTTTGAAATTGGCACATTTACAAATACAGGAACCTCAAATAAGTTATCTGTATTGTAAGAGTCAATTGCAATATCTCTTGATGCTCCTGAGGTTACAAATTGTACCCAACCTGTTGTAGGATTAGCATCAAATTTACCTTCATTTTCACCTTCACTATCATCACAACTATAAACAGTCAATAACAACGCAAAAGAGAAAAACATTATTTTAAAAAGATGTTTCATGTGTATTTGTTTTATAGTTTAGTTAATGTAAAGCCTTGTATTGATGTTGGTCCACAAGATTCAAAAGGATCCTGTCTATATGTTATAGTATGCATAACGTCACTCGTTAATGAGTATGTCCCATTATTAGCATTGCCTGCACTCGATAGAATATAGAATGGAGGGTTTCCAGCAGTACAAGACACCGAAATATCTACATCACCTGCCAAGTTGAAAAGGTTACAAGCTAAATTAATAGTTACAGGTAACACAGTATCTACACCTGATCCAGGTAAAAACGTTGTTGTAAAGACGCGCTCTGTTGGAGTTCCACCAAGACTTACTGTTACATTCCCTGTTAAGAAATTACCACTACCGTCATCTGTTAGTAAATAGTCACCAACCAAATAAGTTTCTGGTACAGGGCACACTTCAAAGACATTAATAACGAATCTATTAAGGTCAATATCTACATTATCTGGTAAGCCAGATAAAGAAAATATGATTTGCTTAACAGTAGCATCTACTAAACCATTATCTACACCAGTTACTGTTAAAACTCCTGAATAAGAATTTGCAGGAATCGTCACAGAACTTGGTAATGTATAGGTTGCAGGATCAGCATTACTTTCTGTTTCCAAATTAATATTGAAAACTCTATCTGTAGCTGAAACAGTACTAGAATTTAAGACAAGATCAACACTACCAGTATCATCAATAGTGATAGGTAAGCTAACTGTCGAATTAGCGAATGATAAAAATGTTCTGTTTTCTGATTCTACACCGTTAGAAAGGATAGGATCAATATTTTCATCACAAGACGTTATACTTAGTAAAAGACCAAGTACAAACGTTATTTTATAAATATATTTCATGTTCATATTATTGATTATGTTAGTATCCTGGGTTTTGAGTAATTGCATTATTACCATCAAGCTCATTTTGTGGAATAGCTAATGTGAATCTGAAATCACCTACAGCTAAATCACAAGGCGCATCGAAAGTACCACAATCAACAGCTAATCTGTTCACACCAAGTCCAATTTCAGAACCTATACGCTTAATATCTAAGAAACGTTTTCCTTCGAAACAGAATTCTTTACGTCTTTCACTTAAAATATCAGTAAGTGCCGCATTTAATGAAGCATAAGAAGGCGCAGGTGAAGCAGAACCAGTTCTTGCATCACGTAAATCTTGAACCGTTTGAGCCGCATTACCGAGCATCCCATTTCGAGCCTCGATTTCTGCTTTTATCAATTGTATTTCCGAAGATCTAACAATCATAATGTCATTTACTTGTAAACCACCAGAACCTCCAGGGTACTTATTGATTAACAATTCATTTGCAGGATCGTCTAATCCAATAATTGTACTAACAGGTGCTAAGTTAACGCTACGTCTGATGTCATTAGGAAGTGCCGACAACTCATTTAAAAGTTGATTAGAAATTTCTAAAAAGGCATCATTTGGCATTACTTGGTTAAAGTAAAATAATCCACCAACACCGTTATCTCCGTTTACTCTAGCTAGTTTAAAAATAACTTCAGTATTATCTGCACCTAAGTACATTGATGAATATTGAATTTGATTAGCCAATGGGTAATCATTTAATAACTGGTTTGTTAAAGTCATCGTCTGAGCTCCAAAGTCACCTACATTTACAGCAAGTTTAACTTGCAATGCTTTTACAAAATCTCTATTGATAAAGATTGGTGTAGCTGCTGTAATGTTACTTGGGTCTAACAAAGTATTAGCTTCTGCTAAGTCTGCATTAATAAATGCAACCGTTTCAGCCACGGTGTTTCTTTCAAAAGCGTCTGATGTTGCTGGTACAAAATCAACATTAATAATGGCTAACGAATTAGGATCTTGATAATCTACAGTATAGTACTCGAACAAGTCGAAATGTGCTAAAGCACGCAATCCTAATAATTGTCCTTTAATATGGTTTGCTTCATTAATGTCACTTTGTGTGGTGAAAGTTAAATTCCCCATCGCTCTCAACACACGGTTAACGCGGTTGATTGTAGCATAACGGTTTGCCCATATTGCGCTAGAAGGTGTACCACCAGCGAAATTCACAATGTAAGCATACGCTTGAGCACCTTGTCCGTTACTCGCTTGACCAGCCTTTAAATTGTCAGACAAAATAGCATTGGCATAAAGGGCATCTCCTGTACCATTTCCGCCAAAATCAGGCCCATATGCAGCATAAGCACCATTTAATCCTGTTTGCAAATCTGCTACAGTTTGAAAGGCAACTTCTTCATTAAGCTCTCCTTCTTGTACAACATCAGTTGCATCTTCGCAGGAAACAGCAATCATAAATATGGCTGCAATGCCTAGTGTTTTTAATATATATTTTTTCATGTTCATTTTTTTAAAAATTTATTGTTGCACCAAACGTGTAAATCTTAGGTGTAGGGAATTGTCCTCTGTTTGTTGGTCTAAAATTAGACTCAGGATCCCAACCTCTAAACTTCGTAAATGTTAATAGATTCTCTCCTTGTAAATACAATCTCAATGATGAGATAGGAGTATTTTCAAGAAACTTAGCTGGCAAATTATAAGCGAACGTAATGTTTCTTAATCTTAAGAAGGATGCATCTTCTAAGTATCTATCAGTTGAATTGATATAATTCACACTTGAAAATGTAGAACCAACTCTTGGTACATCAGTAATATCACCTGGTTGCTCCCAAGCGTTAAATACTGTTACAGATCTGTTTCTACCATTATTAACCGAACCTACAGATACTTCTTGTAAATCTGCATAATCCAAGTTATTTAACCATACATCAGCAACAAAAGACCATTGTGTTGTAAACTCAAATCCTTTATGTCTGATATCTGTTCCAAAACCACCTTGCCATGTAGGGTAGAATGATTTGTCAAGGAATACTCTATCGTTAGCAGCATCTAATGTTTCTGTAAGTGTAACACCATCAGCTTTTAAGAATAATGGATTACCATTAGATGGGTTAACACCTGCATATCTTACTAAATAGTAAGATCCTAATGCTTGTCCTTCACCTAAAGCTGTAGATCCACCTGTGTTTACCAATCCGTTTGTAGATGGTGGTAATTGCTCGATAGTATTTTCGTTATACGATCCGTTAGCATTAACAGTTACTCTCCAATTATCATTATTTACAACTCTATAGTTTAATGCTAATTCTACACCTTCATTTACTAATGAACCGATGTTCGCTTGAATTGAAGCTGTCGCATTAATTAAAGATATTTGATTGTTTTGGAATAAATCGTCTGTTGTTTTATTGTACACATCTAAACTACCACTAAGTCTGTTATCCAACACCGCGAAATCAAGACCAATATTAGTTTGTGTAGTTTCCTCCCATTTTAGATTAGTATTTTCTAATTGAGTTACTACTGTAGATACAGAACCATTATATCCAGTTCCTGCTGTATATAAACTTCTCGTTAAGTTTAAACCTCCATAGTATCCGCCAGTAATTCTATCATTACCAGATAAACCATGTGAAGCTCTTAATTTTAATAAATCAAAACCAGATGATTCCATGAATGCTTCTTCACTAATATTCCAACGTCCTGAAACAGACCAGAATGTTCCCCAAGCATTATCACCAATAAATCTAAATGAATTATCACGTCTAATACCTGCAGAAACAGCATACTTACCATCGTATTCATAATCTAATGTTCCAAATATTGATAAGTTACCCACTTCACTTGTAAATGAGTTTACTACTGGGATATAAGGATTAACTAATACACCATTCGCTGGGTTTGGCTCTGTAGTTGTTCCTGGGATAAATGATGAACCAGTACCTACAAGTCTTGGATCTATACCTGTTTGATCAAAATCAAGTCCATCTAAAAATCCTCTAGAATATTCAAAATAAGCTGTTGCCGTAACATCATGCTTTTCATCAAACACATTAGAATAACTAATAGAAGGTGATAAATTAAGTCTGAAATCTCTAGTATAAGTTTCTTCATGAATTCCACCAAACTGTGCTTGGTTACC
Organism: uncultured Psychroserpens sp.; assembly: GCF_947492715.1. Taxonomy (GTDB): domain Bacteria; phylum Bacteroidota; class Bacteroidia; order Flavobacteriales; family Flavobacteriaceae; genus Psychroserpens. The sequence goes on from NZ_CANLNS010000001.1 coordinate 194,634, forward strand.
AATAACATTTGCTTGGAATGGTCCAAGAATACTATTTGGATGTAAAATCTCTAATCGTTTTTCTGTACTTAAATCTGCACCAAGTTGAACTCGAGCGTATAAGTTTTTAGCAAAGTTCCAACTAGAATTTAAAGATGCTAGTATTTTAATTTCCTCTTCACGGTCAGTATTTAATGCAATACTATTAAGTAATACGTAAGGGAAGTTCGTTGCACCATTAGATAAAATAGCTCCAGCATCACCTGGTGTAATACCACCATCGATTGTTTGAGAACCATCTGCGTTAAATACACTTAAATAAGGAAGACCTTGAAGTGCAGCACTAAATGGGTTAAAGAATGTAGCTCCACTACCTGCATTATCAAGTTCGTTTGTTTCTGAAAAAGCTAACGACAAGTTAAATCCGTAGTTAAATTTATCATTTTCTGTTTTTCCATTGAAGTTATTTCTTAATGAAAAACGTTGGAAGTCAGATCCAACAAAAATACCATCTTGATTAAAATACTGAAGCGATGTAAAGTTATTAGAATTTTCACCACCTGAAGTAATTGTTAAATCATGTGATTGTGTTTTACCAGTTCTAAAGAAAACATCCGTCCAGCTAGTATTTGCTTGACTTGCTATTGCCGCGATTTCAGCATCGGTTAAACCAACACCAATTCCTGCGCCATTAGCTCTTTGGAATTCTAGAATTTGTCTAGAGTTTGTTAATTCAAATGGTTGATCTTGTAATTCAGAATTTCCGTAAGCCGAGGTATATCTAAACCTTAAACTTTCGTTGTACCTTCCCTTTTTAGTAGTAATTACGATGGCACCATTTGCCGCTCTGTTTCCATAAATATTCGCTGCACCCGCATCTTTTAAAACAGAATATGTTTCAATGTCATTTGGATTAATACTTCTGAAGTTATCTTCATCTACTGGAATTCCATCTACTATAAATAGTGGTTCGATGTTACCATTAATTGATCCTGCTCCTCTAAGTATGATAGTACTATCATTACCAGGTTGTCCAGAACCAGTTGCAATATTTAAACCAGCCACTTGACCTTGAAGGTTTTGTAATGCAGATGCATTAGCCCTATCTTCAAGAATTTCAGCTTTTACTGTACTAACAGCGGCAGTGTTCTTTTTTAATGATGATACATTACCATATGCAACAACAACAACTTCATCTAAAGTGTTGTCTGCAGACATAATAAGATCAATTGTACTAGATTCTCCAATTGTTCTTTCTACAGTTTGGTAACCTACATACGAGAAAACCAAAATTTCCCCAGTGCTGGCTTTAATAGAATACTGTCCATCAAAATCAGTCTGTTGACCTCTTGTTGTTCCTTTAACAATTACAGTAGCTCCAGGCAATGGCAAGCCATCATCCGCAGATGTAATTTTTCCTGTGATAGTCCTCTCTTGTGCAAAACTTGATGTAACACTTAAAAACAAGAGCACTAACACTAGACCATAATTTTTTACTTTCATAAGCTTAAATTTTAATTATTACGATATTAGTTATAGTGCAATTGAGAAAGGCAGGCAGCGTTGTTATTTTTAAAGACTAATTCAAAATAATTACTCAGTATGAAATTAAAGTTAACATGGATATTTCATAAATATAGTAAGGCAACGACTGCCTAGCCTTGCAATTGCTGATGTAAAAAAAGAGAAGAATTACACGAACAGAGGCAATTCCGATAATAGTTTACCACTTCCCGACCCACTCTTACTATATAATTCAGCCATGTGAAGAATGTTAAAATTTAAGTTAAATTAACATATTGATTATCAATTTTTTACAGCAATTATATGATTTATTAATAGAACAAATTTTATATGAAAAACTATACAGATATTCTAAAACACTTGCAAAAAAAGGCTCTTACTACTACATAAGTATTCAATTAGACCTAATGTCAATTCAAACACTAATATGATGCTTACAGGTAGGTATATTCTTTCCGATTATAAAAGAACTAGACATAAAATGTGGCACATTTCTTCTTGATAAACTTAAACAGAAAAGAAACGAAGAAAAAAAATAGGCTAATTGCCTATTTACTATCTTATATATATAAGTATTATAAAAAAGTGAAGTTAAACTGCTCTTACTTGAGATGCCTGAACTCTATATTGAGTTGGTGTAATTCCAGTTCTTTTCTTAAAGGCACTATTAAACGTAACCTTATTGTTAAAACCAACTTCATATAATATTTCTGAAACGGTCATTTTCTGTTCTTCGTTTAATAATAGTTCCTTTGCTTCTGCAATTCTAAAGTCATTTAAAAAATCGAAGAAGTTTTCATTAAAGTGCTCATTAATAATCTGGGAAGTATTGTGCTTGGTCGTACCAAGAATCTCAGACAGCTGATCCAGATTCAAATTATTTTTTTTATATACTTTCTCATCAACCATGAGTTCAATCAACTTTTGTTTTAGTTCTGCTGCCAAACTTGGAATTAATCCAGACTTCTCATACTTAATGGCTGTAAAAGCTCCAACCACATTAAAGCCCCAAAATATTTGTGGCTGTACTAAACCAAACACGCCAATCAATATAATAGATGCAGAAATAATTAAACAAATCACATAGTCCCATCCATCGCGATAGAAAAAGTCAAAATTATTGAGTGTCGAATACAAAACAAATGAAAGCACAAATCCGGCATAAGCATACATCATATAATTTAACCACTTCACAACATTTGCACCTACATGATCTTTAGCTTTCTTCACCAATTTATAGATTAAGATCAAATAAATAAGCATTTGAGCATTTTTCACCCACTCATACCATAGAATATCCATGGCAACATTATAGATTTGATTAGCAGGGTCGAGTAAATGAAATGACGCATAAAATGCAAAACCAATTAAAAACAGACCTAAATGCGCAAGTTTAAACTTTAGAGAATATTTGAATTTAAATAAATCTTTCACGTAAAATAATAACAATGGCCCCAGGGCAAACATGATTGGAATCCAGAGTTTTCTGAAATAGATAAGTGGATATTCGTATAGAAAACGACTTTTGTAACCTACATAGAATAACAATATAAATGAAAAGGACAACACGAAAAGTCCTAAGTTTCTATTGGCTTTAGTATTCCCCTTTTTTCTAAAGAACAAGATGAAAAACAACAAAATACCTTGAAGTGCAATAAAGAAAAAGAACCCAGTCCATCCATTTAACTTTGGTCTATATAAATCCAGCAATTTCATAAAAGGCACGCTATCACTCAATCCGCTAAACGCCTCGCTTCTAAACATTTCTGGCTTAGCATTCCTTTGTAAGGCTTTTTCAACATAAGCCAATGCCGCTTCTTTATTATTAAGGTTTAATTCGGCCTTCGCCAAATGAAAGTAAAGAACAGATTTTTTGTAATAGCCATTAACCTTAGATTTAATAAGACTATTTCTTGCCGATAAATAATCACCTACTTGATCTTCGCACAGGGCTTTTAAATACCAAAAATCTGCAGAATTTACATTTAGTGCAATAACGTTATCCGAAATTGGAAGAATATCTTTTGAAGTACCATTCTCATGATTGCTTTCTAATATAGATAATATATCTCCTTCCTGTGCCTGTAAATTGACACAGAATAAAGAAACACAAATCAGAAAGCCTTTAAGGAACTTCATAGGTTTTTTATTTTCAATTTACTAAAGTTCTCACAAAAAGTGTTAACAATTTCGAAAAAGAAGTAAATCCCGATGTAAATTTACCTTGTTTAACACATTTTAACACTAATCTTCACAATAAATTCAACTCTTTTTGGATTTAATTTTCTTAATATTTTGTTAATATAATACTCAATACTCTAGATCGAGCAACCCTAGAAATACTCTAAGATAGCATTTGACAAGTATTTTCTTATTTTCGCATTATGATCAAAGAAATCCAACTCCGTATTACACTTCAAGAAGAGCGAAAACCAGATATTTTGATCACCAAAGCCTCTGAATATTTTAATGTTGATAAAACGGCAATTTCTGGGGTAAAAATACTTCGGAAATCGATAGATGCCCGTAAAAAAAGCATCATATTAAACTATAAAGTAGCGGTTTATATTAATGAACAACCAACCGACGAAATAGCATATAAATTCAATTATAAAGATGTAACTACAGCAAAGCCAATTCATATCATCGGATTTGGTCCTGCCGGAATGTATGCAGCCTTACGTTGCCTAGAATTAGGTTATAAACCAATCGTTCTAGAGCGTGGAAAAAATGTTCAAGACAGACGTCGTGACCTTAAAGCCATTAACCAAGATCATATTGTTAATGAAGACTCCAACTATTGCTTTGGAGAAGGAGGCGCTGGCACTTATAGTGACGGTAAGCTATATACACGAAGTTTAAAACGTGGAGACGTTAGAAAAATTTTCGAAAATCTTGTGTATCATGGAGCTACTAATCAGATCTTAGTTGATGCCCACCCTCACATTGGCACCAATAAACTACCCAAAGTAGTTAAAAACATACGTGAGACCATCTTAAAATTTGGTGGTGAGGTACATTTCGAGACTAAAGTCGTCGATTTCAATATAAGAGATAAGCGCATCGCATCGCTTTTATTAAAAAACGGAGAAGAACTTGATGTCAATCAGGTTATCTTAGCAACAGGTCATTCTGCCCGCGATATTTATTATTTATTGGATAAGAAAAAGGTTCAGTTAAAAGCTAAGTCATTTGCTATGGGCGTTCGCGTAGAACATCCTCAAGACATTATTGATGGAATCCAGTATCACTGTCGTGGTGAAAAAAGAGATGAATTATTACCTGCCGCTGCCTATAGTTTGGTGCACCAGGTCAATCATAGAGGTGTATACTCATTTTGTATGTGTCCAGGTGGATTCATTGTTCCTGCTGCCACGGCAAATGGAGAAATTGTTGTTAATGGTATGTCTCCATCCAAACGAAATAACGAATTTGCTAATTCTGGAATTGTTGTAGAAATTAATGCGGACAGAGACTTGTACAAATATGAAAACCATGGAGCTCTAAAAGGATTAGAATATCAAAAAGATCTAGAACGTTTGGCTTTTACCGCAGGAGGACGATCGCAAACAGCACCTGCGCAACGTTTAACAGATTTTGTTGAGGGCAACTTGTCTTCTAATTTAAACCCTACGTCTTATCAACCTGGGCTTAAATCTGCTCCATTACATTCCCTTTTTCCAAAAATTATTGGAGGCTCTTTACGAAAAGGTTTTAAAGCTTTTGGAGAAAAAATGAAAGGCTATTATACATCAGAAGCCAACATTATTGGCGTAGAATCAAGAACATCATCTCCAGTAAATATCCCACGAAACGACCAACTATGTCATCCTGAGATATCAAACCTATTTCCTTGTGGAGAAGGTGGTGGATATGCAGGTGGAATTGTCTCAGCTGCGATGGATGGTGAGCGCTGTGCAGAGGCTGCAACTGGTCATTTATAAATTTAATTTGTCTTTATCTCATTCTTATTGGTTTAAAGATATTATTCCTATTTTTGTCGCATAAAATTTGATAACAATGAAAGCATACGTTTTTCCTGGTCAAGGAGCTCAATTTTCTGGAATGGGCCTAGACTTATATGAAAACTCACCATTAGCTCAAGCGCTATTTGAAAAAGCAAACGATATTCTCGGTTTTTCTATTACAGATATTATGTTCGAGGGCTCTGCCGAAGATTTAAAAGAAACTAAAGTTACACAACCGGCTATCTTTTTACATTCTGTAATTCTAGCTAAAACTTTAGGTGATAATTTTAAACCCGATATGGTTGCTGGACATTCTCTTGGAGAGTTCTCTGCTTTGGTTGCTAATGGCGCTTTAAACTTTGAAGATGGATTAAAACTAGTTTCCCAACGAGCACAAGCCATGCAAAAAGCATGCGAATTGCAACCAAGCACTATGGCAGCAGTTTTGGGATTAGATGATGATATCGTAGAAAAAGTTTGTGCTACGACAAATGGTATTGTGGTTGCTGCAAATTATAATTGCCCAGGCCAGTTGGTTATTTCGGGAGAAATTGATGCTATTAACGCGGCTTGTGAAACACTAAAAGAAGAAGGCGCAAGACGCGCTCTTGTACTTCCTGTAGGTGGTGCATTTCACTCTCCTTTAATGGAACCTGCACGTGAAGAACTAGCAGCGGCTATAGAGAACACACAATTTAACACACCAAACTGTCCAATTTATCAAAATGTAACAGCTTCGGCGGTGACTGACGAAAATGAGATTAAAGCCAATTTAATCTCTCAATTAACAGCTCCAGTACGTTGGACGCAATCGGTTCAGCAAATGATTTCAGATGGCGCAACTCTTTTTACAGAAGTTGGCCCTGGAAAAGTGCTTCAGGGGCTTGTTAAAAAGATTAATAGAGAGACAGAAACAGCTTCAGCAGCTTTAGAATCTAACGCTTAATTTATATGAAGTTATCTAGAACTGCCGGAATACTCTTACTTACAGCATTTAATGTTGCAATAGATCAGATTTCAAAAATTATTGTTCGGGCTAATATTGTGCCCCGAACCAAAACAGATCCTGGCGAAAGAATTAACGTTATTGGTGATACCTTCATTATGATGAATGTAGAAAATCCTGGCGCATTTTTAGGTATGGGAAGTGATATGAACCCAACACTTAAACTTTTATTATTAAAGTTGCTGCCAATTGCCGTTTTGGTATATCTGATATACTATATTATAAAAACTAAAACTTTAGACAGACTCAGTTTAATTGCTTTAAGCTGCATTGCTGGAGGTGGAATAGCAAATGTATTTGATCGTGTTGTTTTTGGTTCTGTTACAGACTTCTTTCATTTAGATTTTGGTGGTGTTTTTAGAACTGGAATTTTTAATGTAGCAGACATGTCGGTTACATTCGGAATGCTCATACTCGCTTATGTTGCATTCTTTTCAAAAAAGAAAAAAACACAAACTGCATAAAAAAAGGTCTCGTTTAAACGAGACCTTTTTTTATAATATGTTTTTAGATTAGTCTTTATAAATTTTGCCATCTTTCATTACAAAAACAACATCCTCCATCGTAGATATATTTTTAGTAGGATCGTCATTAACGGCAATTATATCGGCTATATAACCTTCTTTTAACTGTCCTAATTCACTTCCCATTCCCAATAGCATTGCATTGGTAATCGTAGCACTTTTAATAGTTTCCATTGCAGGCATTCCAGCTTCAACCATGTACCCGAATTCCTTTCCACTATTACCATGTTTAAACACTCCTGCATCGGTTCCAAAAGCAATGTTCACACCTTTTTTATAGGCTCTTCCAAAAGTACCTTGAATTTGAGGACCTACTGCTAATGCTTTAGGCACAACAATATCTGGGTAAAATCCCTTTATTTTCGCTTTCTCCTCTACTTCCTTTCCTGCGGTAATTGTAGGAACTAAATACGCATCATGCTTTTTCATTAACTCCATAGTTTCGTCACTCATATAAGTACCATGCTCTATGGTTTTAACACCTCCTAGAATGGCACGTTGCATCCCTTCATCTCCGTGGGCGTGTGCCGCTACGTGCATACCATAATCTCTTGCTGCATCACAAATTGCTGTCACCTCTTCAACCGTAAATTGCGGATTATCACCACTCTTTGCCACACTCAACACTCCTCCTGTTGCTGTAATTTTTATTAAATCTGCTCCGTTTTTATAGCGTTGTCTTACGGCTTTTTTGGCATCATCCACACTATTTACAACACCATCTTCTGGCCCTGGATCATCAAGGAGTCCTTTTTTAGCTCCATTTGTAAAATCGCCATGCCCACCAGTAGAACTAATAATTTTTCCTGCGGTAAATATTCTAGGTCCTTCAATTTTTCCACCGTTTATGGCATTTCTTACCGAAATATTAACTCCGGTTCCCCCAAGATCTCTAACGGTTGTAAATCCTGATAAAAGGATCTCTTTGGAATACACTACCGAATTAAAAGCAATATCAGATTCGTTTAAGATAAAGCGCTCCAAACGCGTTCTTGGCCCAAATTCTTGTTCAATATGTACATGCATATCAATAAGTCCTGGCATGACCGTTTTATTCTTTAGATTAATCACTATATCTTCTCCTGATTTCGTTGAACTATATCCATTTTCAATAGCTATAATTTTAGTTCCAGAAACGATAATCGTTTTTTCTGTTTCAATGGTTCCTGTTTCCGTATCAATAAGTTTTCCGCAATGTAAATAGGTGTTTTGTCCTAGTACTGTGAATGTCAGTAAAAGAATGCTAAGTTGTATTACTTTTTTCATTATAAATGGTTATAAATTCCTAATATGTTTTTCCCAATTCCATGCAGATAGCATAGCATCATCAAGTGTTAACTGTGATTTCCAACCTAAAATTGAATTCGCTTTTTTAGTATCTGCATAGGCGCTAACAATATCACCTTCTCTTCGAGCGGTCATTTTATAATTTAAAGATTTCCCTGAAACTCTTTCGAAAGACTTAATAACTTCTAACACCGAACTTCCTACCCCTGTTCCAATATTAAAGGTTTCAAAATTTGAATCTTGTCGACCATTCATTAGACGTTGCAAAGCAAACACATGAGCTTTTGCTAAATCAACAACATGAATATAATCTCTTATGCATGTTCCATCTGGTGTTGGGTAATCATCACCAAAAACGGATAAATACGATCTTAATCCAGCCGCCGTTTGTGTAATATAGGGAACTAAGTTCTGAGGCACACCAATGGGTAACTCTCCTATTTTTGATGAAGCATGAGCTCCAATTGGATTAAAATATCGCAAGGCGATAGCATTTAAGTCTAAATTTACCTTGCATGTATCTCTTATAATTTCTTCACCAATTTGTTTTGTATTTCCGTAAGGGGATTCTGCAGGTTTTATAGGAGCATTTTCTGTGATAGGCATTTCATCGGCCTGACCATAAACTGTGCATGATGAGCTAAATATAAAACTAGACGTTTCTAAACCTAAAATCTCATTTAACAAATAAATAAGCGTATTGAGGTTATTTTCATAATATAAAAGTGGTTTATTCACACTTTCTCCAACGGCTTTATTCGCAGCAAAATGAATAACACCGGCTATATCATTATGTTTTCTAAAAAAAAGTTCTACTGAAGATTTATCTTTTAAATCTAATTTTTCAAAAATCGGTTTTTGGTTCGTTATAGAAACAATTCCATTTAAAACATCAATAGATGAATTAGATAAATCATCTATAATAACCACCTCAAAACCTTCGTTTTGTAGTTCGACAACAGTATGCGAACCTATAAATCCAAGTCCACCAGTAACTAGAACTTTTTTCATGTTCATGTTATGAATTAACGAAATTTATAACTGTTGACGTAATAAATTCAATTTGTTCGTCATCTAATTCGGTATGCATAGGTAGTGAAATCACTTCTTTGACTAACTGATTAGTAACTTCAAAATCTGCTTCATTATATCTTGAATCTTGATATGCTTTTTGGCGATGCAATGGAATTGGGTAGTATACACCACATGGGATTCCATTGTCATTTAAATGCTTAACCAATGCATCTCTATCGCTGTTCAAAATACGTAATGTGTATTGATGAAATACATGACAATCATCTGATTCATATATATTTGAACACTTATTCTTTCCAGAAGGAACAATAATATTCGCTTGTCCCTCAAAAGCCTTGCTATAGGCTCTTGCTGCATTTTGTCTGGCCTTATTATAAGTATCTAAATGCTGCAATTTAATATCTAAAATCGCCGCTTGAATCGAATCTAATCTCGAATTTACACCAACAACGTCATGATGATAACGCACATACATTCCATGATTTACAATACCTCTAATAGTGTGGGCCAAATCATCATCGTTTGTAAAAATGGCACCACCATCTCCATAGCAACCTAAATTTTTGGATGGAAAAAATGATGTAGACGCTACATGACCAATGGTTCCTGCTTTTACCTTACGTCCATCTTCATAGGTATATGAAGCACCAATAGCCTGAGCATTATCTTCAATAACATATAAGTCATTTGCATTAGCAATTTCCATGATGGCCTCCATATTGGCGCACATACCAAAGAGATGTACTGGGACAATAGCTTTTGTTTTTGGCGTTATGGCTTTTTTAATTGCCTCGATATCTATATTAAATGTTACAGGATCCACATCTACCAACACAGGAGTAAGTTGCAACAAGGCAATAACTTCTACGGTCGCGGCAAATGTAAAATCGGCCGTGATTACCTCATCACCTGGTTTCAAGCCCAATCCCATCATTGCTATTTGCAGCGCATCTGTACCATTAGCACAAGGAATTACATGCTTTACATCTAAATAATTTTCTAAATTTTTCTGAAAACCATGAACCTTAGGTCCATTAATATAAGCTGTAGACTCTAAAACATCTAAAACAGAACTATCTACTGCTTCTTTTATTTTACTATATTGACCTTTGAGGTCAACCATTTGAATTTTTTTCATACCCGACGAATTTACAAAATTCATTAGCATTAAGCAATGAATTTATTTGAAAGAACAGTATTTTAGCACGAACAAATTGTTTTGATATTGTATACAGCAGGCATATATATCCTTAGCTTTTTCCTAGAAGTTCTTGCATTCTTTAATCCTAAGATAAAACTTGGTGTAAAAGGACGTAAACAAACCTACAAGAACATTAAGAAAAAAATTGACTCAAAAGACAAAACAATTTGGTTTCATTGTTCGTCATTAGGCGAATATGAGCAAGGCCTTCCAGTGCTTGAAATATTGCGACAACGCTATCAGAACCATAAAATCATTCTTACTTTTTTCTCGCCATCTGGTTACGAAATTAGAAAACATTCCAAAATTGCCGATGTGGTTACCTATCTGCCATTAGATACCAAAGCCAATGCTAAACGTTTTTTAGACTTGATTCATCCCGATTTTACAGTTTTTGTTAAATATGATATTTGGCCCAATCTATTGCATGAGTTAAAACAAAGAGGTGGTCGCGCTATTTTAATTTCGGCTTTGTTTAGATCAAAACAATCTTACTTTAAATTTTATGGTGGTAAACGTAAAACAGCACTTTTTTCTTTCGAGCATATTTTTGTTCAAGATGAACAGTCTAAAACACTTTTAAACTCAATTAATTACACGAATGTAACGGTTTCTGGAGATACCAGATTTGACCGCGTAAGTAATCAATTGTTACAAAGCAACACTTTGGATTTTATTACAGAATTCAAGGATGGTAGTACTTGTGTTGTTATTGGGAGTTCCTGGCAAGAAGATGAAGCTATACTCATTCCTTATATCAATGCTAATGCTTCGGAACATTTAAAATTCATCATAGCACCTCACGAAATTAAATCTGGGCACATAAAAGACATTACCTCTAAACTAGACGTTCCTACGGTTTTGTTTTCTGAAAAAGAAGGGCAAAATTTAAACCAATATAATGTATTGATTATAGACACCATAGGTCTTCTCTCTAAAGCGTACAGTTATGCTAATATTGCTTATGTTGGTGGTGCTATGGGACAAACTGGTTTACACAATATTTTAGAGCCAGCTGTTTTTGGTGTTCCAATTATCATTGGCAAAAACTACGATAAATTTCCAGAAGCCTTCGCTATGATTGAACAGGCAGGTGTGACTTCAGTAAAAGATGAAAACGATTTAAAAACGGTTTTGGACACTTTGATAACTTCAAATGAGTATCGCCATACTGAAGGTGATAAAAACGCCCAATTCATCCTTAAAAATAAAGGCGCAGTAGTCCAAATTGCAAACTACATTCGTATATAGTGCATTGAGTGAATATGGTGAAATCTTAATAAATGTTAAATTTTTACTAAAAAATTCAATTTAAGTTACTAATTTCGTGAAATAACAATTAACACTAAAACGATTACAATGAAAAAATTAATTTTAAACATCGCATTGGTATTGGCACTTGTTGTGTCTGTAACATCATGTAGAGAAACTAAAGAAGGTGCTGAAGAAGCTGGAGATGCTGTTGAAAATGCAGCTGAAAAAGCTGGAGATGCTGTTGAAGACGCTGCAGAAGCGACAGGAGACGCTATCAAGGAAGGTGCTGAAGCTGTAAAAGATGGTGCTGAAGATGCTATGGATGCTGCTGGAGATGCAGTAAAAGAAGGTGCTGACGCAGTAAAAGAAGGAGCTAAAGACGCTGTTGACGGTGTAAAAGATGCTGCAACTGATGCTGTAGACAAAGCCAAAGAAGAAGGATCTAAAGCTTTAAACGACGCTGCAGACAAATTGAAAAAAGATAACTAATTAGATAGTTATTCTTTATAAAAAAAAGGCCTGATTTTTATCAGGTCTTTTTTTTGACATAAACTTGATTTTAGCAGAATATTAAAAAACAAAAGCCATGACTCTCATCATGGCTTTTAGTATTATTTAGCACAAGCGTAGATGCTAGCGCCAGTGAGGTTTTAAATCTATAACGGAATAGATCTAAGTCTATTAACAAGTTCATCAAATTCACCATACTTGTCAAATGATCTTATTTTAACAACATTACCATTATTTAAAGATATACTAATCTCACCATAGCTTGTCCACTTCATTTTTACTTTAATCTTTTTTATATCTTCTATTTTGATTATTGTTTTATCATTTATCACTAATTTTTCTTTGTTAAATAAAATTACAAACGGAGTAATGGCTTTTTTTTTTAACAAGTTAAAGAGTAAAAAAGATAAAACAAGTATAGCAATTATGATACTATTTTTTTTATTTGAAATTGTAAATATTGAAAAAAACAAAAATGTAAAAGTGAAAGTAATTAACAGTGAAACCCCAATAATAATATAGTAACTAACTAAATTTAGACCCTTAAAGTTAAATATTTTCACTTCTCCCATTATTAATTCCCATTAATTATTACTGTATCTCCACCTAAACTAGATTTTATTCCGTCAAGTGCTCCCTCTCGCTAGTGCCACAACACACTAAAACGTTATAGTAAATATACTCTATTTTAAATACGCTCAAAACCAAAAAGCCGCAACTTACATTACGGCTCTTATTATTATTTATCTATTAGCACAAGCGAGACGTTTGCACCAGAGAGGGAGTCTTACTTTTTATCAACTAGAATGCAAATATCATTTGGAATATATACAATCATGTTATTATTCTTATTTACTTTCGTTATAAAAACTGAATAATGATAGCTAGATTCGGCTGGATCCCTAGTCAATTGATTAGGAGTAGGTTTGTCCATCTCTAAAAGAATACATGCCATTGTTTTATGTTCTTTTTTAAAAGTATCAAATGTGACTTCTTTAAATTGAGTTTCAAAAGAAGTGTTCTTTTCAAAATAATAAAGTTTAGAACCTAGTTTTAAAATTGCCGAATAAATTGTTGGCATTTGCTTATCAAAAAATTCAACCAGATTAATTTCGGTATTTTTAATCAGTTCAATATTAGAAAAAAATTCCTTTCTTGATTTTAATATGAATTCCATTTCGTTATTAAAATAATGTTCTGCCTCTGTCTTTGAGTTGTTTTTCTCCCAACTCTTTATAATGTAATCTTTGAATGTCACTTCAAGTCTCCTTTCAATTTCAGATTCCTGACCTTTGCAAGAGATAAAGGATATTAAAGTAATTGATATAAAAAATATTTTCTTAATCGAATTCATAACTGAATTTTTACTAAATATAACGTTTATTCTAAAAATCATTCCTTTTTATTATAATTTAATCTATTCTTATATATTTCTCCACCATAAACATCTTTTGATATACCTGGGTTTGGAGAAACCCTATTTCCATCGGAACCATAATAACGACTATTTCCTTTTAAATCTATAATTCTAGATTTCTCATCTCCGTAAAGAGTTAACTCACCATTAATAATATCAGCACCAACTCCATAATGAGTTCTTAAAGGAATACCACTTTCTGCTCTAATCATATTTTCAATATGAGTAGCATAAATTTCAGAATCAGTAATTTTATCACTACCATCCATATACCATAAACTATTAGTTGCTTGATATCCCCTTGTGTTTTTATCTCGTCTATGTGCCAATTCATGACCCAATGAAATATAAAAATCTGAACCTATCACTCCCTCAGCAGTTGGTGTTAGCGTTTTGTCATTAAGATTTAATGAAACTATCTCATTTGTTTCTTGATTTTTTTTGCCTTTTTGTATAGTTACATTGTATTTACTTCCTGAAAAATATCTTACTAAGTCACTTCCTGTTTTACCACTACCTTCTAATTTACTTAAAGTATTTACTGCCTTATCAACAAAATCAACATCCCCATCAAACAAATCTCCTTTTGTGATATTACCATTTTTATCTTTCGTATAATTATAGGCTTTTCCGTTTTCGTATAATACAGAATTAACTTGATCCCCATTATCATCCATAATACCAACAAACACATAATCACCATTTACATCAATAAATCGAATAGGGTTGTTAAAAGTGTATTGATAAGGAGTCATATGCTCATATTTTTCAGAAAACCTATCAATATTCATAAACCTTCCCAAACTAGCATCATAATTTCTAGCACCATAATCATACCAATCTAATCCAAGCTCATCTTGAAGTTCCTTTCCATTATAAGTTTTCTTAAGCGCTGGATTGGTAGAAGTGACCACATTATTATACCCTTTATGTTTAAGTCCAAAAGGATAATAGTTGTTTTCTTCTAAAACCTCAGAAGCATTAACACTACCGTTACTGTTACTATCTGTGTAAGACAGTCTAATATTACCTAAGTGGTCTTTGTATTGAAATATATAATTATACCCACTCCCTTCTCCAGAACCATAAGGTTCTATATAACCTTCAGGATGAGAAAAGAACTTTAACTCCTCGTTTGAGCCAACCTGCTCATAAATATAATTACCTGCATAAACAGTAGTGGTAGTTCCGTTAGAAGCATCAACTACTTGCTTAGATAATTTCACGCCAGTGGCATCGTACACATAATGTATAACGCCGCTTTGAGTTCCAGCGACATATATGTTAGTAGGTAGATTCAAATGATTATAGACTATAAGGCTTATATCTTTGTTTTTATCTTCAATCATGTTACCATTATCATCATAAATATAGTCATTCCCTGTGGAATTTCCATCTATAAAACCTTCATTTTGTTGATTGGATACCAAATCTTTAACTTTAGTAAGTTGGTTTCCACTATAGGTATAAATAAGATCGTCAAAGACAGCTGTTTGCCCAGTTCGTTTTAAGCTCATAATATTGCCATTCTTATCATATTTAAGCCCAGAAAGGTGATACCCATTAGCCTGAGCGTATCCTGAACCTGTATTTATGGCCATCCCGGCAGATTCTATTCTATTTAATGCATCATACTCATAAGCATAGCCTCTACTTGTGCCTGCCGCATCGTTAGCTGTTTTCCATAGGGTTTCGCTAATATTTCCATTAAAGAGCTGGGCATTTCCTTGATTAAGCTCAGTTGTATTGTAATTAATTTTAAAGGCAAATAGATCGTTTCCTATGGCAACAGGATCATTGATATGTGTGAGCCAACCTCTTATATTATATGTATAATCTACATGCTGCAACGGAGACGCTTCTGTGTTTCCAACTGCCTTTTCTTCTAATTGCCCTAGCTCGTCGTACGTATTTTTAACAATGAGTTGCTCTGCTTCTCCAGTAATTTGGTGCTTCTGAGTTTTCATTCTGTTGGCATGATCATAAGTATATCTATCTGTCGCTATAATAGCTGCATTGGAGCCCTTTTTATGATAAACTTCAATTTTTGTTGGGACGCCACTAAAATCAATTTCAGACTTAGAACTATCTGTCGTATTTAAATAAGCATTTTCACTACCTGCAAATACAGGCTGCCCCTTGTCGTCATAATAACTAACCGATGTTATCCAATCACTGGTACCTAATACTCTCACCAAACTACCTGTTGCAAGCCCAATTGTATTATTGGTTATAGTTTGTGAAAATACCGAACTAGGATTTGAAAAGGCGTTTGTTAAGCTAGAATTATAACCGTCGTAATAGTTTACAGTATGCAACACTAAACTTGGTGATACTGGGAACACATCATTTGAGTAATAAATAGCAGTACCATCAACAGTTATTGGACTCCCTATTGAATTCACCGATTGATCATAGGCTTGCTGATTATTACTTGTATTTTGTAAACTCTTTCGGGTTGCCGTACTGCTATAAGTTCCGGTATAAGCTACACGATCAAATTTGTCATACCTCGTAAATAGCCACAACTTTGGGTTCTGATTACGTAAATAGGCATCTTGAGTTAAAATGGGTCTGTCTAGTTTATCATATATTATATATTCCCATCCTTTCTGAGGAATTTTCTTCTCTATTAACCTGTTTTTGTCATCATAATGGTATTGATAACATAAGTCATCAAGTATCGTTAGACTTATAATATTACTAGGAAGAATCGCATCGATAGACTCTTCTACACTAGTTACATTTCCGCTACCAGCTACAAATAAAAATCCATCTTGAATAGAAACCGTATAACTCCCATTAGCTATGGTACCTATAATCATGTTAGGAATGGTTTCCGAGAGTTTAAAAATCGCTCCATTTTTTAGGTCGATAGCGGTGTTAAATCTAATATCGAAAGCTACTTTTATCGTATTACTCATGGCATTAACGGTAACCTCTACTGTTCCATCGCCACCAGTTATTGGTTTTCCAAATTTATCTGTTGGAATAAAAACATCATATTTAGCCAAATCGGTAAACGACTTATAAGACGTAGATTTTAATAAAAGGTCTATCCCTTTAGGTGTTAACACATAAGTTAGGTTTCCAAAGTCGTCATATACATAATGAGTATTATGAGCTATTGCCTTAGAATCATAGGTGCGTTTTAAAATAACTTGCCCTTTAGTATTAGTAAACTCTTCTGTTGTATGGGCTTTAGGATAGGTTTGGTTAGGCTGCCAATTTTCATCCTTTGTTACCATTTTATAAAGTTCATGAGCTTGATACTCACCAGCATAATATAACTGTGGCTGTTCTGTATCTAACGTTGGAAAATTAACCTTAAAAAACTCTACACGGTTCGAATTGGTTTGATAATTAAATTTTATCGTATGATCGGTATCAGCTCCTGTATCTACACGCCAATCAGCTCCTGGAGCTCCTTGCTCCATTACTCTGTTTAATGGCGACTGCTCAAATCGCTTTTGAGAATACGCATTTACATCTGATAACGTTGCCCAGTTCTCCTCTGTATATTTTGACTTATAATAGTTCTCTTGATTTAAAATAAGGTTAGTCTGATCCAGAAAATTAAGAGCATTAGATCCCGTTAACATTGTTATGGTGGGTAAATAATTCTTTTCTTGCCTTCCAATATGGTCATAAACAACTGGCGTAACTATATGCTCCTTATTACCGCCTGCCTGCTTTGCAATGGTTTGTTTTACCCTACCTAATCCGTCAAAATAAGATATCGTTTCTATCTTATCATCATCTGTTAAAGGAATTATACTTGCTTTTTTAAATATACCATCTGTCGTCTCTACTCTATAAGAGGTAGATTTTACATAATTCTCTGATGCTGTCTGTGCCAATACTAAAGATGACACTAAAGTAAATGCTAATGTAATTAGTGATGTTTTCATTGTGTTTTGTATTAGTATTGGTTCTTGTAATTGTATTCGTTCTTAGTAAGGATATTTCCATCTTTATCTTTGACATGATCTAATCGACCATAATCATCATAATAATAGGTCATCAAATATTCTCTAGCATCGGTCATTTTTGTTATACCTATCATTGGATCGTATTCATAAACTGAAATTTGAGCACTTGGAAAATTGGATCGTAAATCTGTAATCTGCTGAGTGGTTAAAGCATCTGCTCCTGCATCAAAATTATTACCTAAAAGGGTTTCTATCTCTGAAACGGATACACCTACAAGTTTTGCTACCGGAAATGTGTTGTGGTATCCCCAAATGTAGCTTATAGGTACACCTTCCGTTTTATTTACCTCTAAAGGATTCCCAAAAGAATCATAGGTATTGAACTCTATACGTGAGGTAAAGGCTCCTGTGCCTTTTGACACTTTAATTATTTCTGGAAGCACTAAATCACTCTCAAATTCTTTATAATAGGTATTGGTTTGGGACAGTTTTAAATTGTCTTTAAAACTTTCTACGGCAACAACCTCGTTAATCTTATTAAGGTCCTCGAGACGTGTTAGCATAGCCTGATCATTATAGTCTGGAGCCGTATCCCCAACTGGATAGTAATATTTAGTCTTTAATTCTTCAGAAACTCCGTTAATTATCCCTACAACACGCTGCTCACTTAATTGAAGGTTTTCGTCGTTATAATTTAAATGCTTAATCGTTTTAACTGAAGATTGATTGCCATTAGAATCGTAAAAATAATTGGTAGTATCTGTCTGTAATAACTTAACCCATCCCGATTCAAAAACAGTAGGTAATTGACTTATTCCACCTCCACAGTTTTGAAAATACAAGAGGCATTTTCCGTTAGAACAATTTGGTACTAATTCTGGCTTGGGTTGCGTATCTCTAAACGACTCATAAGTGTCATAGAATTGCATGTATTCACAGAAATCACCTTTAAATATATACCTTGAAGTAAATACTGGAGTTTGGTCAAAATCATAATAGTGATTTCCTTGGTCATCGTGATTTCGAATGCGTTTCAATATTCTATGATCCTTGTCATATACTTCCTGCTCCAAGAGTAGCCCTCTCTTATAATCTAGGTTCTCTTTTGGAGCTGCATGTGGTAGATAAAAAGTTGAGGCTCCTGATGGAAAATCGTAAGCTGATGTAAAACTATATCGTGTATAACCATTATTCGTTTCAGATACTTTAACATTACGATAGCCAACATATGACCCTTGAGACAATTCTACATTGACGCCCTTTTCAATAACTTGATAGGTTACTGTTTTGTCTGTAAATGATGTTGGACTATTATATTCTGTACCAAATAAATATTTTTTAGTATTGTGAACATAGCTACGTTCCAAGATATCTTCCTTTGCATCAATCACGCCAGATGAAGGTAAAACAGCGCCTAAGCCTCCTGTTCCTGGCTGATTATAACTATAAGTGATTCTCTTTTCCGAACTAAGTGTCGTAGGGTTATCATTAAAAGTAATTTCCTTTATTCTAACACCTCCTCCTATCATTTCCTGATCTGGATTAAGATCTGCAACTACATAGTCTATACTTGTTGTCCCATAGATATCAAAAATCTCATTTAATATAACACCGCCAGATCCTCCATATCTAAACTTTAATTGGTAAACACCAGCAGGCACATTCTTTACAATACGACAAACATCTCCTAATTCGATAAGCCCGCTATAACTCGTTCCATTTTTAACCAGTTCTAATCTATAATTTGACAATTGACTTGCAGTAGCCGTAGTTCCATTTACCAGATGCGAAGAAATATAAATATCTTGTTCAAAACCTAAAGTAACGGTATTAACCGTAATTGGTAGTGTACTTGATTGACTAGGATGGTTATAACTAAAGGCTAATGGCAGGTCATTATCACTCGACGAATTTCTTGGGTTTTTCATATAATCATCATAACCCATTGACTGATCACCATAGAAAGCATAGGTATTGTGTTCAAAATCAAACCTTTTAACGCCTCCTGTTGGATATTCTATAGCAGTTAGCAATCCTGTTTTAATTTGATCATCATCAAAAGTTTGAGGCCCTCCACAGGCCAAGGTCGTAGAGCCTATTCCACTATAGTAGCCCCAAGGACCACTTTTGTAAGAATCAAAACCAGGCAAACTCGCTCTATTGTAATAACTTAAATTATAATCATGACTTATGGTTCCAGCTTTCTCGGTAACTTTCAATAACCAAAGCCTATGAGATATTGGTGTTGTTAAAAAATCGGTTGTTGTATCATATTCTAAAGTATAGCGCTTATATTCAGAGCCATCTGGTGCTTCTATTCTAATATTCTCTAATTTGGCTCCGCCTGTTTCTGGATGTGAATCATTGGGTTTAACATCAAAATAAACTTTGGTTAAATCTCTAAACTCTATAGACGCTAGTTTTTGTGTAGGTGTAGTAACATTTATATAGGAGATTATATTCTCTGGTTTTAAAACTCCAACATTATAGGGGTTTTGAAGCATATTGTTAATATTACCCTGAATCGCTATAATATCATTATACGTTCGAGATACCGAAGCCACATAATTCTCTAACTCGGTACTATAAGTTAATGTAGCCAAGACCATATTATTACTACTCTTTATAGATGTTAAGTGCCATGCCGTATTAACCGTATAATCTGAACTCGCTCCTGAAGCAGGTACACTAATAACACCGCCTTGAGGTGTTGAACCTACAAAGGGACTTGTTGTGGATGTTTCAACCTGATTAAAAATATATTGATACCCTTTAGTATCTGTTATTGTAAATCCGCTTATGACATAGTTTGTATTATAACTAAAGGTAATATCGAAATTCTCATTCTTTGAAATTAGTTTAGGAGTTGGAATTCCGCCTTCCATAACAATAACAAATCTTCCAGAATAGTTTAAAAAACTGAACTGATACAAATCTACATCAGTATCATTCTTATTGGTACTACTACCAACAGAATTCCAATTAAATCGCTTTTTATCTTCAATGGAAAGATTATCATAATTCCAAAATTCGGGGAGATGAAGCGCGCCTTTCTTATCATTGGGTGTACTCTCATCTGGAATTCCTCTTACGGTTCTAGAAACCGAACCTCCAGCCATAAGGGACCAACTGGTTCCTGTCCAACCCGATCTATTATTTATTTGAACCCCTTGGGTATTGTAATTTAAAGACATATTCATCCCTAAATCACCAGCCAATACTTTAGAATAGATTGGAATTGAAATATTGGGTTGCCCTGTGTAATAACTTACAGGTACTTCTTCAAACTGCATCAAATTAGCTACAGTGGGAGAAGGTGGAATGACTTCTGGGAGTTCTTGTCCAAACATCATCATGGACATCATAACCGTTAGAACGGTTAAAGCGGGAGCTACAAAATTTTTCATCGAAATTAGATTTAATGGTTACTTAAAAACAAAATCAATAGCCTGATTTGAGAAAAGACTGTAACTGAATTTGTTAACTATTTTATGGTCATTAAATCTAGTGACTAAAAAAGGACTTCGATTGGGGGTTTTGCTTTAAATGTTAAAGGTTTTTGCTTTAAATTTCAATGATTTATATCATTTGAGAAGCAAACTTCCAACACTTTTGAAAACAAAAAAGCCGAAACTTTCGTTTCGGCTTTTCATCTGTACACTACATTGACCTATTCTCGAACCAATCAGTTAATCTGTTTAAAAGCTTATTGATGATCTAAAGGTTCAAATAAATTAATGAATCTTTTATCATTGGTTTTTATTTTTACCAACTACATATATTAAATTACTCAAGCAGAGTAATATCACTCAACTAAAAGAATTAAAAAACTTCTTTACTGATACAAAAAGAGGCTCTTACCAAACTACAATTTTTGCCTCTTTAAATCTCAAATAGCTGCTTTTTCTTATTATTAATTCCTGTTTCCTATTAATCAAAAGGATTTCGTCTAGAGTCAGGTGGAGAAGAAACCTAAGCTTCTTTAGGGATTAATATTATAAATGTTCCAATCGCTGTCAAAATAACATATTTCCCTAGTTTTGAAATTACTACCCTATGTGTAATTACATTTAGAATCTATGTTTAAAAACTTATTGAAGCTTAATGAAACATATTGAACCTGGCACCTAAATACCTTATAAGTATTTAAAAATAAAACGAGACCTAAGATATAGAGTGAGTACTAATTGACCATATACAATCCTAATAAGATGGACCCATAAATCACTATAATTAGTATGACTACTCTTAAACGTTTCTTTTCAATATTGCGCATATGAATGTTTTTAATTCAAAGTAATATAAAACACCTCCTCTCCGCTTATAAAAAGGAGGTGTTGGAACAACTGCCTTAACCTACAACAATTGCTTTTTGGGTTATTATTCTTTACACAGGTTTATGTATTAATTTCATTTGTGCTTTTAATGAATTCAATAATGTCGTCACTGGAATCTAAACCTAACTTCTTTCGGATTCTATGACGAATGGATTTGATTGCAGAAACAGTAGTGTTTTGGAGCTCGCTGATTTGATTAGTATTCAAACCCAAAGTCATAAAACTAAGAATTGCTTTTTCTTTTTCATTTAATTTGGGGAATTTCGTGTTCAATATAATTTTAAAGTCCATATTCACTTTATCTAAGTATAGCTGTAGACTTTGAGAGGTCGTTTTGCTTGATTTTTCAGAAAGCAATGTTGCCCATAAAGTCTGCAAGGCATAATTACGTTTTTCTTGATTTTCTAAACCAATGATATTCTTAACACTTTCTAAAGTTTTATGAAGTACATCCTGTCGTAATGAATTTTCTACAACGGCTCTTTTCAACTCCTTTTCTCTAGTGACTAATACCAATTCTGATTTTAACTTCTCTAATTGTTCCTTTTCTAATTTGCTTTTTGAAATACTCAATCGATTTTTGATATTCTCTCTATAATGCAATAAAACGATTGCCCCAAAAAAAACGGTTAGTATAAATAATAGTAAGTACAGTCGTCTTTTTGAAGTTTCACTTTGTAGCACTAATTCATCCGCAAGTTTTTCTTTTTCGAATTTATAGTTAAGCTCCAAAGCGGTAACCCGTTTTGCCTTTTCTGTGTCATATATCGAGTCAAAATAGGTCTTGTAAATTTTATAGTCCTCTAATGCTTCAGCATATTTTTTTTGTTTACTATAGAGGGTACTTCTTTTACGATACTGGTCAGCCAAAAGACCAATATCCTTTACTTTCTTAGCATTAAAAATAGCGCTATCCAAATGAGGTAACGCTTCTTGATAATTGTTTAGAGCAACATACAAAGCGGCTACGTTTGTATGAATAGTACTTAACGATCTTAGATGATTAACAGCTTTATAAATAGCTATGTTTTCTTTATAAATCTTTATAGCTTTATCAAGTTCTCCAGTACTATAATAAATAGCCGCCTTAGTATCATTAGCAGCAACTATTAGAGGTTTAGAGAGCATTGGAATCGCTTTAACTTTGTTAGTATAGATAAGCGCAGAATCATTTTGTTTATCATAATAGAACGCATTTGCTAACATTTGATATGATATTGCTAAAAAGTTTTCATCTTTTAATATTTCCCTTATGGCAATTGCCTTTCTAAAATAATGCTTGGATTTGGTATAGTCCTTATTAGCTATGTAAAACTTTCCTAGATTGTTTAACGTTAACCCAACACCTGTCGAATCCTGAATGGTTTCGCAAATATCTAATGCTTTTAAATAGTTCGATAACGCTTTATCTCTATGACCTTGTTCTTGATCAAACATCCCAAGAAAATTTAGTGCATCTGCTTTTTGTTGTTTGTAATAATAAGTTTGATAGCCCTTTTGTTTTATGGTTTCCAAAACATTATTGACAATTGTTCGCGTTGTATCAACATCAAATAAACATGTCCGGTATGCAAGTTGTATTTCGAGATCAATTCTCACAGAATCACTTTGAGCTGTTCTTATTTTTTGCAAAATCGTGTTGGATATACTGTCTTGTGTTTGACTGTAACCTATATTGATCAATAAAGTAAATGTAATTAATAAAGGGAATTTCATTTTTTATATATTACTCTTCTTTTCTAACGTTTTAAAATTTCCAGATTCTCTTCTCGCGGGTTTTATTTCTCAAACCCAATCTAAGATGATGACATCAGCTTCCACATTTGTGAAAGCTGAAGCATCTGCTACTAATCAATCTCCGCAAGGAGAAACAAAAGGTAAATTCTCTAATATCCTGAGATCATCTCTCACTAAAGTTTCTTTACCTGTATTTTGGAGTATTGAAACTCCTTATAAGTACACTCTTGGGTTTAATGCAACAGTCAAATCAGTTACGCTTAAGTAACCATCTACCACGACATCATCGTCTTGTAATAAGCCAGATTTACTAGCTCTAGCTAAAGCAGTATTGCTATTGTCCTTTGACTCTCTAAGCCCAACCTACGATGCTATCAGCTCCCACATTTGTGAAAGCTGAAGCATCTGCTATTAACCAATCTCCATTAGGTGAAGACGTAGGTAAATATTCTAAAATCGCTTTGCGCAAAGGTCATTTACACTACAATTACAAAAAAAACACAACAAAATGTATGGCTTTGAGTAATTCGATTTCGTATGACATATACTCTTGTGTTCATCTTTCAGATTTAGACACAAAAGGTTTGTATGTGCTTTTTATTAGGGATCATTTTCATAGTTTCATCAGTAGCTAAACTAAGCGCATCAAGAGGAATTCCCAAACAAAATGGGGTAGCAAAACGGTTGTGCTCTCTTAAATCTCCAGTGTTTAATGAGTTTAACAGGTCATAAATCTTGCTTTAGAATTCATGATAAACCTGTATTAAAGACTGTGATTTCATGTTTTACCAACTTCTTCACGCTATTACCCTTCGAATTGGTGATTCGTACTCAATATATTGCCGGTTCTAAATGTGATATATCAATGGTAGAATTTGTGTCACCGACTTCTTATTTAATTATCAATCTCCCTTTAAGATTATAGAGTTCTATGATTGATTTACTTGTATATCTCCCGTTTTGAAACAGCCTAAGGTTGGATTAATTAGGATATACTACAATATCCTTAAGTTTAACTTCCTTAAAAACCTTTCTAAACAAGGTGTCTCAAAACGATAAACTAATGTGCTTTTGATTCTGTGAAACTTATCGATAAAATTCACATTTTCTATTATCTGTAATGTTCACCTGAAAAAAGGCGTCTATAGCCTCTTCAAAAAATGGCGAACTCACCAAGGCGGAGTTGTTATCCAATATCTTAATTTCGCCCTTTGATAGGCTACCATTAACCGTTATAGTCATTAAAGGAATTGCTGCGTCTCTACTTTGAGCATTTATCGTGTTTCCCAATACATTAACGTTAACAAAAAATAAGAACTTATCAGACAATTTGGTGGTATCAATACTACTTAGAATATCTCCTGATACTGCGCAAATTGGCTCAGTTCTTCCAACTGGAAACACTTCATTAACTGAAATAGAGAAAAAATCGGGTAAAATCAGTATAAAACCATAAGAATCGATAGCAGGCTGAACGCTCTCAGAACCAAACTCTGATACAGCTGTAATGGTATAGCAATCAAGACTATTCTGTATTAAAGAAAAACTGTAGTTTTCCATTATATTGGTGCAAGAGAATGATATAATCATATCATCAAATTTTGATGCAATAAAAATTTGACTTTCATTATTAAAAAGATTTAAATTAATTAGAAATTTTCATCTGTTGTGTTCAATCCTATTATCTAGATCATTTATAGACATTATGGTTATTCTTCTAATTGTTGAAGGATCTCCACCTGTCCTACTGAGTTATCATAAATACTAACTAGATATACAACAGGTTCAAATTCACTTATAATAATAAATGTTTTTCGAAATAGTTCTTCTTTTAGAGCTACTAGATTGTTCAATAATGCCAGTTTCCAAAAAAACATTTACCCTATTCAATAGTGATTCTTTTTTTCCATCTATTCTTAATCCATTCTTTTTACAGAATGAAATCAGTTGATACTTTTTAACGCTATTATCAATCATTGTTTGAAATATTTTAAAATTAATTTGTTATTGAACTTGTGGCCCACCACTTAGAATAATAAATTCTGATCTTCTATTACTTTGGTGTTCTTCGTCTGTACAATTAGAACCGCAATCAACTTTGAGTTCGTTCTCTCCTTTACCCATGCCTGAAATTCGAGCTTTATCTATGCCTTTAGAAATAACATATTGAACCGTCGTTTTTGCTCTTCTATCAGATAATCTCTCATTGTATGATGCAGACCCTCTACTATCAGTATGCGACGTTGCATTGATTACCATTTCTGGATATTTATTCATGATTTGAACTAGTTTATCTAATTCAAAAGCGGCTTGTGCAGTAATATTAGATTTATCATAATCGAAAAAGATTGGGTTTAGAACAACCTCATCTGGTGTTACAATAACTTCAATTGGGTCTAACATAATACTAACCTCTTTCTCTTCTTCTTCAGAAGCACTCACTGTTAGTTTTTGACTCTCATAACCATCCATAACGACTTCTAATTCTGATTGTTTTCCGCATTCAACAATAAATTCAACAGTACCATCAGAATCTGTTACTTTAGTTAATACTAAGTTACCTTGATCATCATATAAGGATACCGAAGCTGCATTTATTGGATTTCCTGTTTTAGAATCTGTAACTGTTCCTGTGATAAGTACATCGCATAAAGGTTGTAGTTTTTTAATAGCATAAACATCATCACCTCCTAATCCTCCATCTCTATTTGAGGATACATAGCCTTCTTCACTTTCTTCATCTAAATGAAAAGCAAAATCATCTGCATTACTATTAATTGGAATCCCGATATTACGTACAGGTCCCATTTTACCATCTACAACTTTAGAATAAAATACGTCTAAATTCCCTAGTCCTAAATGTCCATTTGAAGAGAAGTATAATGTATTATTACTACTGATATAAGGAAACATTTCTTGACCTTGAGTATTTACTTTTTGTCCTAGGTTAGTTGGTTCTCCCAAAGTACCGTCATCATTTATACTTGCTTTGTAAATATCATATAAACCAAAACCTCCCGGCATATTAGAAGAAAAATAAAGTGTTTTACCATCGGTACTTACTGATGGGTTTTTTACTGAATAGTTCTCACTATTGATTGGAAAGCCTTCAACATCTCCCCATCCATCACTAGATTTTGTTGCCTTAAACAATTGAAGTTGACTTATTCTATAGTTTGTTATAGAATCTCTTTGGTATTCCTTTTCGAAGTAACTTTCACGAGAAAAATACATTGTTTCTCCATCTGGAGAAAAAGCAACAATACCTTCATGATATTTAGTATTGACTTTGCCTCCTGCTAAATCTGCTGCTTGGTATGTACCATCATCATTTTTAGTCAATTCGTAAATATCTAAAAATGGTTCTTCATTCCATCCATAAGTTTTACGAGAAGTATTTCTTGCAGACGTAATGTAAAGTTTGCCATCCTGAAGTGTTCCACCAAAATCAGAATACTGCGTATTAAAACCTAAGTTTTGAATATTGAATTTTTTTCCTTTTTCTAAAATCTTAGGTAAGTAATCTGGATTTTTATTGAATGCAATAGCTCTATCATCATTTGGGCGCATTTGAGCAAAATTTGCTATTTGAGTGTTTGACTCTTCATACTTACCATTTGCTTTGAGCATTTGGGCATATTTAAAAAGCATTTCTGGATTAGTATTTCCTTCAAGTGCTTTGGCATACCAGCGTTCTGCTTCAACAGTATTAAATACATTATAATAAGATTCTGCCAATTGGCTATAAACATAAGGGCTGCCTTTTCCGTTTTCAACTAATTCAGCATAGTCTTCAGCAGCTTCAACAAATTCATATCTATTAAAATGTTTATCTGCTTTTTTTGTGTCTTTATTCTGAGCAATTAAGCTGAAACTACTCAATGCTACTATTGTAAAAAGTATTAATAATTTTTTCATGATGTTTTAGCTTAGTTGATTAGAAATATCTTGGTGAGCGTGAAACTTTCTTTGGAAAGTTTAAATCAAATAATAACATAAATTCGTGCGATGCAGGTGCATACTTTTTAATATCAGAACTAACTCTATCGTAAGCATATCCAATTCTTAACGATGGTGTAATTGAAAAGTTTATTAATCCTGAAAACGAATCATCCAATCTATATGAAGCTCCTAATTCAAACTTCTCATAGAATAAAGCATTAAGGTTAACATCAAATGATGTTGGTGCGCTAAATGCAGACTTCACCAGAAACGATGGCTTCAATTTTGTGTTTGGAGACAATTGAAACACATATCCACCAGTAAAGAAGTAATGTGCTTCTTCTGAACCTAATTTATTCCCATCTGCATCTAAGTGTACAGAGTTAAGTATGTTTGGTACAGATCCTGCTAAATAATAATTATCTGTGTAATAGAAAAAACCTGCGCCAATGTTAGGTGTTGACGTGTTTATATTTTGAAAAAACGGATCGTTAGGATCTATTAAATCAATTCCTGCTAATCCAATATCATGGAATGTCGCTCCAGCTTTAAGACCAAAAGCTAGTCTATGTTCGCCTTCTAATTGTAATGTATAAGAGAAATCGGCATATACGTTAGTTTCTTTAATTGGCCCTACTTCATCAGAAATAATGGAAAGACCTACTCCTACTCTTTCTCCTACTGGTAATGCATCTCCTCCTACAGGTAAGTGTACGAAAAAAGTTCCTGTCTTTGGAGCGCCATCAATACCAGCCCATTGTGAACGGTACAATAACCCAAAAGACAAATTCTCTTTTGAACCAGCATATGCTGGGTTAATGACATTCATATTATACATGTATTGTGTATATTGAGGGTCTTGTTGTCCATACACTGGTGTTGCTATGAGTAATACAATAATGATATATATATTTTTCATCTATTAGTTGTTTGATTTTAGTTGGTTTTTAATTTAGACGTTGGATATACACCCAAGCACTTCTGCGTTTACCATCTTCATATTCCATGGTGTAGAAATAAGTCCCTACAGGCAGTTCATCACCATCATTGGTTTGTCCGTACCACTCATTTGTATAATTGTTTTTAGAGTAAACTAATGTCCCATTACGGTTAAAGATTTCAAGCTTACTTACATCGTAGCTACTTAAATCAAAAGTATCATTCATTCCATCTCCATTAGGAGAAATACCTTGAGGGATTACACAACTGTCCAACTCAATAATTGTTTGAGCGGTAATACTTGAACACATTGTAGCATCATTGAAGGTCACTTCAATTTCATAAAGCCCTGCCTCAAGCACTGGTAAGGTTAACCCTGTTTCTCCTGCAATAACACCACCATCCTGATACCATGCAATTGACACTTCAGATTCAGAATAATTATTAGCAGTTGCAGTAATTAAAATAGGTACAGTGGCATTAGGACATACCTCATATTCAAAATCGGTCGTAAATGACGTACTAGGTAATGGTTTTACAATTAAATCAAATGGTGTTGTAGAATAACAATCAAAAACAATGTTGTTTTCTACTCTTGCGTAAATCGTTTGAGAAGCACTACTATATAATACTGAAGTATCAATAGCATTAGTACCTGCTTCTGCATCGGCTTCAGTTTCATAATAACTCACTGTAAAGATTGTGTCATCTTGCCCATTTAAAACATTGGCATCATGTGCAGCTAAATCAAATAAAGTAACGCCATCTGTATCATCATCACAAGCCTCAATTGCAACACTAGTAGCATCAGGTGTTGGTCCAGAGATGATTAAATCAAACGTTGTTGTTGCAAAACAGAAATTGGCATTAGCATCTTCAATTCTCACAAATATAGTTTGAGGGTTTGAGATGTTAGTATAAGGAGACGCTAGTGCACCTATATTTGCTTGAGCATCTGCTAAACTTAAATGATAGGTTACATTAAATTCTGTAGCATCCTGTGTGCCTAATACTCCAGCGGTTTGCATATCTAAATCAAAGTCTTCAATTCCATCTGCAGAAATATCATCACAAGTTATAATGTTTGGAACCACATTCGCGACAGATTCATCTCCAAAAATTATAGTCACCGAATCTTGGGCTTGTGCATCACACTGCTCATCATAGGCAATAACAGTATAGGTACATGACTCTGTTACGGTTAAGGTAGATGACGTTTCTCCTTCAATAATAAAGCCATCACAATACCATTCGTACGAATCTGCAAATGGAGAATCTGCAATTATATCGTAAGACTCAAAACCACAAAACGTTTGATCTAGACCTAGATCCACTTCTATTTCAGCAGTGATATTACCATCATCTGGCCCTCCAGAATTTGTTTGACTAATTGAAATTGTTCCAACTTCATCAGAGTAGTTCGTTACTAATAGAATATAAATTTCCCCTGACAGCGCATCATTAATTGTTAAGTTTTCAATAGCTGATCCAGAATAACTACAATCTACAATATTTCCATATGGATAGAAATTAGGATTTGAGGTATTATTAGGGCAATCACCTCCTGAGTTTGGACAACCTAAATCTAAGTTACCGCAAGCATTTTCTAAGGAATCAAAAGGCCCCCAAAGCACGAAATCTACATCTAATCCACTGTCATTCGCATCTGTTTGTGAAATTTCAATTTCAATTAAACCTGGATCGCCAATCTGAATAATATTCCAAGTTGGATTTGGTGCTGAATATAAACACGCAATATCTGTTGGATCAGGGATTCCAACAATATTAGAAGTCGTTAAAGCTCCACCTGGTTCTGCACAGAAATTCTCTGCATTTTCACAAATTATGTTTGTTGGCGCCTCTTTAATACATAAATCAAAGGTTGTTGTTTCAGGATTACTCCCTCCAGAAAACACTCTAATATAATATGTGTTTCCTACAATAAGTAGAGGCGTTACACTAGCTGTATCGTTTGTACATTCTAATTCAATTAAATTGTCACAATCTCCTTCATATAAGGCATAATCCATATTGAATCCTCCTCCAGCAATATTTATCAATGAAATTAACTGAACTTCACTTAATGCTGTAAATTGGAACCATACATCGTCATCAGGGTTTCCTGTACAAAAGCTTGTTGGAATACCAGAATCTGTTGCTTCTATTAAAGATCCTGCTGTTAATAAATCACAGGTTTGATCATCATTAACTAGCGCAACAGTAGCATCACATGGATTATCATTTTCAGGTGGACAAGCCAATAATTGGATTGCACTACTGCTTATTACACAATTAACATCTTGATCATTGCTTATAGTAACCACAACATCTTCTAAAAATGGGAATGGTCCTATTTGATACACGCCAGTAGCTGTAACTGGAACTGTGGTAGCATCTATATTGTTTGAAATTGTAAGTGATGTAGCGTCACCTAATGTAGTAATGTTAACGTCTATTAAAAATTGATCTCCATTAGCGCAATCATCGACTGCTTGATAAGTTGCAGCAGGATTAATACACGTTGCACACGAAACTGTCACATCAAAAGGTGTATAACCATTTTCTGAACAATTTACAGAACCATCTGAATTAATATACCATGAAATCGTATCACCAGATGATTGAAAAGAAATACCTGATGGATCTGCTATATTTTGATTGTATAATTCTGTTCCATCTGAATCGATAATTACTAACTCATCACAACAGCCTTCCATTTGTCCATCATTAATAACGAAGTTAAGCGGTAATCCGTTTGAACTTGTATATGTAAACGTTGCTATTGATGGATCATCATCAATATCATCAAAATAGCAAAACGTTGTGTTCACAGGACCTTCGTCACAATCAACTATATTATCTAAACAATACTCTTGTGTTAATGTTGTACTAGTTAATTCACAGTTAACATCATCATCACTAGCTACACTTATAATAACATCCGTATTATTTACAAATGGTCCAAAACTATACAATCCAACAGCGCTTGCCGTTTGTGCTGTACTCGCTTGGTTATCGCTAATGGTAAGCGATGTTGCAGAGCCTAAACTCGTTATATCTACATCTACAAAAAACTGTGGTGTGTTAGCACAATCACTTCTAACTGCATAATTGGCTTCAGGGTTTACACATGTGGCACATGACACTGTAAAATCCCATTCTGTTCTAGAGCCAGATGCACAACTTACAGAGCTATCACTATCTACTTCTAGAAATAAGGAATCTCCTGTGGATTGAAACTCTAAACCTGAAAGATCTCCTCCATTATTGCCTTGATAAATTAAGTTTGCAGTATTATCTGATCCATCATAAACTAATATATCATCACAACAGCTTTCTATAGTTCCAGTACTAAATATTAGCCTTACTGGACTTCCGTCTGAGGATACAAACAACCATGTTGTATCATCATTATTATCATAACAATAATTAAATTCTAATGGTGGTTGGGTGCAGTCTACTACATTTAACACACATTGCTCTTGTGTCAATGTACCACTTGTTAATACGCAATTAACATCATCATCACTAGCTACACTTATAATAACATCCGTATTATTTACAAATGGTCCAAAACTATACAATCCAACAGCGCTTGCCGTTTGTGCTGTACTCGCTTGGTTATCGCTAATGGTAAGCGATGTTGCAGAGCCTAAACTCGTTATATCTACATCTACAAAAAACTGTGGACCGTTTAAACAATCTTGCCTAACAGCATAAGCAGCTTCAGGGCTTACACAAGTAGCACAGGCTACAGTGAAGTCCCATTCAGTACTACAACAGCCACTACCCGAAGCACAGCTTACGGAACCATCTGCATCAATTTCAAAAAATAATGAATCTCCTGTGGATTCAACCACTAAACCTGAAAGATCACCACCATTATTGCCTTGGTAAAGTAAGTTTGCTGTATTATCATCTCCATCATAAATTAATATATTATCACAACAGCTTTCTATACCACCTGCATTAAATGTTAGTCTTACTGGACTTCCGTCTGAGGATTCAAACCACCAAGATGTATTATCATTATCATCGTAACAATAATTAAATTCTAATGTTGGTTGGGTGCAGTCTACTACATTTAACGCACATTGCTCTTGTGTCAATGTACCACTTGATAACGCACAATTAACATCATCATCACTGGCTACACTTATAATAACATCCGTATTATTTACAAATGGTCCAAAACTATACAATCCAACAGCGCTTGCCGTTTGTGCTGTACTCGCTTGGTTATCGCTAATGGTAAGCGATGTTGCAGAGCCTAAACTCGTTATATCTACATCTACAAAAAACTGTGGGCCGTTTAAACAATCTTGTCTAACAGCATAAGCAGCTTCAGGGCTTACACAAGTAGCACAGGCTACAGTGAAGTCCCATTCAGTACTACAACAGCCACTACCCGAGGCACAGCTTACGGAACCATCTGCATCAATTTCAAAAAATAATGAATCTCCTGTGGATTCAACCACTAAACCTGAAAGATCACCACCATTATTGCCTTGGTAAAGTAAGTTTGCTGTATTATCATCTCCATCATAAATTAATATATCATCACAACAGCTTTCTATACCACCTGCATTAAATGTTAGTCTTACTGGGCTTCCGTCTGAGGATTCAAACCACCAAGATGTATTATCATTATCATCGTAACAATGACTAAATTGTAAAGGTAGTTGTGTACAGTCTACAATTGTTTGTGCATCAGCACACCAGGTTGAGAATGTAAAAAGGAATAATAATAGAATTTTTTTCATAATTATAGTAGCGTTTTGGTCTTATTTATGTGTACTTAAGACGGTGAAATTTCAAGTATTCAAATTTTTGATTTACCTAGAGCTAAACACCTAATAAAATACTTTGTCAAAAAGATTGCTTATCACAGCAGTGATCACCTTCTTCTTTTTTATAATTAAAAATTATTTATAACCAGTATCAACATCATTACATAAATCAATATGTAGCTTATTTCTAGCTTGTTACGTTTTAAATAGTTCTTCATTTTTATTTCTTTAACTAGTTTAACAATCTTCACTTTTACTGTGCTATCGTAAATATTTACTAGACATATTGCAGGTTTTAACGCGCCTATATCTATCATATTTAGTGGTTAGTGGTTTATCAATCAGAACGTCCTTTGACCTACGATATTAAAAACCTCTATGAGTGGGTTAATTTGTTTTTAAACACTTGCTAAAGTATATGCATCACTAGAACCTCCCAAATAAAATGGGGTAGCAAAATGGTTGTGCATAGCCCATAATTGTTTGATTTTA
Source organism: uncultured Psychroserpens sp. (assembly GCF_947492715.1). Taxonomy (GTDB): domain Bacteria; phylum Bacteroidota; class Bacteroidia; order Flavobacteriales; family Flavobacteriaceae; genus Psychroserpens. Next base: position 228,508 of record NZ_CANLNS010000001.1, read on the forward strand.
GTTGGTTTTTAATTTAGACGTTGGATATACACCCAAGCACTTCTGCGTTTACCATCTTCATATTCCATGGTGTAGTACAGCAATTAAGTCCTGGAGCAGCACAGCTTCCAGAAATATCGGTTTCTATTTCAAAAAATAATGAATCGCCTGTAGATTCAAACACTAAACCAGAAAGATCTCCATCATTATCTCCTTGATATAGTAAGGTTGCTGTATTATCTGCACCATCATAAATTAATATCTCATCGTAGTCTGCTTCAATACCACCTGAATTAAATGTTAATTTTATAGGGCTTCCATCTGAGGATTCAAACCACCAGGTTGTATCATCTTCATTGTCATAGCAATGAGCAAATTGTAATGGTGGCTGCGTACAGTTAACAGTTGTTTGTGCGTTAGCACACCAAATTGAGAACGTAAAAACGACTAATTGTAGAATTTTTTTCATAATAAAATTGTATTAATTAATTATTTAGAGTGGATTAGTTTTTAGACTAAGCACTGGCTAAGCTATACGCGTTGATAGAAACTCCCAAATAAAAAAGGGTAGCAAAAGGGTTTTCCGAGCATACAAGAGACCATACACTATCTTAATGACATGCCACTTTCTCTTTTTTTAAAGTTTTATGATTCCCAATGAAAATTCATTGTAAAATGCTTATATGTAGTAGCGAAGTAATTGTGTGTTTAGCAGTTAAACATGCAAGATCTAGGCTTTATAGATCATCAACGATCTTAAACCCAACATCTTATTCATGAAAGACCTCCTTATTAATAAATAAGGAGGCCATAGTAACTACTGATTACCCCATTTTTCAATCAATAGTTAGCTTTTTAAAAGAATCTATAAAGAACACATAATATAAGGGAAAGATATTTCTAAGTCAGCAATATTTGACCTGTTTAGCCACTCATAATAAATAGCCTGTTATATGTAATATTGCTATTAACATTAGAATCATCAATAGCACAAAATTAAACTTGTAAGAATGAAAATCTAAAAATGAGGGGTAGTAATGAGGTTGCATCATTTGTTTATGCCATTTTCAACAAAGATTAGGATTGTCAAAATTCACACTTAACAATTTCCTTTCCATCTCATACACTTAAAGTAAAGACATTTGATGATAAAACAATTGAACAAAAAATGGGTATGCAATCCATAATGACTATCTGCTGATACTAGTATTAGCCGCACTTCTAATAAACGCAATGATATCTTTATTAGAATCAATTAATAGTTTCTTGCGTATTCTATGTCGTGTAGATTTAATTGAGGAAAGTGTGGTATTTAGTAATTCACTAATTTGCACGGCTGTCAAATCTAAAGTCATAAAGCAAAGAATTTCTTTTTCCTTTTCGCTTAATACTGTGAATTTGGTATTCAAAATAATTTTAAAGTCCATACTTACCTTATTTAAATACGCTTGCAAATTTTCTGAAGTTGTTTTTGTTGTCTTTTCTGAAAGTAAGGTTGCCCAGAGCGATTTTAATTCTTTATTTCGTTCTTTTGGGTTTTCTAACTTAATTATTTGTTTAATCCTATCTAGTGTTTTATGAAGTACCTCCTGTCGTAATGAGTTTTCTATAACAGCTCTCTTAAGTTCATTTTCTCGAGTCAATAATACCAATTCTCCTTTTAACTTGTCTAACTGTTCCTTTTCTAGTTTATTTTCAGATAGTTTTAAACGTTGTCTAGCATTTTTCTTAACAAGCCATAAAATAGCTATCCCTAAAACCATAGTAAGTATAAACAACAAAAAGTATAACTTACGTTTTGAAGCTTCATTCTCAATGATTAATTGATCTGCTAATTTTTCTTTGTCAAATTTATGATTAAGCTCCAATGCCGTAATTCGTTTCGCTTTTTTTGTGTCATTTATGGAATCATAATACGTCTTGTAAATTTTATAGTCTTCTAATGCCTTAGCATATTTCTTTTGTTTTCTATAGAGGTCACTTCTTTCACGATAATGCAAAACCAAAAGACCAACATCCTTTACTTCCTTAGCATTAAAAATAGCGCTATCAAGATGATGTGACGCTTCTTCATAATTGCCTAAAGCACTAAATACAAAGGCTACATTTGAATAGCTAGCACTTACTTCTTTTTTATCATTAAAAGCTTTAAAAATAGCTATGTTTTTTTGGAAAATCTTTATGGCTTTATCTAGTGCTCCATTACTATAGTGAATACCAGCCATAGTCGAATTAATTTCAGCTTCTGCCCGTTTGGAAGTTATTGGAAGTGCCTTAGCTTTATTGATATAAATAAGTGAAGAATCTATTTGATCGTCATAGTAGAGTGCATCTGCTAACTTTTGATATGATAATCCCAAATTGTTTGCATCTTCTATCAATTTCCATATGACAATTGCATCCCTAAAATACTGCTTAGACTTGGCATAGTCACCATAAATTGTATAAAACTTACCTAGGTTATCTAACGTTGACCCAATACCTGTGGAATCTTGAATAGTTTCGAAAATATCTAATGCGCTTAAGTAATGGGACAAAGATACTTCTGTCTTATCTTGTTGCAAATCAAACATCCCAAGAGCATTTAATGCATTTGCTTTTTGTTGCTTGTAATAATAAGATTGATAGTTCTTATGTTTTATGGTTTCAATAATATTATTAATAATTGTTCTTGAGGTATCTAAATCAAATAAACGTGTGCGGTCTGCAAGTTGCAACTCAAGATCAATTTTTAAGGAATCACCTGGAGCCATTCTTATTTTTTGTAAAATAGTGTTAGCTATACTATCCTGAGTTTGACTGTACCCTATACTAAATAATAGTGCACATATAATAGTAAACAAATGTTTCATTTTTTGAGAGTATGGTAATAATTAATTAAGGTAACCTAATATACTAATATTTAAAAAACTCTTTTTTTCGTAAGACTATTTTTCTATTGTAAGTTTATCTCTATTTTATTTGTTCTTAGACTTAGTCTATTGATTTTAGTTATTTCATCTTTAATATGCATTTTGAAATGTTATAACTTTTACTAACTCAGGTCTTTTTTACCCATATATGCTCTACGATAGAACGTATATGAACCAGCCAATAAAACAAGTGCGATAACGGGTCCAAAATATAAATTATCTTTTGTAGCAATATGCGCTTCTAATGCCAATAAAAAATTAAAAAGAAATCCAGCATATGCCCATTCTTTAAGGAATTGAATTTTGTTACTTAAAATTATTGCTACTCCTAATATTTTGGCAATTGCCAAAGGAATTACTATGCGTCCATTGTATCCAAAACTCACAAAATGACCACGAAATGTTTCTATATCTAAAAAGTATCTTGTAGCAGACGTAAGTATTAGTGCTGATAACAATCCGGTAAAAATCCAGTAGACTATTTTATTTGTGTTCTTCATTGTTTAGTTATTCTAAATTCGGTAGTTAGTGGTTGATTTCTGTTAATAAGCAATGGAAGTCAAAGCAATTAAAAAAATTAAGAAGTCATTGGTCTTCATTACTCTTGTTACAACAAGCAAGTCATTTTTCTTCATGGGGTATAATTTTAATTTTCGAATCAAATTTAAAACACCCAACTAAAATCCCTTAATATTTAGGGGTAGCAAAAGGGTAGCAAAACCTAAACCCATGTGTTTGTAGGGGTTTTGAAGTGGCACAATATCATCATACATCCCAAAAACATCCTCAAAACAAGATTGTTTTGGTTCCATTAGACTATTATTTTTACGTTTTAAAGATGCATTTTGACTGTGAACAGGTGTGTTTCTGATTAGGACTATTAGTATAAAACGAAATACATAGAAGGAAGCTTTCAGAAAATTTAAATAAGACATATGTTTCATAAAAAAAGCCACCTAAAAAGGTGGCTTAATCTTATTATAGTGTTTAACTCATCATTAGTTTTTAATAATACGAACCGTTTCAGTTGCATTATCTATTGTTACTTTAACAAAGTATGTTCCTGTTTGTAAAGCAGACAGGTCTAAGTTTTCTTCTAAGCTATTTGGTGTATTGTGTAATACTTCTTGTCCTAGCATATTGTAAACAGATACCTTTTGAATGTTGTTTTGAGCTTGTAAGAACAGGGTTTCATTTACAGGATTTGGATAGTAGCTAAATGCTAAATCATTATCTACATCTTGAGTGGTTAGAGTATGGCAATTAACTGTAGCTTCCCATCCCGCTCTTTGTTCAATGGAATCTGAAGTAAATACAAATGTTAAGGCTCCTGAAGGGTCTGTAGATGTAATGGTCATACCTTGTAAATCCCCTGTACCTTCTGGAACTACATCATCTCTATCCCAACACCAAATTGTTCCACCTCCTGGAGGATTAATAGTTGCTGCTGTATCATCTTCTCCATTATAAATTGTTAATCCATCAAAACAATTAGTTCCACTACTTTCTGTAGAGAAGAAACTAAAGTAAACACTAACAGTACCTCCTGCTGTATCTGGAGTAATTGTATAGGTAATCGTTTCTCCATTTGAGTAATCCTCTTCTGGTCCACCAGAATCTAAGAAAATTCCGTTAGTACATGATGGTGGCACAGCTACATAAGGTGTAATAAATGTATATGGTCCTGCCCAAGCAGAAACTCCATCTACACCACAATCTGCTTGTACATAAAACGCATAGGTGTTGCTTACTATCAAACCAGTAGCCGTATAAGGATTCGTAACACCTGTAGCAGTCGCAGTTCCTGTTGCAGTTTCTCCAGCTGTTACATCTACGAGTTCTATATTCCAAGACGTAGCAGTTCCATTTTCTGTCCAACTTAAATCTGCAGTTGTATCTGTGATATTCGTAACTGTTAACGCAGTAGGTGCAGGGCATGATGGTAACTCAGTAAAAGATACATTATCAATTGAAATATCGGACTGAAAACCATGTACTACCTTTGTGGCTCTAAATGTAATTGTAATGGATTGATTTGCATATGTTGCTAAATCTATAACGGCCAATTCCCATGGCGATGTAGCAGATGCTTGTTGCTCACCTGACAATGTCCACACATTAGTTGTACCATTAACTAATACATCTAGTGTTCCTATATCATCACCAAACATATGATAGTTAAATGTTAATGCTGGTGCTGTAAGTGCTGTTAAATCAACTACAGGAGATATTAAATCCGTTGTATTAGCAATTGCTGTTGATGATTCTGTATAGAAATAGTTTCCTGTTGTAATTGACGAATCTGGACCTGTATCGTCAGACCCTGTATCTGTACCTGGTGCAGATTCCCAATAGTATGTCCCTCCAGTTCCAATCCAGCAGTTTTCAGCTGTAAAAGCATTTGTTCCTGTAGTAAATGTTTCAAAATCTTCTGTATATGGTGCTGCAATTGTTGTACAGTCAGTTGTAAACGTAACAGGCCCAACCCAGTTAGAAGTTCCGTCTGCGCCGCAATTAGTTCTTACATAAAAATCGTACTCTGTGTTTTGTGTAAGCCCAGTTGCTGTATATGGGTTTGAAACAGCTGTTGCTGTTGCTGTTGGCGTTGTTCCTGCGGGTACAATTGCTACATCCCATGCTGTTGCAGAGCCATTTTCTGTCCAACCTAAATCGGCAGTTGTATCTGTAATAGTTGTTGCTGTTAACTCACTAGGTATAGCGCATGTTAATTCAGTAAAAGACACATTATCAATTGAAATATCGCCTCGAACAAATTCTCCTCTTGTTGCTCTAAATGTAATCGTAATGGGTTGGTTTGCATACGCAGATAAGTCAACTATAACCAATTCCCATGGCGCTGTACCAGATGTTTGTTGCTCACCTGACAATGTCCATATATTAGTTACTCCATTAACAAGTATATCTAAAGTTCCTATGCTTTCACCAAACATATGATAGTTAAATATTAATACTGGCTCAGTAAGTGCTGTTAAATCAACTAATGGAGATCGTAAATCTGTTATATCACCGATTTCTCCATCTGTTGCCTCTGAATAGAAGTAGTTTCCTGTTGTAATTGATGGATTTGGACCTGTAAGGATGGTGCCTATATTTGTTCCTTGTGAAGATTTCCAAAAGTATTCACCATCCGTTCCAGTCCAACAGTTTTCAGCTGTAAAAGCAGCTCCTCCTGTAGTAAATGTTTCAAAATCTTCTGTATATGGTGCTGCAATTGCTGCGCAAGTAGTTCTGAACGCAAATGGTCCAACCCAGTTAGAAGTTCCAACTCCACCACAATCTGCTTGTACATAAAACTCATAATTATTATCAGGTGTTAATCCTGTAGCTGTATATGGGTTTGTAACTCCAGAAGTTGTCGCAGTTCCTGTTACAGTTCCTCCAGCTGTTATATCTACGAGTTCTATATTCCAAGACGTTGCAGTTCCATTTTCTGTCCACCCTAAATCGGCAGTTGTATCTGTGATATTCGCAGCTGTTAATTCACTAGGTGTAGAACATGTTGGTAATTCAGTAAAAGACACATTATCAATAGCAATATCTCCTTCAAATAAATCAGCACTTGTGGCTCTAAATGTAATACTAATTGCTTGATTAGCATACGCAGATAAGTCAACTACAGCCAATTCCCATGGTGTTGTTTCAGATGCTTGTTGCTCACCTGACAATGTCCAAACATTAGTTATTCCATTAACTAATATATCTAGTGTTCCTATTTTATCACCAAACATATGATAGTTAAATGTTAATGCAGGTGCTGTAAGTGCTGATAAATCAACTACAGGAGATATTAAATCCGTTGTATCACCGGTTGCTCCATCTGATGCTTCTGAATAGAAATAGTTACCTGTTGTAATAGATGGAGCTGGGCCAGTATCGACTGATCCTGTATCTGTACCTGGTGCAGATTCCCAAAAATATGCTCCACCTGTTCCAGTCCAGCAGTTTTCAATAGCAAAAGCTGCATCATTAGCTGTTGTAAACATTTCAAAATCTTCTGTATATGGTGCTGCTGTTATTACACACGTAGTCCTGAACGCAAAAGGCCCAACCCAATTGGTTGTACCACCACCACATTGGGCTTGCACCCAAAACTCATAATTATTATCAGGTGTTAATCCTGTAGCCATATATGGATTTGCAACACCAGAAGCTGTAGCAGTACCAGTAGCAGTACCTTCAGCTGTTATATCTACGAGTTCTACATTCCATAATGTCGCTGTTCCAATTTGTGTCCAACCTAAATTGGCAGTAGTATCTGTAATAGCAGTTGCTGTTAACCCTGAAGGCTCTGGACATGCTGTTGAGATAATTGTTGGAGCGTCAAAACAAAATCCCCATTTATAACCTGCACCACCTACTGTATCATCAAAATAAATTCTATACCTAAACCCTGATAATTGTGTAGCAGTAAAACCTGCAATATTAAGTGCATCTGTCGTGTATGCTTCAGCAGTTCCTGAACAATAATTATCCGTTGGAGCTCCTGCGGTATCAACATTAAATGGAGAACCTATGATATTCCATGTACTGGCATCTACATCCCAGTATTCGAATTGTAAAATTTCGGCATCGATATAATTATAAACAAAGTTTCCAGAGATTATAATCGCCCTTTCTCCTGCTGTATAAGCAGCAGTCAAGTCAATTATAGGCGATTCTGCTGCAATATCATCATCGTGTCCAGGTCCGGCATCGTCATCATCGAAAGCAAAATTTGATGTTAACGTTGGATCGGCTTCTAAAGCCGATGGATCAGTATTATATGTTCCTGTAAGTGACCAATCTGTATTAGGCCAATTTGCATTCTGATTTAATGTTTGTGCATATGAGCTAAACGTAAAAGCTCCTAACATGACAAACACGAATAATAAATTAATTTTTTTCATACTAATATTTATTTAATCTTATAATTTTATAAATCCCGATACATATAAAAACCATTCCTAGAACATAAAATATTGAAAGCATCAATACGCTATGATTGTAAATCGTAATTACAATACCCATACTATTTAATAATAACCCTATTTTCAATTTATCAACAGGGCTCAACATGTCTTTAATTTTAACTTTCATACTATAATTTTAAGGTTAGTATTTTACTTTAATTTTTGTTTTCTAACGTCTAAAATTGACTGCATTATTGTACTTAATGAATGACTAATCAAATCATTATAGTGCATCTGCGCTTTTTTAGTAAGTACAGATGCACAGCTATCAATCAACCATAAATAATGAAAAACTCATCATTAGTTTTTAATAATACGAACCGTTTCAGTTGCATTATCTATTGTTACTTTAACAAAGTATGTTCCTGTTTGTAAAGCAGACAGGTCTAAGTTTTCTTCTAAGCTATTTGGTGTATTGTGTAATACTTCTTGTCCTAGCATATTGTAAACAGATACCTTTTGAATGTTGTTTTGAGCTTGTAAGAACAAGGTTTCTTTAACAGGGTTTGGATAATAACTAAATGCTAAATCATTTTCGACATCTTGAGTGGTTAACGTATGGCAATCTACTGTAGCTTCCCATCCTGCTCTTTGTACAGTACTATCAGAAGAAAATACAAATGTTAAGGCTCCAGAAGGATCTGTAGATGTAATGGTCATACCTTGTAAATCTCCTGTACCAACAGCAGGCGTATCATTTCTATCCCAACACCAAATTGTTCCACCTCCTGGAGGATTAATAGTTGCTGCTGTATCATCTTCTCCATTATAAATTGTTAATCCATCATAACAAGCATTAGATCCATTATTTTCTGCAGAGAAGAAACTAAAGTAAACACTAACAGTACCTCCTGCTGTATCTGGAGTAATTGTATAGCTAATATTTTGATTATCTGAATAATTTCTACTAATTCCACCAGAATCTAAGAACGTTCCGTTAGAACATGATGGAGGTACAGCTACATAAGATGTAATAAATGTAGATGGTCCTGCCCAAGCAGAAACTCCATCTACTCCACAATCTGCTTGTACATAAAACTGATATGTGTTGTCTCCTACTAAACCAGTAGCAGCAAAAGGACTCGTAACATCTGTTGCTGTTGCTATACCTGTTGCTGTTTCTCCAGCTGTTACATCTACCAGTTCTATATTCCAAGACGTTGCAGTTCCATTTTCTGTCCATCCTAAATTAGCAGTTGTTTCTGTAATAGTAGTTGCTGTCAACCCACTAGGCATAGGACATGTTTCTAGCGTTGAGAACGCAAATGGTCCAGCCCAAGTTGATACGTCATCTTCTCCACAATCTGATTGCACATAGAATTCATAATTGTTATCCTGTGTTAATCCTGTAGCCGTATATGGGTTTGTAACTCCAGAAGTTGTCGCAGTTCCTGTTGCAGTTCCTCCAGCTGTTATATCTACGAGTTCTACATTCCAAGACGTAGCAGTTCCATTTTCTGTCCATCCTAAATCGGCAGTTGTATCTGTGATATTCGCAGCTGTTAAAACAAATGGTTTAGGACATGTAGGCAATTCAGTAAAAGACACATTATCAATAGCAATATCTCCTTCAAATAAACCAGCACTTGTGGCTCTAAATGTAATCGTAATGGATTGATTAGCATACGCAGATAAGTCAATTACAGCCAATTCCCATGGCGTTGTTTCAGATGCTTGTTGCTCCCCTGACAATGTCCAAACATTAGTTATTCCATTAACTAATACATCTAGTGTTCCTATTTTATTACCAAACATATGATAGTTAAATGTTAATGCAGGTGTTGTAAGTGCTGATAAATCAAATAAAGGAGATATTAAATCTGCTGTATCACCGGTTGCTCCATCTGATGCTTCTGAATAGAAATAGTTACCTGTTGTAATAGATGGAGCTGGGCCAGTATCGTCTGATCCTGTATCTGTACCTGGTGCAGATTCCCAAAAATATGCTCCACCTGTTCCAGTCCAGCAGTTTTCAATAGCAAAAGCTACATCTTCAGCTGTTGTAAACATTTCAAAATCTTCTGTATATGGTGCTGTTATTACACACGTAGTCCTGAACGCAAAAGGCCCAACCCAATTGGTTGTACCACCACCACATTGGGCTTGCACCCAAAACTCATAATTATTATCAGGTGTTAATCCTGTAGCCATATATGGGTTTGCAACACCAGAAGCTGTAGCAGTACCAGTAGCAATACCTCCAGCTGTTATATCTACGAGTTCTACATTCCATAATGTCGCTGTTCCAATTTCTGTCCAACCTAAATTGGCAGTAGTATCTGTAATAGCAGTTGCTGTTAACCCTGAAGGTTCTGGACATGATGTTGAGATAACTGTTGGAGCCTCAAAACAAAATCCCCATAACCATCCTCCAACATCGTCATATGCAATACGATATTGGAAGCCTGATAACTGTGTAGCAGTAAATCCAGAAATATTAAGAAACGCAGATGCATACGCTACTGTACCATTACAATTCTGGAAATTTGTATTTGTAGAGTTACCTAAAAACGTGTCTAATGCTGTCCAAGTCATGGCATCAGCATCATAGGTTTCAATTGTTAAAACATCTCCTCCTAGTGCTCTGTAAACAAAATTCCCGCTTACGTTGATCCAATTTTCACCTGCTATTTGAGCAGCAGTCAAATCGATTACTGGTGAAGTCGCTTGGATGTTATCTACAGAAGTGATACCTGCAGCATCGTCATCAAAACCAAATGTAGCATCTACAGTTGGGTCAGATAATAATCCACCAGCGCTATATGCACCAGAAAGTGACCAATCTGCATTAGGCCAATTTGCATTCTGATTTAATGTTTGTGCATATGAGCTAAACGTAAAAGCTACTAACATGGCAATCGCAAAAAATAAAGTAATTTTTTTCATATTAATGATTTATTTAGTTTATTATTTAATCAGCCGAAATTAAACCTTGCAGCTTAAATTCTTTAATGTTTTAGGGTAGCAAAAAGGTTTCAAAATCTAAAAACCTTGTGTTTGTGTGGGCTTTCAAATAGTACGATAGCATGATGCATTACAAAACCTCTTTTAAGAATAAGATTAAATGGAGAACCTATGATGTTCCATATACTGGCATCTGCATCCCAGTATTCGAATTGTAAAATTTCGGTATTGATATAATTATAAACAACGTTTCCAGAGATTATAATCGCCCTTTCTCCTGCTGTATGAGCAGCAGTCAAGTCAATTATAGGTGATTCTGCTGCAATATCATCATCGCTTCCAGATAAGGCATCGTCATCATCGAAAGCAAAATTTGATGTTAGGGTTGGATTGGCTTCTAAAGCCGATGGGTCAGTATTATATGTTCCTATAAGCGTCCAATTTGTATTGGGCCAACTTGCATTCTGATTTAATGTTTGCGCATATGAGCTAAACGTAAAAGCCCCTAACAAGGCAAACAAAGTAAAAGCATATACAACACTTTTAACTTTTTGTATTCTCTAATCATAAAGGAACACGTTGGACAGGATTCACAGCGTGAACGTGTAAGGTTTGTTGCGGGAAAAGACGCAAGTCATTTTCCCGTTAGATATAAAGATAATTTAGTGTTTTACAAACTTTAAGGTCTTACGACCTGTATCTGTTAATACTCTAGCTAGATAAATACCATCTTTAAACGAAGAAACATCAATTGAGACTTTATTTTCAGATAACGTAGTATTCATAACTCGTTTACCAAGAACATCAAATATTTCAACTGAATTTAAAAGATTATTTGGTGAATCTAAATTCAACGTTTTCACGTCAGTATCATAAAAATGTGAAAAGTCATTTGCCGCAAAATTAGCAACTGACAAATCTTCATCATTGGTTCTAAAGTTGTCTACGTATGCGAAACCAGAATAATTATCATGAGCGAATCTTACTTGCTCAATATTAGTCATTGTAGTTGCAACTATCCCAACAAATATTGAAACATTATCAATAAAAAACTCAATAGAATTATTATCAAGTTCCATTCTAACATTAAACCAAGTTAAAGGTGTCCAATCTGCATTTGTATCTATCAAATCAACAGTTCCAGTTCCTGTTCCATCATCTGCTAAAACAACAATATCTCCTTCATAAGTAAATCTTATGTAGGTAATAAATACCTGATCTGTAAGGTTTACCAGTCCAAAAATATAATCTGAAGTATTAGTAGAATCGAATGTGTCAATATTCATGTCTGCTGAAAAAGTTGCTTCTGTATAAGACACAGCTGTAGTATAATCATAAAAAGCACCAACTATTTGACTCGCTTGCCCTCCAAAAGCTGTTTCTTGAACGATTTTTAAACAAAAAGTACCATCAGTGGAGTTTTCATCGCTGATAATTTGATTTTCAATAAATGTATCTGCTCCTATAGGTGTAGACGACCACCCGTTCTGAGTATTTACGTTTCCTAAGGTAAATCCTTCAGAGGTCTCAAATGAAGTAGTTTGTTGTGAATGAATAGCGAAACTAAATAGAATGGCTGCAAATAATAGAGTAGTTTTTTTCATAATGCATTATGTTTAATTAATGTTATTAGAAACAAAAATATGCAGTTGAACTAAAATTCTTTAATATTCACAGGTAGCAAAAGGGTTTCGATAAACTAAAATTGGGTCTTAATACTTATAATAATGTTGGTTTTCGATCAGACGATTTACGTTTCGACTTTGAAGATGATAAAAACGTTGGATTTATAGAGAACAAGGAGAAACTGAAATAAATTTACATTTATGTATTGGCTATACGTTTTAGCAGTAAAAACATTGTACAACAACGTATATGGATTTGTTGTATGAGTTATGTGAGAGTTAGCACTTAACTTTGTGAGTATAAACCAAGTTGGAAATTCTGCGGAATCTAAAAAAGTACGCGAGAACAAGCAATTACTTAAAGCCATTACTAGCTACAATTTTTTAATTATTTGAAGCCATTTGATAACCTATGTATGGCTATTTTATAAATCAATTTTCAGGGTTTCTACTTGTTTAATTTAGCATCACTTCCAAACATCCAAAGTGGTGTTTGTTTCATAACTTCATTTGCCTCTTCTTCCATATATCCTCCTAAAATTTCAGGAACGTTTGAAAAAATAGGTGTCATATGTTCTAATTCTTCATCTTGTAAAATTGGCCATTTTGAATGACCTCCAACATATAAAGAAGGTAAAGCATATACAACTCTTTTAATTTTGTATTCTCTAATCATAAAGGAACACATTGGGCAGGGTTCACAACTCGTGTATAATGTACATTCAGATAAGTCTGTTGTTCCTAATTTTAGATGCGCATTATGTAATGCCAATATTTCGGCATGATCAGACACTTTCCCATTTTTATTGTTTATGCCTTCGGCTATTAACTTACCGTCTAGAGAAACTAAACTTCCAAAAGCGGCATCGCCTTTATTAACTGCTATTTGAGATAACTCAATACATCTTAGCATAATTTTTTTGTCGTACCCTTTAATTGTTTGCATATTTAACGTATTATCAGTTTTATTGTTAAGAATATTCATTACTACAAGCAATAAATGATAAACTTTAAAATAATGCGAAAGTAAATTTTAAAGTTTATCATACTATAATGGTTGTGTTATTACTCTTTTATGAATTTAATTGGATTTCTGTTTTCAAACTTTAAGAAGTATACTCCATTTTCTAAGTTTCGAGCGTCTATTTTGTCATTTATAGAAATAGTTCCCCTCTTAACTTCTTTACCTAAAACATCATAGATATTGTAATTTTCCGTTGTAGTTAATCCTCTTACTTCAATAAAGTCCGTTGTTGGATTAGGAAAAATCTTTACAGTTTTAAGTGTAAACTCATCGGTAGATAAAGGCTCGTTAATAACTAAAGTGTCAAAACCAAAAACGACCGGAAATGGCGAAGTAACCGTAAAAGAGGTTACGCCTGTCCAATTAAGAGTTACAGCAGCGCCTCCATTAACCACATTTACATTAACACTCTCGTTGGTCCCGTCCGATGTGGTAAAAGTGTAAATTGCAACGGACGCCTGTCCCTCTAATGCTATAATAGAGTTGATCTCTACGGCTTCACTAAAGGCAAACGTAGCCTCACTTGAATAAACAGAAAAGGCAGCAGCAATATTGCCCGATGAGCCTCCATATCCATTAGCATCTAGTACAGTTATGGTCTCATAACTTGTAGTTAAAGTTATCCCATCAATAGTCTCTGTTAAATAGTCTCCGTGGTCAGTAGCCGTTTCATATCCAAAAGTTGTTTGTGAATACGAGTTAAGGCTAAATAAAATAATTAGTAATAAGTAAGCGTTTTTCATTTTTTAATAAATTTTAGTGCGTTTGCATTTTCAAACTTTAAGAAGTATACACCGTTTTCTAAGGTTCGAGCGTCTATTTTTTCATTTATAGAAATAGTTCCCCTCTTAACTTCTTTGCCCAAAACATCATAGATATTGTAATTTTCCGTTGTAGTTAATCCTCTTACTTCAATAAAGTCCGTTGTTGGGTTAGGAAAGATCTTTACGGTTTTAAGTGTAAATTCATCAGTTGATAAAGAAGAGGGGCTAATAATTAAATCATCAAAACCAATAAGAGCTGTTGTATTTACTGCAGAAACCGTAAAAGAAGTTACACCTGTCCAGTTAAGGGTCACAGCAGCAGCCCCTGAGACTAAAGACGCCGTAACAGAAGAATTACTTCCTCCTGTTGGTTCAAAAAAATAATCTAAGTCTCTGTATTGTAACTCTATAGCTAAAATAGAATTAACGTCTACAGGTTCGCTAAAGGAAAATACAGCGATATCTTGAGAAGTAAAGGAGGCTGCTATAAGGCCTGTTGAGCCAAAAAGTCCTTCACCATCCATTATAGCGATGTCAATGAAACCTGTATATAAGGTTATTCCTTCTATAGTTTCTGATAAGGCGCCTGCGTCGCTAGTAGCCGTTTCATATCCAAAAGTTGTTTGTGAATATGAGGTAAGACTAAATAAAATAATTAGTAATAAGTAAGCGTTTTTCATTTTTTAATAAATTTTAGTGCGTTTGCATTTTCAAACTTTAAGAAGTATACACCGTTTTCTAAGGTTCGAGCGTCTATTTTTTCATTTATAGAAATAGTTCCCCTCTTAACTTCTTTGCCCAAAACATCATAGATATTGTAATTTTCCGTTGTAGTTAATCCTCTTACTTCAATAAAGTCCGTTGTTGGGTTAGGAAAGATCTTTACGGTTTTAAGTGTAAACTCATCAGTTGATAAAGTAGAGGGACTAATAATTAAATTATCAAAAGCATAATTAGCGTCAACTGAAGTAACTGTAAAAGAAGTTACACCTGTCCAATTAAGAGTTACAGGCGCACCTCCATTAGTCACAGACGCAGTAATAGTGGGGTTGTTTCCTCCTGTTGGTGTAAAAATATAGTCTATGATGAAGTAGATACGCCCTTCTAAAGCAACAATAGAAGTAATATCTACGGCCTCACTAAAGGTAAATGTAGCTAAAGTTTGTAAATACCCCTGACCTGCTATTGCTATGTTTTCTGTTGAACCTGCAAATCCTCCGGCATATAAGATATTTACATTCGTATAACTTGTAGTTAAAGTTATCCCATCAATAGTCTCTGTTAAATAGTCTCCGTGGTCAGTAGCCGTTTCATATCCAAAAGTTGTTTGAGAATATGAGTTAAGGCTAAATAAAATAAGTGCTAAGAAGTAAAAAATTTTCATAATTAATTAGGTTTATTGTTGTTATTATTTGTTTTAAATGTTTGTTAATTATTCTGTAACGCTATCATATCTAAATTCAGAAGCACCTAATATGGTTACACTAGAAAATGAATCAAATAAGGTTTCTGCATGTATTGTTAAAGAATTTTCAGTAGGTAAACTCGTTGGAGTTTCAGATAAAGCATATATAGTAACAATATACTCATGTGTCCCAGCATCTGGAGAACATGGCGAGGTATACCCAATAGCATCACCATCTTTATTTGAACCAATATACCAATCATCACTAGTAACTTGACCTGCAGCAATAGACGTTACCGAGGCATCTATATCCCAAAGTGCCAGATACGAGTTAGCCATTGCTAAATTACCCTCATCACTAGCATTTGGATAATGCACAATATGAATAGCAAATTTATTCGTGCCGCTTGGTGCATTACTCCATTCTAAAGGAATTGAATTGTCATCATCGCATTGATAATCACTTAATAATTCACCATTTTCAACAGCAGTGCTTGTTAGTGTAAAATCACTTGATGAAGTACCACAACCATATGCATTTGCATGCACCTCAGCTGGATCACCACTGTAATTAAATGTTTGGGTATTAAGTGGCGCATTCGTATCTGTAGTGTGTACAAATGTAATTGTACCTTCAATTTCCCAATCATAGACAATTGTACCTTCAGTTACCGTATTATCTGTAGTTGTTTCATAAGTTAGTGTGTAACCATCACAGTTGTCATTTACTTCAAGTCCTGTGATTTCATGATTATCTGTTCCGCCAGTTAAATTAATATCACTTAAATCGTGCTCTGTGCTAGCTAAAGCCTGAGGTTCTATCTGGGTTTGTGGCGATGTACCACCAATGGTCACAACACCTCTTAAATAAGGTGTCATATAAGGTGCTGCATCTAAACTATGATAATGATAATAACCCTCATCATCTTCATGACCAAAATATTCATCTAAATCAGTAACGGTACTTCCATCAGTTTCAGTAGTTCCATACAACGGAAATCCATCGAATATAAAACCAATAGGATAGTTTCCAGTTGTTGATGATAAATGCGTTGGCGGCGTATGGTAATGGTAATCATTTCCGTTTCCAGAATGTCCTCCAAAAGCATCTAATTCTCCAAGTTCATTAGAAATTTCACCACTTGCATTGTACGGGTTAAAAATTGGTATGCCGTTAGCTGCAATTCCTATAGCTCCTCGTTGAAGATCATCCGTAATACTTACAGCTTCAGATTGGCTATCGACATAAGTAGGGTTTAAAGGAATAGACCAATGATTATTATCATCAATATAATATTGTATTGGGATAGGGACTCTCTCAATCCATGACGTAATACCTACCATCATTTGGTGGTCGGGAATGCCATTAGATTCAACTTTTAAATACCCATCAGAATCAGCGTAAGTAACTCCAACATTACCAAAGAAAGAAAATGATGTTTCTAAAAAATCCTGAGAGTAAGCTAGAGCATCATCACTTATAATAGGGTCGTCATCTGTTGTTGAATTAGTATCGTCATCACTAGAACAAGCCCATAATAATAAAGCAAACCCAAAAACAAAGACTACTGCTGCTGTTGCAGGATTTCTTTTCTTGTAATATTTATAAATGAATAAACCAGAAACCAATAATACCAAAATCAATATGGCTATTAGCATTACTTTATAATTACTCTTACCTTGAACAGAAAGCGTCGCTATAATAGATTCCTCTTTTGGATGATGTGGCGTATTTAATGCACTTATTTGAGAAACCTTTTGAAGGATATACACATTATCTTTTCTAGATAATTTTTCTATTGGCAACGAAATTTTTGAACCATTTGTCGTTACAAGAATTACTTGCTCATTTTTATAAAGGTAAAAACTACCTTTGGCAATCACATTATTTTCAAAATCGTGCCATATTCTAATATGTTTTTCGCCATCATGATGGCCTTCATGCGCCAACACAGCAATCCATTGAAATAACATTGCAAATAATATTAATATTTTAACTGGTTTCATAAGATTACTATTTTAGTTTAAGATTAATTTCTTTTGCTGAAACGTATTGTTATTACGTATTGTCATAACATACAGTCCATGAGATAGGCTCGTAAAGTTGAGTTGGTTTTTTTCCAGAAGTTAAATGTCCTTGTTTTATAATTTGCCCTCTAGTGTTTATTAGCTCATACGTTACTGCTTCTAAAGCATCTACAGTTATTATGCCGCCATTGTTGGGTATTGGGTATATACTAAAGGCAGGTCTTTCAAATGAATTAGTACTCAAAGTATCACAATCTTCACTAAAACTAGCTACATCATCTATGGATGTCCAATTAGTAATACTATAAGATGCATTATCTACTTGAATACAAGTTAAATTTGAGTTTCCTGTTGAACTAAAACCAACAATATTAGTGTTGTTTCCGTTTGCCAGATTTAAAACACTTAAATTATTTGACTTACAGAAAAGTTGTGTTAGAGCAGTATGCGTACTTAAATCTAAACTGGTTAAATTATTATCATTACAGTAAAAACGTTCTAATGCAGTATTGCTACTCAGGTCTAAACTGCTTAAATTATTATTCTTGCACGAAAGATACTCTAAGGCAGTATTCGAACTTAAACCTAAACTGTTTAAATCATTAAAATCACAGTTAAGAGTTTCTAATGCAGTATTCGCACTCAAATCTAAACTGGTTAAATTATTTTGAGGACACCATAAATACTCTAAAGCTGTAAAGTCTTCAATACCAGTTAAATCGTCAACTCCTTTATTAAGAATAGTTAAGTTTACTAGAGTATTAATATTTGCCGTTAGTACATAATCGTCTAGAACATCATCCAGGTTTAGGTCTATTAAAACCTGTTCAAAATTATCATCGGGTACATAAGTGTTTTGTGCTTGTGCAAAAGCACATACAAATAGTATAGACATGTAAAGTAGGCTTTTTTTCATGATATGGTTATTAGTTTGTTGCATAAACATTGAAGTCATTTTTCGGTTTTTTAAATTTTAATTGTTTGTTTTAAATTTTAAGAATAATCTTGCTATTAATCATTTTTTAATTAACTGTATACCTTACAACTACTAGATTATCTAATACTACATTTGTACTCCAAATAAATTCTGCATCATTAGTAGTGTCATCAAAAACATCTGTAAAATTGGTATAAGAGGTTTTGTTGTCTACGCCAATCTCAGTATTGGTATAAGTGGTTGCCGATGGCCAACCTGAATCATCGAAGTTTTCCGTTTCCCAATCTGTATCTTGTGCCCAATGCAAACCATAGTATGTAGCACCATCATCGGTACCTGTGGTATCACAATTATCGGTGCTTCGTGTGGTTCCACTTTCAGTAGGGCAACTTAAATCTTTTATAGGTGCAGAATAGAATGTTTGTGCTTTCCAATCGCCTCCTGTAATTGCAACTGTATTATCTGACTCATCTTTAAATACAGCAACCATCCCTCCATCTCCTGGATGGTAAGAAAACCCTTGATTATCTTCTGACCCAAGGCCTAAATTTTCTTCCCAATCCACCAGTTTCATGGCTATAGTATAAGACGTTGAGGCTCTAAAGCGAACAATGCTTGAATTAAAGTCTGTGAAAGGCACAGCATCTTTACCCACAGCAACACCATTTACATACATTTCAAAATAATTATCAGCAAATATATACGCGGTAATTACTTCTCCACTTGCATCGATTTCAATAATATCATTTCCATCTAAAGCACTAACTGCTTCTGTTGCCGAAGCATAAGTATTCCCATAAACATTGTACAAATCTGATGACAATGGAAATGTATCATCTGTATAGTTTACTTCTGCAGGAACCGTCCACGTGCTACCATCAGTTGCATCAATAGTTCCTAAACCTGCAACTCTAGTTCCGTTAGAAAATAAATTTGCTATTGTTGTTGTAGCTAATCCTTGTGTAACCAATGCTGTTCCAGAGTATATAGAACCTGTACCATCGTCTGTATCATCTGTATCTGTACTATTTGATACATAACCTGTTGGTTGGTCACAGTCTTCTAGACTTATATCAGGATTTCCCAAACCATCGCCATCTGCATCTTGATACCAAGTAGAGGTTGTACAAGGGCTATCACCTTCATCTGAGCAGGCTATAATAAAAGCAAGAAAAGCAGTTGAAGCAATTGAAATAATCAATAAAAAGGTAAATTTTAGGTGATTTTTCATAATTATAGTATGTGTTTCTTAATTATTTATGTTTAGATGCGCTTTGATTGAATAATATATCGGATACACCAACACCATCGTGTTGCAATACTGTCGATTGTGTATCTACAACTATACTATTATCGTCTTTATCACGAAGCTCTACAAATACCCAGTCTGTAATAACATCTGTGCCTACAACCGTAAACACAGATGCATCAGCGACTAACCCATCACCTATGGTAACATAGAGGGATTACATTTCGTAAATCATCGCGCAATAAGCTTTTTATCCCTGTATTGGGGTTTAAGTTTGCGCCTTCTAATTAGACTCTTGGACTTACAAGCACTATCTCTTTCTCAAGGTTGTTTTAGGCTATACGGCCTTCATAAATTGTTTTTTTTACAAAAAAAGATGAAAACTAAAGGAAAATGCTGTTTTTAAGGGTGTCAAAAAGGTTTCTTGGAGGTATCAAAAGGGTTGCTTTGAGTGTCAAAGAGACAAATGATTAATTTGGATAGTAAATTTAAAAATCATCACTATCCTAGAGTTATTATACTTGAATCTGAACAAAGAGCTTTAAAACAGTATAGAAGCTGTACATATCATAAGAAAAAGGCAAATTTCCTAAAAAGTTTCAATTTGAGAATCAAAGCGTTCGAACCGCTGATGTCAACCCTATACTTTTAAAAGTTGCTAATATTAATAAAGGATTGAAAGAAAATAAAAAAAGGGACAAATCAACTTTTTTTGATTTGTCTCATGAAGTACTGAAGACGGGACTTGCCGTTGGCGAGTCCCATATCAACATGTTGAAAAAAACCGATTCAAATTCTTGAATACCTTTTTTGTTTTGAAAATGTCTTTGAAAATTGAATTTTCGAACATTTTCAAAACAAAAAAGCCGAAACTTTCGTTTCGGCTTTTCATCTGTACTGAAGACGGGACTTGAACCCGTACGTCCTAATGGACATTGGATTTTAAGTCCAACGTGTCTACCAATTCCACCACTTCAGCTTGGTATATTTTTAAGATGTAGAGCGAAAGACGGGATTTGAACCCGCGACCCTCACCTTGGCAAGGTGATGCTCTACCCCTGAGCTACTTTCGCATTATAGCAATTATTTAAATGAACGTTTTGTTGTAATTGCGAGCGCAAATTTAAGACTTTTCTTAGAAATGCAAAGCCTTTTAATAAAAAAAATACACTTTTTTTATGCACGCTTCTTTTTCAGCAACATACGTTTAATTTCATTGAGTTTCATAAGCGCCTCAACAGGTGTTAGTGTATCAATATCTGTATTGACAATCTCTTCTTTTATCTGCTCTAATAATGGGTCATCTAAATTAAAGAAACTCAATTGCATCTCATTATCTAAAGTTTTCACCTTATCTGTTAATTCTTCACTAGAATGTGATTTCTCCAGTTGCTTTAATATCTTATTGGCACGATGAATAACTTGCTGAGGCATACCAGCCATTTTTGCTACATGAATTCCAAAACTATGCTCACTACCTCCTTCTACCAGTTTTCTTAGAAATAACACATTATCCTTTAATTCCTTTACAGAAACATTAAAGTTTTTAATACGCTCAAATGTTTCAGACATTTCATTAAGCTCATGATAATGCGTAGCAAATAACGTTTTTGCTTTGCTTGGATGCTCATGTAAATATTCACTTATAGCCCAAGCAATAGAAATTCCATCATAAGTGCTTGTTCCACGTCCGATTTCGTCTAGCAATACCAGACTTCGGTCTGATATATTATTTAAAATAGATGCCGTTTCATTCATCTCAACCATAAATGTCGATTCTCCCATCGAAATATTATCACTGGCTCCTACTCTAGTAAAAATCTTATCGGTTAATCCAATAGTTGCCATTTCCGCAGGAACAAAACTACCCATTTGAGCCAATAAAACAATGAGTGCTGTTTGACGCAAAATTGCTGATTTACCCGACATATTTGGTCCTGTTATCATGATAATCTGTTGCCGCTCTCGATCCAAATACACATCATTAGCGATGTAAGATTCGCCATGAGGTAACTGCTTTTCTATAACAGGATGTCTACCATTTTTAATATCTAATTCATAACCATCACTAAGTACTGGTCTTGTATAATTATTATCGGTTGCCAATTGCGCAAAACCTGTAAGACAATCCAATTGCGCTATTAAAGCCGCATTGTTTTGAACGGGTTTAATAAACTGACCTATCCAATGTACCAACTCAGAGAAAAGCTGCTGCTCTATTAATAAAATACGCTCCTCAGCACCTAATATTTTGGTTTCATATTCTTTAAGCTCTTCGGTTATATAGCGCTCTGCGCTCACAAGTGTTTGTTTTCTTATCCATTCTTCAGGAACTTTATCTTTGTGCGTATGACGTACTTCAATATAATAACCGAATACATTATTTGAAGCTATTTTAAGCGAAGTGATTCCTGTACGTTCGCTCTCACGCTCCAGCATTTTATCTAAATAATCTTTTCCTGAAGCCGAAAGATCTCTCAATTCTTTCAATTCTGTAGAGAATTCAGATGAAATCGTCTGACCTTTTAAAATATTTACTGGCGCGTCTTCATTTAGTGTTGCCTTAATACGCTCACGTAATGTCTCGCAAGCATCCATTTGCTCTCCTAAGTGTTGTAAGGCTTTATTTTTTGTTTGAACTGCTAAAGCTTGTATTGGAACAATAGCTTCTAAGGCATTTTTAAGCTGAACAACTTCTCGAGGTGTGATTTTTGCTGTTGCCACTTTCGAAATAAGACGTTCAATATCTCCAATTTGTTTGAGTTGATGCTGAAACTTTTGACGCAGCTCTACATCTTCTTTAAGATATTCAACGACATCATGTCGTTGTTTAATTTTCTCACTATTTACTAGCGGTAAAGCCAACCAACGCTTAAGCAATCTCCCGCCCATTGGAGAAATCGTTTTATCTATAACATCTACTAATGTCACGGCGTTCTGATTCGTAGAATGATATAACTCTAAGTTTTTAATAGTAAAACGATCCATCCACACATGTTCTCCTTTAGACAAACGTTGAATCGATGTAATATGCTCTAATTTATGATGTTGGGTTTCATTCAAATAATGCAAAACAGCTCCTGAAGCCACAATACCTTCATACAAATCATCCATACCAAATCCCTTTAACGATTTGGTCTTGAAATGTTTGAGTAGCGCCTCATTGGCATAATCGTCTTGAAACACCCAATCTTCCAAATAAAATGCATGAAAGTCGGTTCCAAAAGCATCATTATACTTCTTTCGATTAGGCTTAGAGACTAGCACTTCACTCGGTCTAAAATTTTGAAGCAGTTTATCAACATACTCCTCATTACCTTGAGATGCTAGAAACTCTCCCGTTGAAACATCAAGAAATGATACGCCAATTGTTTTTATACCAAAGCAAACAGCAGCTAAAAAATTATTAGTTTTAGAATGTAAAATATCATCATTGAGTGCGACTCCTGGTGTAACAAGCTCGGTAACACCACGTTTTACAATGGTTTTAGTTTGTTTAGGATCTTCAAGTTGATCACAAATAGCCACACGTTCTCCAGCTTTAACCAGTTTTGGTAAATAGGTATTTAAAGAATGGTGTGGAAACCCAGCCAACTCTGTTTCTGTTGGGCTACCTGCTCCACGTTTGGTTAAAATAATATCTAAAATTTTAGAGGCCCGAACCGCATCCTCACCAAAGGTTTCATAAAAATCACCAACTCTAAATAATAATAACGCATCAGGATATTTAGCCTTGATGGTATTATACTGCTTCATTAACGGTGTTTCTTTTTTTGCTTTTTTTGCCAACGGATTTATCTTTTTTAAATAGTATTTTTGTCAAAACTGTAAGACTGCTAAAGTACTTATAATTTGAAGTTTTATAAAGCGTAAAACCTATAAGTTATTTACAAAAAGCATAAGATTTTAACATGCGAAAACTAAAAAACAGCGAACTAGACCGATTAAACATCGATGAATTTAAGCACGCAAAAAAAACACCACTAATAATCGTCCTTGATAATATTAGAAGCTTAAACAATATTGGCTCGGTATTTAGAACTAGTGATGCTTTTTTGGTTGAAAAAATTTACCTCTGTGGTATTACGGCAACGCCACCTCATAACGATATTAGAAAAACAGCACTGGGTAGCACTGAAACCGTAGATTGGGTCTATGCCGAAAACACTTTAGACGTCATTAACATGCTTAAATCTGAAAACGTTAAAACGATTTCCATTGAACAAGCCGAAAAGGCAACCATGCTCAACACTTTCCAACCTGAAATGAACCAGAAATATGCACTCATTTTTGGCAATGAAGTGAAAGGTGTGTCTCAAGACGTTGTTGACGCCAGTGATATTGTGATTGAAATCCCACAATTTGGAACAAAACATTCATTGAACATATCAGTAAGCTGTGGTGTGGTTGTTTGGGATATGTTTAGTAAGCTCTTAAAACCCTAAAACAATTGGCTAAAAAAAACAAAACGCCTTGGCCAACAAAAGATGTCATGAATCAAATTTATGAAGCTCATTTATGGGGCGGAAAGACTTTTGATTTTTATTCGGGAGAAGGTTCTCATAATCCAAAAATCACAGAACCATATTTAGAAGCTGTAATTTCTTTTCTAAAATCTCACAACAACAAGTTAACAGTTTGCGATTTAGGTTGTGGCGATTTCAATATAGGAAAACACCTAACCAGTTATACCAAAACATATATTGGGGTTGATATTGTAAATAGCCTAATTGAAAGAAATAAAGATCAATTTAAAGAAGATCATCTCGAGTTTCATTGTTTAAATATTGCAGAAGACCAACTTCCAAAAGCAGACTGTGTTATTATAAGGCAAGTGCTTCAACATTTATCAAATGCCGAAATTCTAAACATTGCAAAAAAACTAAACAATTATAAATACATCATTTTAACCGAACATATTCCATCGAGAACATTCACGCCAAATAAAGATATCATCTCAGGACAAGGGAATAGACTAAAACATCAAAGCGGTGTTAACTTATTGTGCCCGCCATTCAATATAAAAAATCGAGAAGAACGTATATTAAACACCATCACAATAGACGAAAACAAGAGTGAGATTAGGACAATCCTTTATACGCATAAAACAAATAATTAAGCACTTCTTACCTTTAAATAGTAACTCAAATTTTAGGTAGTACCAGCGTCGCAAATTTCACCAAGCAACCATAAATAATCGCTGCGATTATTTACAAAGTCTTTATCTGAAATATCAATAATTTTTACATTGAGTTCTGATTGATTTTTCAAAAATTCTAAATATCCAGAATTAATTTTCTCCAGATATTCATCGTCAATGTTTTGTTCATAATCCCTACCTCGCTTCCTAATATTCTCTTGTAAACGTTTTGTATTTTGATAGAGATACACATACAACTCTGGCTTAGCGATATCTTTATACATTAAATAAAATAACTTACGGTAGAGTTTAAACTCATCTTCTGGTAAAGTAATCTTAGAAAAAATAAGCGATTTATAGATATCATAATCGCTAACGATAAAATCTTTAAACAAATCTAATTGCGACAAATCATCACTTATTTGCTGATACCTGTCAGCCAGAAAAGACATTTCTAAAGTAAAAGCATAACGCTGGGGTTCTTCATAAAACTTGGGAAGAAACGGATTATCTGCAAAACGTTCTAAAATAAGTTTAGCATTAAAATCACTAGAAATCTGATGTGCTAAACTCGTTTTTCCTGCGCCAATATTTCCTTCAATCGCAATGTAATTGTAGTTCGAAAAATTAAACTGTTTAGATGGGTTTTTTAACCAAATTTTAATGGTCTCTAAATCGCTTTTATCTTCACAATCCGCCAATAATTCTTCGGTAGTTTTTTTTAAGTTAGGATGTTCAAACTTCGATGCTAAATCTCTAAGTGGTTGCAGTACAAATTGTCGATTTTGAAGTTCGGGATGTGGAACAATCAGATGGTCTTGATTATAAGTTTCGGTATTAAAATACAAGATATCTAAATCTATAGTTCTAGATTCAAAGGTCTCAGACTTCGTTTTTTCACGACCTAATTTGGTTTCAATATGTTGTAATTTACTAAGTACAGTTACAGCATCACATCTGGTTGAAATGGAAACACAGGTATTCAAAAAATCGGCGCCTTCAAACCCAAAAGCTGGCGAATTATAGACCTTAGCAATACCATTGACAGTACCAATTTCAGAGAAAATTAAATCCACAGCATCCTGCAGATATTTTAATCTGTCACCTTTATTGCTACCAAGAGCGATGTAAACGTGGTTAATAGAATTCATATTGAGTTGTCAAAATAATGAAAAGAAAATCACTTTGACGTATATTTACGGTAAGTTTTTATTCACAATTTATGACCTTAAAAGACAAACTCGCTGCCCAACGTATTTATTTATTTTTAGCCGCACTTTTTATTACGTCGTTAGTGGTTTCTAATCTTATTTTTCAAAAGTTTTTTTACTGGTATCCAGTTGATGTAGAAATTTTTGGTGCGAAACTTTTCGAAATTTCAGTCGGTATTTTACCTTACCCAATTACCTTTTTAATAACCGACTTAATTAGTGAGATCTATGGAAAGAAACGCGCTAACCAAGTTGTAGTTGCCGGTATTTTTGCTTCGCTATTCTCATTGCTAATCGTTTATGTGTCTAATGCTGTACCCGCCACCTCTTGGTCTCCTGTAGGAAACGAAATGTTTTCTACTGTTTTTGGTAATACCTCTATTGCTGTCTTTGCAAGTATGATGGCCTATTTATTAGCGCAATTCGTAGACATCCAAATTTATCATTTCTGGAAACGTCTCACTAAAGGCAAGCACTTATGGTTACGTAATAATTTCTCTACCTGGTTATCTCAGTTTGTAGATACTATGACCATTTTATTGTTACTGTGCTCTTTTGATATTATTGCTTGGGAACGATTTAGCGGATTATTAGTTGCTGGATTTCTTTTTAAGGTACTGGTTGCTTTGTTTGACACTCCGTTTTTATACTTAGGTGTCTTTCTCTTTAGAAAACGTTTTAACCTAAAAGTAAATGAAGAAATTGAACTCATTTAAACATCAAATGGGTTAAAGTTTTATTAAACTTTTGAATGAATAAGACTTAAACTATATTCTGTACGTATATAGACTACAAAACAATCACATGAAGAAAGCTCTAAAGATTACAGGAATAACATTACTCATCATATTTTTCTTATTAATTGCCATTCCCTTTGCATTTCAAAACCAGATAAAGGACATGGTGAAAAACTTTATCAATGAGAATCTAAACGCCCAAGTTGAGTTTAGCGATGTAAGTTTAAGTTTCATAAGGAGTTTTCCTCAAGCACACGTGAGTGTAGATGATTTGGTAATTACAAATTACAAACCTTTTGAAAACGAAACCTTCGCGACAGCAAAAAATATTGCCTTTACAATGTCTGTGAAAGAATTGTTTAAAAACACAAACGACGATCCCATTGTTGTAAATTCTATTGCCATAGATCAAGCGCTTTTAACACTAAAAACAGATCCTTTAGGCAATAACAATTATGACATTACCAAGGAAAAAGACAACTCTACCGCAACGACAGATTCGGAAAACGGTTTTGCTTTCAATATTGAAGATTACAAAATTAATAATAGCGCTTTTACATTTTTAGACGAAAAATCTAATACGCAAATTTATATTTCTGAACTTAACCATTCTGGCAACGGTTCCTTTTCAGAAGAAAAATCTGAGCTCGACACGCATACTACAGCCCATGTAAGCATGAGTATTGATAGTACTCAATACCTGAATCAGAATACCATAAAACTCGATGCTCTTATTGGACTTAACCTAAAAGAACAGACATATACATTTATGGAAAACAAAGGGTTTATCAATCAACTTCCTCTCGTTTTTGATGGCTATATACAGCAATTAGAAGACGGACAGGATATTGCTATTACTTTTGAAAACCCAGAATCATCGTTTAAAGATTTTCTGGCAGTCATACCAGAAGCATACTCGAAAAATATAGATAACGTAGAAACCTCGGGCGATTTCAAAGTTAATGGTACCATCAAAGGAAAAGTAACAGAAACAACAATTCCTCATTTAGATATAAACATCTCATCTAACAACGCATCGTTTAAATATCCCGATTTACCTAAACGCGTCAATAATATTACCATTAATACGGCAATAAAAAATACCACAGGAAATTCTGACGACACCTATATAGACATCAAAACCCTCAACTTTAAAATTGACAATGATGTCTTTAAATCTAGTGCTCAAATACGAAATCTTGCCAAGAACATGCTTGTTAGCGCCTATGTCGATGGCACTTTAAATCTTGCTAATTTAACCAAGGCTTACCCTATTGAATTAGACAAACAACTAAGTGGTATATTAAAAGGAAAACTCAATACGTCATTTGACATGAATGCCATTGAAACCAATGCTTATCAACGTATTAAAAACACAGGTAGCGTTAGTATAAGTGATTTTGTTTTTTCTTCGGAAGACATTGTAAATCCCATTCAAATTAATAATGCGAATATGACCTTTAATCCAGGTAATGTAAAACTTAATAGCTTTGATGCAAAAACAGGAACAAGCGACTTTAAAGCAACCGGTACGATTAAAAATTTATTAGGTTTCCTATTGAGCGATAAAAATCTGCAAGGACAGTTTAATGTAAATTCTAACACTTTTGTGGTGAGTGATTTTATGGTTGAAGATGAAACCGCCAGTCAAAATTCTAACAAAACAACAGCTGATAGCGAATCACTCAAAATTCCTGATTTCTTAGACTGCACAATTAATGCTAATGCAAAAACTGTAGTCTATGACAATCTTACACTAAAAGACGTCAACGGGACCTTATTAATAAAAGATCAAGAAGCCGATTTAAAAAATCTAACGTCGAGCCTATTTAATGGGGTTATGGCACTAACAGGAAAAGTATCTACTAAAACCGATATACCAGTTTTTGATCTTAATTTGGGCGCTGAAGATTTTGATATCTCTCAATCATTCAAAGACTTAGAATTGTTGCAAAATTTAGCGCCTATTGCTAAAATTTTACAAGGAAAACTCAGCACTGTAATAAAGCTGCAAGGAACATTAGATCATGAATTTACACCAAATCTAAACACAATTTCGGGAGATGCTTTTGCAGAATTATTAACATCTAACATTACACAAAACGAAGCCATACTAGGCAAATTAAGTAACGCTTTAAAGTTTATTGATTTCAATAAACTCGATTTAAAAGCTCTTAAAACCAGATTAGATTTCTCTAATGGAATGGTTAACGTAAAACCATTTAATTTGAAATATGACGATATTGATATTGTCGTGTCTGGATCACATGGTTTTGATAAAAGTTTGAATTATAACCTTGTCTTTGATGTTCCTGCAAAATACTTAGGTAGTGATGTAAACCAATTAATTGGTAAAATAAATGACCCCGAAGTTAACACTATTACCATTCCTGTATCTGCAAATATCACAGGAAGTTATACCAATCCTCAGGTACAAACAGATTTAACTAGTGCAGTTTCAAATTTGACTAAAAAGCTATTTGAAATCCAACAAGAAAAACTTTTAAATCAAGGAAAAGATAAAATCAATGATCTCTTAGGTGGTATATTAGGTGACTCAAAAAAGGACACCCCAAAAAATTCTCCCGAGATAAAAAACGATACAACTAAAACAACCGATCCATTAAAAGAAGGTGTTAAAGATTTATTGGGAGGACTTCTAAAAAACAGAAAGAAAAAGAAAGATACGGTCAAAAACTAACAGCAAACCGCCCAATTCGTTAAAAAAAGACTAAAAATTAGTCGATTTCGAATCTTTTTTGCAAAGAAATGCATAATAATTTGCTTTTGTCAAATTAAAAGTTATGTTGTACTCTTGCAAACTTTTTAAAATACACATTTATACATGAGGCAATTAAAGATTACCAAACAAGTTACCAACCGTGAATCTAAATCTCTAGACAAATACCTACAAGACATCAGTAAGCTGCCTATGATTACTGCTGAAGAAGAAGTTGAACTCGCCCAACGAATACGAGAGGGTGATCAATTGGCTTTAGACAAACTCACGACAGCTAACTTACGTTTCGTTGTATCTGTTGCAAAACAATATCAAAACCAAGGATTAACACTTCCAGATTTAATTAATGAAGGTAATGCTGGATTGGTAAAAGCAGCTAAGCGTTTTGACGAAACTAGAGGTTTTAAATTTATCTCGTATGCTGTTTGGTGGATTAGACAAGCAATTTTACAAGCTTTAGCAGAACAATCTCGAATAGTTAGATTACCTTTGAACAAAATTGGTTCAATAAATAAAATCAATAAGACATATTCTTTCTTGGAACAAACACATGAAAGACCTCCTAGTGCAGAGGAAATAGCACAAGAGTTAGACATGACTGTTACAGAAGTGAAGCAGTCATTGAAAAATTCTGGGAGACACCTATCAATGGATGCACCTTTAAAAGAAGGAGAAACATCAAGTTTATATGATGTTGTGAAATCTGGTGAATCACCAAATCCAGATAGAGATTTAATGAAAGAGTCGCTCAATGTTGAAATTAACAGAGCCTTAGACACATTGTCTCAAAAAGAGAGTGATGTTATTCGATTAAATTTCGGATTAAGTAATGAGCCACCTATGACACTTGATGAAATAGGAGCTACGTTCGATTTAACTAGAGAGCGTGTGAGACAAATTAGAGAAAAAGGGATCAAACGTTTACGTCAAGATTCTAAAAGTAAAATATTAAAAACGTATTTAGGATAGCCCTAAAATAGATAACCACAAGTATTACAATGATTAAAATTTTAGTAAAAGAAGGAGAAAGCATAGAACGTGCTTTAAAGCGTTACAAAAGAAAACACCGTAACGTAAAAACGATGCAAAACATTCGTGAGAATCAATTTTTCACTAAGCCATCAGTAAAAAGAAGACGTGAAATTCAAAAAGCTAGTTATATCCAGGATTTAAGAAATCAAGAAGATATATAATAGTCTTTATTCACTACAATTATAAAAAAAAGCCTTTCCAATTGGAAAGGCTTTTTTTATAAGCTATGTTTAACATTAATCAAATGCAGCATGCGAATTAGCACTTGCCTTATTTACATTGATTATTGCATTGCTAGAGTTTACTAACATCGCTACAATTTCTAAGTTTGCAGGGTTACCAATGTTTCCTGAAGGCACAGTGTAATCATACTTAACTCTGTAAGTATTGTTTGCAACTGCCTGACCTGCTGGAATAGCATCACCTAACACATTTGTAAACGAGTGACGTAAAACGTGATTATGAACAAAATTAGGCACTGGGTTTTGACCACCATAATATTCTGGATAATAGTTTGCTTGACTTAGCACTAAACCATTCTCTAATAAAAATACTACCAATTTAGATCCGTTAAGATTTTCACTAAATCCAACGCTAACCATAAATGAAAGGTTATTAGCTTTAATCGTAGAGTTAATTGCTAATCCGCTTCCAATCGTTCCTTCCGCCTTATCGGTTACTTGATCTACATTATTAGTTTCTGGAAAATTCCATTCTTCTTGTCTATTTACATAAGCGGTAGGTAAACCTGTGATTCCTAAATGATTCGACATTTCAACACCATATTGATTTTGATAAGGATCTCCATTAAATAAATGTGTAGCTACAACCACAACATCATCACTCGCCTCTTGAACCATTTCAATAGCCACTGATACTCTAGTACAATATCCACACCAGTCACCTGTGTAATCTTCAACTAAAGCTCTTCTGTTATAACTTGCAGGTGTCACTGCATTATCAGCTACTGTTACAGAAATTGTTTCGGTCGTAAATGTTTCATAAGCAGCATAGGCATTATAATCTCCTGTTGCATCAGGTATATAAACACCTCCTGTTACAGACTGTTGGTCGTTAATATAGATGTTTGCAACATTGGTCACGTTAAACTCATTACCTTGAGTATCTGTTGCCATTACTGTATATTCTATTCTATCACCTAAATTAAGTGCAGTATTATTTACAGTCATTGAAATGGATTCAACAACAGCTAAAAATTGAACTGTAATTGCAGAACTTGTTAAATCTTCATACTTGGCAGTAATAGAAAACGATCCTGTTGATGTCGCCGTGTAAGTAGTACCAGAAATAGGATCCCCATTTACATAAAAAGTAGATTGTGAAGTGACATCATCACCTTCGTTTGTAGCTACGGTAAAGGTTACAGATTCACCTAAATCAACAAAAAATGAGCTCGCATTGACTGTTATGGAGTTAGGTCCTCCATTTCCGTTTCCATTACCATCGCCATTCCCTCCGTCTTCTGATGAACTGCATGAGAATAGCGCAGCCGCCACGACGAAAAGAAAAACCTTAGTGTAATTTTTAATTTTCATAATAGTTAAGTTGTTAAATGTTAAAATTTTAAGATTTGCGAATATAAAAATATATTTCATATTTTTTTGCCAAATTGGCACATAGTTTGCAAAAAAATCAACATAATTGACTGTGTTTTTTAAAATAAATTAACTTTGCCCAAAAAAAACCTAAATTTCTAACGATGAAAACTTTAATTTCACTACTACTTACGCTTACAATTTCCACAACCGCTTTTGCCCAAGATGTTTTACCAAAAATGCAACTTGAAACACTCAAAGGCTCTAACATTAACTTAGAAGATATTTCCAGTGATGACCAGCTCGTAGTTATCTCTTTGTGGGCCACTTGGTGTGTTCCTTGCAAAAATGAATTGGACGCTATTAGCGAAGTTTATGATGACTGGGTCGATGAAACAAACGTTAAATTATATGCCGTTTCAGTAGACGACTCAAGAACAGTAAAGCGCGTAAAACCATTAGTAAGTGGTAAAGGTTGGGAATTTGACATTTTACTAGACACCAACAGTGATTTAAAACGAAAATTGAACGCTCCAACAATCCCCCTAACTTTATTAGTTAAAAACAATAAAATCTTATACAGACATTCGGGTTACACACCTGGAAGTGAAGATGAACTTTACGAAAAAATCAAAGAATTTTCTAAATAAATCACAAACCAACAACTACAACTAAATGAATCGCTACACATTAATAGCACTATTGCTATGCACACCCTTATTTGTGTTTTCACAAGACGAAGGCAAAAAAGATTATGGAACTCTTAGCGGAGGTATAGAATCTAACTCTCAGTATTATATCGACGACTCTAAAACTGGAGATTTTGAAGAAGACGATCCCTTCAGATCCAATAACTACTTAAGATTAAACTATGATTACAAGAATTGGTTTGCTCATATTCAGGTTGAATCTTACGAACCCAATGCTATTCTAAATTTTTATCCAAAATATAAAGGGACAGATGTTGGAACTTTTGCAGTAGGTTACAAGTCTTCAAAATTTGAAGCGACGCTTGGGCATTTTTATGAACAATTTGGAAGCGGACTTATCCTTCGGTCATGGGAAGACAGACAATTAGGAATAAACAACTCAATACGCGGAGCAAACGTGAAATACAGACCAACCAATGCCTTAGAATTTTCGGCTTTGTATGGCAGACAGCGTGATGGCTTTGAAGTATCAGATGGCTCTATTTACGGGTTTAATGCTGAAATTGGCTTATCCTCATTGTTTAAATTTGAAAGTACTGGGTTAGATCTTGGCCTAAGTTATGTAGGTAGAGATGAGGATCTAAATATTAGTGACCCTAATTTCGAATCATTGACGAATTCATTTTCAGCACGATTAGATTTCTCTGAAGGTAACATTTATTCATCTATTGAATATGTAAAAAAAGGGGAAGATGTTTATTCTGAATTAGGTAATATTATTGAAAACAGATATTTTGATGGTAGTGCATTGCTTTTCAATTTTGGATATGCAAAATCTGGTTTAGGAATTGACGCCACATTTAGACGTATGGAAAATATGGCATTTTTCTCAGAACGAGATGAATCGGCAAATGTATTTAATCAAAATTACATCAACTTTATTCCAGCGCTCACAAAACAACATGATTATGGTTTAACCAATATCTATGTATATCAGTCACAACCGAGATTAAGTTTTAACCCTATTTTTAAATCGGGTGAAATAGGCGGGCAAGTTGATATTTTCTACAACATCAAAAAAGGATCTACCCTTGGTGGTAAGTACGGAACAAAATTAGCTTTTAATTATGCAACGTGGTCTGGCTTAAAAGGAAACTTCAACATCAATGAAAGATCATACGAAGACACAGATTTCTTAGGATTCGGGGAAAAATACTTCGAAGAATTTAGTTTAGAGGCAAGAAAAAAATGGTCCCAAAAGTGGGCTTCAATTTTTACGGTTGTCAATACTTTTTATAATGCCCGTTTTGTTGAGGACAGAATTGGAGAGGTCAATGCGACAGCGATTGTTGGTGAAGTCACTCGTAAATTTGAAGGCAGTAAATCCTTAAGATTAGAACTTTCTCATTTATTCTCAGATGATGAAACATCAGAAAGAGCAGATGATTGGGCTGGTGGTACCATTGAATATAATTTCAATAGTAGACTTAGTGTGTATGCTACAGACATATGGAACTATGGAAATCCTGACGAAGATCGTCAAATCCATTACTATACATTTGGCGGAAGTTTCACTAAAGGTGCAACACGAGTTATGGCAAGCTATGGAAGACAAAGAGGAGGCCTTGTTTGTGTTGGAGGTATTTGTCGTTTCGTACCTGAAAACACGGGGTTTTCACTAAGTGTATCAACGTCTTTCTAATATAAAAACTAATAAAAAAAAGCTCCATTATAATGGAGCTTTTTTTTATCCTCTATACTTAAGTGGTAAATGCACCACTTTTTTCGTTTCAAAAAAATCTTCTTTAAAATAAGAACTTAAAGGGTAAATTGTAGTTGTTTTATACGACTCTAGCTCTTCAGTTAAATCACCTCCTTTTAAATATAAAATTCCATTTTTTATATCATGCTTCTGCGTTTTAGCAATTTTTCCTTTTACCCATTTCACAAAAGATGGCATCGCCGTTACAGCTCTGCTTACAATAAAATCGAATTGCTCGTCAATAGCTTCCAC
The DNA here is from genome assembly GCF_947492715.1 of uncultured Psychroserpens sp. Classification (GTDB taxonomy): domain Bacteria; phylum Bacteroidota; class Bacteroidia; order Flavobacteriales; family Flavobacteriaceae; genus Psychroserpens. Next base: position 263,385 of record NZ_CANLNS010000001.1, read on the forward strand.
TCTACTATGGGTCGTTTTTATATTTGTTAGCCCAATACTATCGGCAACACCGTTAACAACTTTCAATTTTTTTGCAATACTATCCACCAAATGAAACTCACAATCGGGATACATTATGGCCAACGGTATACCTGGAAATCCTCCACCCGTTCCAACATCTAATATAGAAGCGCCAGGACAAAATTGTACCACTTTGGCAATACCCAAAGAATGCAGTACATGCCTTAGGTACAGCTCATCAATATCTTTGCGAGACACTACATTAATTTTGAGATTCCAATCTTTATACAACCCTTCTAATTGTTCAAATTGATGGATTTGTTCTACTGATAAATCTGGAAAATAGTCCTGTATAAGATTCATTTATCTAAATTTCCACAAAAGTAGACATTTTTATGTGGATATTTTTAGCAAATATTTGGTATAATGGGAGCATTAATTATATATCTTTGCTCTTCAAATATTAAAAATGTAATTTTTTACGTTACAATTGAAAAATAGCAATTCAATGACAAAGCAAGCACTTTCTTTTTCTAGAACAGATTCTGCAAAATTTTTTAGAACGCTAAATAAACGTGTTAACAATTATTTTAAAGAGAATAATATAAAACGTACAGGGAATTGGAAAATCTGGTTAAAAACAGTGGTTATGTTTACCATGTTTCTTCTGCCTTATTTTTTAATCTTAACCCTTGACATTCCTGGATGGCTTCAATTATTGCTTACCGTAATTATGGGTATTGGCATGGCTGGAGTTGGAATGAACGTGATGCATGATGGTAATCATGGCTCATACTCTAATAAAGAATGGGTTAATCGTTTGATGGGAAGTAGTATTTACATTCTTGCAGGAAATGTATACAATTGGAAAGTTCAGCACAATGTTCTGCATCATACCTACACTAACATTCATGGTCATGATGAGGATCTAGAAGCTGGGCGTATTTTACGTTTTTCTAAACATGCAAAATGGCACAAACATCATAAATTTCAACACTACTATTCAGTTCTACTTTATGGTTTACTAACAATTAATTGGGCCATAACAACAGATTTTCAGCAAATGTATCGCTATATGAAACGTAAGTTGTCTTATGGTAAATTACCAAATCCTGTAGTGAATTGGAGTAAATTAGTCATCTCTAAACTCATTTATGTATCTATTTGGATTGTTATTCCAATGCTTGTATTAGACATTTCATGGTGGAAAATTTTACTTGGTTTCTTTATTATGCATTATGTGGCAGGCTTAATTTTAAGCGTTGTTTTTCAGCTAGCTCATGTTATGGATGAAGCCGAAATGATGTTACCTGAAGAAAATGGCACCATGAAAAACACTTGGGCTATTCATCAATTAAAAACAACGGTAAACTTTGGGGCAAAAAGTAAAATAATCAACTGGTATACTGGTGGTCTTAACCATCAAGTAGAGCATCATATTTTTCCTCACATAAGCCATGTTCACTACGGAAAAATCTCTAAAATTGTTAGAGAAACAGCTAAAGAATTTAATTTACCTTATAAAGAATACAAAACCACCAGAAAAGCGATTATCGCCCATTTTAAATTCTTAAAGCAAATGGGAATGAAACCTGCGATGAGCTAAAACGATCTATTTTAAATGACACAACTTTCAGATAGAGTTCTCAACATGGCAACGTCTGCCACTCTAGCAATGGCAGCGAAAGCACGAGAATTAAAAGCAGAAGGAAAAGATATCATTGGACTAAGTCTTGGGGAACCAGATTTTAACACTCCTGATTTTATTAAGGAAGCAGCAATTCAAGCTGTAAATGACAACTATAATTCATATACTCCCGTTGATGGTTATGGTGAACTGAAAGATGCCATTATAACAAAATTTAAAAGAGACAACAACCTTAGCTATACACCTTCACAAATTGTAGTGTCTACTGGAGCTAAACAGGCCTTAGCAAATATTGCGGCTGTACTATTAAACAAAGGTGATGAAGTGATACTACCTTGCCCTTATTGGGTTAGTTATAGTGACATTGTTAAACTTAACGACGGTGTTCCTGTTGAAGTTAAAACATCCATTGAAAATGACTTTAAATTAACACCTCAGCAATTAGAAGAGGCGATTACTCCAAAGACCAAAATGATTTGGTATAGTTCACCTTGTAATCCAAGTGGATCTGTATATAGCAAAAAAGAATTAAGAGCTATTGCCGATATTTTACAAAACCATCCAAACATTATTGTGGTTTCAGATGAAATTTACGAGCATATTAACTTTATTGGCGGACACTCTAGTATGGCTGAGTTTGATGATATGTTTGATCGAACAGTAACCGTAAATGGTGTATCAAAAGCGTTTGCAATGACTGGTTGGAGAATAGGCTACATTGGCGCTCCTGAGGCTATTGCCAGAGCTTGTAACAAAATGCAGGGCCAAATCACTAGTGGCGCAAACTGCATTGCACAGCGCGCTGTAATTACTGCCCTCAATGAATCACCTTCCCGTGTTCAATATATGATTGATGAATTCAAGCTAAGGCGTGAACTTATTTTAGGATTACTTAATGACATCGAAGGCTTTAAAACAAATGTACCTGAAGGTGCTTTTTATGTATTTCCAGATATATCACATTTCTTCGGAAAAACGCTTAAAGGGCAATATATAGAAAACGCAACAGATTTTTCTTTATTCTTATTAGAACATGCTAACGTTGCCACTGTAACTGGTATTGCCTTCGGAAATCCTAGCTGCATTAGAATTTCTTATGCTGCGTCTCAAGAGCAAATTATTGAGGCTATAAGGCGAATTAAAGACGCTGTAAGCTAAATAATATTGAAATAAATTAACACATAGATTCCAATACCAAAAAGGATGATAAAAGACACTAAAGAAATCACTTGATGTCTTTTGTGATCCTTTTTTGCTTTTTGTTTTATTTGATGTAATAATTCCGGACTAGCCTCTGGAAAGTCAAATTCACTTTTTGCGTTTTTCCCATAACCACCAAGCGTTTTTTTAAACCTTGATGATTTATCAAGTCTTATACTTTTATTACTCTTTAACGAGCTTATCATAGACTCTCCTAATGGCATATCTCTTTTTTATTAAAAATACATAACATATAATAGAATTACTAAAACTATAAAACCGATGATGCTTTTCTTAATAAGTAAGCGTCTATTTTCTCTTTTGGTTTTAATTCTTACACGTCTTAATACATGAGGTGGTACCTCTGGTAATATATAAGGTTTATACGCTTTCTTATGGCGAGATCCTCCATTCATTTTAGTGAATGGCTTACGTTTCCCGTTTTTTAATTGTTTCCTATTATAATTAATAGAAGCATTCATTGATGAGATTCCCATAATATCTTTATTTATTCTGAAATCGTATCAGAAATCCAACAGGTAACATTAAAGCATATCAAACCTTTTGGCATCTATATTTACCAAAATTGTATGAATTTAAAAATGTAAAAGATAATATGAGGGTAATCTCAGTAGTATCAGTTAAAAAAGGTCTATTAGGACCAGCTTATAAGATAAAAGCCAGTACTGTTACAAAAACAGACAGTTTTAAAAGAGTATCGATACTTGAAGTAATTTGATATTGTCTGCTTTTTACACGTTGCTTAATACCAAAGATAGAAGTTGACTTTGTGTTGTTTAAATTACATTTTACTACAGACTTGTAGTTCGAATTTAACAGACCTTCAGGTCTAACAAATTCTGTTGCTAATCTACGTTTGGGCGAAGGCTCTAATTTTTGAGATGCTAATACTAATTCCATGATTGATTAATTTAATTGATTATACCAATAAGACGTACATTCGAGGTATTTGTTACAACTACCATCTTCTGTAACCCTTTAAAAACCAATACAAAATTCCCGAAACACCTATAAATATTAATGTTTCAGAATGAAAAATATTTTTAAAAATTTTTATTAAATCATCTGTTTCGCCAGAAGAAAGGCGTCAACAAAATCAAAACTGTAAACAATTCTAAACGCCCAATGAGCATTAAAAACGCAGACCACCATTTAGCTAAATTTGGCAATTCGGCATAGTTATTTACTGGTCCATAATTACCCAAAGCAGGCCCAACGTTTCCTAAACTCGAAGCAGATAAACCTATTGCAGATTCAAAATCTATCTGAAACATAGAAAACACCAATGCCCCAATAATAAAAGAAAGCATGTAAAGAATGAAGAAACCAAGAATATTAAAAACAATATCTCCAGAAACAGATTTTTTATTGTAGCGAACAGGCAAAATGGCGTTAGGATGTAATGCCCGTTTAAATTCTAAGAAACCATTTTTAATCATAAGCATATGTCTCACAACTTTCACACCTCCCGAAGTACTGCCCGCAGAACCACCTAAAAACATTAGTCCGAAAAAAAACACCACCAAGAAAGGCGTCCACAAGGTATAGTCTGCTGTCACAAAACCTGTAGTTGTAATAATAGCTAAGACTTGAAAAAGTCCATGTCTTAAAGATGCTTCGGCCTTCCCAAATGTCATTGGATGATCTATTGAGGAAATTGAAAAATCTGCTCTAAAGTAAATGATCAATGCCGCGATTATAGTAAACAACGCAATGAACTTAAAGTACAGTTTAAACTCTTCATCACGTATCACCTTTTGAACACGTCCTTTAAACGCGAAATAACTGAGTATAAAATTTGTTCCTGCCAAGAACATAAATGCCATAATAATATATTGAATAACAGGTTGCCCATTCCAATGAGCAACGCTAGCATTTTTTGTAGAAAATCCACCTGTAGATAGTGTAGATAGCGAATGATTGATAGCGTCAAAAAATGACATTCCAGCTACTTGGAGTAAGATAGTTTCTGCTGCAGTGTAACCAAAATAAATGAGCCATAATCGCTTAGCTGTATCTGTAATTCGAGGGTGAAGCTTATCGGCATTTGGTCCAGGTGCTTCGGCTGCAAACAACTGCATTCCTCCAATTCCAAGTAAGGGCAAAATAGCAATGGCAAGTACAATAATCCCCATTCCACCTATCCAATGTGTCATACTTCTCCAAAACAATACGCCTTTAGGAATCGACTCTATATCATTTAAAATCGTTGCTCCTGTGGTCGTATAACCAGACATGGTTTCGAAAAAGGCATTCGTAAAACTTGGTATCGAGCCTGTAATTAGATAAGGTAAAGTTCCTGTTAAGGCCATAACAATCCAACCAAAAGCCACGACAATATAACCATCTCTTTTGTTGAGTTCCTTTTTGTGATCCTTCGTAAGATACATGGCAACTCCACCAAGCAATAACACAATAGAACCTGCGCTGAGTAAATCTAAGGTTACGCCGTCTTTATAGATCAAACTAATAAGTGTAGATAGCAGTATAAAACCACCATTGAACAAACATAGCAATCCGAAAAAATGAAAAATTATTTTATAATTAAGTCTCACGTATTATTAGAAAAAGAATCGTTCTACTTTTGTTATAGATCTTGGCAAACAACATACCACAACCTTATCTCCTACTTCTATTTGAAAATCCCCTAAAGGAATAATTCCTATATCATTCCTAATAACACCACCAATAATAGCTGAGCGCGGAAAATCTAAGTCTTTAATAACCTTTTGAGTAATTTTAGATTTTGAAGTGACTTCAAATTCGAGTAACTCTGCATTCATATTGCTAAGTTTGGTCATTGCCAACACCTCACCTCGTCTTATGTATCTAAAAATATTATTGGCTGCTAAAAGTTTTTTATTGATTAACGTATCAATACCTATAGATTGAGACAGCTGATAGTAGTCCATGTTTTCGACTAAAGCAATGGTTTTTTTCACCCCTTTAGATTTAGCTACCAAACAAGACATTATATTGGTTTCTGAATTACCGGTTACCGAAATAAAAGCGTCCATCTCTTTTATATTTTCTTCCTCTAGCAACTCCACATTTCTACCATCTCCATTAATAACAAGGGCATTAGGCAAATCATCGGCGCATTCAAAAGCAACCTCTTTATCACTTTCAATAAGTTTTACTTTAAATCTGCCTTCACAAAGATCTCTAGCGGTTTTGTAACCAATTTTACTACCACCCAAAATCATAATATTCTTAAGCTCTGTTCTCACTTTTCCAGACAGTTGAAATAATTCTTCATCGCCACCCTTAGAAGTCATAAAAACGACCTTATCTCCTTCTTTAAACTCTGTATCACCTCTAGGTATAATGGTATATTGTGTTCCAAAACGCTGAATAGCAATTGGTACAAAATGGAGTTCTGGAAACACTTGAGCTGCTTCTCTAACGGTTTTTCCAACAAAACTAGCTGTTCGAGATAAGCGTAAACTTAGCATTGTTAATTTACCTTCTTCAAATTCGTACGAATCATTAAATCCGTATTGATTAAGCAGCAATTCAATTTCGGCAGCCGCTAAAGTTTCAGGAGAGATCAATTCATCAATTCCAAATTTTGTGAACCCAACTTCCGTTTGATCTAAAAATTCAGAATTAGAGATTCTAGCTATGGTTTGTTTAGCACCTAATTCTTTTGCAAGAACACATGCAGTAATGTTTGTCGTTTCCGAAGATGTCACAGCAATAAATAACTCAGATGTGTTAATTCTCGCTTCATTTAAAATGGCTATCGACGTCACATCACCCTTAATGACCCTAATATCTAAGTGATCATTGGCATAAGCTAAACTATTTTTGTCTGTATCTATTAAAGTAATCTCTTGAGATTCATAAGACAATAATTTGGCCAAATGAAATCCTACTTCTCCTGCTCCCGCAATAATTATTTTCATTGATTATGTATATTCAAAAAAACATACAAATATACTACATTATTATGTGATTGAGAGTCTCTTAAAAGTAAGGCTCAAATTATTTAAAGCTATTAGTTTTAAGTATATTTGCAAAAAAAAAGAATGTCGTCAAAAGTGACTCCATATAAAGACAGTGATTTGAATAAAAAGCAGCAGGTCACTCAAATGTTTGATAATATCTCAAAAGAATATGATGGTTTAAATCGTGTTATTTCTTTTGGAATCGATATTAAATGGCGTAATAAGGTTGTTGATATTATAGCTCAAAATAAGCCTGAGCGTATTTTAGACATTGCAACAGGCACAGGAGATTTGGCCATTAGTCTGGCAAAAACCAAAGCCAAAGAAATTGTTGGATTAGATATAAGTGACGGCATGCTCGAAGTAGGGCGAAAAAAAATTAAAAGTAAAAATTTAGATGACCTTATTTCTATGGTAATTGGTGATTCTGAAAATTTACCGTTTGAAGACAGTAGCTTTGATGCCATTACTGTAGCATTTGGGGTTAGAAATTTTGAAAATTTAGAAAAAGGTCTTTCAGAAATTTTTAGGGTCTTAAAACCTAACGGAACGTTTGTCATTCTTGAAACTTCTGTACCTACTAAAACCCCTTTTAAACAAGGCTATAAGTTCTATACCAAATACATTTTACCAGCCATCGGAAAACTCTTCTCGAAAGATCAATCTGCCTATTCTTATTTATGTGAATCTGCATCTGTTTTTCCATATGGTGAGGTTTTAAACAATATTTTACGTAAAATTGGGTTTATTAACGTGCAAGACAAACCTCAAACTTTAGGTGTCGCAACAATTTATGTAGCCTCTAAAGCTTAATCAAGGTTTATACACGTCATTATCGTGATATTTATGAAGAAAATACTTATCGTTTTAACCTTACTTATAATGTCGCAGAGTGTTTCTGCCCAATTATTTAGTAGAGAAAAAATAAAAAATATTGAGAATTTCGATAAAAAAACCCTTAGTTGGGGTTTTTATCTTGGACTTAACAGTTATGATTATCAGTTTAATTATGAAAGAGATCTTAAAGAAATTCTAGTTGAAACAAGTTTAGGTTTTAGTGTTGGCTTGGTTTCTAATCTGAGAATAAACGATCATTTAGATCTGAGGTTTGAACCAGGCTTATTTATTACCACGAGAAGCATACAATATGACCCAAGTTACTTCGTTGGTCTTGAATCTACTGATGCCGATTTGCTAAGAGAGGTAAAATCGACTTATGTTCATTTCCCACTACTACTGAAAGTCTCTACAAAACGTTTGAATAACTTTAAACCATTTATTATAGGTGGTTTATCTATGGCACTCAACTTATCAAGTAATGAGGAAAATCCAGATGACAATGCTGCTGGTCAATTTAGAACAAAGAAAAATGTTCTTTTTTATGAGTTAGGTGTTGGCATCGATTTCTATAACCAGTGGTTTAAGTTTACACCTTCTATTCGGGGTGTATTTGCATTAAATGATGAACTCATTAGAGACGAAGACCCTAATAGTCCATGGACAAGCAATATAAGAACCATGAAAACAAGAGGTATCTTCTTAAATTTTACATTTCAATAGAATTCCGTTTAAATTCACTTAAAACAATTGCCGTGGCGGTTGCTACATTTAAACTTTCTGTCGCTTTTAAATTTCCAAATCGAGGAATACTTAATTTCTTGGTGACTAGGGCTTCAATAGCATCTGAAATTCCATTGGCTTCATTACCCATAACAATTATCCCTGCATTAGGCATCTTATTAGTATAAATGGAATCGCCATCCATAAACGTTCCAAAGACATTCATATCGCTATCTTTAATATAATCTTCAAGATTAACGTACGTCAAATGTACTCTTGTCAATGAACCCATCGTAGCCTGTACAACCTTAGAGTTATAGCAATCAACAGTTGCCTTACTGCAAATCAAATGTTTTATACCAAACCAATCGCAAAGTCTAATAATTGTGCCGAGATTTCCAGGGTCTCTAACATCGTCAAGCGCTAAAATCAATCCTGTATGAGATATATCTTCATTTTGCGGAATTTTAAACATTGCAAGAGCTGTATTAGGTGCTTTAAGTCGACTTATTTTTTGAAGCTCCTTATCTGAAATCAAAACGGTTTCAGTATTAAAAATGTCTTCTGTTGAAAACAATTGGTATAACTCAAAGCTAGAATTCAAAAACTCTTCAATACCTTTTATACCTTCAACCACAAATAGCTGATGTTGGATTCTAAACTTTTTTTGACTCAAGCTAGCAATTAATTTTATGTGGCTCTTTGTTAACATTAAAATGTATTTACTTTTGTGATGTTTTAACTAAAATACAAAGTAATACTTTTTTGGTCTATTATTTGTTATGATAAGACCACAATAAAACTGTAAATTTGGATAGAACTTAAATGCAAACACTTTCTTTTTTGAAATTTCACTTTTCCAAGATACTAATCTGCGGTTTGATATGCACTACTTTATCGTGTAACGTGATGAAGCGCGTTAAAAAGAATGAGCATTTATTGACGAGTAATACGGTTTTAGTTAATGACAAAAAAAATACGACAGAAACCGTCAATAATCTTATCTATCAAAAACCAAACGGTACATTATTAGGAATTCCTTTACGAGTTCACATATACAATTTGGCGCGTCCAAATATAGATTCGATACTCAATCAGAAATATAGGAATCCAGAAAACCCTAGAACTGGTCTTAAAAATTTACTCTCATTAAAACAGTATGAAGCCTTTGTAAAATCGAAAAAGAACTTTAACAATTGGTTAAAAAAAACAGGAGAAGCGCCAGCCATTTACAATGAGGCCAGAGCCGAAAAAACAGCGAACGCTCTAAAAAAATATTACTTCAGCAAAGGATGGTTTAACGTTGAAACTGCTTTTGAAACTGAAAAAGATAGCAATCAAAGAGCTAGAGTCACTTACAAAGTCAATACAGGAGATCCCTATTATTTAGACTCTATAACACAAAACATAAAGACACCAATAATTGACTCCTTATACACGGCACACTTAAAGCAAGGTTCACTTATAAAAGAAGGGCAACAATACGATGAAGCCAGTTTTTCTGCTGAACGCGACCGATTAACCGAACAACTGAGAAACTCTGGTTTTTATCATTTTGGACAAGATTATATTACGTTTGCTATTGACACTATTGGCACCAATAAAAAAATGCCAACCGATTTAATAATTGCCAACAGAGCTGTTAGAACAGAAGATTCGATTAGACGTGTTCCTTTTAAGGTATATAAAGTTAAAGAGGTTAATATTTTCACCGATTTTAAAAATGAAAATCGAAATTCTACGATTAGTGATTCTGTGAAATTTAAAGGTTACAACTTATACAGTTTTGACGAAATGAAATACAGACCAAAGGCTATTACCGACGCCGTTTTTATAAATAAAGGTGATGTTTTTAAAGACATAGACAGAACACGAACTTACCGCTATTTAAGTCAATTACAGGCCTTCAGATATCCAAGAATTGAATATATAGAAAATGAAAACGATACCACTTTAACCGCAAATGTATATCTAGTCCCTAAGAAAAAATTTGAACTGACCACCAGTTTTGAAATCTCACAAAGTAATATTCAAACGGTGGGTTTTGCCTTTAATACTGGTTTACTTATACGAAACATCTTTAGAGGTGCAGAAACTTTAGAAATTTCGGCGTTAGGTGCCATCGGATCTTCAAGAGATGCCTCTGACACCAAAGATCAGTTTTTTGACATTAATGAGTTAGGTGGAAATTTGAGACTTAACATTCCTCGTTTTTTTCTACCCTTTAATACCGAAAAGTTAATACCAAAATACATGTCTCCAAGCACAAGAATATCACTAAGTGCTACGAGTCAAACAAATATCGGATTAGACAAACAAGCGTTTACCGGAACGGTTAACTATAATTGGTACCCTACACGAAAAGTGACTAATAATCTTGATTTGTTTAATGTTCAGTTTGTAAAAAATCTTAATACAGGCAATTATTTTGGGGTTTATACAACGTCGTTTGATAGGTTAAATTCTATTGCACGCGATATTGGTTACATTGGAAATGACGAAAGTTTAGAAAACCCGAACGTGCAAAACGATTTTTCTCCTGCAGATACCTTTATAAGTGATGTTTTAAACAACAACACTTCTCTTATGCCAGGTGATAATGATTACATAGATATTAATAACATTAACCAACGTAAAAATAGACTAACCGAAGACAACCTTATTTTCTCTTCTAGTTTTAATTACGTCAAAAATCGAAGAGAAAATTTGTTTGATAAAGATTTCTCTATTGTAAGGTTCCGTTTAGAATTAGCAGGAAATTTATTATCTAATCTATCAAAGACTTTCAATTTACCAAGAAATGCAGATGGTAGATATGAAGTTTTTGGGGTGCCTTTTTCTCAGTATGTAAAAACTGAAATCGATTATGTAAAGCACTGGAATTTGGGAAGGCAAAATGAATTGGCTATTCGTACCTATTTTGGAATTGCCATACCTTATGGAAACTCTAACAGTATCCCATTTGCAGAAAGTTTCTTTTCAGGAGGACCTAACGATGTTCGTGCTTGGACAGCATACAACCTTGGCCCAGGAAGCTCTCTGTCTACTAACGAATTCAACGAAGCCAACATGAAAATAACGTTGAGTGCTGAGCAACGTTTTAATCTTTTAGGGCGTTTTAATGGCGCTGTTTTTATTGATGCTGGAAATATTTGGAATGTGTTTGACAACGTTGAAGACGACAAAGCCACATTTGATGGTTTTGGATCCTTAAAAGATATTGCTGTAGGTTCTGGATTTGGTATTCGTTATGATTTTGGATTCTTCGTTTTAAGAGGTGATATAGGTTTTAAAACCTATGATCCATCTAGGGAATTAGGCAATAGGTGGTTTAAAGATTACAACTTCAGTAATGCCGTTTATAATATAGGGGTTAACTATCCATTCTAAGCTCTTTTTTTGTTCAATAGCGATAACGTTTTCGTTAATTTTAGCTGTTTCAAAGTTTTAAAAACCCCAAATATTAGTCAAATTTTACGTATTTTTGGCTTTTAATTTTCAACTAAAAAACAAACATGAGTCACAACATAAAAGCAGGAGTTGCTACAGGGCGAGAAGTACAAGATATTTTTAACCTCGCAAAAGAAAAAGGCTTTGCTCTGCCAGCTGTAAACGTTATTGGATCTAATTCTATAAATGGTGTTTTAGAAACTGCAAAAACGTTAAATGCTCCAGTAATTATTCAATTTTCTAATGGAGGAGCACAATTTAATGCAGGAAAAGGCTTAAGCAACGACGACCAAAAAGCTGCTATAGCAGGTTCTGTTGCAGGTGCAAAACACGTCCACTTAATGGCCGAAGCTTATGGTGTTCCAGTAATTTTACATACAGATCATTGTGCGAAGAAATTATTACCTTGGATAGACGGTTTATTAGACGCAAGTGAGCAGCACTTCAAAGACACAGGAAAGCCATTATATAGTTCTCATATGATTGATCTTTCTGAAGAGCCAATTGAGGAAAATATTGAGATTTGCAAGTCTTACCTTGAACGCATGAGCAAAATGGGCATGACTCTAGAAATAGAATTAGGTATCACTGGTGGAGAAGAAGATGGTGTAGATAACACAGATGTTGATGATTCAAAATTATACACACAACCAGAAGAGGTTGCTTATGCCTATGAAGAGTTGAGTAAAGTGAGTGATCAGTTTACCATTGCTGCAGCCTTCGGAAATGTTCATGGTGTATACAAACCTGGAAACGTAAAACTAACACCTAAAATTCTTAAAAACTCTCAAGAATTCTTATCTCAAAAGCATAATTTACCACATAATCATATTGATTTTGTATTTCATGGAGGATCTGGATCAACAGTTGAAGAAATTAGAGAAGCCATAGGTTATGGTGTAATAAAAATGAATATTGACACAGATATGCAATATGCATTTATGAGCGGTGTTCGTGATTATATGGGAGAAAAATCTGAATATTTAAAAGCTCAGATTGGAAATCCTGATGGTGATGATGTTCCAAATAAAAAGTATTATGACCCAAGAGTTTGGCTAAGAAAAGGTGAAAATGCATTCGTTGAACGCTTAAAAAAGGCGTTCGAAGACCTTAATAATGTAAATACTTTATAACTTTGCACTACTAACTACTAATTAAAACTATGTTTAATGTCTTGGTTTAAAAGGAAAGATAAGGGAATACAAACCTCTACAGAAGAGAAGAAAGACACACCCAAAGGGTTGTGGTACAAATCTCCAACAGGTAAAATTGTTGATACGAAAGAATTAGAGCAGAATTTTTATGTGAGTCCAGAAGATGGCTATCACGTTAGAATTGGAAGTAAGGAATACTTTGAGATTTTATTTGATGACAATACATTTGAAGAATTAGACGCATCACTTCTATCTAAAGATCCATTAAAATTTGAGGATACAAAAAAGTATCCAGACCGATTAAAAGCCGCTCAAGAAAAAACCAAACTTAAAGATGCTGTAAGAACAGCTGTTGGAAAGTCTAAAGGTAAAGATCTTGTTATTGCTTGTATGGACTTTTCATTTATTGGAGGTTCTATGGGAAGCGTTGTAGGTGAAAAAATTGCGAGAGCTGCAGATTATGCCTTAAAAAATGAAAAACCTTTTATGATTATTTCTAAATCTGGAGGTGCACGTATGATGGAAGCCGCATTATCGCTAATGCAATTGGCTAAAACCTCTGTAAAATTAGCACAATTGGCAGATGCTGGAATTCCATATATTTCATTATGTACAGATCCAACAACGGGTGGTACAACAGCGTCGTTTGCTATGTTAGGAGATATTAATATTAGTGAGCCAGGAGCGCTTATAGGATTTGCTGGACCGCGTGTTGTGAAAGACACCACTGGTCAAGAACTGCCAGAAGGATTTCAGACTTCTGAGTTTTTATTAGAACATGGCTTCTTAGATTTTATTACACATCGTAAAGAATTAAAAAACAAAGTGAATTTGTATATCGATTTGATTACAAATCAACCTGTAAGAGCATAATACGCTTATCAGAGCTAAATAAAAAAAAGCGAGCCCAACGGCTCGCTTTTCTGCCTTAAAGTGTTACACTATTAACCTATACGTAACATAAGGCCAACCAACTATTTTAAATCAAGAACTGATACACACAAAACCCTAACAGCACATAGTATATCCAAAGAAATACTTCGAGTTTGTATTTTTTTAATAGGTTTTCCATGATTATAAATGTGTTAATTAATTATAATTTTCTTTACAATACTTTGATTATAAGCTTGAATCTTGAATAAGTAAAAACCAGTTGGTAGTTTCAATTTGAGCGTTTTCCTATGATTAAAATCTAATAAAGGAATACGTTGCAATTGTTTCCCTGTGATATCATAAACTATCATTTGTTCTAACTGGATATCCCCAGAATACTCTAACACAAAAACACCATTGTTAGGATTAGGGTACACGCGTAAGTCATCTTTTAACAAATTCACATCAACACTTAAAGCCTCTTGGCTTTGACCAATAATATCGAACGTATAAGTTGCATTATCACAATCATCGCTCATAAAAGAAACAGTTGCTGTATTTATGGTATTAACCATACTCGGTGTATAACGAATTGTAAATGATGCTGTACCTCCATTTGCCATAATGGTGGCTTCTGGAAGTTCTACCACTTCAAAATCTGAACTATTAGTAATGGTTATTAGAGGTGCTCCTGCCAATAACAAATCGGCTATACCTAAATTTTCAATAGTAAAGGTAAATTCTGCGAAACTTCCAAAATCGACTAGTCCAAAATCGGTGTGATCATTTGTATCGGGAGTATCATCGCCATTAGCAATAGACATCCCATTTCCGAGTAAATTAATTTCAGGACAGCCACCACAACGTTCTGAATACACCACACCATTATCTACTTGCCAACTGCTATAGGAACCTGAACCTGCATTTGCGGCAATTTCATCATCTACCTCAACACATAAGAGGTTATTGTCCTGGGCGCGCATTGTTGTTAAAATGGTATTATTGCCATTTTTAAGGTTTAAAGTCTCTAGTAAATTGTCTTCTAAACGTAAAAATGTCAGGTTGGTGTTATAAGATAGATCTAAATCTACAATTTGATTATTTCTACAACGGAGTTGTTCTAAATCTTTAAAATCTTCAATACCTGTTAAGTCTATAATACTTTCGTTTTCGATATTTAATGATAAGATAGGTTCTATATCTGAAGTTAGTACATAGTCATCCAAAGCTCCTGTATCGTAACCTAAATCTATCAGTGCTTGTTCAAAGTTATCATCAGGAACATATGTGTCTAGGCAGTGTTGCCCATAACTTACAGTACTATCTTTTAACCATGTTGCATAAATCCCATTACCAGCATTAGCATCTACCTCATTATCGACTTGCAAACAATTTAGGTTTGGACTATTCGTTATATTAAAATTTGAAATTAAATCATTTGCACCATTTTTTAAATTGACAAATTCTAAAACAGGTGTATTTTGAAGATATATATGAGTTAATAAATTATTAGTATGAAGATCAATATTTGTAAGAGGATTAGTTCCCAGAGCTAAAGAATTCAAACTCAAATTATTAGTTAAATCAATTGAACTTATATAGCATAAAGTTGCTGAAAGAGTTTCTAATAAAGCATTGTTACTTACATCCAACATTGAGAGACCATAGTTCACAGAACAGTTAAGCGTTGTTAATAAAGGACAATTGCTTAAGTCAAGGTTCACTATATGATTTGAATAGCAATGGACTTCGATTAAAGCGGGATTATTTGATACGTCAAGTGTTGTTAATTGACTACGAAAAACTCTCAAAATCTCCAAGTTTATATTATTACTTAAATCTATTGTCCCTAATGGAGAATCGGAACAATCCAATTGAGTTAAATTAATATTACTATTAAGATCAAGTGCGTTTAAATTAGGATTATCATTACAATAAAGAATATCTAAAAGCGTATTAGAACTTAAATCAATATTAGAGATTTCATTTTCACTAACATTTATTATTTCAAGCAAAGTATTACTAGACACATCTATTGTTGTAAGATCATTAAAGCTTAAATTCAAGAATTCTAAAGCAATATTATCACTTAAATCAATACTCGATAACTTACTTGTAAAACAATTAAGCGATCTAAGTCCATTCAAGTTATCTACATTTATATTCTCTAATTGATAGTTTTGCCCTAAATAAATTTCATTTAATGCTGAATTAGTAGAAAAATCAATATGTGTTAATTGACTCTTTCTACATGTAAACATCTGTAAATCTGTCAATCCAGTTAAATTGATGGATGTTAAAGCATTATTTTGGTAAAACTCTGTCATTTCAACACTAATTAAATCAACATTATTACTTAGGTCTAAGGCCGTTGCTGCTACAGCGCCTAAATTTAGGTGTTGAAGTGAATTAAAACCTTCGATCCCAGTATAGTCTGTTATAAAACCAGCAATAGTAGTAGAAGCTAAGTTTAAGAAAGTTTCATTTTCAATGTTTGAGGTTAAAACTTGCCCATCAATAACATCATCAAACCCTAAGTCAATTAATGCTTGTTCAAAGTTAGCATCTGGAATTGCCGTTGTTTGTGCTTGTAATAATCCTGTAAAAATTAAGGATATAAAAAATAATTTTATGTTCATAACGTATGTTTTAGGTTAATAATTAATGATTACTTTTTTGGTGGTTATAGTATTATTGGTTTTTACTTTTAAAAAATAAATACCCCTTTCAAGGTTGACTGATACAGGATAAAAATGTGTGTTATGGATATTTATCATTGAAATTTCTTTCCCATTTACATCTAATAGTTGTAGTGCCTTTAGCTTCAGATTGTCGTTACAGCGTACAATAAATTGGCCTTTACTCGGATTTGGATAGATGTTTATTTCCAAATCTTCAGGAAGCAAAGTATCTGTGCTTAAGGTAGCGGCACAATCTTGAGCATATGTAGCCATAGCATCTTTCATCCAATTGCCATAGACACCATTACTTGCATTGGCCTCATTTTCGTCATCCACTTCAATACAGGCAAGACTACTGTTAAACCTCACATCTACATTTTCTAGTGTGGTATTATTTCCACTACTCAAAATCAAACTTATCAAGCCAGTGTTTTGACACACCAATCCTTCTAAAGCAGTATTCTGACTTAAATCTAAAGACGTAAATAGATTATCATTGGCGACCAAATTGGTTAACTGTGTATTATTGCTTAAATCTAAACTAGTAAGCTGGCTATTAACACAGTTGAGAAGTCTTAGGTTGGGATTATTACTTAAATCTAAACTACCAAGTAATGTGCCATGACAAACCAACACCTCCAATGCAGTACAATTTGAAACATTAAGACTTGTAAGCTCATTTTGTCCCGTAAAAATGGTTCTCATTGCCGTATTACTGCCTAAGTCTAAAATTGAAATAGGATTACTAGAGGTATCCAAAGTTTCTAAAGCGGCAAAATCTTCTATACCTGTTAAATCACTTATATTGCTTAGTGGAACAAACAATGATGTAATTGTATTGATATTTGCTGTTGGCACAACACCATCTATAGGTGCATTATCATAACCCATATCAATAAGTCGTTGCTCAAAATTTGGGTCTGGTATTAAAGTCATCTGTGCTTGACCCAATGTTGATATCATTAAAATCAATGCCAATACTATCTTTACCATAAGTAGCTGTTTTTGGTTTATCAAATCTACTTTACGGGATGTATGTTATCTTTCCTATATTTAAAATTGGTACAAAAAGATTGCTGTTTGTGATGAATACCATAAACTAAAAACTGTGGTTTAAAGACTGTAGGTACTAACAGCATATGATTTGGTACGAAATGCATTGATTTGAGTCTAAAACATCATGAAAATTTCAATTATCTTGTCAGGAAATTGAACACCTTAGTTGTTTTATTAATAGAAAAGTTTACCACCAATCAACCAAAAGATAATGCGTCTATTAAGATTTTTAAACTACCCTTACCCGTTCTATGAAAACACAAAACAAGGCTTTAAAATTTCATTCTCCATAGGTCTATTCATAGCTGTTTTTTGTTACTTATTTATGCCTTTTGGTTTAGACAAACTTAACTCCTCTGGCAGATTAGGATATGGATTAGTTTCTTTCTTGGTTTGCGGGTTATACATCGTTATTCTTCCCTTAATCTTTAAAGACAGTTTACAAAATAAAGGCTGGAAAATTTATAAAGAAATACTATGGATTTTACTAATTAATCTCTCCCTTGCCATTGCAAACTACTTCTATTCTGGCTATATTTTTAATGCTGGATATGCATTTAATTTTAAGATTTTTCTTTTCGTATTTACCTGTACTGTTGTTATTGCGGTTATTCCGGCGATAACTATTATTCTATATAAACAGCTTTTTGTGTATAAGAAAATTGTGAAAGAAGTAGCTCAATTAGACTCACAGATTATAGCCAAAAATGAATCGTATAATTACGTCGTGCCTCAAAAAAAACTAATTATCACTTCAGAAAACAACAAAGAGGTTATAGAAATTAAGAATAATGATTTCATCTTTATTGCTTCAGCTGGAAACTATATAGAGCTCTATTTTTTAAATGATGACACCATTGAAAAAAAGCTACTACGTAATAACATATCAAAAGTTGAACAGCAACTTAAAAAATTCAAAAACATAATAAGATGCCATCGCTCTTACATTATTAATCTGGATAAAATTGATAAGGTATCAGGGAACTTGCAAGGTTACCAGTTAAGGTTTAAAAATGTAACTGAATGCATACCAGTATCTCGTAGTTATACAAAAACGATTAAAACGGCTATTCTAAGTACTTAAGTTCTGTTCAATAATTAATTTAGCCTTCATCATTGCAGTTTTCGTCTGTTTATGCATCATTTGTTTAATCAATTTACCAAAACACCAATATATAAACTTGTGTTTTACAATTAATGTGTTTGTTTGAATCCACTCCACAACTTCCCCCTCGTTATTATAGACCCAAGATCCGCCTCCGCCCGAAAACAACAACGACTTTGTATTAGTCATAACAAGACTTGTTTTTAATGGGCGACGACATAACTTATATTTTAAGTCTGTTTGAAGTCCGCCCTTCATTTTTAAATGAACTAATTTGAATGGTTTTTTTTGAATCACCTCAGATTCCATTACTGCAGTATCCCATTCAGGTCTGTTGTCAAAATCTTGGGTATAATTCCAAATAGCCTCTTGAGAAGCATTAATGATTAAAGATTGACTTATAGTAATTGTATTTTTCATGCCTTAGGATATCCAAATAGTTGAGACAGTAACGAACCCGCTTTAAACATAAATCGTTGCAGTCTCCAAGGTACAATTCTAAAATAAGAATCGAAATAATCCATCAGAATGAATGTATAAAATGGGTTATATGGAATATTATTCTTACTAATCTTACCCTCTTGAGATAACTTGTATGTTAATCGAAGTCCTTTTTCAATATGCCTCGGATTAAATATTTCTGCTCTAAAGGAGGTCTCTGTATCCAATTCATTCCAAAAACTATGGAGCATCAATTTATCTACAATAACCTTGTTACTTCCAGGTTTTAAAACGAAATACTCGTCACCTTTAGTGAGATGCAATTCACCAGTAAGAACCTGAAATGTTTCTACCTGAAATGGATGTCTGTGTCTTGGGGTTTTGGCCCATGATGATTTTGGAGCCAGAGTGAGTATAAATTCTGAAACTCTGCCTTTCGTTTCTTTTGCTGTTTGAAGAAATTCTATGCAATCTCCAGTGGCCTGATTTTTTATCACTTCGTTCATAAGCATAATCTCAATAGTAAACAAGATGTTTTAATGTATTGGAAAGTTAATTACAACACATCAAATTAGGAAACTAATATGATTTTTTGTGACGAATGGTATCACGATAGTTATTAATACCACTAAAAAAAGCCCCAGAAAATTCTGGAGCTTTAAAAACTAACTTAATCTACTAAATACTTAGTTCAAAGTCACATCGATCACATTTCCATTATTGGTAGTAAACGTAGCTTGATTATCGCAATCTCCAGATCCATAATCAAAGATCCCTCCAAAGTTAGTGCGTTGTACATCCACACTCCCACTCACAAAATAGAAGCAAATTACTTCACGTCGTAATGGCGTTAGGACTTCATAACTATGTTCATTGCCATTAACAAATGTTGTTGTCCAATAGCCCATAATTTCAAAAACATTATCACTCCAAACGCCGCTTCCAAATCCTTCAACCCATTCCTTAATTTTAAGTCCTTCTCTACTCGCTTGTGCACCATTAGGCCAAATCACAGTTAAATCTAAAGTATGAGTAAATTGCGGATTTCCATTTTCATTTGATAGTTCTTTCAGCAGTGTCTTGCTTCCTAAAATATGCTTAGCATCAAAGAAAAAATCCACTAAATCATATGTAATTAACACCTGTTGAGCTTCGGGGTTTCTTGTGTATGAAAATACAATTTGTCCTTTAAGTAAATGACCATGAACCATACAACCTTCTGTTCCAAAATCTACGGTAACTTCTCTAAACCCTTGTTGAGCAACAACAGTAATTGTAACGCAATCTGGTAATCCCGATTGTTCCGATGTTCTATCTAAAGCATTAGACTCTTCACCTTCATAGGCATCGATAATAATATCGCCTATAACACTTGCCGCTGTATCAATATCTGAAGAGAGTCTAACTTCGGAAATTTCTACATTTTGTTCTTCTTCTGTTGCAGTATCTTCATTGCTACAACCTGTAAATGTTAAACCTAAAACCACTAAGGTTAACATAAATTTTGTTCTTGCTTTCATAATTGAATATTTGATGTTAATATGATGTTAAGACTATCCAAAAATGAAAACGTTTAATTTTCAGAATAAAAAATAAAACTAGAGCTTATAAAACCTTGTAAATGATTAAAAATTATTATATTTGCCGCTTGAAAGAAAGACTTTCAACGTACATAAAAATCATTTACAATAATATTAGCATGTATTTAGATCAAAAAGAAAAAGAAGCAATCTTTAAAAAACACGGTAAAGATGTCAAAGACACTGGAACAGCAGAAGGTCAAATTGCATTATTTACTTACAGAATTAACCACTTAACAGAACACTTAAAAAAGAATCGTAAAGATTATAACACAGAGCGTTCATTAGTAAAATTAGTAGGTAAGCGTCGTGCTTTACTTGATTACTTAACTAAGAAGGATATCTTAAGATATCGTGCGATAGTAAAAGAATTAGGATTAAGAAAATAATATTAAAGAGGCTTCGTGCCTCTTTTTTTTATATAACTAACTCTTACGATAGAGTATAACAGTCGTAAATAAGAAGCTAATTACAGTTTTTCATTGGTCAAGACATTTAATTGTCACACAACAACTACAACAACACAACGACCATTGTTTAACATTGTTCTAATATGTTATATCATTAGAACTAGAATTAAAAATTTATGATTCCAAAAACTTTTAAAGAGGTCATTGACCTAGGTGACGGTAGAGAAATTTCTATTGAAACTGGAAAACTTGCAAAACAAGCACATGGTAGTGTTGTGGTGCAATCTGGAAAATGTATGTTATTATGTACAGTTGTTTCCAACTATCATCAAGCAGATGTAGACTTTTTACCATTAACAGTAGATTACAGAGAAAAATTTGCTGCAGCAGGACGTTATCCTGGAGGTTTTTTCAAAAGAGAAGCCAGACCAAGTGATGGTGAAGTCTTAACAATGCGTTTAGTAGACCGTGTATTACGTCCACTATTCCCAAAAGATTATCACTCTGAAACTCAAGTGATGATTCAGTTAATGTCTCATGACGAAAACGTAATGCCAGATGCTATGGCAGGATTAGCGGCTTCGGCAGCTATTCAATTATCAGATTTCCCATTTGAATGCCCAATTTCTGAAGCTAGAGTTGGTCGTATTAATGGTGAGTTTATCATCAACCCAACTCGAGCGCAGCTTGAAGAATCTGACATCGATATGATGATTGGAGCTTCGGCCGACTCTGTTATGATGGTTGAAGGTGAAATGGATGAAATTTCTGAAGAAGAAATGGCAGAAGCTATTAAGTTTGCGCATGAAGCTATTAAAGTGCAATGTGCAGCTCAAGTTAAATTAGCAGAAGCCTTTGGTAAGAAAGACGTTAGAGAGTACGATCCTGAACGTTCTGATGAAGACTTAGCAAAGAAAATTCACGATATGGTTTATGATAAAACCTATGCCATTGCAAAAGCTGGTTCTGCAAAGCACGAACGTGGTGCAGCATTTAGTGAAATTAAAGAAGAAGTTTTCGAGTCGTTCTCTGAAGAAGAGCAAGAAGACTTAGGGAAACTAATTCATAAATATGTTGCGAAAGCTCAAAAAGAAGCTATTAGAAACCTAACTTTAGATGAAGGTTTGCGTTTAGATGGTCGTAAAACTGATGAAATTAGACCCATATGGTGTGAGGTAGATTACTTACCTTCAACTCATGGTTCGGCAATCTTTACTCGTGGGGAAACTCAAGCCTTAGCTACAGTAACATTAGGAACTTCTAGAGAAGCTAATCAAATTGATATGCCATCTTACGAAGGTGAAGAACGTTTCTATTTACATTATAATTTCCCTCCTTTTTCAACAGGAGAAGCTCGACCAATAAGAGGAACATCTCGTAGAGAAGTTGGTCATGGTAACTTAGCACAACGTGCCTTAAAAGGAATGGTTCCTGAAGAATGTCCTTACACGGTAAGAGTTGTATCTGAAGTTTTAGAATCTAATGGTTCATCTTCTATGGCAACAGTATGTTCTGGAACAATGGCATTAATGGATGCTGGTGTTCAATTAAAGAAACCTGTTTCTGGTATTGCCATGGGATTAATTTCTGATGCAGATTCTGGAAAGTATGCTGTTTTATCTGATATCTTAGGTGATGAAGATCACTTAGGTGATATGGATTTTAAAGTGACTGGTACCGCAGATGGTATTACGGCTTGTCAAATGGATATTAAGGTAAAAGGATTATCATATGAGATTTTAGTAAATGCACTAAAACAAGCTCGTGATGGTCGTTTACATATCTTAGAAAAATTAACTGACACTATAGCTACTCCAAATGCAGAAGTTAAGGAACATGCTCCTACAATGGTAACGAGACGTATTCCAAATGAATTTATTGGTGCGTTAATTGGTCCTGGTGGAAAGGTAATTCAAGAATTACAAAAAGAAACTGAGACAACTATCGTAATAAATGAAGATCCTGTAACTGAAGAAGGTATTGTTGAAGTATTAGGTGTTGGTAGCAAAGGTATTGATGCTGTTATGGCAAAAATTGATTCTTTATTATTTAAACCTGAAGTTGGAAGTGTTTACGAAGTAAAAGTAATTAAGATGCTAGATTTTGGTGCTGTAGTAGAATATATGGAAGCGCCAGGAAACGAAGTATTATTACATGTTAGTGAGTTGGCTTGGGAACGTACGGAAAATGTATCTGATGTTGTAAACATGGGAGATGTTTTTGATGTGAAGTACTTTGGTGTAGATTCTAGAACTCGTAAAGAGAAAGTATCTCGTAAAGCTATTTTACCAAAACCAGAAGGTTGGCAACCAAGACCTCCAAGAGACAATAACAGTCGTGGTGGACGTGATAACAATAGAGGTAGAGATAATCGCGGACGTGATAATCGTCGTGATGATCGTAAGCCAAGAGAAGACAAGAAAGATTAATTTCTTTTCTAAATAGATTAAAGCCTCACTAGATTTAGTGAGGCTTTTTTTATATGAATACGTCACATTAAAATAATTGATAGGTTAATCCAAATTTTGACGTACCAATGTCTTCCTTGGCACTTTCATTTAACACGATAAACGTAAATTTTTTAAATCTAAAACTCATAAAAACACCAATAAACTCGGAGTTTTCACCTTTTAAGTTTCCTGTTTTATTTAGTATATCACCTATATAAAATCCTAAACCTAATGCCCTATCATTATTGAGCTTAAAAACAGCTTCAGAACTAAAATTATAAGAGAATATTGATTTTTTATTGAATATTAATAAAGCAGGATCTTCGCTACTATTTTTAACCTTCTCTAAGGTATTTTGATAAGGTCCAAATTCGTAGTTGTATACAAGTTCTACACCAATTACGCGCCAATCCATCCTTTTGGTTGGAAGGTTTAGATTGATTCCTGTTTTTGTATTAAGACTATAGAACGCTTTAGAATCATCGTTGACACCATCTATGATGGGGCCTCCAAATTTGTAATTTCCAAATGTTCCACCCAAACCATAATGAAAATTAAAATATTTACGGGTAATACTCTTATGTCCTCTTATTGAAATTAGAGCTTTTTTGTCGGTCATGTTATTTGTAACCTCTTGACTTCCCCTACTTAAATTAATAGAAACATAAGTTCCTTTATCATTTTCTCCTCTAAATTCTGGCTTTGCTGTGTATGATTTTATGGCTCCATAAGTTCCGCTGGTATAAACACGTTTTCCACATGAACTTAGCATAAAAACTCCAAGAATAGCAACGACTATTGCATGCCGTTTTGACTTGATTAATTGCTTATTATTTTTCATCTTTTCTAGAAATTAATTTCATAATAGGTTACTCCATCTTGAACAGTTGGTATAAATTCTGATTCGAACGTAGACACCTCACCATTTCTAGTTACTGTCCAACTTATCCTCGCCTCAGTACCTTCTTGAACCCTCTTAAAAATTGTTGAGTCAACATTATCACTTATCCATAAAGGCTGTAAACCATCTATTCCAACACCAGGAGTCGTATAAGGCTCACTTACATCTCCCCTGTGTTCAATATGATATAGCGGAGCGCTATGATAGTTAGAACCAACATGGTAAAAACTCACAGAAATACGATCATTCTCATCGAAAGGGTTTATATTCTTGACCGTTACTTCCATTGGAAAGTATTTTCTAACTTTAAGTTCTAAGGGAATTTCCGATTGTATCTCTTCAAAGAAAAAACTATTGACATGTGCTATAATGTCTGTACAAATTTCCTCATCAATGACATAAATTGTGAAAAAGTTATTCGTGTTTTCATATTTGAGAATCGTATCTATGGAACCATTATCATCTGTTCTGACAATCTTCCTGCTAATGTCATAAGTACTTGAAAAAAGACCAGATCCTCCTACATCTTGGACTAAAATTAGAACCTCAGCCCCAGAGACAGGCTCGCCTGTAAATTCACTAATAACCCTCAGGCGAACATCCTGATAAGAGTCATCATCAATACTGCAACTTGAAACGAAACAAGCACATATTAGTAACAAATTAATCTTTACGCATAATTTTTTCATAAGTCATTATTTTTAGATTATGCTTAAAATTACTTGTGATATTTAAGTGAAGTCTAACGAAAATGTCGAGATTATTGTATTTTTTTTGTA
Organism: uncultured Psychroserpens sp.; assembly: GCF_947492715.1. GTDB lineage: Bacteria > Bacteroidota > Bacteroidia > Flavobacteriales > Flavobacteriaceae > Psychroserpens. The sequence continues at coordinate 288,644 of NZ_CANLNS010000001.1, forward strand.
TTTTTTACAATAATTAAACAATAACACCATACAAAATCTCATTATATGCAAGATTTATTCATCTCCTATCTAAAAGACAAAAGCTCTGGCGCAACTTCATTTGTTGATGAAGTGGCTAGTGTTTTAGACATTGGTTATGATGCCGCTTATAGACGTGTTACGATGAAAACAAATTTAAGCCTCGAAGAGAGTATTACATTGGCGAAGTTTTACAAAATTTCGCTCAATAAGCTATATGAAGTTGGGAGTCAAAACACCATTTTAACTGAAAAATCGCCTATCATTTCCAATGCATCTGATTTAGAAGATTATTTTAGAAAATCTATAGAAAACTTAAAGCCTCTTACACAGCTTAAAAGTGCATCTATTTTATATTCTGCTAAAGATATTCCGTTGTTTTATACACTCAAGGACTCTTATATAACACGTTATAAAATTTACGTTTGGCTGAAACTCACAAATAAAGAGATGACCAAAAACAAAATTTCTTTTGATGATTTCATCAGTACAATCCCTACATCTTTATTAGAACAAGCTTTTGAACTCGGACAAACCTACAATTATATAAATATTACCGAATTTTGGAATGACAATACCATTAACGGCACGCTTCAACAAATTGTCTACTTTTTTGAATCTCAGCTTTTATCTAAGCGCATCGCGTTGAAAATTTGTGATGATTTAGAAGACATAATCCATCATGTAGAAAAACAAACCATTCAGCAGAGTATAATAAATTCAAAAAACAATGCTTCATACAACTTATATAAGAGTGATTTATTGACAATGAGTAATATCATTATGGTTAAGACCACACATAAAAAGGCATTTTTTGTGCCTTATACAGTTTTAGAGTATTTAAAAATTGAGCATGACGAAACTTGCGCGATTATGGATGATTTTTTTAGCAGACAAATGACTAATTCTAAGTTATTAGTTCATTCTGGAGAGAAAGATCGCACACTGTTTTTTAATAAAATGCTACAAAAAATCAATAAACTTAGAAACCAAATCAGTATCGACAATCCGTCTGGGTTTGAATAACCTTTAAGCCTTACCCATTCGTTTGAGTAATCTTAAATGCGATATAGCACCTCCAAAATAGGACGTTTGGTTTGGTGTAATACCGTTTTCAATTAACACTTTATAAAGTATTTTATTGAGTTTAGGATAGTGTACATGATGAATATGCGGAAATAAATGGTGTGCAACATGATTATTGAAACCTCCAAAAATAAAATTTGCGATATGACTAAATGGATGCATATCGTTTGAACTTCCAATTTGGTTCATTAGCCATGACGTATTAATTAAACCGTCTTTATTAACTGTTGGATATAAAGTAGATTCTACATGATGAGTCATAAAAAAAGTAAACAATAAAAAAAGAGACAATGTCATGTGCATAATTAAAAAACCGAATACAACAGCGTACCACATCTGTTGTGAAAACAGTAAAGGTAACAGCAATGTTATAATGATGTAAATCCCTTTCTGTAAGCAAAAGGATGCATAATACTTTATATTCTTCTTTCTTCTAAAGTTGTCTTTTGAAAAGAGAATTACAAGATCTTTAATACAAATCCAAAATAAAGAATAACTCATATACGCTATAGGAGCATAGACATACTGAAATCTGTGAAACCAATAAAATTCGCTATTAGGGATTACCCTAATTAACTTTGTGATTTTTAAATCGGAATCGTAGCCCTCAACATTTGGCGCATAATGGTGAGAATTTATATGTCTTTTTTTCCAGGCTTCTGCATGAGCTCCAACAATTGTGAATGATAGGATGTAAAACAAATTATTTACTTTCCTGCTTTTAAACACAGTATTGTGTGACAAATCATGTGAGAAATTAAATGCAAACAGTAAGGTTATAAATCCGTATGCCACATAACACAATAAAAACACATAGAGGTTATTCACCATAAATAAGCATGAATAGACTATAGTGGCCAAGACCCCGTAAAACAAAAATTTTAATATAACATGTCTGGACACATTTATCTTACTCGTTGAAACATACCTTTTCATTTGAGCAGTTAATAGTTCAAGTAATTGACTGTCAGTTGTTTTTTTAATATGTTTATCTTTCATAAGGCCTCGGAATAAATTGAGTTTGAGTTCCCATAGTTTTCAAAAACCTGAAATGTGCCGCGAGGGATTTTCTGTAAGACATTTCCATATAAGTTATATTATGTTTCTCCGCAACTTCTCTAAAAATTGGTAAAATATCCAAATAGTGAACGTGGCTAACATTGGGTAATAAATGGTGCAGAGCATGTGCATTAAACCCACCTAATGTCCAATTAAAAAATGTACTGTTAGCATTATAATCAACAGAAGTACACATTTGAAGCATTGGCCAACTCATATCCAAGGTATTATCAGAGTTTGCTTTTGGATGCTTTACAAAGTCAGATAAATGGGAAACCCCTAAAACACCTACAAATATTAAAGACACTACGAAATGATTAAACACAAAAGCTAAAATTATAATCGTCCAATCGAATGGTAATACATAGATTGGTAGTACAATCATATAACCTATGTATAACATTTTGTAAACGATTAGTTTTACAACTTCTTCTTTTGGTATCTCAATTTTTATAGTCCTACTAGAATAATTAACAAGCATTAAGGTTTCTCTAAATAAGAACCAATTTATAGAATACAGGAGATACAAAAATGGGGCATAATACTGTTGATACTTATGATACCATTTTAATGGTTGTGAGGTTGTCATTCTAAACAAAGGATTATTTAAAACATCGATATCGCTTCCTTCAACATTTGTATATAAATGATGAGACTCGTTGTGATTTTTACCCCAAACGTAGGCATTGTTTCCTTGCAAGTTGAAACTAAGAGAAAACAAAAATCTATTCCAGAATTTACTTTTCACAGCAACACCATGAGCAGCGTCATGAGAAATATTAAATGCTGTTAAGAGTATGGATAAGCCCATTAAGAGGTAAAAGGCGTAAAAACTTACTAATGACGTACTGGTAATCATTAATACATAGAATAATATATCTAATGAAAAGTACAATACAATTTTAAACAGCATTTTTTTTGATCCTGTTTTGTCAATTCTATTAACTAAAAAATGTAGATCTATCTTTTGCCTTAATTCTTTATAGAAAGCCGATCCATTGTCTGTTGTGAATTTGAGTTTATTCATAATATTATATTTATCCTTTAAATTGCCAATTAAAAAATGGAAGAGAGCGCTTTCCGTTTTTATTCCATAAACCTATTTGTAGGCCTCTAAGTTTTTTACACTTATTGAATAGACCAATTTGAATTCCATTAACTCTAGCATCAATGTTTCCAAAAATTGCAAGCCCTAGCCCATTAACATTATAGTGCGCATTTACTAAGGGAGTCATAGAGATTCCATTCACTGTAGTAGCATAGTTACCAGCTAAATTTAATTCTATACCATTAATTGTTTTGTAATCTAGAAATGCAATACCTAATCGAATGCCGTTAATCTTTCCTGGACTATTTAAGCCTCTCTTTTCAGGATTATCCATTTCAGACCATGCGTTAGAAATCATTTTTACTGGATGAGTTATTGTTAATAGTGTAAACGGAATACCTAATGGATGGATGCCCAATTCAATTCCATTTGTACTTACAGATGGGGATTTATTGTACCAATAATTAATATTTAGCCCGTTCACTTTTTGAACTTTTGATGGCGAAAATCCAATAATATGTTTAGTTGGTATTGAATCTTCTTGGTTTATGTCGTGCTGCTCTTGTCCAAATAGCGAGAAACAGAAAAAGAATAAAATGGTAGTCCAGAAATAACAATTCATCATACTAAAGTTTAAATTCAATTCAAAATTATTGCTATAATCACATTTTTCGTTGCTGTATATACAAGTTTTAGAATTATTTTTTGCGATAATCACAAATTAGAATATCTTTAGAGTATGTTTCAGTCTAAGTTTTTAAAAGAAATACAATCACAATTACCAGAGAACACGTCATTAATTGATGCCATTGCCACTACCCTAGATATAAGCTATGATGCGGCTCACAGACGCACAAGTCTAAAAAGCAAACTGTCTATAGATGAATGTATTATTCTTGCCAAAACTCATCATATTGCGCTAGATAGTTTATTTGAAACTACAGACAAAAGTTATGTTTCAGTAGAAAAAACAAAGCACATCCACAATGAAGATGAGCTTGAGGCTTATTTCATAAATTCATATGAGTCGCTATTGCCTTTGTTGAAACAAGAGGAAAGCCAAATTTTATATTCAGCGAAAGACATTCCCTTATTTTATACGATTGGAGATGACATTTTAAGTCGTTTTAAAATCTATGTTTGGCTAAAGTTGCTCGACAACACTTTTAATAGTAAAACATTTGAAGCGTTTTCACCAAGTGTCGGACTCATAAAATCGGCAAAAAACCTTAGTAGTTTATATCAAGATTTAAACACTATTGAGATTTGGGATATCACAACAATAAATAGCACGTTAAAACAAATTCATTTTTATAATCAAGCCGGACAAGTTACCAATGCGGCGGCTCTCAATCTCTGCGAAGCCTTAAAAAAATTAATTCAGGGCATTTCAAATAGAGTTGATAACAATGCAGCACATTATAAATTATATTATAATGAGTTGCTACTTATGAATAACAATGTTTTGGTCTCTACACCACATCAACAATCATTATATGTTCCTTTTTCTATTCTTTCTTACTATCTAACTAGCGATGCTTTAACTTGTCAACAAGCTCGAGCGTATCTTGAACAACAACTACAACATTCAAAATTACTCAACACCTCTGGTGAAAAGGAAAAGCGCACTTTTTTTAATCGTATTAATTCTAAAATCGACGCATTAAAACAACTTATTGAAGCGACTCAAGTTTTAGATTTCGAATAATTTTTTGTTTTAGTACGCAACCTTTTTAAGATTCTAGAGACTATAGAGAAACTAACCACCATGAATATCTCAAAACTCACGTTATTTGTACTGAGCTTCTTGATGCTTTCTTGTGCTCATAACCTTAATAAAAGTTCGACTATCGATCCTACTCTTGAAGCGCATCAAGCAATAAGGGTTGATTCAGAACTATTTGATAACTTAAAAAAAATTGCTTACAACGATGATTGCTTAAATGAAAATTCGGTTTGCCTTGATTTTATCTATCCTGTCACACTATTTGTGTTTGACGAAGATGATGTATATCTCTACACTTCAACGATTAGAAAGAATGAAGAATTCCGAAATTTGCTGGGAACCTTGAACGTTAATTTTACAATAAGTATGAACTTCCCAATTATTAAAACTATTGAATCTGGGGAGATCTCTACTATACACAATAAAAAAGAGCTCAAGGCTGCGTTGTATAATTAAACCTTAAAAGAATCTATGATGTGAAACTCTATGAATGTTAGTAATTATAAGCAATCAAGCTATTTTAAAACCATTGCGCAAGCTTTGTTTTTGCCAGATTCACACAAGAATGCATAGCCGAATAACAATATAAACCGTATTATTAAACCACATATCAAAACAACCAAAACTGTTTGACTCAAAAACAACTAATAAAAGCTTGTAAAAAGCAAAACTTAAAAGCCCAAGGCCAGTTGTACCAATTATATAAGGACGACCTCTTTGTACTATGTCTAAAATATTGCAAAAACCGCGAAGAGGCTCAAGATAATTTACAAGATGCCTTTTTGGAAATATTTAGTAAAATAAAGTCGTACAAAGGTTCTGGATCATTTGAAGGATGGATGAAACGTATTACAATTAATAAAGCCATAGATAAATACAAAAAGGAAAGGTATTTAAATATTGTTATCAATAACGATATCCTTAGGGATCATTCATTAGTTGAGACTAACATAATTGAAAGTATGCCATTAGATCAAATTTTAAAATACATTCAAGATTTACCACCAAGATATCGTATAGTATTTAATTTATATGAACTCGATGACTATTCTCATCAAGACATCGCTAAGCTTTTAAAAATAAGCGTAAATACCTCTAAGTCAAATTTACACAGAGCAAAACGCATATTACAAACCAAGATACAGCAATCAACCAATGTATCTCATAAAAACATGACGTCTAATGGACACTAAGAAAGATATTGGAGCAGCTGTGAAAAACAGATTACAAGATTTTAAGGATACTCCTGACAATTTGGTTTGGGACACTATTGAGATCGAATTAAAGAAGAAAAAGAAAAGGAGAGCTATCATTTGGTTTTCAGGGCTAGGATTTGCTCTAATATTGTCAATGTTATGGTTGATTAATCCTTTAAATTCTTCCGCTAACAGCACTGAACATTTTGAGAATAATACGGTTGAGGAGCATAGAAGTAATACATCTAATTCTAATAACATTGTTAACACTAATGATCTGGAAACCCCAGAATTAAAGGAGAATTCAAATGCATTAAAGAACGAACAAAACCTTGAGAAAGGAACGTTAGACAATAGAAAAGAATCAGCTCAAAGTGACGGTACAACAAAAACGGTTAACACTAAAAATTATCATAATCCCAAAAACCCATTAACACCAGCACAAAGTCCAATATCTGCCAAGGCAAGTTCAAAAAGCAACAGAACCACGGGTCTTACTTCATTAAAAACTACACATCATGACGATCATCAAATTTCAGAAAGTAACAAGTCAAAAAACAACACAGAAGACCCAAGTATAAAACTTACTAAGTCAACATCTATAACTGCAAATACAAGAGACGAGATTAAACGAAAAACAGTAGCGCAACGCGATAGCATGTTGGCTATTAGGGCACAGATAAGAGATTCTATTAAAAAACAACGTCAATCTAAGCAGTTGGTTTCAGAAGACCTTAAAGAAGAAACAATAAAAGACAGTACTATACTTGAAGACCAATCGAGATGGAGTATAACGCCTCAGCTTTCTTTGTCAACCTATGGTGCTTTTAATGCAAAAACTACAGAGAACTTCTCTGTTAATTATGGGGTTCTAGCAAGCTATCGGATGACCAACTACACTTATTTACGCATTGGTGTAAGAAAATTGGATTTAAACCAAACCATTGACGGACAAGAAAAGCGAGTAGAATATCTTGAGTTTCCATTAGATATTAAATACGTTCCATTTAAAAAGAAAATCAACCCATACATTACAGGAGGATTAAGCTATTTCAATCTTCAAAAAGCAGTTACAAGTGATACAAACAATTTAGATTACAAAGCTACGGTATCTTTTAATCTAGGTCTCGGTGTAGAGACTAGACTATTTAGCACATTCTATTTCAACATAGAACCAAACTTCAATTATCAACTAAAACCATTCAATCAGAATAACGACATAAACCCTTTCATTTTCTCCATTAATACAGGTATTGAGTATAGATTCTAAAACTCAGGCACTCAAACAAAACTTGGATATATCAGTATTTATTGGTATATTACAAGTTATGATATATTCAGACAAAGAGAAATATAAAGACATTTTAAACAGTTCTGTAGATTACTTAGAGCAGCATGGTTTTGAAAATATCAAAGCCGATACCGAGGGTTATGAAACTCCTAAATCTTTCACAAAAAAAGGAAGTAATATTAGTATCACGCCAGATATTGTTGCTGAAAAGGAAGGCAGAAAACATTACTTCGACATAAGTCTTAAAAGTGATCAACCAAATCTTTTAAAATCTAAATGGATATTTTTAAACACGTTAAGTAACTTAAAGTCACATCATTTTAGACTAATTACTACGCGTGGGCATTTTAAATTTACAAATGAAATGTTAGATGATATTAACCTGAGTGACAAAAAATTAATCAAAATTTAAATTATTTTTAGTTTTCTTGTAACATTTTTACCTGGTGTTACGTATAACTATATAGTATTATACATTTACTCAAATTAAAAAAGGAGATAATTAAATGAGACAACTAAAAATTACGAAGCAGGTTACCAATAGAGAAACTGCATCGTTAGATAAATATTTACAAGAAATTGGAAAGGTTGATTTAATTACTGCAGATGAAGAAGTAGAATTAGCTCAACGTATCAAAGCAGGAGATCAATTAGCTTTAGAAAAATTAACTAAAGCCAATCTTCGTTTTGTGGTGTCTGTAGCCAAGCAATATCAAAACCAAGGATTAACTTTACCTGATTTAATTAATGAAGGAAATCTTGGTTTAATAAAAGCTGCACAGCGTTTTGATGAGACACGTGGATTTAAATTCATATCTTACGCCGTATGGTGGATTCGTCAATCGATTCTTCAGGCTTTGGCCGAACAATCGCGTATTGTACGTTTACCTTTAAATAAGATTGGATCTATTAATAAAATTAATAAGACCTTTGCCTTTTTAGAGCAAAGCCATGAGCGTCCACCAAGTGCAGAAGAAATTGCAAAAGAGTTAGACATGACAATTAACGATGTTAAAGAGTCTATGAAAAACTCTGGACGTCATGTATCAATGGATGCACCTTTAGTTGAAGGTGAAGATTCTAACCTTTACGATGTATTACGTAGTGGAGAATCACCAAATCCTGATAAAGATTTATTACACGAATCTTTACGTACGGAAATTGAACGTGCATTAGAGACATTGACTCCTCGTGAAGCTGATGTCATTCGGTTATACTTTGGTCTTGGAAATCAACACCCAATGACTTTAGAAGAAATTGGAGAAACATTTGATTTAACACGTGAACGTGTAAGACAAATTAAAGAAAAAGCGATTCGTAGATTAAAACATACGTCTCGTAGTAAAATATTAAAGACATATTTAGGATAGTAATTTTTAGATATAAATTACGACTAAATTAAAGCAACAAACAGTTACACATAACTGTTCGTTTTTTGATTGATGAAAGAACCCACGGCTGATTACCGTGGGTTCACTTTTATATAGGTCTTACATCCAACCAAACAACTTAAATAAACCAAACAAAACACCTGTTGCGATAATCAAAACAACTAATGAAGGTATTAGTAGTTTAAACAATTCTGTAAAAAATAATTTTATCTTTTCATCCATAAAACTAATATCGCAAATTATAAAGTCATTACAAAATAAGACTGTATCTTTGCCCAAACCAAGCATAATTTTAACATGTCTAAAACTCTTATAGCGCCCTCAATGCTAGCTGCCGATTTTGGTAACCTCCAGCGTGATGTAGAAATGGTAAACAACAGTGAAGCAGACTGGTTTCACATTGATGTTATGGACGGGCATTTTGTTCCGAATATATCTTACGGCATGCCTGTAATTCAAGCCATTAAAAAACATGCCACAAAACCTCTTGATGTGCATTTAATGATTGAAAAACCTGAGCGCTATATTGAAGAATTTGCTCGAGTTGGCGCAGATATTATAACCGTTCATCACGAATCAACTGTGCATTTACACAGAACACTGAGGCAAATAAAAGACGCAGGTTGTAAAGCCGGAATTGTACTTAATCTTACTACTCCTGTATCTGTTCTAGAAGACATTTTACCGGAATGCTACATGGTATTATTAATGTCTATTAATCCTGGATTTGGAGGTCAAAAATTTGAAGAAATGACCTATAATCGTGTTAAAAAATTGCGTAAAATGGCAAATGACCAAGGTCTAAATACGCGCATTGAAATTGATGGTGGTGTTACAGATAAAAATGCAAAAGCATTGGTAGATGCTGGTGCAGATGTATTAGTTGCTGGTAGTTATATCTTTAAAAGTGATAACCAAACGGAAACTATTAAACACTTAAAAACTGTGGCCAATAGTTAGCCTTTGCTACCATAACCATAGTTATATCCATAGTTATATCCATAGGACTTATTGTTTCCAACCCCGTTAATAACATAAGCCATATTTTTAAGTTTTCCTGTTTCAAATAAATCTTTAGAAAAACTCAACAGTTTTTTCTCGGTAAAATTGGCTCTAGCAATATATACAGTTACATCAGACAGTTGTGAAATAAGCATCGTATCTGTGACTAATATCGTTGGTGCAGTATCTACAACAATATAATCATAAATAGTTCTAGCCTCTTCTATAAGTTTTTTAAATCGTCCATTGGTTAATAAACTCGAAGGGTTTGGAGGAATACTACCCGACAATAAAATATCATGATTAGGATGTTTATCAAAACCTTTCACCAAGTGGCTTTTCCAGTCAAAAGATTTATCATGTAAATAATTAGACAAACCTAAGGCATCCTTTTGAGAATTAATTTGTGTATGAATTTGAGGGTTTCTCAAATCTGCACCTAAAAGCAACACTTTTTTATTAAGGCTAGATAGTGCGAGTGACAAATTAATACTAATATAAGTCTTGCCCTCTCCTTTAATAGTAGACGTGCAATAAATAACTTTTCCTTCATTATCTACCTCGTTCTCATTCTCCTTCAAAGGCAAGAGATAATTAACGTTAGAACTCAAAATTCTGAATGACTCAGCCAAAGCTGAACGATCATTAGGATTACTAAAAACACGACTTTCTTCCTTTTTAATATCTGGAATCTCACCAATAATAGGTATTCTATTATTTCCTTTTGAAATATCTTCTTTACCATGAATCTTGGTATCCAACATGAAAAACAAGTACATTAGTCCAAAAGGCACTAGCAGGCCACCTAAAATTGCACCGGCATATACGATATTAGATTTAGGAGAAATTGGGCTTGAGCTCGAAAGCGCATAATCTACAACCTTTATTGACGGCTCCGTAATTGCTAAATTTATAGCTGCTTCTTCTCTTTTCTGAAGTAAAAGAAGATATAGACTTTCCTTAATTTTTTGCTGACGTTCAATGGCTCTTAATAATTTCTCTTTTTCAGGAATTTGAGACACCTGCCCAATAAACTTCCTGTTTCTTCCCTTCAATTGGCTCTGAGAAACTTTTAATTGCTGATTATAAGAATTAAGTGATCTTGTAATATTAGATCTTAAATCGTCAATTTTTGATTGAACAAATCGTACTGTTGGATTATTTGCTCCTCCACTACTCGCCAATTTATCTCTATCGAGTATTGCTGTGTTATATTCTTTTATAAGCGCATTAATATTACCACTATCTAATCCAATATTCGCAGGTAATAAACCGCCATCTGCATTAGAATTAAGTGCATCTCGAAGTAAATTGGCTAAAGTTAATTGGTTATCAATTTGAAATACCTCTTCATCAGATTTAGAGCGTTGTTGCAACCCTAACTCTGCATCTACAGCCAAGTCTACTAGATTGTTACGTTGCTTAAATTCTTTTCTATCTATTTCAATAGAGTCTAATTCTTCTGCCAGAAAGACAAAGCGATCATCAATGAATTCTAAAGTTCGCTTAGACACAAGCTGTCTATCATTGATACCATCTTTATTGAAAACATTCATTAATTCATTTAAAACCCATTCGGAGCGCTCTTTACTTTCACCTTTAATGGTCATTTTCAATAAATCACTTTGTTCTCCAATAGCCTCAACCTTAATACTAGATTTTAAACCTAAAGCGGCACTCTTTAAAGGGCCATACTTAATAATAAACGTCTTACCTACATTTTGATTTAGCTGTCTCTCATTTTCAATTTTTAAATGAAATGGCAAATTATGATCGGCTTCAAAGCTATTATGATTAGGAATATTGAAAGTCTTCTCTGTTCTGGTATTAGTGATATCGAAGCTGTTTTCTTTGACTTGAATCGTGTAAGACAATGGAGATGTAATACTATCAGCGTCAATAATTTGCTCGTAGGTAAATGGTAATTCACCTATTTGAGCAGTTTGAATGGTTCCTTCTTCAAAAAAACGTGTATTAAGTTGTAATGTTTTAGCAACTCTTTCTAGAATAAGATAAGAGGTTAATATTTCGATTTCATTTTCTAAATTGATATTCGTTCTTTTAAAAACAAATGCCGAAGTAGGCAATTCTAGTCCTTCAGACTCATCTAAAATTTTCATTTTAGCTGTCGTTTGATAGATTCTAGGTGCATATCTTAAATAAATATAAGCACCAATAAAAGCTATTGCCAAACAGATAATAAACCAAGGCCAATATCTTAGATATTTACTCAGTTCTTGCTTTAAATCTACATTATCTTCTTCTGAAAATGTGTATGGGTTATTTGGTGTAGGTTCCATAATTATCGAGACAGTAAAATAATTGAACTTAATACTAAAGACGCAATAGTAAGTACGGTTCCAACATTACCTACAAAACCAGCATTCTTAACTCTAGGATTATTAGGGTTAACAATGATGACATCATTTGGCTTTATATAATAATACTCACTATTCATAAAAGCTGTTGATGTTAAATCTATGTGCGTTATTTTTCTAACACCATCAACATCTCTAGTTACTATTATGTCATCTCTTTTTCCATTTATAGTAAGATCTCCTGCATACCCCAAAGCCTGAAGAATGGTAATATTTTGCTCAGTGAAATTGTAAGTCCCAGGAGCTTTCACTTCTCCTAATACGGTTATCTTGGCATTTACTAATCGCACTTCTAATGTTGGATTATTTAAATGACCTCCATCGACCAAAAGTCCTTTTATTTTTTCCTCAATCTCTAAGGTTGTTAAATTAGAAACTGATATCTGACCTAAAATTGGAAAATTTATCGTTCCTTCATTTGTCACGAGATATCCTTGCAGTTTTATAAGTTCTAAAGAGTTTACCTGAACACCACTATTTGCTCCTCTGTTATAAGGAATGGCTGCCTCTGGCACTAAACTCTCAACTGTTATTTTTAAAATATCGTTAGGTTGGATTGTTGCCGTTTGATAAGTAATTTCCGAATTGCTATTTTGCATAGCATCTTGCATATATAAAACTTGCTTTTTTGAAGCACAAGATGAAAGTACAATAAGTAATAATAATCCTAAAAACTTAATTTTCATATGTCTATTAATTAATGAAGACGCAAATATAACGTATTTGCGGCAATCTCGTGTCTTAGTCAGGTTAGGATTAACAGTTAAAAAATTGAGTTAAACCTTAATTTTTTCATTTGTTTTATTCATTCTTCGTCTTAATAGAAAAGGGATATAGAATAAAACAGATCCATAAATTAGCAATAACCCTATTTGTGTGTTTAAATTTAAATGCAACATATTAAAGGCTATTGCCATAATCACAAAGTTAATTAAAACAATAAGTAAGGTAGTTTGCTTATGTGTAAATCCTGATTGAATAAATCGATGGTGTATATGATTTTGATCTGCTTCAAAAGGACTCTTTTTTAAAACAAAAATTCGAATAACAAATATTCTAAAAGTATCCATTAACGGATAAAACAACATAGCTAAAGCAAGAGCAGGAGATGCCTTAAAAAACCTAGAACTTATGGTTGTTTGTGATTGAGATATAAAACTGATAGTAAAAAAAGCCAACAAAAATCCTACAATCATGGACCCTGTATCTCCCATGAAAATTTTATTCTTTTTTGAAAAATTCAATCTTAAAAAAGCTAGTAAAGCTCCTATTAATGCTACCGAAATTGTAGCTAAACTTAAGGCTCCAGAATTATAAAATAGAAAGGTGAAAATAGCACTTATCAATAGAGCGATACTACCAGCTAAGCCATCAACGCCATCAATTAAATTATAGGCATTTATTATTAAGACATAAACAAAAAGCGTAAAAAAGATAGACACCCAATATGGCAAAACATCAATATCTAATATTTTAGAGAAACCTATAATTCTAGTGTTTGTAAATACAATAAGTAATAAAGCCGCAAACAATTGACCCAAAAACTTCTTCCTTGCTGACAACACTGTTAAGTCGTCTTTCAACCCTAAAAAAAACAAAATGGTTAATCCGCCCATAACAAGGAGTAAAACCTTCGTGTTTAACATGGCTCCAACAATGGTCATTACAACAACCAGACTCAGAAAAATCCCAATACCACCAAGGGTAGGAGTATTATTAGTATGCATACTTCTGCTATCTGGTTCGTCCATTAAGTGCTTTTTCTTGGCTACATATAAAATGGTAGGAAAAGTTTGTTGGGCAATAATAAATGCTAAGACAAATGCTGAAATTAACCACGCAATTGCGTTATTATTAGGATTAAAATTTTCAAGTAGTGTTTCTATCATCGGGAAGTTGATATATTATTAAAACGATCCATCTCTTGTATGCAAGATACAAATTAAAAAGCCAAAGCATTTGACTTTCAATGGCGTAAGGTTCTCTTGGGGCAATAAATGGAAATTAAGATTCAAGGTTTTTTAGGCATTCTACAATACGATTTGCGGTTTGTCCATCCCATAAAGGAATATCTTGACCAGTTTTCCAGTGTCCCGAAAAAAGTATATCTAAATATGGTTTTAGTTTTTTAGGATCTGTACCTACCAATTCATTCGTGCCTAATGTAATCGTCTCAGGTCGTTCTGTGTTATCTCTAAGTGTTAAACATGGAACACGTAGTATTGACGCCTCTTCTGTAATTCCTCCAGAATCTGTAATTACAGCTTTAGCACACTCTACTAAAAAATTAAACTCTAAATAACTTAAAGGTTCAACCATATGGAGTCTTGGGTGGCTCACTTGCAGTCGTTCCAAAATCTTTGCCGTTCTAGGGTGCACTGGAAATACCAGAGGTAAATCTTGTGTATGAGCAATAATCTCATCAATCATGTCCTTTAATTGAGATTCTTCATCCACATTGGCGGGTCTATGAAGAGTCATTACAATATAATTACCTTGATTAAGATTTAAATCATTCCAAACTTTAGGTTGTTTAAAATTTGGACGTTGCTTTAGCAGTGTATCAATCATTGTATTTCCAACAAAGAAAATCTGATTTTCATCAACACCGCTAGACCTTAGATTTGAATTGGCAGTATCTGAAGTCGTAAAAAAATAATTAGTGATACTGTCGGTAACCAATCGGTTAATCTCTTCTGGCATCGTCCAATCATCCGATCTAATTCCTCCTTCAACATGAGCTACTTTTGTATGCATTTTTTGGGCCACTAGAGCACACGCCATAGTAGAAGTTACATCTCCCACAACAAGTACCAAATCTGCTGGATTGGCCATCAATTCTTTTTCAAAATGAACCATAATATTTGCTGTTTGCTCAGCCTGAGTACCTCCGCTACATTCCAAATTTACATGCGGTTCTGGTATTCCAAGTTGCTCAAAAAAGCTTCCAGACATATTTTTATCATAGTGCTGCCCAGTATGAACTAATCTATAATCAATATCAAAATCATCTTGTCTTGCTTTTTGAATGGCATGAATAATTGGCGCGATCTTCATAAAATTAGGTCTAGCCCCAGCAATTATAGTAACTTTATACATATTCATTTTTAGTTAAAATATCGTTTAATAACGATTTAAATGCAAATTAATAAAAAAACGTACTAAGTGTATTTGACGTTTTATTCTTGATGGCTGACTTAATAACCTGTAAGTCCATTCCATATTGTTTTTCACCCACCATTCTGGTGCACGCTTCACATGACCTGTGTAAACATCAAAACTACCACCTAAGCCTTGATAAACAGCTTGATGTTCTTTTTGGATTCTCTCCATTAGATTCTCTTGTCTAGGTGAGCCCATAGCTACAAATACAACATCGGGTTTGTGTATTTTAATATCTTCAATCAATGCCAACTCCTCAGCATCTGTCTTAATATATCCATTCCTAAAATTACAGATATTAATCCCATCAAATTGAGATTTCAGCTGAGTCACTGTGTCTTCAATAATCTCTTGTTTTCCCCCTACCAGATAAAAAGATTTCGTTGTATAATACTGTCCAACAACATCCAACCAAAGTTCACATCCTGGTATTTTAACTACATCTTTTGCGCCTTTTTTTTGAAGCGCCCAAACAGCACCAATTCCATCTGGGTAACCTAAATTTCTATTAATCAGTTTGCGACTTTCATCTGTGGCATGAAGTATTTTTTCAGCATTCACAGCGACCATTATTTTATGGTTGTCAAAGGCGTATTTCATTAACGCTTCTCTAGATGTTGGTGCATAGGTTATAACACCATTTAAAGATTTAGCTTCCACAATTTCCAGATTTAGTTTCTAACAAGAAATGTGCCATCGCATTAAACATAAATGCATTACTCCATCTCATATATGATATTTTAGAGCTCATCCCCTTTTTTAATTGATAATAAAAATAGCCTTTTTTATCCTGCATATTATCTATAGTCCAATCCAAAACTTTAGCCAATAAATCTTCATTGTTTTTAAATTGATTTAGTTTGGACGAGGTTACAATCACTTGAGCCGGACAATGGATATCTATTGGATAGGTTTTAGTATCGTAATACTTAGGCATACCATTATCTTCAAAGAAATTTTCGATATAATATTTAAGTCCTTTATCTATATTATTCTGAAATGTAAAATCTCCAGTGTTTTGCTGATACGTTTCAATCGCATCTAAATTGAATCCTGTGTGAAAACTGTCCTTCCATGACTGAATAGGCAACAAACCATAAATCCAAGAACCATCTTCTTCCTGCAAGTCGCATGCTGCAATTACAGCCTGCTTCGCTAAATTGGCATGAGAGGTATTACCAGAATATTTATACGAATAACTCAATATTTTAGCACCTAAAAGTGACGCGTTGATTACTGTATTATTTCCATCTTTAATACTATATGAAAATATAACACCGTTACCATGAGGTGTTCTAGATAAATCATTGACAACAAAATCTGCCGCTGATAAGGTTTCTTTTAAAACAGTTTCATTTTTTGTGATTTTATAGCTTTCTAACAACGCTTCAACACAAAAACAAGTGGCAACAACAGTTGGTGTATGTTTTGGAAATAAGAACAATCTCCTAGCTTGCCAATCAAAATTATAACCCCAAGCAGAACCAGAGTATCCATGACTCCGTAAACTTAATAGTAGCTTCGTAATGCTATTGATACGCTCTAAAATAGTTGCTTTAGTTCCAAAATCTTCACAGCCATTTTCGGCCAATTGATATAGCCTACAATAACCCAATAGAAATAAAGAGACACCTTTTGCATTATGCTCTTTAGGTACTAAAAGTAAACTTCTAAAATTTATTGGACTTCTCTTAAACCCTTGTATCCATGCTAACCTTGCTAAATCCCAATGTTTAAATGGTAGTGCCTGGAACACTTTCGAATTTAGACCATCGTAAGGATCCCAACCTTTAAAATCTTCAGCCTCACAATAGGTTCTGAGTTTTAAAAAACTTGATGCTACCTTATATCTCAACTTGTTGCCCTCCACGTTTTACAGATTCTAAAACTTTAAAAGATGCTTTGGTTACAGCAACAATATCGCTAAATGGTATTGGTGCATTACCATCTTTAAGTAAGCCATCTACAAATGCCTTAACCATTTCTTTTTGTCCTTTATTTTGATTAAAAATTTTAGTCTTTTTAGGTTTTCCTTTTCCGTAAATTTTCAATTCTTTGAAATCGTTGAGCGTTGCAGATAATCCTGCAGAAAACACCTCAACATATTCTTTGGCCATAGACTTTGAGCCATTAGCATAATAAGCAACAACTCCAGATGAGCCATTCTCAAACTGAATAAGAATATTTAACGTATCATTTAATTGGTTAGCATCTGGAAGCGCAGTTGCCGATACTTTTATTGGTTGACTGCCATTAAGAAATGTAAGATAATCTATAAAATGGCAAACCTCTCCTAAAACGCGACCTCCACCAATTTCTAAATCTTGGATCCAATTATCACCAGGAATCGCTCCAGCATTAATTCGGTATATCATCGTCATTGGATTATTACCAATCGCTTTCTTTAAGGTTTCTGTTAAAGGGGAAAATCGTCTATTAAAACCAACCATAACCGCTCTATTTACAGAAGACTGCATCGCTATAATTGCATTGAGTTCTGATTCCAAAAGACATAGTGGTTTTTCTACAAAAACATGCTTCTTAGCCTCCAAGCTTTTTAAAACATATGGTCCATGAGAGTCATGACGTGTAGCCACAAAAACAGTGTTTGTTTTTTCGTCTAAAACATCTTCTTCCTGCGTTGCACAAAACTGAAATTTAAACTTTTCCGCAACGCGTTTCGATGTAGTTCCTGTATTGGTTAAAACCCCTATTCTTCCTATGTCATTAGTTTCTGGAATATTAGGAAGTAAATTGCCTTGAGCATAACTCCCTGCTCCTATAAAAGACACATTAATTTTTCCCGGTTTAGAACTCTCTGATGTAGAAATTTTAGCTTTTGAAACCGTTTTATCTATATTGTATTTTAAGGCAATTCCTGTAAAAGGTTCAGTTTTAGAAACCACCAAATCAAAAGCCGACTTGGCATTCTCAAAATCAAATTCGTGTGTTGTAAGGTAATTTATATCAATTTTTTTTGTTGCAATCAATCGTTGAAATGCTTCCATGTTTCGTTTCTCCGTCCATCGTACATAAGGCAACGGATAGTCAATTCCTTTTTCCTCATAATTGAGATCATAACGTCCTGGCCCATAAGAACAAGCCATTTTTAATTCTAATTCTTTACGATACCAAAATGGATCACGATCAAAACCTGTAGGAACCGCACCTAAGACTACAACCTTTCCTTTTTTTCGAGCTATAGCTCCCGCAAAATTAATAGGGTCAAGACTTGATGTTGCCGCAGCAATAATAACCGCATCTGCCCCATAACCTTGTGTTGCTTGTTGTATTTGTTCTTCAATACCAGAAGCATCTCTAGTTAATCCGAGATCTACAACTGAATGATCAACTGCCTGCTTTACCGCAGCTTCAGAAACATCTACACCAATAACCGTAACACCAGAAGCTCTTAGTATTAATGCTGCTAACTGACCCAACAAACCAAGTCCAATAACCACACACGACTCTCCAACACGCATATCTGCTTGTCGTACACCTTGCATAGAAATTGCGCCTAAAGTGTTATACGCAGCATCTTTAAGGTTTGCGTTCTCATCTAATTTTACACATAAATTTGTAGGCACTGAAACAATCTCTGCGTGATTAGCGTAGCCTACTCCAGCGCAAGCCACTTTATCTCCAACTTCAAATTCTGTAACACCATCACCCACTTCAATCACTTCACCAGCACAACTATAACCCAAAGGAGAATAGGCGTCTAATTTTTTCATAACAGCTCTATACGTCTGAATAGGTCCTTGCTTTTTTAAGGTCTCAACAACTTGCTTTACCTGTTGAGGGCGTTCTTTTGCTTTTCCAATTAAACTTTTGCGGGCAGCAACAACTGTAGAACCTTCTGTTCCTGCACTTATAATAGAATAGTGGTTTTTTACGATAATCATTCCTTTTCCCAATTGAGGATAAGGTACGTCTTGAATTATCATATCTCCAGAACCTAATTTTTGAGTGAGTTGTTGCATGTGTTATAATAAGTTATATGGGACAAAAATAGAGGGTTATTGCTTAAGAAACAATTATAATAAGAAGAGTTTAATTATTGAACTTGCTGCCTAAAATAAACGTGTTTTCCCGAAACGGTCTTTTCTATCTGTTCAACCCTTATAAATTGAACGTTATATAGTTCAAACCTATCTTTAATAATAGTTTTAAAGGCTGTTTCATTGAATTCTTTAGAAACTACAAATTTGACCTCAATATTTCCTTTTGTCTTTTGAATAAACTGAATATCCAGAATGTAATCCCAAAACTCATTATGTATACCAAAAAGATAGGGACCAAACGCACGTTTTACTCCTTTGTTATCGAAAATAAAATCTTGCTCTCTACCCACAATAGCATGTACTTTGTTATAGTTATCAAGTTGGCAGTCGTTTTGTGATGGTTTTGCAAAATCTCCTGTAAAATAACGCCTAAACTGCGTACCATAACGTTGAAATCCAGTAGCCAAAATCTTGTAGTCATGATCTTCTTTTAAAAGGTCCATCTTACCATAAGTGGGATAAAAGTGGAACTCTTTACAGTTGTGACAGAAACGAGCCAAAATTGCATATTCGCTATGTCCATACCAGTGCGCAATAGGCACATCAAACTTCTTTTTAAACCATGTCATTTGCTCAATGGGAAATGCTTCAGAACCAGCCAACACACCTTTTATTGGAAATTTTTGAAACGTATCATCTCCAAAAAACTCTACTAAAAACAGTAAGGTACTTGGATATACGTGAAGAAAGCATGCCTTTTTGCTAAACAACTCAACAATATGTGCTCTATGTTCTTCCACAAAATAATTTTGAGAAATAACCAACGAATTATTAATCATATTATAAGCAATCGCTTTTTTGGGCATATTGCCTCTAACGACTATTTTATAATCAAAACCTTTATACCCAACATCGCGCCAAATATCAAAAAGATAGGCTCTTTCCTTTTGTCTTGTAAAGAACAAATCTTGAAAAAACTTGAAGGGAGTGCCAGATGTACCTCCTGTTCGTACTTGTCTAATAGGAACGAAAAGAGATTTCCGAAGATACATATCAGGGTTATTTCTAATATCATCTTTCGTTGTAAAATCGACATCTAAAGTTGTTATTTTTTGTGCTTGATAATTCTCAATATCTGAACGAGACCAGCGCTTCGATTTTTTAATCAGATGGACATGATAAAAATATGCAGGACCTAAAACAAGTTTTCTTAAGAATTTAAACATATCTCAACTACTCTAAACTTCTAATTACTTTTGCAGGATTACCAATGGCAAGTGAATTTTTAGGAATATCCTTGTTCACAATAGAACCTGCCCCAATAACGCTATTTTCACCAATTGTAACGTTCATTAAAACCACAGAATTTACACCAATAAAGACATTGTTTTCAACTACAATTTTCCCTCTTGGGTTTGCCGAAGGATCCATTTGTTTTAAAGCACCATCATGAGCTAATAATACACATCCAGAAGTAATATGTACGTTATCACCAATGACTACTTTTCCAAACTGTGTATCAATCTTTGCTCCAAGGCTAATAAATGTGTTTTTTCCAATTTCAACACCATTAAATCTAAGAAAAGAATAATAGATAAATCGAATCACTTGACCTGCATAAAACACAAGTTTTCTAATTACAGTTTTCATATCATATAGTGTTAAATAGTGTTATATATTTTTGAATGACAATAGCTTCAACGAATTCTCTTTTTAAAGTAGCTTTTGCTTGCTTCGACAAATAATCACGTCGTTCTTTAGACTCTAAAATATTTAAAATATTTTGTTCTAGTTGTTTCAAATCTCCAGGTAAATTTACCAAACCATTTTTATCATGTTCTATAAAATCTTTATTGGCACCAACAGGTGTAGCAATAACAGGTAACCCAGAAGCCATTGCTTCTAAAATAGACCTTGAGAACCCTTCTGAATACGATGGTAAAATAAAAGCCCAAGATTGTGACAAAGCATCTAATTTCTCTTGACCCGAAATAACGCCATAGTTCAAATAATTTTTAGCAAATGGAGAGTTTAAGATATCCTTTTCAATCTCAAACGGATCTTCATACGTAATGCGTTCTCCAGAATACTGATTGTATTTTACGCCTGGCTCACCGCGTTTCATATTTCCGCAGAACACAAACTTCACATCAGGATATTTTCTTGCAATTTCTGGAATAACTTTTACAATATCTACATAGCCTTTTGCTTTAGTAAGATGTCCAAAAAACAAAAACTGAGGTGTTGATAATTCGTCACGTTCTAACTCAAAAAAGCTATCGTCTATGGTATTAGGTATGACCATTATTTTTTCTTCAGGAACTAAGCCTTCAAATTGATTGGTTAATGATTTAGATTGTACCACAGCCCTGTCTACTGTTTTACATAATACTTTGATAATCTTCTTTACAACTGGATTAAAGTTGCTGTAATTTAACTTAAGATGACTTCCTCTAAAATGAATCACACTTTTTGTTCTAAACAACCAGCAAAAAAACAAGAACCAAATATCTCTTCCTAGCCATCCTATTTGAGTTGGAGTTACTAAGTGATAGGCCACATGAGGTCTGTGAGCAATTAGTTTTTTTATTAAGGCAATATTAAATTTTATTACAGCGAGTAATGCTGTCATATCTGCCTTTCCTTTTTTCACATTATCTTTTCTAACATTAGTATTAATAAAGCTAACATTGAACATATCGACCAAAGGGGAGTTTAACAGTTGTTGCGTGCTCAATTCTGGGCCAGAATATGGTGGTGGTAACGGACCAATAAACAGTATTTTTTTCTTTTTAGGTGTCAAAGTAATTACGAACTAGCTTGAATTAATAAATTGGACTTCATTTTTTTTATCCATAGATCTATGGACACTGTTTCATTATCTTTCTTTGCCTGCTCACAAAACTTCTTAATTTGTTCTTGGCTCGATAAAAAAGGCACAAGAATGGCGTTAGCTTGGTCTACGTTTTCTGGCAAAATAAAACCATTATGATTATGCTTTAGGTAACTAATTTCAGGACCATGTCTTTCGGCTTCAAGAGTAGCATAGGGTCTTCCATAAGCCAAGGCGTGATTTATTGATAACCCAGATA
Source organism: uncultured Psychroserpens sp. (assembly GCF_947492715.1). Taxonomy (GTDB): domain Bacteria; phylum Bacteroidota; class Bacteroidia; order Flavobacteriales; family Flavobacteriaceae; genus Psychroserpens. The sequence goes on from NZ_CANLNS010000001.1 coordinate 311,097, forward strand.
ATCCAGGCATAAATATTAAACTTGAGCGAGACATGATTGGGCTTATAATCTGTTCATCCACAACGGCTCCATGCCATGTCACGTTTTTTCGTTGTTTTAAGGCTGTTTCAACATGATGCCTTTCTGGTCCATCTCCAATAATCTCAATAAAAATCTCTTGTTTCAATTTCGTTTCGAGTTGGGCTGTATACTCTAAAAAGTAATCTACTCGTTTAGATGGAATAAGTCGCCCTATAAATAATAGAATTAGCTTATCTTTTGGAGGCAACACAAACGAATAGAACGTATCTATTTCCTTAGTATCAATAGTATTATTAGCCCAATAGGCTTTTTTGGGGTCTACAAGATTTTCCTCAATAGCCAAGTGATAACTGGCTTCAGTATAAAAAACAACCGCATCCAAATGTTTATAAAAAAACTTAGAAAGCTCTCTGTCTATGGCTTTAAACCTACCACGTTTGGATTTTAGTAATGGATGGTTATAAGAAAACAGTTTAACATTTGACTTGCGTCTTTTTCTTAGGCGCATACTAAACATAAAAAGAAGAAGGTTCTTTTTTTCAGCAGGAATCAAAATCCAATCAAAAGCACTAAGGTGTTTCCTTATATAGGCACGTACCTCTTTAGAACCTCCAAATTTAGCTTTTGAAACCATTAGTTTTTGGTAGTTAAAGTTCCAATTCTCATCTAAATCTAAATCCCCTTGACCTTGACGTCCAGTTCCTGCTAGGATGGTCAATTCAACATCTTTTTCTTCTGCTAATCGATTTAAAAACCTTGCTTTATAGTGATTAAAACTTGGTGCCAACCATAATATCCTTGTCATATTATATTTTTTTTAGTCAATGAAAGTACGGCTAAGGTAAAATACATTAATGCTCCTGATGCTAATAAAGGTAAGGCACTAATACCATATAACATAATTATCACCAGAGTGCACAGCATTAAAAATCGAATTTCTTTTATTTTAATTTTAAAGGCATTAATAATTAAAAAGATTAAGAACGAAAAATAACATATAAAGCCAATTATACCTGTCGAGAAGAAAAATCTAATATAGTCGTTATGCATTCCGCCGCTCATCATAATAGCAGAAAGAGAACTTTGCTCTAGCCCAACCCCAAACCATTGAGACACCACTTTAAAATCTGCCCAATGTGCGAAATAACGTTGCCAAATCCACATTCGACCATTTAATGCTGCCGAATCTTGAGCTTCACCTTGATACACGTTAATATCTTTAGCGTACAGTGTTTGAAAAACTTCAAAGTAAAAATAGGCCCCTAAAATAGCAAACATTGCTACAAAAACGAACATTTGAAATTTAGTAATGTTTTTCCGGATATAATGAAAAAATATAAGCAATAAGGTTAATGATACTGCCCATGATGCCTGATGTCTTAAATTATAAACACCAATAAGACAAACCAATAAAACGATAGCAAAACCATAGTTGCTATAAATGAAATGTCGTTTTCTATAATTAAGTGTTTTTATATAAAAGTATAAATAGGTAAGCAATACGCAGATGATATGACTCATATACCCAAACAAATCTGCATAAAAACCCCCTAATCGTAATCCGCCACCTCTAGACTCAGCGAGTTTAACTTCTCTAATTGGGGCCACTAATATTTCATAATACAAGGTTGCGAATGGAAATATAGATGCAATTAGAAAAGTGATCATAAACCCTTCTAAATCGCGCTTGGTGTTGATGTACTTTCTAAAATAGAAGAAGAGTAAAAAAGGCAACAGTGTGCGAATGCTATTTCCAAATTGAGACATTGAAAACTCAAACAGCAGTACTAAAATAAGATTGAAAAATAGCAGTAACAAAAAGACATAAAGTGTAAAAATAAGTTTTCCTCCCTTAGCTTTTTTTCTAATATTAGATATAAAGGCAAAAGCAAATACTAATAGACCCAATACTTGCAGTGGAGAGAATCCAGCTGCTTTTTTCATTTCCCAGGTAGAGGCGAAAATTGGAAAAACTAAAATTACCATAAGCATCCACTTATAGCCAATAGGTCTTGAGCTAAACCATTTTTTATAGATCGCTTTATTCCAATAGATATGATTTACAGATGCTTCCAACGCTAATTTAAAACCACTTTTTATACCAATTAATCAAGAAATACATAGTCCAAATATTATTAGTGTATTTATCATTTCCATCTTTTAGCAATCGCAATTGGGTGTTTACCTCATCCAAATTAAACAAATTAGTGTCCTTATTAAAACTCTCAATATTATCCTTAACACCATTATAAATGGTTTCTTTAGCCCACTCTCTTATAGGTAAATTAAAACCCATTTTTTTTCTATACAGGATATCTTCTGGTAAGATGCGTTCTAAAGATTTTTTAAGAATGTACTTATTAACTCCGTTTTTAATTTTGTATTCTCCGGGAATTGACAATGCCAATTGCACCATTTCATGATTCAAAAACGGGCTCCTAGCTTCGATAGAATTTGCCATCCCTAATCGATCTGCTCGAAAAAGAAATCGCTCTGTCACCGCATGTCTATAGCCCGAATAACATAACCAATTGACATAGTCAAAATTTTGGCCATCCAAAAATTTAAGATATTCCTGTTTTAACTGTTTTACGTAGTTATACGATGAATGGCCATTAACTTTTTCTTTGAACCCCTTTGACAAGATATCTAGTTTAACACCTTCTTTCATCCCAGCAGCTCCAGGCCAATAAAAATCTTGCTTATGATATAGTCTATTTGTCATTTCAGAAAGTGGACTATCTGGCATCATGGTATCTATAACTGTATTGGCAATCCCTTTGATAAATTTGGGTGCTTTATTTGCCAATTTAAAATACTGATATGTTTTAACGTATTTCTCAAAATTACTATAGCCACTAAACAATTCGTCTGGGCCATCACCATTTAAGACCACTTTTATGTTTTCTTCTTTTGCCAATTGTGAAATAAAATAAATAGGAATTGCGGTAGTATCGGCCTGAGGCTCATCATAGATATCTGTGATTTTAGGAATAAAATCTAAGAGGTCATTAGGCGTTACTGTTTTTACAAAGTGATTTGTGTTATAACGCTTGGCAATTTTATCGGCATATTGAAGCTCGTTATAATTGGGTTGATCTTCAAAACCAATGGTAAATGTTTTAATAGCATTAGGCGTATTGTCCCTCATGAGAGCCACAATGGCCGAAGAATCAACTCCTCCACTTAGAAATGCACCAACAGGAACATCTGAAATCATTCGTAATTTAACCGATTCCTCCAGCTTATTAAACACAATATCCTCAAGCTCTTTCTCAGAAGAAAATTCGAGTTTTTTATACTTTAAATCATTAAACGACTCATAGGTTTTTATCCCAGATTTGGTAACAACCATATAATGTCCTGGTTTAAATTTTGAAATACCTTTAAACATGGTATGTGGTGTCGCTACCGAATTAAACGTTAGGAAATCATATAATACTTTATCATCAATTTCTTTTTTAATCCAAGGAAGCTGGAAAAGTGCTTTAAGTTCAGACGAAAACGAAAAATTACCATTCATTTCTGAAAAGTATAATGGCTTTTTACCCGACCGATCTCTAGCTAATATTAAGGCTTCTTGCGAGGCATCCCATAAAGCAAAGGCGAACATGCCGTTGAGATGTTTAAGCATGTCAATACCAAATTTTCGATACAATTTCAAGATTGTTTCAGTATCAGAATGTGAGTTAAAAGTCTCCTCTTTTAAAAATTCATTATTAAGCAACTGATAATTAAACACTTCACCATTATAAACAATGGTGTTTTTAGCAGTATGATCGTGCATGGGTTGATGCCCAGCACTAGACAAATCTAAAATACTCAATCGTGTTTGACCCAAGGCTAGTTTATGAGATTCATCAATCCAAATCCCATTATCATCTGGTCCACGATGCGCCAATTGACCGTTCATTCCAGACACCGCATCTTTCAAATGTAAATTGCCCAACGACAATTGAAATATTCCGTTTATGCCACACATGTAATTAGTGCTTTAGATTGGTTATAGATGTTTCAGAAATAATCATAAATACCTCCATTTTATGTATAGACAAAAGTATAATACTAGTTTTTCGATTTGCTTTTCAATACAAAAACAAACCCAAATGGATATTCGCCAAAGTATTTCTTAAAAAACGATTTCACCGCTTTTATCTTAACAACATAATAATATAGCAAAGATGGGATTTTTATAATAGTTTTTAGCACAAAAAACAAAGGTTTAATTTTTCTAAATGGTTTAATAAAGACTCCAAAAAGTTTACTAAAACAATAGGTGAAAACGCCTACTATATCTCCGACATAGTCGAGTTTAACGATTTCAAATCCGTTGTCTTCAAACATACGTTTTAATCCAAAGTAAGTATAACGATGAAAATCGTAAGGTCGTTCATGTTCCCACATAAAAAAAGGAACTGTACCAATGACATATCCGTTAGGTTCTAGAATGCGTTTAAACTCTTGAAGTGCGTCGTGAGGTTTATAGATATGCTCTAAAACTTCTGAGACTACAACGCAAGAAAACCGTTGGTCAGCAACATTTACATGTTGGTTATCATCAATAAATATATCTGGTCTTACACTATGCTTTTCATTGGTTACCTGATAATCTGCAGCCACATACTCGTTAAAATATTCATTGAGCATAACCTTGTAAGGGCTATCACCAGACCCATAATCTAGAACCGATGTACGTTTATCAACTAGTTTAATGTATTTTATAAAGAGTTCAGATTTCATTACCCTTGATACTGGGTGGTGAAAAATTGAAAAAAAGTAATTTTTATTTTTATGGCTTAACTTTAACATAGTATTTTATTTTGGGGCTTTTATGTTATTTGCAATACGCGTTATAGTATTCCTTTTCCATACGTTCTAAACTAAAGAACGTCAATTGTTCATCATGATGTTGACTCCAAGCAAAATCATGTTCTTTATAGTAATCCAGCCTACTAATCATGGCCTGAGTATCTTTACAAATATCCTTAGGTTGAAATTTATCTACAATTTCGGTAATTCCGCCGCCATCTTCAAATACTAACACAGGTTTCTTTTTACTAAAGCATTCTACAGCTACTAAACCAAAAGGCTCATTTGTAGAAGAAAACACACATACATCAAAAACAGATTGATAAGTAGCTACTTCTTGCTGAAACCCTTCAAAAACTACATGATTCTCTAAGTTTAAATTTGAAACTTGCTGTTCTAAATTTTGACGCTCGACCCCTTCTCCTACAATAACTAATACTGACGAAGGATTAGTTTTAACATAGGTTGAAAATACAGTAATTAACCGATCGATTCGTTTAAAACCAGCCAATCGCGATGATGTTCCAATAACGTATTTGTTTTCATATTTACGTTTCAAATCGGCTAGTAGATTTCGATGTATTGAATAATTTAATGCGCTTCCGTTATACAATAAATGAAGCCGTTTTCCGCCATAAAAATGGGATTCAACATAACGCTTTGTAAAATTTGAGTTACAGTAAATATTTACTCCAGTAGTTTTAAAAAATAGTTTGCGTAAAAAAAAACTAATTTTATCTGACGTTTTTATGGTCCTCCCAAATCCGAAATTACCATGTTCCGTGTAAACAATCTTTTTTCCAGACAAAAGTGCCGCCAACACAATACTGAGATGAAATGCATGAAGATGAATAACATCAAACAATTTAAATTGCTTTGAAATCTTTAAAATCTTTGATGGGTTTAGATCATAACCAGACTTTAAATTGAGGTTAATTAGTGTGGCATCGAGGCTTTCGAATTGTGTTTTAAATTCTCCGTTTAAGCAACCAACTCCAATAGAAACCTCTATCACTTCCTGTTTAGTTTGCTGTGATACCAAATCATAGACCAAACGTTCAATCCCGCCAAATGCCAAGCTTCCTATGTAATGAATTACTTTCAATAACTTAATTTATAATATGTAAAAGTAGATATATTAATTGTTTTTGCGATGCTTTAATCTCAATAGATCCCCAAGCTTGTTGTTAAGGGCAGAAAATAAGGATAACGTGCTCTACTGGAAGCAACCATATTTTCACTAAACTGAAATCGTTCTTCATGAATAGAGCCACTTGCTGGAATTTCAAAAGGTAATTTGTAGGTAAACGAATTAAGTCTATTTTGAAGATTAATATATTTTCTACCTAAAAAACTAAGTTGATTTGGTAACACCATGCCTTTATGCTCTATTGAAAACATCTTATGTTGTTGTATGGAGAAGTTACCTGGCAACCTCACTAGTGTTCTTGGCAAGTACAGTTGAGCATGTTGCAACTCCTTTTTCAAAAACTGTCTTAATTCAATATTAAAATTTAAAATTAAGTTTGAAACATCGTCTTGATTTGGCTTATTTGCGTACCAATCGCTCCTATATTGAATCACTTGTTGAACCAAATCGTAGAGTTTCCCTTGATTAACATTTAATAATTGCAAATCGAATTCGATGGCCTTTGCAAGTAATAAAAATGCACGAAGTTTAATGATCTTCATGGTAACTTGAGCATCAATTGTAATGAGCATTTTTACAAGATACTCTAGAGCTATTTGCCTTTTTAAATCTTCGCTGGTGTTTAAATTATTATCGCTTAAATTTAGATTCTTTCCACCTAAATGCTTCAAATTAGAAATAAGGTTGAAGGACATGCTTTGCTGTAAATCTGGCTCTTCAACACCAAACACACCATGTGTGAGGATATTTTGCTCATCTGCATTTAGTTCTGGTCTCAAATTAGCTGCACATTGTCCCCCTTTTTTAAAGACACAAATAATATCCAAATCTGATATCCCAGGATGTTTTACTGAACCCATTTGATAAACACTCAATACGGCATCATTTGCCAATAAGGTCTTCACCAATTTTGTTTTGAGTGCTTCATATTGAGTCACAGGTATACTTACAGGATGATCTATATAGTTTAACCTCATACCTCTCTTTTTATTTTTTCAACCATAATCATAAGGTTTTTATAGAACGTATTATCTAATTTTTCTTGTATCTGTGGTGCAATTTTTGGGGCAAAGAAACGCGTTGCTATTTTTCTTATAAGGGTATTTGGTTGTTGCAATAACAGTTTTTGAAAACCATTCATTTTATACACCCAATGCTGTCTTACATCTGTTGCGATCGCTATTGGCATCCATTCGCTAGAACTAAAATCTTCTTGTACCGCCTTAAAACTATCCTTTTTAAAAATTCCATCATTATGCATTACTGAAAAATATAAACAAGGTATTAGCATCACCTGACTGAGCATACTTTTTAACTGGTAACTATTTTTGGGTTTCCAATTATGCTTAGATCGCCACTCAAACTGGTTTAGCATATTGACCAAAGCCTTTTTATAGTCAATTTCATGGCGCAACTCGAGGTCTAACTTGAGGTTAGACATCTTCGGAAATATACATTTAGAATAGCTTAAAGTACTCACTGGAAGGTAATCTTCTGGATAACTACCTAGATCACTTTCTTTAATTTGAAACCAGCCATGATGTTGTAAGGGATCAAAACGCAACATCATTTTCATACTTTCTCTTTTAAACGTTTCTAGTGCTTTCGAATTTACAAATTGATCCTTTACAATGAGTAATCCGTCAAAATCGCTATATGGAATAACCTCATTGGTAGCAACACTACCATGCACAATTACGGCATAAAAAACTTCAGAATATTTAGATTCGACCAATTTGGAAATACGACTTACCAATGGAAGCGTCCCATCATATAAAGGAATTATCACTTGATGTTCATTAGTTGATTGCATTAGTTTGCTTTCGATTTTAACACTTTAAAAATATCAATAATTGTCTGTTTATGAAATACATATAAAACGATCAAGGACATTAGCATCATTACTCCTAAAAGAGACCATTCGCCAACATTTAAATATTGCAAATAGAATAAAATATAAATCGCGGCAAGCGTCACCAATGAAATGATAGGTCCTTTCAAACTTTTTAGTAATTGTATTCCTTTAAATGGAATATGATGATTTAACACAACCAAAAACAACAGGTATGCAATTGCTTTAGCCGCAACCAATAAATAGGCCACCCACAGCACACCATATTGCACACCAATAACAATGGCTAATACCGTTAAAATAGTTCTTCCTATAGAGACATACATAGTCACTTCGGGCTTACCAATACTAGAAAAAATAACACCACCAAATTGGCTTATAGATTGGATGGCTCCAGCGAAGCAAAGAATTCGTACAATAGGAATTGCAGCATCCCATTTTTGCCCAAACACGGTTTGGATAATTAACTCAGCATTAAAAGCTAGGATTGTCATAGCGGGAATAGACACCATAGCTATAAGCTGTACCGACTTAAAATATCCATTTATAATTTTTTCTTTATCATCTTTAAAAGAAGAAAACGACGGAAATAACACCTCGCTAAATATATACGAAATCCGCTTTACTGGTGTATACATAATATTATAGGCAAATGCATAATATCCTAAAATTACGCTAGAAAAGAATTTACCTAGAATTAAATAATCGATATTTCTTTCAAAATACAATGCCGTACTAGATGCTTTAAATTTTAATGAGTACCATACCATTCCTTTAATTTCTTTAAAATTAAAATACAGATTTGGCCTCCATCTCTTAAAAAGTAAAACTAATATCAATCTTATAAAGGACGACACTAAGGATTGTAAAATAAGAGCATAGACGCCCAAACCTAAATAGGCACCTATCACAGCGGCAATAGAACCTATTACAGTACCAGACAGGTTTATTTTACTAATTGTTTTAAACTCTAAATCTCTTTCTAAAAGTTTATAGTGGATAATAAAAAGAGGCGTTATCAAAATATTAATGGCCGCAACAAAAACTATTGATGTTAATTGCTGCTCATCATAAAAATCTGCAGCAAATTGAGCGGTTGAAATAATTATAATGAACGAAAGAATGGCTAGTCCAAAATTCAACCAATAAATAGAGGATAGTTTTTGTTGAGTTGTTTCGCGTTCATGAATTATAGAGGCTCCAAATCCCATGCTTGTAAACAAGATTATAAAACCAATAAAAGTCATTGTTAAGGCGACCAAACCAAAATCTTCAGGTAACAGTAGACGCGCTAATACAATATTAACGACAATAGCCAATAATTGCGATAATACATTAACGATTGTGAGGTAAAAACCTCCTTTTATGATTTTACTCTTACTCAACTAAAAAGAATATAATTTAATTTTTTCAATATATGAGCAGAAGCATCTGTAAATGTCTTATTTGATACAAAATTTGCTCCTTTCTTTGCCTGCTCTTTATAGGTTTTATAATGATCGAGTATGTGGGTTATTTTTTCAATTAAATCTTGGGAATCATCGGGTACAACAAATGATACTAGATCATTAGGAAATCGTTCTTTCAAACATGGTAAATCTGTAAAAATTACTGGATTTTCACTTTGCAAATAAGCACCGCCTTTACCTGGACTCAAAGTATATCTGTTATAAAATGTATCTTCATAGGTAGCGACTAAAACATCCGCTGCTTGTACAAATTTCAAATATTCTGGATACGTTTGAAATGGGTATAAAATTAGATTTTTATGGTCCTTATTTTTATATTCGTTTTGTAATCCTTCAGTAGCACCAACAATAACAAATTTTGTATTTTCAAAAGCATCAGACGCCTCTGCGAAAACTTGTATTCGCTTTAAATTTCCTCCTGTCTTCCCAGCATAAACGACATATTTGATATCATTCTCCCAGTTTAAATAGTTGCGATGTTTCGCTTTATTAATATCTGTTGGATCTTGGTAATCTGTTTGAAACCGAACTGGAGATTTTATTATTTTTTCCTTAGGAATTTTAAAGGTATTCACTAAAAACTCCTCAACATGCGATGTCATGACAACAATAGCATGCATTCGTTTCATTATGAACTTATGATAATTGTTATTACTCAAAAATGGGGTTTCGAATACTAATTTACATCTTATAAGTCCAAAAAACTTAAGAATAATATAAGGAATAACAGACGTATAGCATTTACTATAAACGACAACATGTTTATGTCTAAAGACCGAAAGATGTTGTAGTATAAACATAAAATTAAACACAAACCTATTCATTAAGACTACTATAGCCGAGGACTTATTATTAACCTCTCTTATTTTTGTATTTAATTCTGTTATTTTAAAATTTTCAGGAACATCATAGAGGCTAAAAATATCGTTATTCTCCAAGGTATAATCCTTGCGTTGAACCTTTGGTGTAATCAACTCCACATCAATACCATGATTAGAAAAAGCCGCACAACTGTACATCATATGGACAGCATCGGCTCTGTTTTTTCGCATATCTCTAGGAGAAATATAGTACAGTTTTTTAATTTGACTTTTAGATGAATCCATGCGAAGAATGTCTAATGGTAACCAAATTTACTCATTAAATGTCCAGAAACAGACATAATTTCATCAATCTGTGCTGCAGATAATTGTTCGAGGTATTTTTGGGTGTTATTTTTATCTAATTGCTCATTAGTTTTCTTTTTCCAATCTAAAAGCGCAGATGGTTCCATCTTATTTTTATAGTAATCCAGCATTTGATCTTCAAACTGTAAATTGAGCACTTCGGTACACTTTTGTAATTCTATTTGTGGTTCATTCAATAAATCCTCGTATCTAATAAGCGCATAATTTGATGGGCTAATAGATTCTAAAAAACTTAATATAGTTTCATTTTTATGGAGCCAATCTAGGCTTATATCCTTGATAGTTTCAGGAAATTTTGGCTTGTATTTAGAATCTGTTGCGAGTGAATTCACTTTTAAACAACTGCAAACGACATCTCTAGAATCTCTAACAATAATTAAATACTTGGCATTGGGGTAAATGTGGTTAAGCAAGTCGAGATGATCTATGTAGTAATTGTTTTTATCCCCTAAGACCATAGACGCTCCTTTTTCTTTTTGAATACCATATTGGTGTATGACCAGCGATGTTAATTCTTGATAAGACTTGGGTTGTTTCGTTTTAATTAAAGTCTCCAAGGCTAGGTAATCCAAATTCCAAGTTTCAATCTTTTTTGATGTTTTTAAGTTGGAAATATAAGATTGTACATCCTTAATAGATTGTGTATTTTCAATATTCCAGTCTTTATAGTCTTCATACCACCACTGGATAAATCCGCATTCTGGAGGCACCACAATAGATGAATGACTACTCATCATCATTCTAAACAATGAGGTGCCAGATCTAGGGCTACCAATAATAAATACGTTTTGATATGTCATCCTGAACTACTATTAACTAAGGTTATCCAATCGAATTTGAAACAAGTTCTGATATTCTCTTAACATCCTCATTCTCTAAACCGTAATATAGCGGTAAACATAAAATGCGAGGAGCGATATCTTCCGAAACACTGACGTTATTTGTATTATTTACATAATCTAATGATGACAAAATTGGATAAAAATAACGTCTAGGCATAATGTCATTAGCATTCAGTAATTTTTCGGTTTTTAACAAATCTGATTCAGAATTAAAAATAATGGGATAATAACTATAGTTCCATTCTGTATGCGCTCTAATTTTAAGTCTTCTAAGTTTTTTAAAATCTAATAAATTATCATATAAATCGCAAACCCGTTTTCGATCGGCGATTATATCGTCAATATATGGCAAAACACTTAACCCCATGGCCGACTGGAGCTCGCTTATTTTAGCATTAATACCGATACCATGAAATCTTAAGGGTCCATCGTGTCCAAATTTATGTCTATAGAGCATTTGATGATAAGTCGCTTCATCTTGACAAAATAACGCGCCTCCTTCACCTGTATGAAATAGTTTGGTAGCATGAAAACTACACACACTAACATCTCCATAGTTAAATATAGGTTTTCCTTTATAAGTTACACCAAAGCAGTGTGCCGCATCGTATATAACTTTTAAGTTATGCTTTTTTGCTATGACATCTATAGCGTCTATATCACAAGGGTTACCATATACATGCGTTACCAAAATTGCCGTTGTTCTGCTGGTAATTGCTTGTTCTATTTGAGTCTCATCAATTGTAAGATAATCTGGATGTATATCTACAAAAACAGGTGTGCATTTTTCCCAAACAATGCTCGATGTTGTTGCTACATAAGAAAATGGTGTAGTAATTACCTCTCCCTCATCGGCAAAGGCATTTAGAGCAATTTGAATGGGTAATGTTCCATTGGTCATCAATATAAGATGATTTGCGTCGAGATGTGATTTTAACTTACGCGCTAATTCTTGCGTAAGGTCTCCATTATTTGTCAACCATTTATTTTCCCATATGGCATCCACATAAGCTTTATATTCTTCAATTGGAGGGAAAAAAGTTTTAGTAACAGTAATCATAGAGTTATTAAGCAATCTTAATTAATACATGTAAGTGTGCAAATATATTCTAAAATTTAATAGGGACTGTAACACAAAAAGAACTATTTCTTATCAAAAGAGCCTCTTATTAGGCATAAATTACTTACCTTAAAGGTATAACTTTTGCAGTGTATTAGTACAAAAACCATAGAATTAGTTTTTATCACTCATATCTTTTATTATCTTTGACAATTCCCTCAATTTGCTTTAGATCGAATTTAAAATAAGTGATTTAAGAAAAAAAATTAAATTATTATTGTTATGAAAAAAATTTACTTAGCAGCAGTAACACTACTTTTGTTTTCATTTGGATTTTCTCAAACTCCAATTGTGACCATTGACAGAGATAACATCATTGGGCCAACGACTACTGGAAGCGATCCAACTATTTCATCTGTAGGTCTCACTAGAGGTGCTGGTGTAGCTTTAAGAGCTGGTACAGATTTTTCTTCAAACAGCTGGACAGGTACATCCCAAGCTGATGCTGAAACTAATGACGATTACATGGAATGGTCTACATCTGCTAGTGCCATTAACGATATAGAAATTCAACGTATTGATATAAGATTAAGAAGAAACCCTAATGGTCCAACCAATTGGCAATTATTTTATAGTTTAGACAATTTTGCAACTGCAGGAGTTGCTGTTAATACAGCTGTGGCTATTCCGGAGAACACAAATGTGGTGACTAATATTACTGGGCTTAACATAGACTCTGGTACTGGCGGAACCATTACGTTTAGATTATATGCTTGGGGAGCAGCTACAAATGGAGGTTGGTTACGTGTAAGAGGTCAGGCATCATGGTCTGATTTTGGTATTGCACTTCCTGGGCTTAGATTAAGAGGAGACATTACTACAACAGCTACAAATGACATAGAGTCTAACATTATCGCATCTACTTTTGATCCATCAGACAATATTGACTATAACGCTTATAATGCAACATCAGGATTAACTACAGCAAATGCTATTAAAGTTGGTGAATTTACAATTCAAGATGGTGGAGACGACCTTACAGACGCCGATACCGTTGACACTATACTTACCGATTTAGGATTTGACATAAGTAATAGTGATAATATTGCTGCCATAGCTATTTTTGATGGCGCCACAAATATTGCTGAAATCACATCTGTTTCAAGTACGGTTAACTTTGTTGGACTTACTGGCTTAACAGCTCCAGATAATGGATCAAAAACTTTTGATGTTTATGTAACATTTAATTCAACAGTCGTTGACAATCAACAAATTCAATTAACAATAAGTGCTGCAACCGCAGACATTGGTAGCGGATCAGGTTTTACAACCTTTAATGCTGGAGGTGCTCAAACACCAATTGTTGGTGATGATAATAGAATTGAAGTTGTAGCTACAGCTTTAGCTTTTGATCAAGAACCTGTAGATTCATTTCAATTTGAAACCATGAGCCCTGCTCCTACAATTATTACAGTTGATGCAAATAACAACCAAGACTTAGATTTTAATGGAACTGTTTCTGTTGTTTCTGGTGGATCTTTAGACCCTGGTTTAATTAATTATACTATTACTAACGGTTTAGCCACATTAGATACTATTGTGTTTAATGAAGAAGAAACTGCAACGACGCTAATTACTTTTGGAGGCGGATTAATTGCTGCGGTAAGTACCGCATTTGACATTAATGGCCCGTTAATTACCATTGCAGTTCAGGACTTTGATGGAGCTACACCAGAATGGACATACACTACCGATGTTGCAACATTTGACAACGGTTGGGGTACAGATGGTTATTATGGCGTTATAGATATTGCTAGTGCATCTCCATTGGATAATCCTTCTTTTTCTAATAATATTTTTGGAGAGAACGATTTAAACGATGAAGGAGATAATGGTACAACTGGTTTTGCAACCTTGACATTAGCAACAGTTGACATCAGCAACTTTGAAAGTGTAAAACTATCTTTTGACTGGGATGTTCATGGTTATGTAAATAACAGTGATGACGCTCAATACAGATTAATTCTTGATGGCGTAACTCAAGCGGCTGTTTTTCTTTTAGACGGAAATGGCGCAATTGATACAGATCAAGGAACTGTAACTGTAGATATATCAGATACGGTCTCTACTATAGGTTTAGAAATTAGAGTTAGAAACAATGGAAACTTAGGTTTCTCAGGATTTGACAACTTCAAATTAGTAAGTGTTTTTGATGGTTTACTCTATGTAGATAATGGATGGTCTCCTAATCCTCCATCTGGCACTACAGGTGCTGACAATGCTTATGTTCTTGATGGAACTTACAATGTTGCAACTAATATTCAAGTGAATAACATGTATGTAAGCGATATTGCTACCACTAATATTTCAGCAGGACAATCTATCACTGCAAATTCTGGTTTAGTTAACCGAGGTACGTTTGAATTAAATTCGGTGTCAACATCATACTCTAGCTTAATTGCGAACAGTGTTGAAGGTAACATTGCTTATAACCGTCATGTCAATCAGTTTGCATCTACGGGCTCTACCACTGGTTTTAATGATTTAGTTGCAGCACCAGTAACTAATAGTGACCAAACATTTTTAGCTTTGAGAACAGCTAACGCAGATATTCCATCTGGAACCATTGGAGGTGTACCTTCATTCTTATTTGGACCGTTTGATAACAATGCAAATGACTATATCAATTACACAACTTCAGACGACCCTTCTCTTATCGTTGCGGGAACTGGATACAGAACAGCCTCTACTGCAGCAGCTGGCTCTACGTTCAGGTTTGTAGGTAATGTAGAAACCACTAACAATCTTGTCCCTATCACTGTAGGAACAAATAGTGATTTCAATCTTATAGGAAACCCTTATCCTTCTTATATATTGCTTTCTAACTTCTTGGCTGATAACTCTAGCGAATTTAACATTACTACCTCTGGAATTTATGGTTATGATGGCGATTTAACCAATGGTTTTACCATCTGGAATCAAGCCTACTCTGATGCCAATCCAAATGCTGTTATTGCCCCTGGACAAGGTTTCTTTGTATCATCAAAAGCTGGAGGAGGTACAATTACTTTTAATGCCGCTTCTCGTTCTATTGGTACTAATGATGATTTCATTCCTGGACGATTTTCAGATCCAAGTTTATTAGCGCACTTAAAACTTCAAATGTCGAACGGAAGTTCTTTATTCAATACTGATTTCTATTTTAATAATAACGCTTCATTGAGTATGGATACTGGATACGATGCCGTTATGTTTAATAACTATACACCTAATTTCGCTATCTATTCTCATCTGGTAGAAAACAACAATAATGCAGACTTAGCTGTTCAATCTGTGCAGTACGACGCGCTTAATAATGTAGTCATTCCACTTGGAATTAATGCTAATGAAGGAGAACAGTTAACGGTTAGTATTTTAGATACCGACATCCCAGATAATATAGACGTTTATTTAGAAGATAATGTAACTAATACCTTTACTTTATTGAATACTTCTGATTACGTATTTACGCCATCGACAACCTTATCTGGAACAGGACGTTTCTTCCTAAGGTTTTCTGCAGAAGCGCTATCTACACCAGAGGAAGATTTTAGTTCTATACAAATTTACACGACAAAAACACCAAAAACATTGGTGATCAAAGGTGAGTTAAACAACGAAACGAAAGCCGAATTATTTGATATTCAAGGTCGTATGATTTTATCAACTCAACTAGACAGTAGAAGTATTACCAATGCTATTAATATTTCTAATATTACTTCAGGAATTTATGTTGTTAAGTTAACCAATGACTCACAACAACGAGCTCAAAAAGTGATAATTAAATAACTGTAACAGAAATTAAAAACGCGATATTGTCAATCACATAATAATATTTTATTAATTTTGACCATTCGTTAAAGCACATAATGAAAAAAAACAGTCCTCAAAATCAAATTACACGTAAGGAAGCCCTTCAAAAAATGGGTAAGTACGCTGCGCTTACAGCGATCGGTACATTTCTTATACTTAACCCTAAGAAAGCTCAAGCATCTTCTCCGCCAGATCCAGGAGGAAATCCTTTTGATTAATTTCTATTTTTATTTTGAAAACGGGTTTATCTCCGAAGTACGCGCATAAAATTAATGATACTGCAATATTGTGGTTTCATAGGTCTAATAGATATGTTGTCGTATCTGAGAGTTTATATACGTTAATTACTTTATACTTTAATTCTACAGATAAAAAAGCATTTATCAATGCACTGGATCAAACATTGCACATTGATCCTTTAAAAGGAAAGGATATTTTTAATGAAATTTCATTTTTTTTGGAAGATGCTAATACAGTATCTTCGATAGATCACATAAATCAAACGGTTAGTCCATCACATAAATCATCGCTATCTATTGAACGTTCTTATCGTTTTGATAATACAATTGTAACCGTACATTTTGAATCTCCAATCATTGAAAGTTTAATACATCCTCAAATAGCTCATCATTACACTGATACTGCTTCGAATCCAGACATAAGGTTCGCTATTTTCAAAACAAATGACGACTTACATTTTCTAAAGAATAATAAACACATTGGTAGTTATAAAACTGAAAAGTTTCATTTTCTACAAGGTAAATTTGCTCTAGAACTCACCAATGCCATTCACAATCTTGATATCGAAAAATGGATTGCAACATTTCATGGCTCTACAATTACTAATGGAAAGACTTCCATCATGATAGTTGGTGATTCTGGAAATGGTAAAAGTACGCTATCGGCCCTATTAATGGCTAGCGGACTAGATTTGCTAGCAGATGATTTTACACCCTTATATGAGGATTTGAACCTCTATAGTTATCCAGCATCTATTTCGATTAAAAAAGGTGCTTTCTCAACTTTAGAACCTCTTGTTGATGGCTTTAAAGATTTGGAGACACATAAGACTGGTCCGAAAAAAGTAAACCTAAAATATGTTCCTCCAACGTCGAGGACGAAAAATTCTAAGTTTCATTGTCAATGCAATCATATTGTTTATGTCACCTATAATAAAGACAGTGAATCCTATATTAAGAACATTTCAGTAGAAAAAATATTAGAAACTTTAATACCAGATTCGTGGATTTCTTCCCATGAGAAACATGCACGTCTTTTTTTAGATTGGCTTGGTCAAATAAAATGCTATGATCTAAATTATAGCGACAATGCATTTGCTGTTTCTAGTATTAATTCACTATTTAATTCCTAATAATACGGTTTCGGATTTTCTTTGTTTATTTTTGAACTATTCAATTATAGCTTTTGTTAGAACTAAAATCCACATATAAAAACACCTTACAACTTATTGCTAATATTTTAAGTTTTGAGCATCATGTCCCAGATTTAAAAGAAACACTTTTAAATGAATCGTTTGACGAAGAAGCTCTTGTAAAAGTGGCGAGTGATCATTTAGTATTGACAACAGTATATTGCAGATTAAAACAGAAACATTTACTTGAATTCATTTCGAAAGATCTAGCCTATTACCTTGAAGAGATTAATACAATTAACACAAACCGAAACCTCAGCTTAATTGAACAATCAAAGGCGATCGCTCGAATTTTTAATGCACACAATATCACCTATGCTTTTGTAAAAGGCTCTGCTTTTTTAATTAAAAATATCTACCAAGATATTGGAGAGCGCATGATTGGAGACATTGATATATTGGTAAAAGAAGATCAAATAGAACATGCTTTTAAATTATTAAAAGATCAAGGTTACTCAACGCTTCCGTCGAGTATTAAAGCGCGCTTTTTTGAACACAAACATTTAGATAGATTAGCCTTAAAAGATGAGTTGGCCGCAGTAGAACTACATAAGTATTTACTGAATAGTTCGAAACGACATGTATTAGATACCAACAATCTCCTTAGTAGAAGACAAATTGTCAATGAGGTATATATTTTACACGAAGAAGACCTTTTTAATCACAATATTTTAAATTTTCAAATTAATGATAAGGCGCACTATTATTCAAAAATTAGTATGCGTTCTACCTATGATACTTTGGTACTTATAAAGCTATTTCCAAAATTATTAAAACCAACAAATAGTCGTTATCATACATCTTATTTCTCCTTAAATTCTGTGTTTTTCAAGGAATTTATAGATGTAAAATTGAATCGATCAAGAATAAACGCTTTCGAATCTAGACTAAAGTCATATCGTCGTCATTCATTTCATCAGAAAAAATTACACTTTTTTGCACTAATAGGTGAGTTGCCATCTCGTTTAAGCACTTTTATTGTAAGTAGACCATATAGACAAGCCATTTATAACGACAGACACCGCATCTGGAGCGAATTAAAATCAAAATTTATTAAGCCCTAACATAAAATATAATAACTTTGACGATTATTTGCAATATTATTGTTCAAAGTATATCTTTGAATTAACCCAATATAATTGAATCATGAAAAAGATAACCCTATTCCTAATATTAGTTGCTCTATTTAGTTATGATAGTCAATCTCAGGTAAGTAAGAGAGATATAAGAAATATTGAATCATGGACAATTAGTGTTGGAGTAAATGCTGTTGGAAGTTTAGGAACGAGGAATCCTCTTAAAAAATTAAGTGAGTTTGAATTTAATCGTCCCTTTGCATTCGCTATTCAACATAGGTGGTCTAGATATTTATCGGTAGAACAAGATTTCACCATGAATAGATTTAAGATTACATCTCGCATTGACAATGGTTCGCTTCCTGAAGAATTTAATTACTACTCGACTAACACTTATGTTAAGTACTTTTTTTCGGATGAAATATTTCCTGAAGCTTTATGGCTTGATTTATATGCTGGAGCGGGATTAGGTGTTTTCTCTATAGATGAACTTAATACTTCGGCCAACTTCGCACTTGGTGGAGCTTATTGGTTTAATGGAAGTTTTGGTATTAGATTGCAATGTGTTGGTAAATTTGCCTTTAACCATAAAGACAATCGATTTGACAATAATCACTTCCAGTATATGTTACAGGCTGTGTTTAAACTGTAACTAATAACCAGCAAAGTCAAAATTCAACATAGCTTTTGTTTTAAGATATAATCTAGGGAATTGCCTTTTAAATTCCTCTGGAGTTTCTATAAATGTCTCTACAATCACAGCAATAAATTCAAACTGATTGGTAAAAGCATAGTCTCTAAAGTATTTTGATGCTATAAGTTGTTGTCGCAATTTCTCATCTGAAGAAAGCATATCTGTAAGCTCTGAAAAAGCAGTTTTAAAGATTATAGAACTTACATCATTGTTTTTTAAACTATTGAGATGAATAGCATGTGTAAACTCATGAATGCCTAAGTTAATATTATCGTTCTCATCATCATAACCATCTAAAAAATCTGCCCACGAAATCACCAAAGCATTTAACCTAGGATTAAGTTCTCCTTTATGATAAGTCTCATTTGCGTTTGAGTAAAATGGACCAGGGTAAATTATAATTTTATGTACTAAATCGATTTGATAATCTCTAAAACCAAAAGTAAGCATAACGGATGTCGCAGCAACCAAAGTCTTCATTTCTGTGGTCACCACTAAATGCTCTCTTCCTACGAAATGTTTGGTATCAATAAATCGTGCAATGCGATGTTCAAATTGTCGTTTTTCAACGGTGTTCAATTTCCGATAAAAACTAAATTCTCGTTTTAAAACACCAAGTTCTTCTTTACCTAAAGTCTTTTTTGTTAAATAAAAATGAACAAAAAATGGGCGCTTATATTTACTGGCATACTGCTGCTCGAAAAACTTATAAAAGCGAGATAATACAACCGCTGCCATACCCACAAAAAAAATGGAAAGAAGTGCAATACGTGCACCTGGGGAAATGGTCAAGCTTTCTTGAGTTAGGGCTAATATCATTGCCTAAATATACTGAAAATTACATTCTTGGTGATAAGAAGGAAATGCTGCTTTAATATGAGGCATTAAGTGGCTTTGAACATCAGGATTAGCGCCTAGCGTCGCTCCTCCTCAGCGCTCCGCTTTGAACATCAAAAACCCAAGATTATAAATTCAAGCGAGCTTGATTTAACACTTGGGTTTTTGATGTATTCGTGACCTCGAGAGGATTCGAACCTCCAACCCTCAGAGCCGAAATCTGATATTCTATCCAGTTGAACTACGAGGCCAAAATGTATTAATATTTAAGACAGTTTAGCTTTGACAATTGTTGAAATGGTCTTACCATCTGCTCTACCAGCAAGTTCTTTATTAACAATACCCATAACCTTTCCCATGTCCTTCATACCTTCCGCTCCAATGCTGTCAATAGTCATAACTACGACTTTCTCAATCTCCTCTTCGCTTAAGGCTTCAGGTAGAAACTGACTAATAACTTCTGCCTGATCAATCTCTGGTAATGCCAAATCTTTTCGATTTTGTTCTAAATAAATCGCAGCGCTATCTTTTCTTTGTTTTACAAGTTTTTGAAGTATTTTAAGCTCCTCTTCCTCTGTTAATTCTTCTTGTCCTCCAGATGATGTTTTAGCTAATAATATAGCAGATTTCACCGCTCTTAATGCTTCTAACGCCACTTGGTCTTTTCCTTTCATTGCTGCCTTCATTGCAGTCATGATATCATTTTGTAAACTCATAATACCTTATTTAATTTGAACTGCGAAGATATAAAAAAACTCAGTCGTTTATAGCAGTAATATTCAATATCGTGACAAGATAAAAAACCCGAAAAGTTTATCTCAACTTTTCGGGTTTAACAAAGTGCGAAACACTAAACTAAATTTGCTATTAATCTACGTTGTCGTGTAAAAATGAATTGTTACTTCTTAATTGAATATCGTCGTTCTCGTCAGTAGAAACAGATGTTCTAGAAGCGTTGGTTTCTGATGAATGCTGAGCATCCTCTAAATTCACACCTTGTCTTTTGTATGCAGGTTCTTTTTCAATTTCATCAATTTTAGCCGTATTGAATTTGTAATTAAAATCCTTCATCTTACGGCGTCTCTCATCGGCTCTTTCTTTTAATAAGTCTGAAATAGGACTATTTATAGGATCAATCTCTTCTCCAGTTTGCTCCTCGCTAACCTCAGGCTCTATCGTTTTCTTTTCAAACACAATCTCCTCTTCGGTTTCCGGCTCTGGTTGAACCTTCACTTTTGCCTCATTGTCATTCATAGCCGATTCATAGGTCATAAAATCATCTAAAGCATAGCGCTTTTCTCCTTCTTCATTGGCCTCGGTAACTGGTACAATTTCTACATGCTCTTTAACCTCTAAGTCCTTCAAGTCTTCGTCCAACGTGAACATCGTTTTGTCTTCCTCTTCTACTTCTACTACTTCATCCTCGGGCGTTCCGAAAGATAATGGTAAATCAAAAGTTAGCGTTATTTGTTCCTCTTCCACATCTTCAACAACTGGCTCGATCTCGATCTCCTGAACTGGAGTAATTACAAAGTCGTCCACTTCGGTTTTATGGTCTAATACCTCATCGTAAACAACATTAATGTTTCTGATAATATCTGTTGTGGCTATTAATTCAGCTTCAAAACTGTCAGTTGTTGATTCTATGTCTTCATCATCCATTAAAGTATGAATAACCACTTCTGGAGTAGTTTCTTCTTCTTTTTCCAAAATGATATCTGGAGTAATAATAGCTGGATCACTTTCTTTAACATGCACGTCGTCATTTCTATCATCCTCAAGGGCATGAATAACTTTCTTTTGTTCAGTATTAGAAATTTCATGCTGTTGATCAATATCAAAACCAGTAGCAATAATCGTTACTGAGATAGACTCCTGTAATGATTCATCTTCACCTACACCCATAATAATATTAGCACCATGACCTGCTTCATTTTGAATATGGTCATTGATTTCACCAATTTCATCGATGGTAATTTCTTGCGAACCAGAAACGATAAGCAACAATACGTTTTTAGCTCCTGTAATTTTATTATCATTTAATAATGGTGAATCTAATGCCTTCATAATAGCTTCTTGAGCTCTGGCTTTACCAGATGCCGTTGAAGATCCCATTATCGCTGTACCACTATTGCTCAATACTGTTTTTGCATCACGTAAATCAATGTTTTGTGTATAGTGATGGGTAATAACTTCGGCAATTCCTCTAGACGCCGTAGACAAGACTTCATCTGCTTTTGAAAAACCAGCCTTAAACCCTAAGTTCCCATAAACCTCACGTAGTTTATTATTATTAATAACAACTAAAGAGTCTACATGAGCTCGGAGTGTTTCTACTCCTTTTTGAGCTTGTTCATTTCTTGTCTTTCCTTCAAATTGAAAAGGCATAGTCACAATACCTACTGTAAGAATATCTAGTTCTTTGGCAAGTTTAGCAATAATTGGAGCGGCTCCTGTTCCTGTACCACCTCCCATTCCAGCAGTTATGAATACCATTTTCGTATTGGTATCTAACATGCGTCGTAGATCTTCTAAACTCTCAACAGCAGCTTGTTCTCCTACATCTGGATTTGCTCCTGCTCCTAAACCTTCGGTTAAATTAACTCCTAATTGAATTTTGTTCGGGACACCACTGTTTTGCAGTGCTTGGGCATCTGTATTACATATCACGAAATCAACACCTTTAATCCCTTGTAGAAACATGTGATTAATTGCGTTGCTTCCTCCTCCACCTACTCCAATCACTTTAATGACGTTCGATTGGTTTTTTGGTAAATCAAATGCAATGTTGCCTAACTCTTTGTTGTTGCTCATAAAATTACTTTTACTCTATTTATATTTTACTTCCCCTTATACTTTGTTTCCCCCAAATATCTCCAAAAGACCTACTCTATTGAAGATGTGTATTCTATTTATTCTGCGTTATCTAAAAAATCTTTAACGCGTTCTGTTAACTTATCTAAAAATGATTTGCGTTCTTTTTTAGGTTGTTGCGCAACTTCTTCTTCATGTGAAACATTGTCTTCAGAATGCTCTTCTGCTACATGTTCCATTTGCTCTACTTCCTTTTCAACGCGCTTACGCTCTTGACGCTTCAAACCATCCATTACCAATCCTACAGCTGTAGCAAATAACGGACTCGCAATATCATCATCACTATCACCAGCCAAATGTTCATTTGGATACCCAATTCTAGTATCCATTCCTGTAATATATTCAACAAGCTGCTTTAAATGTTTTAATTGGCTACCACCTCCAGTTAATACAATTCCAGCTATCAATTTTTTCTTCTGCTCTTCGTGGCCATAATTTTTAATTTCCACATATACCTGCTCAACAATTTCTACTACTCTTGCATGAATTATCTTTGATAGGTTTTTTAATGTAATTTCTTTAGGCTCGCGACCTCGAAGTCCTGGAATTGACACAATTTCGTTGTCTTTATTCTCTCCTGGCCAGGCCGATCCAAATTTTATTTTCAGTAATTCGGCTTGTTTCTCAATAATTGAACATCCTTCTTTAATATCTTCGGTCACCACATTTCCTCCAAAAGGAATAACAGCAGTATGACGAATAATGCCATCTTTAAAAACTGCTAAATCTGTCGTTCCACCTCCTATATCAATAAGCGCAACTCCAGCTTCTTTTTCTTCTTGACTCAATACGGCATTTGCAGAAGCTAAAGGTTCTAAGGTAATTCCTTCAAGCTCTAACCCAGAGCTTTTAACACACCTTCCAATATTTCTAATTGAAGAAACTTGACCAACAACAACATGAAAATTAGCTTCCAATCGACCACCATACATACCAATAGGCTCCTTAATCTCAGCCTGACCGTCGATTTTATATTCTTGAGGTAATACATGAATAATTTCTTCACCAGGAAGCATCACTAACTTATGAACCTGATTAATTAAACGATCAATATCTTCTTCATCAATAACGACTTCAGAATTGGCTCTGGTGATATAATCACTATGTTGCAAACTTCTAATATGCTGTCCTGCTATACCAACCGTAACATCTTCTATTTTAAATCCTGCCTCAGCCTCAGCTTCCTGAACTGCTTGTTGTATAGATTGGATTGTTTGCGTAATATTATTAACAACACCTCTATGTACTCCTAAACTTTTGGATTTACCAATCCCTAAAATTTCGGCTTTACCATATTCGTTCTTACGACCAATCATCGCCACGATTTTAGTGGTTCCGATATCAAGTCCTACTGAAATTTTATTATTCTCCATCATTTACTTTTTGGTGCAAATTACTTGCTTATCAAATTTTAAATTCACCAGCTTATAATTGCCTAGTGCATTGTCTTTCATCGCTTTTACATAAAAAGCCTTAAGGTTATTTATTTTTTTATCTAACAATTTCAGCGTTCCTAAATGGATTCTAAAATCTTGTGATCTAAACATTAGATCAATAGTTTTATCTTGATTTTGATGTATTTGGACAACATGCTTGAGCAAGAATTCATCATTCTGAATTTTTAATGCTACAATCTTCACATTTTCCAAGTCATTCTTCTCTATATAACCAGTCACCAAAGGCACGCGTGCAGTATAATTTGTTGATAACGGCATAAAGGAACCCGTCTCATCAATGTAATAAGATGCATTTGTGCTTACTCTTGCAATAGGTTTTTTTTGTTCAATTTCAGCCGTGATTAAACCATCAACGCTCATAAACACTTGCGCTTGCTTAATCATTGGATTAGAGTTTAGGGCAGATTCTAATTCGTTCAAATCTATAATATCTTTAGGCTTGTTCGTAACGCTCTCCTGATTTTGTATTAACAATTTACTAACAGTCTCCTCTGTTACAAAAAGGTTATCATCTCCTATGAATTTAATTTCTGGCGCAATCACTTTCCTTGTCGAATTTCTTACAGAAGAAAACGCATATAAAAACCCTACTAACAGTAGTAATAACCCAACTTTTATATAACCATAGTTAATTCGCAATACTCAATACATTTTTTATGTGTTTAACTTCTTCTCCAATATCTCCAGCTCCAATTGTTAAAAGTACAGAGGCATCTGAAGCTTTTATTTGATCGATTAACTCAGACTTTCCGACCAACTTTTTGTTATTGTTTCTTATTTTATCAAGCAACCATTTAGAAGTCACTCCTTCAATTGGAAGCTCTCGAGCCGGATAGATATCCAGTAAGATAATCTCATCGAATTGCGACAAACTCGTCGCAAATTCATTGGCAAAATCTTGCGTTCTACTATACAAATGCGGTTGAAAAACAGCAAGTACTTTTCTATTTGGATACATTTCTCTAACCGCCTGATGAACAGCATTAATTTCTTCTGGATGATGTGCATAATCATCTATATACACTAAGTCTTCCGTTTTAATCTGATAGGTAAATCGACGCTTTACTCCTTTATAAGATGCTAAAGCTTTGGCGAGCTGCGGATGAGGGAGTCCATATTCTACAGACATCGCCAAGGCTATTAATGCATTCGACAGGTTGTGTCTACCAGGTAGGCTAAATTTGAAATTTTCGAGTAGCGTGTTTGGCGTTTTCACATCAAACACATAACTACCATTTATTATTTTTATGTTTTTTACCGAATAATCTGAATCGTCTTCAATGCCATAAGTAATCCCTTTAATTGGGAGTCCGTTTTTCACAAACAGTTTTCCATTTGGTTTTATTTTTTCTGAAAAATCTTCAAATGATTTTATTAGTTCTGAAGCATTACCATAAATATCCAAATGGTCTGCATCCATAGATGTAATACACGCAAAATCTGGCGATAAGGCCAAAAAAGAACGATCAAACTCATCAGCTTCTACAACAGTCACATCTGTTCCTTTCAGTATAAGGTTAGAATTATAATTTTCACTGATACCTCCCAAAAATGCTGTAACCTCAACGTCGCAAGCGTTGAGCAAATGCCCCAAAATACTGGTTGTCGTTGTTTTACCATGAGTTCCAGCGACGGCAAGGCAGAATGTTTGTTTAGTAATCTCACCTAACACAGCCGAACGCTTCAACACCTCAAACCCATTAGACTTGAAATAATTTAATTCACCATGAGATCCTGGAATTGCTGGTGTATACACAATTAGCGTAGTATCTGGATTCAAAAACTCGCTTTCTACTTGGTTGATATTATCATCAAAATGAATAGAAACCCCTAAATTTTCGAGCGCATTAGTGATTTCCGTTTGGGTTTTGTCATAACCTCCTACAGTCAAACCTTTAGCCACAAAATAACGCGCTAAGGCACTCATTCCAATACCTCCAATGCCTATAAAATAGATACTATGTGTTCGCTCTAAATTCATTTATTTTTTAAAAGTTTTACAACTTCATCTACGATATCTTTTGTAGCATTTACTAATGCCAATCTTTTTATATGTTCACCCAATGCCTGTCTTTTTTCTGAAGACGCTATAAGCGCATCAAATTCATTTTCAAATGTGGTGTCTAATTCACTTTCCTTGATTAAAATTGCAGCATTTTTATCTGCAATAGCCTTAGCATTTTTTGTTTGATGATCCTCTGCCACATTAGGCGAAGGGATAAAAATCACTGGTTTTCCAACAACGCAAAGTTCTGACACAGAACTTGCTCCAGCTCTAGATATAATAACATCTGCGGCTGCATAGGCCATATCCATATTATTAAGAAAAGCATGAACCTGAACATACTCTAAATCATTATAATGCTTGTATTCCTGATAATACAATTTTCCGCATTGCCATATCAATTGTATGTTCTGTTCTTTAAAATAGTCTAACTTATCTTCTATCAATTGGTTCACGCGTCTAGCGCCTAAACTCCCACCTAATATTAGCAAGGTGTGTTTACTATGAATTAGAGTAAAAGCATCTTTACCTTGAATATGTTTGCGTTCTAAATTCAATAAATCTTTCCTAATAGGATTACCAGTTAACACTATCTTTTCTTCTGGAAAGAACTGCTGCAAACCATCATAAGCAACGCATATCTTATCAACCTTTCTAGACAATAATTTATTGGTGATTCCTGGATAAGAATTTTGTTCTTGAATTAAACTAGGAACTCCTTTAGAAATAGCAGTTTTCAATAAAGGTCCACTAGCAAAACCTCCAGTTCCAATCGCTACATGCGGTTGAAATGTATTAATGATTTTTCGCGATTTCAGTAAACTCGATATCAGTTTAAAAGGAAACATTAAATTCCTCAACGTTAGTTTCCGTTGAATCCCAGAAATCCAAAGCCCTTCAATATCATAGCCTGCTTGTGGCACCTTTTCCATTTCCATACGATCAGATGCGCCAACAAACAAAAACTCAGCATCAGGAAAACGAGACTTCAACTCATTTGCAATTGCAATTGCAGGATAGATATGTCCTCCTGTTCCGCCTCCAGATAATATGATTTTATAATGACTCATTAAATTGTTTCGCTTAAGATTTCTAATGGGTTATCATTGTTGACTTCTTGTTCTTTCATTTGTTCTCGTTTCGCACTTACACTTAAAATGATTCCTATCGCTAGACAGGTCATCCAAATTGACGTTCCGCCACTACTAATTAAGGGTAATGTCTGGCCTGTAACTGGAAACAACTCGACCGCAACGGCCATATTTGTTAATGCCTGAAATATAATTGGCAGGCCAACACCTAAGACAAGTAGCTTGCCGAAAATGGTATCAGATTTTTGAGATACAATGACAATTCTAAACAAGAGCCAAGAATAAAGTACGAGCAAAAACAATCCACCAATCAACCCGTATTCCTCAATAATAATGGCGAAAATAAAATCCGACGAGGACTGAGGCAATACATTTTTTTGCGTGCTTTTCCCTGGACCTTTACCCTTAACACCGCCAGAAGCTATTGCAATTTTTGCATTTTCGCTTTGATAGTCGGCTTCAGTATTTTCTCCATTTGCAAAGTTTTCAACCCTACTCATCCAAGTATCAACACGATTTGGCATAGTATCTGGAAATGCCTTTGCCACCAACACGAAAAGTGTAAGAGCAACAAGACCAGTACCTATGATTACGGCCAAATATTTTACTGGATAACCTCCAATAAAAGCCAACATCATAACCATTAAAAATATAATGGCAGTAGTAGAAAAATTA
The DNA here is from genome assembly GCF_947492715.1 of uncultured Psychroserpens sp. Classification (GTDB taxonomy): domain Bacteria; phylum Bacteroidota; class Bacteroidia; order Flavobacteriales; family Flavobacteriaceae; genus Psychroserpens. Next base: position 339,480 of record NZ_CANLNS010000001.1, read on the forward strand.
GCAGGCAGAATCAATATGAGTACTATGAACACGGGAGCCCATAGTGGTAGCAGTGTTTCTACAAATGCTATTTTTTTATTTTGAATTTTAGATAAATAACGAGCCACATAAACCATTAAAACAACTGCTGCTAACGTAGAAGTTTGAAAAGACATTCCAATAAATGGAATTTGAATCCATCGACTAGCATTTGCACCATCAATTGTAGTACCTTGAAGCATTGTAACCACCAATAAAACAATCACTATTGGTATCATTACCATAGACAATCCTCGAAAATAGCGATAAGGGATTTTATGAACACCATACATAATAGCAAAACCTAAAAACAAATGCATAAAGTGTTTTACGAAATATGTAAACGTATTGCCTGCACCTCCACCAACATAAGCTAAATTACTTGCAGCACTATACACAGGAAGAAATGAGAAAATTGCCAACAATGCAGCAATGGCCCAAATTAATCGATCTCCTTTTATGTTTTTAAATAGTGTTTGCACTTATTATTTTTTTACAAATTCCTTACAGCTTCTTTAAATTGACGGCCTCTATCTTCATAATTTTCAAACAAGTCAAAACTTGCACATGCAGGTGATAACAGCACATTGTCTCCTGCTTCAGCTATTTTATAAGCAATTTTCACAGCTTCACTCATAAACTGAGTTTCAACAATTATGTCTACCATTCCTCCAAAACTCTTCATGAGTTTTTCATTATCTACACCTAAGCATACAATAGCTTTTACTTTTTCGTTTACAAACTGAAAAAGCTCTTGATATTCATTGCCTTTATCGGTCCCGCCAACAATCCAAATTGTTGGAGCATCCATACTTTCCAACGCAAAATAAGTAGCATTAACATTGGTAGCTTTCGAATCGTTGATGTACTGTACTTTATTGATTTTAAGTACATGTTCAAGACGATGCTCAACACCCTGAAAGTTCTCTAAACTTTCACGAATGGTCTGTTTTCTAATTTTAAGCAAATGGGCCACGGTAGACGCCGCCATTGCATTTTTAATATTGTGTTTTCCCTCTAATGCTAAGTTCGCTGTTGGCATAATTATTTGATTGTTATCTATTGTTATTTTTATATTATTATTTTCTAAGCATGCGCCATTTTCAATGGATTTTGTCAATGAAAAAGGCAATAATGTTGATTGAACTGGGTTGTTTTTGAGCCAATTTAAAATCACTTCATCGTCACCATCATATATGAGATAATCCTCTTTGGTTTGGTTTTCTGCGATTCTAAATTTTGAGGCGATATAGCGTTCAAACTGATAGTCATATCTATCTAAATGATCTGGTGTGATATTGGTTAAAACGGCTATTTTTGGTTTAAACTCTGTAATATCGTCCAATTGAAAACTGCTAATCTCAAGCACATAATTTGGATAGTCATGTTCTAAAATTTGTTTTGCAAAACTATCGCCTATGTTACCGCCCAAACCAACACTTAATTCTTGCTTTAACACATGATGCGTTAAACTAGCTGTTGTTGTTTTTCCGTTGCTTCCAGTAATTCCAATCACCGTTGCATTGGTGTATTTAGAAGCAAATTCTATTTCAGAAACCACAGTTATTCCTTTGGTTCTAATCTTTTTTACCAAAGCAATTCTATCTGGAATTCCAGGGCTTTTCATGACAACATCTGCATTCAGAATTTTGTCTTCAGAATGGATCCCATCCTCAAATTCAATCTCATTATGTATAAGAACTTGTTTATACTTTTCTTTTATCTCTCCTTTATCAGAAACAAACACCTCAAATCCTTTTGCCTTTCCTAAAAGCGCTGTTCCTACACCACTTTCTCCGCCTCCAAGAATCACTAATCGCTTCATCTATCTAATTTTCAATGTCACTATTGTTATTATCGCCAAGAGGATTCCAACAATCCAAAATCGCGTTACTATTTTACTTTCGTGATATCCTGATTTTTGATAATGATGATGTAAGGGTGACATTTTAAAAATGCGCCTGCCTTCACCAAACTTCTTTCTCGTGTATTTGAAATAACTCACCTGTAGCATAACAGATAAATTTTCGGCTAAGAAGATACCGCACAACACTGGTATAAGCCATTCCTTTCTTACAGCAATAGCAATTACGGCAATGATACCTCCTATTGTTAAACTCCCTGTATCTCCCATAAATACTTGAGCTGGATATGTGTTATACCATAAAAACCCAATAAGAGCTCCTACAAACGCAGCAATATAAATAGTAACCTCTTCTACTCTTGGGATATACATAATATCCAGATATTCTGAAAAAACTATGTTACCAGAAACCCAAGTAAAAAGACCAAGTGTCAACACTATAATAGCAGAACTTCCTGCAGCCAGACCATCAATTCCATCGGTTAAGTTTGCTCCATTTGACACAGCCGTTATTATAAAAATGGCAGCCAATATGAAAATAATCCAAGCATACTTTCCTAAACCTGGATTAATCCAAGTAATCAAATTTGCATAATCGAATTCATTACCTTTTACAAAAGGGATTGTTGTTTTCGTGGATTTTTCCTCAGCTTCAAACAATGCGCTTGGCGCAATGTCTGGGTCTTCTGCCAAAAGAACTTTCTGTTGCTCAATTGGTAATTTTTCTTTTATGGTGACATCTTCATGAAAGTACATTGTAGCGCCAACTATAACACCTAAGCCAACTTGCCCTAATACTTTAAAACGTCCTTTTAAACCTTCTTTATTATTTTTAAATTTTTTGATATAATCATCAATAAACCCAATTGCTCCCATCCAAATCGTGGTTACAATAAGTAGAATGATATAAATATTATCTAGCTTCGCTAAAAGTAGAACTGGAATGAGTGTTGCGAGAATAATGATAATCCCTCCCATGGTTGGAGTTCCTGCCTTTTCTACTTGTCCCTCAAGCCCTAAATCCCTAATGATTTCACCAACCTGTTTCTTTTGTAAAAACCGAATAATACGTTTACCAAAAATTGTGGAAATTAGGAGTGACAATATGATTGCGACAGCAGCTCTAAACGTAATAAAACCGAAGAGAGAAGCTCCAGGAAGCTGGAACTGTTGTTCTAAATATTCGAAGAGGTAATACAACATATTATTTTTGTAACTGCTTTAAAAATTCTTTAACTATTTTATAATCATCAAAATCTGTACGTTCTCCTTTAATTTCTTGATAGGTCTCATGACCCTTTCCTGCAATTAATATGATGTCATTAGGGCTTGCCAGCTGACATGCCGTTTTAATTGCCTGTTTTCTATCGACTATAGACATTGTCTTTTTGAAATTTTGAGGTTCAACACCTTTTTCAATATCTTCTATAATCGTCTCGGGAACTTCACTCCTTGGGTTATCGCTTGTAAAAATGACTTTGGTACTTAATGCCGACGCAATGTGTCCCATTTTAGGACGTTTAGTTTTATCCCTATCACCTCCACAGCCAACAACTGTAATGAGTTCTTCGTTATTTGTCCGAATACTGTTTATGGTTTCTAGTACATTCTTAAGAGCATCAGGCGTATGTGCATAATCAACTATTGCCGTTACTTTTTCATCGGAAATGAGATATTGAAAACGTCCACTCACACTTTCGAGTTCGCTAATAAGTCTTAAAATCTCAACCTTTTCTAAACCAAGCAATTCGGCAGCTCCATAAATAGCGGTTACATTATAGGCATTGAAATTTCCAATAAGTTTGGTCCACAATTCACTTTCATTTAGCTTTAATAAAAGTCCGCTAAATTCATTCTCTAATACTTGAGCTTTATAGTCGGCGTAGGTTTTAAGCGCATACGTATTCTTCTTGGCCGCGGTATTTTGGAGCATTACCAGACCATTTTTATCGTCAATATTCACTAAGGTAAACGCCTTTTTTGGAAGGTTGTCAAAAAAAGACTTTTTAACATCACGATATTCGGCGAATGTCTCGTGATAGTCTAAGTGATCATGAGAAAGGTTAGTAAAAATACCTCCTTCAAAATGCAAACCTTCAGTTCTATGTTGATGAATCCCATGAGAGCTCACTTCCATAAAACAAAACTCAACACCTTCATCATTCATTAGCCTTAAATATTTATTAATAGCTAACGAATCTGGCGTTGTATGAGTGGCTTTATATTCGGTATTATCTACCATAATTTTTACCGTAGACAATAGACCTACTTTGTAGCCTGCTTTTTTAAATAACTGATATAATAAAGTGACAATTGTTGTCTTTCCATTAGTTCCGGTAACACCAACTAGTCGTAAATTTTCAGAGGGATTTCCATAGAAATTTGCTGCCATAAACGCCAAAGCCTGACTTGTACTTTCAACCTCCACATAGGTGACATTATCTTTGAGCTGTTCTGGTAATTTTTCGCAAATAATTGCAATAGCTCCTTTATCGATGGCTACATCAATAAATTCATGTCCATCCACTAAAGTCCCTTTAATTGCAACAAATACGTCCCCATTAGACACATGACGAGAGTCAAAGCAAATAGCATTTGCTTCTAAACTGGTATTGCCTGTAACAGCATTGAGAGTAACCTTATACAATATGTCCTTTAATAGTGTCATTACGTTTTTAAAACAACTATTTGGTTTGACTTCACTTTAACCCCTTTATTTATTGATTGTGATTTAACAGTACCTACACCTTCCAACTTTACTTTAAGCCCCATGTTTTCTAATAGCGCTAAGGCATCCATTGTTGGGAGACCAATAACGTCAGGCATAATGGTGATATATGTTTGTGCTGTTTTAAAAAATGCTTGATACTCAGTTTCTACTTTAGCATCAACAACTTCTAGTGATTCCACTTCATCAATAAGCGGTGTTTCGGTATAAATTTTTTGAGCGATTCTTTTAAATACTGGGCCAGAAACATCGGCTCCATAAAAGCCAACTTTAGTACTGGGCTGATGAATAACCACAATGCAAGAATATTTTGGATTATCTGCTGGAAAATAACCCGCAAAAGAGGACACATATTTTCTATCTTTTAACCATTCTTCATAATCATTATAATCTGTTCTAGCCGTTCCTGTTTTACCAGCCATAGAAAAATTCTCAGAATACATGCGTCGACCTGTTCCTCGAATAACAACATTTTTTAAAATCTCACGAATTTCATTTAAAGTTTTGTCTGAACATATTTTCTGATTAATGACTTCTTTTTCAAAGACTTCTATTTCTTGACTAAACTCTTTTACAGCTTTTAAAAAGCGTGGCTTAATCATTTCCCCATCGTTAGCTATGGCATTGTAAAATGTTAAGGTTTGTAAAGGTGTCATTGCCATATTATATCCATAGGCCATAGATGGCAAGGCATTTTTACTCCATATTTTATCACCTGGCTCTGGTATTATTGGCCTACCTTCTCCCATTATTGAAACACCAAGTGTATCATGAAGATTCCAACTTTTAATTCTATTTATAAACTTCTTTGGTTGTTTGGAATAATGTTCATCGATGATAGAAGCTAAACCAATGTTTGATGACAATTCAAGTGCCCTAGCAGCAGAAATTTTCCCATAGCCACGAGAATCTCTAATGGTTCTTCCGTAGAAGCGCTTAGAACCATTTTGCGTATCAACTATCGTAGATGTGTCAATAACCTTATCTTCTAAAGCCGCCATTAAAGCCATTACTTTAAATGTCGAACCTGGTTCATGCGATTCCCAAACAGCATAATTACGTTTTTCGTAATAATTCCCATTATCGGTTTTGGCCAAATTTGTTATAGCCTTAATTTCTCCTGTTTTCACATCCATTACTACTGCACAACCATGATCTGCATCATATTTTTCTAGTTGCCCTAACAGCGAGTGGTGGGCAATGTCTTGAATATTAACATCAATTGTTGTGTACACATCGTAACCATCCTTGGGCTCTTGTTGATTGTAATCCACAATAGGTTTCCATTGTCCATTACCTATTTTCTGTTTTAATCGCTTACCATTTTCACCTCTTAGATACTTAGCTCCAAAGGCTCCATCAATTCCAGCCCTTGTTACATTTCCATCTTCATCAAAACGTTCGTAGCCAATAGATCGTTCTGCAATACCTCCCATTGGGTGCTCTCGTCTAGTTGTTTGCTCAACAATGAGCCCGCCTTTAATCGCCCCTAACTCGAGCATCGGGAAATTTCGTAATCTGATATAATCTGAATAACTAATATTACGCGCTAAAAGAAAGTAACGATTCTTGTTTCGTCTTGCTTTTTTTATGTTTTGCTGATAAGTGTTTGAGGACACACCAGAATACGCTTGAAGTGAATCTGCTAAGGCTTTTATATACTCATTAAACACTTCTTGCTTTGGCTGAATAGCATCAATACGAATATCATATTTTGGAATTGAGGTTGCCAACAAACTTCCATCGGCAGAATATACGTTACCTCTATTTGCGGGAATTTCAATATTTCTTATCGTACGTTCTTTTGCTAAACTTCTATATTCATCGCCTTGAATAAATTGAATACTACAGAGTTTAAAAACCACAGCGAGAGCAAAGACAAACATACTGCCAGCCACGAAATACAATCTGTTTAATATGTTTGTTTCGGTTGTTGCCACCTTTTCAATTCTGTGTTTTAACTTTTATTTTTTGTGGTGGAATCTCTGAAATCTTGATTCCTTTTTCTTCTACTTTTCTAATAATTGATGATTCCATTTTCAACCTCATCAATTTTGACCTTCCATCGACAAATGCCGATCTCAACTCTTTAACTTCATTTTTGAGTCTTGCTATCTCATATACTTTTTGATCTGCACTATGCGAACTTGCAATCATAATGATAGCTAAGACTGAAATAAAAATGATGATTCGCCAATTTTTAAACGAGTCATCGCTTACTAAAAACTTACCCCTCAATATGCTATAGATGCTCTTTCTCATAGTTTTTCGGCGATTCGAAGTTTTGCACTTCTTGCTCTATTGTTTCTGGCAATCTCCTCTGTTGTTGGAACAATTAATCCTCCTACTTTTTTAAGTGGCACTTCAAAGTTCCCAAAGACATCACGATCTGGTTCTCCTTCAAATAAGCCATTTCTTATAAAACGCTTCACCAACCTATCCTCTAACGAGTGATATGAAATCAAGCTCAACCGACCTCCTTTTACTAAAACCTCAGGCGTTTGTTGTAAGAACTCTTTTAAGACTTCTATTTCTTGATTAACCTCTATACGAATAGCTTGATAAATTTGAGCCAATACTTTATTTTCTTTTTTATGATTAAGAAACCGTTTAAGTGTTGCTTTGAGCTGTTCACTAGTTTTAATTTCTCCATCACGTCGTGATTCAATAATAACTCTCGCCATCGCTGGTGCTTGCCTTAATTCTCCATACTGAAATAAAACTTGCCTTAACTGCTCTTCTTCATATTCATTAACTACATGATATGCAGACAAGCTATCATCCTGATTCATTCGCATATCCAAGTTAGCTTCAAACCGGGTTGAAAAACCGCGCTCTGCTACATCAAACTGGTGAGACGAAACACCAAAATCAGCCAAAACACCATCTACTTGTTTAACACCGTAAAATCTGAGAAAACGTTTTACATATCTAAAGTTTTCATTGATTAGTGTAAATCGATCATCATCAATTGTATTTAAAAGAGCGTCTTTATCTTGATCAAAAGCAAACAACTTTCCGTTGGGTCCTAATTGCCTTAAAATTTCTTTACTATGTCCTCCACCTCCAAAAGTGACATCAACATAAATTCCATCAGGTTTAATATTTAAACCATTAACTGTTTCATCTAATAATACTGGGTTATGATATTCCATCTTCATCGTCTTGTCCCATCACTTCTTCTGCCAGATCTGCAAAGTCACCTGTTGCATCATCAATAGCCTTTTCATATTTATCTTTATCCCATATTTCAATAATATTTATTGCAGACGAGACTACTATTTCCTTTGTTATTCCTGAAAAAGCAACTAAATCTTTAGGGATTAACAATCGACCAGCTGCATCAACCTCCACCTGTTTTAAACCAGCAGTAAAGCGTCTAATAAAATCATTGTTTTTCTTTTTGAAACGATTGAGTTTATTCACTTTTTGCATGAGCGCTTCCCATTCGCTCATTGGATACAACTCCAAGCACGGCTGAAACACAGCACGCTTTAGCACAAACCCATTTTGCAAAACAGGGAGTAGCTGCTTTTTTATAGCAGCAGGTAGCATTAGCCTTCCTTTGGCATCAACTTTACACTCGTATGTTCCGATTAAAGGGTTCAAAATGATTGATTTACTTAGAGTAACGATTAAGATTCAAATATATTGAAAAATTTACCACATTTTACCACTTCACCCCACTTTTGTTGATAAATTTATCTTTCTGCCTTAAATTACCTCTTATCATTTCCGAAGAAAACATGCTAAAATATTTACAATCAGCTTAATAAAATTTCGACACGACCTCCCATTTATATTGTTAACATCTTCGTTTAAACTATTCTTTCTCTACTTAAATTATATGCCAATGTTTTAATGGAAATACCTATATTTGTTTTTGACCAAAACCACTAACTAGTACATGACGCATCGTTTAAAGGAAGAGAAAGACTATAAGTATATTGAAGTTGGAGAAGGCACACCTATTGTTGTGCTTCATGGGTTAATGGGTGGATTGAGTAACTTTGATGCAGTCACGGATTTTTTTAGCACAAAAGGCTATAAGGTACTCATACCAGAGCTTCCAATTTACACGATGTCGTTACTTAAGACAAACGTGAAGAGTTTTGCCAAATACCTAAGAGATTTTATTGATTTCAAGGGTTTTGACGAGGTTATTTTACTTGGAAATTCGTTAGGAGGTCATATTGGTCTTTATCACACAAAACTTTATCCAGAAAAAGTAAAAGCACTTATTATAACTGGCAGTTCTGGTCTATATGAAAGCGCAATGGGAGGAGGATACACCAAACGCGGGGACTATGAAGTTATCAAGAAAAAAGCACAGGAGGTTTTTTATGATCCTGCAGTAGCTACTAAAGACATTGTTGATGAAGTTTACGAAACGGTTAACGACAGAAATAAACTTATAAAAACCTTAGCTATAGCAAAAAGCGCTATAAGGCATAATATGGCAAAAGACTTACCTAAAATGGTCTTACCTGTTTGTATAATTTGGGGAAAGAATGATACTGTAACACCTCCTGAAGTTGCCACAGAATTTAACGAACTTCTGCCAAATTCTGATTTGTACTGGATTGACAAATGTGGGCATGCGGCTATGATGGAGCACCCTGATGAGTTCAATCAGATTCTTAATACTTGGTTGACAGATAAAAATTTATAGTTCTTATTAGCAAGAACTCAAAGCACTAGTATGGTTATAAAAACTGCCGAATTCATAATGAGCAATTCTGACGTTGACAAATGTCCTAAACATCAGATACCAGAGTACGCTTTTATTGGTCGCAGCAACGTTGGGAAGTCCTCATTAATTAATATGCTCACCAATCACAAGAACTTAGCTAAAACCTCAGGAAGACCTGGGAAAACTCAGCTTATCAATCACTTTATGATTAATAAATCTTGGTTTTTAGTAGACTTACCTGGTTATGGATATGCGCGCGTCTCAAAAACGGCTAAAAAGAAGTTTCAAAAGTTCATCACGAACTATTTTGAAAAACGCAAACAACTGGTTTCTGCTTTTGTTTTGGTTGATATTAGACATGAGCCTCAAAACATAGATTTGGAATTCATGGAGTATTTAGGAGTTAGTCAAATTCCGTTTTCTATTATTTTTACCAAGGCCGACAAATTAAAACCTAAAGCCATTGAACGTAATGTTGAGGCCTATTGTGAAGAGCTTTTAAAAACATGGGAAGAGGTACCTGCATATTTCATTACATCATCTTCGAAAACAATTGGTCGAGATAGTGTTTTACAATTTATTAACGACACTAATGTTGAAATTGAAGCTATGCGCTAAGTTTAGGACTTCACATCTAATGCGTCTCTCAACGCATTGCCTATAAGCATAAATGACATCACTAAAATCATAATACAAAGTCCAGGAATCATCGCTAAATAAGGTTTACCTAAAATAATGTAATTGTAATGATCTTTTATCATAGCTCCCCAACTTGCCATTGGCGGTTGCGCTCCTATACCTAAAAAACTTAAACCACTTTCAATAAGAATTGCAGCCGCAAAGTTAGCGGCAGAAATTACAATAATAGGTGCCATTATATTTGGCAATATGTGCTTGGCAATAATCCTGTAGTCGTTAAACCCTAATGCCCTTGCAGCAGTAACATATTGCATTTCTTTGGCACTTATAATTTGCCCTCTAACTACTCTTGCAACCTCGACCCACATTGTTAGACCTACGGCTATGAATACTTGCCAAAACCCTTTTCCTAAGGCAAGCGTAATTGCGATTACAAGTAACAAAGTTGGTATAGACCAAGTGACGTTGATAATCCACATAATGAACGCATCAACTTTACCTCCATAATATCCAGCCATGCTTCCCATAATAATGCCTATAACTAATGAAATGAGCACAGCTATAAAACCTATTGAAAACGATATTCTTGAACCTATAAGAATTCTACTCAACAAATCACGACCATATTTATCGGTTCCAAAAAGGAAAGTTTTCTGTTTAACATAAGGCGTGTAATCATTGTTGGGAAAAGCACTCAAATCAATAGTTTTACGAACCCCAATTAAACCATCTGAGGCATATTCAGTGTACGACAATTGATTATTATCTGCTGTATATTCTGAAATAGGAACCTCAATTGGGTTATTAGTTTTTCCGAATAACAATTTAGAGAACACAGATTGATTTGTCTTGATATCTGAAGGTAGATATAACATTTTCACGCTAAATCCTGGTCGTTGAGAATGAATAGACAAATGCATTTGGTTTGCGTTTTGAGAATCATCTGGAGCAATGGCGTAAGCAAACAACGCCATGAGACCTATACTTACGATTAGCCAAAAACTCAAAACGCCCCAAAAGTTCTTTTTGAACTTTCGGAGCGCTAATTGTGTTAATGAGTCGCTTGTTTTACTCATTTTAATTTTTTACAGATGTCGCTACCTTTTTAATTTCGTAAGTCATCTTAAGATCGTTCAAAACATTTAATGCTTCTTCGATGTAAACATCTTTACTTAGGCTCGTATGCCAGCGTTCTCTTTTTTCTTTTAAGATAGAATCTTTATTCATTAATTTAACTTCATAAGGCAATGATTGAAACGTCAAGTTTGTCTTATAATCTGAAAGTTTCTCAAAACGCTTAGACTCTTGTTCGTTCATATCTAAAGCCCTTTTGTAGTCGTCATAATTAAGAGAGTACATCTCTCTATCTCTTATTTTCTTAACCCATTGCGCATTAGCATCGATAAGTTTTAACTGTTCATTATTAGCCATACGTTCTTTACTCTTAGCAATGGTGGTATCGTAATCATAATAGCTTCCCCAAAGATTATAGTCAACAGCATCAATTCTATCCCATTCTAAAGGGTTTTCTTGATCCTTTTCTCCTATATCGATATAACTATAACGATCTGGAACTACAACGTCACTCTTTACACCTTCTAACTGAGTAGAACCTCCATTAATTCTATAGAATTTCTGAGTGGTAAACTTTAACGCTCCCATATCCCCATTACTATTTTGTCTTACTATTCGATTAAGGTCTAATACATTTTGCACTGTTCCTTTTCCGTACGTTTGCTTGCTACCTATAACAATTGCTCTTTTATAATCTTGCATTGCAGCGGCCAAAATTTCCGAAGCCGAAGCCGATAATTCATTTACTAGGATTACTAAAGGACCATCCCAAACGATAGATTTATCACGATCTTTCAAGACTTCTTTCGGTTCTCCTGCAGTTTTCACCTGAACAATTGGGCCTTCGTCAATAAACAATCCGCCCATATCAACGACTGTTTGAAGCGATCCTCCTCCATTGTTTCTTAAATCCAACACAAGACCTTCAACGCCTTCTGCTTTTAATCTTTCAATTTCTAATTTGATATCTGAAGCCGCATTGCGTTTATTATAATCTTCAAAATCGACATAGAATTTTGGCAGATTAATAACACCAAACTTCTTGTCATCCTTAATTACGGTAGACGATTTGGCATACGTTTCTTCAAGCTCTACAATATCTCTTTTAATTGTAATATCCTCAACTGTACCATCAACCTTTTTTAAGGTTAAGGTCACTTCTGTTCCTTTTGGGCCTTTAATAAATTTGATAGCATCATCTAAACGCATACCAACAATATTAATCCCCTCATCTTCATCTTCCTGACGTACTTTTAATATTTGGTCTCCAACCTCTAATTCATTTTGTCTCCATGCAGGTCCTCCACTAATAATTTCATTTACCAGAATAGCATCCATCTTTTTCTGCAACCTAGCACCAATACCTTCAAAATTACCAGACATAGCAACATCAAAACGGTCTTTATCTTCTGGTGCGAAGTAGAATGTATGAGGATCAAACTCTTCAACTATAGCGTTAATATAGACAGCAAACCAATCTTTACGTTGTCTGTCCTCAATAAAATCATAGAGTTCATCCAACGAACGCAATGTTGCTTCTCTAGCATCGAATTCTAATTCACTTTTTGATTTATCTACAATAGATTTTTCTGCTTTTGCTTCTGAATTTTCTTCATTAGGTAAATTCTGTTTTCTAGCATTTTCTTGATCTGTTAGTAAATCATCATAATTTGCAATGGTAGAAAACTTAAGTTGTCTTCTCCAACGTTCTTTCATTTCCTTTTTGGAAGCTGCATAAGACAATTTAGCATAATCTGTAGAGAATTCTTCAGCCTTAGAAAAATCGAATGGTTCAGATAGCACATCCTTATACATATCCTTAGATTCTTCTATTCTCTTTAGTAAACGCTCATGAGTTAAGTTAAAAAAAGAAATATCATAGGCTTTAATTTGATCATCTAACTGATCTTTATAGGCTTCAAACTCTTCGATATCCGACGCATAGAAATAACGCTTAAATGGATCTAATTGTTCCAAATAATCGTTAAAAACCTCTTCTGAGAAACTATCATTTAAATCTTGTGGGTCGAAATGTCCATTTTCTAAAACATAGGTAATAAGCTGTATTAATAGCTTATCTTTATTGGGGTCATCATATTTATTAGTAAAACTGCACGAGGCAAATGCTAACATTAAAACAAGTAGCAACAGTTTATAATTCCTTTTCATCATATTCTTCATATTTTTTGATATAAAACGCATTTAACTAGAAATTAGTTCTTAAGTTATGTAAGTTAATGCTAAATCTATAATTTCTACTAAAGTAATTGAAAAAATCATGCCAATAAAATCATGTGCTACTAATTTTTTGTTAAACCCTTATTTATAGGAAATTCAAGCCTATTTACCTATTTTTGTAAATCTATAAATCAAGATATTTTTATGTCAAAAAAGCCTCTCATTTTAATCACCAATGACGATGGAATTACAGCTCCAGGAATACGATCTTTAATTGATGTTATGACTAGCATTGGTGACGTGGTAGTAGTTGCTCCAGATAGTCCACAAAGTGGTATGGGACATGCGATAACCATCAATTCCACGCTACATATAGACAAGATTACTAATGATGCTGATCAATTTGAGGAATACAGCTGTTCTGGAACTCCAGCAGATTGTGTAAAATTAGGTGTAAGAGAAATTCTAAAACGAAAACCAGATTTGTGTGTATCTGGTATTAATCATGGCTCTAATGCCTCAATTAATGTGATTTACTCTGGCACCATGAGTGCTGCAATAGAAGCAGGTATTGAGGGTATTCCTGCTATTGGGTTTTCACTTTGTGATTATAATTGGAGTGCAAACTTTGAACACAGCAAATCTTATATTAAAACCATTGCAGAGCACGTTTTAGAACATGGTTTGGACAATGGAACTGTTTTAAACGTAAACATTCCGAATTTAGAAAAGAAAGATATAAAAGGTATTAAGGTTTGTAGGCAGGCAAAGGCCAATTGGGAAGAAGAATTTGATAAGCGACAAAACCCGTATGGAAAGGACTATTATTGGCTTACTGGAAAATTTGTTAATCTTGACCATGGGGAAGACACAGATGAATGGGCTTTAGCAAATGGTTACGTTTCTGTAGTTCCAATTCAATTTGACCTAACGGCTCATCATAGTATTCAACGTTTAAATACATGGAATTTTAATAAAAAATAAAGAACTCTTAGTATAGGATCTAATTAAAATGAAATATTACATCATTGCTGGCGAAGCCTCTGGAGACCTACATGGTTCCAATTTAATGAAAGCATTACAAAAACAAGATCGTAATGCCGAATTTAGATTTTGGGGAGGAGACCTTATGCAAGCTGTTGGTGGAACTTTAGTAAAACACTATAAAGAGCGTCAATTTATGGGATTTGCCGAAGTCGTTCTAAATCTTAGAAAAATTTTAGGACTCATAAAGCACTGTAAGACTGATATTAGTAGTTTTAACCCAGATGTGATTATTTGTATTGATAATTCAGGATTCAACCTTCGAATAGCAAAATGGGCCAAGGAACAAGGATACAAAACCCATTATTACATATCACCTCAAGTTTGGGCTTCTAGAGCTGGACGTGTTGAAAAAATAAAGCGTGATGTAGATGCCATGTATGTCATTCTTCCTTTTGAAAAAGAATTTTACGACACGTACAACTATGATGTTAATTTTGTTGGTCACCCTTTAATAGATGCTATTTCAGATAGGGTACAAGTTGACGAGACCACATTTAGAGAAGAACACCATCTAAGTAAAAAGCCTATTATTGCCTTATTGCCTGGTAGTAGAAAACAAGAAATCACTAAAATGCTTGGAGTGATGCTTAGTTTGGTTAATGATTTTTCTGAATATCAATTTGTAATTGCAGGCGCTCCTAGTCAGGATTATAGTTTTTACAAAACATTTATCAAGCAAGACAACGTTGCCTTTATTTCAAATAAAACTTATGATTTATTGAGTGTCTCTACGGCTGCTTTAGTGACCTCTGGAACTGCAACCCTTGAAACTGCTTTATTTAAAGTTCCACAAGTCGTTTGTTATAAAGCAAACGCTATTTCATATCAAATAGCCAAGCGTATTATAACACTTAAATATATTTCTCTAGTCAATTTAATTATGGATCGTGAGGTTGTTACAGAACTCATTCAAGGTGACCTAAACAAAAAACGTCTTAAAAAAGAACTAAGTAAAATATTGGACGAAGACCAGCGTATAAAGTTTTTTATAGACTATTATGATCTAGAAAAGAAATTAGGCGGCAAAGGTGCTAGCGAGAATGCAGCAAGATTGATTTACCAAAGTATCCAAGATCGCCAAACCCCATAATAATTATAACTATAAGTTAATTGCAAAAGAGAACTCAAAGGTGTTATCAATATTAATACTGAAATTATATACACGCCTATTTTGGTTAGAACAGATACTTTTTTAGAAGTAACTTGATTATTATTAAAATCTAAAGTATAGGACTCAAGATTTAGCTCATTATCCATCGAAATTTTTGATGGTTTTCGATTAACAACTTTATGGATAATTAAAAAGAATGCAGCTACGCTTAGCATTATTAAAAACCCTTCAATGGATATTGGTTCATAATTATTCCAATGACCTTGATCAAAGACATTTACGATAAAAAACGACATGATTTCTTTATGTTTTAAACTTAAATTTACAAAATTTTAGCTTACAATCTTAGGTAAGTTAAAAACGAGATTAAAGTGAGTTAGAATATATATAATTAGCTTTTGTAAATAACATTGTTGAAAACACATACGTTATCTTACAGGTAAAGTCTCCTAATTCTCTATTTTTAGACCATATTTTCCTATCTATGAAAAACATTATCCTACTTCTTATTTTCAGTGCGTGCCTAGCTGGATGCAAGTCATCAAAAGGTGTTGTTACGAAAAAAAGCAAAACTTCTAAAACATCTACAAGCCGAACACCGTCATCTTCTACAACATCTAAAGAGATTAAAAACATTATCAATTACGCTAAAACTTTTGAAGGTACACGCTATAAATATGGCGGAACCACCAAACGAGGTATGGACTGTTCTGGCTTGGTAGTAACGGCCTTTAAAATAGAAGATGTTTTACTTCCGCGAACAACAGGTGATTTATCTAAACGTGGTGATTGGATTGATGTAAAGGAAGTAAAAGAAGGTGATTTATTATTTTTTGCCACGAAAAAAAATAGTAGAAAAATTAACCATGTTGGTATCGTCACCAAAAGTAGACCAGGTCATGTTGAGTTTATTCACTCAACAACGAGTAGAGGCGTTATCACCTCAAATCTTGCAGAAAAATATTGGTATTTAGCCTATGTACAGGCAAGACGAGTGTTGTAGAATATTTTCTATATATATAATTAATTTGCTATATTGAGAGGATGAAACCTCTCAACTCTACAGTCATAAAACTAACATTTAGTCTTGCCTCTGGAATTTTAGCAACACACCTATTGTCAATAACTTTACGACAATCTATTTATGGCACTTTAATTTTCCTCCTAGTCTTCACTATCTCCTTTCTAATTTCAAAGCGTCAATACAAAAAAACCATTTGGTTTGGTGTTTCAACATATTGCCTGCTATGCTTTATAGGTACGCTAACCTACAATTTTCATAATCAGAAAAATTTCAAAACACATTACAGTCATACACTCCTTGATAACGACATTAGCCACCAATTAACTTTAAAAATAAGAGAACAACTTAAATCAAGTCTTTATCATGACAAATACATTGTTGACTTACTAAAAAAGGATAAACGTAAAACATGTGGAAAACTCTTATTGTATATAAAAAACGATAGCACTCAACACAAATATAATGTAGATGACCTCCTTTATACATATGCTCAATTACAACCAACATCTGTTCGACTAAATCCAAATCAGTTTGATTATAAGTCCTATCTAGAAAAACAGCACATCTATCATCAGGTCTATGCTAATCAACGGTCTATTTTAACTTTAAAATCTGAAAGAAATACTGTACTTGGTTATGCCCAAGATTTGCGCCAAAAGATTAATGCTAAACTCAAAGCATTCAATTTTAAACCTGAAGAATTAGCCATTATCAATGCACTTCTCTTAGGTCAACGTCAAGATATGAGTCAAAATATCTACAATGATTATGTTAACGCAGGAGCCGTTCATATTTTAGCTGTTTCAGGACTGCATATCGGAATTATCTTAATGATACTACAAGTTGTTCTCAAACCTATAGAATATTTAAAATACGGCAAGTTTATTAAAGTTAGCTTCTTACTCATCTTACTTTGGTCATTTGCCATTATAGCTGGACTCTCTGCATCAGTCACGCGCGCAGTGACCATGTTTAGTATTGTCGCCATTGCACTTCATTGGAATCGATTAACCAATATTTATAACACTCTTACTATTTCAATATTCATACTACTTCTGTGTCAACCAATGTTTCTATTTGATGTTGGTTTTCAGATGAGTTATTTAGCGGTTTTTGCCATCGTAAGCATACAACCATTACTCTATAAACTTTGGGCGCCTAAGTGGAAAATACAAGATTATCTTTGGAAAATTTCAACAGTTACTATTGCCGCTCAAATAGGTGTCGTACCAATTAGTCTGTACTATTTTCATCAGTTCCCAAGTTTGTTTTTTATATCTAATCTGGCAATCATTCCTTTTTTAGGTATAATTCTAGGTCTTGGTATTTTGGTTATTGTCTTGGCTTTACTAAATAGTTTACCTGAGTTTTTAGCACAGTTCTTCGGAAATTTGATTAACCTGATGAATACTCTTGTTGGCTGGGTAGCTCAGCAAGAGGCATTTCTAGTTACGGCCATTTCTTTTAGCGTTGCGCATATGTTGGTATATTATACACTTACAATAGCCATTATTCGTTTATATACAAGGCAAAACTATAGGCGATGGTTATTTTTACTCATAACTATTGTTATGGTACAGAGTGTTATGTTATGGTATGAATACAAAAACAGCCATAGCAAATTTGTTGTATTTCATAAAAGGAGACATAGTATCATAGCCGAAAAAAGAAATGCGACATTACATATTTTTGATAACCTCGATAGTATCGCATTTAACAACGATAAACTAATTACCAATTTTAGCATTGGACATTTCATTAATACGATTTCAAGAGACAGTATTAAATCTGTCTATGTATTTAAAGGTCAAATACTCTTAGTTATTGATAGTTTAGCTGTTTACAATATAAAATCGTTTCGTCCAGATATTGTCTTACTTCGAAACTCTCCTCGCCTCAACTTAGAGCGACTCATAGACTCCATTGAACCCAAACTTATCATAGCAGATGGTAGCAATTACAAATCTTATATAAGTCGTTGGGAAGCCACCTGCAAAAAAAGACAACTCCCTTTCCACCAAACTGGCAAAAAGGGAGCGTTTATCATTAAGTAAGTAAATACGGTTACTCTTTAAATTCTGCTTTAAACGCTTTAAAATAGTTATTAAACTGCTCTTGAGTTTTAATACTTTTATAATCATCAGAGCTAAATAACTTTAGGTATAACTCAATGTCGCGAGGTTTCATGTAGCCACTAATTGGTTGAATCACTTCTCCCTTTTCATCAAAATAAACGATTGTTGGATATGCTCTCACGCCTAACGCACGTGTTAAATCGTGTGCACTATTTCTCCTGTTTTTTAATTCGGCTTTATAATTGGCATTCTTATAGTCTTTACCTTTATAATTAACAACAGAATTTCCTTCACCATTAAATTTTACGGCATAGTAGTTCTCATTAACATAATCTACCACATCTTTATTATGAAAGGTATTCTTATCAAGCATTTTACATGGACCACACCAATTGGTATAAACGTCCATCATAATTTTTTTAGGCTTTTTCTTTTGAGCAGCAAGAGCTTCTTCAAAAGTCATCCAATTAATTTCTTGTGACTGAGCGAAAGCAGACGCTGATGAAATCAAGGCTACTGCTAATATTAAAACTAATTTCTTCATAGTATAATGTGTTGCAAAAGTTATTCCGAACTTACAAAAAATGCTCCAAATTTGGAGCATTTTAAGTTATTTTAACGGTTTTATCCGATTATCGGACGCCATGCATGAGTTTTTTAAGTAAAGGGTTTAATACAATTGAAATGACTCCAACTCCAATAGGAATAAGCGTAAATATTAAAAAGAAGGTACTTAATGAATACTTTTCACTAATATCATCAATCATTCCTCCCATAGTTCCTGCCGCTTTCTGGCCAACAGCGATGGCCAAGTACCATATTCCAAACATAAATCCAATCATACGTCCTGGCACGAGTTTACTTAAATAGGACAATCCAACAGGAGAAATACAGAGTTCTCCCATAGTATGAAATAAATAAGCCATTATTAAGAATATCATACTCACAGAAGCTGTTTTAGCTCCTTGAGGTATATCTCCTGTCCCATAAGACAAAAAGGCAAATCCTAAACCTAATAATACCAAACCTATACCATACTTCATGGCTGCGCTAGGATTATATTTACTCTCCCACCATCGTGAGAAAAATGGAGCCAGTGTGATTATAAAGAAAGAATTCAAAATACCAAACCAAGTTGCATCAACCTCATTTCCTTCTTGTGAGAATTTATCCATCAATCTATAAATCACTAAGAACCATAAACCTGCAAAAGCTATTGCCAGAAAAATATTAGACAGTCCTATTTTAGAAAAGGTCTTTTTAGCTAATAAATACAGAACCCAAGTAATAATTATTAAAGGAATGGTTGTTAGTAGCGCATCGACAATTTTAAACACCATTGCAGAATTACCAACTAAACTCCTATCTGTATAATCACGTGCAAACAGAGTCATTGACCCCAAGGATTGTTCAAAAAACGCAAAGAAAAACACAGTAAAAACTCCAAAAATAGAAACTGCTATAATTCGATCTCTCACTATTGGAATATATCTTGAAATTCTGGCGACAAGTAATATTAAAAATAGCACCAGAGCCGCTAATACAATGAAATTAGAACCACTTAAATTACCCACTTCGAAAGGAGCTAAACTTATGTCTCCAATTTTTTCTAAAGGGTCATTAAATAAATAAAGTAATCCTCCAACTGAAGACAAAATCATCAAAACTTTATCGAACATTGTAAAAGGATTACGCTTTTCAGATTCATCTACATCTGTAATATGTTCTTGGGGACTTTCTTCATTTATATTTTGAGGTAATTCAACTTCATGTATCTTTGAAGGTTTCCCACCAATACTTCCAAAAAGATCTTTGGCTAACCAAAACTGGATCAAGCCCAAGAGCATAAAAATTCCGGCCAATCCAAAACCATAGGCCCAACCTTTATTCTCAGCTAAGTATCCACAAAGCATCATTCCAAAGAAAGCTCCTGCGTTAACACCCATATAATAAATGGTATAGGCACCATCTTTTTTAGACTCCTTTCCTTTATACATTTCAGAAATCATAGACGTCATATTAGGTTTAAAAAAACCTGTACCAATAATCAACAATGCTAAACCTAAGTAAAAAGACATTGGTGTTTCTAAGGCCATTGCGGCATGACCTAATGTCATAATAAAACAACCAATAACAACTGCAATTCGATAGCCCGTATATTTGTCGGCAATCCAACCACCCACAATCGGGGTTAGATACAGAAGCGAACCATATGTTCCAATAAGTGCTAAGGCATTTTCACGTGACCAATCCCAGCCTGGGTTGGCATCTAATAAAGGAGCTGTTAGAAATATAACGAGTAATATTCGCATTCCGTAGAATGAAAAACGCTCCCACATCTCGGTAAAAAATATCACAAATAGCCCAGCTGGATGACCAATGACTTTGTCTTTAAATAAATTTTCGATATCAGTATTCATAGGAAATATATTTAGTTAGAAAAGAGAAACCCTTGTCATAACGATTAACAAGGGTTCTTTTTATTATTTTTTAATTATCTGCAAGTTCAAAACCTTCAGCTTCTTCATGTTTCAAATCTCTTTCTTGATCTTCTACACCATGAGTTAGGCGTTTTAAAGGTTTTAAGATAACGATAAACAATCCACCAATTATTACGGTAAAGACTACGATGCCTGCAAATACTGTTTTCTCACCAAAATCTGTTGCAGACTCACCTACAATTCCAGCAACTTTATTTCCTAAACCTGTAGCAGCGAAATAAACTCCCATCATTAAAGAGGCATACTTTATTGGTGCTAGCTTTGTGATAAACGATAAGGCCACAGGAGAAATACATAACTCTCCAATGGTATGAAATAGATAAGCTAAAACTAACCAAATCATGCTTGATGTTCCTGATTTTTCAAATTCCATAGCAGCAAATACCATAAAAAGGAATCCGAATCCCATGATGATAATACCTAATGCCATCTTAAATAAAGATGATGCTTCTTTACCTTTAAGTTTTCGTTTTGCCCAAAAACCAGCAACAGCCGTTGCAAAAAGAATAATAAATCCAGCATTTAAACTTTGAAACATTACTGTAGGCACTTCCCATCCAAATAACATTCTATTGGTATTGGTCTCGGTATATAAATTCATTAAGCCTCCAGCTTGCTCAAAAGCTCCCCAAAAAATGATCACCATAATAAATGATAATAATAATACTAGGAAACGATCTTTATAAGCCTGAGAATCTAACTCTTTATAAATCATCATTAATAAAGCCGCGATTGCGGTTAAAAATAAAAATAACAATCCATAACCCCATCCTAGAAAGTACCATCCTATAGCAGATAACGCTGCTAATATGATTGTTACAGTTAATTGTAATGACGACTTAGGTAGTTGTGAATATAATTTGCCATATGAGATTTCATTTGGGTCATCGGCTTTCGCAGGAACAAAATTCCCTACATGCGTTAAATATTTTTGTCCATAGATATAGTTAATCAAACCAAGTACCATCACAATTCCTGCCAATCCAAAACCAGCATGCCATCCCCATTCTGCTACAACTAAACCAACAATCAATGTTGCTAAAAGTGATCCTAAGTTTATTCCAATGTAAAATATACTAAAGCCTTTATCGCGTCGTATATCTCCATCTTTATACAAGCCACCTACCATCGTAGATATGTTAGGCTTTAATAATCCAACACCTAAAATTACTAATCCAAGACCAGTATAAAACGCCCAAATATCTGTAAGCACTAATACACCATGCCCAAGACATAAAATAATTGCACCAACCAAAACGGCTCGTTTTTGACCAATCAATTTATCGGCAATCATTCCTCCTGGTATGGACATTACATATACAAGCATTGTATACCATCCATAGAGAGCAAGAGCCTCTTTGCTAGTCCAACCTAAACCAGCACCTCTATCATCGCCAATAGTTTGAGTTGTCATATAAAGTACTAGTAGCGCTCGCATTCCGTAGTATGAGAAACGTTCCCACATTTCAGTTAAAAACAAAATATAAAGTCCTATTGGCTGACCAAATAGTTCTTTTTGATGCGGTTTAAGTGTTGTATCTGACATAAATTTTAAATATTAGTTAGTATTTTTTATCCTTTAATCTTGACTTCTTTTTCTCTTTTATCTGTTGGCACTTCTCTGTCTTTACCCAGTGTATCATGAATAAAGTTTGTCATTTTCTTATACAAATGCAATCGTGTGTTTCCACCGTAAATACCATGATTTTTATCTGGGTATATCATCCATTCAAATTGTTTATCGGCTTGAATTAGAGCCTCGACCATTCGCATGGTATTTTGAACATGAACATTGTCATCTCCTGTACCATGTATTAAGAGAAAATCCCCATTAAGTTTATCAACATGATTAATTGGTGAGTTTTCATCATAACCCGTTGGGTTCTCTTGAGGTGTGGTCATGTAGCGCTCAGTGTATATAGTGTCATAAAATCTCCAACTTGTCACAGGAGCAACAGCAATAGCCATTGAAAAGGTATCATTACCCTTAAACAAGGCGTTGCTACTCATAAAACCACCATAACTCCAACCCCAAATTCCAATATTATTTTCATCGATATAAGGCAGTTTTGCTAACTGTTTAGCTGCCGCAATTTGATCTTCAACCTCATATTTACCTAACTCATTTTGCGTCACTTTCTTGAAGTCGGCTCCTTTATAACCTGTACCGCGACCATCCACACATACTACAATATAACCTTGTTGTGCAAGATGTTGATACCAATAATCATTAGTGCCATTCCAGCGGTTGGCCACTTGCTGTGATCCTGGACCAGAATATTGATACATAAATAAAGGGTACGTTTTGTTTTCGTCGAAATTTGCAGGTTTTATCATCCACATATTTAAATCGTTTCCATTAATATTTATGGTACTGAATTCTTTTTGTGATGTTTTGTAATTAGATAGTTTTTGCGCTAACCTATCATTGTCCTTTATACTTTTTACTAGGTCGCCAGATTTAGAATTATTTAAGGTGTATTCTGGTGGATTGGTTGCGCTAGAAAATGTATTGATAAAATATGTAAAATCTGCGCTAAATGCCGCCGCATTTGTTCCAGTACTTTTTGTCAAACGCTTTTTCTTTTTAGCATTAAGACCAACTGAATAAACGCCTCTGTTTATTGAGCCATCTTCTGTAGATTGATAAAAAATTCGTTTTGATTTCTCATCGTAGCCATAATAGTTGGTAACCTCCCAATCTCCAGATGTTACTTGATTAATTAAGTTTCCTTTTTTATCGTAGTGATAAATATGATTAAACCCATCTTTTTCACTCGTCCAGATAAAGCTATTATCCTTTAAAAATGTTAAATTAAACGTCACATCAATATAGGCTTTATCTGTTTCCGCTAAAACCAAATCACCTACACCATTAGTGGCATTAATCATCCATAAATCTAATTCATTTTGATGTCTATTCATATATTGTGCACTCAAAACATTTGGGTCATTTGTCCATTTAATTCGAGGTATATAGAAATCTGAATATTGTTTTTTTGGTTTAAATTCTTTACTCGTTTTTTGATCTAAATCATAGATATGCAAAGACACATCTGAGTTTGTTTCTCCTGCTTTCGGGTACTTAAAAACTTGTTGTGTTTGATATAATTGTTGACCGTAAACATCCATTGAAAATTCTGGAACATTAGTTTCATCGAACTTGATAAAAGCAATTTGATCACCAGCAGTATTCCATTCGAAAGCTCTTACAAAACTAAACTCCTCTTCATAAACCCAATCTGTAATCCCATTAATAATTTGATTCTTTTTACCGTCTGTTGTGATCTGTTCTGTACGTCCAGATTTTAAATCTTTTACATATAGATTGTTATTTAAGCCATATGCGATTTTAGATCCATTTGGTGAAAATGTAGGTTCTTGTATTTTTTGTTCAGAGACCAATTCAACAGTATTTGACGTGATGTCGTACACATAATACTTACCCAAAGTTGAACGTCTAAATATAGATTCGACATTGGTTGCCAACAACACCTTCGATTCGTCATCACTAAATGTATAATTTGTAAAATATGCAATATCGCTAATATCAGCAGAATTCACCAAGGTCTTAACCTTAGTGAGCGTTTTATAATCGTAAATATCTATTTGAGAAGCTCTGTTTTCAAAATTTAAAACCGAATATTGCTGTCCATTTTTCATGGAGTGTAGTGCATCCATTCTTTCGGTTCTAAAACTTCCATCCCATATTTCTTCAAGGCTAATTTCTTTATTTTGCGCTGAGGCTAAAGTGGTTACAAAAAACACAAGAAGTGTGACCGATTTGAATATGTTCATAGAGCTATTTTTTTGATAAAATAATGTCAAGTTTACTAAAAATAATGCAAAAAACAGTAACTATTGCGTGTTAAATGCGCAATATTATGCTAATGCATCAATAATAATACCAAGAATAGTATCTTTGCGCTTTGTATTCGCATAGTTATAAGCGGGTACGAATTTAAAATAATAGCGCATGGCTAAAACGATTACGGGCTTTTCTAAATTATCAAAATCAGAAAAAATTGATTGGCTGGTTAACACCTATTTCACTAATTCTGAATCAACTAAATCGCTACTAAAACAATATTGGAATGCAGATGAGAAGTTACAACAACTTCATGATGAATTTATAGAAAACACGATTACTAATTACTACCTCCCATTAGGTGTTGCACCAAATTTCTTAATAAACAATTCGGTGTACACGATACCAATGGCTATTGAAGAAAGCTCTGTAGTTGCCGCGGCTAGTAAAGCAGCGAAGTTTTGGTTTGATCGTGGTGGCTTTAAAGCTCAGGTCATTTCTACCCAAAAAATTGGTCAGGTTCATTTTACATACGATGGCGACAGCGAAGATTTAGACGTTTTTTTCAATCATGTTATTAAGCAAACGTTTTTAGACGACGCGAAGCATATTACAAAAAACATGGAAAAGCGTGGTGGAGGGATTGTAGATATTGAATTGAGAAATAAAACAAATGTTCTCGACAACTATTATCAACTACATGCCACCTTTGAGACTTTAGATGCTATGGGTGCCAACTTTATTAATTCCTGTTTAGAACAGTTTGCTATCACCTTGAAGCGAGAAGCTAGCAAATCTTTAAATGCGAATCTCAATGTAGTCATGTCAATTCTTTCGAATTACGTTCCTAATTGTTTAGTAAGAGCTGAAGTAAGTTGCCCCGTTGAAAAATTAACTGAGAACCCTAATGTTTCGGCGCAAGAATTTGCTGAAAAATTTGTTCAAGCGGTTGCTATTGCAGAAGTAGAGCCTTTTCGAGCTGTAACTCATAACAAAGGCATTATGAATGGTATTGATGCCGTTGTTTTAGCTACTGGAAACGATTTTAGAGCTGTTGAAGCTGGTGTTCATGCCTATGCATCCCGAAATGGAAAATACACCAGTTTAACCCATGCTGAAATAAAGAATGGAACGTTTTCTTTCTGGATGGAAATCCCATTAGCATTAGGTACTGTTGGTGGCTTAACAAAATTACACCCGCTGGTAAAATTGGCACTAGAACTTCTAGGAGAGCCGTCGGCTAAAGAGTTAATGCAAATTGTTGCTGTTGCAGGTTTGGCTCAAAATTTTGCCGCATTACGTTCCTTAACGACAACTGGAATTCAAGAAGGTCATATGAAAATGCATTTGATGAACATCTTAAATCAGTTTGAGGCCACTTCTGAAGAAAAAACAAAACTGGTTGAACACTTTAAAACCAATACAGTAACCCACGGAGCTGTAGTTTCCGAAATAGAAAAGTTGAGACGTTAAATGGAAAGCTATTACAGCCACGGAAAATTATTACTCACAGGAGAATACGTTGTACTTGATGGCGCCAATGCCTTAGCTGTTCCAACGCGATTAGGACAGGGTTTACGCATTGATAATGGGTTTGATGACAAATTACATTGGAAAAGTTTTGATTACACTAAAAAACTATGGTATGAGGCCAAATTTTCTAAAACAAATAATAACATTTCGGCCCTGTCAAATAGCGATTCTGATATAACCAGTAGATTGCTTCAAATTTTAACTGCGGCCAAAACTCTGAATCCTAATTTTTTAAATCAAAACAACGGTCTTGTAGCCATATCAACAACAGAATTCCCTAAAGATTGGGGGTTGGGCACATCATCTACATTAATTAATAATATAGCCAACTGGGCTCGCGTTGATGCCTACAAATTACTTCAGGCGACTTTTGGAGGAAGTGGTTATGATATTGCCTGTGCAGAAGCAGAAAAAAGCCTAACCTATCAGCTTGTACCTTTCAATTCAAATAAGACTACAAAAGGGGTTGAAGGGAACCATACACCTATAGTTAAAACGGTCAATTTCAATCCTGTATTTGAGAAACATCTGTATTTTGTCTATCTCAATCAAAAGCAAAATAGTAGAGATGGTATTGCACAATATAGAGCGAACACTTCAAATCTGTCTTCTTACATATCTCGAGTTACACAAATCACAAAAGAGATGATTGCTTGTACAACACTTGATGGGTTTCAGCAACTTATGGGTGAACATGAGCAACTTATTTCAACTATTATCAAACAAGTACCAGTTCGAGAACGTCTATTTAGTGATTTCACTGGCAGCATTAAAAGTTTAGGTGCTTGGGGAGGTGATTTTGTGATGGTAGCATCTCATGAAGACCCAACATCATATTTCAAAACAAAAGGTTTCGACACGATCCTCAACTATTCTGAAATGGTAAGAAACTAAAAAAGCGTCACAAAATATTGCAACGCTTTTTAAATTATATCTGTTTAAACTCTATTAATAGAATCTAGATCTATTATCTTCTATATCTGCTGTTTCCTTAAGCGCGTTATACACTTTGGTTTGAGCTGCATTTACTCTAGCAGCACTTAAACGATTAGCTATAGCCTGATAATTATCCAATTTAGTTGCGTCGTTTACTTTTGTTACAGTAACCATATAAACACCACGATTTCCATCAACTAGACCTGAAGTTTCACCTTCCTTTAAACCAAAAGCAACACCTACAACTTGAGGTTCAAGTCCTGCTCCTGAAATTGTTGGATTCTTCATATTTACAGCTGATGCTGTATTGGCAGGTCTGTTTTGGTTTTTAGCAACCTCATCAACAGTTGTTCCTGAAACTTTTTCTCTAATTAACTTTGCCTTCTTCTCTTTTCTAATTTCTGAAAGAGCAGATGCTGATGCATTCTCAGGATTCATTAATCCAGCATCATTAATTTTAGTTAATTGTACCACGGCATATCCTCCACCTGGAATAGAGAAACGTTTGTAGTCTCCTACTTTTGTCTCATTTTCAAAAGCCCAACGTACAAGTGGTCTTTGTGAATCTAATCCTGGGATATTCTCGTCTAATATTTTTATATTGTTTATTGGTCTAACCTCTAACTTACGTTCGTCAGCCATTTTTTGAAAATCTTCATTTTGAATAGCAAGTTCGAACTTAGAAGCATTAGTAAACACCTCATCAATTGTTTCATCAGATGGCTCGATAGGTTTTGCAATAGTTGCTACTTTCACGGCTTTAGAAGATCCTTTTTGATCTAAAATTTCAATAATATGGAAACCAAACTGTGTTTTTACAACACCAATATCTCCAACATTATTTTGAAATTCAAAATCACTAAACGGCTTCACCATTTGTGTGCTAGGGTGAAAATCATAAACACCACCTTTATCGACACTTCCTTGATCTGAAGATAATGCAGTTACCAACTCTGGGAATTTAGAACGATCTGCTCTAACTATGTCTGCAACACTATCTGCTGTTACTTTAGCATCTGCTTCAGATTTTGCATCTACTCCTGCTCTATTAGCTCCAATAAACGGAATTAATATGTGACGAACCTTAGCCGAATCTGGCACAGTTGTTTCTGCCACAAGACGTGTTAATTTCATCAAACCATTATCTTTATATGGTCCATAAACATCTCCAACATTTAAGTTAAATAACGTATCGGCAACTACCGTTGGTAACACAGATTTTTTAACGAATGAATCATTATAAGCTTCAGCAGATTCTCCAGTCAAATTAACATAGTTTGATAAATCTTCCTCTTTAACTTGAGCAAATGCTATAATCGTATCATTTCTTCCATTTACAAAAACAGCTTTACCATTAATCAAATCATCAAATTCAGCTTTTAAATCCTCTTCATCTCTTAGGCTTGGCTCTTCTTTGAATTCTACAAAAACAATATCTCTAGACGCTTCTACTTCAAACTTCTTTTTGTTTTCATTAATGTACGCCTTAATATCTGCCTTAGTTACTTCAACCAAACTATCATTGATAGTTGCATAAGGAATTTGGACATACTTTAAATCTCTAGTTGAATTTTCTAACAGATAATCAACTTCTGCTTCATTTAAAGTAGCACTTACTCCAGCTTTAACCATATTGTAGTAAGCTCTTTCTTTTGCGATTGTGGCAATAGAATTTTCATTGTTTACCCATTCATCATAGTTCAACTGAAAATTTCCAAGAATCATTTTTTGAGGATTAGCCTCTTTCAAATTAGCAATGAAGGTCGTTAATTTACTTTCGTCAAAAAGTCCTGCTTCATTTTGAAATTCTGGATATGCAGAAAAATTTTGTTCTAATAGATCTCTCATTTGATCTTCTTCAACGGTCAACCCTAACTCTTCAAATTGAGTTGTCATCACTGCTCTCCTTACTTGCTGATCGTAAACACGATTCATAGCTTGAGTATTCGTTGCTGATGGACCCAATTGTCTACGCATATTCTCAACTCTATTCATGAAGTCTACTCTGTTAATATTTTGTCCATTAACAGTTGCTACAACATCTTGAGAACCTCCAAACAAGGCATCACTATTTTTGATTAGATCTGTTAGTACAAATGAAAATAACGCTAGTGCAATGATTAGTATCAAGAACAATGAACGTTGTCTAATTTTATTTAAAACTGCCATTTTAATGTATAATTTATCGAATAATAAGTGGGCGAAAATACCATTTTCTATCAAATAATAAAAGTAGAACTACGTTTTTATTACCGATTTTTATTGGGTTTCGTCGAATGTTGGATAAAGCATGAATGTTTGACTGCAAGTTAAACCACAACTATGAAGCATTTGAGGTCCGAATTTAATAAGCAATGTCTTACAAAAACAATCTTGATTTAATTTAATCGACCTCTAGAATATGCAATGAAACTACGTCTATTTTTGTCGATGAGACTTCAAGAATTTCAAACTTAAACGTATCAATAACCACCTCATCATTTAACTCTGGGATACCTTCCGTTTGAAAAACAATAAGTCCGCCCAAAGTTTCATAGTTTTCATTTTCGGGTAAGTTAAGTTTATAGGTTTCATTGATATAGTCTACCTCCAATCGCGCTGAGAATTTATAATAGTCATCGTTTATTTTTTCTTCAATCAAAGCAACACTATCATGTTCATCTTCAATTTCTCCAAAAAGTTCTTCGACGATGTCTTCAATGGTCATAATACCAGCCGTTCCACCATACTCATCAATGACAACAGCAATACTTTTTCTCTTTTTAGTTAAAATATTTAATACATCCTTTACAAACATTGTAGCTGGAACAAACACAACTGGTTTTGCTACATCCTTTATTGATTTTGGTTTTTTAAACAATTCAAACGAATGTACATACCCTAAAATATCATCAATCGATTCGTTATACACTAAAATTTTGGACAAGCCAGAATCAATAAAAAGACCGCTTATATTTTCGATAGTATCGTTAACCTCAACACCAATAATCTCTGTACGAGGCACCATCACTTCTCTTGCTTTCACATCTGAAAACTCCAATGCGTTCTGAAATATCTGTATTTCACTATCTACCTCCTCATGATCCTCTACAGATTCCATTTGTTCACTTATATAATTTCCTAGTTCTACTTTGGTCATAGCCAATTGGATATCGTCCCCATCGGTCTTAAAAAAGCGCTTTAAGATCATATCTGAAACCCAAATAATAAAGGATGATAAAAACCAAAACAGGATGTAAAAGATATAAGCTGGAAAAGCGAATATTTTTAAAAACGAATTCGAATAAATTTGAAAAAAAACTTTTGGTAAAAACTCTGCTGTAATAAGAATAATTATAGTTGAAATTACCGTTTGTGTTAAGAGGCTAAGATCTACGAGCAGATAATTTACAAATTGGTGTTGTGATGGCAGCATAGATTGAAACCAATCGACAAGGAGGTCACCCATAAGAAACCCATAAATAACTAATGCTATATTATTACCAATAAGCATCGTTGCTATAAATTTTGAAGGCTTTTCGGTTAGCTTGGCTAAAATTTTCGCTAAAAAATTGTCTTGCTTTTTCTCAATTTCAATGTGAATTTTATTGGAAGAGACATAAGCAATCTCCATTCCGGAGAAAAACGCCGAAAGCAATAGCATAACGATAATAATAACGATGCTAAGATCCATGTTTAGGAACCGTTTCTATTATCGAATTTCTTTCTGAATTTCTTTCTGAAGAAAAACATAAATATTGCCAGACCAGCAAATACAAATGATATAATAGATCTATTACCTTCCTCTCCTAAATTTTCAAAGCCATCATAAATAAATAAAGCTGCAAAAAAGAGGTATACGTATTGAAAAAACTGTAGTATTTTCATTTGAAAATTTCTATT
The DNA here is from genome assembly GCF_947492715.1 of uncultured Psychroserpens sp. Lineage (GTDB taxonomy): Bacteria > Bacteroidota > Bacteroidia > Flavobacteriales > Flavobacteriaceae > Psychroserpens. The sequence continues at coordinate 370,591 of NZ_CANLNS010000001.1, forward strand.
GATTTGTTGTTTATGATACAAAGATAAAGATGTTTTGCCAACTATGGCCTAATGCTTTAATCTTTTAGAATGCCCTGACCTCTTCCTTCAAGGATTGTGTAGTTATTGAACTTGGTATCTGCGTCAAAAATATCACCATGACCACTTCTTGATTGTGCCGATTTTAATTGCACTGGATGGTTGCTAAACAACCATTCTCTTTTTTGGTCATAATACATTTGGTCTGCGAACAGCGTATCTTTTTGTGGTGTAATTAAGATAACATTTCCTTGCAAATCAATTAAATCTGTGGCGTTATAAACAATGGCATAGTCTGCCAGAACAACATTCTTTTTATTGTTTTCATCATATAAAGATAATCGCACGCCGTTGGGAAATTCGGAAAACGAAAAGTCTCTATTAGAATAATCGAGCATTTTAGGGCTCTCCAAATTAGCAATAACTCTACCTATAGTATCTGCGGCTTCAGTATATCTGAGATTAATATTTTTTGCTTCGCCAATAGGTTGGTTTTGAAGCACGCCAATTTGTTGAATTTCATTGATGTCTTTTTTACATGAAAAAAACATAGTCACAACAATTGCTGTGACTATGTATATATTAGTATGTAAAAACTTTGTTTTCATTTATAGTTTTGGAACCGTTACGCTTCCTCCAATCCAACAACCAATTTTGATTGTAGTTCCTGCACATCCGCAGGTGAATATTTCAGATTTAGTTGGTGCGTTTGCTCTATAAGATGTCGCTGCTTGATTAGCTGCTCCTTTTAAGCTAGGATCAACCTGACCTGCTTTTAATGCTTCCTGCGCTGCGTACCAGAACACCGCTCTCTTATTAAAGTTTGTATCACCACAGCTGTTAGCACTTTTTGCATACATTGCTGCTATTTGCAAGTGAGGTGTTCCATCAGATGGATTTAACTTTAACGCTTCTCTATAGTAAGTTCTTGCTTTACCATAGCTACCACGTTTTTTGAAATCGTTAGCAATCTTTTTTGACATTCTCGCCTTTTTTATAGGATCTGTTTGTAAATCATAAGACTGCTTCACATAATCATCTGCTTCTTTAATTTTTCCTTGCTTACGTAATACCGTAGATACAAAGTATTTCGTTTCTGCAGAAGGATCAACTTGATCGTATGCTTTTACTAAATCAATATACAATGGATCATCTGTACATTCTTTATTGTACATTTTACTCACTGCTCTTTTTAACCAAGCTGCATCACTTTTATATGTTGGGAAATCCTTTTTATATAAAGGAATTAAATTCTCACAGTTTGCTAATTCTCCAATATAAGCATCTAAACTTCCAGCAATTTTAGCATTAGCTTCTAATGATTTTTGATAGAATCCTTTATACTGCTTATCTTTTTTTCCTAAAGTTGTACCAGCGGCTTCTTTCTCAATTAATTTATTTAATGATTTAGCATATGTATCATTTAAGTTTTCTAACAATTCATTTACATCATCATACTTATCAAATACATTTTGAAGTTCAAACTTCCCTGCTTTAAATAAATCTACAATTTTTGTAAAATATACATAGAGTCCCTTAGTACTTTTAAAGTTAGCTTTGTCTTTAGTGTATACCTCATCGAATGCACTGTAAATCTGCATATCATCAAGACCTAAATCTTTTCTATTTTCGTATTGCATTAATGCTTTTTCCTCTAATACTTTCCCTAACGGGTATTTACTAGAAAAAAGCTCAGCTCCTTTATCTAAAAGCGCCATATAATCATTAATGAAATCTTTTTTCTCCTGCCCGCTTGAATTTTTGATTTTATGAGCTAAAATCTTTTCTCCTCGCTTGTATATAGCAATATTAAACTTTGGACACTTGTTTCTAACATTCATCCATGGTTCATAAGCTTCGTCATACTTTTTACTTTTAACGTAGTCATTAAACAACGTCAAGTTTAGCATACATTCTTCGTCTTGCTGTGCAAACCCAAAGTTTGTCGCCATAAACAAAGCTGCTATTATAAGTGTTATTTTCGTTTTCATCTTCTATTATATTTACGTTAGTTATATTTTCTCTTTTGAAACCATCTATCGTTTAAAGACAGACTTATATTAATATTGAAAAAGTTCTCTTGAATCAAATTTTGGTTTGTTGTTCCTCGTCGTCCGAACTCAAAACCAAGGTTAGCATTTGAAAACACATTTCCAACTGGTAGTCCTACTCCAAAAGACATGCCAAACTCATTAATAGTTTCATTATTAATTTCTAAACCAGTATTCTCAAAACGGAAACCAGCCCTGTAGGTTACTCGTTTCCAATAATTTGAAAACGATGTATAATCTGGGATATAAAAGCCACCAACAGAAATAGTTGAAGCGTTTACAAAATTAGCATTTTCTATTGAAACTATAGGGTTTGAAAATTCGCTTGTGTTTTGACGGGTATACTCTGCACCTGCAAACCAGCGTCTTGGCTCTCCAATACCAGCTCCAAATGAAAAACGTGAAGGCAAGGTCAAATCTGTTCTCGCTAGCCCTTGAGAGGCTAAATCGCCTTCAATTTCATTAAGCACAAACTCTTGTCCGTTGGTTTGATTAATTATAATAGTTGCAAAAGTTCTTTGATTTCTTGATGACAAATCACTCTTAGGAGAATAAGTTAATCCAGTTTGAAGTTCTAACTTTTCATTAATCATGGTTTTATAAGTTAAACCAATATTAAAATTAAGACCGCTTAAATCTGACCGATTACTTTCTCTCGTTTGATATTGAACAAGGTTTCCGTCTTCGTCATATGCAAACTGAATTACACTGTTTTGGATATTTCCGAAGTTATAATTAGCATCGATACCCAAACTTAGTTTATCTGTAATTTGATAGCCCAAACCAAAGAAAGCGCGATTAACACCACCTTCTCCTCGGTATCTGTTTTCAAGTACATCAGCGTTTCTATCTTCTAATTTATAACCTACAGAAGTGTAAGGCACCAATCCAAAACCAAAACCAAATTTACCAACAGGTATAGATAAGGCTAAATAATCAAAGGTTGTAGCATTCACTTTTGATTCTCCAGAATTAGCTTTTAGCGTAGTACTATTATGACCCGCTCCTACAGAAAATTTTATTGGTCTACTTTCTTCATTCCAAAGTTTAAGATTTGCACCAGCATATGCTGCCGGGTTTCTAAGGTTCACATGTATACTATCTGTATAAATGCTCAATCCTCCCATACTTCTATTTTCAACCGTTCCTTTGAATTTCAAACTTCCAATTCCGTAGAACGAATATGGAGACGCTGTACCTTCTTGCCCATAAGATTGTAGTGCAAAAAAAGCGATTAAAACTATTACAAGTTTTTTTATCATTATTTCGTATTATATTCTAAAATAAAATTCAAACCTTCTAAAAGAAAATTTGAGTTGGCAAATATGCTATTTTTTAATTGGTTTGACAAGAATTTGGTATCTCCTCCTGTTAAAATAACTGTTAAATCTGAATATTCTTTAACATAATCATCAATTACACCATCAATTTCTTTCAAAACTCCAAAAACAACGCCCGAGTGAATTGAATTTTCCGTTGAATCCCCTAAAATGTTCTGAGGCATCTTGGTCTCCAATAACGGTAAATTTGCCGTTAAATTATTTAATGTTCGATATCTCAATCTAATTCCTGGAGAAATAGCACCTCCTAAATATTCATTTTTAGTATTTATAAAATCGTAGGTAATACAAGTTCCTGCATCTATTATCAACACATTATGATCTGGAAATTGCTCTACAGATGCACTAACCAATGCTATACGATCTACACCAAGTGTTTTAGGCGTAGCATATAGGTTTTTAAAGGGTAACTTGAGATTATGAGACAGTTCTAAAACGCGTATGTTGTCTTTTAAAGACTTTAGGTGTGCATTGTTTAATCTTCCTACTGAAGATACAATAGCCTGATTGACCTGAGGGTGATCTTTAATCACTTCCAAGACCATGCTCTCGAAATCGTTTAGCTCACCAACCACCTTCTCTTTTAGCTTGCCTTGATTGTAAATTGCAAACTTGACATAGGTGTTACCAACGTCAATAATTAAATTCATACGTGTTTTAAAAGGGTTAAAACTACAAAATGAAGATACATTTTAGGGTAGTAATTAACCAAATTATAACATTATTTTGGTTGAAATCAACAATTTGCGGTATGAAACAAATAATAAGTTTAAATTTTTGTTGTTTCTTTTTGTGAATATTAAAAATGAGTCTATATTTGCACTCGCAATTTTATGCAATTGGTGCCTTAGCTCAGTTGGTAGAGCAAAGGACTGAAAATCCTTGTGTCCCTGGTTCGATTCCTGGAGGCACCACCATCAAAAACCCGATTCAAATGAATCGGGTTTTTTGGTTTTTATAATTCTAGATAAATTCCGTAGATATATTTAGAGGGTTCTCAGTTTACTTAAAATCTTCGTCTTCAGGGTCTTCTTTCGAAAAAAGAGTTTCGGCAGGTATACCAAATATTTTAACTCCTTTTGGAAAAAAATAGGCCCATGCAATCAAAACGACGATAACAACAATAATGATAATCACTTTCATATACTATAAGTCAGACATTATATGAAAATGTTACAACCTGTACAATAAAGATATTCCCTTTAAAACGGGATTACGCTTTCTTTTTATACCTCAACTCTCCTGTTTCAATTTTAATAGCAGTTCTGGCTAAAATTGTAAATACAAAAGCGCCCATTGCCCAAATCCCAATGGTTACTCCAATTTCAATACCAGTAGGTGTATATTCAGCAATTTTTCCGTAGGGTCCAGGTATAAATCCAGGCACAATTAAACCAAATCCTTTTTCAATCCAAATGGCTACAAATAACAGGAAGCATGCAAAAAACAAGATCTTAAAGTTATTTCTAAGTTTGTGAAAGGTAAGAATAACTGTTGCCAATACATTCATGGATATTGCAGTCCATATCCAAGGTAACAATGCCGTTTTTCCATCCAAGCCAAAAAACAAATAATAGGCACTTTCACTGTGATGTGTTGGCGCATAGAATTCTTTAAACAATTCTGAAATGAGCATAATTAAGTTAACTTGAGCTGCTACAGTAACTACCATAGCAATTTTTTTAAGGGTTTTATCCTCAATTTTAAAAGCAGTATATGTTCTTATAATAGCAAGTACCAAAATAATTAACGCTGGTCCTGCAGCAAAGGCTGAAGCTAAAAATCGCGGACCTAACAACGCGTTATTCCAAAAGGGTCTTGCTTGTAATCCCTGATATAAAAATGCTGTAACTAGGTGAATTCCAACCGCCCAAAACACGGATAAAATAGCCCCTGGAATATAAACGCTTTTTTTAGACTCTTTTCCCTGGTAATGGCGAAAGAGAATATAAAAAGGGATCGTAATATTTAAAAAGAGATAACCGTTCAAAACAATAACATCCCAAGTGAGCATGGAGTTAGGAAAATTGAACACGCCAATTCCAGGAATCATATGCCATAATACTGACGGGCCTCCCATATCAGCAACAACAAATGCCAAACACATTATTAAGGCTGCAACCGCTAAACCTTCCCCAATTAAAACAGCCTGTTTAAAATCAATGTCCTTTAATACATAAGTTGGCATTACTAGCATAACAGCCGCTGCGGCAACTCCAACTAAAAATGTGAAATTAGAAATATACAACCCCCAACTTACGCGATCGGTCATACCGGTAACACTTAACCCTTCTTCAAGCTGAATGGAATAACAATACATACCAATAAGCATAATAAAGGTTAAAAGTGCCATCCATAAATGGTACTTTTTAGATCCGTGAGTCATCACATCTAAACTATCAATCACTAATCTTTTAAATACTTTAAGTCTTCTCATGATTTGTATTTTAATCCATGAAATACCAAAACTTAGGTTCGGTACCAAGATCTTCTTTTAATCTAAATACTTTTTTATTCTCTAATACCCAACGAATCGTGCTATTTGGATCTAAAAGATTGCCAAAAATGCGAGCGCCGGTTGGACAAGCCTCTACACATGCAGGGTTTTTACCTTTTCTAGAGCGTTGTACGCAAAACGTACATTTCTCCATGACGCCCTTTTTTCGAAGTCGATTTCCTAAATAGTGTTGGTTTTTGTTGATTTCATTTTCTGGAACTTCTGGCTTACTCCAATTAAAGCGACGTCCATCGTAAGGACAGGCAGCCATGCAATATCTACACCCAACACACCAATCATAATCAATAACAACCAGACCATCATCCTCTCTCCATGTAGCTTGAACTGGGCATACATCTACGCATGGTGGGTTGTCACAATGAAAACATTGAGTTCCCATATAAAAATGCCCTTCGGCAGGAACTTCATGATAATAATTGTCGTCAGCTTCATTAAAATTAAACCCCTTCCCATCTTTCATTTCATGAATTCTTATGTATTGCATTTGAGAACTCCGATCCTGATTATTCTCTTCAACACAAGCATTAACGCAATCCATATACCCTTGACATTTTGAAATATTAAAGGCATATCCAAAAAGCACATCTTCTTCGGCATTTTGGGAAGACATACTAATGGTCTTCCCTGTGCGTAATTGATAAGAACGCACCAACCTATCAACAGTTGCTTTTTTCTCATCGTTATTCATGAGTTTATAGTTTCCCTTGAACTGCTCCTCCCAATCTATTTGAGCTTTTTCCTTGGTCTCATCTCCAGCAATAAAACTGCACGATGTATTTACGGCACCCGCCCCAATTAATAAACTTGCCGTTAGTTTTTTAAATGCGGATCGTCGACTCATTTTAACATCAAAAACTTGATCAAAACCGTCTTTACGCCTTTCCTCTCCAATAGAGGCATCTACTGCAGCGTCAAAAAACTCTTGTTCGTTTAACTCCTCATTTTTTGGCTTATGCGAATTACAACCTCCAGAAGTCTTCCCACATCCACAAGAACCTGAGGTTTGTTTATGTTTGGAATTTAAGTTTAACGAAAACCATTTTTTATTTGTATCACTCATACCCGATTATTTTCGTTCATTAATTTTTTGCGTATTATATCGTTCTGGCCACTTGGATTCAAAACTTGGAGCATGAGGATTATGACAATTAACGCAAGTCATGGATGCTCTTGGCGAAGCCCAACTTTCTATGCGTTTTCCGTGAGCACCTCCAGCCCAATCTTTAAACTGTTTTTGATGACATTGACTACACAATTGATGGCTCAAATCAAAATCGATTTGGCTTCCAGTTAAACTCTGCAGATAATCCATGTTGTCACCATTATGGCAAGTAACACAATTCATTGTTAGTTGGTTGGCATGACTTAATTTAATGTTCCAATGTGCCTTTTTAATAGTCTTGCTTTGTAGTTCATCTAATGGCTTACTATGGCATTCAGTACAGCTATACGACTCTATTTCTTCTTTTCTTTCTGGAATTAAAAAAGTAAGTCCATTTTCAGTAACTTCAACAGTATTTATATGTTCAATATAGCTTTCAGAAGACGTAGATATACCATGGTAATCCCTGCTCTCTGCCTCTATCTTATCAGTAATGCTATGATATTCCTCACCGTGATTCTTACATGAACTCAAACAAAAAAGAATACAGAGTACACCTAATATGTTATATGTAATATACTTACTCATTGGCATTTGATCTTTTAAATATTCCTATATCCTCTATTACTTTATTATTTAAAACATGGCACTGGCGACAATTTATACGTTCAGGATGTGTTACTCTAATCTCTTTTGGAGCGCTTGGCCCTGCATGACAAGACAAGCAATTCTCTCGCATTTGCAATTGATGTGGAATTACAGGCGGACTTCCTTCTAAGGCATTGTTTGTTCCAGCAGAGGGCACCGTTCCTCTCATAAACTGCGTTTCTTTAAACAATATTTGGGTTTTTTGAGGCACATGACATTGACGACAATTAACCATTTCTGGATGAGGTGTCACTGGTGCATAGGCTTTAAACTTTTCAGTAAAACCTCCATTTCCGTGACATTTTAAACAGCTGTTTTCGCCCATATTTCGATCATCTTCTACCTCATGCGGAATTGAAGGTGGCGCTCCATAAAAGGCCCTATTTTCGTAGTAGGTTTTTAGAGATCGTTGATGCGCTTCATCAATTGGCATATTGGCATAATCTAGAGCATACTTTGATCTCTCAAACACGCCCATTTCCGAAGCAACAACTGGAAGTTCCTTATTAGCATTGATAGGAATATAGGCTTCCTCTTTGCCTTGAAAGTAGCTATAGTTCCAAACCCAAATAAAGGCTATAAATAACAAAACAAATAACGCTATAATACCAAGTCGTTTTTTCATCACTTATGCTTTTTCAATATTAACGGCACACTTTTTATAATCAGGTTCTTTTGAAATAGGGCAAAATGAGTCTAACGTAATATCATTAATCAACATGTTTTCATCAAAAAACGGAACAAAAACTTGCATAGGAGCGGGAACTCCACGCTGATTTACAGAAGCGGGCAAAATAATCTCGCCTCGTCTCGTCGTTAATTTCACACGATCTCCTGTTTGAATTTGTAAACGCTTGGCATCATCGGGATTTAATTCTACATAACCATGCGGCATTGCCTTGTGTAATACAGGTATTCTTCGCGTCATTGAACCTGTGTGCCAATGTTCTACAACTCGGCCTGTATTTAGCCAGTATGGATATTCTGCATCTGGTTCTTCGGCAGCAGGCTCATAAGGACGTTGCCAAATTATAGCTTTCCCGTCTGGTTTTCCGTAGAAATGAAAAGTCTCTCCATTACTACACGCAGGATCATACTTAGAGTTAAATCTCCATTTTGTAGGCTTCCCATCCACATAAGGCCATTGCATGCCAGAGTTTTCTTTTAGCACCTTAAGAGGTGCCATATTGTGCTTTTTTCCTTCATGGTGTTTTCGGTATTCGGCATATATCTCTTCTATATGAGTCTCTTTGTTGTAATAAAACTGTTTTTCATACCCTAGGCGTTTAGCCACTTCTACCAATTGCCAAGTATCACTGATTGCCTCCCCTGGAGGCTCCACCATTTGCTCAAAATACTGTGTTCTCCTTTCAGAATTACCATACATGCCTTCCCGTTCTATCCACATCGCTGATGGCAAAATCACATCCGCAATATCTGTAGTTGGTGTTGGGTAAATATCTGAAACCACAATAAAGCGTCCTTCCTTTTTCGCAGCATCGCGATAACGTTTCAATTTTGGCATGGTCACCATGGGGTTAGTTACCTGAATCCACATAAATCGAATGTCACCACGATCTAAAGCTCTAAACATTTCAACGGTATGATACGTTGGTTTAGGGTCTATATTTTCTACAGGAACATCCCAAATTTTAGCTGCAAATTCGCGATGTTTTTTATTCATAACTACACCATGAGGGAGTTTATGAGTAAGTGTACCTACTTCTCTTACCGTCCCACAAGCTGAAGGCTGTCCTGTTAACGAAAATGGGCTATTCCCAGGTGTTGAAATTTTACCTGTTAACAAATGAATGTTGTAGATTAAATTATTCATCCATGTACCTCGACTGTGTTGGTTAGGTCCCATACACCAAAGTGACATTACTTTTTTATTCGGATCACCATAATAGGCAGCCATATATTTAATATCCTTAGCCGAAACACCCGATATTTTCTCAACTTTTTCTGGCGTATAATCTTCTAAAAACGTCTTATATGCTTCGAAACTTATCTTCTCAGGTTTATCGGTAAACTTATATTTATCTTCTAATCCATAACCCATATTAGTGAGTCCTTTGCTGAAATTACAGTGCTTTTCAACGAAAGATTTGTTGACCCAATTGTTCTTAATAATCTCATAACAAATTGCATTAGCAACAGCCAAATCGGTTTGAGGTAAAAACAGAATAGATTTATCTGCCGCCATACTTGTTCGTGTGGTTCGAGTGGCAAAATCTATAATTTTCACCCCTCTCTTTAAGCGTTGATCTAGAAGTCTTGAAAACAACACAGGATGCATTTCTGCCATATTATTTCCCCATAGCACGAAAACATCTGCATGATCAATATCTTCATAGCATCCCATAGGCTCATCCAAACCAAAAGAAGTTAAAAACCCTGTAACTGCACTTGCCATACATAATCTCGCATTTGCTTCTACATTGTTTGTTCCGATACAACCTTTAAATAATTTTGAGGCCACATAACCATCAGGAATTGTCCATTGTCCAGAACCATAAATAGAAACCGCATCTTTCCCGTGATCATTAATCGTTTCTTTCATTTTCGAAGCAATTAAGTCTAAGGCCTCATCCATTGTCGTTTCTACGTAAGTTCCATTTTTCTTTACTAATGGTTTTGTTAAACGATCATTACCGTACATAGCCATAACAGAGTGATATCCTTTTACACAGCATAGTCCTTTGTTAACAGTTGATTTTGGATCTCCTTTTACGGCAACTGCTTTTCCTTTTTCGACACCAACCAAAACACCACATCCAACACCACAGAATCGACATGGTGCTTTTTTCCAATCTAAATTGGCATCTTTTGGTAATCCTCGTTCTTGTTCTTCTGCAAAAAGAATACCTGGAAACATACTAACAGCCGCAGTAATTGCAGATAACTTTGCCATTTTTTTAATAAAATCTCTTCTGTTTGTTGTAGATGTAAACATAAACTCCTAATTTTTTTGTGGTGTGTCAAATCCCGAAACCATAGCGAGCAATTTCAAACTGCTAATGGTTTCAAGTTTAAGTCTTAAATCGTCTTCTTCCTCTTTTGAATTGGTCTCTGTAACAACAACCAAAATATCTCTGTTTTCTGCTGGAACAACCTCACACTGTTTGAGTTGCGAAATAGCACTAATTAATTCTTCCTTTTTATCTTTATGCGGATGCGCTAAATAACTTTTTATAGGCATAACTTCCATATTTAATATCTCTTAACAAATTACTGAATTTTTAAATACGTTTTACATGACATTTATCATGTTATAAAGTTTTAATAAAGCGTTATATTTGTATGGAAACAACGCCATTGTAAATGTTGTGGCAAAAAATGAACACCTCTTTGATTAGTACTAAGGAAGCATATCAGAAAATAACAGAAACTATTGAACCTTTAATAGAACATAAGTTACGCTTAGAACAAAGCGTTTCCTATATTTTAGCAAAAGATGTTATTTCTCCAATTAGCATGCCTCCTTTTAGGCAGTCTGCCATGGATGGTTATGCTATAAATATTCATAGTTCTAAATCTTATAAACTGACTGGAGAGGTTAAAGCAGGTGACAATTATCACCCTGTTTTAAAAGCTGGAGAAGCTGTACGAATTTTTACGGGCGCTCCTGTTCCTGATACTGCTAATGCTGTTGTAATGCAGGAAAAAGTGACGCGATTAGATGGTCAAATTACTATTGATAACTTTACTGAAAAAGGCACAAATATTCGACCTTCAGGAGAACAAGTAAAACAAGGTACAATTGCATTAAAAAAAGGTATTAAGTTAACACCTGCATCTGTTGGTTTTCTAGCATCGCTTGGAATTGTAGAAGTTTTTGTTTACAAGAGACCATCAATTGCAATAGTCACTACTGGTAATGAGCTTGTATCTATTGGAACCGATTTACAGTATGGTCAAATTTATGAGAGTAATTCTGTTATGTTGTCCTCGGCGTTGCAACAACTCGGATTTTCCAATCAGAGTTTATATAACGTTGGAGACAATTATGAAACTACCTGCACATTACTGAAAAATGCTATCTCGAAACATGATGTTGTTCTAATTACAGGAGGTATTTCTGTTGGCGACTATGATTTCGTTGGAAAGGCACTAAAGGCCTTAGATGTTACAGAGGTTTTTTATAAAGTAAAGCAAAAACCAGGAAAGCCACTTTTCTTTGGTAAAAAGAACGAAACCGCCATATTTGCTTTACCTGGAAATCCTGCTGCAGCTTTAAACTGTTTTTACATTTACGTCCATACAACCTTACAAATTTTAAGTGGAAATACGGACTATACCTTACCTAAAACGCAAAAAAAATCTTTATCCGCTTTTTCAAAAAAAGGAGATAGGGCACAGTTTTTAAAAGCTATAGTAAAAGGTGATTCTGTGACTGTATTAGATGGCCAAAGTTCGGCCATGCTCCAATCCTTTGCCATAGCAAATGGATTGGTTTTTTTACCAGCAGACACCATGCGAATAGCTATTGGCGACGTTGTAGACGTTATTATGTTACCTAATTAACAATGTTATGAATTACAAAATAAAAAGCAGAATTTGGATTGAAACAGACGACAATGTTTTCCTTGGTGAGGGCAGAGTTCGTTTGCTAAAAGCTATAGATACCAAAGGTTCATTATCCAAGGCAGCCAAAAGCATTGGCATGTCTTACAAAAAGGCATGGACGCTTTTGGACGCTGTTAACAAATCTGCAAAAAAACCAGTTGTTATTACTAGCGTTGGCGGAAAAAATGGTGGAGGCGCAACACTAACACCATATGGGAAATCATTAATTTCTGCTTTTGAAACTATCAATAAAGGATGTTGGACCTACTTAGATAAACAGTTAGACCAAATAAATAATATATGACCATAGACACTTCATACCATATTTTATTTTTAATTATTCTGCCTATAGTCGCTTTTTTATATGCAAGTGTTGGGCATGGAGGCGCAAGTGGTTACCTAGCTTTAATGGCATTATTTTCGTTTGCGCCAGAGGTCATGAAACCAACCGCCTTGTTACTCAATTTATTTGTTTCTGCAATCGCATTTTATCATTATTACAAAGCTGGGTTTTTCAATAAGAAGTTGTTTCTTTCTTTCGCTATTACTTCGATTCCTTTAGCTTTTCTTGGTGGAATGATTGAGATAGATGCATCGATTTACAAAAAGATATTGGCTGGGCTTTTGATCTTTGCTATTTTAAAAATGCTAAATGTTTTTGGCCAAAAGAGCGATCAAATAAGAGATGTAAAAATTTGGCAAGGAATGATTGTTGGTGGCGCTATTGGTTTTTTTTCAGGACTTATCGGAATTGGTGGTGGCATTATTCTCAGTCCGATAATTCTATTATTACATTGGGGAAAAATGAAAGAAGCCGCAGCAGTATCGGCATTGTTTATTTGGGTTAATTCAGCCGCAGGACTTGCTGGTCAATTTAGTAACGGTCTCAACTTAGATAGTCAATCATTTATACTTGTTGGTATTGCCATTGTTGGTGGTTTTTTCGGCAGCTATTTTGGCAGTCGCCAATTTAATAATAAACTTTTGCGCTATTTATTGGCCACAGTATTAATTGTTGCCTCAGTTAAATTAATAATTATATAGATGACAACTGAAACTCAAATAACTGGAATAATTTTAGCTGGAGGCAAAAGTTCTCGAATGGGGTTTGAAAAAGGTCTAGCACTTTATAAGAACAAGCCTTTTATTGTTCATATCATCGAAGCACTACAATCTGTATTGAAAGACATTATTATTGTAAGTAGCAACAAAAGCTATGATCAATTTAATTTAAAGCGTGTTCATGATATTATTGAAAATGCGGGGCCATTAGCAGGCTTATATTCTGGGTTGTCACACTCTAAAACCGAAAACAATATCGTTTTAAGTTGCGACATTCCATTAATAAATCCAGTGTTATTAACTCGATTAATAAATGAAATCTCCATTAAAAATGATATCGTTCAATTTTCAATAAACGGTAGAACTAATCCGCTGTTAGCTGTATATAAAAAACGATGTATGGCGCCCAGTTTAGAGGCTTTAAAACGTGGAGAACGTCGTTTACAATTTTTTGTAAACCAACAAAAAACTAAAACGATTACCCTTGAAAGCTACTTAGAAAAATACACCTTAAACATAAACACAAAAGACCAATTAAATCAGTTAAGTCATGACTTTAAAAATTAAATATTTTGGTATGTTAGCCGAAATCACGCAATGCGAGGAGGAAACATTATCGTTTTCAAAAGGCACTGCTGCAGACTTACTTAAAGTGCTTTTTGAAAAACATCCGATTCTTGAAGAAAAAGAATTTCAAATAGCTCAAAACCAAACATTTATTTCGAATGATTCTATAATTTCAAACGCGGAAATCGTACTATTACCTCCATTTGCAGGAGGATAAAACTATGAACAGATATAGTAGACATATAATTTTAGAGGAAATTGGCGCACATGGTCAGAAAAAACTAAACCAAGCTAAAGTTCTGGTCGTTGGTGCTGGCGGTTTAGGCTGTCCCGTTCTTCAATACCTTGCTGCTGCTGGAGTAGGCACAATAGGTATCATAGATCATGATGTTGTTGAAGAATCCAATTTACAGCGTCAAATTCTTTATGGCACTTCTAATTTAGGGCAATCTAAGGCTATTGTTGCCAAACAACGCCTTTTAGACCTCAACGATACAATAATTATTGAAGCCTTTGTAGAAATGCTCACTCATAAAAATGCGATATCACATTTTTTAAATTATGATATCATCGTGGATGGCACAGATAATTTTGCCACTCGTTATTTGATAAATGACGCAGCGGTCATAGCCAATAAACCAGTTGTTTATGGTGCAATTTATAAGTTTGAAGGACAGGTTTCTGTTTTTAATTACAAGAATGGGCCAAATTATAGATGTTTATTTCCAAACCCTCCTAGTAAAAATGACATCCCAAACTGTGCAGAAGTTGGTGTTCTAGGTGTACTACCCGGAATTATTGGATCTATGCAAGCCAATGAAGTTCTTAAGATTATTCTTGGTTTTAAAAATGTATTATCGGGTAAGTTATTTTGTTATAATTCAAAAACGACAAAGTCATTTACAATTTCCATTGAAAAACAATCTAACACCAAACTCAAAGATATAGAAAAGATAAAAACCAATTTTCAAAATCAAAGCATTGATCAAATTTGTGATACCATAGTTGCTAAAACCACTATTGAAGATGCTATTAAAAAGAAAAACTCGCTATTCATTGATGTTCGTGAATCTCATGAACTTCCAAAAGCAGAGCATTTGGTGCATACTAACATTCCTCTAAGCCTTTTAGAAAATGAACTTTCTAGTATCGATAAAACAAAAACAATTATACTTTTTTGCCAATCTGGAATAAGAAGTGCAACAGCAGCATCAATAATGCTTAAACATAATTTTACTAACTGTTATAGTTTAGAAAATGGAATAGAAGCCATTCAAAACTATTTTAAAATAAATGCATAATGACTAAAGAACGTAAACCTAAACCTGTTTTTATAGAAGGTGCTATTTCAGCCGAATTTATCGGGAATTCTATTGCGAAACATCAGTCGAAAACAACTATTGGTGCTCATGACATATTTCTAGGCCAAGTTAGAGCAGATCAAATAGAAGGCAAAACTGTAAAAGCCATAGAGTACACAGCATACGAAGACATGGCAAATTCAAAATTTCATGATATTAGAGAGGCGACTTTCAAAAAATTCAATCTTACTTGTATGCACATTTACCACAGTTTAGGCACTGTAAAAGCTGGTGAAATTTGCCTCTTTGTATTTGTGTCTTCTCCGAGACGTGTAGACGTTTTTAATGCTATAGAATACTTAGTGAATACAATAAAAGAACAAGTACCCATTTTTGGTAAAGAAATTTTTGAAGACCAAAGCCACCAATGGAAAGTTAATAGTTAATATAATGGTAGACATAACACATAAAATTAATACCTTAAGAATTGCGACGGCACAAGCCATTGTAAAAGTAAGTACACTAGACACTATCAATGCCATAGAGCATAAGACAGTTCCGAAAGGAGATGTTTTTGCTATGAGTAGAGCAGCCGGATTATTAGGTGTAAAAAAAACGCCAGACTTACTTCCAGACTGTCATCCTTTACCTATAGAATTTACAGGAATTGAGTACGAAATCAACGGACTTGAGATCAAGATTCTTTGCACTATTAAAACCATCTATAAAACTGGAGTTGAAGTTGAAGCCATGCATGGCGCCAGTATAGTAGCTCTCAACATGTATGATATGTTAAAACCTATTGATAAAGGTGTTGAAATCCATCATATTAAACTACTACACAAAAAAGGTGGCAAGTCCGATTTTAAAGATAAGTTTAGAAAAGATATTACAGCTGCCGTAGTAGTATGTTCTGATACGATTTCCGCAGGACAAAAAGAAGATAAAGCAGGAAAAGCTATCATTAAAAAACTTAAAGCTAGCGATGTAGATATTTCAGATTATGCTATTATTCCAGATGAAGTAGACAGAATTCAGCAAAAAGTAAGAGCTTATCAAGAACAAAATGTGGATTTGATTATTTTCACTGGTGGCACTGGATTATCAAAACGAGATGTTACTCCTGAAGCATTAAAACCACTCTTAGATAGAACTATTCCTGGTATAGAAGAAGCCATACGTAGTTACGGACAAGAACGAACTCCTTATGCTATGTTATCTAGAAGCATTGCAGGAACTTATAAAAACAGTTTAGTATTAGCTTTGCCAGGTTCTACTAATGGCGCAAAAGAATCAATGGATGCTATTTTTCCATCACTTTTGCACATTTTCAGAATATTTAAAGGAGCACGTCACGATTAAATTTAAGCACAGTGAGTCATATTTTAACAGATACATATAACCGAAAACATACCTACCTTCGCATTTCTTTAACCGAACGTTGTAATTTACGATGCACCTATTGTATGCCTTCCGAAGGCATCCAATTGTCGCCTAAATCTCACATTATGACATTTGATGAAATATATGCCATTGCCAAATCCTTTGTTGATCATGGTGTAACAAAAATAAGACTTACAGGAGGCGAGCCTTTGATTAGAAAAGATGCGCACATTATTTTAGAAAAACTTGCTTCCCTTCCAGTGGAGCTAGCTATTACCACAAATGCCGTAAATGTTGAACGTTATATCGATACTTTAAAAGCCTGTAATGTTAAAACTATTAATGTAAGTTTGGATTCTTTAAATGCCGAAAAATTTAAGGATATAACTCGGCGTAATTATTTTGAAAAAGTTTACAATAATATTTTACTTCTTATTGCTGAAGGATTTAAAGTTAAAATTAATGCGGTTTTGATCAAGGGGTTTAATGATAACGAAATTGTCGATTTTATAAACCTTACTAAAACCCTATCTGTTACTGTGCGGTTCATTGAGTTTATGCCTTTTGATGGTAATAGATGGGATATTAAAAAAATGGTCTCGTTAAAAACCATTCTAGACATCACCACTAAACAATTCTCAAAGGAAAAACTTGTGAGGTTAGAAGACGCTCAAAACGACACGTCAAAAAATTATAGGATAGAAGGTTATAAAGGGTCATTTGCAATTATAAGCTCAGTTACCAATCCGTTTTGTGATTCATGTAATCGATTGAGGTTAACGGCAAATGGTCATCTAAAAAACTGTCTGTTTTCTTCTAAAGAATCAGACCTTCTCACCACTTTAAGGCAAGGGGAATCTATAGATCCTGTTATTAAAAAAGCCATACGTCTAAAGGCAAAAATGAGAGGTGGAATGGATACTCTAGAAAAATTAAAAACACCAGATCTGCATTCAAATAACAGAAGCATGATTACTATTGGTGGATAATAGCATTCATGCTTCTAAATTTAGGAGCAAACCTTTCAATCTAACGGTTCACTAATTGTTGGCGCTCGAAAAAAGTGTTGGTTTAATCACAACCATCACCCAACCCCAATTATTAGTATTTCCATCGGTATTTCCTTTTAGGATTTCCATACCTTCAGACTCAAATAAGTGAGAATAACCAGCCTTTAAAGTCACAAATTTTTGAATCTTACATGAGTAGACCAAATCTACCTCATTCCCAAATTGTTTCTCACTATAATCGGCAGCAGCAGAAAAATTATGAAGTGCTACCCTTAGGTTAGATTTCGAATTAAGTTTGAAATTAGCAGCTGCATATATATCTAGTAGCCCTACATTGTTTTGGTGATTACCAACATAGAAATAATCCATGAGGCCATTAAATTTATGATTGGTTCCATAAAACGGATTAAAGGCATTGTTATCACCATTAGTAGGTGTACCATTATCATTCCCACTAATTAACTCACCTCCAAGTGTTAGTCCAATTCTATCAGAAGCCTTATAATTGGCTTCTAATGCCAAGAGGTATGCACTCAAATCGTTATCAAACATATCTTTACCAAACTGATAAAATAAATTTGCAACTAAACCAATTTTTCCCTTTGTCCTTATATGCGTTCCTATGGTTTGGCTATAGCGCGTTTCATTATCGTCTGAATTCATATCATCAATATATTGCAACCCATTATTTAAAAGCAATAAGCTTCCAGAAACACGATCCCAATCTTTATGCAACCATGCATACTGAAACGCTTTATACGTATTAGTATTTAAAGTCGTTCCTGTTAATGCTTCTCCATCTTGATTGAAGGCAAAACCGAAATTCATTTTAAACCTATCTTTTTGATACTGAACCAGGGCAGCATCATGACTTCTAGCTTGTTGCGCCCATTCTACGTTTCCAAAAATCCGACTGTCATCATATATAATTTCTTGTCGTCCAAGTTTTAAAGCCCAACTTGTATCTAAGGCAATTCTGGCCCAAGCTTCATGCACAGAAAATCCATTTCTATCTGCACTGTTTAATTGAGGTACATCACCCCATACTCTAACATCTTGCATGCTTAAATAAATATCTAATTTTTCCATGACATAAGCCGCATTCAATCGCGTTCGTTGTGATACAAAAGCAGCAGGGTCTGCATCATCAGGAAACAGTGTTTTAAAACCATGTCTGTATTCAAATCGAGGTCTAATCTCGGCATCAATTTTCAATTGTGCATATGTAGTTATAGTTGCTAATAAAAAAACAACCACGAAAATCTTTTGTAATTTCATCATATCTTTTGGTTTAATTCTATAATAAAGTGCTTTGCACTACAAAAATAAACTCATAATACTTGTTTAAACATGATTTAAGTCATCTTATCGAAAGATTTTTTGAATTGAATGTATAGAATAAAACAGTATTTTAGTAAATATTATGCTATAACTTCCATGACTCACGAATTTAAAAACATTGTCTATAAAGCAAAAGTCAACCAACAGAATGGGCTAAAAAACGTACTAGCCACTGTTGTCTTTCTTGAAGGCTCATCCTACAGAAAACCCGGAGTAAGAATGCTCATTTCAGAGAACGGAAGCATGGTTGGAGCAGTAAGCGGAGGTTGTGTTGAAAATGAAGTTAAAAGGCGAGCTCAATCTGTTTTTAGAGATGACAAGCCAAAAATCATGACCTACGATGGACGTTACCGATTAGGTTGTGAAGGTTTACTTTACATCCTAATTGAACCCTTCTATATTACTGATAGTTTCTTTAAAGCATTTCAAACCCAATTAGAGTATCGAAATACGTTTAAAATTGACTCCTATTTTAAAAAAGAGGATGACGTCTTTGGTGACTTTGGAACCATTATACAATTTAATGACAACTCTAAATTCATGTTTAGAGAAACGTTCAAATCTCAAGATTCAAAAACAATACAAGTGTTTTCTCAAGAACTAAAGCCTAGTCTAAGATTACTCATTATTGGTGGTGAGCACGACGCAGTAAAACTCTGCACGATAGCCAATTCATTGGGATGGGAAATTGATATTATAACTTCTATCAAAGACCCTAAATCGCTCTCAGATTTCCCTGGTGCCAAATCAGTCACTGCCCAAACTCCTGAAATTGTCGATTTAAAAATTGATAATGAAACGGTTGTGGTATTAATGACTCATAATTACGTACTTGATTTAAAATATCTTATCAAACTAGAACCTTTACAACCAAAATATATTGGTATCATTGGGTCGTCTAAACGTCGTAATCAACTTCAAAATGAACTTCTCAATTATGTTTCAGAATTATCAGAAGAATTTTTAGAAACGATTCACAGTCCGGCAGGTTTACATATAGGTGCCATTACTCCCGAAGAAATTGCATTGTCTATTGTAGCTGAAATTTTAGCTATTGTCCGAAGAACAGAAGTCATGTCTTTAAGCGTTTTTGCTAATAAAAC
Source organism: uncultured Psychroserpens sp. (assembly GCF_947492715.1). GTDB lineage: Bacteria > Bacteroidota > Bacteroidia > Flavobacteriales > Flavobacteriaceae > Psychroserpens. Next base: position 390,604 of record NZ_CANLNS010000001.1, read on the forward strand.
TCAAAAGCAAAAATGACTATAGCTATTCTGTTGCTAGCTGCTGGTAATTCTCGTCGAATGGGTACCGCAAAACAGTTACTTCCTGTTGGTAGCACAACACTTCTTGGACACTCCATTGATTGCGCCATACAATCTAATGCAAATAAAATATATTGCATTCTTGGAGCACATGCCAACGATATAAAAGCGTCCATCCCAATGCAACAAATTGAGGTCATTATAAATGATAATTTCATGGATGGACTGAGTTCAAGCATTAGAGCTGGAATACATCACATTAACCACTTGAACTTTGACGCTGTTTTAATCATATTAGCAGATCAACCTCTAATTGATTCTAAATACCTCAATATTTTAATACAAGGATATATTAAAAACCCTACTAAAATTTTAGCTTCAGATTATGGAAACGCCATTGGTGTTCCTGCTATATTTCCGAAGAAATTTTTTAAGCAACTTATAGAGCTTAAAGGAGACAATGGCGCAAAAAAAGTCTTAAACCATAATAGTAATGAGATTATTAAAGTTAAATGCAATGCACTACTAGATATAGACACCAAAGAAGACTACCTTAATTTCTTAAAATCATTATAAAAAATTAATAGACGACAATATTCAAGTAAATATTTTTTAACTTTAGCTAAATATCAAGTTCTATGGCAAGTTATAATTTAAAGGTTAACGGAAAATCGGTTAACATAAACGTTGATGATGACACTCCATTACTATGGGTGCTTCGTGATGAACTCAATTTAGTAGGCACCAAATATGGTTGCGGAATTGGTCAATGTGGAGCATGTACTGTGCATTTGGATGGCGTTGCTATAAGGAGTTGTTCTGTTCCTATATCTAGTTTAGAAGGCTCCAACATCACAACCATTGAGGGTCTAGCAAGCGACAAACTGCATCCTGTGCAAGACGCTTGGAAAGAACTTGACGTCCCTCAATGTGGTTATTGTCAAGCAGGTCAAATGATGACTGCATCTTCCTTTTTAAAACAAAACCCAAACCCTAATAATGACGACATTAGAAATGCTATGAATGGTAATCTATGTCGATGTGCTAGTTATAATCGAATAGAAAAAGCAGTTGCTCTGGCTGCAAAAAAAATGTCTTAAGCTAAATAATCATGAAGAATCAAAACAAAATTACATTTAGCAGACGAAATTTCATTCGTACTTCTGCATTAGCTAGTGGCGGAATTTTAATTGGATTCAATTTCTTTACTTCTTGTAAAGAAGCTACAGCTCCTCCAGTTGATATTGCTCAGCTTAACTTTAACGACTTTAATGCTTTTATTAAAATTGCAGATAATGGTTATGTCACCATTTTTTCTCCGAATCCTGAAATCGGACAAGGTGTAAAAACGTCCATGCCTATGATTATCGCAGAAGAACTAGACGTACCATGGGAACATGTTTCTGTTGAACAAGGGGCTTTGGACACAAACAACTTTACGAGACAAGTTGCAGGAGGTAGTCAATCTATTAGATTTGGATGGGATGCTCTACGTGAAACGGGAGCTACAGCCAAACAAATGCTTGTGAATGCTGCTGCAGCAAAATGGGGAATTGACGCTTCTTCTTGTTCTGCATCAAATGGTGTAATTACTAGTCCAACAGGGGAAACTTTGGGATATGGAGATGTTGTTAATGACGCTGCTCAACTCGAAATTCCAGAGAATGTATCATTAAAAGATAAAAAAGATTATAAGATTATAGGAAAGGATGCTACCAACGTTGATATTGATAAAATAATATCAGGAGCGCCTCTTTTTGGTTTAGATTATACAGCAAACGATATGGCTTATGTCTCTGTATGTCGACCTCCTGCCTTTGGACAAAAGATAGGTTCTTATGACGATACTAAAACCAAAGCAGTTAATGGTGTTTTAGACGTCGTAAAGTTTGGCGATAAGATTGCTGTTCTTGCATCAAACACTTGGGCTGCCATGAAAGGGAAAAAAGCACTGGATGTACAATGGACAACTGATGAAACTTTAGAAAGCACTTCAGATCATGATACTAAATTAAACGCTATTCTTAACGGAAAAGATTTGGATGTACGCCGTGAAGACGGGAATGTAAAAAAGGCATTTGCAGAAGCAGATAAGATATTAGAACGCACTTATGAATCTCCCTTTTTACCTCACAATTGTATGGAACCCATGAATTTCTATGCTAACGTTTCTAACGACAAAGTGCATTTGGTAGGACCAATTCAAACTCCTGCCGGGACTGCCAGACGAATAGCCAATTTAATAAGTCGGGAGGAGAAAGACATTCATCTAGAAATGACACGAATGGGAGGCGGATTTGGTCGTCGTCTTTATGGTGATTTTGCTTTAGAAGCTGCTGAAATTTCCAATCTTACAAAAAAGCCTGTAAAAGTAATTTTTTCTAGAGAAGATGATATGGCTGCTGGTATTTATCGACCAGCAATAAAGTATAGAATTTCTGCATCACTTAAAGATGGAAAAGTAACTGGCTATCATTTGAAAGAGGCTGCAATCAACAGCAATATGTATGGATTAATTCCACACTTTTTCCCTGCTGGTGCTATTGAAAACTATAAAGTTGAAACAGGTAATTATCGAAGTAATATAACCACAGGAGCATGGAGAGCTCCTTATACTAACTTCCTTGCTTATGCAGAGCAGAGTTTCTTTGATGAGCTTGCCGAACTTCTGGAAACAGATCCAGTACAATTACGTTTAGATTTACTTAAAAACGTAAAAGACGGAGAAGATCCTAACATTCAATATTCGGCAAAACGTATGACAGACACTATTAAACTTGCCGCAGAGAAAAGTAACTGGGGAAAAACTAGAGAAGGTGTTTATCAAGGGTTTGCAGCATATTACAGCCATAATACACATGTAGCGGAAGTTGTAGATATTAGCTTGAAAAATGGATATCCTTCAGTAGAAAAAGTTACTGTAGCCGTCGATTGTGGTATCGTAGTAAATCCTACAGGCGCTAAAAACCAAGTTGAAGGAGGTGTTATTGATGGTATTGGACATGCTATGTATGGTGATTTTTCTTTTGAAAATGGAAAACCACAAGATGTAAACTTTAATACATATCGCTTAATTAGAATGAAAGAAACGCCAATTGTACACACCTATTTTGTGGAAAACAATTTATCACCAACAGGATTAGGTGAACCTGGACTTCCTCCAGCTGGTGGAGCTTTAGCCAATGCTATAAAAGCAGCTACAGGACAATTGCTCTTAAAACAACCTTTTATAAGTGTATTAAGAAAACATGAAGCCAATTTGAAAGCATAAGCATTACACCTTAACACGAAAACATGAAGCCATCATCTTATATAATTCTGGATGCTTGCGTTTCATAAGTTTTGGGTTTTCAAAAAAATACTCTGAAGCAACAGCAAAAAATTCGGATTGCTTGGTACCTCCATATGCTCTAATATCAGATTTATCCTTATTAATAGCCTCCATTTCATCATGTACCAATTTCAACCATGGAATCGCATAACTGTTTTCCATTAATATCTCTGGGACGCCATCAATTTTATCATCCATTTTATCAATGAGATGTACAAACTCATGAATAGCAGTATTGCGCTTATCATTCGAATTTTTAAATCCATGGTATAAGGCTTTTTTAGAAAGAATCATTTTACCTTCCAAACGCCCAGTTCCAACAACACCAGCAATTCGCCTTGATTTGCTCTTATGAGAAAACTCAAAATCCTCATTAAAATTATCAGGATATAGAATAATGCCACTCACAGTAGGATAATACCATTCTTTAAACGCAAACACTGGAATTACTGCACTTGCGGCGATTAAAATCTTGTCTAACTCCACAAGTTCAACATCAACACTATCAATATAAACCTCACTTAAAAACTGCATCATTCTATCTTGAAAACGTCGCTGTTCCTTTAGATCAAGGTTTTTATAAAATTTTACTTCCTCTAATAAAATGGAATGCCAATGTGATGGAAACCGCTCTGCCTTTTTAGAATTCATTTTGTAAAATACATATCCAACAAAAACTAAAAGAGCTATAAAGATTATAAAATAGAGCATACAAGTAGATTGAAATTTAATTTAGGATTCTAAACTAATCATTTTGAAGAGAATTCATCTAAAATCTGATAAAAAATCTATATCTTTTCAGTATATAACCAATTCAAAATGAGCATGTCATATATAGATTTACACTGTCATCCCTCATTAAAACCTTTTGGAAAGAGTTTTAAGTACAACCCAACAAAACAAAACGCCCAACACAGTGGTCGTAAAAACTCTATTTGGCATTATAGCCCGCCAAATTTCCTCGAGCGCCAAGTCAATAAAATATTAACACTTACTAAATTCACGCAAACCGATGTTACAGCAATTGCTAAATCTAAATGCGATATTATGGTTATTTCATTATATCCATTTGAAAAACACTTTCTCAAAGAGAAAATATTAGGTTTCAAATTCGTCTCAGATTTGCTTGTAAACTTAGCGGCAGGTGTTAGTCAAAAACGTATTGACAACCTCAGGAATCATAACAGTTATTTTCAGGATTTAAATGACGAATACAACTATTATATGCAACGGCATAATTTCGCTCAAGTCATAGATGGCGTTACCTATACGTATCGTTTGGTTAGTAATTATACTGAAATTTCAACTCACAAGAACACCTCAACCGATACCAGAAAAATCATAAGCCTAGTGCCTACAATAGAAGGTGGTCATGCCTTTGAAACTGGACTCGATAAGGATAAAGACACCGCTAATGAAGCGACGGTATTAAATAATATCGACACCGTAAAAAATTGGGACCATAAACCATTTTTTTTGACCTTAGCTCATCATTTTTATAATGAAATTTGCGGCCATGCCAGAAGCATCAATATCGGATTGATAAAGAAAAACCAAAATCGTGGACTCAACGCAGATGTTACAGATCTTGGTTTAAAAGTTATTGATAAACTGCTTGACAATTCCGAAGGAAAGCGCATCCTTATAGACATTAAACATATGAGTAAAGCGTCTCGAAGCACATATTACAATTTGCTAGAAACCACCTACTCAGATCAAGACATTCCTATCATTGTAAGTCACGGCGCTGCCAATGGAAAACGCTCAATTTCAGAACCTAACACCTCAGATACGTCATTAAGCAGATACTTTAGAGAAGATGATATTAATTTTTATGATTCAGAAATCTTGCGTATTGCAAAATCAAAAGGTATTTTTGGATTGCAGTTAGATGAACGTCGCGTTGCTAGTAAAAAAGCAATTAGAAGTTCGAGAATTTATTGGCCAAGTAAAAAAAGACGTTACAGAAACAAATCCGAATTAATCTGGAGACAACTCCAGCATATTGCAGAGCTTTTAGATAAAAATGGTTTATTTTGTTGGGAAACAGTAGCAATAGGATCAGATTTTGATGGTATTGTAAACCCGATAAAAGGACTATGGACTGCCGAAAACATAAAAGATATTAAACCCTATCTTATTGAAAAAGCACAAGATTATCTCAATGCAAATGCTTCAAAACTGCAAGCTCGAAATCAAATTTCGGCTAATGAAATCATCGATCGTGTGCTATTTATAAATGCTAACGAATTTTTGAAACAACACTTTAATTAGAGTTTCAATTCTTCCGAAGAAAAACAGAAAACGACATATATGACAGATAAAGAAAAATTCATGAAAGAAGCAGTAAATGCTGCCTTAAAAGGAATGAATAACAACGAAGGAGGTCCATTTGGATGCGTCATTGTTAAAGACGGAAAAATTGTTGGGCGAGGTAACAATAAGGTCACTTCAACCAATGACCCAACTGCTCACGCCGAAGTAACAGCCATTAGAGACGCTTGTAAAAATCTTGATTCATTTCAACTAGAAGGCTGTGAAGTGTATACCTCATGCGAGCCTTGCCCAATGTGTTTAGGAGCTATCTATTGGGCACGACCAGATAAAGTATATTATGGAAGTAACCAAATAGATGCCGCAAACATAGGTTTTGATGATGCCTTTATTTATAAGGAAATTCCATTACCTTATTCTGAAAGAAGCATTCCATTTAAACAATTGGCTCGCGAGATTGCCTTAGAACCATTTCAAGAATGGACTAAAAAAGAAGACAAAACCGAATATTAATAATGATCACCTTTATTCTTAATAACAAAACGATAAGTACCTCAGAACATTCTGGTATGACACTATTAGACTTTGTTCGCTATGAACAGCGTCTAACGGGAACTAAAATTGGTTGTCGTGAAGGTGATTGTGGTGCTTGTACTGTTTTAGTTGGCACACTAGAAAATGACCATATAGACTATCAAAGTATTACGTCATGTATTTCTCCTTTAGGAAATGTTCATGGTAAACATATTGTAACAGTTGAAGGTACAAATCTTCAAAACAAATTAACGACTGCTCAAGAGGCGATGAAGGCAAATTACGCCACTCAATGTGGATTTTGCACCCCAGGATTTGTAGTTGCACTTACGGGTTTTGCCCTTTCTAATTCTGAAAAAAATTATACTAATGCTCTTAATGCCATTAGTGGAAATATATGTAGATGTACGGGCTACAAAGCCATTGAAAAAGCAACACAACAAATGGTTGAAACTTTGAAAAACTACAAAACAGATTCAGATTTCAATTGGCTCATAGAAAACGGATTTATTCCGGACTATTTTAAAACGATTACTAAACGGCTTCAAGATCTAGAAGTTAAAGACAAGGAGCAGTCTGAAGGGAAATTTGTTTCAGGTGGTACAGATTTGTATGTACAACAAGCCGATTACTTAACAGACAATCCTGTACATCTTATTGCTAGAAAAAACTTCCTAAAAGGTATTTCCATAGAAAATGGTATTTGTACGATTGGCACAAATTCAACGGTTTCAGATTTATGGAATCACCAAGAAGTAAACACTTATTTCCCTAACCTTAAAAAGCATTTGAAATTAGTGTCTTCAGAACAAATAAGAAACATGGCATCTTTTGGGGGAAATTTGGTTAACGCCTCTCCTATTGGAGATATGACCATTTTCTTTTTAGCGCTTAACAGTGATATTGAAATAATGGATTACAACGGAAACGAGCGCTCACTCCCTCTTAAAAAATTCTATCATGGCTATAAGAACTTCGATTTAAAAGAAGGCGAACTATTGAAAGCCATTCGTTTCAAATTGCCATCAAACGGGTCTATTTTTAATTTTGAGAAAGTTTGCAAACGTACACATTTAGATATTGCTAGTGTCAATTCTGCTATCCATATGTCTGTAGATAATAACAACTTTACAGAAACACATATTTCTATAGGAGGTGTCGCAGCCATTCCCAAATATTTGCACAATACATCTCAATTCTTAATAGGAAAATCGTTGTCTCCAGAGACTATAATTAAAGCTAGTAAAGTACTTCAAGATGAAATCTCACCAATAAGTGACGTTCGTGGTTCAAGTGATTATAAACGCTTATTGGCAAGACAATTATTTTTTGCTCATTTCACCACGCTTTTCCCTGAGACATTCACAATAAATGATTTTATAGAGCATGCATAAACACAAATCAAATCCCATATTAGATGCTAAATTAGATGCTGTTTCTTTATCTATAAAACAGAGCATTAAAAACTTAGATTCGTTTACTCATGTTCGTGGTGAGTCATTATATGTTGATGATGTTAATATAAGACAAGGCACATTTCATGCAGTTGTTTTTGATGCACCAAAAGCACATGGCCACATAAAACATATAGACTATTCTAAAGCTGAAGCCTTAGAAGGTGTTGAACGCATTTTTACTTACAAAGACATTCCTGGAAAAAATCAAATTGGAGGTATTATTCCAGATGAACCATTATTTGCAGAAGATGACATCCATTTTTGGGGAATGCCAATTGCTTTAATTGTTGCCGAGTCTGAATTCATTGCTAGAAAAGCTAGAGCCTTAATTGAAATCGATATTGAAGAATTACCAGTAATTACTACTGCAAAACAGGCTAAGGCAAAAGGAAGTTTTATCAACGCACCTAGATCTTTTAGTTTAGGTGATTCTGAAAAGGCTTTCAAAGATTGTGAATATGTTTTTGAAGGTGAAACATTTTCTAACGGACAAGAACATTTGTACATCGAAGCTCAGGGAGCGTATGCTGAACCCCTAGAAAATGGAAACATAAAAATCACCTCATCAACCCAAGGACCAACAGCTGTACAGAAAACAATAGCTCAGGTTTTAGGAGTAGCTATGCATAAAATAGAAGTAGATGTCACCAGACTTGGTGGTGGTTTTGGAGGCAAAGAAGATCAGGCAACACCTTGGGCAGTAATGACGGCTCTGGCAACCTTTCATTTAAATCAGTCTGTAAAATTAATTCTAAATCGCCATGATGATCTAAGAATGACTGGAAAGCGTCATCCCTATGAGAGCACTTATAAAATAGGCTTATCTAAAGATTTAAAGATCATGGCTTATGAAGTTGAGTTCTTACAAAACTCAGGAGCAGCTGCCGATTTATCTCCAGCTATTGCAGAACGTACATTATTTCATGCTACGAATAGTTATTTTGTGCCACATGTTAAAACTACCGTAATCAGTTGCAAGACCAACTTACCGCCAAATACAGCTTTTAGAGGATTTGGAGGACCACAAGGTATGTTTGTTATCGAATCTGCAATTGCCAAAGCTGCCAGTGAAATTGGCGTACCTGCAAGAGTTATTCAAGAAGCAAATTTGTTAGATGAAAATGACACATTTTCTTATGGTCAAGTGGCAAAAAAAGTAGAGGCTAAAAATACATGGAGTTCTGCTACAGAACTATTCAACATCACCCTTTTAGAACAAGAAGTAGAAACATTCAATGCCAATAATTCTAACTTTAAAAAGGGATTAGCCTTGATGCCAATCACCTTTGGTATTTCATTTACCAATACACCTATGAATCACGCACGTGCACTGGTACATATTTATCTCGATGGCAGTATTGGAATTAGCACTGCAGCTGTTGAAATGGGTCAAGGTGTAAACACTAAAATGATGCAAATTGCTTCAGAGGTATTTTCTATTCCAATAGAAAAAATTAAAATCGAAACTACAAATACAACAAGAGTTGCCAACACGTCTCCTTCTGCTGCCAGTTCAACGGCCGATTTAAATGGAAAAGCAACTTTAAAAGCGTGCAAGACTCTCCTTAAACGTTTAATAAGTGTGGCTTCAGAAGATTTGAACATTTCAGAAGAACACATACAATTAAAGGATGAGTATGTCTATACACATGGCGAAAAGTCAAATTTATCTTGGACAGAACTCATTAGCAAAACGATGTTAAAACGTGTTGCTTTGACAGAAAATGCGCATTATGCTACGCCAGAAATCCACTTTGATAAAACTAAAGAAAAAGGGCATCCTTTTGCTTACCATGTTTATGGAACGGCCATTATTATCGTTACAGTAGATTGTACTCGTGGAACTTACGAGTTTGATGCTGTTAAGATTGTTCATGATTATGGAAAAAGTATGAGTGAAGGTATTGACCTTGGACAAGTTGAAGGGGCTCTCGCTCAAGGAATTGGTTGGATGACTATGGAGGAAATCGCATACAATGATGAAGGGCGTTTACTATCAAATGCGCTATCAACCTATAAGATTCCAGATTTGTTTTCTGTTCCTAAAGAAGTTGAAGTCCTCCCTGTAAAAACGGACGGACATGAATTAGCAATTTTAAAGTCGAAAGCCGTAGGTGAACCGCCCTTAATGTATGGTATAGGAGCATACTTTGCGCTTCAAAATGCCATAAGAGCATTTAACCCTAAATACGATTTAAAATTTCATGCACCTATGACACCAGAAAAGGTGCTTATGAGCTTATACGAAAACAAATAAATTAACGCGATGGACACTCAAATAAACGAAAACATCTTTGATACTTTTCCTGAGCTTGAGAGTGAACGACTCTATTTTACAAAATACAAACTAGAGTATGCCGAAACACTTTTATTTATGAGAAGCCATAAAGCTGTTTCTAAATATATGGACACCGAAATACCAGTAAAAATCGAAGACACCGAAAAGAGAATTAAAGGATACCACGCCGCATTTAAAGAAACAAAAGGTATTACATGGGCTATTGTAGACAAAGAGAGCCATCAATTGATTGGTGATTTCGGTATCTGGAAAATTGACAAACATAATTCTAGAGGAGAAATTGGTTATATTTTACATCCCAATTTTTGGGGTAAAGGCTATATGAGAGAAACCTTCGATACATTGATTCGTTTTGGGTTTCGTGATTTAAATTTGCATAGCCTTGAGGCCAATGTTAATATAGAAAATGACAATTCTAAAGCGCTGTTGCTCAAATTTGGTTTTAAGCTAGAAGCCCGTTTTAGAGAGAACTTTTATTATGATGGTCGCTTTTTAGACAGTGAGATTTACTGTTTGTTACAATCAGATATTACATAATTAATGACAGAATTTTTAATATACAGTAAACGCTGCTTTCTACTTGATGCTTTTCAAGAGGCTACCATCCACATTAAAAATCAGAAAATTCTTGATATCAAGAAAGGTTATCACACTAGTGCATCTATTCCATTTTTAGATTACCAAAATCTCATAGTAATGCCAGGAATAATTGATGCACATGTTCACATCAACGAACCTGGAAGAGAAAGCTGGGAAGGTTTTGACACAGCCACAAAGGCAGCAGCTGTTGGAGGCGTAACAACCCTTATTGAGATGCCATTGAATGCAAGCCCTGTAACAACAAATATAAATGCGCTTCATCAAAAATTAGAATCATCAAAAAATAAACTTCATGTAAATTGTGGCTTCTACGGCGGCACAATACCAACAAATAAAAATGACATAGAAGGTCTTATAAATGCCGGAGTTTTTGGGATTAAAGGATTTTTAACACCTTCAGGAATTGATGAGTTTCCTAACGTCACTAAACTAGATTTAGAAGCAATTGCTCCTGTTTTAAAAACACACGATATTCCTTTACTGTTACATTGTGAATTAACAGACACCAAGGTTCCAGAAGTCACAAACACTAAAAGCTATCAAAGCTATTTAAACTCTAGGCCTCAGCACTGGGAGACCAATGCTATCGCATTAGCTTTAGATCTTCAAAAAAAGTTTGACATCAAAGTACACATTGTACATCTCTCTGCTTCTAAGGGCATTGAACCTATTAAAGAACGTTTAAACGAAACTAATAAGTTAACCGTTGAAACATGTCCGCATTACTTATTCTTTAATGCAGAGACGATTCCTGATGAATCTCCAATTTATAAATGTGCTCCACCAATACGAGAAGGTGCAAATAATGACAAGCTATGGGATTTTTTACTTGATAATGGTTTTAGCTTTTTAGGATCAGACCACTCTCCTGCTCCACCTGAGCGTAAACAACTAGAAAGCGGTGATTTTTTTAAGGCTTGGGGTGGAATTTCTGGATTACAATTTACACTACCTATCCTATTTTCAGAAGGACAAAAAAGAGGGTTACAGTTAGAAAAATTAATTCCATTAATTACACGAAAGCCTTCAGAATTTTTAGGAATTAATCAGAAAAAAGGAACATTAGCACCTGGTTTAGATGCAGATATTACTGTTTGGGATGATACCCAACAATTTACCATTTCCGAAGCTAGTATCGAACACAAACACAAAGCAACTCCCTACTTAAACCACAGGGTTTTTGGAAAAGTAATTCATACATTTGTTAATGGTGTTCACGTCGTTGAAAACTCAAAACTCAAAACACTTAATCAAGGAAAAATATTATTAAAAGATACATGATAGAAGAACGATTAAAACAATACACAGATCTTGCATCAGAGAAAATTGGAGGTCAAGTACTATACTGTACTGACGATTTTTTTGCTGAAAAAGAAAACCTAATTAAAGAAGGCCGAGGCATTTTTATTGCCGATAAATATACAGATCGCGGAAAATGGATGGACGGCTGGGAATCAAGACGTAAACGTACTTTGGGTCACGATTGGGCCATTTTAAAATTAGGCGCTGAAGGAAAAATTAGAGGTTTCGATATTGACACTAATCACTTTTTAGGAAATCACCCGCCTTATGCTTCTGTTGAAGCCATATATTTGGATGAGGATATTTCAGATTGGAGTCAGGCCGATGATTTAACTTGGGAAGAAGTGCTTCCAAAATCGCCTTTAGATCCAGGGAGTCAACATTTTTTTGAAATTAACTCAGAAAAAGTCTTCACACATGTTCGTCTACATATTTATCCAGATGGCGGAGTTGCGCGATTTAGAGTATTTGGAGAGGTTTATAAAGATTGGTCCAAAGTGAATTCTGAAGAATTAATTGATTTAGTGTTAGTTAACAACTGTGGAAAAGCATTACATTGTAATGATATGTTTTTCAGTATTATGGATAATCTTATTTCTCCAACCACAGGAAAAAACATGGGAGATGGTTGGGAAACAAAGCGTAATCGCACACCTAATAACGAAGATTTTGTAATCTTAAAGCTAGGTCATTCTGGAATAATTCATAAAATTATTGTCGACACGAAACATTTTAAAGGTAATTACCCAGATTCTTGTGCCATTGACGTATGCTCATGTACTAATGATGCCGATGTTTTGAGTGGTAGTCATAAATGGAAACCGTTGTTACCTCAACAAAAACTTGGAGCTGATCGTGAACATCATTTCGAAAAAGAAATTTTGAAAACCGAACAGCCTATTACACATGTTAAATTGAAAATATATCCTGATGGAGGCATTAGTAGGTTGCGTATTTTTGGAACCATTAAATAAATTAAATGATTGAAGTAATTATACTTATAGCTTGGCTTGTTATTTTTTCGGTAATAGTAGCTGTTACTTATAAACTACGTCATTCAATTAAAGTGTTAAAAGCCGAAGGAAACGATGAGAAGGCAGACGCTATTCAAACATCTCAAAATTGGTTTTATGCTCTAATCGTTATAGCTTCTATTGGAGGTATAGGCATTTTATATATGTTCCTAAAAGGAACTATTTATGAAAGCCACTTTTTCGAGTGGCTAAATTTAAGTGTTCGATTAATCCATATCACCTTTGGTATTGCTTGGATTGGTGCTTCTTTTTATTTTGTATTCTTAGAAAATGCCTTGAATAGAACAGAAAATGTAAGAGACGAGTTAGCCGGTAATCTTTGGGCTGTTCATGGTGGCGGTTTTTATTATGTTGAAAAATACAAATTGGCTCCTAAAAAAATACCTAAGCACTTGCACTGGTTTAAATATGAGGCTTACTTTACTTGGTTATCTGGATTTTGTTTACTCTCTATCGTCTATTATTTTAATGCAACCTCGTATTTAATTGATCCAGAAGTATTAGATATTTTACCATCTACAGCGATAATAATTAGCATTAGTTCTTTAATTATTGGCTGGATATTATATGATCAAATTTGTAAACGACTTAGCAATAATAAGGTCGTATTTACTTTGGCAATAACAGCATTGGTATTTTTGTTTGCATGGTTTTATGCACAAGTATTTAGTGGTCGTGCAGCATATATTCATTTTGGAGCTTTTCTTGGAACTTTGATGGCAGCAAACGTATTTTTTGTCATTATTCCCGGACAGAAACGCATGGTGGCTGCTGCGAAAAAAGGACAAATGCCCAATCCTGCTGATGGTAAAGCGGCATTTCTACGTTCTTATACTAATAATTACTTTACACTTCCTGTATTGTTTGTAATGATTAGCAATCATTTTCCCAGTACTTTTGGAAACACTTATCAATGGATCGTGCTTATTGGCATCACCCTAGGAACTGCTGGCGTAAAACATTATTTAAATCTTAGAGAAAAGGGGGAGCTTTCTGTTTGGATCATGCCAATTGCAGTAGTTATTTTGTTTGGCGTTGCCTTTATGACCGCTCCAACACCTCCAAAGTATGAAAACTGCCAAGAAATTGTTTCCTTTACAGAAGTTCAAACTATTATTAACAACAGGTGTACTACTTGCCATTCATCAAACCCAACAGATGCCGTTTGGAAAGTAGCGCCTAATGGTGTAAAATATGATACAGCTGAACAGATTTATAGTTTGCGAGACAAAATCTTCCAACGTGTAGTAGTGAGTAAAAATATGCCGTTTAACAACAATCAAACTGGTATGACACAAGAAGAACGCGATATGATAAATTGTTGGATCAATCAAGGCGCACCAAAATAAAGATTATGATAACACTAAATCAACTTAATTCACTTTCAGATCAGGAAGCATTTTCTAAACTAGAACAATGTTGCGTTTCTAAAACTTGGGTTAATAAAATGCTCCAAAGCAGACCCTTTTCTTCGGAAAATGAACTTATTGAAACAGCGGCTTCAATTTGGTACAACCACTGTTCTATAGATGATTTTAAAGAAGCCTTTACTGGTCATCCAAAAATTGGAAATATAGACAGTTTAAAAGAAAAATTTGCGCACACTTCAGCTTGGGCTGGAAACGAACAATCTAAAGTATCTGAAGCTAGTTTAGACGTCATTGAAGCATTGGCTAAAGCTAATGAAGATTATGAAAACAAGTATGGATATATTTTCATAGTAAGCGCTAGTGGAAAATCTGCCGAAGAAATGTTAGCCATCATAAATGCGAGATTGGATCATAAGCCGGATGATGAAATTTATGTTGCAATGAATGAACAACATAAAATCACAGCAATTCGTTTGGCGAAACTTATAGAAAGTGTTCCTCAGAATGCTAATTTAACGAGTCATTTAACAACACACGCCTTAGATACATCTATTGGTATTCCTGCAAGCCATATGCTCATCGCGCTAAAAGGTTTACGTGATAATCAATGGAAACCTATGAGTATAGGTATCACTAACAATGATGGTCGTATTTCAGATGTGTTACCACCTGGTAGATTTTTAATTCCTGGCATTTATACGATGACCTTTAACACAGGTAACTATTATAAAAACAATAATCAAAATGGCTTTTATCCTGAGGCTTCAATACAATTTGAAGTTACCGATGGTAGTCATTATCATATTCCATTATTAATTAATCCTTTTGGGTATTCAACTTACAGAGGGAGTTAGTATTAAACATTTATTATGAATTTAAGTATTTCAGAAGATAAAAAAGCACATATTTTTGACGATTTAAAAACAGCTAACCTGACATTTAATAATATTTATCGTGGTGATAGAGAAGACAGGCAGCCCATTCATACAGTTTATGGTGGCGCAAATCTTTTTAAGTCTAACACCACTCAGGTTCTGGGTAGTATTGCTTTAAATTCACTATTGCATTATGCTCCTAATTTTATCGAATTTGGAAAAGCCTTTAAGTTAAAAGGAAATAAAAAATTGCCTTCAAAGGCTAAAAAGCAAGAAAAACTCATTAAAAAACTAGAAGGATTAACGCCAGATGAATTAAAACAACATCCTGCTGGATTTTCATATAGAATCTATCAGAAGGTTATTGCTAAGTTAGAGCGTGAAGGTGTTGAAGATTTCAGAATTGATTTTGAAGATGGCTTTGGAAATCGTTCTGATAAAGAAGAAGATGAAACTGCTATTTTTGCAGCTGAGCAAGTCGCACAAGGTATGAAAGACAACACGCTTTCGCCATTTATTGGTATACGTATCAAACCATTCACTGAAGAATTAAAACACCGTGGCCAAAGAACACTCGATTTATTCTTAACAACACTACTTACTAAAACTAACGGAAAACTACCAGATAATTTTGTGGTGATGTTGCCTAAAGTGACTATTCCTGAGCAAATCATAGCCTTAGTTTCCTTTTTTGAAGTTATAGAGGGTGTTTTTAACTTAGAATCTGGCACTCTAAAAATGGAAATGATGGTAGAAACCACGCAGTCCATTATGGATCATAATGGAACAAATCCGTTATTTAGATTTATCGCTGCTAGCAAGGGTAGATGTATTGCCACCCACTTTGGAACTTATGATTACACAGCTTCTAACAATATTACTGCATCTTACCAGGAGATGGATCATGACGTTTGTGATTATGCACATTACACCACTAAAGTAGCCTTAGCCCATACAGGAATATGGTTATCTGATGGCGCTACTAACACAATGCCTATTGGACCTCATCGTGGTGACTTAAGCGAAGAACAAGAGCAAGAAAACAAAGACGTTGTGCATCGTGCTTGGCTTAAGGGTTATGGACATATTCGTCATTCTCTATACAAAGGTTTATACCAAGGTTGGGATTTAAACCCAGCGCAATTACCAATGCGATATACAGCTGTTTATGCCTTTTTTCTAGAAAGCTATGATGATGCCGTTTTACGTTTAAAAACCTTCGTCGAAAAAGCAGCTCAAGCCACATTAATTGGTGATACATTTGACGATGCAGCGACGGGACAAGGTCTCTTAAATTACTTTTTAAAGGCTTTAAATAGCGGCGCTATTTCTATAGATGAAGTTTTGGCTACAGGTTTAACTTTAGATGAGATTAGAACGCGATCGTTTGCGAAAATTTTAAAAGACAGGCGTGCAAAATTGAAGTAATATAGTACGAGTGCATTACAAAATGATATTATTACTCATTGTTGTAATGCACTTGTAATAACTGAGCAGCAACACTTATTGCTATTTCTTTAGGTGTATTACCTCCAACTTGTAATCCTATTGGGCACACCACATTACTCATACCTTCTTTTATATTCATATCTTTAATAAGCATATTATTGAAGCGAACACGTTTAGTTTTACTACCTATTAAGCCCAAAAACTTTGTTTTATGTTGCAAAGCCATAGCAATAATCTCAAAATCTATAGAATGATCATGTGTTAATATTAATACATAACAATTCTTTCCCCATTTTACTACATCTCTAAACGTCTTGAAATCGTCAATATTAACTTGTTTTAGATGAATACTTTTATCCAAAGTTGAATGCTCAAACCAATTATGTCGCGAATCAATAAGATGAACTTCAAAAGGTGTATCTACTAATATCTTGGCAATTTCATGTCCAATATGTCCTGCTCCAAATAAAAATAATTCTGGTGATTGATTCATAGGTTCTATAATAAATTCAACTTTTCCTCCACAGCATTGTTCAAACTCAGGCCCTAAGGTGTAACTCGATTCGATAATTTTATTCTCGCGTAGAGCATTAATGGCTTCATCGATAGCCAAGAACTCCAATTTCCCACCTCCTATAGTACCATGAACAACATTATCCTTGGTAATAATCATTCGAGAACCAACCTCACAAGGTGTTGACCCTAAGCACTTAGTAACGGTTACCAAAGCAATGGGCTCTTGTCGCTCTTTAAACACTGATAATAATGCAATCCAGTTCTTCATTTTCTAATTAAAAGGAGGCTCTAAAAGTAAGACTTTTTTAGAGTAAACCATATTTAGATGTGGTCTTCAAAAATAAATTAGCATTCTGCTAAATTTTCTGTTAAGTTTGATAATTAATAGCGACTAAAATTCGGCATCTATTTTTAAGTACAGTACAATAACCCTTTGAAATTTTATAACATGTCAAAAACATATTACGATCCAGCAGATTTAAGGAAATTTGGAAAAATCACAGAGTGGAGCGAAGAATTAGGTAATAAATTCTTTGAATATTACGGAAAAGTTTTTGAAGAAGGTGCACTCTCAGCTCGCGAAAAGTCTTTGATTGCCCTAGCTGTTGCTCATACAGAGCAATGCCCATATTGTATTGACGCCTATACAAAAGATGGCTTGCAAAGAGGTGTTACAAAAGAAGAAATGATGGAAGCCATTCATGTTGGAGCTGCGATTAAAAGTGGCGCAACTCTTGTACATGGTGTGCAAATGATGAATAAAGTAAATAAACTAGACGGCTAATTGCAGATGACGAAATTAAAAACCCAATCCTTAAAAAAGAAAGGAAGCGACCTAGCGCAAAGTAATAGACAGTTAGAAATTTTGTCTAATGGAATTTTCCAAAATGGAGAGTTACCTACATTTAAAGATAAAATTTCAGAAACAAGTCAGTTTCCTTTAAAAGCTAAAAAACTTGAAATTTTACAGATTAACGTTGGTTATATGTGTAATCAAGTTTGCGAACATTGTCATGTTGATGCTGGACCAGATCGTAAAGAAATAATGACGCGTGAGACCATGCAACAATGCTTAAACGTCATAAAAAATTCTGGAGCTCATACTTTAGATTTAACTGGAGGTGCTCCTGAGATGAACCCAGATTTTAGATGGTTCGTAGAAGAAGCTGCTAAAGTTGGTATTAAAGATTTTATTGTACGATCTAATTTAACAATCATTCGTGCCAATAAAAAATATTACGACTTACCTGATTTCTTTAAAAAACACAATGTTCATGTTGTGAGTTCTATGCCACATTGGACACGTGGAAAAACAGACAAACAACGTGGTGATGGTGTTTTTGACAAATCGATAAAAGCATTGCAAGAATTAAATGCCGTTGGTTATGGTATGCCTGACAGCGATTTACGACTAGATTTAGTTTATAATCCTTCTGGTGCATTCTTACCTGGTGACCAAATGGCCATGGAAAAAGATTTCAAAAAAGCCTTAATGGAAGATTTTGGCATTCAATTTCATAATTTATTTGCCATTACGAATTTACCTATTTCAAGATTTCTTGATTATTTAATTGCTTCAGAAAACTATGAAGATTATATGTATCAACTTGTTGATGCTTACAACCCTTCAGCTGTTGCCAATGTTATGTGTACCAATACACTTTCGGTAAGTTGGGATGGTTATTTATATGATTGTGATTTTAATCAAATGCTAGAATTGCCCGTAAATAGTAAGGCCAAGCATATTTCAGAATTTAACGAAGAATTATTAGAAGGTCGGAACATTGTAAT
This sequence comes from uncultured Psychroserpens sp., assembly GCF_947492715.1. Classification (GTDB taxonomy): domain Bacteria; phylum Bacteroidota; class Bacteroidia; order Flavobacteriales; family Flavobacteriaceae; genus Psychroserpens. The sequence continues at coordinate 409,454 of NZ_CANLNS010000001.1, forward strand.
TTCTCAACATTGCTATGGTTGCACTGCTGGTGCAGGAAGTAGCTGTCAAGGTGTGGTAGCATAATATATGAATACTAAAACAGCCATATTAATCTTTGCAAATACTGCCGAATTTGAAGCCGTTAAAAAACCGTTTCAATCTTCGGAAACTTTATTTGATGCGCTAAACGCTCAAACATTAAAGATTGTACAGCGCTCTGGCTTACCTTATTTTCATTCTTCTGAAAAAAATCAAGTGGGCTCAACATTTGGTGAACGCTTTACCAATGCTATTGAGTCGGTGTATAAAAAGGGATTTGATGCCGTTATTACTATAGGCAACGACACTCCATATTTACAAACAAATCACATCTTTCAGGCAGTACATGCCTTAGAGCAAAATGATATAGTTTTAGGTCCTTCAAAAGACGGTGGATTCTACTTAATGGGATTAAAACAATCTCATTATAATACCGAGACCTTTTTAAAATTACCATGGCAGACGTCTCGATTACATCGAAGTATTTCAAGATTAGTCCTTTTACAAGACATACAATTGTCTTATTTAGAAGCCTTGTCAGACATTGATACCGTTTCAGATATAAAAGCTGTAATTGATAATTTCAGAGCTATTTCAGTATGGATTAAGCAGCTTTTGAATACGTATATTTCAGTAGAAAAGAAGATCTATAACACTTCAATACATTTTATTTCAATATTAAGTAGAGACACTTATTTTAATAAAGGATCTCCTTATTCATTCTAAAAACATCAAACCTTTTACTTACTAAAATATCGCTCTTTTTTAACGAAGAAAAAGCGATTAAATAATTATAAATACAATTTGGGATTAATACCCAATAAAAATACAATTGAATTATGAGTTACCTAGAAACCACGCACGACGTTTATAAAGAAGCAGCTTTGACTCCAGATGTTGGATTATGTTGTACAACAAACCCTATTTGGGAATTACCAGGATTAAAAATCCCGAGAATTATGCAAGAAATGAACTATGGTTGTGGTAGTACTGTGCATGCAAGAGATTTATCTAATAACCCAAAAATGCTCTATGTTGGTGTTGGAGGTGGTATGGAGTTGTTACAATTCTCTTATTTTAATCGACAAAAACATGGGGTAATTGGCGTTGACGTTGTTGATGAAATGTTAGAAGCCTCACGTGAAAACTTTAAAATTGCCGAAGAACAAAATAGTTGGTTTAAAAGTGAATATGTAGATCTTAAAAAAGGAGATGCCCTTAATCTCCCTGTAGAAGACAACAGTATTGATGTGGCTGCTCAAAATTGCCTTTTTAATATTTTTAAAGCAGAAGATTTAAAACTAGCCATTGAAGAAATGTATCGTGTATTAAAACCTCACGGAAGATTGGTAATGAGCGACCCTACTTGTGAGCAACCAATGAATGAAACACTTAGAAATGACGACCGCTTGCGTGCGTTGTGTTTAAGTGGAAGCCTTCCTATTGCAGATTATGTAAAAGCGTTAACAGATGTAGGTTTTGGTACTATTGAAATTAGAGCGCGTAAGCCTTATAGAATTTTAAACCCAGAAGACTATCCAACCGATGAATTAATCTATATAGAATCTATAGAAGTTGCTGCAATTAAAGATCCAATGCCAGAGGATGGCCCTTGCATTTTTACTGGAAAAGCAGCTATCTATTTTGGTAAAGACGATTATTTCGACGACAAGAAAGGTCATGTTCTTTTAAAGAATCAGCCTTTAGCAATTTGTGATAAAACAGCGTCTGATCTTGCTAAACTTGGAAGACAAGATATTTTTATTAGTGAGTCTACTTTTCATTACGATGGTGGAGGCTGTTGCTAATTAAATAAACAGAATTTATTAATTAAAGTAGCTTCGTAATTTATGAAAAAAACATATTTATTTTTCATTGCATTATGTTTCATGATGCCCTTTGTAGGCGCTCAAGAAACTATTGATGATTTGTTGAAGCGCTATAACAAAAATAACATCCCGTATATTTCAGTACAAGAATTGGCTATGCCTAAAACCAATGCTATAGTTTTAGATGCAAGAGAACAGGATGAGTTTAATGTAAGTCATCTTAAAAATGCTATTTATGTTGGATATGACACATTTAAACTAAGTACAGTTGAAAAGCAAATTCCTAATAAGGATGAAGCCATAGTTGTGTATTGTACATTGGGTGTAAGGTCTGAAGTTATAGCTAATAAGTTAAAAAAAGCTGGATATACCAACGTGAAAAACCTTTTTGGTGGTATCATAGAATGGAAGAACAACAGTTTTGATGTTTACAACACAAAAAATGCCACAACAGATAGTGTACATGTTTGTTCTCCTTTTTGGGGTAAGTGGTTAAAAAAAGGAAAAAAAGTATATCCGAAAACTAATGACTGAAAGCGCATTAATAATATTTACCAGAAACCCAGAATTAGGCAAATGTAAAACACGATTGGCCAAAACATTAGGTGATCAATCGGCTTTGGATATTTATAAATACCTCCTTCAGCATACAGTTAATATTGCTAAAAAAACTGAAGCTGATCGTTATGTTTTTTATTCTGAGAGCATTAATTACAATGATATTTGGAGTAATGATTTTTTTAACAAAAAACTTCAAAATGGCAGTGATCTTGGTATGCGTATGCTTAATGCTTTTAATGAACTTTTAAATTTAGGTTATAAGAAAGTTATTATTATTGGGAGCGATTTATTAGATTTAAACGAACGCGTCATAGCAGAGGCATCATCTGCGTTAGATTATCATGACGTGGTTATTGGTCCTGCCGAAGATGGTGGATATTATTTACTAGGCTTAAAAAAAATGTATCCAAAACTCTTTAAAAATAAAGATTGGGGTACTGAAACTGTTCGTCAAGACACGCTAAAAGATTTACAAAATGGTAATGTCCATTTACTAAAAGAATTAAATGATATTGATACTTTTGATGATATGAAACATTACCATCAACTTAAACAATTTTATAATACTCATGATTAAATATATTACCGAATCTTCAGATTATTTAAAATCAAAAGGGTTTGACAATCCTGAAATTGGAATCATTCTAGGAACAGGTCTTGGATTATTAACCGATGAAATTGATATCATTCAAGAAGTAAGTTATAACCATATACCAAACTTTCCAACAGCCACAGTAGAATTCCATAAAGGAAAACTAATTTATGGATGGCTCGCAGGAAAAAAGGTTGTTGTAATGCAAGGTCGTTTCCATGTTTATGAAGGCTATTCTCTTCAAGATGTTACTTACCCTGTTCGTGTTATGGAAAAACTTGGCATAAAAACCTTGTTAGTTTCTAATGCATCAGGTGCGATTAATTTAGAATTCAAAAAAGGAGAATTAATGCTTATTGACGACCACATTAATTTACAGGGAAGTTCTCCATTAGCATTTAAAGGTGTTGAAGAATTAGGTGAACGTTTCGCCGACATGAGTGCACCTTACAACCTTGAAATCAACGCAAAGTTTAAAGCGATTGCGACGCATCATAATATTAAACTACACGAAGGTGTTTATGCAAGTGTTGTTGGACCTCAATTAGAAACAAGAGCCGAGTATCGAATGCTTAAAATTATAGGTGCAGATGCTGTAGGTATGAGTACTGTGCCTGAAATTATAGTCGCCAATCATTTAAATATTAAAGCAGCAGCAATTTCTGTATTAACTGATGAGTGTGATCCAGATAATCTTAAACCTGTTGATATTGGCGAAATTATTGCCATGGCAGCAAAAGCTGAACCCGATATGATTACTCTATTTAAAGCGTTAATTACAGATTTATAATAAAAAAAGGCTTTACAAATTGTAAAGCCTTTTTTTATTAGGTTTTATTCCTATCCCTTTCGAATATAAATATTTCCAGAAATGGTTTCCATTTCTAAAGGAAGTGTTCCTCCATTTATTTGTTTTGACACTTTATTATGTGCTCCATGATACTTCTTATCTGTATTAGCTTCAAAATTTAGGTTAGAGTATATGGTTCCTGTAAGTGACTTTGCATTTAATTGTGCCTTATTTACTGTAACATCTAATGCTCCACTTATTGTTTTTAAACGCAATTCACCATTATATTTTTTTATGGTGACATCTCCAGAAATTAAATCGGTAACCAAATCACCATCATAATTATCCATATATACACTTCCTGAAATACTTTTAATTTTTAGGTTGATGTTTTTCGGAATTATGACAACATAATTAATCTCTGTAGTACTATTGTAATCATGTCTGTTCTTATCATCCCATTTCTTTTTGAAATAATCTCCAAAATCAGAATACAATTTCAATTGCCCAGCCGTATTTTCTGTTTTAATACTGAAAGCGTCATTACCTTTACCGTCGTCTATAATTACTGAAGCTTTTATTAAAACGTCATCAGTGTTGCCGTGTTCTACTCTTATATCTTGAGCAAACTTAAGGTTAAGATACACATCTTGGTTTTTTGATAAGCGTTCTTTCGCTTCAACATTTCGTTGCGCATGGAGTGTTGTTACACTCAACAATGCTAGTATAATTAGTTTTTTCATTTGATTATTTTTTTCTTAAATACACATTTCCAGTAGATGATCTCAATACAATTTTTACGCCTCCATTATTGAGTTTACTTTCTATTTTTCTATTGGCTCCAACAACCTTCATATCATCTTCAGAAGGTTTTTGTAAATCAAAATCGGTATAGACAGATCCCATTGTTGAACGCAATTCTAAATCTGCCTTTGTGTTTGCAGGAAGCGATACATCTACTACGCCTGTAGAACTACTTAAAGTAATTGGAGAAGATTGATTGACACTAGCAAAATCGACGTCAATAGTTCCTGTATTTGTATGAGCCGTAATTGGACCGGTAACATCTATAAGATCAATGTTTCCTATATTCGTATTCACCTCAATTTCTGAAGAAAATCCTTTAATTACTGCTCTTCCCATATTACCACAATCTAAATGAATGTCCATTGTTTTAGGTAAATAAATTTGCAATCCGCTTCGTTGCATCCATGTTTTTAAATCTTTGATGCGAAGCACATTTCCTTCTTGTTCAATAGACATCCCAAATCCGGTATTATCAGTCCCTCCAGCATAAACTGGTTTTAATCCTTTAGCTCTATCATTTTCTTTTTCATTAAAGCCTCCAGCATCGTGTTCGTGGTCGCAATTGTCATGATCATGATCAAGATTGTCTAATTCGTATTTGCTAAATTTTAATTCATTAGAAGATCCTACAATGATTTTCACCTTAGTGTTTGTTTCAATTTTCACTTTAGTAATACCATTCAAACTTTTTGTATAGTCTTCTTGAGCATATGTAAAAACAAAGCTTAATAATGCTATAACATTTAATATAATTCCTGTTCGTTTCATTTGTTATTTTTTAATTGATTCATTTAAATAATTTGAGAAATACCACTGTTTACTTGCTCTTTTACAAAATCTGGCGTATCCGAATGCTCTAATAATTGTTGCATAGGAGCTATTGCGCGCTTCTCCTGAATTTTTACCAAAAATTGAATAATTGCAATTTGTAAACTTGGGTCTTTCTGGGTTGTTAGAGCCGCAATGAACGCATCTTTTACAATTGACGATTCTGGAAATTCTGATAATGCTTCTGCTGCAGCCAATCGCACATTCATATTTCCATCGTATTCCATACGTTGTATTAAGGCTTCTAATATTTTAGTATCTGGTTTTACAAAACTTTCAGTAAAATTTACAGCTTGGATACGTTTGCTTGGTGATTGATTTTCAATCATCGCTAACATCATATCTTCTCTTAACTCGATTGTTTGTTTTTGCAAGGCCGATATTTCATGGCTGGCCATTTGTTTACTATTGTGGCTTCCCAACAAGTACCCTCCAATCATAAATAAAATAGACGCAGCAATTTGAAAGGCTTGTTTCCATGGAAAATCCTTCTCTGGTTTTGAAAGCTCTACTACCTTGTCATTCTGAAGCTGTTTTTCTTCTTCTAAGAGTTTGTAAAATTCGTGACGTAAGTTATCACTTGGTTGTTCTTCTTCAACCTTGCTAAAAGCTAAGAAGAGTGACTTTGTTTCTTTATAAACAACTTGGCAATCATCACATGTAGTTATGTGGCTCTTAATTTTTTGCGATGTTTCGACAGGCAATTGTCCATCTAAATAATCTACTATCTGTTGTTCAATATCTTTACAATCCATGGTTATATGGTTTCTAAATAAACGGTTTTTAATTTTTTCATAATACGGTGAACTTTCACTTTTACAGCGCCTTCACTACTTCCGACAATCTCTGCGATCTTATCATATTTTATACCTTGAAATCGATTTAAAACAATAAGCTCTCTATCCTGACTATTTAATGTATTTAAAGCATTGTGTAAATGGGCAACATCGTCATTCCTCTCTTCCTTACTTTCTCCATTTTTATGAGCTATAAGCTCTAGATTTTCATTGTTTAAGGTTTTTTTAGATTTTTGATATTGGTCTGAAAATACATTTCTTGCAATCTTAAAAATCCATGACACAAATTGCCCTCCTTTATATGAAGATCGATAACGCATAACTTTATAAAATACGGTCTGCGTCATATCTTCACAAACATCTTTATCCTTAATCATTTGATAGAAAAAATTATATAGCCTTTTATTATAGCGTTCAAAAATATGAGCCATAGCATCTAAATTTCCTCTAGAAACATCGAGCATTAATTCTTCGTCAGTTAGCTTTTTCAATCTATTTTGATGGTTGTTTGGTATGAAGACCTATAAATTACAAAAAGGTTACATCAAGGATGAAAAAAAATCTATAAAATGTAAAAAACAACGTAAGTAGTTGTTTTAAAATTCGTCAAAACCACAACAAATCTCGCCTTATGATACTTATCTTATTATTTATTTCAGCATGTTTTTTAGCCTATAGTAATGGCGCCAATGATAATTTCAAAGGTGTGGCTACACTTTTTGGAAGTGGAACAACCAATTTTAAAAAAGCTATAAATTGGGCTACAATCACTACCTTTTCAGGTTCGGTTGCCGCTATTTTCTTAGCCAATGAACTTGTAAAGAACTTTTCGGGAAAAGGACTCGTTCCTAATGAATTGATAACTATGCCTATTTTTGCTATCTCAATTGCTTTTGGTGCTGCTTTAACTGTATTTATTGCTACAAAAATTGGCATGCCTATTTCAACAACGCACAGCTTGGTAGGCGCTTTATTTGGCGCAGGCGTTATGGCTGTTGGCTCACAGTTTAACTTTGAAAAACTTGGAGGTACATTTTTAATGCCTCTAATTGTAAGTCCGCTCATGGCAGCCATTATAAGTTTAATCGCTTACCTCATTTTTAGATATTTCAGAAAACGTCTTGGTATTACAAAAAAAACCAGCTTGAATATTCATGAAAAAGAAACAGCCTCTATAGCTTCGTTCAACATGGATAATGTGGCAACCTTAAAAACAAAAAAGACGATTGAAGCGACCATTCAAAATAAAATAGAGACCTATAACGGACAGATTCTAGGGTTAAGTTCGCAAAAGGTATTGGACAGTTTGCATTATCTAAGTGCTGGTATTGTAAGCTTTGCTAGAGGTTTAAATGACACGCCAAAAATTGTTGGTTTATTATTAATTATCAATGCCATTGATATCAAATGGAGCATGATTATCATTGCTATTGTAATGGCAGTTGGTGGACTAATTAATTCTAAAAAAGTTGGGATAACAATGAGTAAAAAAATCACACCTATGAACTCAGGACAAGGGTTTACAGCAAATATGGTCACAGGTTTATTAGTTACAACAGCTAGTGTACATGGGTTACCTGTATCTACAACGCATGTTTCTGTCGGTTCTATTTTTGGTATTGGAACGATTACTAAAAAAGCAGATTATAAAATGATTGGTAAAATATTATTATCTTGGTTGCTAACCCTTCCAATGGCAGCAATTGTTAGTGGTTTATTATTTAAAATGTTAGAAACACTCACATAATTTTGGCCTATCGAAAAGTACATTGATATTATATCAAATTCCTATTCAGGATATTGGAATTACCTTAAAAATGAAATTCTTCTTCAAAACAATTGGGATAACTATTTTTATGGACTAATTATTATTTCCCTGCTTGTTTGGGTTTTAGAAATTGCATTTCCTTGGCGAAAACAACAAGGTATATTTAGAAAGGATTTTTGGTTAGACACCTTTTACATGTTTTTCAACTTTTTCCTTCTCAATTTAATTGTTCTAATTGCCTTATCAAATACCGCTGCCGAATTTTTTAATGACATACTGGGCGCCATAGGTCTTTCACTTTCAAACTTTCAATTGTTTGATTCTAATGACTTACCAAAGTGGTTAGGATTACTTATTTTCTTTTTGGTAAATGACTTTGTTCAATGGAATACGCATCGCTTACTACATCGTATTCCTTGGCTTTGGAATTTTCATAAAGTCCATCATAGTGTCAAAGAAATGGGATTTGCGGCGCACCTACGTTACCATTGGATGGAACCTGTTGTATATAATTCTATTCGCTATATTCCTTTAGCAATTATCGCAAATTATAGCGCTCAAGATGTGGCTATTGTCTATTTCTTTGCTATTGCCATTGGACATCTCAACCACGCTAACCTCGGTTGGGATTATGGTATCTTCAAATATATTTTTAACAATCCAAAGATGCATATTTGGCATCACGCAAAAGAACTTCCAAAACATGTTAGGTTTGGCGTTAACTACGGACTAACCTTAAGTATTTGGGATTATATTTTTAAAACGGATTATGTTCCGCATAGTGGACGTGATATAGAACTTGGCTTTAAAGGTGATGAGCAATTTCCTAAAGATTTTTTACAACAAGAATTATATCCACTTAAAACTAAAAATTAGCAACAATCTCGAGTGTTTATTATGTCAATTAAAAATTTTAATATGAACAGCATAAAATATATATTAGTATTAGCTATAGTGATTAACATTTATGGTTGTTGCTCTACAAAAACGGCCACTTCTAACACTACAAAAAAAGAGACAGCCATGGTTGAACCTACAACAGAAATTGAAACTGAAACTGAAACTGAAACAGAAATTGAGATTATAGAAAACACTGAAGATACCATAGACGAAACCCCCGATACAACTGCTAATGAAAACATTGTAGCCACTCCTGTTGTGTTAGAAGATCCTATGACTAACGATACTAATGGAATAAGAGCTAAAGTTGATCATGCCGTTTGGAATGAATTACTACAAGCGCACGTGTCCAATCAAGGCAATGTTGATTATAAAGGATTCCAAGCCGATAAAACCAAATTTAATGGATATCTTAATTTGCTTTCAGATTTACCTCCTCAAGAGTCTTGGAGTAAAGACGAAACCCTAGCCTATTGGATTAATGTATACAACGCTTATACCATAAAACTCATCTTAGATAATTACCCAATTAAGAGCATTAAAGACATTAAAGGACCTTGGAGTCATCGTTTTATTAGAATAGGAGAAAAATGGTATACGTTAAATGATGTTGAGCATAGAATTATTCGTAAAATGGATGAACCTAGAATTCACTTTGCGCTAGTTTGCGCTGCAGTGTCCTGTCCGCGTTTATACAATAAAGCGTTTACCGAAAAAGACTTGGAGGCCGATTTAGATTTGCTAACAAGAGGATTTCTAAGTGATACTTCTAAAAACGAGCTTAGTGAAAATGCCATAAAACTTTCAAGAATATTTAAATGGTATGGAGGTGATTTTAAAAGTGATGGCAGCACGTTAATTGACTTCTTAAACCAATATTCGACAGTGACCATTTCAGATAAAGCTAAAAAAAGTTATAAAGCCTATAACTGGAATTTAAATGAATAATATCTCTATTATAATTCCTGTTCTGAATGAAGCTGACACTATTAAAAAACTCCTTTTTCATTTAATAGACAATGCCTCTTTGCAGAACATTTCAGAAATCATTGTTGTTGATGGTGGAAGTACTGATGGTTCACAAGACATTATTACATCTTTAGATTTAAATGTTAAACTGCTGTCTTCGTCTAAAGGTAGAGCGCGGCAAATGAATGCTGGCGCTAAGGTCGCAAGAGGTTCTATTTTGTATTTTCTACATGCAGATTCGTTTCCTCCAAATCGTTATGATCAATTTATTATTAACGAAGTTAATAATGGAAATAATGCTGGGTGTTTTAGACTAAAATTTGATAGTAACCATTGGTGGTTACGATTGGCCAGCTGGCTTACTCAATTTAAATGGAGAGCCTGTCGTGGAGGAGATCAAAGCCAGTTTATTACAAGAGCATTGTATAATGAAATTGGTGGTTATGATGAAAATTATATCATTTATGAAGATAACATCCTCATTAATGAACTGTATGAGCGTAAAGAATTTGTAGTTATCAATAAAAAAATAGAAACCTCAGCACGACTCTATCGAAAACATGGCATCTGGAAATTACAATATCACTTCTGGACGATATATGTCAAAAAGTGGTTTGGTGCCTCAGCAGATGATTTATTTGCTTACTACAAAAAGCATATTTGCTAAGATTTCATTCGTTTTCTAATATCGCTTAAATTTTCATCAATCACCAGTGATCCATCACGAAACACTTCTCTGAGTTCTCCTTGTCGTTCTTCATTCCAAGAAACTTGATCTTTAAGAATGTAGTTTCCATTTTGTTTTTCAATTTTAATTAAACCTTTAGCCGATTTCTTTGTACCATCATCTGTAATAGGATCTTTATAGATCTCACGACCCTCTTCATTCACTTCTCCGTAGGTTGCTTTCATTGCAAATCCGAACGTATCTCGCGTATTGTATTGATAAGTAAATGAACCAATACCCAGAACAACATTTGTAGATGCAAACCCCTTTTGTTTTAATCTTTCACAAATTTGAGTAGCTCTATCTAAGGTGATACTATCGCCATAAATAGCACCAATATGTGCATCGAGTTCTTTATAGCCTTTAGCATTTATAGTGCCTCCAAAAATATCCCAAAGTAATTCTATAACACCTTTTTTCTCTTCGGAAGTCTTGCCATTCTCATTTCCGCATATAATATCTACAGGATCACCAGAATCTGGTCTAATCACCACTTTTCCTTCTCTTTGCAACACTTCGTTTTTAAGATTTGGAAGGTACTCTGTTAAGACTTTCCATAAATCCCAGGTATCAGATACAATAGACACAATTCCATTTGGATACACTTCTGTTATTAAACGTTTGAAGGTTTCCTCTTCTCCAGAATTAGTCCCCATACACATCACTGAATGTTCGGTTGCAGCCACAGAACCTCCAATTAATTCAGTATCTGAATTTGCATTATAATACGTTTCAAGAAAATCAATGGTTGGTATGGTATCTGTTCCAGTAAAGCTCAATAAATGTCCAGATGCAGAAAGAACAGCAGCTTCTAGACCAGCCATGCCACGCATAGAAAAATCATGACCTTGCCAATCCACAAACTCAGGTACAGACGATGTTTCTTGAGCATAGTGGTCTAGTATGTTTCTATATTGTTTTGCAATGGTAGCCGAATTACAAGGCATCCAAAGTGTTGTGGATAATAAGGTTTCAAAATAATTAGTCAGCCAGAAAAACTCGGGTTTTGTGTTGTACATAGTCACCATTGGAACACGAATAGGCACCTGTACACCCTCTGGAAGGGCTTTAATTACCATTGGCAAGTAACCTAAATCGTGTAGCGCTTCAATATGTGCAATACCAACTTGATTTGGACCAAGGTAATTGTTGATGCGTCTTGAATAGCGTTTGCAAATAACCTCTTTAGGCTGGTTAAAAAAATTAGTATTGAAGTCGTCTATCATGTACTTCTTAATAAAGTATTGAAGTCCAAAAAAGGTCACTTCATTAACACCTTCAATACGACTTTTTCGCGGTGTCCAGTTAGAATATACCAAAGTGGTACCTTCTGGATATTGTCTTCTGTGATCAACTTTATAACCGTCTGTATATAATAATGGATTCATAATGATATTAATTTGCGTAATTATTACACAAATATACATTTATACAAATCGCCAGCCAAATAATTTGCGTAATATTTACGCAAATTTAAACTATAACTTCATTAAGACTATTGCATAGTACAATGCTATACTTTTTGCAAAGGACTTCTATATATCGTCTTTGATAAAATGTATTAGGACATACAACAATAAGTTTTCCAGACCTAGCGTATAACCCAAGTTCTACTAACGAGATTGGTGATTTAGCAGTTCGTAAAAAATGTAAAACAATGGTATCTGATAACTCCAAAGCCTCTAACTCCCAATGTATGTGATTCTGCATTTCAGCATGACTTAAACTATCATGATCTCGTCTGGTAGGATCAAAAAAGTGAATTGATGCTTTAGCTTTTTTTATTAAGGATTCTCGCCAAGGGTTTGATGCATTGTAATCTATACTGCCAGCTAAGAAATAGTAATCACAGTTCCTTTCTTTTAAAGGCAATTCATCTGTTCCGTAGTATATCATAATGTTTTACTGTTTTTCAGAATTATTACAATTGATCTCTCACTTCCATAAGCGCAAAACCCAGTAAGTTTTCGCCTCTCCACAAATTTGGATTCTGAGTATCATTATGATTTGAGGACAACCCGATTCCCCAAATTTTATCAATAGGACTGGCCTCAACTAATATTCGTTTTCTTGTTTTTATGAGAAAGTTTTTTAATTCTTGATTTTGAGAAAACTTATAATAATTACCTTGTTTCACAAATTCATACTTATGCTGATTCCACACTGAAACGTCAAAACCCTTAACTTGTCGGCCTAACTTTTTAGCCTCATGTGGGTGATCTGATAGAAGAATTTTTTCTAACACATCCTTATCTTCAAAAAGTCGTGCTTTTTCTGCCATCATATAATGTTCGGCTGTTTTGTATTGAAACTTATTATCGGTAAAGCTAGACACCCACCACTGACTTAAACAGCTACTCGTAATGCCTCCATCCTTGCTTGGTTGATGCCCCCAAAACAAAAGGAACTTCAAGATTTCTCCAGAATCATACTGTTTTGAAATACTTTCTCTTGAATACTTCATGTCTATTTATAAGTCGTAAACTTTTGTTTCTATATTATTCTTAAGTAATGTTTTCTCTATTAAAGGCTCGATTTTATCCCATGTTCCACCTGCCAAACCACATCCTATTCTCGGCATATGAACGGAAGCGTTTAAATCTTCAGCTTCTTCTACAACTTTATGAAGCCCCATAAGGATGGCCTCATATCGTATGGGTGGATTTCCATCTTCATCCTTTCTAATTTTATGTTGACCAATAAGATTTGCAATCCACACCTGTGGTTCAACTTTTACAAATTGTACTTCTCCTAATTCAAAAAACTCTCGGGAGGCGTACCACTTTCTATAAGATACCTCAGGTGTTCTCCATTTTTTAGAAATAGCCATCACAAATCCTTTTCCCCAACCACCAATATCATTACACACATGTACAATAATTTTATTGCCTGCTCCTATAGGTTCTGTTGCATCGCCAATTATATATTGTATGGTACTCATGCCTAACTATTTCTATCTAAACGTTTGTCTTTTATAATGCGATACGGACTCGCATTTCTCCCGCTTTCATTGGGATATAATGACATCACAACATCACTTTGGAAAACTGCTTTGGTTTCTAAATCTAATGCAGATAATTTTCCATCAAATGCAGCGCCTGTATCAACATTCCAAAGGTTAACAACATGGATTGGTTGGTCACTACCAAAACGAATGGTTGGCGTATGACCAATATAAATTTCGTGATAATGTTTAAGGCGCTTTGGAAACAATTCTGAATCTCTCGAAATAGTTTTATCCATCGTTAATGCCGTTTCCCAAAGTGTACGATCAAAATACAAATTCTCAGGATGTACTTCTTGCTCTACACCATGCATTGATGTAAAACCAGCATGCACAAACAAGCGGTTATGAGAATCAATATGATAGTATTCCATACGTTCAAAAAAGTTAAGGTGCTCTTGCTTTTCTTCATCAGAAAACCCTTCATAACTCTCCATAGTTTCCTTTCCGCCATGAAAAACCCATACCTGATTTTCAATTCCTGACGCCAGCCATTGCTCGCACCAGGCATCATGATTTCCTTTAATGAATATGCATGTGTTGGTTTTAGACAATTCTATTAAGTAGCTAATCACTTGAGCAGATTCGCTCCAACCGTCAACATAATCACCTAAGAAAATTAGTTTGTCGTCTGCCGTTAATTCTAAGCGTTCTAAAAGTTGTTTTAAGGCTTTTAATCCGCCGTGTATATCGCCTATGGCAAGTGTTCTATATTGTTTCATTTATTTTTATTTGTTTCTCAAAAAGGTCCAAAAATTCTGCAACCGAACCTCTATATGAATAGTATTGTTTTTTATCTTTAAAGTGCTCTGTAAAAACATTGTCTTCCAAATTCACATCAATAACAGATCCTCCATATTGCAAGGTTTGCCTCACTAAAGCATTGGGAAGATTTGTTGCTCCTGAGCTTCCTAATATCATTAAAAGACTCGTATTCTTTGCAATTCTTAAGGTGGTATCTACTTTAAAATTTCGTTCATTATAATACTCATCAAACCACAAAATATTTGGTCTTGTCACCTCTCCACATCTAGGGCAAACCAATAGGGCTTTTTCATCATAGGTTAAATCTTCTTCATGGTCTTTTAACGGAATTTCACGAGGAATATCATATACCTCTTTAGAACATTCATCAGAACATCGCATTTCTCTGAGGTTACCATGAATTTCATACATGTTTTTTGACCCAGCCCTTTGATGCAAATTATCTATATTCTGCGTAATCAAATGAAACCGCTCTTTGAGTTCCTTCTCTATAGACACCAAACTAAAATGTGCCTCATTCGGTTTAGCTTCTGCAAACATTTTTTTTCTAAAAAAAGTATACTGCCAAACCTCATCTGCATTGTTTGAAAAATGTTTGAACGTACCAAAAGATTCTGGTTTATAAAACTTTGTTCCCTTTACCCAAATGCCGTCAGCGCCTCTATATGTAGGTATGCCACTTGCCGAAGACACACCTGCCCCAGTTAAAAACGTGATGTTATTTCTGCGTGCTCTTGTTAACCCTTCATTTATTATGTTTGTTATAGCTCTCATAATTTCTCTAATTTATACATAACATCAGTCCTTAGCACATACTTTGTCCCAGATATTATTTCTTTTCCTTCGTGTCGTACAGGATGATGAAACACCAAAGCCATTCCTGTTTTTGGTTTCACTGTTGTAATTTTCCTAAACTCAGTTTCTCCTCCTTCAAAATCGTCATTCAAATAAATTAAAAAAGATAGAATACTAAACTCGGTTTCATTGCGCTCATAACTTCCATCGCGATGCATTTTAAAACGTTGTCCAGGTTCATATCTATAAATCCTGAACATTTCATTAAGCCCAATAGCTTTACTTGCACCAAAAGAACTAGGCACAAAAGGTTTTAATTTTGACCATAATTCTTGGGCTAAATTGTCATCAAAGAACAATAACCTATCATTATTACGAACACCTTTCATCATCACCTGATTGCCGCCCATGTTAATTTTGGCTTCTTCAAAGGTCTGCAATTCAGACTTTTCGATAAAATCTGAGCATTCTTTTGCTGACAGAAAATCGTCAACTAAAAAGATGTGCGGGTCTAATTCTATTTTTTTCATTTTTAATCTAATTCCCAATTACTATAGTTAGAATACGCTAAATGATTCCTAGTATATTTATTCATAACCAAATTAGTTCCACAGTTTTCACACCTTTTTTTATAAACCTTTTTTTCCGATTTGTCCTTAAATTTAACTTTCATGAAAACATCTGAAATAGGTGAATATTCAATACTATCCTTACAATTAGGGCAGCTACTTAAATTGTATTCTATAAACTCAGTAGGTACATGATCTGTTAACCACACCTTATTTTCTGAGCAGTAAAACTCATAACCTTTTCTATGCATTTCTAAAGCTCTTATGCTTAAAATTATTGGTACACCTCTTCGACTTCCCACTTTGATTGCTGTTTCTCTTTCTTCACTTAAATGCACGTGTTGACGACGTCTTTTATCTAAACCTGATGTTTTTATGGACTCCAAGAATTTACCAACAGTGCCATGATATAAAAACTCAGGTGGCTGTTTTGGTTCAAATTTTAAATCGACTGTTTTTACAGTATGCCCTTGATTGGCTCTTATTTTAGTGTTGTTTGGATTAAACGAAAATCGTTGTTTATCGTTTGTTGTCACAACTTCAATAAGCTCATCGAAAGAAAAATGCATATGTCTGCTCTTTGCTTTTTCAATCAATTCATCTACTTCGGCCCATCCATTTTCATCCAACTCTAAATTGATGTACTTTGGTTTGTGTCTTAATACCAAACTCAAAAATTTACTCATATGTTTTTTCTCTTTGTCGTTCATTAGTTTAATGGATTTCCGTTTAAGATATCGCGCGACACTTCACCAATTGGTATTCTAAACACAGGTATCTTAATGTTGTAATGTGCAATGAGTTTCTTAATACTCTTATCTATTTCAGAGCTATCATATCGCGACGAAAAATGCCCTAAAATTAATTGTCCTACTGAAATATTAGCGACCATTTCCATCACGTCTTCTAAAGAACTATGCTTGTTTCTATCGTTTCCTTTTTCTAGTTCATCCTTTTTCAAAAACGTGGCTTCATGAATTAAAACGTCGCAGTTATCAAATTTCGAATAGTCAAAAACGGGCGTATCTGCCGAATAGATTAACACATTTTTTTGCAACTGTTCATTGATGTAACCATCTCCTTTTTCTTTCTTCAAAGCCACAATATCGTGAGAAGACAGCTTAGCGAATTCTGGTTTCAGTTTGTTTTTGGTTTCTATGACTTTATAAGACAAACTTTTGAGTTGCCCTGGCACATCAATGTGTTTATTTTCAAACCCTTGAACCTTATAATTCGTTTTAATATCAATCATTTGCTCATCCTCAAGTGGTGTCCAAATCGTTCCGGAAGTATGTGGATCAAAACGTCCTGTAAAGTCTTCTAGAAACCTAAACGAATTGGCATCTTTTGGATAATAGATATGAGGCCTTCTATGCGAAAACAACTGATTGTATTGCAATAACCCTCCCAAATGATCTCGGTCGGCATGAGAGATAAAAACATGTTTAATCTTTCCTGTTTTACCGAGTAAATTAGATGTGAGTCCATCTCCAGCATCAAGTAGTAACCCGAGTTCTTCAATGAAGTACCAAGTTGCAAATAATGCTGTAGAATAGCCATGTATTGTTAATTTCATAATGTTTTATATAATCTATCACAAAGTCGAATAATATCTTCTTTTCGTGATATAACGTTTAACCATTTTTCTGGTATGGCTTCATAACCATATATTAAGCCTGCTAGTCCACCTGCTATGGCTCCAGTTGTATCTGTATCTCTTCCTAAATTAACCGCTTTTAAAACTGTTTCTTTATACGAATTTGACGTCAATATACACCATAAACTAGCTTCTAAACTATCCAAGACATACCCACTAGAACTGATTTCACTTTCCTCCAATTTATGCAAAACTTGAGGTTCATACTTTCCTATTTGAAGTTCAAGAATTTTGTGAAACTTGTCCATTTCTATTTGAGAACAAATCGCATTTGTATTTAGAAAGTGAGTAACGCTCTTTTGCATTTCTGCATAGGCGTTCCATTTATCACTTCCATTCAAAATATGACGCGCATATTCAAGATAAATAAAACAAGCCAAAACCGCTCTTATATGAGCATGTGTGATAGATGACACATCTTTAATAATATCGAATCGCTTTTCAATATTAAGGTCTTTAATGTAAAATAATAAAGGTAAAATTCTCATAAGAGACCCATTACCATTATCCATTTCCGACGAACCACCAGCAAGTATTGGTTTTGTTCCTGTTTCAATAGCATAGATGGCGCGATCAGTAGAAATACCAATATCAAAAACACGTCCGTGAGGTGTCCATAATTCTTCTTTAGCCCATTGTACAAATTTTTGACCAATATCATTAATATCATATCTTTTACATAAACTCTCTGCCAGACAAAAAGCCAAAGAGCTATCGTCGCTCCAGGTTCCTTTAGGTTGGTGATGCGAACCATACTCCATCATATCTACTACTGGAAATTGCTTTAAGTAATCTCTGTCTTTAAATTCGACTGGGACACCTAGTGCATCTCCAACAGCTAAGCCAAATAATGCTGAATGTATTGTATTGGTTTTCATTGTAATCGTAATTGTTGTTTTAAACTCTCGCTGTCTAAAATTAATGGGTGTTCCTCTGGAACCATTAGTTTATCAAGTTGATTATTTAAAACATGGTTATACTGTTCCTTTACAAAAGGTGTGATGTCTTCTATTTCGAGAATATCATCTTTTGCGTATTGTTTTACCTCATTTCCTCGTATTCCTATTTGGATTGCTCTGCGCTCCAGCTTAGCGCCATAAGGATCGTGATCTGGATCCCATTGCAAGCGAATTGATGAATTTTGCACTTCTTCTTGCCAATGTTCTCGTGTTTCATATAAATCTGATTGATAGCTAGAATACACGGCTTGGTTGAGATAACGCTCAAAAGCATCTCGCCTTAAATGAATTGCCAAAACTGTTTCCTGTCCTTCTTTAGTTGCCCATCCATTTCGATACATCATCCAAAGAAAATTTGGTTTAATCCATGTCATTCTATTTAGGCTAAAAGCACCTCCAAAATAGTTATTGTCGCTTGCAAAGTTTCCAATTTCAGGTCTATAAGATTGATATACTATAATTTCAGACTCATCATACTGAGCCATAATATGATGTCCTGTTTTGGGCCATACTTTTTGTTGTTCTATATATGGTTTTATATTAAGTTTCATTTTAATTTTGCTTTATAAATGTTATAATTCTCTTCGTCAAAGCATACAAAAATTACCTCTTCAACAATCTCACTTTTAAAGTTTGATACTGTTTCAATAGCAATATTTGCGGCCAAATCTTTTGGGAATCTATAAATCCCTGTACTAATATTTGGAAACGCAATTGATTTTAAGTTGTTCATTTCGGCGAGTTTCAAACTATTGATATAACAATTTGCCAAAGCCTGTTTTTCTTGCCCTAAACGTTTCCCTCCATTATAAACAGGACCAACTGTATGTATCACTTTTTGAGCGGGTAAATTTCCTGCTGTTGTCATGACTGCTTCACCTGTTTTACAGTTCCCTTGTCGATTTCTTATATCTCGACATTCATCAAAAATCTCTGGACCGCCAATACGATGAATGGCACCATCTACTCCACCGCCTCCTAACAAGGATGAATTTGCCGCATTGACGATAGCATCAACTTTTATTTTGGTGATATCACCTCTTTGAACCTGAATTATCATTAGTTATGCTTCTTTTAATTTTTCTAAAAATTCATTCACAATTTGGTGCTCTGAATTTTTAAATTGGTATCCAACAAAAACTTTAGTGATTTTTATGGAACCAATAATTGCTTGATTAAAGGTTTCCAAATCTTCAGCAGGCACCCATAATTCGTTATGAATTTTACCGCCTACATTTTCCACTTTATATTTTAAAAACTCTGCTTCGGAAATATCAAACGCTGTGACAAAACCAAGGTAATTGCCAAACTCATCTTTAGTATTCCATTGCGATGCAATTTCACTAGCATAAGCCTCATTTAAAACAGGATAAAATATAGGTTGCCACTCCAATCTAGGTGGAAATCTAGTAAAGTTACTGTCAGAAATAAGAATTAATTCTTTTTCTCCAATAGGTCTATATAATGTTCTTGTTTTCATTTTTATTTTCTATTATAAATTTGATAATCCTCATGGCAATAGGATCCTATTTACAATGTAAATTTCCTACCATTTTGATGCCGCCATGAATTACTTTCTAATGAGCCTTTCTGTTCTGGCTTTAAGCTATAACATCTACTAAATAATCCTTGTTTACCCTGCACGCTGAACACCAGAGTATCGTTATTCGTAAGTCGTCCCATATAGTTTTCATCACCAATTGAAAACATCATATATCCTCTTTCGTTAATAGCATATGACACTAGATTAGATCTCATGTCTTTGAGGCGATTAATATCAAAATCATCCATCCAACGGTTTTCAATAATATGAGGTTCTAGTTTTAGATATTTTCGATCTAAAATGGTTAACACAAATTCATAGATGTAATAAAACATATGTCCGCCTGCAATAAAATCGACAACCGAATAAGGCCCACTACTATAAGGTTTGTTAACTATTAAAGCCATCACAATAGTGTTTTTAATTTAAGTTGCTCGACGGTTTCTTCATTCAAATCCTTAAAGCTATTTGTGCTGTATATTTTAGTAAAGTGTTCGTTTAGTAACTGAGTACCTTTATTAAAAATCCCATGACTAACAGCTAAATATAAATCACCTGCATTTGTTTTTTTTAGTGCTTTTGCCAAGCCAACAAATGTCCCGCCGCCATCACAAATATCATCAACAATTAAACAAGGTTGCCCTTTTAAATCATCCTTATAGACTTTAAAACCTTCGAGTTTTCCATTTTTCACATTTCGCTTTTTAGAGCACTCTACAACCGTTAAACCACCCAAAAACTCTGATACCTTATAAATTTTCTTTAATGCTCCTCCATCTGGAGAAACTAAAATAACTTCGGTATCAATGTCCTTAATTACATACTTTATAAACTCATGATTACTAAGCACTTTACAATTATTAAGTAAAGCCGGAGTAACTTCAGAATGCGGATCAAACACAGTAACAGATTCTAGGTTTAAGCCATTAATTAAGTCTGCATATACCTTAACTGATAATGATTCACCAGGAATCATGACACGATCTTGGCGAGCTCCAGGCATATAGGGCAAAAACAAATGAATGTTTTTCACTGCAATTTGTCTTAGTGCATCAACTGTAATGAGTAGAAATCCGAGATCATTAAACGACTGAATACGTGTGGTTATGAATACCTCATTAATTTCAGTCAAATCTGATTGAATTTTAATATGAGGTTCTCCACCAGAAAACGTAAAACTATCAAACTCAATAGCATTTTTTTGTCCTAAAGGAGTAAATAAAGGATCTAAATTTAAAATCATTTGCGTCAATTTTACACAAATGTAAAAGGAATAAGTGAATCGACAAAATATTTTGTGTAAAAATTACACAAACTTAATATCAAAGTGGAAACCATCATCCACTAAGGCATCATATTTTTTCTTATTGAATTTAAAAAGTTTGGCAGGTCTGCCGCTTCCTTCTTGGTGCATTTTATTGGTTTCTTCTACAAAACCAAAGCTCTTAATTTTTTTTCTAAAATTCCTTCTATCAATATCACGTCCAAGGATAGTAGCATACAAATGTTCTAAATCTGAAAAGGGGAATTCGGCATTTAGTAAATCAAAACCAATAGGTTGATAGAGTAGTTTTCCTTTTAAGCGTTTTTCGGCAGTATTAAATATTGTTTTATGATCAAAGGCTAGCTTAGGAAGTTTGCTAACTGGAAACCATTGTGCTTCATCGGCATCGGTGTCGGCTTTAATCTTAAAGTGATTTGGCTTAACCAATGCAAAGTAACTTACAGATACGACCCTATTTCGAGGATCTCGTTTTGGTTTTCCGAACGTATATAACTGCTCTAAATAGTCAATCTTAACACCTGTTTCTTCCTTGAGCTCTCGCTTTACAGCTGCTTCTAAAGATTCGTTTTCCAATACTAATCCACCGGGTAAAGCCCATGAGTTTTTGTAAGGGTCTACACCTCTCTTAATTAATAAAACAGATAAATTTCCTTTAGATTCGTAACCAAAAACTACAGCATCTACTGCAACTTTGATATCTTGACTTAGCCCCATTACATTTTGTGTATTATAAACACAAATATAGTGATAAAACTAAAAATACTGTCCAATTCCGAAAACCAATCCTTGAGTTGCGTCGCTGGTCACTCCAAATCCATAATCAATCCTAAAAATAGCATTGAAGATTTTCTTATG
Source organism: uncultured Psychroserpens sp. (assembly GCF_947492715.1). Taxonomy (GTDB): domain Bacteria; phylum Bacteroidota; class Bacteroidia; order Flavobacteriales; family Flavobacteriaceae; genus Psychroserpens. Next base: position 431,473 of record NZ_CANLNS010000001.1, read on the forward strand.
AATAAATCTTACACCAAGTCCCGGATAGACGCGTATATTTTGTGAATCGCTAAAATCACCAAAGTCTCCTCCTGGATTACGCCAACTTCCGGCATCAATAAATGCATTTCCTTGTAATGAAAACCAGTCTTTTTCATAGAGTGTATGACGATATTCTGTATTCAGTACGATAGCAGCAGTACCTCTATCAATAGTATTCCCAACGCCTCTAACATTTAAATTATTATCTACTGAAAAAGGAGCAAAAGGTGTGTCGTTATTGGTTGCTAAACCTAAACGTAATCTACTCGCCCAATTTCCTTTATTACCAAAGCGCTTAAAATATTGAAAATCATTCCACCCTATTAAGAAGGCAGGTAGCTGTGCTTCATTTCTCGAAGTAACATACTGAAAATTAAAAATGCTTCTAAACCCTTCAACGTATTGATAATCGTAGTTTAAGTTATTGTACTCATAAATTAGTTTATAGAGCAACTTATGCACTCGTAATTCTTGAGGCACGTTTGGACTAGTAGCACCAGATTTATATTCATAATCTTCGGTAAAATAGTTTAATCCAAACTCGAATCGGTTATTAAAATTAAGCTGAAACAATGCTAAAAACTCTATAGACTCATTATTGTATTTATAATCTGATGTTGTATTATCAAAAAACACGGGTTCTTGTGTTGTTAAATTTTGGTAGTTAACAGCTAGTCCAAATTGTCTCGAAAACAAATAAGGTGCTCTAAAATTTAAGGCATATGAGTCGTAAATATCCTTTTGGTAAAATCCACCAAACGTCATATTCTGACCAAAGAGATTAAACTCATATAAACCTAAGCGATACGCGAATTCATCATCATTTGTGGTATAGACATTTGCAGATGGGATAATTGTAAAATTCTCTTCAATATTATAAAATACGTTATATGTATTTTCTTCATCTGCGGGAAAAACTTGATAGTAAGCATGTGCAATTGATGGCAGACGTTTCAATAGTTTAATATCGGCTTCAATAGCCAAAGAATCCAGTTTTGAACCTGCTTTTATATTTGAGATTTTTTTGACAAAAGACGCCTTCAATTTTTTATGTCCTTGTACTTTTAAATCGGCTACTGTAGCTTCTTGAGTAAAGGCTAAGGTAGAAGCGAATAATAGTAGTAAAGTGATTACTGTTTTCATGTGATAGTTGTTAGACTCTTTGGTCGGTTACATCACATTTCCTTACGTAAATTTTTGTGTTTTTATTCGGTTTTATAAAATGTTTGCAATACCGTTTCAACGGGTTTATTTTGAGGTGTGAATTGGTTGTCTTTTTCTCCACCACTCTCTTCATAATTATGAAACCATTTCCAAATAAAACCTCCGGCAAACCATTCTTCGCTCCAGAATTCTTCAAACAATGCTTGAGTCGCATTGGTTTGTCCTTCAAAGTTTAACGATTTTATGGTATGATCACTTTCCCATGGTTCTTTTCCTGTAAAGTCCATACTTCGATAGCCATATTCAGTAAACAAAATAGGTTTAGCATGTGTTTCTGAAAGTGATTTGATAGTTGTTTTATGTTTTTGCCAACCCGCTTTACAATCTTCGATAGTTGGTGTTTTCTTATCACTTACTGGAAAATAAGCATCTACACCTATATAATCGAGCTCTCCCCAAAATGGTGTACGTTTAAACTCATCCCAATTTGCGGCATAGGTTAACTTTCCTTTATAAATGGTTTTGATTTTTTTAATGAGATTATGCCAATAATTTGGTCGTTCTTTCACAAAGTTTTCCAGTTCTGTACCTATACAAAAGATTTCTGCCTTTGTTTCATTTGCTAAATGGGCATATTCTAGTATAAACTTGGAATACGATTCTTCAAGTGTTTTCCAATCGGCTTCATTAGACATTTTAATATAGCCAGTAAATTCACCGCGCCAAACCCAAATTTGGGGTTTAATCATTATTTTGATGTGTTTCTTCCTAAGTTGCTCTATATACTGTTTGGCTCCAGATCTTGTTTCACCAAACCATTGTCTATCTGTGTTATGAACAATCTCTGGGTGTCCTAAATTTCGGATAAAACCAAAAGGCATAATAGCTGCATAATTAGCACCTACATTAACCACAGGTTTTGTATGGGTTTCGTCTATGGGAATGGGTGAAGCTACAAAACTCAAACCGTTAATTTTTTCGGGCTGAGCGCTACATGAAGTAACAATACATAGTAAAATTAGAAGTCTAAATAGTGTCATAAGATTTAATTTAGACTCCTAATTTAATGCTAAAGACTAGAATAATGCTCTTAAGCCTATGTTAAATGTTTGTCCGAGACCTGTATTATTTCCTCGAACAAAGTTGGTATATAAGGTTTCGATGTTTAAAACTTTACTTAATTGATATTTGGCACCTCCTCCAACAGCTGTGAAATCTTGCTCAAAATCATTACCTGTATCAATTCGTTGCGAATGCTGCACTAATCCTAAAATTGTGAATTTCTGACTTGGGAAGTAACTCAAAAACACGCCTGGTGTTAAATTCAAACTATTATTAGCAAAGCTATCTTCTTTTTTACCAAAGTTATACTCGGTGTTTAACTCTGTAAATATTTGCCATTTATCTCCAGGAAATGTGTAATCATAGAAAAATCTATTTTGAAATATAAATCCTTTCTGATCTAAAAACACATTGTCTTCAGTTTCATTATCTACCAAAGGAATATGGAAAGCGGTTTGAATTGTAAAATTGCTCACACTTTTTATTGGATTAAACTTAATTGCTGGTGCAAACGATGTAAAACCAGAACGTGCAGTACCTCGTTCACCGTCAAATGAGAATACATCTAAAGCACTTCTATCGTTAATAACATTAGAACGAAATTCCAATAGTAGTCCAACATTAAAGTTACTCTGCTCAGAAATACCAGTAAAAACATCTAATGTTGATGTAAAGAACGTCTGTCTAGGTTCTTCTCCATTAGAAAATGTACTTTCGGTTTGTGTATAAAGGTTATTAAACCATTTAATATCCCATTGTCCTTTATTTAATAATTTTGAAGGTGTATATTCTTGAATTACACTTTTTTCGGCATCCTGATCGTCTTGAGCAAATCCAGAAAACGCAATACTTACAATGGCTATTAATGTGATTATTTTTTTCATTTCAATTTTTTTTGGTTGTTTATTTTTCTTTTTATTGTTTGTTTAAATTCCAATTATAGGTGTAATATGACACCTTAGATTTAGGTGCAATTTTATCGGTTCTAAAAGTGTTTATATAGTCTATTTCAGTTCCTTTTTTAACGAAATCCTCTTTATACCATTTGAAAATTTCTGAAAGTTCAACTTTATTTTTTTTAACCTTAATAAAGCTAGAATTGTTAAGTGCTATTTCGGTCTGTTTTTGCAACTGCGCTTCTAATGTATTTGGCAGGTATGCTTTATTAATTAATGGCGGACAACCAACAGCTCCACATACAAGAACAAAGTGAAAGCGTGCATCACCAAATTGAGCTCTTAGCTTTTTATTTTCGATGTCATTAAGTGTAATAGTTTCACCTGCAATTTTATATTTGGTTTTATCGAAGAAACCCTTTTTATCTAATGGCGATTTTATCGGGTAATTATCTATAATACCTTTAATTACCGAAATATTATAAGCATTAATCCAAAAGGCTTGATAGGTTTTAGCATCATTTTTTGATACCGAAACCGTTTCGGCTAGTGTCGCCAAGGTATTTAAGGCTTCTTTATTATTATTAATTTTAGAATAAGCCACTTTTCCGTTTGAAACATTTGTTTTAAAAAATGCATCTGCAGCTTTAAAAAATTCTGAAGTACTTTGAGAAAAACCAAAGTTTAAACTCGCAAAAAACGATAGAATAACTAATTTATATTTCATGATTCGATTATCTTAAATTAAAAATTTTACAATCGCTAAGTCGTTTAAAAACCCTTTACTTACAAGGATTTTAAAAAAATTTCTGCGTCTAACTTTTGAAGAAAACCTTACAAGATGACTTTAATTTAAAACAGATATAAATTAGAAAGCAGGATTAAGTTCTTATCTTTAGTAACGACAGAATCGTCATAACAACCAAAAAATTATGGAGCATATCGTTATTATAGGAAATGGAATTTCTGGTGTTACTTTAGCAAGGCATATTAGAAAACTTTCCGACAAAAAAATCACAATAGTTTCTGGGGAAACAGATTATTTTTTCTCGCGTACGGCCCTCATGTATATTTATATGGGTCATATGAAGTTTGAGCATACGCAACCCTATGAAGATTGGTTTTGGAAAAAGAATCGCATAGACCTTCGTAAAGCCTTTGTGCAACATATAGACACCGATAAAAAAACACTAGCTCTTGATGATGGTGACCTCCTTACCTATGACAAATTAGTGATAGCAACAGGAAGTAAACCAAATAAATTTGGATGGCCAGGACAAGATCTAGATGGTGTTATGGGCATGTACCATAAACAAGATTTAGAAAACTTAGAAGCCTATGCACCAAACAACAAAGTATGCAAAAGAGCTGTTATTGTTGGTGGAGGTCTCATTGGTATCGAACTTGCTGAAATGTTAAATTCTAGAAATATTCCTGTTACATTTTTAGTACGCGAATCAAGTTTTTGGAATGGCGTGTTACCAGAAGGAGAAAGCGTCATGATTAATAGACATATTAAAAACCATCATATAGATTTAAGACTGTCTACTAATCTAAAAGAAATCAAAAGTGACAGTAACGGCAAAGTTAAGTCTGTTATTATTGAAGAAACTGGAGAGGAAATTGCATGTGATGTTGTAGGATTAACAGCAGGTGTATCACCAAATATTGACTTTATAAAATCATCGAACATTGAAACTGGGAGAGGTGTAAAAGTTAATCGATACTTAGAAACTAATGTGCCTGATGTTTATGCCATTGGCGATTGCGCTGAACAACATGAAGCCATAGGAAACCGAAGACCTATTGAAGCCGTTTGGTACACAGGACGTATGATGGGAGAAACATTAGCACAAACCATTTGTGGAAATCGCATTCAATACAAACCAGGACACTGGTTTAATTCGGCTAAATTTTTAGATATTGAATATCAAACTTACGGCTGGGTGTTCTCAAAACCAAAAGAAGGTCATGCTCATTTTCATTGGAGACATGCCGACGACACAAAGTGCATTACCATTGAATACGACATCTCTACAAACCAATTCGTGGGTATTAACACGTTCGGAATACGAATGCGACATGAAACTTTTGACACATGGCTTACCGAAAATAGAGATGTTGATTATGTTATAAACCATCTTTCTGAAGCCAATTTCGACCCAGAATTTTACAGCCATTATGAAACCGAAGTCCTATCGGCTTATAATAACCAACTACAAACCGCATAATCATGAGCAATAAATTAAATCATAGTATGTCATTAGCTAAACCTGATGCCATTAATATTTCAACAAAACAAAAAGTAGCATTAGCGATAGGCATCATTGGGCTATTTATTTTAGCATTGGCCCTTTTTAATACAAATTTCCCTAATAAAGGCGTGTTCTTGACACTAGCTTTAGGTTTAATAACCATAGGAATAGTAGTCTATTCTAGAGATGCTTATTTAACCAAACTTGAAGGTATTAAAAATGATGGTGTTTGGTTTAAATCTATTTCTTCTCGAGGTGTTTGGGGCTGGATTGTAGGTGTTATTCTAACAACCTTTTATATTGTACTTTACTTTTACCCACAATATTTAGGTTTAGATACTGCAACTAAGGACCATGCAAACAACACAGGCTTGGTTAGTTTATTTGACCCATTAAGTCAGTTGTTAAGCGGCAGAAACGCAAGCCAATGGTTTGTATATGGAGCATTATATACTGTAGCTATTTTAGCATTTGGCTATAAATTTATCTTGAAATACAGACATAATCGCTATCAACAAATACGTACGGTTTCTGTGATGTTCTTTCAATTAGGCTTTGCCTTTTTGATTCCGGAGTTTATGTATGTTATGAATAACGACTTACCATACTACGATTTAAAGAGTGTATGGCCGCTTAACTATTATATTTTTGACGAATGGTCTGTAAATGGCTTCTTATCAAACGGAAGTATTGGTTTAGCCTTAATCTTATTTGGGATTATTTCCATATTTGTTATCACCCCAATTTTAACTTATAAATTTGGAAAACGTTGGTATTGCTCTTGGGTTTGTGGATGTGGTGGACTGGCAGAAACTGCAGGAGATTCATTTAGACAATTATCCTCTAAAAAAATGTCTGCTTGGAAATTGGAACGTTGGCTAATTCATCTTGTTTTGGTGTTTTCTGTAGTCATGACAACAGCTATGGTTTACACCTATTTAGGCTATGATAGTAATGACTTTTGGTTAACAAGAGGTGTTTTCATTGCTTTGGTTATTGGCTTTTTGACTGTTGTATTTGCAGGAGTTATGCTTTTTAAAAGACAAGAATTAGGCAAAGATGCGAAATATGGTGCCATAGGTTTATTTGCTGTAATAGCTATATTAATCACTATGCATCTAACAGGTACTAATGAAAACGTATTTTATGTAAAAGCAGGAAATTTAAGATCGGCTTATGGTATTTATATTGGTTCTATTTTTTCAGGAGTTATTGGAACAGGTTTTTATCCAATTTTAGGAAGTCGTTCTTGGTGTCGTTTTGGATGCCCAATGGCTGCAATTCTTGGATTCCAACAACGTTTATTTTCTAAATTTCGAATTACAACTAATGGTGGGCAATGTATTTCTTGCGGAAATTGTTCTAACAGTTGTGAAATGGGAATAGATGTAAGACATTATGCTCAAAAAGGAGAGAATATTGTACGCTCAAGTTGCGTTGGATGTGGAATTTGTTCTGCTGTTTGCCCAAGAGGTGTATTAAAATTAGAGAATGATAGTATGAAAGGGAGAATTAATCCGACTGAGGTATTATTAGGAAATGATGTTGACCTTATGGATTTGGTTAATCAAAAATAATTCTAAGCACATGAAACACATAACCATCTTATTTCTCGTTTTTTTTAGCCTTAGTTGTTATGCCCAAAGAGACTATCAGAAAAATTATTTTGACAATGGAACTTTAGCTTCTGAAGGATGGGTTAATAACAATCAAAAAGTGGATTTCTGGAAATTCTACCATAACAATGGTCGATTAGAAAGTGAAGGTCATTATGCCAATAATAAAAAAATTAAATATTGGAAATTTTACCATACCAATGGAAAGTTAAAAGATGAAGGCCATTATGGTAAAGGTCAAAGAATTAAATATTGGAAAGAATACCGATTTAACGGAACCATTAAAAGCGAAGGTCATTATGTTAATGGAAAGAAAAACAAATGGTGGTTGTTTTATGATTCTAATGAAAAAATAAATCATAAATGTCAGTTAGAAAATAATATAAAAAACGGATATTGCCTCATGTATAAAAACGAGAAGTTAATCTCTGCCGTTAAATTTTCCGCGGGAAAAAAAATCAAGGAATGGACAGATTATCGCTCATTTAGAAAAGAAAACAGATTAAAAGATCTTCAATGACCAATATCAAAGTGATTATTCCTGCATATAATGAGGCAGATTCTATTGCACATGTTATACAGGATGTTCCAGACATTGTAAGTGAGGTAATTGTGGTAAGCAATAACTCTAACGATGACACTGAAATTAATGCGAAAAATGCTGGAGCAACAGTACTTAGCGAGGACAAAAGAGGTTATGGCTACGCCTGTTTAAAAGGAATGGATTATATCGCTCAACTCAAGACCTCTAATCAACCTGATATTGTGGTGTTTTTAGATGGCGATTACAGCGATTATCCTGAAGAGTTAACCAAAATAGTTGCACCTATTATAGATAACAATATCGATTTTGTTATTGGAGCTCGTGTAAAAAAATTACGAGAAAAAGGATCAATGACATTACCTCAAATCTTTGGAAATTGGTTAGCTACAACGCTTATGATGCTATTGTTTAGAGCTAAATTTTCAGATCTAGGTCCTTTTAGAGCCATTAAATATAGTAAGCTCCTAGAACTCAATATGGAAGACAAAACTTACGGATGGACAGTTGAGATGCAACTAAAGGCATTACGTAAAAAATTAAGTTATACAGAAATCCCTGTAAATTACAGAAATAGAATAGGTGTCTCAAAAGTTTCAGGTACGGTAAAAGGTGCTATATTTGCAGGCGTTAAAATTCTTGGTTGGATTTTTAAATACAGTTTTAAAAAATGATTCTTGAAACGACTATAATTGTCATTTATACCATTGCTATCATACTAATTTTTATGTATGCCTTGGCACAACTTAATTTGCTCTTTAATTATTTATCATCAAAGAAAGTAGATACGGATTGTGAGACTTTTGATTTGTCAAATCCTAATGAAGTCCCTTTGGTAACCATACAATTGCCCGTTTATAATGAGATGTATGTTATGGAACGTCTTCTAGACAATATTGCACTTATTGATTATCCAAAAGATAAACTAGAAATACAAGTACTTGATGATTCTACAGACGAAACTGTTAAATCTACACGAGCCCAAATTGAGAAATTAAAGACTACAGGTTTAGATATTAAGCATATTACTAGAACCGATAGAACAGGATTCAAGGCAGGAGCTCTTAAAGAGGGTTTAGAAATTGCTAAAGGCGAATTTATTGCCATTTTTGATGCCGATTTCCTTCCAAAGAAAAACTGGTTAAAACGTACAATTCCTTATTTTAAGGAACCAGAGATTGGTGTCGTTCAGACACGATGGGGACATATTAATAGAGACTATTCTATTCTTACCAAAATTCAGGCTTTTGCTTTAGATGCACATTTCACCTTAGAACAAGTGGGACGAAACAGTAAAGGTCATTTTATAAATTTTAATGGAACTGCTGGTGTATGGCGTAAAGCATGTATTATCGATGCTGGAAATTGGGAAGGTGACACCTTAACTGAAGATTTAGATTTAAGCTATAGAGCCCAACTTAAAAACTGGAAATTTAAATATCTTGAAGATGTTGAAACACCTGCAGAGTTACCTGTGGTTATTAGTGCTGCCCGTTCTCAGCAATTTCGCTGGAATAAAGGTGGTGCTGAGAATTTTAGAAAGATGCTCTGGCGTGTAATAAAGTCTAAAAATATATCTACAAAAACCAAAGTGCATGGCTTACTTCATTTATTAAACAGTACCATGTTTTTAAATGTATTTATAGTTGCTGTGTTAAGTATTCCAATGCTATACATTAAAAACGAATATGCACACCTGAGGTTCTATTTTTATTTCATGAGTTTCTTCGTGATGAGTACCGTAATCTTCTTTATTTGTTATTGGTTTATGTACAAACAAATTTATGGTAGCGGGTTTAAAAGGTTCTTTGGTTATATTGGTATGTTCTTTACATTTTTTTCAATAGCAATGGGCTTCTCTCTTCACAATTCTATTGCTGTTCTAGAAGGCCATATGGGTAAAAGAAGTGAATTTGTAAGAACACCTAAATTTAATATTAGTACCATTAAAGATTCTTGGAAGGGCAATAAATATTTGCGTAAAAAGCTATCACTAAATGTCGCAGTAGAAGGCCTTCTTATGCTCTACTTTGGATTTGGTTTATACTACGCATTTGTAGTTGGTGATCAAGGTGGTGATTTTGGATTATTTCCTTTTCACCTTATGTTATTTGTTGGGTTTGGTTATGTCTTTTTTAAATCTCTAACATCTAAAGTGTAATGCAATTCTGGAAGGCGTATAAGATTCCATTAGTGCTTGCTTTTGTTAGCTTATGTCTTTATCTATTATTTGCATACGATCTCGTTAGAACAAACTATACAAAACTTATAGTGTTATATTGCTTGCTATGGCTGGCTTTTATTCTACTTCTGAAATACTCAAAAAACCAGTTAAAGTTCTTAACGTGGTTAGCTTTTTTAAGTCGTGCCGTTTTTATTCTGGCGATTCCAAATTTGTCTCAAGATTTTTACAGATTTATTTGGGATGGCCGTATGATTTTAGAAGGTTTCAATCCGTACTTAACAACGCCAGAGTCGTATATTCAAACAGGAATTGACCTACCCGTTGCTCAAGCAGAAACCTTGTATGCTGGTATGGGAGAACTCAATGGAAGCCACTACACCAATTATCCACCAATTAATCAACTATGCTTTACAATTGCTGCCCTCTTTTCTGGTCATAGTGTTTTAGGTTCGGCACTCGTTTTGCGGCTTTTGATTATTGCGGCCGATTTTGGAACATTATTCTTTGGAAAGCGTTTGCTCGATAGATTAAACATCCCAGTAAAAAATATTTTTTGGTATATACTTAACCCGTTTATTATTATAGAACTAACAGGTAATTTACATTTTGAAGGCGTTATGATATTCTTCCTCGTTTGGGGTTTATATTTACTTCATAAAAACCGCTGGAAATGGGCTGCAGTTGTATTTGCTCTATCTATTTCGGTTAAATTGATTCCTTTATTGTTTTTACCCTTGTTTTTTATGTGGTTTAATAAAACATCTTCCAACGATTCGACAACAACGCCCATTTTTAATTTTAAAAAGTTGCTATTGTTTTATACTATAATTGCGGGTGTTACAATGCTATTATTTGTACCCTTTTTCTCTCTAGAATTTGTAAACAACTACGCCCAAACAGTAGGTCTTTGGTTTCAAAAATTCGAATTTAATGCAAGCATATATTATCTCGCCAGAACAATAGGCTATTGGTTTAGAGGTTATAATGAAATTGCAGTTATAGGTAAAATACTGCCAATTTTAGTGTTTTCGTTTGTAATGATTTTGGCGTTTTATAAAAAAACAATGGACACTAAAACACTTATTAAGCACATGCTTTTTGCCTTTGCATTTTACTTATTTTTAAGCACAACTGTACATCCTTGGTATATAGCCACATTATTAGTTTTAGGTTTATTCACAAACTACAAATTCCCAGTGGTATGGAGTTTTATAGTTATATTAAGTTATCTCGCCTACATCAATCTTAATAAAGCCGATAAGTCTGAAAATTTATGGATCATCACGCTAGAGTATGTCATTGTATATGGTGTTTTTATTTGGGAAGTTTTCATAAAAAAAGCCAACCCAAAAGAGTTGGCCTCATCATAGATCGATAATAAAATTATAGTTTTTTTAGGGCTATAATTGTATGAATCTCCACCTCTTCTTCATAACCATCTTCGTCTTGTTTAGGTTCTATAAGTGTCTTATATGTACCACTAAATTTAGAACCAATAAGTACTTCAGATCTTAAATCAAACGATTTCAAAAGTGATTCATCTACCTTTTGAAAGGTCATTGTAAATTGTTCTCCGTCTGTATTAATTCCAATAAAATTATAGCCATTCTCATTATAGCCATCATAGACACCTTCGAAAGTTCTGGTGTCTTGCATTGGTAACATTGCGGTAACTGTTAGGAAACATAAAATAAGTAGGCTGGCAATTGATTTTCTTTTCATTTTAATAGATTTTGAGCGTTGAAAATTGTTTTATTTTCTTCGGAATTTTGCCACCTCAAGTCCGAAAGCGCTTTTAGTAATATCATCATGATGACTTACATGTGGGATATAATATATACGCTCCTCACGACGGTTTAGATTAAATCGATCGCAATTATTAAGTGAAATTTAAGTCGTGTGTACCACTCTATTTTTGTTAAAGACATAACAATATTGGCCTCATAACATGAAACAAAATAATCTCATTAAAACTCAATTCTAAGGTTTCTTACTTAGCCTTTAGTTATATAAAGAAGCATTCTATTAGTCATCATCAGTTATATCATCGTGATGTTTTGGGTCTTGAACCGCTTCTGGGTCATCATTATCGAACGCTTCATAATCCTCTTCATCATAGTTTTCCATTGTTGTCGCAAGTTTTGTACTCACCTTAACCAAGTATTTGGTGTCTTCGGTAGTCACCTCAACGGCCTCAACAATTTCCTTATTAGCATTTGTAAACGATATAATATGTCCATCATCATATCCATACGGATACTTTTCAACTAATAAAGCTAAAATTTCTGGTGTTAATTTTTTAAAATCAACAATAACGCGTTTTAGGTTATCTCGTTTATTCATAATCGTATATCTAGTAGGTTGCAGTTAAAGATATAGCATTCCCTTTTTTAAATTTGAATATATTAATAGCTAGTTAAAATTATAAAAATAATTTAATCTAAAGTATATTATTTTGGTCAATACTTAAAAATTGAAGATTAAATTTCGATTAAATATAGACTGTTGATTTACGTTAAAGTTGAGTTACTTTTTCCTAAAACACTCTAGATTTCATACTTTTATTAAAATTTCACTCAATGAGAATGTATTTTCGCTAAACAGAGTGTTACGCACACTCAATACTAGTTTAATGTAAAACACAGAGTGTTTAGATTTGATGTAAACAAAACAATATAATTATGAAAACACTAAAGATGAAAAGAATTACACAAGCTTTAGGTCTCATGGGAATAGTGATGATGGCTGCCCTAATCACCAATCCTGTGTATGCTCAAACACAAGCCGCTGTTACTGCTTCTGTTGTTGATCAACAATTAACCGTTAAAGGTAAGGTTAGCGATGACAAAGGGCCATTACTTGGAGTTAATATCGTGCTTAAAGGCGGTAAAGTTGGTACTGTTACAGATCAAAATGGTGCATTTACATTTCCGAGGGCATTAAACCCAGGGGACACTTTGATATTTAGTTTCTTAGGATATGAAAAACAAGAAATTAAGATTGATGCAGAAACGACGTTTATTAATTTAATATTATCGTCTGATTTGGTAGAAATTATGGGAGCCGTATCTACAGATAAACCATACAAATCTAAGCGTTCTAAAAACTAAACATAGCATTGTTTAAATGAAAACAAGGCTATATGTATTGCTCTTCATAGTTGCATGGCCATCATATGCCCAACTATCTGATTTTGATCATATCAATTTTCGAAAAGCAGATAGTACTGCAATGGCTTGTAAGGATGAAGGGCTTTATAATTTACCTCAACTCACACAAAAGCTAACGTCTCACTTAGATACAGATGTAGAACGTTTTAGAGCCATCTATCTTTGGGTATGCACTAATATAGCTAATGATTATAGTCTCTATTTAAAAAACAAAAGGAAACGCTATAAATTTAAAAATGACAGTCTTAAACTTAGTGCATGGAATGACCGTTTTAAAAAAGTCATCTTTCGTAAGCTCTTAAAACAAAAACGAACCATTTGTACGGGCTATGCCTACATTGTGCAGGAGCTTGCTAAATTAGCCAACTTAGATTGCGAAATTGTTCATGGTTTTGGGCGTACAAGCATGACCGATATTGAAAGGCTCAATGCTCCAAATCATTCATGGAATGCGATACAACTAAATGGCAAATGGTATTTATGTGATCCAACATGGGCTAGCGGAATTCCAAACCCAGAGACTAATGTATTTAAATTTCAATATAACGATGGTATGTTTCTAACCAATCCTCAGTTATTTGCCGTAAATCACTTTCCTTTAGATCTTAAATGGACACTATTAGAAGGAGAGCAACCTAGTTTTGAAGATTTTTTGGCTGCACCAGTAATTTATGGTAAGGCCTATACCAACTTAACCGAACATGTAACTCCAAAAAAAATGCACCATATCATTCAGAAGAATGACACTGTTCTATTTAAGTACCAACTTCATCAGGACGTTGATCCTGATAAAATTCGTTTTTTAATAGACAATGGTTACAACAATAAAAAGATAAAGCCCACATCGACATTGATAGATGAAAAATCATTAACCTTAGAACATCTTTTTGATACTACAGGTTTTTACGATGTACATTTATATATAGGTGACGACCTAATTTCTACATATACAGTAAAAGTAAAAAGTTGAATATAGAAGACTATCGAACATATTGTCTATCAAAAAAAGGTGTTACAGAATCCTTGCCTTTTCCAAAACTTCAGAATATTCTCGTATTTAAGGTAATGGGGAAGATGTTCACTGCAACAGATATTGACACTTTTTCTAGTTTTAGTATAAAATGTGTTCCAGAAACCATTGATGACTTAAGAGCGGAATATGCTTCACTTCAAGAACCTTCATATTTCAGTAAAAACCATTGGAGTAAAGTCATAATGGATGGATCCATTCCAAATACCTTATTATATGAATGGCTCGATATTTCCTACGGTTTAGTCGTCTCTAAACTAACAAAAAAAGAAAAAATTCAACTTCAAAAGTTATAACATCTGCAAGGTATTTACCTCCTGCGGTGTTAAATGTTTCCAGTGCCCACGTGGTAAATCCTTTTTTGTTAAGTGACCTATTTGCACACAATCTACCTTTATTATATCATACTTCAAATAGTCAAAAATGGTATGTAAAATAGAATTTCCAGTATTCTTAATCCTTAATCCAATCTTAGTCTTAGGTTGACCATCTATATAACTTACCTCCTCAACAGATATCAGTTTCCCTTCAATTTTAAACCCGTCCTGTATCTTTTTGAAGTCTTCAAATTTTAAGTTTTTATCGAGCTCTATTTCAAACAATCTAGACACACCATTTTTAGAATTAGTAAATTTCTTAACAACAGTATCATCATTTGTAAAAAGTAACAAACCTGTAGAGTTTCTTCCTAATCGCCCAATAGGCTTAATGCGTGCATTAGTTGCATTTGATACCAAATCCATAACAGTTCGACCTTTGCTCTCACTCGTTGTTGTAGCGAAACCTTTTGGTTTATTAAGCAATACATAGGTCTTCTTTTCTGGATTGATTCGAGCACCATCAAAGCGCACCTCATCATCTAGCTTAACTTTATAACCCATTTCGGTAATTACTTTTCCATTCACTGTAACACTTCCAATCGAAATATGCATATCGGCATCTCTACGAGAGCAAATACCAGAATTAGCAATGTATTTGTTTAATCTAATTTCATCTGGATTGGACTTCTTTGTCCCTGTAGAGTTTTTTTTCTTTTGAGACGTTTGACCTCTAACAAAACCTTTGTCACCTCCTCTACCTGATTTTTTATGTTCCGATTTATCTCCTCCTCTACCTGAAGTTTTACCTTTTCCACCGCGTCCTTGTTGTCTGCTCATAATGACTAAATTTTGCGCAAAGATACCTCAACCTTAAGTTAAAACCTATTTTGGTATTAAATTTGTAAATTGTTTGCTATCATCATTGTAAATCAAAGCATTATGAAACATCTTATTCTAATTTTTGTATGTTTAATAATTACCTCCTGTTCTTCATCAGACGATTCAAATACAAATCCAACAGATGATGGTCCTATAAGTACTGATATAGCATTAACGTTGAAATGGGAAGATGAAATACCTACATTTTTACCACAAGCTATGGTTTATGATGAATTTGACAGGCCATTTCTGTTCTTAGTCGCTAAAGGAGGTGGATTATTAATTTTAAATGATAATGGCGATCAAGAACCAACTCAGGCGGCTCAAGTTCCAATTACGGATCTTTATATGCTTCATGCCATGAATATCGTCCAAAAGGGAAATTATCTATACATCGCGTTAGGTGATTTTTTTGATGGCGCCAATGGTTCAAAAGCTGGGTTAGCAATTATAAACGTAGAGAATCCTACAAACCCCGTTGTTGAAGGGCTCTGGGAAAGTGATACAACAATTGGTGGAAGTGCCATAGTAGCTGTGCAAGGCAATTATGCATACTTAGGCGCCATGGAGTTTGGCATATTCATACTTGATATTGAAAATCCACAACAGATTACAGAAAAATCTAACTATACACCAGATCTAAATTACCCAGTTGAAAATCCAGATGGCTTACAAATACCTAACGCAAGAGGTATGACTGTTGTAGGAAATACTATGTACTTATGTTATGATGCTGGCGGTATTCGTATCATTGATATTTCCGATAAAGAGTTTCCTATGGAAATTGGAAGTTTTCACAATTTTGCTGCTATCGAAAATACACCAAAGGCTTATAATAACATTATTGTTAGCGGTAATTTAGCCTATTGTGCCGTAGATTATTGTGGTTTTGAAATATGGGACATTACAACGTTAGGACAAGAAGAATTAATTGGATGGTGGAATCCTTGGGATTGTAACACTCTTGGAAACCTATGGTTTAATAGTCCTGGTCATGCCAACCAAATGACCTTTGACGCTACCAACGAACTTATCTTTGTTAACACAGGCCGAAGTGATTTGTCTATTCTTGATGTATCCAATCCAGAAAATCCAACATTAAAGCAGTCTTATGGTGTATTTGATGATACACAAGCCACTTGGGGGATGGGTATGCACAATAATGATATTTATTTGCTTTACATTACAGCAGGTGTACCCCTTTATAGCAACTGGTCTGGTTTAAAAAAAGTAAGCTGGGCGTTTGAATAACAAGTTACCAAAATAGCACTGGCAACTTAAGATGTTTTATCTTTAAAAGAGACCGTAGATTGGCGTTCGCGATTTACTGATAACTGGGTAACATCTGGTCTAGAATAATGCCCAACAGGATCAAAATTTTGGCGCTCTTCTAAGATACGGTTAAAATCTAATGTGTGACAAATTAATCCTTCTTTATGTAAGACGGGCTCTACTAACCATTCGCCATCTGGTCCTGCAATGCAACTGCCACCATTGGCTAAAATTTCAGGAGCCTTCTTTAAAATTTGATCTAAATTTGGCGTATCTGTTGGAAAATCATCAGTAGTCATTAAGCTAGATACGGAAAGCACAAACGAACGGGATTCTCTTGCAATAAATCGCGTAATATCTTTCGTATTGTGATCACTTCCTGGCCACACAGCAATATGAACATTTTCACCTAAACCATAGAGTGCTGCTCTAGGTAGAGGCATCCAATTCTCCCAACAATTTAACCCGCCAAGCGTAAAATCTTTTAAAGGATGTACACGTAGTCCATTACCATCACCTGGAGACCATGTTAAACGCTCATCATATGTTGGTTGCAACTTACGATGAACAGACTGAATAGTTCCGCTATTATCAATATAAACCAACGATGCATAAACACTATGACCTCCTCTATCAAGCGGACGTTCAATAATGCCCAAATAGATGGCAATACCATATTGTTTTGCTAATTCACAAATAGTCTTTAAGTCTCCTTTTTCAATAGTAATTGAGTTACTCACATAATGGGCGTGTAGTTCTTTATTTACGTTTGTATTCCATTCTGCTCCACCTGTTAGTGCCAACCAAAACGGATATCCAGGAACTAAGCCTTCACCAAAAACAATAAGCTCTGCGTTTTGCTCGCCAGCTTCAATAATTGTTTGTTCAACCTTCTTCAGAGTTTCTGTTTTATTCAACCAAACTGGTGAAATTTGTGCCAAGGCCACTTTAAGAGTATGATTCATTAGATACGATTTAAAACAACATTTACATTAATTAAAACTATACTGAACACACCAGCCACAATAATAAATTTCAAAATATTATGAAGTATTAAATAATGTGTTTTAGTCTTAGATTTCCATAACAATAGTAGAAAAACCAAGAGTAAAATTACAGAAAAGTAAAAAAACAAATACATATGCCCTACATGATAGCTATGAAGTAACAGATAAATTGGTATACTTGAAAGCACAACCAATATGGTAAGCATTATTTTTGAAGCATTTTCTCCATAAACAATAGGTATTGTTTTGTAATCTAACAATAAATCTCCTTTCATGTTTTCGAGATCCTTGGTTAACTCACGCATAGAAATGATTAAAAACAAAAAGATGGCATGAACGAAAATAACAGATTCGAAGTTCTTGTAATACAGGAAAATTGCAAAAAATGGTAAAATCGTTAATATGGCCGAAGTTAAGTTGCCTATAAAGGGAAGTTTTTTCAATTTATGTGAGTAAAACCAGATTCCGAAAATATAGATAGAGAAAAACAACACGGCTTTAAAAGACACATAACTTGCCATAATTACAGCCGAAAAATTAAGCACAAAATAAAACGAAAGCTTTGTGTTCTGACTTACTAATTTATCGAGTTTTGATTTATTAGGTCTATTAATAAGGTCTTTTTCAGAGTCATAGAAATTATTAATTATATAACCTGCCGCAATCGTTGCTGCAGACGCTAAAACCAGCATCAATAAATTAATATCAAAAACCACTTCTTTGAGAGGTTTATCATGGGCTAAAATATAAATAGAAGTCAAATATTGGGCAATGACTACAATGAGAATATTATAACCGCGAACGACAGAAAACATGCTAAAAAATTTCAGCAAGATATGTTTTTGTCTACGAGAAAACATAAATGGAATTTTAGAAGTTATAAACCACTTCTAATTTGTAATCTTTAAGAGATTGCTTAGCGCGATCAATATCTTCAGTAAAACCTAAGATATAACCACCTCCACCAGAACCGCAAAGTTTAAGGTAGTATTCATTGGTTTCAATTCCCTTTTTCCAGAGTTCATGAAATTGTTTCGGTATCATAGGTTTAAAATGATTAAACACAACTTTAGACAACTGTTTTGTGTTTTTAAATAATGACTTAATATCACCTTTTAAGAAATCTTCAACACAAGCATCTGTATGTTTAATAAATTGATCTTTCAACATACTTCTAAATCCTTCTTGCTTCATGTTTTCCATAAAAATACGAACCATAGGTGCTGTTTCACCAATAATTCCAGAGTCTAGTAAAAACACAGCGCCTTTGCCATTTGCCTGTTGTGCAGGAATCCCTGTAGCTTCAATATTATCTTTTGAGTTGATTAAAATAGGTATACTTAAGTAGCTATTTAATGGATCTAAACCAGAAGATTTTCCATGGAAAAACGACTCCATTTCAGAAAAAATCACTTTGAGTTTTAGTAATTTTTCACGTGTAAGATTTTCTAAAACTGTAATCTTATTATGGGCATACTTATCATAAAACGCTGCCACTAGCGCGCCACTACTTCCAACGCCATAGCCTTGCGGAATTGAAGAATCAAAATACATTCCTGCCTCTACGTCTCTATTTAACGCCGTCATATCAAAAGTCACTAATTCATCATCCATGTCTTTTAAATACGACACAAATTGTTTTAAGCTTTCATTTGATTTGATGGCTTCTTCAGACGGATTCTCATCGGTCTTCAAGGCGCCATTATAAAAATTGTATGGAATGGATAAACCTTTAGAATCTTTAATGATTCCATACTCTCCAAACAGTAAGATTTTTGAATAAAAAAGAGGTCCTTTCATGTATTTAAGCAATTGGCTTTAACAAATATACGTATTATTATACTATTTGGTTTATAATCCATAGTTAAGACCATGGTAAATTATTGACATTGGCTTTAAATTAATTGTGCTCCAAATCCAATTTGATCTCTAATATAATGTCCGTTTTGACAATATGCAACCAATTCATTATTAATAAATTGAAGCACGCTTTCCTTTTCATTTTCAGGATATAACACATGAACGTTTGCTCCTGCATCTAGGGTAAAACACACCTTAGAGTTGGTTGCTTTCCTGTAATGCCAAATTTTATTGATGATTTCCAAAGTATTCGGTTTCATTAAAATAAAGTATGGCATGCTTGTCATCATCATCGCATGTAAGCTTAATGCCTCACTTTCAACTATCTTGATAAAGGCATCTAAATCTCCTGTCTCAAGGGTAATTTGAAGTCTAGACATATGTTGCGCTGCCTGTTGAAAACGTTCATTTGCAAATGGATGTCCGTGCATTAAATTGTGACCAACAGTACTACTTACTTGCTTCTCTCCTTTATCTACCAATAAAATAGTATCCTGATAATTATCAAAATTTTCGTGTACTGCATAGGGATATTTTTCGCCATATAAATCACTACTTCCTTTAATTATGTCGTGTGCTCCCCAAACTACAATTGGCCCTTCTATACTCCTGCAAGCACTTCCAGATCCCAAACGTGCTAAGAATGATGCTTTCTTATTAAAGAATTCCTCTGAGACGTCTTCTAAAAGTTCTCTTTCTATACTCATTAAACATAATGCTAAGGCACTCATCCCAGAGGCCGAAGATGCAATACCTGAACTATGTGGAAACGTATTTGACGTTTCTATTTTAAAATGATACGTCTTCAAAAATGGCAAATAGACTTCAATGCGCTTAAAGAACGTTTCTATCTTGGGTTTAAAATCTTCTTTTTTGTCGCCATCTAAATAGATTTCAAAGGAAAAATCTTCATCAGTTTCTTTTTTAAAGAAACTAAGTGAGGTTATTGTTTTACACTGATTTAGAGTAAAACTTAGTGACGAGTTTTCTGGAATTTGATGTTCTTTCTTTCCCCAATATTTGACTAAAGCAATATTACTTGGCGATGACCAAGTAAAACGTCCAGTTTCTAAAGTTTTAAGATATGGTTTTGAAATAAAATCTTGTACAGTCATTTGCCAAATTTATGCTGACAAAGATAATAACTTCAAGGCTATAAATATTATTTTTTAAATGGATATGATGACAAATTAAAATAAGCACGATGTTTAGTAAAACAACATCAAACAATTATGAAAACGCAACATTTTACTTCAGTCTTAATTATTATATTATTTTGGTCTACAAGTACCTATGGTCAAAACGATACTATAGATAAGGATACATCAACTTCTCAATTTAATATAGCAATTAATGGTGGTCTTAACCTCTCTAACAACTACGGCGACGTTGAAAGCAGCGAGTCTTTCCTTGCAGATTTCCATATTGGCGCAATTATTAAAGTTCCAACAGGTTTAAACTTTGGTATTCAAGTAGAACCTCAATTCTCTAGAATTGGTAGTGCTATCGATGGCAAGACTATAAAACGTTTTACTATATTAGATATTCCAATTCTCGCTCAAGTATATGCCGTAGACCATTGGAGTTTTGAGGCAGGACCTAAAATTGCAATCACACTTGATCAAAAGCAACGTCGAAATGAAGAGTTAGAAACAGTAGATCGATTAAAGACTGTTATCCCTGGAGTTGTTGCTGGTGCCACATACAATTTTAACAAGAATTGGTTTGGTCAGTTCAGAGCCAATTATGCATTTACAGATGTTATTAAAAAAGATGCAGGCGATACAGAAGGCACGTCCATTTTGTTATTTCAATTGTCGTTAGGTTACTGGTTTAATTAAACTACAGTACTAAGATCAATAAGTTTTACCATCGTTTTAAAATTTCTGGAAGTAGCTCTAACATCTAACTTCTTTTCAAACATGTTCATGTTAAACTTAGATTTGCCATAACCTGCAGCTGTAAAAAAATAAAGACAGTCATTAACTATTTGATACTCTTCGTTATCATAAGAAATGTGTTCGACTTCTTTCAGAGATTTTAATTCTGGTAGTGCACTCAATAAGACAAAATAGCACTGCTCTTTTTTTATTTCTGAAAAAGGACAAGCATCCAAAACCTGTATTAACTGATCTCTTGTTTTAGCAATTACTGGAACATCAAAACCAAAATGATCTAAAATAGATTGATGGACCATCTGTTCAACATTGTTATGATTATCCTCGGAAGATTGAAGGATAATATTTCCTGTTTGGATATATGTTTTTACGGCGTTAAACCCACATTTCGAAAGTAATTCACGTAACTCGGCCATGGGTACTTTTTTATGCCCTCCAACATTTATACCTCTTAATAATACGATGTAGGTATTCATGATTGTGCTATTGCTTTTGCTGCAATGTATGCTCCTGTCCATGCATTCTGAAAGTTGAAGCCTCCTGTTACTGCATCTATGTTTAAAATTTCACCAGCAAAGTACAGATTTTTATGATGTTTACTTTCAAAGGTTTTAAAATTAACTTCTTTCAGATTAATACCGCCAGCTGTTACAAACTCTTCTTTAAAGGTGCTTTTTCCAGTAACATCAAAAATGGCAGATGTTAACGCTTTTGCTAAATCTATTAAAAAGGGCTTACTACAATCTGACCAATTCATCGTTTTATCAATCCCAACAGCTTCTACAAGTCGTTTCCAAAGTCGTTTAGGCAAACCATATTGTACAGAATTGGCCACAGCTTTCCTTGGTGATCTTTGTTTCATTTCTATTAAAAACAACAAACAATCTTCATACGATTTCTTAATAAAATTAACTTCAATTTGAAATTTATAATCACGTTTAGCCAACTCAATAGCTCCAAATGCCGAAAGTTTTAAAATAGCCGGAGCACTCATTCCAACATGTGTGATTAGCAATGGACCTTCGCTCCATAAATTAGAATCTACAACTTTCACTTCAGTATTTAAGGCAACTACTCCAGGAATATCTGCGATACGCTGATCCTTAATATCGAAGGTAAACAAGGAAGGAACTGGTTGTTCGATGGTATGTTCAAATTGTTCTAAGAGTTTCCATATTTTTGGATTACTACCAGTGGTCATCATTACTTTTTGTGCAATAAAATCGCCTTGAGAGGTATGTAATTCCCAGTGGTCATCATATGTTTTTAAGGATTTTAACGCATGATTATAGTGTACATCTACATGATGCTTTTTACTTTCATTTAAAAAACAATCTACTATCGTCTGTGAAGAATTTGATATAGGAAACATACGACCATCTTCTTCGATTTTAAGTGCTACGCCTTTCTTCTCGAACCACTCAATTGTATCTCCAGTCATAAATTTGTGAAAAGGTCCCAATAGTTCCTTTTCTCCCCTTGGGTAATTGCGTACTAATTCTGACGGCAAAAATTCGGCATGAGTCACATTACAGCGTCCTCCTCCAGAAATTTTCACTTTTTGAAGTCCGCTTTTTCCGCGTTCTAGAATGGCTATTTTTAATTTTGAATTCTGTTCGGCAATATTTATCGCAGCAAAAAAACCTGCCGCTCCACCACCAACTATAATGACATCATATGACTTCATAAACGATCTGGATTATCAGAAATTATACCATCAACACCATAAGATTTCATACGCTTAATAGTTTCAAAGTCATTGACTGTCCAAGTAATCACTTTGTAACCTGCATTTTGTGCTGTTTTTACATTGTCTCGAGTTAATAATGCAAAATTTGGGTGTATGGCGTAAGCATTAATCGTATGGGCAAATTCTAGTGCATCTGCAACACTTGCTTTGGTTAAAACAGCCAAACGCAAATTACTGTTAGTATCAAAAACAGATTCAAGTTCATGCTTTTGAAAACTCGACACTATAAAGTCCTCAACTGCCCATCCTTTTTGGTTGACAAATTTAGTGATGACTTTACATGTTTCTAGAGCTGTATCTTTTCCTTTTAATTCAATATTGAGTATACATTTTCTGTTAACTGTATTTAAAACTTCCTCTAAAGTTGGAATAGTAAACTGCGTGTTAACTTTTAGCGTTTTCAGTTCATTTAGTGTATGTTTAGAGACCTCTCCCGAACCGTTTGTCATTCTATCTAATGTGAAGTCGTGAAACACAACCAATTCACCAGAGGCACATTTATGAACATCAATTTCAATGCCATCAACATCAAATTCTAATGCTTTCACTATAGATTCTAATGTGTTTTCGACTTTATGATTTTTGGCTCCTCTATGACCAATTTTTATTGGGTTTTGCATAGATCATAAAAGTATAAAATATACTCAAATAATCTCATCAAAACTAAGTTTATAAAATCTTTATGAGTTTAGATTTTTGATTCTGGATAAAAAGGTTTTACATTTAAATTGAAATTAAATTCTTATGCCATCACAATTCAGCACTTTTCTTCTTTTTGCATTTCTTATAAGTTCATGCAGCACTGGCAAATTATCGGTAATTGCCGATTTACCTTCTAGTTTAAAAGAAACATCAGCAATTGAAATGACCAAAAACCCAGATCTTTTATGGGTAATTGAAGATGCAGGAAATAAGAATAATTTGTATGCATTAAACACTAAGGGAAAAATTGTCAAGGATATTAATCTTGAGAATATTCAAAACATTGATTGGGAAGATTTAACTTCTGACAGCCAGGGAAATATCTACATTGGTGATTTTGGTAACAATGCGAAAAAGCGAAAGAACTTTGCAATCTACAAAGTCATAAACCCCAAGGACGCGTCTACATCTGCCAAAGCTGAAGTGATTAGTTTTTCACTTCCGAAGGATATGGAATCTGAAGATTTTGAATCTTTCTTCCTCTATAACAATGCGTTCTATATATTTAGTAAAGGACATAAAAAATGTAAACTTATAAAAGTTCCAAATACAATTGGAGATCATGTAGCCGAATTCATTTCGGAGTATAAACTTAAAGGAAAACACCGAAGAGTAACCTCAGCCGATATCAGTGAAGATGGCAAAACTGTGGTCTTACTTACTCATGATAAGCTATGGAAATTGACAAATTACACATTAGATAATTTTTTCAATGGGACAATTGAAGTTATTAAATTTGATCACGACTCACAAAAAGAAGGTGTAAATTTTCTAGATTCTAATACGCTCTATATTACAGATGAAAAAACTAAAAACGAGGGAGGAAACATCTATCGTTTCAACCTTAACTAATCATCAAATTTGGCATTATGTTGTATGTATTTACCAACAACTATTGCCGTAACAATCACTAAATAAAACTGCCCCATAAGTCCTGTTATGATTGCCGCCTTTTGCGCTAAGGGCGTCACTGGAACAATTTCACCATAACCAATGGTCATTAGCGTGATATAAGCAAAATACATGATAGAATCCAGTCCCATAGATGTGTCGGTTGTATCAATAACGATGCCCCGAAAAGAATTTGGCTCAACCAATTCTATGGTTGTAAATAAGAAAAAAGCAATAAAACCTAAAGAAATATAGCCGCACATAAGTCCGATAACAACAAGATTATTAACGCGTTTAGCTTTCCAAATTTGTAGTATTATTTGGTGGGTTACAAGGATATAAAAAACAAAATAAACGCTTAATCTAATTAAAAAATTATCTTCAAAATCGGCCTGCCTGCTCATCATGCTGCTTCCAAAGACAACCAATGATATTCCAAAAAGAATAATTAAAAACCACATTAGTTTTCTCTTTTTGGATACCAAAAAAATTCCAGCTATTGTATTTACTAAAAACAATATTGGTGTTAATATGTTTTCAAAAAACTCACCAGGAAACAGTAATGACCCAAATAATATGCACAACTGGGTTCCGAAGAAAATTTCAAATCTATGCTTATATAAATCTTTAATCATCTAGCAAGGTTTCATTGAATTTGTAGTTTTTGTAATCCACTTTAAATAATGCACTATATAGAGATGGGATAAACAGTAATGTAATTATTGTTCCAAACAACAAACCAACCATAATCCCAATAGCCATTCCTTCCCACATTTCTCCTCCTGAAATATACAATGGAATTAAGCCAAGCACAGTTGTAAATGTAGCTAACAGAATAGGACGAAACCTCTGGAGACAAGCGGCAATTACGGCATCGTGTTCTGTTCTCCCTAAATCACGTTGTTCTATTTCCATACGATCTATAAGAACAATGGCATTATTGATTACAATTCCTGCTAACGAAATCAAGCCTAAAAATGGCATAAACCCGAACGCCTCTCTAAAAACTAGCAAGCCTACTACAACCCCAATAACTCCTAAAGGTATGGTTAAAACCACCATACTCATTTTTCTGAAAGAATTAAATTGAATAACCAAAAGAAGAATAATTATAAATCCTGCAATAGGCAAATAACTTATAATAGAACCCATACTTTCGGCTGTTTGCTCTGCATCTCCCCCAAATTCATATTCGTAATCTTGTGCCCAGTTTTGTTTTTGCTCATCAAGCCATGGTGTAATTTCATTTGTAATTGCCGAAGCATTTCCATCAGCGCGAAGCTCACTCGTTACATTAATTGTTCGTCTTAAATCAAAGCGCTTTATTTTAGAGTATTGCCATTGTGGAACAATAGAAGCGACTTGTAACAGAGGAACACTTCTTCCTGAATTCTGCGCATATACATTTAACGTTTCTAATGAGGCTAAAGACTGTTGCTGACTTTCATCGCTTCGCATCAAAATTGGAATAGATTTATCATCTTCACGATATTCTCCAGTTTGAAAACCATCCAATACAGTTTGTAAAGACGTAGCAATATCTTCGCTTGTAACACCTGCCGTTTGCGCACGATTTTGATCGATTTCAATCAAGAATTTTTTACTTTTTGGTCCCCAGTCATCCTTAACATTCTTAGTCCCTGCAATATTGGAAAGTTTTAATTTAACCGATTCTGCAATTCGAGATAATTCGTCTGGGTTACTTCCCGAAATTTTAATTTCTATAGGCGTTCCTCCTCCTCCAGCGCCAAGAGCTCCAACCTTAATATCTGCGTTTGGGAAATTGTTAAAAGTGAAATCGTCTAGTTTTGCGACCACATCATTGTTTTCATTAAACGAAGATGTATTAACTAAAATATGTGCATAATTCGAATTCGATTCATCAGGAGAATATCCTAAGTCATAAGATTCTGGTCCTTCTCCAATATAGGATGACCAGTCTAAAATGCCTTTGGTTTTAGAGTCATTAACTCGCAAAGAATCAAACATAAAACCTTCAATACGTTTCACAACTTCGGTAGTTCTCTCAATTTTATTCCCTTCGGGTAGATTAATATCTATAGTAATAAGATTACGATCACTATCAGGGAAGAAAATGAATGGTATTTTAGTAAATCCGTATAAGGACGCAAAAAAGATTAGAAAGATTCCAATAATCACTTTCCATTTGTTGGTAAGTGCCATTAATATCAAATCCTTATAATAGGTTTTTAGCTTATTAATAACACGATCAATAATACTAGGCTTTCGTTCTCCTTTTGGCTTCACTTTCAAAAAGAGATAACAAAACAACGTAATTACGGTTAAAGCAATAATCCAAGAAGACATTAAAGCTATTGTAATTACTACAAAAATTGGCCCTACAATATCTCCCATTGTTGTTGGGGACAAGTAGAATGCTAAAAAGGCCGCAGATGTTGTTAAGGTAGAAATAAGCAGTGGCATCCAAAGTTCTGAAAACGCTTCAATAGCCGCTTTTTTTCTATCCACGCCTTGCTCCATTTTCACCATTATGGTTTCTGCCACTACAATGGCGTTATCAACCAACATTCCAAGAGCCATAATTAGAGCAGCGAGCGTAACCTGATTTAATCCCATCTTAATAACACCCATAATCATCAATGTCATTATGGTTACAATAGGAATAAGGCTGGCAATAACAAGCCCTGTTCTAACGCCTAAGAAAATGAGCATTACCAATAATACAATAGCGATAGACTGCATTAAATTAACAATAAAATCACTTACCTTAACGTCTATATATGAATCTAAAGAAGAGACTCTAGTCAACTCCAGACCAATTGGTAATTTTTGTTGCCATTCGTTGACCACTTTATTAACCTCTTCCCCTAAAGCAATAACATTTGCATTCTCTTTTAGGTTTATATGTAGTGAAATAGCGTCCTTACCATTGATACGTATTTTTTGGGTTGGCGGATCTATATACCCTTTACTAATTGCTGTAATATCTCCAAGTTTAACCAACTGCGAGCCGTTATCATTTCCAACTGAAATGAGCATGTTTTTAATGTCGTCTACCGAATTAAAATTTCCTGTAGGTTCTAAAATAATGCGTTCATCTCCTAAATTAATCTGCCCTCCAGAGTTTAAAATATTTGTAGACGCTATTGATTGTTGGAGCTTTGATGCGGATAATCCATACTCTTTTAATCTAGAATTATCAAACTCAACAAAAATGCGTTCTTCCTGTTCCCCTCCCATTTCAACTTTAGCAGCATCAGGAATTTTAATGAGTGCATCTTTAATATCGTCTGCGTATGTTTTCATTTCTGCATAAGAATAGCCATCTGATGTTATTCCTACTACAATACCATATACATCGCCAACACCATCATCGTTCAAAGAAGGATTAACACCTTGAGGCAAACCTTGTAGGGCATTCAATTTTCGTCTGAGTCTGTCCCAAACCGATTGCATTTTTTGAGGAGTAACTTCATCCTTAAGTGTCACATTAACCACAGATAATCCTGAACGCGAGGTACTACTTACCTCTTTTAATTCTGGCAATTCTTGTGCTAATTTTTCTATTTTGTCTGTAACGAGTTGCTCAACACGTTCTGGTCCTGCGCCTGGAAATTGCGATACTACTGTAGCTACTCTTACAGTATATGGAGGCATACTATCTCGAGACAGTCCTGAGTACATTGATAGTCCCATAATTAATATGGTACCAAGCACCATAAACGTAATTCTATTCTTATCTATTGAAAATTTTGCTAAATTCATTTGATTGGTTATTTCGAATTACTGAAGCCTTACTTCTTGTCCATCCAATAATGTTTGTAAACCAGCAGTAGCGATTTTTTGTCCTTCTTTCAATCCAGACTGTATTTCAAACCCTTCGCCAGTTAAACTACCTATAGTGACCTGTTGTTTTTTTACTTTGGTAACACCGCCTTCGTCTTCCACAAGAAACACAAATCGCCCATTACTATCTTCCCCTACAGCATTGGCCGGAACGACTAAAACTGTATTGTCAGCTTCATGGTCTCCAAAATCAAAAGTGACATTAGCGGCCATTCCACTTTTTATCTCATCACTTGGATTGGTCACAGTAACGCGAATAGGATATGTTGATGTATTAGAGTCTACAGCAGGTGAAACTTCGGTTACTTTGGCCTTAAAATTCTTATCTGATAATGATGTAAAACTAACGTCTACAATCATATCTGTTGTAACTCCGTTAATAACACTTTCTGGTATCCCTAAAGTAATCTCCATCTCATTCCCTGCATTAAGTGTTGCAACGGCTTGGCCTGCACTTACATTTTCATCAATTTCAGACATCACAGCCGCAATGACGCCTACTTCAGGGGCGTAGAGATATCCATAACGAACCTGTTCCTGTTGTATTGCCACTCCACGTTTAGCCGATTCGTGACTCTCCTGGGCTGTTTTATAAGCATTTTTTGCCGCTTCAAAATCGCTTAATGAAGAACTTCCTTTTTCGTATAAAGAGCGTACGCGATTTAAACTCAGCTTAGCTGTATTCATTTGAGATGCTGCACTATTTAAGTCGGTCAATGCTTGTTCGTATGATAATCGAGATTGCACATTATCAAGCTTTGCTAACAACTCACCTTTTTTTACTTTTTTTCCCAGCTTTATATCATATTGTGTAATAATTCCCGAATTCCTAAAACTTAGGTTAATAATTTTATCCGTTTGTGCTGTTCCACTAAAAGTTCTTATTTTTTCACCACCTAAATAACCTACAGTTTGATACTTAACTGGGCGAACAAACTTTTCTACAGTCTTTTTTTCTTCAGAACATGAAAGAAACACCGTTAATAAAAGGAGGTAAATACTAATTCTATTTTTCATCATAATACTAATTTCTTGTGTTTAAATATTCTAAAAAGCGTTGGTTAAATTCATCATTCTTGGCTTGGCTATTCAGCAAAAAGTAGTACCCTAAAAAGCGTTCCATTTGTAAAGCATTAATTAAATAATTATACACTGCACTAACTCGTGCTAATCTTGCGCCTATATAGTTATTTTGTGCATCTATTAATTGTACAATGTTTACAGCGCCATTTGAGTAAGATGCCTGTGTTAAATCGAGCGCTTCCTTTGCTGTCTCTTCTGAAACTTTAGATAACTCTATATTGGAGATTTGATTAATCACATTTAAAACGGCGTTCCTAATATTCGCAGACAAGGCCAGCTCTGTATTTGCTTTATTAATCATTAACTGATCTTTTTGAATGATAGCAGTTTGTCTATTAATGTTAGTTTGATTGCTATTTAATATTGGAATTGATACGTTAAGAGCAATATTATAGTTATCATCTAAAAAAGAAGTGCCTGGAGGAGCTGTGCTACCTACTCCGCTTCTATCAAAGACTCTATTGTATTGCCCCTGAATACCTATAGTAGGCAGAAAACGACCTCGGCCATTTAATTGTATGTTACGCTCAGTAGCATCAAGGTTATAACCTAAAGCCTTTAATTCGGGTGCGTTGTTTTTAGATTCTTGAATTAAAAAATCAATAAATGGCTCCCGTAATTTTGGATTATCTAATACATCTATAAAATTATCATAATTATAATTTTGTAAAAATCCCTGATCTAAATCTACATCTGTAATTTCTATTTCAGTATTTACTGGATTATTCAGCAATTGATTTAGACTCACAAAACTTTGTTCTAATTGATTGATGGCCTCAACCATGGTTTGAGTGTTTTGAGCCATTTGACTGCGAAAACGCAGTAAATCTGATTTTCCAGATTCTCCAACTTCATAATTTTGTTCGGCAATTTGTAAATTCCGACGTGTCAATTCTAAATTACTAACTTGAATTTGCAGGTTAGCTTTCAGTATTAAAGCATTGAAATAAGCATTAGATGCATCAAATACTAAATTTAATTGTTCTGCATTTAAATTTTCTTGCTGGGCGTTCTTTAGGCTTTTTTGAATTGCAATGGAAGCATTAGCTGCTTCGGAGAACACAGTCTGTTGTAGAGTAACATTTCCAGCGGTTTGAAATTCCGGGTTTTGTCCATTACTGATTTCTGCAAGATTAGGATCTGTATAAGTTCCATTAGCGGCAGCTGTTAAACTTGGTAGGTAATTACTCTTAGCCGTTTTCACATCTTGTTGACTCAACTCGACATCTTTTTGAATAGACTGTAACGATAAATTCTCATTAAGTACAGTATTAATAACATCAACCAAGTTATACTGTTTTTCAGACATAACATTTCTAAACTCACCTACAAAATCAGTATCATTAATGAGGCTATATTTAATAGGAACTCCAATTAAATCTGCAGTATTAAAGTTTAAAGTTAGCCTACCATTATAGTCTATAAAAACAGGCATGTCAGACAAATTGGTTCCGTTTATATAACCCTCTACTGAGAGTGCTATTCGTCTAATAAATTGATCTAAATTATCATCAGATTGATTGGTGGCCATTAAACCTAGTTTTACTTGCTTAATTCCGCTAGAAGTAAAAGATGGTAGTTGATTTGTTATAAAGTTTTGAGCCAGTAATTTTACTTCATCATCCTTTAGGAAAAACCCACTCGCTAAATATACAGCATCAACATCACCAAGGTTTGTTGTAATATCTGATATCGTTTCATAAGGTATCAACTCATAGGTAGCGTCTAAGGACTTAAAGGATTCATCGAACGTTTTCTTTAAAGGTAAAAGGTCTACCATATGATTTTCCACAAGGATTCCTAATCTTTTAAAGTTGGTAAGTTCTTTAAACTTCACAAAGTCTTCTTGATAAGACTCAGACTCAATTAAATATGTGAAATTATTAATTCCGGATGTTGTTTTATTTAAATCTATTTGACTAAAATCTCTATTAACGGCTCCAAACAAAATAGTTGGTTTCTTATGAATAGATTGTTTACTTATAATTTCATTATTAACAACGCCAAAAGCTAAAATAATATCTGTATTATTAGATAATAGCGTATTATAATTTTGCTCTGCAGTTTTTAAATTATAATCGTTGACTAAAGTGTTTTCTTTTGAAAATATAATGTTTGCATCTTCTCCAACAACAGCAATGATTTGATCTTGCATTGTTTTGAGTAAGGGTTCCATTTCTTCTGTTCTATTATCTAAAAGAACACCAATATTGTAATCTTTTTTTTGTGCAAATAAACAAATGGTTAAAAATAGAAATGAATATAAAATAAATTGCTTTTTCATTTGTTGACTAGGTTAGTATCTAAATTTACATTCTTTTTCGATACATCACAACCTAAACAATAATTTATTGTTGAATTTCTAAAGATTAAACCTAATTAAAAAGCAACACAAACCACATTATTGCGAAAAAAACTTCGAGTTTTGTGTATTTAAAGATGCTTAGTTTCTTTTCGCCATTACTGGTTGTGGTTGTTAGACTGCCAACTTTTATTCTAATGCATTAGGTAAGTTGACAGTCTACAACACTTTTTCTTTTTGCGGTTACAGAATAGTATAAGTCGTTTTTACAACTTCCCCTAGTCTAAAATACCCTAGTACTTCCTCATCTGGACTATTAATATTGATACAATTTCCTTTTAACTGCACTGGTGTTGTTTGAAAAGGTCCACCGCCTTCACCTTCAGATTGCTCAATGAGTATATTGATGTAATTATAATATCTCTCTGACGTACCATAAATACTAATGTCAACGGTTGCCTCTGCAACTAAATCTTCATTATCAAATTCTATAAAGTTCTCATTACCATCAGTAAATTGGTCGCTTAATGCTGTTAATGTGAGTAAAGGGTTTACAGATGAATTAAATTCACCCAGATAATAGTTATCAATATTGATTGGGTCGTCAAAAAATACTTTAAGTTGAATTTCTTCCTCATCACCATCACCTTCAATTGTTTGTTCTACATCATTAATATCTGTTACAGACATCAGGGTTTCTGTTGCTGTATAAGTTTGTTCATTATACAGAATTTCTAAAGTATAGGACTGATCAACTACAGGTACAAAATTAGTAGTGATGTAATTACCATTATTTTGATCTTCAAAAACAAACTGCATCCCATCATTATCTTTTGTAACAACAACAGAAGCACCAGTAACAGGAACATCTGGATTATTACTAAAATACGATGTAGATTCACTTAATGTAATGGTCTGTGTCTGTCCCGAAGTTCCCTTTTCCCAGTTAATGGAAGCCTCCACCACTAATCTTGGACCGCCATCTGGGACATTCACATCCACCGTGTCTGTACACGAATTAAAAAAACCAATCATTATCAAAATCAAGGCTATGCCTTTATGTCTTGTATTACTATTTGTATTTCTATGTTCGATATTTTCATTAAAAAAGTTCATAGTTCTAAAATTTAAAGTTGTAAGATATTGAAGGAATTATGCCAAAAATTGCAGTACGTGTAGCCTCATTGACACTAGTATCTGTGTTTTGTCCAAATGAAATGGAAGCAGCATTTCTTCTATTGTAGAGATTATAAATACTAAACACCCATTCACCTTGCCATTTTCTATCTTTATTTTTTCGCGGTGTAAGCGTAGCAGAAATATCCAACCTATGATAAGCAGGAAGTCTATCTGCATTTCGTTCAGAATAGGTTGCAACCGACAAGCCATTATACTGAAATTGCCCGTTTGGGTAGGTTACAGGTCGTCCTGTCTGAAAGGCGAAATTAGTTCCAAAACGCCATTTATCATTTAACTTATAACTTCCTGTAAACGACACATCATGTGTTCGATCATAAGGTGTACTGTACCAGTTACCGTTATTAATACCTAAGCCTCCTGCCGCACCTCCTGGTGTACGTTGTTCTGATTTTGAAAGTGTATAGGCCAACCATCCTGTGAAATCACCTTTATTCTTGCGAAGCAATAATTCTAATCCATAAGCTCTAGATTCACCAATAAGTATTTCCGTTTCAATGGTATTTTGTGCTATCAAATCGGCACCATCAATATAATCTACGCGATTATCAATAGTTTTATAATACGCTTCTGCCTCTATAGAAAACATATTGTCTTTAAAATTTCTAAAATATCCAACAGCGAATTGATCTGCAATTTGTGGTTTTAAAAATTTTCCACTTGGTGCCCAAACATCTAGAGGCGTCGCCGATGTTGTATTTGAGATTAGGTGTAAGTATTGTGCTATACGATTATAGCTTGCCTTAATAGATGAATTTTCATTGAGTTGATAAGAGACGGCGAAGCGTGGTTCAAAATTACCGAAGGTTTCAATACTCTTTCCTCTACCATATTCGGTCTCTCCAATTGGATCGGCTTGCTCATAAATATCTAACTGCGAATTGTAAACTACTGGTAGTCCGTTGGTATATTCATTTAACGTTTGTTTTCCTATACGATTAAAGTAGCTGTAACGCAATCCATATTGAGCCGTAAGTTTATCAGAAATTTTATGTTCTAAACTAACATAAGCTCCAGCTTCTAGAGCAAATTTATCATCCAATTTCATTGGGTTAATCCCAGAGCTTTCATTTAATGGATTTAATTGTCCTGGATTGAAATTATAGTAAATACCACTGACACCAAAATCAAATTTCAGTTTGTCGTTCATATAATATCCAAAATCATAACGCACATTATAATTATTGATATCAGACTTCCAATCGATGCCTTCTGAATTGATTTCGAGGTTATAATTATACCTACTATAAATTAAAGACAAGTTCGAAAATAATTTATCGTTAAAAATGTGGTTCCAACGTAAATTCCCTGTGAGATTCCCATAAGAATTGGTAAAGAAATTAGATAACTTAAAACTATCATTTCCGAGGTAACCAGACAGGTACAATTTGTTTTTATCGTTAACCTGATAATTGGTTTTTAAATTAAGGTCGTAGAACCCAGCGCGATTGTTATTGTTTGCTAAAGCCAGAAACAAGTTGGCATATGATGCACGACCTGCCAGTAAAAATGACCCCTTGTCTTTAAACGTTGGTCCTTCAACTGTAAGTCTACTAGAAATAGCACCAATACCACCAGAAAGTTTGAAGTTTTTACTATTACCATCCTTCTGTCTGATATCCAAAACAGAGGAAGCGCGTCCTCCAAAACGTGCAGGAATACCGCCTTTATATAGTTTAATATCTTTAATAGCATCTGCATTAAACACCGAAAAGAAGCCAAATAAATGGGATGCATTGTAGATAATGGCTTCGTCTAACAATACTAAGTTTTGGTCTTCTGCACCACCACGAACATTAAATCCAGATGCGCCTTCACCTGCATTGGTAACACCAGGTAACATCTGTAAGGATTTTATCACATCTACTTCGCCCATAACTGCGGGCATTTGCTTAATGGTTTGACTAGAAAGTTTAGCCATACTCATCTGTGGTGTTCGTAGATTTACTTTTTTAGACTCTTCTGCTGTAATAACAATCTCATCTAATTGCCCAGCATCTTCTGCAAGTTCGATGTTAAATTTAGTGCTTTGATCTAGTACAATTGGCCTTTCTATAGTTTTGTATCCTAAATACGAAATCACCAAAGTATAGTTCCCTTTAGGCGCTGTTAGCGAATAAAAACCATATTCGTTTGTTGTAGCGCCTATTGAAGTGTTTTTTAATAAAATGGTAGCTCCCAAAAGAGTTTCTCCATTTGCTTGGTCTTTAAGCGTTCCACTCACCGTAAATGTTTCTTGAGCAAAGCCAAGCCAAGAGATAAGTAGCGTACCAAAAATCAGTGTTTTGTTCATAAATAAATGTTGTTTTTTGATTAAGATTCGCCAAATATAACGGTGTAAATACTCTCGAAGTGCAGAGTATTATTGAGTTAGGTGTAGAATGTCTTTTTTAGGTGCGAAATGATTTTAGTTTAACGTTTTCTTAGGAATTTATCGTGAGTTCAACTAAATATAATGTCAGACATTTTATCAATTTATGTTCTAAATTTCCTGTTTGTGATATCGAAGACATGAAGATTTTGATGATTAAGACAAGGTCTAGTGCAAAACTATTTAAGACCTAATCATCACGTATTTTGTTTGTTTTTTAATGCGCTTTATCTCTTATGTAATTAATACTTAGAGAGCAGAGATTTTACATCTTTAATATAGGTTTTAGATACTGGAACTTTTAACACACTTGCTTCATCTAAAATTACGTTAGGCTTTTGATTGATGCATTTTAACTCTTGAACATTAATCAAGTTTATAGCGAATGAACGATGGCATTTGAAGATAGACGGAATATCTTGAAGTTCGTTCAATAGTTTTGAAAACCTCGTTCTTATATTTTGTTCTATCAATGCATCATTGCGCTTATACTTAATAGACACATATTGGTTTTTAGATTCTATAGCATAGAGGTTATTTAAGGGAATTGTTAATTTACATTCGCCCTTCTCGTCCAAAATCTTAATGAGTTCTTCATTGCCAGAAGCAATTTTATAATGTGTGGTCACCACATCTAAATCGGTTTTTAATTGTTGCTTATCATTTTTCAATTGTTTTAAATGGACATACATTGAACAGCCCAAAACAGGGTATAAAAGCACAAATACTAAAGCCAGGTACGTTATTAAGACATCAAAAACCAATTCATCTAATATAGCATTGACCGAATTTAGCTCTTCATTATCAAAGGTAATTTCTACAGCAGCACTTAATAGAACAATTAAAGCAATGTCTATTAAAAACCATTTTAAAAAGCTCTTTAAATTGTTCTTGGTATTAGGAAAGCGTTTTCGCAATACAAACTGACTTACATATAACACAATAAAAACCACAGTACTTAAAAAGATAATTAAGGCTAAAATTTGGAGAAGTGAGTGTTCTCCACTTTCTATTTCTGCGCTTAATCCAAAAGGTTGATACACTAATAAGAATAGCATAAAGAACACACTACAGCTTATAATATAAAGCCATTTTTCTTTTTTGCATTGAAAATGATGAAACGGTAGATTTAAAAATTGATGAAATTGCATTGGTTTGTTAGAGTTTGATTTTGCATTAGAGCAAACTACATTTTATCCAATTTAGTATAAGCAATTTCTTAAAGGTTTGTTATTTTTAATTCTATTTCATCAGTTTTTATCTTTTAAAGTCATGTAAGTTTTTATCATCTAATTTTTGGCTTCACGTCTATATGGTTAAAACCCAAAGCCTAATTTAAAGGCAATACGTAAACCATCATCACTATTAAATGCTGAAAGATTAGCTGTAATCATATCTGCTGCATTTGCAAAAATACCGCCTCCAAAAGAATTGTTCCAGCGATCTGAATCTTCTCCATCTAGCCATACGCGACCATAATCTACACCTCCATAAAACCCAATATTTAATGGAAGTAATCCTGTTTTGACCTTACGTAGGTTGAGTCTTAAATCTGTACTTTGCACAAAAGCACTATTTCCTATAAAACGTTCATTTCTGTAGCCTCTAAGACCTTCATTTGCTCCTAAGTTGGCACCTTGATAAAACTCAAAATCATCACCTAAGTTGATTTGTCCTTTAAGTTTAGTAGCCAACACCAGTTGACCACTTGGCACCAATTTATAATCGAAACTTAACTCCGGAATAATGTAACCAAAACCACTTGATGTGCTTACATTATTTTTATATCCCGTTTCCAGTGCAATCATCATTCCCAACGTTGGAAAAGCGGCATTATCTGTATTTGCATATTGGTACTTTGCTTCTATACCATAAAAATCTTGTTTATCAAATACGGCATTATTAGCAGGTAATAAGGCTATAAAGCGGTTTTCTGTTCGCTCTACCTCGTTAGATTCGTAACTAATACCAACTTTAAAACTAGCACCTAGTCTCCCTCTCCAAATTAATGAAGGCGCAATTTTAAACGTTCTTATTTTGACACGGTTATAATCAAGATCCACATCTAAGCCATCATCTTCATCAGCCTCAGGGTTTACAGATTCATTTCCAAGACCAAAGAAGTTAACCGCATAATTAGGACTTGTAAAATGTGCTTGTATACCTAAATTCATATCGCCTACCACATTAGCAAACTCACCATTATAACCCAAATCAAATCCTTCTGTTGCAAAATAGTAAGCCGCCGAAAACGTATGTTGAGATGTAAATGGATTACGTTCAAATCCATAATTAGTAAGCGTATTTGAAAATCCAATTTTAAAACCGTCATCAGGGTTTGCTCCCAATGTTGGTATAAATTGATTACTACTATTTTTTAATTTTTTATAATCGTATACATTGGTTTCGTAGTCGTCGGTTAATTTAATGCGACCATATTTGGTAATAAACTCGCTTTCTTTTGACTTATAATCGTAAATTTTTACACGCTTCCCATTTTGAACATCATAGCTATCCTTATTCTGCCCACCAATGAGCCTAATATTTATAAGTTTATTTCCTTCACCATAAACCTTAAACACATCGTCGTCGTCCAAACCATAAATCCAAATCTCTTTGGTGTCTTCACAGGTATAGGTTCGCTCGTGAAAGACATCCGATTTTTCACCTTTTTTAATTCTATAAGCCGTTACTTTTGTATTTCCATTTGGTAATCTTTCAATATCAAACCAATCATCTTTGTCTGTTCCTTTTATGAGTCCAAACATGTTAATGTGCTCATAATATTCATCCGATATTTTTTGCAGATTTGATCGTCTTCCTTGTAATTTCCGTTTTATGGTCTGAATAGTTTCTTGATTAACTTCCGAAGGAAAATATGTAAACGCCTCATCTATGACATCATCTGTAAGATTGGCAACAATATGTTGCACTTGAGCATTCCAAACCTCCCTATCAGATTCATTTATCAAGGCCATATCTAATGGATAGGGTTCTAAATTAAACCATTTAGGGCTTTTTAATTCTTCGTCATAACTCTTCATTAAGCGCAAAGCGGGTACAACAGTTGTTGCAAAACTTAGCAATGTTCCATCGGCCATAATTGAAAAGGCTTGATCTCGATCTCTTGGTACTGGTCGATAAATTGTTTTCCCATTTTCTTTAAATTTGGCCCAACGCCATTGATCTTCATGTCTATCCCAATCTCCAATAAGCATATCGAATAAGCGTGCTCTAATATAGGCGGCTTCATCCAAAATATGATCTTCATCTTCATGTAGTTCTTTTAATAGATCATCTGTACTTATCAATTCATTTGAAAACCCAAAGATTGCTTTGTCTCCATGACCATCAGAAGCCCGTTCTTCAATCATGTACAGCTCATCACCAAACTCTTCGTTGTACATCCCTAAAGCGTCTTGTTTCGGAATATAGTATAACACTGGGTTCGTGTGATATACACCCACTGCTTTAGATAATGTTCCTATTGTAAAAGGTGCATAAGGATGAGATCCAGTAAAAACATCTAGAAGCAAACTTTCGGTATAAGTATCATCAAATTGTCCTTCAATATATTGATCTTTAAAGGCAACGGCTTGTAAGTATTGAACAGCGTTTTTACGCAGTGCTCTCATTACATATTCCCTACCTTGTTTATCTTCTAGTCTAACAGATTTTGATTGATGTCCTCCTCCTTTTCGAGTAGGTCTTAAACCTCCAAAAAGTGTATCAAGGTTTACTGTTGGTGCAGAAATATTTTGACTAAACTCGTCTCTATATCGCTTTCCCCAAAGCGCTCTATAGAGTCCTCCTTTTGTGGTTTCCTCTTTAGTGTAGATTGATGCTGTTGCTTGTTTAGCAATGTTATCATTATAATTAACACTTGCTACTTCTATTTCAGGAGCGTGTACTTCCTTTTGAAAAACAGTTTCGTCATTTGATGCTTTAATAAAACGGACAAAAGAAGAACCATCTTTAAATACATCGAGTACAGCATATCCTTGAGTTCCATAAGAAAACTGACCTCCTTGTACATTTCGAGTTGCTGACACTTTAGAACCAGACCCACTCACAATTTGAGGTAAATTATCTTGAACTATATACTGTAAACTATGTTCATGTCCTGAAACAAAAATAGTCTTATCATTTTCTTGTGACAAAGTGATAATGCGCTTTCTAAGTTGGTTATACAATTTATTCTGTACATCTACAGTAGTAACCCCTCCTGTTTTTCTAATGATATTTTTAAGGGTTCCTAAAATTGGAATTGGCTTCATATGACTTCCAAATGAAAATTGCCCTCCATGTGAACCATTAGTAAATATAGGATGATGTAAGGCAACAATAGTAGTTTTACCCCGAGCTTTCTTTATTAAACTTTCGAATTCATCAAAGAACTTATTTCGTGTCTTGATATCGCAGTCATCATTAATTGTAGGATGGTCATCCCAATTGGTTAAATACCATTCAGAATCTACCAAAATCATAACAATATCTTCAGAGATATTAACCTTTTCTAATGGGCATCCGTTTTCTGGTAAAAATGTATTCTTTCCTAACTTATCTTCAATATATCTCTCTTGGCGTTTCAAACCTTTAACGCCGTCACTATACCAATCATGGTTCCCTGGTAAAAAAATAGTTTTTCCTTTAAAATCTTTAACAACACTTGTTTGTGCATTAAGTTGATATTCTGCAAATGCTCTAGATTCTTCTCCTTTTTTAGGTAATCCTTTAGGATAAATATTATCGCCTAAGAAAATGGCTGTACTATTTTTCGATGCGCCTTCTAATTCCTTTTTAAAAGCACTTAAACTTTCTGACAATTCTCCCTCTGGAGAGTTCCCTGCATCTCCAATTAGGTAAAACGTATGATCAATCTCTTTACCCTCTGGATAGGTATTAAAGTACTTTTTTACGTCTTCACTGATCTCAGTCTCCTGTGTCTTTGTGAAATCATATTGTGCCTTATATGTTGCGCAGGCGTTTAAAAGCGCCCCTACAACAACTAATGTTATTAATTTCTTGAAGATTTTCATTTGGATGGTTTTCATTTTTAAAGATATTGATTCTTACGATAATTTCTCCCATAGACTATCGGTAAAATAGTGCTTGCAATCTAAAAAGTGTTTTTTAACACTAAAGTCTGTGTTTTGAGCCAATTGTTCTATTTCTGAAATAGCATATTTTTTTGAAAGCTCTGTCCATATAAGTTCATTTTGCTCAAAGGCGATAGTTGTATTCAATTTTTTGATCTCTATTGTCTGCGTTTTTAAGCTTACAATATAACTTCTAACCTCGCCATTTAAAGGATTATAGTGACAATAAAAATCGAAATCATCGATCTTAAAATCGGCGTCAAATTCGCGGTTAATTCGAAGTAAAAGGTTTAGGTTAAAACGTTTGGTCACACCAGTTTTGTCATAATATGCATTGTGTATTGTAATTGGATTTTTTTTCAAATCCATACCAATGAGTAATTTATCATTAATACTCATATTTTGATTAAAAAGTTTAAGCAAATTAATGGTATCACTTGGGGTATAATTACCAATATTACTTCCTAAAAACAAAAGCAAACTTGGCGTATTAGTTTTTGAGGTTTCATCAAGGATTTCAAAGTAATCACCAATTTTAGGTGTTATAGACAGTTGTGGTAATCGCGACTTTAATTTTTGGGTTAAAATCGTAATAGCTTCTTGAGATATATCAATAGGAACATAATTAAAATCGACGTTTTCATTTACTAAATATTCTAAAAGCTTAAATGTTTTAAATCCGTCACCAGCACCTAATTCGATAATATTAAAAGGCTCAT
The DNA here is from genome assembly GCF_947492715.1 of uncultured Psychroserpens sp. Classification (GTDB taxonomy): domain Bacteria; phylum Bacteroidota; class Bacteroidia; order Flavobacteriales; family Flavobacteriaceae; genus Psychroserpens. Next base: position 472,591 of record NZ_CANLNS010000001.1, read on the forward strand.
TAAAGTCTAAATTTTCAACTATTTGTTGCGCTTGAAGCGACAAAATTTCAAATTCAGCATCAGTCAGATAATACTCAGGCATCTGCATAATTTCTTGAAATATGCGACTTCCATTGTCATCATAAAAATATTTAGAAGACAAATGTTTTTGTTCTGCGGTTAGTCCTTCTATTATGTCTTTTGCAAAGGTATTGTTCATATTATTTTACCAGTCTTATTCCTGAAAATTGCCATCTCATTTCAGGGTGAAAAAAATTGCGATACGTAGGTCTGCTATGACCATTTACGGTTGCTACCGAAGCACCTCTAAGCACCATTTGATTAATCATAAATTTGCCATTATACTCTCCAATCGCTCCAGGAGCTTTTGAGTAATTAGGATAAGGTAAGTAGGCACTATTAGTCCATTCCCAAAGTTCGCCATAGTTGAACTGTTTTGATGCCACTTCCCATTCAAATTCTGTTGGTAAACGCATCTGTTTCCATTCGGCAAAAGCATATGCTTCATAAAAACTCAAATGGCTTACTGGGTTTTTAAGATTAACTTCTTGAAAACCCTGTAAGGTGTATTGATGCCATTTACCATCTACTTTATGCCAATATTCTGGTGCTTGAATTCCATGTTGTTGTATAAAATCCCACCCTTCGGCATGCCATAGATTAAAATTAGTATAACCTTGGTCATCTATAAAGTTGATATAATCTTCATTAGTTACTAATCGATTAGAGATTTCAAACTCATTTAGATATACTTTATGTCTACCAAGCTCATTGTCATAGCAAAATGAATCTTCGTCATGTCCAATGCTATAAATACCTTCATCTATTTTATGCCATTCTTCTGGTTGGTCAATTTCTGAAAGTCGGATAGCATTCTCAATAGTTGGAAAGGTTGGTTGATTTCCTAAAATATATTTGATATCATAATAAAACAACTCCTGATGCTGTTGTTCATGTTGTAAGCCTAGTTCAATAATTGCTTTGATACCTTCTGAAATAGTTTCAGACAAAAACTCAAGCATTTGTTGGTCAACATAGGCTCTATACTGATACACTTCATCAACCGTTGGTCGTGTCATTAAACCTCTATTAGGTCTCAATACGCGTTCTCCGGCATTGTTATAATAGCTATTAAATAAATAGGCAAAATCTATATCGAAAACTTTATAATTTGGTTTATGTGCCGACAACACAAACTGCTCAAAAAACCAAGTACTGTGGGCCAAATGCCATTTAGGAGGTGAAACAAAAACAGCTGGTTGTACAGAATAATCTTCAGTTTTAAGTGTTCTGCATAACGTTATAAATCGCTGTCGTGTTTCTATATACGAATGTTTTAATGTCATTGATTGATGATGAAAGTTTTAAATTAAATAAGTTCTGTGTCAATAATCACTTCATTTTGTAGTGTTTTATGCACAGGGCATTTTGAAGCAATCTCTTTTAAACGTTGTTTTTGCTTATCGTCTAAGTTACCAATAAAAGTCAACTTTTTAGATAAATGATCAATTCTTGTAGGCTTTTCTAAATCTAACATTAAATCGTCACTGTGCTTCTTAGAATATGTTATGTGAGCATACACTTCTTGTAAATCCCATTGCTTACGTTCTGCATATAATTTTAAAGTCATTACAGTACAAGCTGCAAGTCCAGCACTCAGAAAATCATAAGGTGAAGGTCCAAAATCATCACCACCAACACTTTCGGGTTCATCTGCAATGAAATTGTGCTTTGCTGTTTGAATTGTTGTTGTAAAATTATTTTCTTTTAGATTCAAATGAGCAACCAATTGTTCTCCATCAGTATCTAACATAAGGTTTTCTTCAGGCTCAAAATAACGTTGCACCCAACTCCCTATTAGATTACCAGCATACAGGCTATCTCTTGTGTTAGACAGCAAGTGGTCTGCATGATCTAAAGTTATAAAACTTTTAGGGTGATGTGCATTATGATATAACTGTTCTGCATTTTTAATACCAACAATGGTGTCTGTAGGTGAATGCATGATTAGTAGTGGTTTTCTCAAAGACTTTACAATCGAAGGCAGATCGGTTTTATCGAAGTCAGAGACAAATTCATCGTCAATTTTAAAGGGCCTTCCTCCAATGTTAATTTCAACTTTACCTTTTTCTTTTACCTCCTCGATACCATGAGAAAATAAATGTTTTACATGACTCACTGTTGAAGGCGCTCCAATAGTAGCTACGGCTTTTATATTATCTAATTTTGAAGCCGCCACTAAAACTGCAGCTCCACCTAGTGAATGCCCAACAAGTAATGAAGGCGCTTTATAATTTTTAGCGAGATAATCATTAACCGCAATGAGATCATCAACGTTGGCAGAAAAATGACTTTCAGCAAATTCTCCTTCACTTCGTCCTAAACCGGTAAAATCGAATCTTACAACTCCAAAGCCATGATTAGTAAGAGATCTGCTAATATTTTTTACTGCGTTTAATGCGCTACTACATGTAAAGCAGTGTGCAAAAATGGCAAAATAATGTGGTTTTTGATTGGCTGGCAACTCCAAATATGCCTGTAACTTATGGCCTTTTTTGTTTTCTATTTTTAATCGCTCGTTACTCATATTTATTATTTTTTATGCTGTTATCTCCTTTTTTAAATGGTCTAATTTGTCTTGTTTAATGGCATTAGCATAATTCCTAAGCAACAGTATCAACTTAGGGTTTATAAAGGATTCACAAAATGGTTTTTTAGGGTTATTAAAATAGTAATTGGTAATCTCTTCTCTAGATGGTTTAAACTTTAGAAACTCTAAAACCAGCGTTATTAACGCACCATCTCTTTCTTTGTTCAATGTTGTTAAAATCTGATTTACTTCGGTGTTTTGCTGTTCGGAAAACGTATAAATTGCTGAGCGATATTTCGACCTCATTGAGTGATTTTTGGTACTCTTATGCGTTAATAAATGTATTTCAATCAACAAGCTAATGTTAATCGTATCTGGATCGTAAGTGACAATTATGCCTTCAGAAAAACTCGAAAATTCATCAGTTGAGGCCAAATAACCTTGATCTACAGAAATAACACCTTTCAATGACTGAAATACAGCTTCAGTACACCAATGACAACCGCCTCCTAAACCTATTTTCTCATCTGCAATCATTACTTAATAACCTCGACACCTCGCCAGAACGCTACGTACCCTTTAATAGATTTAGCTAACTGAGATACCTCAGGGTAATACCACGCCGCATCTCTATTTTCTTTTCCGTTTACATCCAAAGTATAGTAGGATGCTTCTCCTTTCCAAGCACATGTAGTATGGGTTTCACTTGATTTAAAAAATTCTTTCTTAATACTTTCGGGTGGAAAATAATGATTGTTTTCTATCACGATAGTATCGTCACTCTCTGCTATAATTTGATCATTCCAAATGGCTTTCATCTTCTATTAATTTAAAATTGTTTAAAAACTGAATTACTTTCTGGTTTGGCATTTCGCATGGCTTCAGTAATTCTTTCTCCGATGTTATATAATAATTTAAGCTGATTACATCATTACCAGCTAACTCTTTTGCATATACTTTTATACTTTTCCCTTCATTAAAATCGTCTCTTGTAACTCCATATTTTTTCTTTTGAAAAAGAACCTCTACATAACCTTTTGGCAACAACTTTATACGATTTAGAATACTCATTACGAACTACATGATAACATAGAACATCCTACTTTATGTCTCGCCCAATCTGGTCTTTTGGCAAACCATTTCTCGTATTTTGGCTGCTCATCATATGGTCTTTTTAAAAGTTGAAACAGTTCGTTAATTTGTTCATAATCTCCTTTATTTGCGTCATCTATAGCCAATTGCGCCATATAATTTCTGAGCACGTATTTAGGATTTACGGTATTCATTTTAGACTGCCTTTCGGCGTCAGAAAGCACCTCCTTGATTAACCTAGAATTGTAGCGCTCAAACCAATCACGCCATTGCTGAGCCACAGCATCAGATATTTCATTTGGCACATAAAATGACTCCTTTACCAAGTCCAAACCTCCTTTAGCATCTCCTTTTTTAAATTGGCTTAGAAGTCTAAAAAACAGGGTCATATCGGTTTCGCTTAATACTAAAGCATCTTCTAAATCTTGGACTAATATATCATCTTTGTCGTCTTGTTTCTCTAAACCTAATTTAGTCTTCATCATTGCCAACGATTTTTTTTCAAAATCGGATTTATACTGTTCTAAAATAGCTTCAAGAGGTTCAACTTCTTCAATTAATGGAAATAATGCATTAGCCAATTGGTATAAATTCCAAAGCCCAATATTAGGTTGATTACCATAACGATATCGTTTATGCTGTTTATCTGTTGTATTTGGCGTCCATCCAAAATCGAAACCTTCTAACCATCCATAAGGTCCATAATCTATGGTTAAACCAAGAATAGACATGTTATCTGTATTCATTACACCATGCACAAAACCAACACGTTGCCAATGTATAATCATATCTCGAGTACGTTGTGCTACTTCCGAAAAAAACTGAATATAAGTTTCTTTAGAAGGATCTCCTAAGTTTGGAAAGTGCTGTTTTATGGTATAATTGGTTAAGGTTTTAAGTGTTTCGTGATCTTGTCTTGCAGCAAAGATTTCGAAACTTCCGAAACGTAAAAACGACGGAGCAATACGAGATACTATGGCGCCTTTTTCGTAGGCCGAATTGCCATCATATAGCATATCGCGTAATACCTCATCTCCAGACAATGCTAGTGACAAAGCCCGAGTTGTAGGCACTCCCAAATGATGCATGGCCTCGCTACATAAATACTCTCTAATAGAAGACCGCAATACTGCGAGCCCATCTGCAGATCTAGAATATGGCGTTTCACCTGCGCCTTTAAGCTGTACTGTCCATAATTTGTTATGATGCTCTACTTGGAATAAGTTAATCGCTCGTCCATCTCCCAATTGCCCTGCCCAATTACCAAACTGGTGACCACCATAACACATAGCATATGGCTGTGTATTGGTTAGCACTTTATTCCCTGTAAATATATTAGCAAAAGTTTCGTTCTGTATATCTGCCTCAGAAATTCCCAAAGCCTGAGACATTTCATCTGAAACATGAAGGATTTTGGGAGCGCTCGTCTGCTTTGGTGTTACATACGAAAAACAAGCATTTTTAACCTGACGTCTAGAATTTTCTAGAATAGGATCGGCTGGTAATTCTTGAATAAATGACTGTTTTAGATTTAGTTTCATAGTATAGCACATCGTCTTGTGCGATATGATTTTATGTTAATTCAATGCACATATAAGTTACATAATTCTTCTTTAACAAAGTTACGTTACTTTAATCTTAATAATTAAGACTCTAAGTTATGATTATTCTCAAATTGATCTCTTCTTATTTTAACCGCTTTGAAGGCGTAAATAATAAGCAAGCTGATGGCAACAAAAACCAATACTGTACCTACATAAAGTGCTATACTCGGGACACTCAATATCGCTTCGGTTTCAAAAACAACTCCCAATATACCAGACAACACATAACAACCGGTTGCAAGATACAACAAGGCACTAGCTCTTGTAAGCAATCCAAGTTGTTTAATTTTTCGTTCAGAAATTTTATGTTGATATGAGGAGCACTTATTAGACAGCAAGCTGCCAATCTCAGAACTCAAAGTCATCATTTGAGAGGTTGTAGACAAGATTAACATTCCTAATCCTGGAATAATCGTAATTGGTAAATACCAGTTCATAATTTAGTGCATAAAAATGTTCTATTCTATAGTATAAAGCCACTCTAAAATTTGTTGCTTTTCATTTTCCGACAATTTGGCATCGCTATGGATTTTAATATAAGATGGCAATGGCATTTTATCCTCTGTTATGTTCACGGCAATTTCTGAAATAACCCCAAGTTTATCTCTGCTATCTAATGTTGCCCAAGTCGAAAAATTAAGCTGTTCTTTACCTTCTTTTATATGATTATCTACAATCCAACTTATGGGAGCAATATGATCATACCAGAAATAATTAGTAGCATTAGAATGACAATTATAACACGAATTTTTGATGAGCTTCTTTACGTTTTCTGGTGCCTTCTCTTTAATTAAGAAATCATCCAAAGTTTCAGCTAATTGATCATTTTTATGAGGTCTATACAATTGTATTCCAATAAAACCAAGAGCTAAAATGATTAGAATTTTCCTTTTGACTGAGACCACCATTCTTTTTTATTTCAAATAGTTTCTAATACCATAACTGGCTAACACACCTTCTCCTGTTGCTGCTGCAACCTGCGCTATTGCGCCTTCTCTACAATCTCCGGCAGCAAAAATACCCTCAACAGATGTTTCAGCTAAATTTGTTGTTTTTATAAAGCCACGCTCGTCTAACTCAACGACATCTTTAAACGATTGGGTATTTGGGATTAAGCCAATAAAAATAAACGCACCATCTGCCTTGATAGTTGATATTTCATTGGTGAGATTATCCTTCACCTTTAGACCTTCAAAAAGATCATTTCCGTTTGATGTGAATTCGAGCGCTGTTTTATTCATAAAAGTTGATATATTATCCATTGATTTCAACTTTTCTATATAGGTTTCAGATGCACTAAACGCTTCCGACCTATGAATAATTTTAACGCTTTTACAAAATCCAGCCAAAAATATACCTTCTTCAAGTGCCGAATTTCCTCCTCCAATAACTATGATATCTTTATCTCGATAAAAGGCACCATCGCATGTTGCGCAAAAATGAATTCCAGATCCAATCAATTCCTCTTCATTAGGTATTTCTAACTTTCGATATGTAGATCCTGTCGACAAAACAACTGTTTTCCCTAAGTACGTTGTGCTTTTTGTTTGGACTTCAAACACATTGTCTTGTTTTTCAATGCCAATAACTTCTTCCCCTGTTTTAATAACTGCTCCGTACGTTTGGGCTTGCTCTTCCATTTTCTCCATTAATTTAGGTCCAGATATAGACTGAAAGCCAGGATAGTTTTCAATTTTTTCTGTTAAAAAAGCATTCCCTCCAATTGTAGATTTTTCTAAAATCAACGTATCAAATCGATCTCGTTGTCCATAGATTGAAGTTGTTAGACCTGCGGCTCCACCTCCAATAATGATTGTATCAAAAACCTTATGTTCCTTTTCCATATTTATGGAAAGTAGTTTTGTGAGCTCTGCATTATCTGGGTTTGTATAAGGTTGATTATCGATTAATATGGTTGGAATAATACGTTTTCCATTATTAATCTCTTCAACTTTTTGAGTAGCCCAATCATGTACATCTACATCTATAAATTGAAAATTAACACCATTATCTCTTAAAAAACGTTTAGCACGTCTACAATCTGGGCACCAATCTGCTCCAAATAATTGTACATGACCTTGATCATTTAGTCCTAACACTGCTGCCAATTCTACATTTTCAGGATTGGTATACGATTTTTCATTAATGATTAGTGTTGGAATAATGCGTTTTCCATTATTTATTGCCTCTACTTTGGCCGTCGCATCTTTATCCAAATCGACATCTATAAAGGTGTAATCAATATTGTTTTCTTTTAAATATGATTTGGCTCGTCGACAGTCTGGACACCAATCTGCTCCATAAAGTATAATGTCATTCATTGTGTATAAGTTTATGTAAATGTTATGGTTGTTAACTTGCCTTATGAATGGTAATATCTTTCTCTATATATTTTACCATCTTTCCATTCGGTAGCTACAATTTGCTCAGACACCATTGTCGTTCCATCTTTAAGTTTTAGTGTCATTATCGCGTCATAGAATGAATGATCTCCCTTTACAGCATAATTTCCAACTTCATAACCTATAAACTCTTCTAAATCATTATTAATAAAGTCATCTTCAAACTTTACACAATATGCTTTTCCAATTTTTGGCTCTCCATTTCCTTCGCGCAATTGTACGTCGTCGTGTAAATACGTTTCCATAGCTTCTATAAACTCACCTTTAGCTAATAATGAATGAATATGTTTTAGATTATTTTCAATTTGATTTTCCATTTGATTTTATTTTAAATTATTAATACTACAAATTTAAGGTACGACTTGGCGAATTGGCGTATCTATTTTTCCTAACAAATTGTACTTTTTTCCTTAAAATTCATAACTGAAGTGCCAACCACCAAAAACCCTAAAGTCTTGCCCAACTAATACCCCAGCTGTTGGTCCTAAGTGAATTTTTCCAAGTGTAAATGCAAATTCAGATTCTAAATAGCCCGATAATTCGGTATCTTTATGAGAGTTTGGCAATGATATACTTGGCCCAGTATTAACAGTTAAAAATGGCCACGGTTTATGACTTACCAATGCGGCAATCTCATGACCAACTCTTTGATTATCTTCAAACACAAAAGTATATCCAACACCAAAAGCCCATTTATGGGTAGTCCAATGTGTAAGATGAATTTCAGTTGCAAAATCACTTAAGGCCGTCTCGGTATTGTAAATAGATAATCCGGAAAGCACCAATTCTAATCCAGGCTCTTTAATATTATGATCCTGGGCTTTTGTTGAATGCCATATAAACATTATACAAACCAGGACGATTGTTTTTTTTACCATATATCAACTCTTAAAAAAAGCCCAAAAGCATACACATTATCTGCTTTTGGGCGACACTAAAACTATTTATGAAAATAGTTCAATAAACCAATGTATGCTATTAACGTTTTGCCGTGTTTTCTGGTGTAACCTCTTCGCCAACATTTTTCGCTGCTCTTAACACTGGATAATGTTGTGTAAACACAAAATCATCTGCAGCACTCGTATTATGACACGAATTACATTGCGCTGTTTTGAAAGGTTTACCTGTGGCTGCTAAAGTACCTTCGGTTGGGTTGGTAAAACTGAAATAAGCCCAATTCCCAGGCTCATCAGGAAAATGCTCTTTACTTTTAATAGTGGCTTCTAACCCAATAAAGTCACCCATAAAATAACCACTACCACTGGCAGCCGATTTACCACCTACACTAACCAGTTCTTTTATAAGAATCGTGCCCTCTCTCCAAACACCTGTCTTTTTATAATGTTTATAACTCATGGGATCAATGTAAACATTATGGAACTCTGGGAAGGCCGCCTTGCCATTGTTCATATCATTAGGAGTTAATGGTGTTCCTACATATATCCAAGTTCTGTAATCTACAGGGCGTACTAACTCACCATTAGAATCCATTGTGAAATATGTGGCCTTTACGTAGGCGTCATTGTCTTTGCATGATGTTATAATTATCATAACCATCATTACTACTAGTATGTGCTTTAATTTAGTCATTTTTGAAATTAGTTTTTAATTATTATTGTAATGGAAATGCTGTTCTAACCATATCTTTTCCAATAGTATGACAGCTTACACAACCTTCAACACCGTTACCTATAGCGGCAATTTTATCGGCATCTGAGGAATCAGTTACTTCATACCAAAACCATCCATTTCCATCATCAGATTTATCGTGTGTTTTAGCCATTACTGCCCAGCCAGCAGGGTTTTCATCGGCATCATACATTTCCTTTATAACAACAGAACCCAATGGGTGTTCTTCATTTCCATTTTCTAATGATTCAGCAAGGATGTTATTTATAAACACTTTAACTGGTAATCCCAATTTTTGATGTGGACCTAAAGATGGATGTAGTTCTTTTTCTTGGTTCGTATAGCTTTTATATTTACCCGATTTCAGATAGGCAAATAATTGTGCTTTCCCTAAAGGAATTTCTAATGTTAAGTTTTCGGGTGTTGGAGCAGATGCTTCCCATTTTCCAACTTTAGGTTTTGCCTCAGCCGACGCCATTCGAGCCGATGCATTCTCTGGAGTAATTGTTGCTCCAACGGCCTTTGCTGCCGACAAAATTGGATAGTGCTGTGTAAATACGAAATCGTCTGCAGCACTTGTATTATGGCACGAATTACACATTTTTGTCTCAAAGGCTTTACCTGTATTGGCTAAATCTCCTCCCTCGGGATTTGTAAAACTGAAATATGCCCAATTTCCAGGTTCGTTAGGAAAATGTTTTTTGCTTTTAATAGTGGCTTCTAACCCAATGAATTCTCCCATAAAATAACCACTACCACTTGCAGCAGACTTGCCTCCAACACTTATCAGTTCTTTTACTAAAATTGTTCCTTCTCTCCATGTTCCATGTTCTTTCCAATGGTCATAGCTCATGGGATCAATATAGACATTATGAAATTCTGGAAAAGCTGCTTTCCCTCCATTCATGTCATTTGGAGTAACTGGAGTCCCAACATACACCCAAGACCTGTAATCTTGTGGTCGTTCTAGATCTCCAGCGCTATTCATAGTAAAATAGGAGATGTCTTGATATCCTTCACCTTCGTTCTTACATGACCATGTAACTACGGCTATCATGGTAATGAGCAAACATATTTTATAGGTTTTTGTAAGCATAATTTTATCTGTTTTTGGTTAGTAATTAGTAAGTTTAAAATGTAATTTATTGATGTAATTATTATTCCAGAGGTTACCAATTTGAATTTCGGTCAAATCGAATGTTCCTTTCATTTTTTTGCAAATCATAAAAATCTTAAACATGTACATTTCATTTTTAGTTTTAGCTTTTTCAATTTTAAATTGAACAACCTCGGTGGCATTATTTAAAATGGTTTTCTTTATGTATTTAACCCAAGTTTGTTTTGGAATGAAACGTTGCTTGTTATTATAATTTACTTCTAGATAGTCATCGATATAGCGATTAATAGCTTCTTCTATTTTTTGATTCTTAAGAAGCATAAAGAACAAATCCTGATTGTCATTTTCATATGTTTTAATCGTATTGTCGTTTACTAAATCCATAAATAAAATATGTTAAAATTAACCTATTGAAATCCTATTATGTTGCACTTTTTTCCATATTACACTATGACTTAACACTTTGCATATTGTTGTCTGAATTTTTTTGCTGTAACACCTAGATGTTTTTTAAAAAACCGAGAGAAATAGGCTGGGTCATAAAACCCTACTTCAAAACAAATTTCCCTTATACTCTTATTTGTATAAACAATTAGTTTTTTACTTTCGAGTAAGAGTTTTTCCTTAATAATGTCACTTGGATTTTTGAGTTTGTTTTTTTGAAACAACCTGAGTAAGGTTTTAGGTTCAATATCCAATTGCGAAGCGTAATCTGAAACATTATGAAATATATTAAACTGCGCGCCCAATAATTCTCCAAAATAATTTATGTAATTGTCATCATCCTCGAATTTCTCGAGCAACGATGTCTTTAAAGTAGAACACATTGATGTCTTCAATTTATCTATGTCTATACAAGGGTTTGTTATTTCACGTTCTACGAGTGAAAACATAGTTTCTATTAATCTCGTTTCTCGGTTTTCTAGAAATAGAAGTGTGTGATTTCTAAAGTCCTTACGTGTTAGTTTATTAATATAACCACAGGAAAGTAATATCGATTGTGAAAAAATATCGGTATTAAACTCTATTAACTTTAGTTTAGATATGGCATTGCTTTGACAGCTAAATGTACAGCCTTCATCTAAGAGAACAACAGTGTTAGCCGGAATAACCATATCCAGATCATTTATACAGCAACTTATACTACAGTTAATATTCCATATCAAAACTGAAGCTACTCTAGTTTCAATAGTAAACGCTTCTGTTTTATACGCTCTTAAGCCTATATAAGGGTAATCATGTAACGATCCAATTTTTGATGGCATTTATGTATCTCTTTTTAGATACACAAAACTAGATATGAGGACCTCCTTAAACGTTAAACATTCTACCTGAATAGATGGCGATTTTCCTCAAATAGAACATAATTAGTAGATGTTCAACGTATTTTTCTTGAAGTAGATAGGAGATGTTCCTACCTGATTTTTAAAGAATTTTGAAAAATGAGATGCTTCAGAAAAACCTAATTCGTATCCAATCTCTTTAGATGATTTTTCAGAAAGCAATAATAATTTCTTTGCCTCAAGTATAATCCGATCATTGATGACTTGTAGAGGTGTTTTGTTATTATATTTTGTAAAAAGATTAGAGATTGTTTTAGGTGATTTATTTAGCAAATTGGCATAATCAGACACCTTATGTTTTTCTTTAAAGTTGGCTTCTACCAGTAAATTAAATTGTCTTATTATATCAACCTTAGACTGTTCCATTGACGGATCGATAATTGTCTTCTTTAAAAGTCTTACCGATTTAATAAGTAATCTTTTAAGTAAAACTCGTAACATTTCTCCTTGAACGTGATCTTTGGTTTCAAACTCTTCTTCGAAGAACATAAAATGTAGTTCAAAACTCTTTCGTTCCTTTTCGGTTAAATCTACAATGGCTGGAGCAGAAGATCCCAAAAACAAAAAACCGTTACAGGACACTTCATGGTCATGATCTCTAATACAATAAAATTCCCTGTCAAAAATTATTGAAATAGCCCCTTTTGAAAACGGCTCTATTTGAATCATATTAAAAGGCGTACAAAATAACACCTGATTTTTTTCAAGTGTAATTGAGTAACCATCGATACCCATATTTATTGCTGTATCCTTTGCCCATATAATTTTATAATAATCGCCTACCCCGAGCCTCTTTTCAAAAGAAGCACAATTAAAGTCTGTTAAGACCAAGTTTCCTTGTTCGGGATGTTTAGAGTATCTAAAATTCATTGTGCACTAAATTTGGTGGAGGTTAAATTGGAAAATTAAAGAGCTAGCGTCCGTAAACTTACATTATATTTTTTAAAAACATCTATGTGATAAAAAATTGAATACAATTGTAATATATTTTAACAACCGACGTTATTCCATGAAAAATTGCAGATATGTCTATTTCCATTGATGAAAGTAATCCATTAATTTTCGACAAATTAGACTGCAAAACGCGCATTAATTAAAGTTTAGTATTTTTACTAAATAAACCAATACTCTTTATGGAAACCTTAGTTCTCGAAGCTGAAAAGTATGTTGTAGGATTTTTAAATGAAAATTTAGATCCAAAATTTGTTTATCATAATCTTGCACATACACAACGTGTAGTTTCCAAGGTAAAAGAGCTTACTGAAAGTAGCAATCTTTCAGAAGATGAAAAACACATTCTAGTAATTGCAGCTTGGTTTCATGATACTGGATTTACAAAAACGATTGAAGGTCATGAAAAAGAAAGTGTACAAATTGCGGATCACTTTTTAAAATCTAAAGAGGTTGAAGCAACTACTATTGAGCTTATTTCTAATATTATTTTAGCTACACAAATGGGTTATGAGCCAAAAAACCAATTGGAAAGCATTATAAGAGATGCTGATTGTGCTCATGTATCTAGTAAAAACTACGATGAATTTGCCTCTTTATTACGTAAAGAATGGGAATTAACTCAAGACAAGTTTATTTCCAAACCTAATTGGGTTAATGATAACATTTCATTTTTAACCAATCACACATTTTATACAGACATAGCTGCAAGTAAATGGGAAAAACGAAAAGGAAAAAACTTAGCTAACCTTTTACAAAGTCAGAATAAGATTAAGGAAAATACCGAAAAATTAAAACAGAAAAAAGCAGAACTAAGTTTTAAAAAACATAAGTTAGATTTACCAGAACGTGGTATTGAAACCATGTTTAGAGTAGCGCTAAGAAATCATATCACTCTAAGTGATATTGCCGATACTAAAGCCAATATTTTGCTTTCTGTAAATGCTATTATTATCTCTTTAGTATTGTCAAATTTAGTATCTAAACTTGATAACCCTTCAAACGACTACCTCATTTGGCCAACAGTAATTTTTGCTGGGTTTACCGTTGCATCTATTGTATTATCTGTATTAGCCACAAGACCAAACGTTACTCAAGGAAAGTTTAACAAACAAGATGTTGCCGATAAAAAAGTTAATTTATTATTCTTCGGAAACTTTCATAAAATGAAACTTGATGAGTTTGAATGGGCCATGAACGAAATGATGCAAGACAGAGATTATCTTTACAGTTCGCTTACTAAAGATTTATATTTCTTAGGTCTCGTTTTAAATAGAAAATATAGTTTACTACGCAAAACGTACACAGTTTTTATGATAGGTATTGTTGTGAGTGTAATTGCTTTTGGTATTGCTTTTCAGACCTCAGGAATTCATCCTGGGCAATAAATCTGAACCTAAATAAAATAGTGGTTAGGCCTTAATTTCTTTCATTAAATCGTCATAAGTATAAAAGGACTTATCGTCTTGATCTGTGTGGTACAGTACACTTACACGTATTGCTTTTAAACCTGTAACCGCCTGTAAATCTTGTAATTCTACAATTTCCACATCGTCGTCCAAATACTTTTTAGATTGTAAGAATTTCACATATCTTAAATATTCTCTTTCGTCTTGCTTTTGAGAATATACAATACTTATCTTTCCTTTTTGAGTAACCCGTTCTGTAGTTCCTTTAATATAAGCCTTATCAACACGTTTTTTTACAATTTCATATCTGGCATTATAAGTACCATCTACATCAAATTGTTTTTCATCCATTCTAAAGCTAATAGACAAAGGTTGATTAAACACTAAAACCATCGATGCTACATCCAACTTTACAGGAAAATCAGATTGCATAAGATAAAAGGCATTCTCCATTTCACACATCACCTGCAATTGCCACAATCTCAAATTATACAAATAGATTGGGTTGAAACTATCCTCTTTGGTAATAGACTCTCCAATATACATGTTATGCTCAACGCCATCGGTTTTAAAACGCTCAAAATAATGAGGATACATAGCCTGAGCATCTATTTGCTTTTTATCTAAAAGTGCTGCCATTTCCTTATTTACTAAAGTAATGGTATCATCGTAATCCTTTCTATGTTGATACAACACATTGACCTTATCGTCTATGCTGTCAAAGTAAGATTTTACTTGACCTCTTAACTCATTATCATTTTTAAAATGCTCTAATAATGGATCAATATCTTTTCGTATAAATGCCGAAATTTGCTGCTCACTATCCACCTGAAAATGGGTATTGAGCCCATCTAAATAATCATTTATTTGATATAAGTATTGCTCGTAAATTGGTAAGTTTTCAATTTTTAGTGCATTTTCAATTATTGCTTTAATAGCATTCAACTGAATAGTTAAATCCTGTTGTGTAGCCCAATTTCTTGCATTGGACGACCCTTTAATATCAATTTGACCATATAATGGGTAGATATTATCAAAAGCAATTTTATTAAAACTAGGTTCATTTCCATTAAGTTGATCCTTAATAAATCGTCTTGCTTCCTTTTCAAAACGCCAATTTACACTAGGATGTATAGACGTACATTCTTGCTGAATAATAGCTTCAATTAGGTTCTGTTCTTCATTTTTTGAACGTTCAACAGCAGATACAATAAATGGCATAACATCTACCAATTTATTAGCATTTATACTGTTCAGAACTTTAGGTTGTTCAGATACTATTTCTAAAATTCCCATTAAACCTTCATCATTAGCTATTGGAGCTAATATGGCGCTTTTAATATTTTGGTCCTTCAATGTTTTATACTGAGGTGCTTTACCTTTTGAAAGTTCATAATACCTATCAACATCAGAAATGGCATAGAAATTCTTTTCTCTAAGTAAGGTCTCATAAGACATACTACAGAGTGCATTTTTACATGAATTAACTTCTAAGTTATTAAGTAAGAAGCTATTCATAGCAACGCCATAAACACGTTCAAATGCATCTTCTTCATCATTATAAATTGAAAATCCAACCTTAATATCTTTAAGGCCTAATAGTGATCGAAAAACTTCTTGAAAGTCTTCCATAAATCCTTCGTCTTTCCTTTTATCTTCACCAATTAATGTTGTTTTGATATTGGAAATAGATTGATCGTCTGTAACATTAAAAATATTAGAGATAACAAATCCTTTAAAGGTATAACTGTTAGGTGGAAACTTCTCCTTCCACAAGGCCATGTTCTCGAAATTATCTAATAATTCATCTACATCTTCTTGTGTGATTTTTGGTGCGTTCTTTGCAGGAATAATTTCTGTAAAATCTGCATTATATAATATTTTATAAAATTGCATAATACCATTGGCATCTGGAATTTCATAATAAAAAGGTCTTTTGAAATTAATATTGTGACCATAGCAAAATGCTAAGATAATAGTACATGCAATAATATACTTATCATCCTTAGGCATGTTTTTGATTTCTAATTCAAAATCATCACCTGCCGTTTCTATAATGGTTTTAAAACGTTCAGAAGAATTAAAAATAAGGTTATGGAAAGGAACTGACGCTGTTTTGATTTCATTTTTTGTCAATACAGGGCTAAAAGAATCTTGTAAAATAATACTAATTTCTTTTTCTCTTTCTTTTAGGATAGAAGGATCGCTAAACCCTTCACTTAATTCAGGGTAACCTTCAGCTGTTTTAAGGACACGTCTAGCCTTAGCAGCAATGAATTCATCTTCACTTTTTGCCAATTCTTCATAGTGCTCAAGTAGTTTATTAAAACTAACCTTAAGTTTAAATGGAGATTCTATATTCTCATTTATATCACTCATACCAACTGTTTCTTGCATGCAAAGTTACGAATTAATAGTTAAATCGTTATTAATTAAGACTTCACTCGTGGCAGAATGTTACAAGAATTTATGTTAAAAATGTAAGATTTATTCTCTATAAAGTTAGATTCGTAAAAATTATCATGGTCATTTAGGACTAAATATCCCAAAAAAATAAATCAAACTGACGATCCAAGGTCGTTACTTTTTCATGATACTAATCGCTACACCACCTCCTTGCGCCAATTTCAATTTTAATTTAGAATTTTGGTTAACTGTAATGGTTTCAATAGTAATCGCAAGCGGGTTTTTATCCCAATGTGCATCTTTTCCATCTTTATAAATTGTAGCAGTATACTCTTGGTTAGGCTCCAAAAAGTCAAAACTCAAGTCTATGTCTCGAGCGTTTTCATCGGTTATGCTTCCTAAAAACCAGTTACCTGTTTCACGTTCTTTACGTGCAATTGTGACATAGTCACCAACTTCTCCATTTAAAACTCTTGTTTCGTCCCAATCTACGCCAACATCTTTTATAAATTGCATAGGCTCTGGATTGGCTTCATAATGCTCTACTAAATCTGCTGCCATCTGTATGGGACTATAAATGACAACATACAATGCTAATTGTTGCGCTAAAGTGGTATTAACTTGGTTTTCAGATTTATATTCATCAAATTTTATATTGAAAATTCCAGGTGTAAAATCTATTGGTCCAGCCAGCATCCTTGTAAATGCCACAATTGGTAAATGTTCAGGAGGATTTCCTCCATCTTGAGCCCAAGCATTAAATTCTTGTCCGCGAAGCCCCTCTCGCGAAATGGTATTTGGATATGTTCGTCTTAAACCTGTTGCTTTAATAGGCTCGTGAGCATTAATCGCAACTTCGTACTTAGCAGCTTTTTCAACAGTATTGTTATAATGGTTGACCATATATTGTCCATGATGATATTCTCCTTTCGGAAGAATTTTACCTACATAACCTGTTTTTACGGCATGCATTCCATATTTTTTCATCAATGCAAAGGCTGCATCCTGCTGTTTTGTATAGGTTTCTGTTGCTGCAGAAGATTCATGATGCATAATAATGGAGACACCTTTTTCTTTTCCATAGCGCACCACTTCATCTATATCATAATCGGGATAAGTCGTTACAAAATCAAAAACACCTTCTCTATCTTCAAAACCAATCCAACGCTCCCAGCCAGTATTCCATCCTTCTACCAAAACACCCTTAATGTTATTTTGAGCGGAAAAGTCTATTAATCGTTTTACATTTTCTGTTGTTGCTCCATGTCTGCCATGAGCCTTCCCTGTATCTACCCATTGACCATCAATCATTTCCATTCCATAATCCCATGACGATTTTCCTAAATGCATTTCCCACCAAACACCAGTATATTTCATAGGTTTAATCCAAGATACATCTCCTAATTTATTTGGTTCATTAAGGTTTACGATAAGATTAGATGCAATTAAATCTGGAGCATTATTTGTAATTTGAATGGTTCTCCAAGGCGTGTGAAAAGGTAATGTACGCTTCACTTTATAAGGCTTATTCTCTGTACCGACTAAATGACTTTCAAGGCTAAGATTGTCTGTATCAACTTTCAAAGTCATTCCAGAATAATCGACTAAAGCTGCTTCATGAAAACTCAAATGTGTACCGTCGTCACCAACCATAGTCACAGGTGTGTTGACAGCGTTTTCTGGAATATAAGTCTGCGCCAAGTTAACATGACCAACATATTTTAAAGCATCAATTTCAGAAAGTTTTGTTGTACTGTATAAGTGCTCATAAATATCCCAATCTCCTGGTATCCAAAACGTCTTATAATCTTGAGTTAAATTAAATTGTGTGCGTTCTTCTAAAATCTCAACAGCCTTAAGTCTAGCCTGTTCTGGAAATTCGTATCTAAATCCAACACCATCGTCATAAACTCTAAACACTACATTAAGAAATCGCTCGGGAGACACTTTTTCTTGCAACATTATTTTTAATTCCCTGTAATTATTAACAACATCTTTCTGCTCTCCCCAAGGCATCTGCCAAGTTTCTATATTCGTTTTTGTTTCAGAATTTTTAATAATAAAGTTCTTATCAAATGCAGGTGCATCTTTAAACTCAAAACCTAAATACGACGTGTCAATTATGACATTACCATCTCGCATTACTAAATAATACGGCTGACCCTCTTCTGAAAGATTAAAACTCAATTTAAGTTGACCATTTGAAGACACTGCTTCAAAGGTTTTTTTCTCGTCGAAAGCATTACAAGAAAATAATAAACAGGTTAAGATTAAAGGGATAATTATTCGCATATCTTTATTATTTCTGTTCTAAAAGAACCATATCAAATTCTGAATCTATAGTTACTGTTCCGTTCTTCACGGTCACGTCTTGATTAGAGTACGCATCATGAAGCAGATCATCATCTTTATATATTTCAGAAACATTTATTGTTTTATTTCCTTTTGGTAAATCTAATCCAACAACTACTAAGTCCTTAAAGTTTCCGTCAGAAAAACTTCTGTAAAACACATAAGGTTCTTGTGTAATCATTTGGTGCACTCCTGCACCAACAGCAGGATGATTAACTCTAAACTGTCCTAGTTTTTGCCAATGTTCTAGCACTTTATTTTCTTTAACGTCATCCCAATTCATCATTGAGCGCAAGGTCGCATCTCCAATTGTACCATCTACAACCAAATTTCTAGCCGATTCGTCTCCATAATATATTTGAGATGTTCCTGGAGTAAGCAAGAGCATTGTTCCTGTTTCGTATGCCTTTGTTCGCTCTGGGTCAAAAGGTTGTCCGTCATCATGTGAGCTCAAGTAATTTAATATACCGTAGCCTTTTAAATTCGTATGTAACTCATCTGAGTAACGTTTAAACACCTCTTCCTTAGATTGCTGAGCAACATTCCATTTTAGTTCAAAATTAATCAGACTCGTAAAAGCGTCATCAAAATAATTTACTTTTCTATCTCCAAAATCATAAGCTTTTCCAGAAGATATTCCATAGCCATAGACTTCGCCAACCAAATAAAAATCGTTGCTATCGAGTACCTCGTTTTTATGATTTTGTTTCCACGTTTTAAAAGCGTAATCGCATTCATTTTTAAACTCTTGCCATACATATTCTTCGGTATGTTTTACAGTATCAACTCTATAACCATCAATTCCAAATTCGGTAATATAATCTGTTAGCCATTTCATGATATAAAAGCGTGGCGCTCTAGGGTAACCCGTTCTTTCGAAAAACGCGTTAAGTTCTGCGATTTCCTCTTCGTAACGTCCTTCTGCTTTCCATTTTTCTACTAACTGAGGTGGTAATTCAACGGCTTCGTTGCTTTCTGTTTTAATGTCTGGTAAATTCTTTACCAAAGTACAGGTAATTGTATTCTCGTAATTAGTGTATTGACATTGAGGTTCGGTTCTCACCCATTCGCTTGGCCAAACTGGATCTTGTTCGGTCACTGGCCCAGTATGATTAATTACAGCATCTAAAAGAATTCTTATGCCTTTATCATGAGCCACTTTCACTAGTTGTTTTAAGTCTTCTTTTGTCCCGTAGTTAGGATCAATGGCAGTCCAATCTTTTGTCCAATACCCATGAAAACCATATGTTACACCTGTACCTTCATCTGTCCCTCCATGAATTTGCTCTACAATTGGTGTCATCCATATAGCGTTAACACCTAAATCTGTAAAATAACCTTCCTCTATTTTTTGGGTTATCCCTTTAAGATCTCCACCCTTAAAACCACGAAGTTTTCCAGTTTCTTTAGTCCTTTCGAAGTTAATATCATTAGCTGTATCGCCATTATTAAATCGATCTGTCAACAAAAAATACAAATTCGCAGCTTCCCAAACAAAAGGTGTTTTAGGTTTCACATCTGTCGCTTCTTTTGGTGTTTTTTGACAAGAAATTATCATCGTAAAACTGCATACTATCAAAAATAAATGCTTCATAGGTTATTGTATTAATATTTTATACTCCCAAGGTTGAAGTGTTAGCGCTTCTCCAGCTTTCAATTCTATGTTGCTATCGGTCATAAAATCTACAAATGTGCCTGATGTTGTGCTATTAAACATTTGTTCGTTGTTAGAAAAGTTGCCAATAAATCTAATTTTTGACTTTCCTTTTTTTCTTACCATATCTAGCACATGCTCATTATTACTCACTAAACTCACAAAGGCAGCTCCATTTCGACCTCCATGTAGCGCCTCATTTTCTTGTTTTAGTACGGCTAACTTTTCTAATAATTGCCATGTCTTACCTTTGACTTTTGGTATAGAATCTTTTTCGAAAAATTTAAGTCGGTGAGCCAAATCATACTCTTGGCCTGTGTAAATTAATGGCATTCCTTTTTGCATATAACTAAAAACGGTCATGAGTTCTGAGGCGTCTCCCATGCGCTCTTTAATTGTTCCGTTCCAGGAATTCTCGTCATGATTAGTTACAAAATTCATGAGGATATCATTGGTTTCATAGTCTTTAAATATCTTGGTGGTATAGGCCTCAAAATCTTTGAGGTTTTTTTCTCCTTTTGCCAAGCTATTCAATAAATGGTGACCATCCCATGCGTATGCCATATCAAACAAGTCGTTTCCTTTCATTAATTCTGGTTCCCAGGCTTCAGCAAGCATAAAAATATCTTTTTGCTTACGTAATTCAGGAATTGTTTCTTGCCAAAAATCTAATGGTACCGATCCTGCAACATCACATCTAAATCCATCAACACCTTCTTTGGTAATCCAATAACTCATATCGTCTAGCATGTCCTTACGCATCGATTTATTATCATAGTTTAAATCGGCAACATCTGTCCAATCTGTCCCTTCTGGGTGAATCACTTCTCCATCTTCATTTTGTGTATAATAATCAGGATTGGTTTTTAGCCATTCGTGATCCCATCCTGTATGATTAGGAACCCAGTCTAAGATAACATACATACTATTTTTGCGAGCCATATTAACGAGTTCTCTAAAATCCTCTATCGTCCCGAATTCTGGATTTATCTTTGTGAAATCTGTTACAGCATAATAACTTCCTAAATATTTGCTTTGTTCATCTTCAGGGAAATCTGAAGCAAATTTACTATCTCGACCACCAGTTGCTTTTCGCTTCGTTTCCGAAATTGGAAACACAGGCATTAACCAAATAATCTTAACACCCAATTTTTTAAGCTCTGGGATATCTTTTGTGAATTCTTGAAACGTGCCTTCGGGTGAATATTGACGAATATTGGCTTCATAAATTATTGCGCTTTCTAAAATATCTTCGGAAATTGGTGCTAAAATATCCTCTGATGTTTTGTCTTCAATGAGTACAGGCTCATCTTTTTTATCTGTTTTACAAGACCAGACCAATACTGCAATTAGAGCTATAGTTAATACGTTTTTCATTGAATTAGTTATTTAGTTTTATTTCAATTTTTATTTCTTCTTCAGAAGTATTCCAAATAAATGGTTGTGTAATCATTTTGGTTTCATCATTCCAACCAACCAATACAGTTTCCCCATTAATTTTAATTTTTTTGGGTTTCTTTATAATATTATGAATTGTCAGAACAATTAGTTTTGAAGATTTATAATTGATATTTATTTTATGTCTTAGTTCAAATCTTAATTTATTCCCTTTTCTTTTAGACTGAAATTCTAAAATTTCATACTCTTTTGTTTGAATGTTATCTGTTGATTTACCATCATCAGAATACATTTTACGTTTACTTTGTGTGACCGAATCATCATGAAAATAATGCAACTGAATTTTATTAGAGTCTAAATTTTTTGTACTATTTATGGCTTCTGTCATCGGAACAAAAGCTCCTGCTCTCACATAAGTTGGAATAGAATTCTCCTTAGTTGCTACAGTTCTTGTTTGTCCGCCTTCAATTCGCTCATCTGTATAAAAATCAAACCATATATTGTCATTCGGAAAATAAACTTCTTTTTCTTTTTGTCCGGCTTTCAAGATTGGAGCCACAAGGATGTCCTTTCCCCATAAGTATGCATCTGAATACGTAAATAAATCTAAATTATCCAGTTCATCAAAAAACAAAGGGCGCATCAAAGGTGCTCCAGTTTGATTATTCTCATACATCAAATTGTAATTGTATGGTAATAATTTATACCGTAATTCAATGGCCTGTTTCGCTAAGGCTTTTACTTTATCACTTCTAAATACCGGTTCACTTGGCACATCTTCTTGCGCATGCGGGCGATAGATAGGTTGAAATACGCCGTATTGAAGCCATCGCACATACAATTCATCATCTAGGTTAGCACCTGCAAATCCACCTAAATCACTGTGCATATATGCTAGCCCTTGCATTCCCATTTGAAGTGCTATTTCGGGTTGAGATTGTAGACCTCCCCAAGTTCTATTCACATCACCAGACCAAGGGATCATACCATAGCGTTGTGAGCCTGAATACCCAGCGCGCATTAAAACAAATGGTCGTAAACTCGGATTGGCTTTTAAGCTAGATTCATAAACCAATTTTGCCCAATCATGACCATAGATATTATGAACTTCGTCGGCTGTGCCATTAGCATGAATTAAAGCAGATGGGTGTACTTCGGGTTCTCCTAAATCTCCCCAAAAACCACTAACACCTAATTGAGACAAGTCTTTATAAATAGCATCAAACCATTCCTTTCCTTTATTGCTATAGATATCAATTAGACCTGTATTACCAAAGTAAAAATCATAGGTAAATGGTTGTCCTAAAGAATCTTTAGCCAGAATATCTTTTCTAACCGCTTCATCCCAACGATTAGATGTTGTTAATACAAAAGGCTCTGTAATAAGAATGGTTTCCACATTTCTAGCCTTTAAATCGGCAATCATTTGCTTTGGGTTTGGAAATGAATCGCGATCAAATGCCAAGTTTCCCATGGTCCCTTTAATGTCTTTCCCAAACCAATATAAATCAAGAATAATAGCATCTACAGGAATATTATCAGCTTTAAATTTATCGATGGTTTCAATAACTTCATTTTGAGAATGATACCCAAATCTGCTTGAGAAATTACCTAAAGCCCAACGAGGTAACATTGGTTGTTTCCCTGTTAAATCTGTATAATTATCGACGATATCATACCAGGTTTCACCAACAACAACTTGATAGGTTTTACGACCAGAAATGGTTTCATAGGTCAGGGTATTGTCACTTTTACTATCTAAGTCTAAAAACCCAATTGGAGCATTATCAAAATGGATTAAATACTTGTTGGACGATATCACAATTGGCAATGTATAATTCATTAATTCTGAATGTGTCTCATATCCATAATGAGCGCGATTGTACAATTGCAATCGGTTACCACGGCGATTCATACCAAGAGCACGTGCGCCTCCACCATATAAGACCTCATCTTTAGTTAGTTCAAATTGTATGGTTTCTAGACTGTCATTTTTAATATAGCCTGCCTTTTCAGAAATAATATGTTTGTCCTTGAAATAGTATGCAATCTGAAATGGTGATTTTTTAACAACGACATAGAGTCCATTAGTTTTAAGCAAAACATCGGCACCTCGTTCAGTAATTTGAACATTGGAGGTTTCAGGTTTTAATACTACAGCATGTGAATTTTCATTTAAAGACTCCTCAAGAGGAACAAATGTGGTTTCTATAATTTCAGAAGAAAAAGGCTTAATCATATAGTACCCATCACTCACATTAACTTTTAAACTTGTTCCTTGTGTTTCGGCACTTTTAAATAGACGATTAGGGTTTTGGCTAAACCCTATAGCAACACAGAAAATGGTAATTAATGTAAGTAAAAATGTCTTCATTTAGTGTCCTAATAAAAATAGTAATGGTTGATCAAATCGTTTGTTCCATGAATTTTCTGAGTGGTCTGTACCATCAAAAAATAGGTTAACAGCATTCGTTTTGGTATATCCTTTTTGTTTTAAAATCTTGTCTACTCTTGGCGCATATTGCGGATAAAACTGGTCTAAAGTCTTGTTTCCATAATCAAAATATAACTTGTGATTTTTAGACGAAGGTAAATTTGCCTCCATATATTGGAATATAGCTTCAGGTAAGGGGTTAAACTCTGCTGGTGCACCTCCAACCCAATGCGTTGAGATACAAGCAGCACCTCCAAAAATATCTGGATATTCCGAAATAGCGTACATAGACATTAGACCGCCCATACTGGAACCCGCTACAAACGTATGCTCTTGTGTAGGTATAGTTGCGTAAGTTTTATCAATAATAGGTTTTAATTCTTCTACAATAAATTTGAGATAGTTATCTCCACTGAGTTTAGTATCCTTATTTGCATTAGCTGCTCTTTCAAACAATTTTTGAATGGTTTCTTTATCTAAACTTTCAAAAGCCTTTTGTGGAAATAAATCCATCCATCTTATTTGTGGAATATTATGAACGCCAACCACGATAAAATCTCTAGTCTTTTTACTATTCATTAATTTAGATGCCCAATCGTCTACTTTCCATTCTTGCTTATTCCAAGTGGTTGTAGAATCAAATAAATTTTGACCATCGTGCATATAAAGCACTGCATATTTTTTCTTGGGTGAGTAATCTTTTGGTAGCCAAACATCAACAGGTCTTGCCTTAATATATTGAGAAGGAAAAGCCTCAGCCCTGTATAAACTACCTTCATAAAGTACAGCGTCTTTAAGTTGTTCAAACGAGACGTCCTTTGTTTTGGATGGGCTCTTACTTTGAGATTGGCAGCTTAAGTTGCACATTACTACCGATAAAAATGCTAAAACAAATGTTTTCATATCTATTTTAATTTAGTAGTTAATAAAAGTGGACCCTTGGATCTTAATTCGATATTATCTCCCCAAACAAAAGTATCTCCAGATATGATATTTTTTAGTGTTTTCCCTTGAAGCCCTATTTCAGCATAACGCTTTAAATCTATAGTTATAGGCTCTTCATTTTTGTTGATAATCAAGACAACCGTTTCATCTCCTAAAGTTCGAAATAAAAAGTACGTGCCCATAAATGGTGAAAAATGAACTGTTTTTCCATCGTGAATAGCCTTGCTGTTTTTTCTATAATGCAGTAGGTTTTTAACGAAGGCCTGCATGTCTTTTTGCTGTGAAGACAAGCCTTCTCCTGTGAACGCATTCACAGAATCACCTTGCCATCCTCCAGGATAATCTGTTCGTATTAATCCATGATCTCCTGGCTTCTCAAAATCATCCATAAGAATTTCGGTACCGTAATACATTTGTAAAATTCTAGGCATCATGGCATAGGTTGCAACAGCCATTTTTGTATTGTTAACATCACCTTTCAGTTGTGTAAAAATACGACTCATATCATGGTTTCCTGGGAATATCATGATACTCTTTGGATTGGCATAATGAAAATCGTTTGCTAAGCCTTCATAGATTTTCACCAAACCTTTATCCCAAGATTCATCCTCATTTAAGGCTTCAACAACTTTGGCTTGCATAGCAAAATCCATTGTAGATTTTAAATTAGAATCATAGCCATCTCTGTTATTCGCACCTTCTTGCCAATAACCAATAAGTAACGGGTTATAACTCCACTCTTCTCCAACAATATTAAAATTTGGGTACTCGGTCATAATGGCTCCAGCCCAATCACTCATAAAGTCCTTATCGGGATACGGATATGTATCTTGGCGAATACCATCTAATTGAGCCGTTTCTATCCACCAAATACTATTTTGAATGATATACTTTGCCATAAATGGATTACGCTGATTTAAATCTGGCATTGCCGACACAAACCATCCTTTAGAATTTCCATCTTTGTCATGCTGAGCCGCATAGATATCTTGATTAGATGTGCGTCTATGATTAGAATGTGTTGTTGTTCTCCAATCCCAATTATCTTTGTTTTTTTCGTAATTTTCTTGAAGATTTATCCAATCCTTAAATGGTAAGTCTTTCATCCACCAATGTTCTAATCCGCAATGATTGGCAATTTGATCCATAATAAGTTTCATGCCTTTATCTTTGAGCTTTTTAGATAGCTCTTGATAGTCATCTAAGGTTCCAAATCTAGGGTCTATTTTGTACAAATCTGTAATGGCATAACCATGGTATGAGCCTTCTTTCATATCATTGATTAACATTGGCTGTGGCCAAATAGCGGTAAAGCCCAAATCTGAAATATAGTCTAAGTTCGTTATTATACCT
Source organism: uncultured Psychroserpens sp. (assembly GCF_947492715.1). Lineage (GTDB taxonomy): Bacteria > Bacteroidota > Bacteroidia > Flavobacteriales > Flavobacteriaceae > Psychroserpens. The sequence goes on from NZ_CANLNS010000001.1 coordinate 499,270, forward strand.
TCAATATCACCTCCATGACGTGCATAACTATCACTTCTATCAATGGTATTTTCTAACAAAGCAACTTGCCCTTCCTTGGCTATTGGTGTATCATTATTTGGGTTCGCATTAGCAAAACGGTCTGGTGTTATGAGATAAATAGCGTCACTGCTATCAAAACCAATAAAATCTTCGGCAGGTTTTAAACGTGTTTTCAGTTGATATGTGTGTATAAGCTCATTGCCTTTATCGTCGTTAAATCTAATATTAAAGGTTCCTGCTTTAGTATCTTCTGAAATGAGCAAATCAATAAACAAATAATTGTTACTAATATCTCCTTTAGTTACTTTTTCAATCGTCACACCTTCATAAGAAATGCTAGGTGTATATCCTCCAATATTGTCATGTTTCACCAATAATTGAAGTTGCTCATTCTCAAAACCTACCCACCAGTTTGGTGGCTCGATCCGATCAATATCATTTTGATTAATAAGCTCTGATTTGGTACCGCTTTCAACACTATTTGATTTGGTTGAATCTTTACAAGACACACTTAAAACAATGATACCTAAGAAAAATAAATAGATGTGTTTTTTCATAATTAAAAAGTTTAAGTGTTACGTTTTGTTTACACAGTAACCATATTATTTGGACTTATCGTTACCAATTCACCATTAACAAGAATATTTAAGTCATTATAACCTTCAAGTTCAAAGTAGGTATGACCTTTACAAACATTGACTTTTATAATCTGGTTTCTAAAGTTCACTTTAAAAGAATACGCATCCCATTGTTCAGGTATTTTAGGTTCGAAAGACAAGGTGTTATCTACAATACGCATCCCGCCAAAACCTTCAACAATACTCATCCACGTTCCTGCCATAGATGTAATATGAAGTCCTTCTTCTACTTCTTTATTATAGTCGTCTAAATCCAATCTTGAAGTTCGTAAATAAAATTCATATGCTTGTTCCATACGACCTAATTTTGCTGCTTGAATACTGTGCACACATGGTGACAATGAACTTTCATGTACTGTAAAAGGTTCATAAAAATCAAAATGACGTTCTAACTCTTCTATCGAAAAATGATCTTCAAAAAAGTAGAATCCTTGCAAAATATCAGCTTGTTTGATGTATGGTGAACGTAAAATTCTATCCCAAGACCATTTCTGATTAATAGGACGTTGTGAGCGATCTAAATCGGCGACCGTAATTAATTCTTTATCTAAGAATCCATCTTGCTGCAGATAGACGTTTTTATCTTCGGAAAACGGAAAGTACATGTTACTTGCTACTTTTCCCCATTGAGATATTTCGGCTTTAGACAGCTTAGTTTTATTCATAATTCTGGTAAAATCAGAATTATAATCGGCTTCAATTTTATCAATGTTTTCAATAGCATAATCTATACACCATTTTGCGATATAATTTGTGTACCAGTTATTATTGACATTATTTTCATATTCATTTGGACCAGTAACACCTAGAATAACATGGCTTTGTTTTGCCTCAGAAAAAGTTGCGCGCTGGTGCCAAAATCTGGCTATACCTATCAAAACTTCCAACCCTTTTTGAGGAATGTAACTATAGTCGTCTGTAAAACGATGATAATTATAAATTGCAAAGGCAATTGCTCCATTTCTATGAATTTCCTCGAACGTAATTTCCCACTCATTGTGACATTCTTCGCCATTCATGGTTACCATTGGATACAAAGCAGCACCATTAACAAAGCCTAATTTTTCGGCATTCTCAACTGCTTTTCCTAAATGATTGTAACGATATTCTAATAAACTTTTGGCAACATTTTGATCTTTGGTTGCCATGTAAAAAGGAATGCAATAGGCCTCGGTATCCCAATAGGTACTTCCACCATATTTTTCTCCGGTAAAACCTTTAGGACCAATATTTAATCGAGCATCTTTTCCAAGATAAGTTTGATTTAATTGAAAGATATTAAATCTAATACCCTGTTGTGCTGCTACATCGCCTTCAATGGTAATATCTGCCATATCCCAAATTTTAGCCCAAGCTAATTTTTGTTGTTCTAGGAGAGCATCAAATCCCATTTCAGAAACTTTATTAAGCGTGTTTTTAGCTATTGAAATTAGCTCATTTTTATCATGATTTCTATCGGTAGTATAACCTCCAAATTTTGTAAGTGTTATGGTATCTCCTTTCGTAACTTGATTTTGGTAGGTAAACTCTATTCTATCAATGGTATCGCTAATGGTTTTATTTTGTTTTAGCACATTACCATTCAATGCCACTTGTGTTTTCATTGCAGTACACACATAAAAATGTGTTTTCATTGTTTTAGATACAATAAACGCCTGCTCATTGTCATGGTTCACGCTTAATACATCCCAAAATGTATCATCCCAATTAGAGTCTTCATTAGTAATTCCGTTATCTAGATAGGGAGAAAAATCAATTTGAGCGTCATTATTTAAAGGAGTTACATGATACTCAATCGCTCCTACCTCATCAATATCTAAGCTCAAAAACCGTTTGGTTTCAACTTTTATTTCAACAAAATTTTGCAGTGTTGCTCTAAAGCTCCGCGACAACCATCCTTCTTTCATATTAAGCTCTCTACGGAAATCATCAATTTTATTGCAATTGGCCAAATCTAAAATCTCACCATTAATGGTTACATTAATACCAATCCAGTTTGGGGCATTCAATACTTTTGCAAAGTATTCTGGATACCCATTTTTCCACCAGCCTACTCTCGTTTTATCAGGATAGTAAACACCTGCAACATAACTCCCTTGAAATGTAGCGCCAGAGTAGTGCTCTTCAAAATTAGCACGTTGTCCCATGGCTCCATTCCCTAAACTCATTAAGCTCTCAGAAGATTTTACGCGCTCGGTATCAAAACCTTCTTCTATAATTGACCAGTTATCTGGTTGTATATAATTATTATTCATTTTAGTTTATAAATCAGTTGTCAATTGATAAATTTTTTGGTTCTTTTTTAATCTTACCTGAAATGATATCCTCAATAAACGTTATCGATATTTCGGTAAAATTTTTAAATACAAAATCTGCCTCATGAAGCACATCATTTTCTCCAATTCCTATGGCAATCATATGAGCAGCATTTGCCGCTTGAATGCCTGCAACAGAATCTTCAAACACAATACAATCTTCTGGTTTAATTTGTAATAATTGTGCTCCTATTAAAAATACCTCGGGATCTGGTTTTGCCTTAGACACATCATTTCCATCAACAATAGATTGAAATTTTTCAAGCAGATTTACCTTGGTTAATATCGATCTGGCATTTTTACTTGCCGAACCTAAAGCAATGCCTTGCTCCTTTTCAATAAGCGTATTTAATATTTTTGTCACATCTGGTAAGATTTCAGACTCATCCATACCATTGATATAATTCAAATAATTATCATTTTTTAAACCCATGAGTCTCATGAATTCATCTTCTGAAAGGGATGTATTTCCCCATTCTAATATTTTTTCTAATGAACGTACTCGGCTTACACCTTTAAGTTGTTCATTTTGTGCTTCGGAAAAATCAATACCAATACTATTGGCTAATTGTTTCCAAGCTAAGAAGTGATACTTTGCGGTATCAACGATAACCCCATCGAGGTCAAATATGAATCCTTTTTTATGCATTTGTTACAATGTCTTTTTTATCTTTTATTTTAAAGGATAGTAATCCAGCTAGAATAAAACTTATTCCACTAACCATTAATGCAAAAATTGCTTGATTATCATAAGCATACTTTACAAGTGGCCCTCCAATTATTCCATTTATAATTTGTGGAACCACAATGAAAAAATTGAAAATACCCATGTAAACACCCATCTTTTTTGCTGAAATAGATCCTGCCAGCATAGCATAAGGCATAGATAGAATACTAGCCCATGCAATACCAATGCATACCATTGGTAAAATCAACCAATTCTCGTTAGGCATAAAATAAATTAATATCAACCCTAAACCACCTACAAATAATGAGTATGCATGTGTTTTTTTTCTGCTAATTTTCTTAGCGATAACAGGTAAAAGAAATGCAAATATTGCTGAAATACCATTGTAGATTCCAAATAAAATACCAACCCAATTTCCTGCTTGTTGATACGTTTCACTGCTTGAGTCTTCAGGAGGCAAACCATAAATATGCTGAGCTATTGCTGGTACAGCAAAAACCCACATCCCAAATAAAGCGAACCAAGAAAAAAACTGCACCCAACTCAATTGTCTCATAGTTTCAGGCATTTTTCTAAAATCCTCAAAAATATCAACGAGCTTAGCCTTTCGTTCTTTCCTATTGTCATCAATTGCTTCTGGATTTTTAGCCGCTTCAAACTGAGCTAATTCTTCTGGCGAATATTCTTTTGTAGTAAAAATGGTAATTAAAATAGACACAACTAATACTATTGCTCCAATAACAAATGACCACAACAAATTAGCTGGCACAGTACCTTCATCTGATATTTCAGGAACTCCAAACCAATTAGCCAACATCCAAGGGAGCCAAGACCCTATAACTGCTCCTATACCAATCAAAGCTGTTTGTATACTAAACCCCTTTGTCGTTTGCTCATCAGATAAATTATCTGCTACTAAAGCACGAAAAGGCTCCATGGCTATATTAAAAGAAGCATCCATAATCATCAGCATTCCTGCTCCAACCCATAGTGCTGGAAGAATGGCAATCATAAAATCTGCTTGAGGAATTAATATCATTCCAATTGAAGCTAATACAGCACCAAGGAGAAAAAATGGTTTTCTACGTCCAAATTTCGTCCAAGTGTTGTCGCTGTAATGACCAATTATTGGTTGAACAATAAGCCCCATAAAAGGTGCTATTAGCCAAAACCATGATAACTCATGAACATCAGCTCCAAAAATTTGTAAAATTCTACTTGCGTTGGCATTTTGGAGGGCAAAACCCATTTGTATCCCTAAGAAACCGAAACTCATGTTCCAGATTTCCCAGAAACCTAGCGTGCGCTTTTTCATAATAGTATGTTTAAATTAATACTATTGACAAGCGATAAAACTTATCAAAACTTAAATGTAGAAGTGAAAATATAAGTTTTGATTAGGGTGTAAATATAATAAAGTTTTTATTTAATCCATGATAAATCTCTCATTTGGTCGATTCTCTTTCAATAAGATTCGTCTCAATAACGACAGTTTCGTAGATCTCTTCGGCCTCTTCATCTTCCTCTTCGATCTCTAATCTATTAATCAACAAATCGGCTGCTTTCTCGCCAATTTCTTGTCCGTGCTGACTCACAGTTGTCAAACTTGGTGTTGAATGTTTTGAGAGCACACCATCAGTAAAACTAACAACTTGAAGCGATTTTGGAATTTCCAAACCCAGTTTTCTTGCTACTTTAATTGCGGTAACGGCATAAAGCTCGTTGACTGCAAAAATGCCATCTATAGATTTGTTGGATTTAAATAATTGCTCTATTTCTGACTCCAATTCATCTAAATGATGATTAGACAATAATTTATCTTCAATTTTTAAAATTAGAGATGCTTTCGCCTCCATTTTATAATCCTCTAAGGCTTCAAGATATCCTTGCGTTCTTAACTTACCAACACTAACATAATCTTTAGTAGTAATAATCGCAATGTTTTTACAACCGCCAGACACCAATTTCTCAACAGCCTTCTTGGCGCCTTTTATATCATCTACAATAACCTTGTCGCAGGGAATTTCATTTACAACACGATCAAACATGACAATAGGCATTCCTTGGTTTATAGTTTCAGTGAAATGATGATAATCTTGTTGTTGCAATGTTTCTTTGGCAATAGATAAGATAAAACCATCTATGCTTCCATTGGCGAGCATTTGCATATTAATCACTTCCTTATCAAAAGATTCATTAGACAATCCAACAATAACGTTATAACCTCTCTTGTTGGCAACCAACTCAATTCCTGTAATTACGGTTGAGAAAAAATAATGGACAATTTCAGGAATAATAATGCCAATCGTTTTTGTTTTTCTATTCTTTAAACTTAACGCAATATTATTGGGTCTATAATTATAGAGTTTAGCAAATGCCTGAACTTTTTGTCGTGTATCTTCGCTTATTTCTATACTATTTCTTAGTGCTTTTGAAACCGTTGAAATAGATACATCCAATTCTTTTGCTATTTGTTTTAGGGTTATTTTTCGTTTCATTAGAGCTGTTTACAACTAATCTATTTTGTTTAATAAATTAGTTTTAAAATTAAACAAATATTTGTGTTTCTTATTAAAATTGTCTATTTTAAATTCCGAAGTTGACAATAAAGATATTATTTTATTACAAATTCAATAATTTTTAGCCATTTTAAGTTAGTTACTGTTAAAATCTGAAAAGTTTTCAACACGAAAACGTTTGCGTACCCCAAAAACAAAGGCGTAACAAAAAAAACACCCAAATTTTACATAGATTTAACCCTAGAAGTGAAAATATAAATCAATTAACTAAAGCAACTAACTTTAAAAATATTTTATGAAGACATTTTTAAATAGCTTATTAGTACTGTTTTTTATACTACCTATAATTGGCTTTGGCCAAACCAAGGTAACAGGTACAGTAACGGATGAAGCTAACGCATTACCGCTTCCAGGGGTTAACATTCTTGTTAAAGGAACAACCACTGGAGCATCGACTGATTTTGATGGAAATTATTCAATAACAGTCAGTCAAGGAGATATCTTAGTATTTTCATACTTGGGATACACGACAAAAGAAATCACTTATACAGGACAATCACCACTTAATGCAACCTTAGTTCAAGACGCAGGTCAATTAGATGAAGTCGTGCTTATTGGTTATGGTTCTACAACGAAGCAAGATGCTACTGGAGCTGTAGAAAAAGTAGGTGATGAAGAATTTAACAAAGGAGCAATCGTTGCACCAGAACAATTACTTGCAGGTAAATCTGCGGGTGTAAGAGTCACTTCTAATAGTGGAGCTCCTGGTGAAGGTGCTGATATTAGAATTCGTGGAGGAGCTTCTCTTTCTGCGACAAATGCGCCCTTAATTGTTGTAGATGGTCTTCCTTTAGACCAAAGAGGTGTTCAAGGTGTTAGAGGGCAATTAAATGCCATCAACCCTAACGATATTGAAGATTTTGTTATCTTAAAAGATGCATCAGCAACGGCTATTTATGGATCTAGAGCTTCAAATGGTGTGATTTTAATTACGACCAAAAAAGGAAGAACTAATAGTCCACTAACATTTGAATATGATCTTAAAGCATCCATTCAAGATGTTAGCGATTTTGTAGATGTACTAAATGCAGATCAATTTACGGCAATTGCTCAAACCGCTAACGGATTTGACCCTAACCTCATTGGAAACTCTAACACTAATTGGCAAGATGAAATCTATTCCACTGCTGTTGGAGCCATTCATAATTTAACTGTATCTAAAGGATATGAAACGTTCAATTTCAGAGTTAACTTTAATCACGCTTCTCAAGAAGGTGTATTAACTGGAGGCTTATATGAACGTAATGCACTTAACACCTCATTCGTTAAGCGTTTCTTAGATAACGATTTAAAATTAACCTTAACCGCTAAAGGTGTTATTGATGAATATGATTTTGCGGATGGTGGTGCGATAGGTTCTGCAATTGCATTTGATCCTACGCAACCTGTTTACAATCCTGACGGAAGTTTCTTTCAATACTTTGGTGAAACACTTGCGCCTACTAACCCATTATTTTTATTAGAGAATAATGATAACAGATCACAGAATAAAAGATTCATTTCTAATTTCAATGTAGATTACAAACTCTGGTTTTTAGAAGGTTTAAGATTTAACTTAAACGCTGGTCTTGATTATTCTGAAAATGATGGTCGACAATTTAGCGCTGCAAGTCCAACAAATCCAAATGCCTTTCCGTTTAGGAACCTCTATAATGGTTTAGATAGAAATACAGCATTAGATTTCTATTTCAACTACAAAAAAGATGTAGAATCAATAGATACAAACTTAGATTTAACCGTTGGACATGCTTACCAAGAATTTTACAGACGATCTGGAGGTAGAGATACTGGAAACACTGGAATATTTGTAGAGCGCATGGAAAGTATCAATAGAAATTCTTTAGAATCATATTTTGCAAGAGCAAGTTTTGATGTTTCGGATAAATACTTATTATCATTAAGTTATAGACGAGATGGTTCTTCAAGGTTTAGCGAAGATAACCGTTGGAGTAGTTTCCCAGGAGCTTCGGTAGGATGGAAAATTTCTAACGAAGATTTTATGGAAAATTCCTTCTTTTCAAACTTAAAACTTAGAGCTGGTTGGGGAGTTACGGGTCAGCAAGAAATTGGTCTTAACTACGCATTTTTAGGACTCTATACTCCTGGAACCGGTGATGCTGCTGTTCAAATTGGAGATGAATTCTTAGCGACCTTACGTCCAGAAGAATTTGACGAAAACTTGAAATGGGAAGAAACAACACAATATAATGTCGCTTTAGACTTTGGATTCTTTGACGATAGATTAACAGGTACTGTTGATGCTTATTACAAAGAAACTGAAGATTTATTAGCAACCATCCCTACAGCCGCAGGTTCTAACCTTTCAGATTTGTTACTTACTAATGTTGGTAATACAACCAGTAGAGGTATTGAATTTAGTTTAAACGGTAAAGTTGCACAATCTGATAACTTTAACTGGGATTTAGGTTTCAATATCACCTTCCAAGATTATGAAATTACAAATCTTAACCTTAGTGGAGACCCAGATTTCTTTATTCCTCAAGGAGGTATCTCAGGTGGTGTTGGTAACAACATTCAGTTATGGAGACCTGGTTTTGATCCTACAACGTTCTTCGTATTTAGACAAGTATACGACAACCAAGGGAACCCAATTGAAGGCGCTTATGTAGATGTGAATGGTGACAATCAAATTACAGAATCTGATAGACAAGCATACAAAAAGGCAACTCCAGATGCCTATGCTGGTTTTACAAGTAATATGAGTTATAAAAACTTTGATTTCAGCTTTACATTTAGAGGAAGTTTTGGAAACTACATGTACAATAATGTTGCTTCAGATAGAGGTAATACATCAACGGTTACAAATGCACCAGGTAATTACTACCCTAATGCTCATATAAGTGTATTGGACACCAACTTCCAAAACCAAAACTTATTCTCTGATCTATATATCCAGAGAGCAGATTTCGTAAAATTAGACAACATATCAATTGGATATTTAATTCCTTTTGAAAAGATAAAACTAAGAGCTTCATTCACTGCAACAAACGTGTTGACAATTACAGAGTATGATGGGCTTGATCCTGAAATTGGTAATGGTATCGATAATAATTTTTATCCAAGACCACAACAATATGTATTAGGACTTAATTTAACATTTTAAGAAAGATGAACACTAATAAATATATCAAAGCTATGATGAGAACATTAAAATTTGTCTTTGCAGCTTTTACAATTGTACTCTTTATGCAATCTTGTGAAAGTGACTTAGACTTACAACCAGAAGATGGTCGTCTTACTGGAGATGCCGCTTTCGAAAATCCAGAAGCTTACAAACAATTTTTAGCGAAATTGTATGCTGGAATTTCATTGAGTGGACAGGATGGACCTGCCGGAAATCCCGACTTAGCTGGTTTGGATGAAGGTTTTTCCAATTACTTAAGACTCTATTGGAAAATGCAAGAGCTTACAACTGATGAAGCCATTATTGGTTGGAATGACGGAACAATTAAAGATTTACATGCTCAAACTTGGACTTCTGGTAACGAATTTATCAGAACTATGTATAGCAGAATTTTTTATCAGGTAGCCTTGACTAACGAGTTTTTACGTCAAACTACTAATGATAAATTAGATGCTAGAGGTGTTGATGCCGAACTAAGAGCAGACATCCAAGAGTTTAGAGCGGAAGCTCGTTTTATGAGAGCATTAAGTTATTGGCATGCCATGGACTTATTTGCTAACGTACCTTTTGTTACAGAACAAGATCCTATTGGTGCGTTCTTGCCAGAACAAATTCAACGTGCAGATTTATTTGATTATATCGAATCGGAACTACTAGACATTGAAGGTGCTATTGTAGGTGCTAGACAAAACGAATATGGTCGTGCCGATCAAGCTGCAGTTTGGATGCTTTTAGCTAAAATATATCTTAACTCAGAAGTATACACAGGAACACCAAGATATACAGATGTAATCACGTATACAAACAACATCATTGGAGCTGGTTATTCAATTCCTGGTAATGAATACTATCAGTTGTTTTTAGCCGATAATAATACAAATGGAGCTCAAGAAGAAGTTATATTCCCTATTACTTTTGATGGATTGAACACACAATCGTTTGGTGGAATGACGTTCTTAGTGCATGCTCCTGTTGGCGGATCTATGAATCCTGCAGATTTCGGAATTAATGGTGGATGGTTCGGTATTAGAACAACGCCTACTTTTGTAGAGCAGTTTCCAGGAGAAGAAAATTCTGCCGATGGTAGAGCTTTATTCTATACAGATGGTCAAGAAAAAGACATTTTAGATACCTCTCCTTTCAATAATGGTTTTGCCGTAGAAAAATTCAGAAATGTAGATGTAAACGGTGTTGCTGGTTCAGATTCAACTGGTGATCACCCAGACACTGATTTTCCAATGTTTAGATTAGCAGATGCCTACTTAATGTATGCCGAAGCAGCTCTAAGAGGTGGAGGTGGTAGTATGTCTACTGCAACAGGTTATATTAACCAATTAAGAGAAAGAGCTTACGGAGATACTAGTGGTAATATTTCAGAAGGAGACCTATCGTTAGACTTTATTCTTGACGAAAGATCTCGCGAGTTATTCTGGGAAGCACATAGAAGAACAGACTTAATCCGTTTCGGACAATTCTCTGATCAAGGTATCTGGCAATGGAAAGGTAATGTACAACAAGGCGTTACAACAGAAGCCTTTAGAGATATTATGCCTCTTCCTGCATCAGACTTAGGAGTTAACACTAATTTACAACAAAACGAAGGATACTAAAACATAACTAAAATGAAAAATATTAAATTTTTAACCTTATTATTTATTGCCTTACTAGGCTTTAACTCTTGTGAAACTGAAGATGATGTTGTCTTCATTGCAGAAGAATCTGAACTTGCGTTCTCAAATACATTTCAAGCAGAATATGTATTAACACCAGCTACAGCAGGTAACTTAGCAGAACGTTTTACTTGGGAATCTGCAGATGCAGGTGTACCAACAAATTTTACATACGAATTACAGAGATCAATTACAGGTGATTTTACAGATGCTTCTGCGGTTGGATCTACTACATCAAACGAAATTGGAATTACTGTTGGTGATATGTTAGGATATGCAGCTCAGGCTGGTCTTGATAATGATCCAGACACAGAAGCTCCAAACACAGGGCAAGTGGCTTTTAGATTAAGAGCATTTGCTGGTACAGGTGGTTTAGAAACATTCTCAGCAGTACAATCTTTAACAATGGTACTTCCAGAAGGAGAAGCAGCGGCTGCAGTTTGCGAATTTGAACAATTATATCTTGTAGGAGCTGGTGTTGTAGATGCTGGTTGGTCTTGGGATACTCCTGTAGTATTACCATGTGTTGAAAATGGTGTTTACGGCGGAAATGTTGCTTTCCAGAGTACAATGGATAATAACAATTTTAGATTCTTTACTGTAAATACAGATTGGGGATCTGGTCGTAACTATCCATTCTACGAAGATGATGGATATACAATTGACTCGGACTTTGAAAACGCTATGGATGGTGATTCTAATTTCGGATTTATTGGAACTACAGGTTTATATTACCTAGAAGTTGATACTAATGCTAAAACTATTACTTTAGGTGCTCCTCAGGCAACTGGAACATGTGAATTTGATGTATTATACGGTGTTGGTGCTGGTTTAGTTGACGCAGGCTGGTCTTGGGACACTCCTGTTCAACTTTTATGCTCAAGTGATGGCGTATACTCTGGTAATGTAGCATTGCAAAATACTGCAGACAATAACAACTTTAGATTCTTTACTGTGAATACAGATTGGGGATCTGGTCGTAACTATCCATTCTACGAAGACGATGGATATACAATTGATTCTAACTTGGTTAATGCTATGGACGGTGATTCTAACTTTGCTTTTATTGGAACCACAGGGACATATCTATTAACTATAGATACTAATCTTAAGACTATAACTTTAGAATAATATATCTATCTTAGATAGGTGTTAATTAAAAAAGGCTGTGTCGTTATAACATGGCCTTTTTTTAAAAAAATCATTTGCTATGAAAAAAATTACATGTGCATTTTTAGTGTTATTCTCATTGACTATTAATGCTCAAATAACCCTAAACCCAGGAGCTTTTGAAGTCAATCAAGAAATAACAATCACAGTTGATATTAATAGTACAGATAGCGACTGTAACGGTTTTAGCAATCCTACCAAAGTTTATATGCATTCTGGTATTGGAGATGATACAAATGCCTTCGGCTTTAGTGTTATCGGAAACTGGGGTCAAGATGATGGGGTTGGACAAATGACAAATAACGGTGACGGCACATACAGTATTACAATAACACCCGAAACATATTATGGCTTAGATGCTACACAAGCGGCCAATGCCACACAGCTGGGTATTGTTTTTAGAAATGAAGATGGTTCTCAGGAATTAAAAGATAATGGCTGTAACGACTTTATTTTAAGAGTTGGAATTGTAAACATCAATATTATTCAGCCAACAAGCTCAATAGTTGTTGTAAATTCTGGCGACAACTTAACCGTAAGAAGCAGTTTAAACTTTCAAGGAAATTTAACACCTGGCGCTTTCGAATTATACTATAACAATGTATTTCAAACAGGAGGAAATGGGTTCACAACCTACCAAGGAGTTATCAATAATATAACCACAAGTGGCACAGTTAGAATTGAAGGATCTCCTTTATCTTCTTCAGAATCAAGTTCGGCTGAGTTTGATGTTATTGTTGTTCCTACAGTTGTTGAACAAGCACTCCCTGCCAATGTTGAAGATGGTATAAATTATGGAGCAGATGCAACAAAAGCCACACTGGTTTTAACAGCACCAGGCAAAGAATTCATACAAGTTGCGGGTAGCTTTAATAACTACACACCAACCAACGCTCATGTTATGAAACGTGATCCAGGAACTGGAAAGTACTGGTTAGAGCTTACAGGCTTAACTCCTGGCCAAATTGAAACCTATCAATATTGGGTTTTTGATACAAACCCTATCGCAGATTCTCCCGCTTTAGTGAAAACTGCCGATCCATACTCTACTTTGGTGCTTTCGCCTTTTGACGATCCTTTTATTCCAGCATCAACGTATCCCAACCTACCAACATATCCTGTTGGACAGGAACGAGAGGTTACTGTACTACAAACTGGCCAAACACCTTATAACTGGCAAATAACAAACTTCAACAAACCGAAAGAGGAAGATCTAATAGTGTATGAGGTTTTAGTTAGAGATTTTGATATCGACAGAAATTACCAAGATTTAATAGACAGAATAGACTATTTTGATAATTTAAATATCAATGCCATTCAGCTAATGCCAGTTATGGAATTTGAAGGTAATGAAAGTTGGGGATACAACACCTCATTTCATATGGCCTTAGATAAATATTATGGTACAGAAAACAAACTCAAAGAATTTATCGATCTATGTCATCAAAGAGGAATTGCTGTGATTTTAGATGTTGCTTTAAATCACGCCTTCGGAAGAAATCCAATGGTTCGTATGTGGATGGATGATCCAGATGATGATGGTTGGGGAGAACCAAGTAGTGAAAACCCTTATTTTAATGAAGTTCCTAAACACAGTTATAATGTTGGTTCAGATTTTAATCACCAAAGCGATCTTACGAGAGACTATACGAAACGCGTCGTTAAACATTGGATTGAAGAATTTAAAATTGATGGTTTACGATGGGATTTAACCAAAGGGTTCACTCAAAACTGCGAAAACAGCGAAGGTTGTACTAACAGTTACCAGCAAGACCGTGTTGATGTGTTAAAAGAATACGCAGATTATTCGTGGGCATTAGACGCTGATCATTATGTTATTTTTGAGCACTTAGGGCAAGAAAATGAAGAAAAAGAATGGGCTAATTATCGCTTAGGTGAAGGCAAAGGGGTTATGATGTGGGGAAAAATGACCGACCCATATAATCAATTAACTATGGGCTTTAACTCTAATAATAATATCGCTGGTATTGGTCATAAATCTCGTTCGCAATTTAATGGACCTCGTGTTATGGGATATCCTGAAAGTCATGATGAAGAACGATTGATGTATAAAAACTTGACCTTTGGAAATAACTCTACAGGGTCACATAACGTTAGAGATTTAAATACGGCCTTGTCTAGGATGTCTGCATTGGGTGCTATGAGTTTAACTGTTCCTGGTCCTAAAATGATTTGGCATTTTGGAGCATTAGGTATGGACAATTCTATATTTACTTGTCCAGATGGTAGTGTTAATAATCCTAACTGTAAACTAGATACAAAACCGCAACCTCAATGGGCAGAAAACTGGTTGAGCAATACCAATAGAAATCAAATTTATAATGATTGGGCAAGACTCATCGATCTAAAAATTAATGAACCTGTCTTTGAAGGTGATTATACTATAACATCTGGTAATTTAACTCCTAGAATAGACATTTTTGATACAACCATTCCAACCATTAACTTAAGAAATGTGGTGATACTCGCCAATTTCGATGTGGTCCCTCAGACCGTAAATACAAGTTTCCCTACGGCTGGAGCTTGGTATGATTTAATGGATGTTAACGGGACAACGACCTATAGTGCTTCAACAGTAACCATAGCGCCTGGGCAATTTAGAATTTTTGGAAACAATCCTCCCGTTACTTTAGGTACAAATGATTTTAACATCAATACATTTAGCATTTATCCTAACCCAGTAAATACATCATTTAAAACGAATAAAACGCTAAGTCGTTTACAAATATTTGATATCACTGGAAAATTGGTTAAATCATTTAATGGTGATTTCACCGAAAATGATACCTATGATATTTCAGATTTAACACAGAGTATTTATCTTGTTAAAATTGAAAATAATAATGGTGAAACGTTAACATCTAAACTTATTAAACTTTAATACAGATTAGTAGCAATTTGAATTAGACTAGAAAACCTCCGATTAAGTTTGGAGGTTTTTTTATTTCATTAATGAGAAAAAGGGTAGCTGATTTTTACTATATTTATTGATAAGTATTTCATTATTAGCTATTTAAATTAAATTCAAACAACATGACAACATTTAAATATGAGATTATCGAAGGCACATATCAGTATAGCTCTCAACTTGATAGCTACCTCAATCGATTAGGTAAAAACGGATGGGAATTGGTAAACTGTCAAATTATAAAGGAAAAGTCTGGTTACAGCGAGTTCATTAAAATTGTTGGAGTTATGAAAAAACTTGATGTTTAGAGTAATGTTTTTTACCTTAATAAAAAAAGCCAACTCAAATGAGTTGGCTTTTTTACTATGTACAGGCGGTGAGACTCGAACTCACACACCTCGCGGCACTAGATCCTAAGTCTAGCGTGTCTACCAATTCCACCACGCCTGCAACTTTCCAATAAATATTGGGATGCAAATATAAACAATACTTTCAATATTCAAATAACTTTAATTAGGAAAAAATAGTCTTCATTTTTGTACTTTTGGATGAATTTAAAAAACAGACACAAATGCAACATATTCAATCTTACATTGAAGAACACAAAGATCGGTTTTTAAATGAACTAATTGATCTACTAAAAATCCCATCTGTAAGTGCAGATTCTGCCTATGCAGATGATGTTATAAAAACAGCAGAAGCCGTAAAAACAAGTCTAGAGAAGGCTGGTTGTGATCATGTTGAAATTTGTGAAACTGAAGGGTTTCCTATTGTATATGGTGAAAAAATAATAGATAAAAATTTACCTACGGTTTTAGTATATGGTCACTACGATGTGCAGCCTGCCGACCCTTTAGAATTATGGCACTCTCCACCTTACGAACCTGTTATCAAAAAAACAGATATTCATCCCGATGGTGCTATTTTTGCTCGTGGCGCTTGTGATGACAAAGGCCAAATGTATATGCATGTTAAAGCTATGGAATTCATGACGACAACAAACCAGTTGCCGTGTAATGTGAAATTCATGATAGAAGGTGAGGAAGAAGTTGGTAGTGTTAATCTTTCAAAATTTGTAAAAAACAATCAAGAGAAATTAAAAAATGATGTCATTTTGATTTCCGATACAGGAATGATTGCTCAAGATGTACCATCAATTACAACTGGACTACGTGGTTTGAGTTATGTAGAAGTTGAAGTTACAGGTCCTAATAGAGATTTACATTCTGGTTTATATGGAGGAGCAGTTGCCAATCCAATAAATATGTTAACCAAAATGATTGCCTCCTTGCATGATGAAAATAATCATATTACCATTCCTGGCTTCTATGATAATGTAGAAGAACTTTCAGAAGAAGAAAGAGCAGAAATGGCCAAAGCGCCTTTCTCATTGGAAGCCTATAAAAAGGCCTTAGATATAGATGCTGTTTATGGTGAAAAGGGATATTCTACAAATGAACGCAACTCTATTAGACCAACCTTAGATGTAAATGGTATTTGGGGAGGTTATATTGGAGAAGGTGCAAAAACGGTTATTGCCAGTCAGGCTTTCGCTAAAATATCCATGCGATTAGTACCAAATCAAGACTGGGAAAACATCACGAATCTCTTTAAAGCTCATTTTGAAAATATTGCACCTCATGGCGTAAAGGTAAAGGTAACACCTCATCATGGCGGACAAGGCTATGTAACACCAATTGACAGTATTGGATATCAAGCGGCTTCAAAGGCTTATAACGATACTTTCGGAAAAACGCCTATCCCACAACGTAGTGGCGGAAGCATTCCTATTGTTTCTCTATTTGAACAAGAACTAAAAAGTAAAACCATATTAATGGGCTTTGGTTTAAACAGTGATGCTATTCATTCTCCTAACGAGCATTTTGGTGTTTGGAATTATTTTAAGGGTATTGAAACTATTCCTCTATTTTATAAATATTTTACAGAGTTAAGTCAGTAAAATGCTGTTAACCCAAGAATATAAAGAATATTGGAGTCTTTCGAGTAAACTTGTCTTCAGGCTTATTTTTACTTACTTCTCTCTTTATCTTTTCTTTAGGTTTACGGGTTCTTTTTTTGAGACTCCCTTTAAATATATTGGGAAATCAATACTCGATATCACTTACAATTATCACGTAAATGGTGAAGGTAGTGGTGATAATACTTACGCGTATATCACGCTTTTTATGAATGCTATATTAACTGTATTCATTGTTGTTTTCTGGACTTTTATGGACAGAAAACGAAAAAGCTATAATACTTTGCTCTATTGGTTTCTGGCGCTTTTGAGAATCATACTTATACTTTCAATGTTTCTGTATGGGTCGGTAAAAATTTTTCAGCTTCAGTTTCCGCAACCCAGTTTAATTAGGTTATTAGAACCATTAGGTAATTTTTCTCCAATGGGACTGGCATGGACCTATATGGGATATTCTGAAGGATTTAATATGTTTACGGGATTCATGGAAGTATTAGGAGCTCTTCTCCTTATTCCGCGACGAACACAAACGCTTGGTGCATTCATAATTATGGGAGTCATGACCCATGTTGCCATGATGAACTTTATGTTTGACATTCCTGTTAAACTTCTTTCTTCCCATTTATTAGCTATGGCTACAGTTATTTTCATGACTGATAGCCAACGTTTTGTTAATGTGTTTTTTAAGAATAGAGGTACGACAGTCTTAAATTATTACCATCCAGTTAAGGATAAAACCTACCATAAAGCTATCTTTTGGATAAAGACTATTGTCCTTAGCATCATTATCATAGGTGTAGGTATTTATGGACATGAAGCCGAACAAAAACAAGGTCCTAACCGAGAAAAACCATTTTTATATGGAATTTGGGAAACATCACACTTTATAAAAAACGGAGATACCATTGCTCCATTAATTACAGATCGTAACCGCTGGAAATATATAATTGTAGAGTATAAGGATAAAGTGACCGTTAAAGCCATGAATGACAAAAAGTATCATTATGATTTTGTCGTAGACTCCACATCTCAGCAGATAAAATTATACAGAGGACTTTCAGAGTATGACGACTTTAACTTCACCTATGAGCATTCAAATCCTGATGACCTTAAATTAAAAGGGATCTTTTTAAGAGATACTCTTAAAATCATTTTAAAGCGAAAAGACTTAAATGATTTCAACCTAAAATCTAGAGGGTTTAGATGGATAAATGAAACCCCTTATAATAAATAAAATTACTCTTTTACAATTTTATAAGTTCCTGTTTTATCAGAAGACGACACATTCAAGAAATAAATACCTTGTGGCAGATCTTTAACATTTAACGTGGTTAACGCTTCCGAAGACACTGTATTTAAAACTAGTTTCCCTGACAAATCATATAACTTAATGTTTAAATCTTGAACTCCAAGAGTAGCATCAATATTAAGGTTAGATTTTACTGGGTTGGGAAACACATTAATTTCATCTTCCGAGAAAGCGTCTAATCCAAGTGTATTAAAAGAAAGACATTCACTGCGCTCAGTACAAGCGCCTGAGATCACTTCAACGGCATAATTTCCATTTGATGATGGCGTAAATGATTGATTAGTTTCTCCCGAAATAGGCATATCAGTATCACAGTCATACCATTGATAAGATGCAGATGACTGATTAGATGTTAACATTGTCATTGATTGTGTTACGGTATTGTCTACAGCAACAAGATTGGCTTTAGTTACCATATAACCCGTTACCAATTTCACCATTTCGTGATAATAAGGTATGTCTAGAGTAGCAAGTCTATCTCCAGATGTGTGATAAAAAGGTGTTTCGTCATTTGTTTCCCAAGACTCACCAACCAAAACAGCCGAAAATGCATCATCTGGAAACGTTCCTGCAAACCAAAAACTAGCATGATCACTTGCTGTTGTCCCTGGATTAACCTCAACAACACTAAGATCAAAAGTATAAGTATTCAAAACCGCAACGATATCGTCTTTCATGGCCTCAGAACCTGCTATGTTTCTATAATCAATATCAAATTGATTATCACCTGGTTGTCCAGGGTCATCACCATCATATCCCATCATATCCATGTTTAAAACACCTAAAATATTATCTCCATTGGCAGCCGCCTGATTAGCATAAAATGCAGAACCGCGTAATCCAATTTCTTCCTCATCCCAGAGTGCATAAACAATTGTATTATCAAGGCATTGTTTCGATAAAATTCTTGCTATTTCCAGTACCGCAGCAGTACCAGAAGCATTATCATCTGCACAATAATCATCTACTGTATCATAATGCGCACAAACGATATAGATATTATTTGGATTGGTTTTTCCCAATTGTGTAGCAATAATATTGCGTCCATTAGTATTAAATGATTGATCTGTAATGGTTATATTATCTAAGGCTTCAAATTGTTCTACCAAATAATCGCCTGCAAGACCATTGTTAGCTTGTTGTCTATTTAAAATGGTTACTGTATTACCGTCAACAGTAGTAGTTTGTTCTCCAGTAAACTCACTAAGTGTTTGTGTTAGTCTGGCGATATCAACCTGATTTATAATGTCTTGTATGTTTTGTCCATAAGATAACATGGAACAACAAAACAGGCAGATTAAGGTGGTGTTAATTGCTTTCATTGTGGGCTCTTTTTCTTCTAATTTTTTACCAAATATAGTGGATTTTAACAAAATAAGACCAAAACACATTTGTAAAATCAAATTTTTATTCTACATTTGTAGAGTTAATTCTAAAAATGTAGAGCAATGCAATTATCCAAAACAGAAGAACAACTTATGCAATATCTCTGGAAACTAGAGACCGCTTTTATGAAAGATTTGTTAGAAGCCTATCCTGATCCAAAACCTGCTACCACAACTGTTGCCACTCTTTTAAAACGAATGATTGGTAAAGGTTTTGTCGCTTATAAGCTTTATGGAAAATCGCGGGAATATTACCCTTTAGTTAAAAAGAAAGATTATTTCTCAAAACACGTAAACACTTTAATTAAAACATTTTTTAATGACAGTGCATCCCAGTTCGCTTCGTTTTTCACAAAGGAGACCGATTTAACAAAAGAAGAGCTCGAAGATTTAAAAGCATTAATAGATAATGAAATAAAAAACAAATAGTCATGCTCATTTATCTTTTAAAATTTAGCGTCTGTCTAGCCATTTTTATGGTATTTTATAAGTTGTTTCTAGAACAATTAAGCATTCATGTTTTTAAACGTATCTACCTAATAGGTATCATAATTTGTGCATTAATTATTCCATCGATAACAATTACAGAATATATAGAACCAGTGATTTCAAATGTAGAAATATTTGAATCTACAGTTTCTTTTGATTCTTTGGAAATGCTACCTGTAGAACCAACTATCAACTATACCCCATATATTCTTTGGAGTATTTATATTCTTGGAGTTGTTGTTTTCTTTCTTAAATTTTGTCTTAACCTGCGTAGCATTTTTTCAAGAATTAAAAACAATCCTAAATACAAATCTGAAAACTTCATCAATGTTCTTGTGACTAATTTAATGGTTCCTCATACGTTCTTCAGTTATATCTTCTTGAACAAATACAAATTTGAACATGAAGAAATACCAAATGAAGTTATACTCCATGAGCAAACACATGCAAAACAAAAACATAGCATAGACATCCTCTTTCTTGAATGTTTGCAAATTGTGTTTTGGTTTAATCCACTTATTTATTTTCTAAAGCGTGATGTAAAAATGAATCACGAATTTTTAGCAGATCATGCTGTTTTAAGCAATGGAGTTCAACCATCAACATACCAAAATATCATCCTAGCTTTCTCATCAAAAGCATCAGATCAACACTTGGCAAATGCCATCAATTACTCATCAATTAAAAAACGATTTACAGTTATGAAAACAAAAACATCAAAAACATCCATTTGGTTCAAGAGTCTATTACTTATACCATTATTGGCCCTTTCCTTGTATAGTTTCACTAACAAAGAACAAGTGGTGAGAGCTATTTCTGACGATAGTGGTATCATTTCTGAAGGTGTTACAGATGCTCAAATGAAAGAATATAATGATTTCATTATTCAGTTTAACACAACACATATCATAGACTATTCTAAATACGAAAGAATTGTATCTATTTACAACTTAATGTCTGAAAAGCAACGTAATTCGGTCGAACCATATCCTAAGATTCCTAATGTTGATTTATCAAAAACTAAAGCAAAAACACCAACCAAAACTCAGTTCGAATCGTGGAAAAACAGTAAGGAATTCGCCATTTGGATTGATGGTGTTCACGTTCCAAATGCTAGACTAAATTCATACAATGTACATGACATAGCGCACTATACTGGTAGCTTCGTTCATAAAAATGCAAGAAGCAAAAAATTCCCGCAACCTCATCAATTTAGTTTATATACCAAAAAAGGATTCAAAAACACCTATCAGGAATCTAAAATTAAAGAATACAGAGTACTAACAAAAAAGTATAAGGTGGCCATTGAGACGTTTTTAAAAGGTGATCGTAAGGACATCTCCGAATTAGTACTTTTAAACGAACGTTGCTATAGGCTTTACAAATCATTTACTGACGAAGAGTTAAAGAAACATAAGATTTTACCGCCACCGCCACCGCCTGCGCCAATTAAATTATCGGTTGGTGCTACGCCAGAGCAAGTAGCTGAATATAATAAAATGGCGAAGTTCCTAAATGATAAGAGCATAGAAAACAGGCTTATAAAACTTAAGGATTATAAAAGGTTAGAACGCATTTATAAACTCATGAGTAAAACACAAAGAGCAAATGCAGAACCATTTCCAAAGTTACCACCACCTCCGCCTCGGCCTTCAAAGCCCAAAAACATGGCTAGCTCCTCATTACCATCTTCATTTACTCATAAATTAAATGATTCTTTATCGTACAATTTTACAAGTGTAAATATGACTCAGCAAAACACACCAAAAGGTTTGCCTGAGCAAAGTGAGGCTATAAAAAGGGAGTTAGATTATAGAAAGATGATCATACATGTCGCTGAAAAAACGAACAAAAAATCAATTTATAAAATCGACGGAAAGCCAGTATCTCTTAATAAAATTAATAAATACCTAAGCAATTTCCCAAGAGCTTCCGTTAAGGCTAGAGAAAATTCAAATGGAAGTTTAACTTTGTCCTTCTCTAATTCAGATAGTAAAAAAATGAGTCCGATCGAATTACAATCTGTTTATTCCATCGTATTTAGCAAATATGATTCTAGCAACGAGAACTTGTCAAGACTAACTTCGTATCCAGTAAAATCTAAAACAAATAATGGGCCTAATGCAAATGAATATGATGAGACTCTAAATGAAACTGTAAAAACAGGGTTCAAAAAAATCAATGGAATCCCTCATTATTTTGTATCCATAGATGGGCAAACTAAATATTACAACAGACAAGGGTTTCAAGTTTCAAAAGAAGGTAAAATTCTAAGTTCATCTCAAGTCAATGCTTCTGATGTTATTCCAAATCAATATGTGACCAAAGTATATACTAACGACATTGTTGTTGCAGAATTTAAAGATGACAAACCTAATTTAAAAGGAGAGTTAAATATTCCTCCTCCTCCACCTAAATCACCTCTTGATAATATAATTGACATGGCTAAAAAAGATGCTACCTTTTATCTTGATGATAAAATCATAACTTCTGATAAAGCCATAGAAATTGTTAAACACGGAAACTACAAACATATCCAAACAATAAATGAACGTGATGAAAAGCCTATTCTAAGAATAGAGCAACAACCAATAGTTAATAATAAAGTAGGCCTTCCAAAACCAACAGCTTCGAATATTGTTAATCATATCAAGGTAATGAATAGGCATGGCGCTCGTTTTTATCTCGGTAATAAAGAATTAACCTATAAGGATGCTTTAAGTTATATAAGAAAACATAAAGATGCTATTGTTGACACATCTATGGAGGCAAATGTTGTTAAGATTTCTCCAAAAGATCAAACATTAGAATCGCCGTTAGTATTTGTAATTGCCATGTCTAAAAGAAACGCCAAGTTCTTTTTTGAAGGCGAAGAAATAACATCAAACAAAGCCATTTCTCTTGTTAAAAGAAAAGGTGGTCTTTTAGAAATTAAAAGTAAAAATGTCGATAGCAAACAACCATCTATATATCTTTCTAAAAAAGGAGCCTTGGTTGGGACGCTCGCTACAAATGAATTAGTTGTGTTTGTTAATGGCAAAACTCCAGTAAATGGGCAAATCTCATTATCAAAAGACGAATTCAATAACTTAAAACTAACAATGGAAAAACTTGAAATAAAAAGTTTCAAATTTAAAGTTCCTGGAAAACGAACAGAATCAATTTCTGGAAATACGTTAAATAAAACGTCTAAATCTTATATAAAACCACTACAAAAAGGTAGTGCTGTTCAATTTTTTGATATTAAAAGCAAAAATGGTTTAAAGCTCAAACCAATAGTTGTTACTATTATCGACTGATAAAATCACCCTTAAAAGCCCCATTAATGGGGTTTTTTTCTTATAGGTGTTTTTACGCGGTTTGGATTTCGGGTAAATAGAATCACAAAAATTCATTAGAGAATAGCTAGTTTTCAAAATATAGAAATAGAAAACTCATTCGTTATGAAATCGTCTTATAACCCCAAAGTGAATATCTGTTTATCCTTATTGTTTTTTACATGTTTAACCTTAAATCTTACAATGTGTAAAAAAGCGGACAACTCCGACCAATTTCAAGAAAAAAAAGCTAGTACAAAAACTCAAGATTCAACACAAAAGGAAGAAAAAATATCGGGAATTGTTCCAATTACCTCAATACCAATTAAAGAATTAGATTCCCTTTTTACACTGGCTATGCTGGACGCTCAAAATCCTGAACCAAGCGAAATAAGTCATAACCTCATTAATCTAGAAACAAATAAAAACCTTATAGACTCTATAATTAATGGAGAGCGCTATATTAAAATGGTATCCTGGAAATTAAATCCAGACTGGTATCCAAAAACAGGAAAATTCAACAACGGAAATAGAGTTATTTGGGTTACAGCAGCACCAATTATACAAGACAGCTGCAAAAGTTTTTATAAAAACCACAAAGATCCTAATATGCGCTTAAGACAATTGTTAGGACTACAACCATTCACGCCAGAAACCTTCTTTCTAGAACTATGGGTAAAACCTTCTGACATGTTTAGACCAGGTCCAGACAATGAAATTAATGATAACACTTGTGGTTTAAATCTTCCAAACAATGTAAGTCCAGAATATAGAAAATGGTTTAATACTACAAGAGCCACACAATATAATGACTGCAAGGACACCTTATTTAATCAATATGGTTATCCATGGACACAATTAGGATATACCTACGATTGGAGTCCAGATAATCCAACACATATAGGTTTGTCAGAATTTGTTATTAGAGAACATACCGATATGTTTGTACATGGTGAATATCCCAATCGTGTATATTGTGCTTCCAAATAAATTAAAATTTAAGCAGGGCTATTTATGAAAAACCCTGCTTTTAATGAGTTAATATGAAGCAGATACTGGGATTAATCCTAAATTTAAACATTCAGAAAAGTGCGCATAATTTCCTTCCGTTTCCATACCACATGAATGCACATATTCCAATTCAAAGGTTGGACCAACAGATCCTCCTTCAATAGCTAATAAGTCAGACTTCTGAAGAGGCTTAACACCTTCAAGTTTTAAGATATTCTTTAACATAATTAAAAATTTATGGTTAATAATAATAGTGTTCAGAAAAACATCCAAATGTTACCCAATACACAGCATTAAATACAAAAACTCACCTTAGAATCGTCTTTTCTGTTAAATTATGTAACAAAGCCACAGGTTTTGCGTTCTAATAGACAATCAATCAAAAAACAATCATCATGTTAAAAAAATTCTTCATCATTTGTTCTGGTGCTGATACAGATATTCTAGATAGCTGTGCTATAGGTGAACAAAATAAATATGCTGGCATTGGAGCCACAGTTTTCTTTACCGCAGTAATGGCATTTATTGCTTGTAGTTATGCACTCTATACCGTTTTTGATAATCTAATCACAGCTATTGGTTTTGGTTTTGTATGGGGATTATTAATTTTTAATTTGGATCGTTTTATTGTATCAACCATAAAAAAACGAAACAATATAATGGACGAGATTATCCAAGCGTCTCCTAGATTAATACTAGCCGTTATTATTGCTGTTGTTATTTCTAAACCTTTGGAACTTAAAATTTTTGAAAAAGAAATTAATCAAGTTCTACTGGAACAAAAGAATGAACTTACATTAGCTAATCAGACACAAATTGCTGAGCAGTTTACGCCAAATATCAATGCTCTAGAAAATAATATTACTACACTTCAATCTCAAATAGAAACAAAAGAAGCCGAAGTTAATGCTTTATACGACACTTATATTTCTGAAGCCGAAGGAACTGCAGGAACTCAACTTTTAGGTAAAGGCCCAGTTTATAAAGAAAAACGTGAAAAGCATGATGCGGCACTTGCCGAATTACAGCAGTTAAAAGCAGACAATAAGGCTAAAATTGCCACAACCGAAGCCCAAATTGCACAACTCAAAACAGATTATGACACGCAAGTTACCACAACCCAACCTATCATTGATGGTTTTGATGGTCTAATGGCGCGTGTGAGCGCTCTTGGCGAATTACCTTGGCTGCCATCTCTTTTCATTTTACTTCTGTTTTTAGCAGTTGAAACATCTCCCATATTTGCAAAGCTATTATCGCCTAAAGGTGAGTATGACTATAAGTTAGAAGATGCAGAAACAGCAGTAAAAACATGGGTTGAGCAAAAGGTAGGTGAACGAAAAATTTTATTACAAACAGATCAAACCCTGAATAATAGAATTTACAATGACATTGCAGAAGAAGACGAATTATATACGTATAAGCGTAAAAAAGCTCGTGAGTTAATGCAATTACAAGCCGATGCCTTTTTTAAACATCAGAAAAATGCATTATAATTTTAAGTATATTTAGTTTCTAAATGTACTTACTATGCGAAAATTTATATATGCGTTTCTAACCATTCTCCTATTGTCTTGTCAAACTGAAACAAAACAAGTTGACGTTGCAACACATTCTGAAGATACAAATCAAGCAGATAAAGCTGCTATCAAAGCGGTAATGTCTGCACAAGAAATTGCATGGAACAACCATGATCTTGAAGGTTTTATGGATGGGTACTGGAAAAGTAGTTCTTTAAAATTTTATGGCAGTAGTGGTCTCACCAAAGGCTGGGATAACACGCTTGCAAATTATAAAAAAGGCTACCCTACACCTGCTGAAAGCGGTACATTAAGATTTGTTATTAATGATATATCAAAAATTGAAAATGGCAACTATTGGGTTATGGGAGAATACCACTTAACACGACCTGTCGGAGATGCTAACGGTGTCTTTATGATCATCTTTAAAAAGATAGACGGTCACTGGAAAATTATCGCAGATATGTCTTGCTAATTATGCTGCCTCTTCAGACTTAAAATGATTATATAAGTTGCTGTGTCCTAATCCAATAATTGATAAACGTTTGTTTTTGACCAAAGCTTCATTATGTAATTGGGCGATAGCACTTACCCCATAACGATCTATACTTGTCAAATTTTCTATGCTTACCGTAATGGCATTAGCACGTTCAAAAACGTTTCTGAATTGCTTCTTAAATACATGAATATTGTGTCTATCTAAGGCTCCTTTAACTTTAAAAAAGTTATTCGCGTTTGTAATTTCTAAGTTCATAATAATACGATTTAAGGTTGTTACTCTTATTTGCTATCAATCAATATTATTATGATATAAATATCTAAAATTAAATACGCGTATAACTATATTTTCGATTAAATGTATAATTGGTTGGTTTTAGATTATAAACGGACTTGTTTATTCGATAAACAACACATTATAAATGAATTACATAATACATTCTGAAGGTTTTTGTAGTGTTTTTCCTGATTTATAGCTGTTAAAAACGTCTATAGATGTATTAAATTAGAAAATAATATCAATCAAATAGTCTGTAATATTGGTTACATTTACTTTCTATTTAGAACCACATAAATGAGTCGAAAGATTTTTACATCTCTTCTAATTTTAAAACAAAGAACACTTGTCTTGAGTCTAGTATCTTGCGTCTCTATTTTAAGTTGTACGCAAAAAAAGGAATCCATAAAAAAAGATCCGCTCGAGTTTAGCCATAATATCCTGGATTATCATATTTCACCTAAAGACTCTCTAGATAAATCTGGTCTAATGTTTTCAGACCAAGGCGCTTGGTTCGCATATAGTTTACCTAAAAAAGAATCCCATAAAATTGGCTTTTCTGGGCCATTTTTAATGACACAACAAAATGGTATCTGGAGTAGCCCAAATCTATCAGTTTTTAATTTTACTATTGATAATCATGAGCAACCTCTATTAGATTTTAACGAAGATCTCAAATCACAAAATAGCTATGCCAGTCATTTAGAACAACTCTTCGAAAATAAGAATGTCGTAGTTAAGCAAGACCTCGTCTTTATGTCCGGTCACACGGCATTACAACGCGTCAAAATAACCAACATATCAAATACTCAAATAGTAATAAACACTAATATCAAAGGAAGTCTTTCTGACATCGGAATTAGATTATCCAAAAAGAACAATACTGTTTCTCTACATTCTGAAAAATCTAAAGCTATAGGTCATATTCTGGTTAAAAACAATATTGAGCATATTGATATTCTCGATGAAAATTCTCTTTACAGCATACAACTAAAAACAATAAACCTTCAGCCTAACACCTCAAACGAAATTATTATTTCTCACTCTTTTATATTTCCAGAGTATTCATGGAATAATGAGAAAAACAAAATTCTAAACACCAATTTTGATACGGTCCTAAATTCAAAAAAAGTCGAAAAGAAAGCTCAAATAAAATCTCTCCTTACGAATAGAAGACCACAATTTAAAAAAGAAAAATACGCTAGAGTTTTAGCAAAAGCTCATCTTACATTACAAAATAATTGGAGAATTCCAGCAGGAGCAATTAAACATGAAGGGTTATTCCCGAGTTACCACTACAAATGGTTTAACGGCTTTTGGTCTTGGGATTCATGGAAGCATGCTGTTGGCTTGTCTTATTTCAATCCCGATTTAGCAAAAAAACAAATAAGACTCATGTTTGAGTTTCAAGATGATGATGGTTTTGTTGCCGATTGTGTGTTTAGAGATACCCTCATTGAGAAACACAATTATCGCGACACCAAACCACCTCTTTCGGCCTGGGCAGTTTCTAAAATATTCGAAAAAGATAAGGATCTCTCTTTTATAAAAGTATTATATCCTAAACTGAAAAAGTATCATTATTGGTGGTATCAAAAACGAGATCATGACAATGATGGCTTATGCGAATATGGCTCAACAGATGGAAGTTTAATAGCTGCCAAATGGGAAAGCGGGATGGATAATGCTATACGATTTGATCATTCTGAAATTTTAAAAAATTCAGAAAACGCGTATTCCCTTAACCAAGAAAGCGTCGATTTAAATGCTTATCTCTATGCTGAAAAACATTATTTGGCTCAATTAGCTTCAGCATTAAAGATGCCAGAAGACGCTACACAATTTCAATTAGAAGCCAAACAATTAAGAGGTAAAATTCAGAGCCAATTCTATGATGAGAAAGATGGCTGGTTCTACGATACTAATTTAGAAGGAACTGCATTCATAAAAGGTGAAGGAAGCGAAGGATGGACGATGCTCTGGGCAAATGCAGCCACAAACAAACAAGCCAGTGCTGTAAAAAACAAAATGATGAATCCTAAAAAATTCTTCACTAAAGTTCCATTCCAAACCATGAGTGCCGATCATCAAAAATTTGACCCCCTAAATGGGTATTGGAGAGGTCCTAATTGGTTAGACCAAGCCTATTTTGGCGTTAAAGCTTTGCGAAATTATGGTTTTAATGAGGAAGCCAATAACGCTACCATTCAAATCCTAGAAGGTGCAGAGGGCTTGTTAGATCAAGGACCATCTATAAGAGAAAATTACCATCCATTAACTGGAAAAGGACTGCACGCTCAAAATTTTAGCTGGAGCGCGGCACATATTATTATGTTATTACTTAAAAATTAAATACCTATGAAATTATCTCATGTTTTTTACGCTATTCTTTTTTCAATAACTGTTTTAAGCTGTAAAACCACACAAAATGTGGTTGCTCCAACAGTTGAAAAAGAGCTTTCTAATTTCGAAAAACTGGCAGGAATACCAAATATTGTTAGTATTGAAAAAAAGCAAACTACAAGTCACTTTGATGAAAACTATGAACTTTGGTTTGAGCAACCAATAGATCATAACGATGCTACTAAGGGCACATTCAAACAACGTGTATTTCTCGGCTTTGAAAACGGTAATTTACCTGTCATTGTCGAACTAAGGGGTTATGGCATTGGATCAGAGAGGGCTGGAGAACTCGCAGCTCATTATAAAGCTAACCAACTCACTATAGAACATCGTTATTTTAATAACTCACGCCCTAGTACAATCGATTGGAATACTTTAACTGTTGAAAATGCCGCTAAAGATCAGGCTCGTATTATTAATGCGATTAGAAACGCCCTATATCCTAATTCAAAATTCATCTCCACTGGTATTTCAAAAGGGTGTCAAACTACAATGGCACATCGTAGGTTTTTCCCAAATAATGTTGATGCTAGCGTGTGTTATGTTGGCCCTCTTAATTACAAACGTGAAGACCCTAGAGTATATCAGTTTTTAAAAACGGTAGCAACCAAAGAAGATCGAGACAAAGTGAAAGCATTTCAGAACTTATGTTTTGAAAACCGAGATGCGCTTTTACAACTTATGAAAAATGAAGCACAAAGTAAAAACATGAATTGGGAGTTTGGCGTCGAAAAGGCTTTAGATTATACCATTCTCGAATATTCTTTTGCCTTCTGGCAATGGGGCGTTCCTGTAAGTAGTATTCCTCCTAAAGGGGTTTCCACAGCACAAATATATAAGCATCTCATTGATGTTGTTGGTTATGGCTTTTTTGAAGAAAAAGCTGTTGACGATCTCCAACCCTATTTTTGGGCTGCCTTGACCGAGCAAGGTATCTATGGCTATGAAACAGCACCTTTTAAGGAGTATCTAAATACGGAGGCTATTTATAAATTTGATTGGGCATTTCCAGATGGAGTTTCAAAGCCATATAATTTAAAACCAATGCAAGACATAAAATCTTATTTGGATGAGTCTGCCGAAAAAATACTTTTTATTTATGGAGAATATGATGCATGGAGTGCTACAGCTGTAGAGTTAAGTGATTCGGCAGCAGAAAGAGAACTCTATAAGTTTGTTAAGCCTAAAGGAGATCACAGAACACGAATAAGAAATTTTTCTTCGGAAACAAAACAATCTATTTACGATATTATAGATGCATGGCTACAGCAATAGTCTTGTAATTTTTTCGCTATGGAAAACATTAAACTCATTGATGGTAAGTTTATTGAAAACAATACGGATTTCGTAAATCTAATTGCTGCACTAAAGCATGGATTCTTATCTAAAGATATTATTGTGCCTTTACGTCATCATCATGATTTCCCCAACCCAAAAACGAATTCAGATTCTACAATGTTATTAATGCCTTCTTGGAATCCTAATAAAAACGCTGGTGTTAAAATTGTCACAGTAAGTCCAAAAAACGGACAATATAATTTACCTTCTATCAACGGGGCTTATATTTACCTCGATGCTACGACTGGTGTATTAAAAGCTATACTAAATGCCAAAAGTTTAACGGTAAAACGCACTGCCGCAGCCTCGGCTTTAGCATCTTCATTTTTGTCAAATAAAGACGCGTCTTCTTTACTAATGATTGGAACTGGAGCCCTTTCTACTAATTTAATAAAAGCGCATGCCTCCGTTAGACCTATTTCAGATGTATACGTTTGGGGCCGAAGTTTAAAAAAAGCTCAAGCCGTATGCGATCAGCTAAACAACGAAAAATTCAAAAGCACTCCTATTGAGACTATAGAGGAAAAAATATCTGAAGTCTCAATTATTTCTTGCGCTACGTTATCTAAAACACCTTTAGTTTTTGGAAAATACCTGCGCCCAGGTCAACATATAGATTTGGTTGGTGCTTATAAAAAGGATATGAGGGAAGCAGACAACGAAACAATATCTAAAGCGTCTATTTTTGTTGACACTTTTCAAGGTGGACTCAAAGAAAGCGGAGATATTGTTATCCCAATAAAAGAAGGGGTTATTAACACGTCAGATATTAAAGCCGATCTCTTCCATCTTTGTTCTCAAGCACATTACGGGCGTGAACATTCCAACGACATAACCGTATTTAAATCTGTAGGTCATGCCTTAGAAGACTTAATCGCCGCAAACTATTACTACAATACATATACCAATGCCTAATTCGACTTATCAAAAGATACTAAACAACACACAATTTACGCCACCAGAACATTGGCTAAAAATAAAAACCATCGATATGCATACTGGAGGAGAACCTCTTCGTGTTATTATTGATGGTTTTCCCGAATTAAAAGGGAATTCTGTTTTAGAATACAGGAGGTACTGTCAAGAACATTTCGATTTTTTAAGAACAGCACTCATGTTCGAGCCCAGAGGGCACGCCGATATGTATGGTTGCATATTACTTCCGCCTAATGATAGTGATGGTGATTTTGGTGTCATTTTTTTACATAATGAAGGATATTCTACAATGTGTGGTCATGCCATCATTGCCATCTCAACCTTAGCTATAGAAATGAATTGGATCGATATGAAAGAAGGTGACAATATCTTAAAAATAGATGCGCCATGTGGTAGAATTACCTCGTATGCACATGTAAAAAACGGAAAGGTTGCTGGTGTTCGTTTTCATTGTGTTCCAAGTTTTGTTGTTGGTCTAGACAGAACAGTGAACGTAAAAGGGTTGGGCACCATAACTTACGATCTAGCATATGGTGGTGCGTTCTATGCTTATGTTGATTTAGCAAAAAACACTTTTAATTTTGATTTAAATCCTAGTTCCTATCGTCAACTCATTTCAACAGGAATGGAAATCAAACAGGCTGTTATGACAAACGACAAACACATTGTTCATCCTTTTGAACAGGATCTCAGCTTTTTATATGGTACCATTTTTATTGATAACACTAAACAGAGTTCTGGGAGTGACAGTAAAAATGTTTGCATTTTTGCAGAAGGAGAAGTAGATCGTTGCCCAACAGGATCAGGTGTTTCTGGTCGAATGGCGATTCATTGGGCTCGGAAAGAAATAAATTTCGAAGAACAAATGACAATTGAAAGCATTACAGGCTCAATGTTTAATGGATCCATAGTGTCTGAAGAAAATTATGGCGCTTTTAAAGCCATTATTCCTGAAGTAGAAGGAACAGCGCATATTACCGGAATGCAAACGTTTGTGATTGACCCAAACGACCCAATGAAAGATGGATTCATTCTAAGATAACAGACTTAGGAGTGGTTAAAAAGTTCTGTCAGGACTAAATACATCTATCGGAAGTGATGTTTTCTTGCTATTAATTATTTCTTGAACCAGTTTTCCCGTGGCTGTTGCCATACTCCACCCCATCATGGCATGGCCAGTTGCAATTGTAATATTTTTACACTTGGAAGATTTTCCAATATAAGGTAACCCATCTGGAGATACAGGTCGTAATCCAGACGCGGCCTTACGTTTCTCTTCTGAACTCAAAATAATTTCAGGATAATATTGTGTGGCAGCTTTAGCAATAGCCTCTACTCTTGCTGTATTAATATCATGATTAATTCCTGCGATTTCCATAGTACCCGCAAATCGTGTAAATCCATTCATTGGAGTCACAGCAACTTTAGCTTCTGCCAAAATAGCGGGAACAGATATATTGGTAACTCTAGTTGTATTAATCCTATAGCCTTTACCTGCCTGCAATAATAATTTCAAGCCTAGTTTCTTGCTTAATAGATATGACCATGAACCTGCTGCCAATACAAATTCATCGGCTTTCAAATTTTGTTTATCTGTGATAATTGATACAATTTCACCATCTAAAATTTCTAAATCTTTAACGGTTTCATTTTTATAAAATTGAACTCCCACAGCGCGTAAATGTGCTTTCATTTCTTCCATAAATTCGGAAGGCGTTGTATGAGAATCACATTGGTAATATGTTGCTCCCTTAACACTCATAGTAGCATTAGGCTCTATCCTACTTAATTCGTCCAAGCCGATGGCTCTAGCCTCTAAACCTTCCTGCCTAGCAAGGTCTGCCATTTTAATTTCTTCATCTAACATTTTTTCAGTTTGACACAGCATTAAAAGACCTTTCTTTTCATAATGAAATGAAAACCCTTCCTCTTGCTTAATATCATCATACAAATCTTGACTCAACAATGTAATCGACTTAATTGCAGGAATCGCTTTAGAAACATGATTGGCATTACATGATTTATTAAAAGCCCATGTCCATTTTAAAAAATCACGCTCTAATCTAGGTTTAATATATAATGGACTCGAAGAATCGAACATCCACTTCAACCCTTTTTTCATAACACCTGGCGCAGATAAAGGGACAATATGACTTGGTGATAAATAACCAGCATTAACATAGGACGCTCCAGCATCTAGGTTTGATTGATCTACAATCGAAACTTGATGCCCTTCCTTTTGAAGGTAATATGCCGAACATAACCCAATAATTCCGCCACCTATAATAACAACCTGTTTACTCATTTACTCCCATTTAAAATCCCACAGTGGCGTATCTCCTCTCAAATGCTCTATAAAATAATTCCACCTTTTTTTTATAAAATACAAACGTTGTTTTCCTCTATAGCCATGACGTTGACTAGGTAAAATCAATAAATCAAATTCTTTATCGGCTTTAACTAAGGCGTCTGCCAATTTAAATGTCGCCGAAGGATTTACGTTATCATCTAAGCCACCATGAACTAATAACAATTTTCCTTTTAAGTTAGAAGCATTAGTAATATTTGACACCTCTTGGTAAGATTCATCTACTGGCCAACCCTGATACATTTCGGGCCACCATGCTTTTTCCATTCGGAAATCGTGATCGGCAGAACTGGCAACACCAACTTTATAGACTTCTGGAAAGGCCAGCATTGCTCTTCCCGTGTCAAATCCTCCTGCCGAATGACCAAAAACACCAACACGATTTGTATCAATCCAAGGGTGCTTTTTACCTAAAAATTCAATAGCTAAGACATGGTCTTCTAAATTATTCCCCATATTCTTATACGAATAGTTATGAAATGATTTAGAGCGCTTAGACGTTCCTAGACCATCCACCATGATAACAATAAAGCCAAGTTCGGCTAAAGATTGATTCATAAAACCTCGAGAAAAAGATTCAGGAAACATTTTTGTATGCGGACCTGTATACGTATGATCTATTATTGGATATTTTTTTGACGGATCGAAAGTCGTTGGTTTCCATAATGCGCCATAGATTGTCGTTTTACCGTCCTTAGCCGTTAATTCAAAAACTTCGGGTGACTGCCAACCCATTGCTAAAGCCTCACTGACATCTGCCTTTGTTAGCTCTGTTAAAATTTCCCCAGATTCTGAATCTCTCAAAACTGTTGTGGTAGGCAAATTTATAGTAGAATAATTGTCTGTAAAATAGGTGCCATCTTCTGAAAATGTAATTTGATGGTTTACCAGTTTTGGGGTTAGGCAAGTAATATTACCTTTAAAATCGACTTTATATAATTGATGATGATATGGATTATTACCTGTTTCTTTTCCATTAATTAGAAGATAGACGAGTCCTTTTTTTTCATCTACATATTCTATGTTAGCAACATAATATTCTCCTTGGGTTAATGCCTTAGTTTCATTTGTTTTTAAATCGTATAGGTAGAGTTGCCTCCAACCACTTCGTTCTGAAAGAAACAGGACTTTTTGTTGTTGTTCTAAAAAGCGATATTCAAAGTTATCAATATTAGTTTCGCTAGTTTCTTCAATTATGGTTTTTATTGTATTTGAATTTAAATCAACCAACTTTACATATTCTTTTTGATAACCTCGTTCAGGATATCTTGCTAATAACACACCAGATTTGTCTGTCCATTGTGTAGATACAGAATTAATATGTGTTCCTTTAGGAAGGTCTGTCTTTATTTCAGTCTTTGTCTCTACATTAAAAAACACAGGTTCTACATAAACCATTGTTGTATCACCTGGAGATCCTCGATAATAGGATAAAAGTTTAGGTTTATATAGTGAGTCTATACTATAATCTAATAGATACATCTTTTCAGCAGTTCTCAAATCAACCAATGACGTTGCAATCCACTTTGAGTCTTGAGACCAATCTACATAAAATCGTTTTGGACGTTCTCCATTTTCACCTTCCATCTTGTCATACCAACCATACCATGATCCATATTCATAATTTCTTTGACCACTTACACTTAGCTGATATTCTTTTTCAGAAGCTACAGATTTTACATACACATTATAATCTCTCACGTAAGCCGTCCATTTACCATCTGGAGATTTAGTTTCGAACAAATTTCTGACTTCTTCTAACTCTTTTGTTTTCAGGCTTAGTTTGTCGTTTTTTAGATGATATGTATAGTCCTTACCTTCAAAGGAAAACGAAAGTTCTTTTTTCGATAGTCTTGCTATATCCCTTATAGGTAATTGGCTAGCATCTACTGGGTTTTTCGATACTCCGCTTAGGGCTTTTGCCAAAGCCATATGATCAAACAATGGCGTGACTTTATAGTCTTCAAAATTCACTGTTTTATATGATTTTCCTTTTTCGCTATAATCAATAAACCAAAGCCCGTTACCATCTTCAAACCAGTTAACTGGTGTATAAAGGTTAAAAGCTGTTTTGTTATTGTAATTATCAAACATAAAACTAACGGCTCTTTTATAATCTTCTTGGGAGATATTTTGCGCCTGAACGCTACCTAATGAAATACCAATTCCAATTAGAAAACAATACAATAATTTCATCTGTTTTTATTTTATATTACCTGAAAACCATAAGCATACGGGTCATCATCAGGATCAATTGTTATTGTGTTATGTCCAAATACTTTTGCCCATCCCTGAATACTTGGGATAATAGCTTTATGTCCATTTAATTCTGTTTCTTCTTCAATACGACCAATAAATGTGGAGCCTATATAACTTTCATGAATAAAAGGCTCGTCTTTTTTCAGTAATCCCTTCGCATGTAGTTGTGCTAAACGTGCAGAAGTCCCTGTACCGCATGGACTTCTGTCAATGGCTTTATCTCCATAAAACACGGCATTTCTTCCCGATGACGATGTATGAATTGGATCTCCTGTCCAAAGCATGTGCGATACATCTCGAATAGTATCATTTTCAGGATGCACAAACATGTTTGGATATTTTGCATTAATGCGATCTCTAACAATTTGAGAATACTGAATTATCTGGCTTGCTGTAAAATTATGTACTCCAGAAAAATTCTGTTGTGGATCAACAATGGCATAAAAATTTCCGCCATATGCAACATCAAAAGAGATGTCACCTAACTCTGGACATTCAATAGATAAACCTTCGGCTGCCAAGTAGCTTTTCACATTGGTAAGTTTCACCCAATCTACTTTAGATCCCGTTTGTTGATATTCAATATCTACAAGTCCGGCTGGAGCTTCCATTCTAATTTTGCCTGGTGTTTTTGGTATCACTAATCCTTCTTCTATTGCAATTGTAATAGTACCAATAGTGCCATGACCACACATTGGTAAACATCCGGAAGTTTCAATAAATAAAATTGCAAAATCATTATCTGGGTCATGTGGAGGATATAAAATACTTCCACTCATCATGTCATGTCCTCGAGGTTCAAACATGAGTCCTTTTCTAATCCAATCGTATTGTTGTAAAAAATGCTGGCGCTTTTCACTCATAGAGTCTCCCACCAAATTGGGACCTCCTTCTTTGATGACTCGAACCGGGTTGCCACATGTATGAGCATCTATACAAACAAACGTTGATTTACTCATTTTTTTGTTTTTCGATATAATCGTTGACTCTTTTTTCGAGAATGGCTAGGGTCACAGTTCCCTGCTCTAAAATCACCTCATGAAATGCTCTAATATCAAATTTGGCACCCAGTTCTTTTTTAGCTTTTTTTCTTAGCTCTCTTATTTTGAGTTCTCCAATTTTATACGATAACGCTTGTCCAGGCCATGAAATATAGCGATCTGTTTCTGTATTAATTTCGTGAAGCGATAGTGCGGTATTAGATGACATATAATCTACTACTTGATCTCTTGTCCAACCTTTGGCATGTATTCCTGTATCTACTACCAATCTGCAAGCTCGCCACATTTCATAAGTAAGCTGACCAAACTGTTCGTAAGGTGTTGTATACATACCCATTTCATCTGCGAGAAACTCAGAATACAAGCCCCAACCTTCGCCATATGCTGAGAGGTAAAGATCTTTTCGAAATTGTGGAATACTATCTCCTAATTCGTTATTTAAACTACCTTGCAAATGATGACCAGGAACCGCTTCATGAACAGTAAGTGCTGGCAATGTATATAATGTTCTACTCGGCAAATCATAGGTGTTTACCCAATAATACCCAGGATCTGTACTCTCTTTAGATGTTCCAACATAGCGTCCGCCAGTATATTTAGGCGCAATAGCATCTGGTACAGGAGCTACGCCATACGGTTTTCTAGGTAATGTTCTAAAAAATCTAGATAATTGCTCATCTGCCCTTTTAGACATATCGCGAGCAATCATTAATAATTCTTCTGGAGTTTTAGCGTAAAATTGTTCATCGGTTCTTAAAAAATTAAGGAAGTCTGCAAAGCTACCTTCAAAGTTTAAATCTGAAATAATCTGTTCCATTTCAGCCTTTATTCGTGCCACTTCCTTTAATCCAATTTGATGAATATCGTCTGCAGTGTATTGGGTGCTGGTCGTATAAAAATTTATACGATCTTGATAGTATCCATTACCATTTGGAGTTTCTGAAACACCGATAGTTGTTCTAGTTTTAGGGAGGTATTCTGTTTCAAAAAAGGATTTAATACGTTTAAATTGTGGTGTTACTTTGGATTCTATCACAGTCTTGGCCGCTATGAGCACAGAATCCTTTTGTGCTTGGGTTAAATCGGCTGGCAAGTTTTTAAAAGGGGAATAATAATAACTGTCTTCTACATTGTCAACAATATGATCGTCATAAGTAGATTCGTAACCTTTAAAAATGATTAATGGTTGAGAAACTCCCTTTTCAAGACCTTCTCTTAGGTTTACAAGGTGTTGATCTACATAAGTAGGAATAGCATTCAATTTATTGAGATATGTTCTAACTTGAGCATAGTCATTTAAGGGTCTAACTTCATAGGTTAGACTACTATGAAACCCAGCATCAGAAAGAATTGGATTCAAATATTGTTCGAATTCAAAATAGTTAATCTTATCTTCAAGGATAAACTTTAGAAGTGCCACTGAAATTTGATCTGTTTCGCTTAAATCAGACAAATTAATATGTGATAACTCGTCTAATTTTGTCTTTGCGAACTCGGCTTCAGATTCGAAATATTCTTTAGTAAAAAGACCCAAAGGATATGCGTTTTCATCATATCCTTTATTGTCTTGATAGCTATCAATTATTTGGGTCAAATCTTTTGAATTAGTCGTCGATTTTTCTTTTTCACACCCAAAAGTTAATAGTAAAATTAGTATCGAAATGCCTTTAAAATAGTTCATATCGTTGATGTTGTTTGCTTATTATTTATAAGTCTGGAAATACCCAAAGGGTTTTCATTTTTAAGTTCATCTGGAAGCAAGTGGTTTGGCCAGTCTTGATAACTAAAAGGTCTAACCCAACGCTTTATTGAATGAATCCCTACAGCAGTAAACCTACTATCTGTTGATGACGGATATGGCCCACCATGAACCATAGAAGGGCATACTTCAACACCTGTTGGAACCCCATTATAAATAATCCGTCCTACTCTATTTTGCAATGCTGAAATTACACCTGTATAGTTGTTCGCTTCTTTATCATTTGCTATAACTGTTCCTGTGAGTTGTCCTTCTAGATTTGAAATTACCTCCTCTAACTCGGTAACATTTTCACATTGCACCACCATTGAAAATGGGCCAAATACTTCTTGATGTAGCGTTGGATTCTCGATGAAAGTTACTCCAGAAACTGTAGTAATAGCTTGTTTCGCATAATTTGGAAGTACCTCAGATGTATAGTCAGCGCTAACATTCAAGTTTGGTTGTGATAGCGTTTTTTCCTTATTAGCTTCATACGCTCCAAGGATATTTGGATGCAACATACAAGACGGTTCTATAGCTACAATTTCTTCAGAAAGTTTTGTAATAAAATTGGACAAGTCCTCACTTTTTAACCCTAAAATCAAACCAGGATTTGTACAAAATTGTCCTGTTCCTAGGGTTATAGAATTGGCATAAGTTTTAGCCAATGTATTGCCTCTATTACTTAAGGCTTCTGGAAGAATCACAACAGGATTTATACTTCCCATTTCAGCAAATACTGGAATAGGTTCTTTGCGTTGTGCCGCTAAATCGTACAAAGCACGTCCACCTTTAATACTTCCTGTAAAACCCACTGCTTTAACTTCTGGACGTTTCACCAACTGTGCGCCAACTTCTATACCGCTACTATTTAAATTAGAAAACACACCATTTGGCATTCCTGTTTTTTCTGCTGCTTTTATAATGGCCGAAGCTACTAATTCTCCTGTTCCAGCATGCATAGGATGTGATTTGACAATTACTGGGCAGCCAGCAGCAAATGCTGCGGCCGTATCTCCGCCAGCGGTAGAATATGCCAACGGAAAGTTACTCGCCCCAAAAACAACAACGGTTCCTAAAGGTGTCATCATTTTACGAATATCAGATTTTGGCATTGGCTCTCTTTCAGGTTGTGCTGTGTCTATTGTAGCCTCTACCCAAGATCCCTCGGCAACCAATTCTGCAAAAGATCGCAATTGACCAACCGTTCTTCCGCGTTCCCCTTTTGCTCTACCTTCAGGTAGTCCGGTTTCAGAACAATACGTCTTTATGAGTTCATCATCTAAAGCTAGAATTTCATCAGCAATAGCATTTAAAAACTCAGCTTTATCCTTCCCTGAATAGGTTTTGAATCTTTGAAATGCTCTTTCTGCAAGTGTGCAAGCCATTTCAATTTCGGAAGACGTAGCCTCTATAAACGTGTTTTGGTTTTCAATATTTAATCTTGGATTAAAGGTTTTATATTCAATATTACCTTTAGCCGATAGGGCGTTTCCTATATAGTTTTTTCCTGTAATCATCTTTTTTTAATTCGTTTTAAATGGGCCACAATATCCACTGGTTTATGAATTACCACATTAGACACTGGATATTTTTCCAATAATGCTTTAGGTCGTATAGGTCGTTTTTCAAAACCACCGCTACAGTTAGGACACTCATGTTCTAATATATCCTCTACACATTGCTTACAGAATGTACACTCAAAAGTGCAAATCATAGCATCCTTTGCATCATAAGCGAGTGGCTTATTACAATGTTCACATGTAGGCCTAATCTCTAGCATATTATAAGTTCTTATAGTCTGGAAGTGTTGGTCTATTTTTTAAACCTTCTTCAATAACTTTTAAAACATGTTGTCGCTCTTCTCCATGCAGCGGTAAACGCGGAGCTCTTACATTTTCTGTTCCAATGCCAGTTGCAACTTCAGCCAATTTTATATTTTGTACTAATTTAGGGTTTATATCCAACTCTAACAATGGCAAAAACCATCTATATATTTCGATAGCTTCTTGAATCCTCCCTGCTTTCTGAAGTTCATAAATAGCAACGGTTTCTTTCGGAAATGCGCAAACCAATCCTGCAACCCATCCATCTGCTCCCATAAGCAAGCTCTCTAGAGCTAAGGTATCAACACCTGTCAAGATTTTTAGTCGGTCACCAAATCTATTTTTTATTCTAGTCACATTAGAAATATCTCTTGTAGATTCTTTTACGGCTTCAATATTGTCACATTTCAGTAATTCATCGAACATATCTAAGGAGACTTCAACTTTGTAATCAACTGGATTGTTATATACCATTATTGGCAATGACGTGCTATTGGCTACAGCTTTAAAATACTCTACCGTTTCTCTATCACCAGATTTGTAGCGCATAGGAGGTAACATCATAAGCCCTTTAGCTCCATCTTCTTCCGCTTTCTGCGCTGCTGTAATAGCCCCTTTCGTGGTTTGCTCTGCGATATTAATTAAAACCGGGACTTTCTCGTTAACAATGTCGACCGTTGTTCGTGTTAAAATTCTTTTTTCATCATCGCTTAGAGTACTGGCTTCACCCAGTGTTCCTCCTAAAACAATGCCGTGAACGCCAGCTTCTAATTGAGCATCAATGTTGTGCTCAAACATATGTAAATCTAAGGTATCGGAATCTGTAAATTTTGTGGTTACAGCTGGCATAACGCCATTCCATTGTATGCTCATAACTTGTGTTTTTTTTGTAGTGTAAAACTAGTATACAAGTTCTAAACTCAATAATGTCTATTTATCCAATACTAATACTATATTATCTTAAAAAGGACATAATGTCAACATATAAGAATAGTATTTGCGTATCTTAGCCATAGAATTATGTACTATATTAATGAAAGTCCTACCATTTAAAATCCCAAAACCAGATTTTGATGCTCTTGTTTTTCAGGAGGATAAAGACATTGTGTTTTTTGACAAGTTACACCAGCATAAAGAAATTCAGGTAAGCTTAATTGTTGAAGGAGAAGGTACTTTAATCGTTGGAGACACCATAAATTATTATAAAACTGGAGATATTTTAGTTATAGGGAGTGATATCCCACATGTTTTTAAAAGTGACCAAACTTCACATTTAAAATCACACATGCTTACTTTATTTTTTACTGAAATATCTTTTGGATCACAATTTTTTAATTTGGAAGAATTGAAAGAGTTAAAACCCTTCTTTAAACGTTCGAGACATGGATTTAAAGTGGCCTCTCATAAAAAAATGATTTCAGGTCTATTTGATCAATTAGCAATAGCATCTAAATTCCAACGGTTTATGATATTGCTAGAGTTACTTCAGTTATTATCTAAATCCAGTTATACAAGTTTATCCTCTTTCATCTACGATAAAGCATTTACAGATATTGAAGGCAATCGTATGCGTAATGTATTTGAGTATACGATGAATAATTACAGTGATAGTATCTCTTTAGGTACGATTTCAGAAGTGGCCAATATGACCAAAAATGCGTTTTGTAAATATTTTAAAAAAAGAACAAATAAAACCTATATTACTTTTCTCAATGAATTACGAATAGAACATGCCTGTAAGTTGTTATTGACGAACAAAGATTTAGCAATCGTTGAAATTGCGGAAATGACTGGTTTTCACAATATCTCTAATTTCAACAGACAATTTAAAACTGTAAAACAAATGAGCCCTACGGCATTTAAAATATTAAAAGCACCTAAAGTTTTTTAACGTATTGTGTTATAATAACAATCTGTTGTCCATCTACTTTGCCCTCGATATACTCGGCATTTTCATGATCCAAACGAATATTCCTAACAGCAGTTCCTTGCTTTGCAACCATACTTGACCCTTTTACTTTTAAATCTTTGATTAAAACAACCGAATCTCCAGACGCTAAAATAACACCATTTGAATCTCTATGAATAATTTTGCTTTCTTCATCTTCATGTTCGCCAGTTGCTCGTGCCAGAGCCAGAGCATCATCATCGAGATAC
Source organism: uncultured Psychroserpens sp. (assembly GCF_947492715.1). Lineage (GTDB taxonomy): Bacteria > Bacteroidota > Bacteroidia > Flavobacteriales > Flavobacteriaceae > Psychroserpens. The sequence goes on from NZ_CANLNS010000001.1 coordinate 542,238, forward strand.
ATCATATCTAATAAATCTTGAGGCCAACCTTCTTGGCGTAATCGCTGTAACATTCTCCAAGCCATAATTTGCACAGCAACGTGCTCACTCCACATGCTATCATTAAGGCACCTCCAGTGGTTAGGGTCCATATCTGTTGTACCTTCAATTTGATTCAAGCATGTGCTACAAACCAATATATCATTAGCAACATTTTCGTTTAGGGAAGGCGGAATTGTATATTGCTTTAAATCTTGGGTTGAGGCACATAGTTCGCAAGTATTATTGCTGCGTTCTTTTAATTCTTTTTCTAAACTCATAACCTTCAAATTTTTTGTAGTCACAAATGTATTGTTTTAATTTTATCTACTTATTTTTAAGTATGCAAACACCGAAAGTTAGAAAGGCCACTTTGGCAGATTTACAAACCTTAAAACAGTTTAAACTTGGATTAATACAGGCAGAACTTCCTATGGATGAAACCATTAAGGAAGATACGACTAGTTATTATGATTTAGAGGCATTAATTACTGACGATAATTCTGAATTACTAGTTGTAGAAATTGATGGAGAACTTATTGCTTCTGGCTATGCACAAATCATTCCAGACAGGCCTTACTTAAAACATGATTTCCAAGGGTATTTAGGTTTTATGTATGTCCCAGAAAAGCATCGTGGAAATGGGTATAACAAACTAATTTTGAATGCTCTGTTGAAGTGGTGCAAATCTAGACACATATATGAGATTAGGCTAGATGTTTATGACACTAATCTACCAGCCATAAGAGCTTATGAAAAGGCTGGCTTTAAAAAACATTTAATTAATATGCGCTTGGATATTAAGGACATTCAACTCTAAAAATTAGGATTCTAGACATTGACTTTTAGAATTTAGCTGGGTTAAATAGTGTAATGCTGAGAAAAGGTCTTGAGATAACTGAAAATGTCTATTCTAGCTCTTGACGTTGCTTTTTTGTCATTCCTTTAACTACCATGTCATAGGAATGATCTATCAATTCTATAAGGAGTTTTGGTGAAAGTTCACCAGTATGAATATAAACACTATTCCATTGTTGTTTATGCATGTGATATCCTGGTTTAATCCAGCTATGCGTTTCTCGTAATTGTATTGCATATTCTGGATCGCATTTAAGGTTGATAAACCCTTCTCCGTTTTCCCACCTTTTTAACGATGCCAAAGCAAACATTTTACCAAGCACTTTAAATACAAGCGTGTCATTATCAAATGGAAAATGCTCGGTCACTGCCTTTTTATTCATGCAATAATTTCTGTAGTCTTCTATATTCATTTTAATAAGCGTTCCATAACCTTTTCTGGATGTTTCAGTTCAGTATAACCAAATTGATTATAGAGTTTATGAGCGTCTGATGTTTTAAGCATCCATGTACGGCAAGGTTTTAATTTTGGTTCATTATGTATGGCTAACATAAGTTCTTTAGCGTATCCATTGCCTCTATATTCAGGAAGAATAAACACATCCATAAGATAAGCAAAAACTGTATAATCTGTAGCGATTCGAGCAAAGCCAATTTGTTTGTTTTCACTATAAACTCCGAAACACAAACAATGTTCTATAGATGATTTTACCTGTTCGATCGAACGTCCTTTAGCCCAATAACTTTTGGTTAAAAATTCATGAATCATATGAATATCAAGACGTTCTTTATCTGTTGATATAACAATCACTCTTTTAATTTTTTAGGCGTATTATCTTCAATTTTTAATGCAGAAAAATCTAAGGTCCAACCAATAGTCTCTACGATACTTTCTATAAGTAAAACAGAATCTAAGGCCTCTTTTTTAGCAATCTCATAAAGACCGCTTTCTGGAACTTTATTCATGATATGTAGTTTGGCTTCATTATGAAGTTCGGTTAAGTCTGAAGCTTCAAATTTATTAAACATACCGTCTGATTTGTCGTAGTAATTTAAATCGGTTTCGATACTCAATACTTCTGGTTGTGGGAAATGAAACAATCTGACTGTTTTTGTTTTTACGTCGGAATCCATTTGAATTTTAGACAAATCAAAACCGACATGAGCCTTTGCATTAATGACCACGAGTGCCTTTTTTTTACTTGTAATTAATTTTAAGAAACGTTCTTTAACATCTTCATAATGATAAATTTCAGCAAAATCTCCTTCTACTGTAATGAACTTACATACTTTCTTAATCTTATCTAATAAAATTACCGACTGGGAGTTGGTTTGTTGTCGTTGTCTAAATTGTTTTACAATAGTCACAATCCCTAAAGTGACCAAAATACTTAAGATGATTATAAAAAATGTTTCCATAGTTAGTTTTTAATAACTGCTTTCAAATGTCGCGCCAAAATTAACATGATACTAGTTTCTGCATCTCAAATTTTATCTAAAACCTTATATAAAATAGGTTTGCTTGGTGTTGCGTCATTTTCAAAAGGTGCAATTTGCAAATTCAAGAAATACTCGCCATCGCTTACCGTATTAGGCACAAAAATAAATTCTGTAATCGTACAATCTTTACGCAGTTTTCCGTTGAAATTCCAAAATGCTTTGTGTGCTCTTAATTCACCTCCATCTTCTTCCCTATCTACACTTGGCAAATCTATTAGTAAATGTTTTATACCTTTTTTTACTAAGAAGGCAACGGCGTCTTCTTTAAGGTAGGTCCAATTTGTATGCGAATAATGTTGTGATAATTTTTCGTTGGTATTTGGAATCGTACGAATTACTATCGCATCTCTTTTTTTATTACCCAAAGCAAACTGTAATTGGGATTTTGATATAATGGTATCTTCTCCAAGTTCTTCGGGTGCTACAGTGATGACTTCTGCTAAAAAGAAAAATTGTTTTAAGTTTTGATTTATTGAATGTACTTTTTTTGTGATATGACCCACGCACTCTGTATGCGTGCCATGTGCATGCGGATTAAACTGAATTGTATTAAAATTTACAGCAGCACCTTCTTCGACACTTATAATGTCATCATCAAATTTTACGGCTTCCACAGTTGGCTCATCAATATACCACGCATTAACATTAGATTTTGAAGCACGCATTGGAATTGAAATATCTAAAGGTTGAGATAAATCTACTTGAAGTTTTCTAGAATTGTATTGAATGGTTGCAATCACGATACATTAATTTTAAACAAGTCTGAAGCTATTCCATCACTTAAAAATTTACCTTTTTTTGTAACCAATAACTTTTCATCATCAATATACAATAATTGTTGATTTATAAAAGGCTGTGATTGTAGTAAAAGATAGTCTCTAAAATTTTCGCCAAAGTTTTCGGCTACTTTATTCAACGAAACACCCCAAATGGTTCGTAAACCAGTCATAACATATTCATTGTATTTATCGGTTACACTAAGTGTTTCGGTTTCCATTGGTAATAAGCCTTTCTCAATAGATTTAACATACTTCGTGTTATTTGACACATTCCAGCTACGATTATCTCCATCAAACGAATGTGCCGAAGGCCCAATACCTATATAGGCTTTTCCTTGCCAGTACGCCGAATTATTTTTACTGAAATAATCGAGTTTTCCAAAGTTAGAGAGTTCATAATGTTGAAAATCATGAGCTTCTAATCTCTCAATTAATAGGTGAAATTGCTCTTGGGCTTGATCGTCATTTACATTTTTAATAAGACCTTTTTTTATCAAACTCTCTAAAGCTGTTCTAGGTTCTACTGTTAGTGCATAACTCGAAATATGCGGGACACCATAACTTAAAGCAATATCAATATTTTCTTTCCAGCGTTCATTACTTAAACCTGGAATTCCGTAGATAAGGTCAATAGAGACATTATCAAAATAACGTACAGTTTCTTCTATACATTGTCTAGCTTCTTTGGCATTGTGAGCACGATTCATGAGTTTTAAATCGTCCTCAAAAAAAGATTGTATACCAATACTTAATCTGTTTATAGGACTTTTAGACAATTTCAAAACCTGTTGCTCTGATAAATCATCTGGATTAGCCTCTAAGGTGATCTCTGGTGTTTTAGATACTTTATAATATTTATATACTGTATTTATAAGGCTTTGTAATTCTTCTATTGTTAGTAGTGATGGTGTTCCTCCTCCGAAATAAATGGTTTCTACTGTTGTTCCTTTAAACTCTCCTTTTCTTAACTCTAGTTCTTTTTCTAAAGCATTGATAAGGTTATCTTTCTTTTTCAACGAAGTCGAAAAATGAAAATCACAATAATGGCAGGCTTGTTTACAAAATGGGATATGAATGTAAATGCCGCTCATTAGTTTTTTCTTTTTTGTGTTTTGACATACTTCTGATTGTCTTCGCGAATAACGCGTAACGCTGGATTCACAGTCTTTATAGCTTCAATATTTTCGTTTGATATCACTTGATGATCAACAAGCAAATGTGTTAAGGATTCCATTTTACCAACTTCAGATGGAATAATTTTAAAACTGCTATTATGAACCCAAAGGTTATACACATTATTTAAGCCTAGAACTTCTTTTGGGAATTCATCAAATCGATTGTAAGCCAAACTTAAGAACCCAAGATTCTCTAAATTAGAGAATTCTTTAGGTAGCTTTCTAATGTCATTAGAACCTAAACCCAAATGTTCTAAATCTGATAGTTTCCCAATTGATTCTGGAATAGATTCAATCTTGTTATGCCCTAGATTAATATGCTTTAGATTAATTAAATTACCTATTTGTTCTGGGATGGTTTTAATTTTACTTGCATTAGCAACGATGCTAACTAACTCACTGCAATTTGACAGTTCATCCCTTAGTCTAGTCATACCACTTCCGGAGACATTTAAGAACTGTAAACACCTTAAGTTTTCAATAGATTTTGGTAAATCTTTTAAATAACTATTACTTCTTACACTTAAATATTTAAGTTTAGTGAGTGCCCCAATATTCTCATTGAGCTCTCTTAATCCATTGGTGCCAATATCAAGCATTTCAACATTTTGAAGCAGTTTAATATTGTCTGGTAATTTTCTTAAATTACATCTATATGCGATTAGAATTCTTAGGTTTGGGAGTTTACTTAAATCTTCAAAAAGTTGTTCCTTATCTTTAAATCTAGTTCCAGAAATATTTAAATACTGAAGGTTGATAAACTGAGTAAGCGTCTTAGGTAATTCTGAAAAATCTGAATAACTTAAATTTAAAGCATAGACCTCTTCTTTCTGGTCTAACAATGCATTTAAATCTTCTGTTTTTTCAAGTCGGGCAAAACGATTTAAAAGTCCTGACCTAAAGTAGCTCTCCCCTTCAAAAATATCGAACGAAGCGCAGTAGTTATTCAAAACCTCCTCGAGCTGCTCTAATGACATCTGTGTTAATTCAAATTGAGCGAGTTCTTCAAAGACTAATTTATCTTCTTCAATAAGCCGCATTAAATCGTGATCTGCTTTCAGCCCTCTATCTTCCAAAAAAGCAACATCCCAAAGTGCACTTTCTTTGTTTCCTCCAAAATATTTTGAAAAAACCCAATAATAATAAGTGTTTTTAAGATCTTCTATACCTCCTGGAAGTCGTAATCGTTCTTCATAAGTTTTCTCGGCAACATCAAATTTCTTCGCAGCAAAAGCACAATTACCTTTCCATGCCAATAAAAAGGCTGTCTTGCCTTTAAGTTTTATAATCTTATCAATGTCTTCTAGAGCTTTATCATACTCCCCCAATACAGAATAGGCTTGAAATCTAACATATAAGCCTTGATAAGAGTTGGGGTCAAAAGACAAATACGTTGTTAAATCTTCGGCAACACCTTTTGGATCTGGTATCTCTAAGTTAGACTTAGCCAGTGCTCTTGTATAATACGTATTTTTATCATTAGGTTCGCGTTCAATAATTTCGTCAAGTAACTCGATAACCGCTTTCCAATTTTTAGCTTCTAACGCCTTATCATAACGCTCTTTTAGTTCTTCATCACTTAAGCTCGAAGAACATCCTATAACTATAAAAGTCAAAAAAAAGACTGCAATACATTTAAGTGTGCGCGCTAAATGCTTAGATTTTAAATTCATTTTACTTCTTAACTCTATCTTCATTTTGTTTCACGAAACTTGCCCAACCAGAATAACTTTTACCTATCTGAACACGACCTTGATTATAAAAATGACAAACAGCAGCTGCCAAACCATCAGTTGCATCTAAATTTTTAGGCAAAGTTTTGAGGTCTAATAGACTTTGAAGCATTTTGGCTACTTGCTCTTTACTAGCATTACCATTGCCTGTAATAGCCATTTTTATTTTTTTTGGTGAATACTCTGTAATTGGGACTTCTCGAGATAAACCAGCTGCCATAGCTACTCCTTGTGCGCGACCAAGTTTGAGCATACTCTGTACATTTTTACCAAAAAATGGTGCTTCAATAGCGATTTCATCTGGATGATGCGTATCAATTAATTCTATTGTGCGCTCAAAAATAAGTTTGAGTTTGAGGTAGTGATCACTATACTTTTTTAAGTCTAACTCATTGAGTTGAAGAAAAGACATCTTTTTGCCTACCACTTTTATGAGTCCGAAACCCATAATTGTAGTTCCTGGATCAATCCCTAATATGATTTTTTCGTTGTTCATTAATCGCAATATTGGCATCCACTAATTGAAAATGTCATTCCAAAAGTAACCGTAAAAAGATTACCATTAAATGATCCAAAGCCATCGGTTACTGGGTCAAAGTCTTTTCCGAAGCCTAAGATATAAGACGTGTCAGCATAAAGCGACATGCGCTTTGTTAATCCATAATGAAATTCTAAACCAGCCATAACATTAAAAAATGAGGTTTTATTTCCTCCAAAATTCCCTAGGGGTTTTACAAATGAATAGCCAGGTCCTGCATGGGCAACAAGCCCCATCCTTTGGGGTAAAAACGACATTGACTCTGTAGGATCATACACAGCCTGTACATTTAATCTTGTATAATTAGTTTTGAATTCAATAGAATTATCATCATTAGAAAACCGATTAAATCCAAAATCTAACTTAGCTCCTAATTGTGGTTTAAACATACGTTGAATCCCTAAATTTACGGTTGGAAAATTTACCGATTTTGCCTGAAAACCATCTACAAAACCAGATTGGGATGGGCTATTTAAACCTATAGCAATTTGTGCTTTCCATTTATTAGTATCCCTTTGAGCATTTAGGTTTGCACACCACATAAGGATCACAATAAAAATACTTAACTTTTGAAGTCTATAATTTGAGGTCATATTAATATATTGGTTATTTTCGGACATGCATTTTAGCAGCCTTCCTTACAAAACTAAACAATTCTTTTTTGTACTTATTAAATTAAGTATTGTAGTTGGTGCTTTTTATTTTATCTATCAGAAATTACTCAAGAATGAAGATTTAGATTTTTATCAATTTTTAGAGGTTTTATCTAAAAACGATGCTTTTTCGCCAAAAAACGTCACTTTTTTGTTGTTTTTGACGTTTTTAAATTGGTTTTTTGAAATTCTTAAATGGAAAACCTTAGTCGCCTATATTAGAAAAATATCATTTAAAAATGCCTTAGAACAAAGTTTAGGCGCTTTAACAGCTTCGCTATTCACTCCAAACCGTATCGGAGAATATGGCGCTAAAGCCATTTACTTTAAGAGTTCAAAACGTAAACAGGTGATGCTTCTCAATTTAATAAGTAATATGATGCAAATGTCGGTTACTGTAATCTTAGGTTTAATTGGGTTAGGGTTTATGCGTATAGTATACGATCTAAATATTAATTATTTTAAAGCCTCAAGATTTCTCGTACTCGTTCTACTTATAGGTTTGTTTGCATTGATTGGACTAAAACAAAACAAATATAAAATCAAAGGTTTTGCCATTGATCGGCTCAAGACATTCCTCAAAAAACTGCCAAAGCGCATTCACTTTATTGCCTTTGGGCTTTCATTTTTAAGGTACGCTGTTTTTTCGTTTCAGTTTTACTTTTTACTGCTACTATTTGGAATAGAATTGAGTTATTATAATGCGATGATTGTCATTACCAGTATGTACTTACTATCATCTGTCATTCCATCAATTTTTATTTTTGATGTCATTATAAAAGGTAGCGTCGCCGTATATTTGTTTTCCATTATTGGCGTAAACGAATTCACATCACTTAGTGTAGTTACGATTATGTGGTTACTAAATTTTGTACTCCCAAGTGTATTTGGAAGTTACTATGTGCTTAATTTTAACTTCCCAAAAGACGACGACTCATGATAATCATTATCTTTTCAATTACAGTCCTTTACCTTTTATTAATTGGGAGTTTTATCTACGGCTTTGACAAGGTTAACGATTTCAAGTTAGAAGAATCTCAACCTCAAACTAAGTTTTCAGTTATCATTCCTTTTAGAAATGAAGCGAAGAATTTACAAGCGTTAATCCAATCAATATCGCATTTAAATTACCCTAAATCTATGTTTGAAATCCTATTAATAAATGACGATTCAACAGATGATTCGGTAGAAAGGATTAAGCAAGAACTTACGCTTAACACCTCCTTAGATACTGCTATACTAATTAATGAGAGACTTACAAAAGCACCTAAAAAGGACGCCATCTCTAAAGGGATACTTCATGCCAAATATGACTGGATAGTGACGACAGATGCCGATTGCCAATTACCAACATACTGGTTAGATTGCTATGATCATTTTATTAAAAATACAAGCTCAAAAGTACTAGCAGCACCAGTGACGTTTAAAAAAGCAACCTCCTTTTTAGAACGTTTTCAGCTTTTAGATATGATGAGTTTACAAGGAGCCACGATTGGTGGCTTTGGTATCAAAAAACCATTTCTTTGCAATGGCGCTAATTTCGCTTACAGAAAGAGTTTTTTTAACGAAGTTAAAGGGTTTGAAGGCAACACTAACATTGCTAGTGGTGATGATATATTCTTACTAGAAAAAGCGTTCAAACACGACAAAAACAACATTCGTTATATTAAAAGCAATCAAATTACAGTAACTACAACTCCTCAGTCATCGTTTAAATCTCTAAAGTCTCAGCGTGTACGTTGGGCAGCAAAAACATCTCGTTATAAAAATGCATTTGGTAAACTAACTGGGTTTTTAGTATTAGTTATGAATGCACTTTTAGTATGCCTCCCGCTATTATTCTTCGTGGAAATCGTAAGTTTAAAAACCTTAGTTTATACGATTGCTATTAAGTTAATGATTGATTTTCTATTACTGTTTAAAACAGCACGTTTTTTAGAACAAGAACAGTATTTAGTTTCTTATTTTCTTTCAAGTATTTTGTATCCATTCTTTAGTGTTTATGTTGCATTTCTTTCTGTATTTAAAGGTTATAAATGGAAAGATAGAGCTTATACTAAATAGTGATACTATCATTTATTTTTGTTAGATTTACCTAAATCGTAACCCATAATCGAAATGAAAAAATTTGTTTGTTTAGTATGTCTCTTGTTTAGCTTCTCTTTTGCCGAAGCGCAAGAAACCTTTATCGTTAATGATGAACAATTAGTATTAAAAAACGAAGTTGATGGTAAACTTGATTTACTCTGGAATATTATAGATGGTAAATACCGTTATTTTGTTAGAACCGAAGGCAATAAAATTATTGAGCTAAAAAACACGAAAAAAGACGGCAAATTTCAGCAAGAATACAAAGCGCTTCTTAATGAATTAACCGACGCTTCCATGGATACGAAGCGTTTAAATTTAACGCTTTTTAGTCTTAAAGAATTCATAGACAAGTATAACGGTTCTGTAGATTCTTCCTATCAATCTACAGTAGTACGGAACAAATTGCTTTTTCGGTTAGGTCTCTTTGGAGGTATAACCAACAGCCCTTTTGTGACTAATCCAGATAATTTGACCACACCTTTTTTTGGAGGTGAATTAGAAGTATTAGATGTAAATCAAATTTCTAGGCATGCGGTTTTTTTACAATTAAAACATGTTTTAGAGCAAGATGAATTACAATATTCTACCACAGAATTAGCGTTAGGTTATCGTTTTAGATTTATTAATAAGGCAAAGTTTAGCCTCTATGGAAATGTGAAATTTGCGACTTTAAACTTCTCAAAAGCTGTTGTTGTTACAGACAATAATGGCACAATAACTACCGAAGAGTTTAATGAAACCGCCTTTGACGTGCCATTTATTTTTGGTGTAGGAGCAGATATTAGAATTACTGAAAACAGTTTTATTACCCTCGCATACAACGAGTTATTTGCCATACTTTTAGATAATCAAGGTAATTTTTCTCAAGACTTTTCAATCGGTTATAAGTTCAATCTCTAATGCGATTATCAAATTACAAAACGAACAACCCCGTATTTTCAGGATTTTTTTGGGATGACCAAAAGAAGTCTACAAAAAAAATGACGGTTTTGGGTATTTTCTTTAAATCACTGTTTTGTATTCTTGTAATTGCAGGTATCACCGCTTATATCTGGAAACTCAATGAACAAGGAATGTCTGTAAAGTGGTTTACCTTGGGTGGAATGTTAGGTGCCATAGTTATAAGTATAATGATTTCAGTTAGACGCCATTGGGCACCATCTTTAGTGCCTTTATATACAATTGCTAAAGGGTTCTTTTTGGGCGGTTTTTCAGCATTTGCTCACAAAAACTTTCCAGAATTACCATATCAAGCTATTGGCGTTACAATCATCACTTTTTTTGTTATGCTCTTACTTTATCAGACTCGAATTATTGTGGTCACAAAAAAACTGCGTAGTGTTATTATTACGTCGGTAGTGAGTATAATGGTTGTCTATTTAATATCATGGATTTTGAGCTTTTTTAAAATTGAAACTTATCTTTGGGGAACATCTTGGTTTGCCATAGTATTTAACTGCATTGCGGCTATTGTGGCATCGTTTTCATTATTGCTCGATTTTGATTACATAGAGCGCTATAAAAATCGTGCTCCTAAATGGAAAGAATGGCTGGCCACATGGGGACTTCTGGCGACGCTCATTTGGCTTTATGTAGAGACTTTACGTCTCATGCAAAAGCTAGCGATACGTTTTTAACTTCAAGAAATTCTATTCAAGTTTAATGATTACAGGTAAAACAAATTGTGTTTTTACTTGTTGACTTCGTTTTATGGCTGGATAAATTTTAGGCAGTGTACTCAAGCTGTGTCTTAGTAGACTATCTAATTGCGGAATCTCATTCTTTGTAGTGGGAGCACTTACAATATCGTTAATCATAAGTTTACCCTCGTTATCAATAGTGATTTGAAGTTGAACTGTATCTGTAATTTCTTCTGAAACAATAATATGTGCTTTAGCCAAATTCTGGTTAAGAATACGTCGTAATGTATTTTCAAAACAGGCTTTTTTATTCGCTTTTCCAGACAACGCTTGGCAAGAATCAAACGATGGATACTCGTCAACATCTTTCCAGTTGAATGTTTGCCATTCTTCCTCAAGAATATCTTCAGTATATACCTTCTTCTTGTCGAAATAATCACAAGATATTAAGGTAATAATAGCCAAAAAATAAAATAAACGTTTCATGGTATAAACTGAAACGGAAAAGTACAATTTTTTTGGATATAATATAATTTACTCCTTTTCCTTTAAAAATTTCTCCTCTTTAAGCTGTGAGATACGTTGTGAAGCATACTTTGCGTAAAAGCTATCACTATACTTCTCTTTAAAGTCTTTATACAATTTGATTTTAGCATCGATGTCTTCATAATAAGCATCTTTGGTAGTGATTATAAAGAATTCTGTCCTAACATTCTGAGGGTTTTCTTTAAGTGATTTTTGAAATGCCTCAAGTGCTTCTTTACGTTTGTTTTGCCAATTGTAAACCGTACCCAATTTTTGGTATTCTTGGTCGAGCGGAACATCCATTAAAGACAAGGCCTGTTTGATATACTTTTCGGCCTTCTCAAAATCTCGTAAACGCTCATAATAGGTGCCAATAACAAATATAGCAGTAGAATTATACGGATTGTATTTTAGTGCCTTGTTACGTTGTTCAATGGCCAATTCGTAATCTGAATTTTGAGCATGACATAAGCTCAATTTTTCATGTATAAATTCTGAAGACTCTCCTAAATCTATTAGTTTCTGAAAGTTATCGCGCGCCTTGGTATAGTATTCTTGCAAATAAAAACTTTGAGCCTTTAAACTAATGAGTTCTACATTGTTGGAGTAAGTCTCTAGACCTTTATCAATATATTTTTCGGCAAGTGTATGTCGGCGTTTTTTAAGATAATGTCTCGCTATTTTATAAATCGACTTTTGGTGTGTTTGATCCAAATCATAGGCAGATCTAAACCTATTAATTGCTGTAGAATCTTTCATTTTCTCTAAAGCGAGGCCCATTTCATAATGATAATTAGGATTGCGATAATCGATATTCATTAATCGATTAAACATTTCAATTGACAATTCAAATTTTTTCGTTTTTGATAACAACTTTGCATACTCATAAAGAGTTAGCGCTTTTTTAGGATAAGCATCAACACTTAATTTATAATGTTCTAGTGCTAGGTCATAGTTACCAATAGCGACATAGGATTTGGCTATTTTGTCATAAACTTCATTAGGGTTGTTATAGGTTTTATAGGCAGCAATAGCTTTGGTATAATTACCATTTACATATAAGCTATCGGCCAGATTTAAAACCGAAGACTGAGCCTCGGTTTTATTTACATTAATGACTATAAAAAATAGAATAAATAGTATACGCATTAATTTTTCTTGTCTTTATTAGTTTTTGGAGCTATTTGAAAAATAATTGGTAAACTATAAGGTACGATCACTGGTTTCCCTTTATGTTTACCTGGAGTAAATCGCGGCAAACTCTTGAGTACTCTTATCGTCTCTTTTTCTAAATCTGGATGGCTCGCTCGAGCCACTACATTGGTTACATAACCCAATTCATCTATTCTAAACATCGCTATAATCTGTTGTCTACCTTTAAGTCCTAAATTTGTTGCCAAATCCATATTGAAATTTCTACTTACATAAGAAGATACTTCTCTACTAACACATTTTTTTCTCGCTTCATTGTCTGAAAGGCCAACACAAGAATCATACATTGGCACCTCATCAACAACTCCAAAAGGGACCTCTTTTAATTCTTGCTCATTAACAGCTTCTTCTAGCGCTTCTTTTAACGGTACCTCTTGATTGTCTGTAGTTGTTTCTTCTTTTGGATCTGCGTTTACTTGAAAAATAATTGGTAAACTATATGGCACGATAACAGCTTTCCCTTTATGTTTTCCTGCTATAAATTGAGGCAATTCATTTATCACTCGTATAGCTTCTTCTTCTAATTTAGGATGTGGCGCTCTTGCCCTAACACCTGTTACAAAACCTTCTTTATTTATTTTAAAGATGACATTAATGCGCTGCCTTCCAACTAAACCGAGCTCTTTGGCTAAATCTGTATTGAACTTTTTATTAACATGTTTGGCTACATTTTCACTCATGCATTTTTTTCGTTCTTCTTGACTCTCAAAAGAATCACAGAATGAAAACGTTGGTGCTTGGTCAATAATGGCAAAAGGTACTTCGATATTTGAATCTTTTTCTTCTGCTGAAAGATCTTCCTTAACTTCAATCGACATGTCTGCTACTGCACCTTCATTGACCTGCATTTTTGTTTTACCATCTACCGAAACGATGAGTAAGCCTTTAAAAAAATCATCCTGTTGGATCAATTTGAGTTTTTCTTCATATTTCTGCTGTTCTTCATCTGTCATACTACCAACCTTATCAACAACAAGTCTTAGAATACCATCTTTAATAATACCTTCCCATTCTAATTTGGCTTCGTTCGTTTTTTTATACTCTAAATATTGCTTATAAGTTATTGGGGATGCTGTGTTTTGAAATGGAGTTCTAGTTATTTTTCCGTTACTTTGACTATTACCGAGGTCTTTAAGATAGGTTACAAAAGCCTTATTTTTCATAAACTGATCTCTAGCTGCAATATAATTTTCTCTATTAAGAATATACCTACCGAAATCCTCACCTTTTACTCCTGTAACTTCATACAATTTCACTATTTCGTCATAATATTTATTAAATAAATCTTCATCTGATAATTCTTGATTTAATTCAGTAGTATTGGCATCTTGCACTAAATCTTGTTGTTCTTGGGCATAAGATGATGTATAAATTAACATTGTAAACACCAATGGAATTAACAGTGCGTACTTAATAATATTGATACGTTTAGATTTTGATTTACTTAACATCAGGATTCGTTTTTTTATTAATGAGTGCTTAAAAAATGGGTTGACAAATGAAAACTGCTGGGTCTCAAAAACCTGAGATAACAAGCTATCATAATAATCTGATTTATTATGCTGTTTAACAGCATTGGCATCTGCAATATATTCATGCAGCGTGGCAATTCTATTTTGATACATATAAACCAGCGGATTGAACCAAAATATGATGCGAAATATTTCAAAAAACATCAAATCTAGCGTATGTCTTTGTTTTACATGTACAATTTCATGTTCTAGAATGCTAGTTCTTTCTTGAGGATTTAATTTTTCACCTAGAAATATGTAATGAAAAAAAGAAAATGCTCTAGTGCTATTAAGTAAATTGACTATGAGTAAATTTCCGTTCCATCGTTTTGGATACTTATGAGCTAACCATAATAACTTAGACAACTTAATGAGTAATATCAAGGTAGCTAAACCCATTCCTGCAACTAAAATGATCGTCCATATTGACATGGACTCTTGTTCTAAATTAATGCCTGCTTGCATGGCTATTTGAGGATCTAGAGTACTTACTTTTTTCGTAACATCTCCTATTATAATTTCAGGTAAATGAATTACAAAATCATCAGAAACGACGGTTTTTATTTGGTCTATTTTTATAAATGGGATCACTACAGAGAGTAAAGCTGTACCTAATAAATATGCCCTATTCAAATTAAAAAATGTTTCTTTCCTAAGAAAAATATCATAAATGATTAAAAACAACAATTGGAAGGATACGACCTGTAAAATATAATGTAACATCTTATTGCTTTGTTTTATTAATATCCTTTAATATGGCTTCCATATCTTTTAAATCAACGTCATTTTTCTTAACAAAAAAAGACACCATACTTTTAAAAGAACCCTGAAAATAATTATCTACAAGGGTATTAATAGATTGATTACTATAATCTTGTTTTTTAACTATAGGAAAGTACAAGTGTCCTTTACCTTGTTTCTCATAATCTACAAACCCTTTGTTTTCTAAAATTCTAATAATAGTAGAAACTGTATTATATGCTGGTTTGGGTGTGGGAAGCTCATTAATAACGTCTTTGACATTGGCTTTTTCTAGTTGCCATAAGATCTGCATAATCTCTTCTTCGGCCTTTGTGAGTTGTTTCATTTTATCCCTTTTATTTTTATTGTTTTATAGTATTGTTGGAACCTAACCAAAGCATCAGGTTTCGTATAAAATCTATATTATTTGGTGCATTTTTAGAATTAAATCCTACTTTGAATGTTCCAGAGGCGTTTGTAATTGTTTGAGCGGTAAACTGTGCTGCTTCACCAAATACAGCCAATTTACCCTTCCCAAAATCCATTATGGCTCCTTGGTAATTATCTTCTAGGTCTTTAGTTTTTGTATCGTCATTAAATTGCCAAGCAATTTCAGGTTGTAAGCAAGTGTCGCCCTTTTTAAATTTTAAAATACCAATAGCTTTTGAAGGTATTTGAAAAGAAGAACCTGTAAATGTTGTTATACTATCCAACGATTTTCCATAAGTTCCATCGGTTAGTTTAGATGCAATTAATCTTTGGTTGTTTTTAGAAAAAACATCAGGCTGATTTCGAGGTTTCGACAATCGGGCAAATCCATCACAAAAATCAAATCCAAAAGCATTCGCCAACGTATTAGATGCTCCAGAAAAAGGCATATGATCTGCTATAAGTAATAAACGCCCACCATTAGATACCCATTGTTTGATCTGTTCTATCTCTTTTGTTTTAAAGGCATCATAAATAGGTTGTTGCCAATTACCAATGTTTCTAGGTTCTATGGCATTAGAAATTACTAGAATATCTTGTGTTTTAAGGTCGTCATAATTTATTAATGCTTTTACTTGATAGCCATCGCGTTTCAATAAATCACTAAATGGTTTAAAACGCCCATTTTTCGTATGAAAATTATTGTGCATTTCATCGATATGAACGGTGGGGCCTTCATTTATTTTATAATAAGGACGTTCTAGTTTAGGTACCATAGTAGTATCTGCACTCTGTTGAGACACGCATACAAACGAGGTGCACAAAGTACAAACTAGAATTAGTCTTTTTAAGTTAAGTGAAAGCATAAACCACATGTTTAACGAATCAAATATAACTAAAAGATTAGTTTAAACTATGGTTTTAGTTTAAAAAATTATCAAATGAGCTTAGAGGCATTAAATTTCGGGTAAAACGATGTGCCTCATACATGTATTGAATATCAGTTATCGACTTGAAATGTTAGTGGAAAAGCATAAGGTACTCGTACAGCCCTACCACGCTGCTTACCTGGTTCCATTTTTGGTAACAATCTCAGAACGCGCTTCGCCTCTTTATCAAGCCTGGTATCTGGTCCTCTGGCCTGAATGTTCGTAATATTTCCTTTTTCATCGACGATAAACATCATGGAAATTCTATACTTTCCAGCTTGTAGTCCAAGTTCATTTGCCAAATCCAAGTTAAATTTTTTCTTAATGAACCTATTGATTTTATCAGACATGCATTGTCTTTTCTTTTCATTGGTTTTTTTCTTTTCACAACCAGGAAAAACTGGTACGTTTTCAATAATGTGAAAAGGTACCTCAATATCCTCCTCTACCTCCTCTACCTCAACTTCTTCCACCTCAACGATTTCTTCTTCCTGATCTGTTTCAGTAGATTCTATAACGGTCTCTTCTATTTCCTTTTCATCTTCAACGATTTCAATCTCCTCAGGCACTACAGGTGGCGGTGGCGGCGGAGGTGGTGGAATAACATCTTGATTTGTGATTGGAATCTCTTCATCATCCAAAGCCTCTAAATCCAATCGTCCAATATCTATGACCTCCTTATCGTAAGTTTTAAAATTAAGTGTCATATATGTCAAACTCATTACTAACAATAGACCTACGGAAAAATAAAGAGAACTGTTTCTACCTATTTCTGCTTTCGAATTTTTTTTTGGTTCCATAATTTTAATCGTTTTGGATTGCTAATATAACTAAAAGTTTAGTTTAAACTAAACTTTTAGTTACAAAATGTAACATTTCACAATTTTGTACGTCTTACTAGTAGAATTTTAAACCTATTTAATGGATATATTTTTAGTTATTTTGGCTGCTTTTTTTATGATTTTAGGAATCATAGGCAGTTTTCTCCCTGTATTACCAGGGCCTTTAACCAGTTGGCTTGGTTTACTTATTTTTCATTTGGCAGATGTAGTACCAATGAATTGGACTTTTTTAATCATCACATTTATTTTTGCTCTGGGCATATGGGTCCTTGATTATATTATACCTGCCATGGGCACTAAACGTTTTGGTGGTACCAAAGCCGGAATGATTGGCACATCTGTAGGTTTAATTGTTGGACTACTCTCTCCTATTCCTGGAGGTATTATCCTAGGTCCTTTTTTTGGAGCTTTAATTGGCGAACTTTTAAATAAAGCTGAATTTGACAAAGCGTTAAAAGCAGCATTTGGTTCCTTTTTAGGATTTATTGCTTCCACTTTTATCAAGTTTGTGGTGGCTATGGTATTTCTAGGTTTCTTTATTGTGAAGTTTTTCGAATATAAAGACCTATTATTATAAAAGAAAAACCTAACGCCTGTTGAGAAGCGTTAGGTTTTAGTTCTTTGCTATTAATTCAACAAATTACTTAGAGGGATTAATTAATTTTGTTGACACTTCAAATATATTTAATGTAATTCACTTTTTGTTACGGAAAAACCGTAAACTTGGTGTGGAAAAACCGTAGTTTTCAAGTATAGATGCACTTTCAAGAGGGTCTCGAAACGTAAAAAAGTGTAATTTTAACAGTATTTTTTAGAGAAAACCTTTTTTTCTAGCCTCAATTATCAAAGATTCGTCTTTTCCGTCGTTAATAGAGAATAATATTTTAAGCTGTTTTTTTCGTTTTTCTATAGCGCTCATAGACAGATCAATATACTCTGTTAAGCTTCTTGTTTTAATTCCTTGAGATAGTAAATGAAGAATTTTACGGTTAATCTCATCCACATAAATCTCGTTGACTACAGATTTATTGAGGAAATTACTTACTGTACTACTGTAATATGGAGGGTCTGTTAAAATATGGTGAAACGCTTCGGCCAATTCACTGGATGTAAGATCACTTTTTATTAAAAAACCATCAGGGTTGATTTCTTTTACAATGCTATGTATTCTATACGATTCATTAAACATTGTTAGGATAATGACTTTAGCATCAGGCATAATATTGCGTGAAATTTTTGCCAAATCTTCTCCCGAAGTTATTTTTCCGTCTGAAGACGCTGGTAAACTAATGTCAAAAAAACACACATCATATGGTCGTTCATTAGCTGCTTTCTGCATAAGTAGGTTTGCAGCATCACATGTATTTGCA
The DNA here is from genome assembly GCF_947492715.1 of uncultured Psychroserpens sp. Lineage (GTDB taxonomy): Bacteria > Bacteroidota > Bacteroidia > Flavobacteriales > Flavobacteriaceae > Psychroserpens. Next base: position 560,782 of record NZ_CANLNS010000001.1, read on the forward strand.
GTATCGATAACCAAGGTTTGATCATCTTTTTTAGTAGCCATCAATGTGTTTTGATACCCTTCAATAATGATTGGGTGATCATCCACCATTAATATGTGAATATGTTGCATTGTTTTAATTTTTGTAAGGAATAGTAATACTAACCTCGGTCCCTTCTTTTAAAATAGAGTTAAACTCGGCTTTCCCTTCGACCTCATTTACTCTAGAATTTATGTTTTTAAGGCCAATACCCTTTTTACTTTTATTGACATCAAAACCATCTCCATCATCTATAATGGATAAGCAAATTACATTATTTTTTAATTGAATACTAATTTTTACGCTATTTGCGTTGGCATGTTTATAAATATTTTGAAGTGATTCTTGTATGATCCTGTAAATGTTGATTTTAGTCTTATTAGGTACACTTTCCCAGTTGATATCATCTGTATAATCAAACGAGGAATCTAATTGATAAGCCACAGTTTGTTTTTCGATGAGTTCGGAGACAATATCCATAAATCCAGATCCCGATACGAAATCGGTATTTAAATCGTGAGAGACTTTTCTAATGTCGTTTTCAATAGTCATCAGCTCTTTAATATAGGTTGCTCTATTTTTTATGGCCTCTTGTCCTTCTGAAAAGTTTAAACTATCTAAACTGAGTCTGGTGCCAAACAATCGCCCTAAAATGCCATCGTGAAGTTCTTCGGAAATTCGTTTCTTTTCTCCAGCTCTAGCCTCATCAACTTTATCTTGCTGTGATAACATGAGGTTATAAATTTCTTCGTTGGCCTTTTGTTGGTCTTGTTCAAACCTTAACTCTTTGTTTCTAGCCCGTTGCGTTATGATGATGTACAATAAAAAGAAGGTCACTAGTAAGCCTCCAGAAATAGCGAGCAACCACATGAGTTGCTCAGACATTTTTTCATTGGCTATTTCTAATTGTTCTGTTTCTAACTCGATACGTGCAAATTTATTACGCACATTGCGTTCAACATTCAATAAACTATCACTAAGTCTAATATGTTCAGATAAATATTCCTTAACTTCTTTTCCTTCGCTTAAATCAGAAAGCAGAAGTAGCGACTCCAATACCAAATCATTGGAAGATAATTCTTTAGCGATTCTATAAGATATATTTGCATAGGATTTAGCAGATTCTAGTTCCCCAATATCCAGGTGAAATCTAGAATAATCTATAGCAACTCCAAGTTTTGTTAGTGGATCTTGTAGAGTATCACTAATATGATATGCTTTTTCAAAAAGACTTCCAACCTCTTTAATATCTCTATTTTCTTTGAGTGATTTAGCATAGGCTAAGTTACCTAATGTTAACGCATAAAATGAAGTGTCATCTATATCTAAACCATCTTCATCAATCACTTTTTGATATAATTCAATTGATTTATCTAAATCACCTTTTTTTCTATAGACAATTGCTTGATTATTCAACGAATACAGGTTGTTATAATAACCTTCCTTCATTTCTAGGCTTATATTCAAAGCTTTATCATGATATTCAAGGGCTTTATCGTAATTCTTCAGTTTAAGTGAAATAATGCCTATCAGATTATTTAAAATCCATAATTGATCTAAGATAAATTCACTTTTTGGTAATTCATTAAATAATTTTATTGCTTCTACTGCTCTTTCTTCACTTCCAATGTAATCTTTTTCTGTTTCTTGAAGGTCAGCAATATTTAAAAGTATTTCTGCCTTTTTTCTAATATTTTTTAACTGACCATAAAGTTTTAACGATTTTGAATAGTAAAAATAGGCGCTATCATTTTGCGCTTCATTATGATGATAAAGAGCCAAATTGTGATTAGCAACTACCAATGACAAGGAGTCATTAATTTCTTTGGCTAGTTTCAGATTTTGTAGATTCGTTTTATAATGAAGATTACTATTTCCAGTAAAAGCATACATGAAAGACAAATACCTATTTACCTTTAATATAAGAGAATCATTTTTGGTTTCTTCGGCAAGTTTTGACGCTTTAAGTGCAAATGCTAATCTTTTTTCAGGTGAAAATCTTTCATCAGATGATTGGTTATAAAGAAAAGTAATACTATCGTTTTTAACTTTATTTTGCCCAAACCCATTAAGCGATAAACAAAATAATAAGATTAAGATTATTAAGCGCATTAGGAAAAATAGTTATTAAAAATCTATTTCAAATTTAGAACAATTATTTTAAACTCATTACTAATTGCACTAAATAAGTATGGCCCTTATGTTATTCACATAAGGGCCATACCTTTTTAAGCATAACTAATATATTATGCCTGAGTAGTGATGTTTCTTTTCTTCTTAGACGTAGCTAATAAATCGTAATCAGATTTAGTTTCAATAGTATCTTTTTCAGAATCAATAATTGAATCACTGCTTTGTCCAGAGATTGTTAATACTAATACTGCAAGTAGTAGAAAAGTAATTTTCAGGGTTTTCATGTTTTTCGTTTTTAGGGATTATCTATTCAATTTTAATTTATGTTAATAATAAAACAGCATCAAAAAATGCCAATCGAGGGAAGAATGGATTATTAACTTTTAAGCATAAAAATGCCTATAAAAATTGAGGGAAATTTAAACGCGCAAATGCATTTAAACATGAAATGGATTAATAAAATACCTTGATAAGTGATTTTAGGGGCTTATGAAGGACTTCAAACATACCACTTTTTAGGAGATAAACAAAAAAATATCCGACTAAATGTATTTTAATATCGATGAAATACACTAATCGTAGTTTTTCATTGTTCATTAACTGTTAATAACTCGTTCCATTTCAGCATAAAATCTTAAAACAAAATGATATCACTTAACATAAGTTTAAACAAATTTGAATTATAGTTCTTTACATTTGAGATTACTGTTATCCTATAATACCAATCAAAATGAGGCGCTTTCTTATTGTTTTACTTGTAGCTTTTCTCAGCTCATGCCAGCAACCTGTAGATTTAGACTTCGAAAAAGAACAAATAAAAGCACAGCTTGATAAAGTAACTCAAGCCCATTATAAAGGGGATGCTAATTTATTTTATCAACCTAATGCAGAGCAATGGTATGATGTACGATCTGGACAAGTAAAAATCAGACATAAAGAAGATGCTATTCCCGGCACTCAAAATTATTTAGATCATATGGAATTTAAAGATATGATCATGCGTGACGAACCTATTATAGAAATTTCAGATGATGCCACTTTAGCAACATATACTAATTCGGGAGTGATAAGAGGGTTTTTGAATAAAGAACCCATTTTTTGGGTGGTGGCTTGGCAAAGCACTTTAAAAAAAATTAATAACGAGTGGAACATAATAAGCACCACCAATACCGAAGCTACAAAAACCATTAGCGCCAACGTTATTATAGATAATTCAAAAGACTATACAAAGGCAACTGATAGTTTACAGTCATTATATGCTATGGCTAATTGCATAGCTCCAGATCTCAGACCTTTTAAAACACTCATTTTATCGTCTCATAAAAAGAGTAAGATGGAACAGCAGTCTGGTAACAGCCATTATATCTTGAAACAAGGTGAATCTAACTCTTGGAGTTATAATGTAAATACCAAAACGCTCACAGATAGTCTTAGTGCTAGCACTAAAACTTTTGTACAAGGTCATGAGTTGCATTGGTTAAGTTTATTTCCGGAGGATCGTTATTCTAATCCGTCATTTGACGGGATTATTAAATTCAAAGATCAGGATGCTTTTAAAATTACCTTTACAAATCTCACTAATTCTCCCGTAAACTTCTATTATGCTTTTGAAAATTATCAACCTCTTGGCTTTGAGATTTTCCCAGGAGAAGGTCAGGACAAAGTTGTCATTTTATTTGAAGATTGGAATACCTTAGATGATCTCAATATGTTTAAAAAAGCCACCTTTACACAAGGTGATGAGATTTTTAGTTATGACTTTTCTGTAATTAAACTAAATAGTCTAGACGAAACAGATTTTGAGCGTAAAGCGCAAATGATTACTGAAGATTGAATGGTATTATCATAAAACAAAAAAGCATCCCGATTCCGATATATCGGAAAAGGAAAGCTTCTCATCGGTAAGAACTCAACAACATTGAGGTTCTCACAACTCTAGGATCTCTCCTAGAACAACACAACTAATCTTTATTGCAAAAAAAAGCCCTAATCTCTTAAGGCTCTTGCAATTTTAGCGGTCTGGACGGGACTCGAACCCGCGACCTTCGCCGTGACAGGGCGACATTCTAACCAACTGAACTACCAGACCGTTGCTTTATTGCGAGGGCAAATATACATTCGATTTTTAATATCACAAATATTTTAGGACAATTTTTTATCAAAAAATTAAATAAATTTTTGTCGCTCTACCATATAGGTCGTTAATATCTTATCAAAGGGTTTATTGATATCTGCTTCCACATATTTAATTTGATATTGACCACATTTTAAACGAATACTTTTAAAGTACTCATCAACAGCACTTTCATAACCTTCTTTTACCGTATCTGGATACAAATTGATGTACTCATTGGTTTCAACATCTATAAAGCGCTTCGGTGTATTGTCAAAATCGAATTTCAACTCCTTCTCTCTATCTATCACATGAAACAGAACCACTTCGTGCTTGTTATACTTTAAATGTCGCAAAGCTTCAAATAGTTTTACCTCGTCTGTCGAGGTTTGAAACATATCAGTAAAAAAGAAAATCAATGAGCGTCTGTGAATATTTTCAGCAATTTGATGTAAATAGGTATAGGTTTCGGTTTGCTTATTAAGCTGTTTTGAAACCACCATCTTACTTAATTGACTTAGCAACATCTGATGATGACGTTCACTTCCCTTTTCAGGAGCATAATAATCATAAGCATCACTATAGATACTTAAGCCAACTGCATCGCGCTGCTTCTTTAAAATATGCATTAAGGAGGCAGATGCCAAGGCCGAAAATCCAATCTTATTGAGATGGGCTATACTAAAATCTTTCATTTCAGGATAATGCATTGAGCTGCTATTATCTACAATGAGGTGGCAACGTAAGTTGGTTTCATCGTCGTAACGCTTCGTATAGAGCTTATCTGTTTTAGCATAGAGTTTCCAATCTATGTGTCTCGTGCTTTCGCCTTGATTATATATTTTATGTTCGGCGAACTCCGCAGAAAAGCCATGAAACGGACTCTTATGCATCCCAGCAATAAACCCTTCTACCACTTGCTTTGCGAGTAGTTCTAAGTTTTTAAAGCCTCCAGCTTTATTAAGTTCTGCCTGTAAATTCATCTGTTATTTTAAAATACCATCAACAATACCATAAGCCACAGATTCGTCTGCTCCCATCCAATGGTCACGATTAAAATCTTTCATCACCTTGTCAAATGATTGTCCGCAATTATCTGCCAAAATTTGTGCGCTTAGCTCTTTCGTCTTTAAAATTTCTTGTGCCGTAATTTCAATATCACTGGCTTGACCACGAGCGCCACCACTAGGTTGATGAATCATCACTCTGGCATGTGGTTGGATAAAACGTTTGCCTTTGGTTCCTACAGATAATAAAATTGAGCCCATAGAAGCTGCTAAACCTGTACAAATAGTAGAAACATCACTATTTAACGACTTGATACAATCGTACATCGCAAAACCAGAAGTCACATAACCTCCAGGACTGTTTATGTATAAGTGGATGTCTTTAGTTTCCAACGAATCTAAATACATTAAACGATCAATCACATGTTTTGCCGATTTGTCATCTACCATTCCCCATAGAAACACCTTGCGTTCTTCTAATAATTTATTAGCTATTAAGTCTTGCGTTTTTCCTTGCTTGCTCATATATGTTTTATTTGATATCTTATTTATTAGCTAAAAATAAAAAAAGGTTCACCATACTGGCAAACCTTTTATCATTTCTTTTAGATTATATCTTATAATAAAGAATCGATAGCTTCTGTGTATGCATTTTTTGGAGCAACTCCAACCTGACGTCCTACAACCTCACCGTTTTTAAATACCAAAACAGTTGGGATGTTACGTACACCATACTTCGCAGCAAACTCTTGATTAGCGTCTACATCTACTTTACCTACAACAGCTTTACCATCGTATTCTGTACTAATTTCATCAATGATTGGTCCAACCATTCTACAAGGTCCGCACCAAGCAGCCCAAAAATCAACCATTACTGGTTTATCACTATTTAATACTGTTTCTTCAAACGTTGCATCTGTTATTTCTAATGCCATAATTATATTCTCTATGTGTTTAACTTCGTTTTAATTTAATACACAAAATTAGTCAAAAATTTTGCCAAACCTTACAATGGCAGTATTTGTTTTGATTATATGGTTATAGATTGGTTATATAATAAAGTCTTGGGCGCATAAACCAGGCTCTCGCAAGTCGCTCTCTTTGAGGAGCTCCAACAATTGCTCCATCCTTTGCGCAGAAGATAAATCAGTAATATGCAACCTAAAAGTTGCATATTAAAATAATTTAATCTAATTTAGCAACCACAAAGTTGCATATTAATCAAATAAAACGAATATTATGAAAGACAGTATCACTAAAGAAAAACTATTCAGTCATCCTATAGAGAAAGTGTGGGATGCTATTTCAAAAGCCGAAGAAATTTCAACTTGGTTCATTAAAGCCGATTTTAAAGCCGAAGAAGGATACCAGTATACCTTTACATCAGAACCTAATGACAAAGGATGTACTACCATTAGCGGAACCGTTAAAGAAGCACATCCTTATGTGTTAGCTTACACTTGGATTGTGGCAGATACGAAAGTAGAAACCACAGTAACATGGACCTTAGAATCTACTACAGAAGGCACTAAACTTCATCTAGAACATTCTGGGATTTCCAACTATGGTGGCGAAACCGCTGTCGCCATGTTTGAGAGTTTCAATGGTGGTTGGGACAACTGTATAGATGGTTTATTAACTTATCTTAAAGACGAAGTTAATGCAGGATAAAATCACCAAATTATTTAAAGCCGTTGCAGATCCAACAAGGCGTGACATTTTTCATGCCTTGGTGATTGCAACCTCAGCATTATCAATTACACAAATATCAAATCAGTTTGATATGAGCAGACAAGGCGTAACTAAACATATTAAAACTTTAGAAGATGCCGGACTTGTACATTTAGATACTAAAGGTCGAGAGCGTTTTTGTAATGCTAATGCAAAACCTCTCAAAGAACTTAATAAATGGATTCAGTTCTATGAGCAATTCTGGGATGATTCATTAGATAATTTAGACAACTACTTAAATACATCAAAGCATGGTTAATAACACACCTATTAATGCTACAGATTTAAATTACCAAAAACAAATAACAGTAGCTGCAACAGCCAAAACTATCTTTAAAGCACTAACCGAAGATATTCATTTATGGTGGTCAAAAACGAGCGCGTCTTCTCAAAACGAAGGAGGTCAATTTACTGTTCATTTTGAAAATGGGCACTGGTGGACCTTTAAAATCCTTGAATTCAGACCAGATCATGAAATCATTTGGAAATGTATTGATGGCGAACCCGATTTCAACAAAGAATGGATAGGTCATGTTTTACATTGGTTAATTAAAGAAACAGAGTCAAAAACTACTATCCAATTTCATCAGGTAGGATTAACACCTCAAATTGAATGTTATGATATTTGTTCAACCACTTGGGATATGTTTATTACAGAGCGATTAAAAGATCATTTAGAAAAGTCTACAATCTAATTCAACTTATACATGACCTCATTAGATTCTAGCTCATTTAACAACTCTTGAGAAATTTTCACTTTTTGCTTGCGACTCGGCATATTAAGTTTGATTTTCTCTTCATTATCATACACAATAAAATTTAGTGCTTTCTCACCTTGATGAAGCCTAAACAAATCTTGTAGTATCGTAATACGTTGTTCTTGTAAGTCTTTAATATTTAGCTGAATCGACAACTTTTTAGCGTAAGTATCCATGACATCATGCAACAATTGAAAACTATTAAATTGAAGTCGCGGGTCACTCTTTTTTCCTGTATCGCGATTCACCCAACCTTCCCTAACAAAAGTTTTTACATACACAAAACTATTCTTCACCAAAAAGTGACGGTATTTTAAATACTCCTCTCCGAAAATTCGAAATTCAAAACTATCGGTGTAGTCTTCAACCATAAAAATAGCCCAACCTTTACCTTGTTTACTTACACGATGCTGCACATCGGTAACAACGCCTCCAAAAGTCAACTCTCTATTAACATAAGTCTCCAGTTCATTAAAAAGTGCTAAAGTGGCATTGCAAAACGTTTTCATTTCTACCTTAAAATCATCCAATGGATGTCCAGAGATATAAACACCTACCACTTCTTTTTCTTGTGCTAACTTCTCCATGGTTCCCCATTCTTCAGATGGCGGAACAATGGGCTCTGCAATTTGAACATCACTCGCAGCACCAAACAAACTAACTTGAGCTGAATTCTCATTCTCCTGATGCTTAGCACCATATTTAATGGCTTTTTCTAAAAATGTAATCCCATCGCCTTCATCATGAAAATATTGCGCACGATGTGTATCTCCAAATCCGTCAAAACCTCCAGCCAAAGCTAAATTCTCAAAGGCCTTCTTATTAGCTGCTCGTAAGTCAATACGTTTTGCCATATCAAAAATAGATTTGTATGGCCCATCTTCTTTACGGTTTTTTACAATTGTTTTTACTGCACCATGACCAACACCTTTAATGGCTCCCATTCCAAAACGAACAGCACCACGTTGATTTACAGAGAATTTATAATAGGACTCATTCACATCTGGTCCTAAAACTTCCAATCTCATGCGTTTACACTCTTCCATAAAAAAAGTGACTTGCTTGATGTCGTTCATGTTATTAGAGAGCACTGCTGCCATATATTCGGCTGGGTAATGTGCTTTTAAATAAGCCGTCTGATAGGCAATCCATGCATAACAAGTAGAATGCGATTTATTAAAAGCATAACTGGCAAAGGCTTCCCAATCTTTCCATACTTTTTCAAGTACCTTAGCATCATGACCTTTAGCACTTGCTTGATCAATAAACTTAGGCTTCATTTTATCAAGAACGGCAATTTGCTTTTTTCCCATGGCCTTTCTTAAAACATCGGCTTCACCTTTGGTGAAATCGGCTAGCTTTTGAGACAGCAACATCACTTGCTCTTGGTAAACCGTTATACCATAAGTTTCTTTTAGGTACTCTTCCATCGCTGGAAGATCATAGTCAATCTCTTCATCTCCATGCTTACGTCTAACAAAACTAGGAATATACTCCATAGGTCCTGGACGATACAAGGCATTCATGGCAATGAGATCTTCAAAAACTGTAGGCTTTAAATCGCGAAGATGTTTTTGCATTCCTGGCGATTCATATTGGAAAACTCCAACAGTTTCTCCCCTTTGAAATAATTGATATGTCTTTTCATCATCTAAAGGAAAACTTTCAGGATCCAATAGAACGTCATGCTTCGCTTTGACAATTTTAACTGTGTCTTTGATAAGCGTTAGGGTTTTGAGTCCAAGGAAATCCATTTTAAGTAGCCCTGCATCTTCAACAACGGAGTTGTCAAATTGTGTAACATATAAATCGGAATCCTTTGCCGTAGACACGGGAACAAACTTTGTGATATCATCTGGCGTAATAATAACTCCACAAGCATGAATTCCTGTATTACGTACCGAGCCCTCTAAGGTTCGAGCAAGATTGACAGTTTCAGATTCTAAATCGTCACCATCGGCTATATTAAGGAGTTGATTTACCTTTTCTAAATCTTCGGCTCTAAACTTCTTACCTAGTTCTTTTTCATCGAGACCAAATATTTTATTCAGTTTCGACATGGTTGGGATTAATTTCGCTATCCTATCGGCATCAAATAATGGCAGGTCTAACACTCTAGCCGTATCTCGAATAGAAGACTTAGCAGCCATAGTACCATAAGTAATAATCTGAGCCACTTGATTGGCTCCATATTTTTCGATTACATAATCCATGACACGACTTCTGCCTTCATCATCAAAATCAATATCAATATCTGGCATACTAATACGATCAGGATTTAAGAAACGCTCAAAAAGTAAATCGTATTTTAACGGATCAATATTGGTAATCCACAAACAATAGGCAACCACTGATCCCGCCGCCGAACCACGACCAGGACCAACAGACACATCCATGTTTCTTGCTTCCCTAATGAAATCTTCTACAATTAAAAAGTAACCAGGATATCCTGTGTTTTCAATTACACTCAACTCAAAATCTAGGCGTTCCTTTATTTCATCGGTTAATTCATCGTAACGTTTTTTTGCACCTTCATAGGTTAAATGCCTGAGATAGGCATTCTCACCACGTTTTCCGCCATCGGCTAAATCGGCATCATCTCGAAACTCATTCGGAATATCAAATGCAGGTAATAGAACATCTCGAGCTAATTGAAACGCTTCTACCTTATCTACAACGTCCTGAATATTTGTAACTGCCTGTGGAATATCTTTAAAGAGCGCTTTCATCTCTTCAGAAGATTTAAAATAATATTCTTGATTAGGTAAACCGTATCGGTAACCTCGGCCGCGACCAATTGGCGTAGATTGCTTTTCACCATCTTTTACACACAATAAGATATCATGTGCGTTAGCATCTTCTTGCTTACTATAATAGGTGTTGTTTGTGGCTACAATTTTAACCTCATATTTTTGAGCAAGTTTAATTAATACAGGATTGACTCTATTTTCATCTTCTTGATTATGACGCATTAATTCTACGTAAAGATCTTCTCCAAACTCTTGTTTCCACCAGATTAAAGCCTCTTCAGCCTGATTTTCTCCGACATTCAACACCTTACTTGGCACCTCTCCATAGAGATTTCCGGTAAGACAAATTAAATCCTCTTTGTACTGTTTTATAAGTCCTTTATCAATTCTTGGTAAATAATAAAATCCATCAACAAACGCATGCGATGACAACTTAGCCAGGTTATGGTATCCATTTTTATTTTTAGCAATCAATACAATTTGATAACCATTATCTTTTCTGGTCTTATCGGCATGATTTTCACAAACAAAAAACTCACAACCTATAATCGGTTTAATTTCATTTAAGTTCGCATCTTCACCTTTTTCTCGAGCTTCATTGTTTTTGGCTTTTACAGATTTGTTATGATTATTAACAGCTTTTACAAAATGAAAAGCCCCCATCATATTGGCATGATCTGTTAAGGCTACCGCAGGCATATTATGTTCTGCTGCGACCGAAACTAAATCTGAAACACTAATGGTTGATTGTAATACCGAAAATTGAGAATGATTATGCAAATGCACAAAATCGATATCGGCTAAATCAGAAATATTCTCTCTAATTTCAGCTTCTGAAATATCATCGGTTTGCAGTTTTTGAAGCCGTTCATTTATTCGAGCACTTTCCTTTTTAAGATTAATATGTTTTAATCCTATAAGCTGGATAGTTTGTGGGTTGGCTTCACCAAAGTGTTGAAAATAATCGGGCTGTACATCTAACTGCTCTTGGGTGTATTCTCCTAACCGAACTAGTTCAAAAAAGCAACGTGTTGTTGCCTCAACATCTGCCGTTGCGTTATGAGCTTCTGCAAATGGTGCATTAAATAAAAACTGATGTAATTCTGTTAAGGTAGGCAGTTTAAATCGGCCACCTCGTCCTCCAGGTATTTTACATAAACCTGCAGTGTGTTCTGTACATGTATCTAAAACAGGTAATTCTTGAAGTCTGTTTGCCAGTTCTGCTCTTACAAATTCGGCACCCATAATATTAAGATCAAAGGTGACGTTTTGACCAACAACAAATTTTGTCTTTGACAAGGCTTCATTGAATTTACCTAAGACCTCTTGAAGTGGCACACCTTGCTCCTGCGCTAACTCCGTAGAAATACCATGGATTTTTTCGGCATCATAAGGGATATTAAAGCCTTCAGGTTGCACTAAATAATCTTGATGATCGATGCAACGTCCCATATCGTCGTGCAACTGCCATGCAATCTGAATACATCTAGGCCAGTTGTCAACATCTGTAATAGGTGCATCCCATCGCTTAGGTAATCCGGTGGTTTCGGTGTCAAAAATTAAATACATGTAACTAAAAACTTATTAAGGCGTTACCTTTCGAAGTGCACTTCAAAAGCAAGTCCATAAAATTACGAAGAAACTGGTCTTTTTTAAAGCGAAAGTTATGAACAGTTTTTAACAAAAAAAGCGACCTATAGGTCGCTTTTTTTGTTACTTATAAAAGACATATTGTTACATATCATCTAAATAATCAGGAATGGTATCTGCATCTGTATCTACGGCATCGGCAGGATCACCATCCATATTTGGATCGGCATTTTCGTCTGCTGTTAAGGTACCATCACCATCATCGTCGTTATCTAAATAATCGTTAGTACCATCGCCATCTGTATCTCCTGTTTCAAACTGTGTTAATATACCATCGCCATCATCATCATTATCTAAATAATCTACATCTGTATCGCCATCTGTATCGGCCGGGTTTCCGTCGGCATCTTTAGCTTCATCTGCAGTTAAAATCCCATCACCATCATCGTCATTATCCATATAATTTGGTGTTCCATCGCCATCTGTATCATCATTTGTTAAATCCCCATCACCATCAAAATCTTCGAAGTTATTTGGGATTCCATCACTATCATCGTCATTACAATCTAAACCATCGATAATAGCTTGAATACTTCCGTCTGTATCTCCACAAAACAGAATTTGTTCTTCTAAATACGTTCTATAGTTTTCGCAAGCATCAATATAATTTGCGATTGTAGCCGCCTCAAAATTAGTTTGGGCTGTATCTTTATTTTGGGTAGCTAGTGTACATGGGAATGCACAACCGTCTAAATTATCTATTAAGAGTTGGATACTACCATCTGCATCTCCGCAAATATTTTTCTGACTCTGTAAGGCTTCTTCATAGGTATTACAAGCGGCAACATAAGCATCGCTATCTATATATTCTAGTGCTGCATCAAATGTAGATTCAAAAGCCGCAAGTGCATTGGCAGATGCTGCTTCAGTCTCTGCACACGTTGGTCCGCCCGAACCAATACTTCCAGAAATTAAAGGAACTCTAAAAAATACTCCTTCATTATATCCAATGGAATTTAAACCAGATTCGTCAAAGGCTAAAAACTCAAAGGTTCCTGAAAATGTATTATTGCTAATCTCATCTAATCTTACAAAACCTAATTCGGGATAAATAGAGACGCTTGGGTCTGGTGTGTTATTTGTAGAAAACACAGTGCCGTTTCCATCAATATAACGTGCTTCTCTAGAATTGACATTTCCGAGTACATAAGTCCCAACTGTTACATTAGGTATCTTAAGAACAACGGTTTCTGAGTTATTACTAGCGGTTATGGTTAAAAAACCATTCGCGTCTATTACGGCATTAGTAAATTCTGCTCTCCAAAGTCCATACTCTCTATTCCCTTGAAATCCGGGTGAGTTAAACTCGACTTCATCTCCACAACTTACTAAGGTTAATACGGTTACGAGAAGTAATGCTAATCTTTTCATTGCTTTTTTTTTCACCTCGTGCTAAAAACAAGGTGTATTTAGGTTAAACATAACGTTTTAGAACACCCAAAAGTATAATAAAATTTCAATATTACTTAATTTCAAATAAAATGTTGAAAATTAAATTATTGTATTATCTTTGCGCCTCATTAATAATCGAGGTCGCGAACCTCACAAATTAATTAAATTTATGCCTGTAAAAATTAGATTACAAAGACACGGTAAAAAAGGGAAACCTTATTATTGGATCGTTGCAGCAGATGCACGATCTAAAAGAGATGGTAAATACTTAGAAAAATTAGGTGCTTACAATCCAAACACGAATCCTGCAACAGTAGAATTAAATGTTGATGGAGCAGTGACATGGTTGCAGAATGGTGCACAACCAACTGATACAGCCAGAGCAATTTTATCTTATAAAGGTGCAATGCTTAAAAACCACTTAGCTGGTGGTGTTAAAAAAGGTGCTTTAACTGAAGAGCAAGCAGAAGTAAAATTCAATGCTTGGTTAGAAGAGAAAGCAGCAAAAGTACAAGCTAAAGCTGATGGTTTATCTCAAGCCGATGCTAAAGCTAAAGCTGATGCATTAGCCGCTGAAAAAGCAGTTAATGAAGCAAGAATAGCGGCTGCAGCTCCTGTTGTTGAAGAAGCTACAGAAGAAGCGCAAGCTGAAGGAGAAGCAACTGCTTCTAACGAAGAAGAATAGAAAATTATTTTTTATACTTTTAAACCCAGACCACTTGAGTCTGGGTTTTTTATTTGAAAATAGATAGGTACTACAACATCTTATAAATTACATTTGAAATGCAAAAAAAAGACTGTTTCTTCCTAGGTAAAATTGTAAAAAAATACAGCTTTAAAGGTGAATTGTTGGTTAAATTAGATACTGACGAACCAGAGCTTTATGAACATTTGGAATCTGTTTTTGTTGATTTACGTAATAATTTGGTTCCGTTTTTCATCGAATCTTCTCAACTTCATAAATCGGAATTATTGAGAGTAAAATTTGAAGATGTAAATACAGAAGAGGATGCTGATGCACTTATTAAAAGCGACCTTTTCTTGCCTCTTGAATTCTTACCAAAGTTAGACGATGACAAGTTTTATTTCCATGAAATCATAGGATTTAAAGTTGAGGATAGCAACTTTGGTTATGTGGGCACTATAAAATCGGTTAATGACTCTACAGCTCAATCTCTTTTTGAAATAGACCGCAATGGTATTGAAATATTGATACCAATGAATGACGAATTCATTACTAAAGTAGATAAAAAGAATAAGACGATTTTCGTCAACACACCAGACGGACTTATTGATTTATATCTTGATGAATAGCCCTTTTCAATTTAAACAGTTCACAGTAAATCAGGATCAATGTGCCATGAAAATTGGTACAGACGGCGTTCTATTGGGAGCCTGGGCTTCCATTAATCACAAGCCTTTTTCTATTTTAGATATAGGAGCAGGAACTGGTGTCTTAGGATTGATGTTGGCTCAGAGAAGTCATGCCGAAGTTATAGAGGCTTTAGAAATTGACAGTAAGGCCTATGAACAATGTGTAGATAACTTTGAACAGTCTCCATGGAATGATCGCCTATTTTGTTTTCATGCGTCGCTCAAAGAATTTGCAGAAGAGATAGAAGATACTTATGACTTAATTATATGTAACCCTCCGTTCTATTCGGAGGACTATAAAACAAAAAGCACACAGCGCGATTTAGCGCGATTTCAGGATGCCATGCCATTTGAGCACTTAATTGAAAGTGTTGCGACTTTACTTTCTAAAACTGGGCAGTTTTCTGTAATCATTCCTTTTTCAGAAGAAGAGCGTTTTAAAACTCTAGCTGCGACTTTCCAATTGTTTCCAAAACGAATCACTCATGTTAGAGGAACCTTGTCATCAGATATCAAACGGAGTTTAATGGAATTTTCATTTGTTAATACCAATGTTGAAATTAGTGAATTGGTTATAGAGACTTCTCGTCATCAATACACAAATGACTATATCAATTTAACCAAGGATTTTTATTTGAAAATGTAGTTTTAAAATTGTCAACTGCAAACGTTTTCGCTATTTTTGTTACCCAAACAAAATCAATAAAACCAAACAAATGAAACCAGATTTATTCGAAGCGCCAGATTATTATAATCTTGACGATTTACTTTCTGAAGAACACAAACTTGTACGTGATGCCGCAAGAGATTGGGTAAAACGTGATGTTTCTCCAATCATTGAAGATGCAGCACAAAAGGCCGAATTCCCTACTTCTATTATTGGAGGTTTAGCTGAAATAGGTGCTTTTGGACCCTATATCCCTGCCGAGTATGGTGGCGCAGGATTAGATCAAATTTCTTATGGTTTAATTATGCAAGAAATAGAACGAGGTGATTCTGGAGTACGTAGTACGGCTTCTGTACAATCGTCTCTCGTTATGTACCCAATTTGGAAATATGGAAACGAAGAACAACGCCAGAAATATTTGCCAAAATTAGCCTCTGGAGAATGGATAGGATCATTTGGTTTAACCGAACCTGATCATGGAAGTAACCCTGGAGGTATGACCACTAATTTCAAAGATATGGGGGATCATTATCTTTTAAATGGTGCTAAAATGTGGATTTCAAACGCTCCATTTTGCCAAGTCGCAGTTGTTTGGGCTAAAAATGAAGAAGGTCGTATTCACGGACTTATCGTAGAGCGTGGTATGGAAGGGTTTTCTACACCAGAAACTCACAATAAATGGTCGCTTCGTGCGAGTGCAACAGGCGAACTCATTTTTGACAATGTGAAAGTTCCAAAAGAGAATTTATTACCCAATAAATCAGGTCTTGGTGCACCATTAGGATGCTTAGATTCTGCACGTTATGGTATTGCTTGGGGCGCTATTGGTGCTGCAATGGACTGTTACGACACTGCTTTACGCTATAGTAAAGAACGTATCCAGTTTGGAAAGCCTATTGGGCAATTTCAACTACAACAAAAGAAATTAGCAGAAATGATTACAGAAATTACGAAAGCTCAAATGTTAACTTGGCGTTTAGGTGTATTACGTAATGAAGATCGAGCAACTTCGGCTCAAATTTCTATGGCTAAGCGTAACAATGTTGAGATGGCTATTACCATTGCCCGCGAAGCTAGACAAATGCTTGGTGGTATGGGGATTTCTGGTGAGTATAGTATTATGCGCCACTCTATGAACCTTGAAAGTGTAATCACTTATGAAGGGACTCATGACATCCATTTATTAATTACAGGTTTAGATATTACAGGTTTAAATGCCTTTAAATAGAGCTTAGTCAGGTTGAATCTATAGAATACTAAAAGTCATGATTTTCAAATCATGGCTTTTGTTTTTTATCTTCGGATAGAACTTAAATCATGTTATATAATGAAAAAATTAATTCTGCTAGTCTTGATAACAACTTTTAGCTGTTCTTCTAAACCAACAGATTGTTCTAATTTCAGGACAGGGATTTTTAAATATAAACACAAAGATTATAGTGGACATGTTATAGAAAGAAATGATTCAATACAAATTGAATATAATGATACAGATGATATTAAGATAATTTCAAAGATAGAATGGGCTTCTGATTGTGAATATATATTAACGTATAAAGACATTCTTAATTATCCTCAAAAAGATAGCGTTATAGGGAAGAGTTTTAATGTCAAAATCATAGAAACCAAAAATTCATCTTACATCTGTCACGTAAAAAGTAACACTTTAGATTCTGAAGTTGAAATAGTAAAAGTGAAATAATTATTTCTGACATTACTTTAGTATACGTTTAAATACTCCCAAAAAAATCCATGACTTCTAAATCATCTTTTTAAAGTACTTAACCTTTATTCTGAAACGTAATGAATAATCCCTTCCTTTTTTAATGGTCTGGATGTGATATGAGGTTTATGGAATAACAATGACCTAAGCTACTTAAAAGTCCTACACTAGTGCCATAACCAGTACCAGTACCAACATCAACATCATAAATATGTCTCTTTTTTTTGGGCGTTCCCCTCTTTCGCTTAAGCTACAGAGGGTCAGGTTTTACACTGTATCTTTTTACGTCAGATCGAGTGATGTGACTAAAGGGAACATTGTATCGAGACTTGACGTAAAAAGGATGCCGCTGCAACCCTTAACGCGTAGGAACACAACAGACTTACATCCCTTTCAAAACAGGAAATAACCCCTTGATTTTCAGTGAAAAAGCCTTGTAAAAATCACATTAAGATATCGTACTTTGGACACTGTTAATCTTAATTAATCGAACTGGAGTTTATGCTGTTAACATTTAAACTCACGTTTCTAGATATGATTTTTATTATGAAAAGATTTAGACATTTAGGTTATTTCATACTCATGGTATTATCAACTTATTTTCTGAGTTGTAATGGATGTCGTGAAAAGGCTATAAACGAAAGCATCATAGCCAATACAGCTCCTATTGAAGTATTTGTTTTAGATGAGCATGGGCAACCAGAGGACAAAAGCATTCCTGGCAAAACATACAGAGGTGTAACTTATGTTGTGGATCATGTAAATAAAAAAGTTAATGGACCTTATCGCTGTAGTCCGTATCCAAATTCTGTTAGCCCTTATATTTCTAATCCCCAAGAAATAGAAACCCCGTACAATACCATATTGCCTAAGAGAATAGACGTTCAATATCATCTTTTTAATAATTTATATGGTCATAAAGAATCAACTCAAAGAGGGTTAAACATTGTTGCAAGCAATGGCGAACGAGAAGCTAAAGGGTTTAATCCTTATGGAAAAAATAAGACTATGACTTATGTGAATGTGCACTCAGGTTATAGTGATAAAGGAAATTATAATAGTAGAGGTTCGGCTGGCTGTATTACTATTCATCCCAATGATAATAATAAGTTTATGAAGAATTTCAATTTTGAAAATGGAACTACAGGATCTTCTGAAGGCGTTATTATAGTCATTAAATCGGATGAATCAACACTAAAAAAGCTAGCAAAAGCCGTAAAAGATTTATACCAATGAAACATCAACTAACCATAACGATACTTCTATGCCATTTGTTTTTTGCTTGTAATACAGATGCAAAACAATCTGAGGCTCAAATAACGATCGATAATATTAGAGAAAAATCTGATAACTTATATGATAAATTTGAAAATAAGAAAATACCGCTTACAGGAGGAAAACTTAATTGCCAACCCTGTGATATTCTATTTTTGAGTAATATAAATTCAACTATAAAACCTATTACTCAACCAGCAAGAAGAAGTTTTAATATTAAAAGAGATACTGATTATATAAAAAATTTGCTTTGTATTTATAAATCGAAGTGCGACACAAATATTGAGTTTGTACAATACTTTAATGAAACCTTATTCAGAACGATGGAAATAAGACCTCTAATTACAATTCAGCAAATATTGAGATTAGATGATAAGACCAAAGGGTTAATTATTAAGACACTTAAAAACCCTATACAAGAAAATAATAGTATTTACAACATAGAAAAAACCTTATCACAAATACCTCTAAGAGGGCAAGATCAAAAGATAACCTTTGAATTTATGAGACAATTCAAAAATTAGTTCATTACGAGTACCACAACTTACATCATGGCCTTTAGTATTATTTATTAGCACAAGCGTGGACGCTTGCGCTAGCGAGGGAAAATCCACTCCCCTCATGGGTCATTTTTTACAAGCTGTTTGTTGCTTCTATTACAGTGTTTTTAAAGAACGTTTCTCTTTACTAAGAATCTTCAATTTAGATCTTCTATCCTTAAAAAGACTCTCTATGAAGAAAAGCAGTAATTAATAATTACTGCTTTTCGATTATTTAAAATTCTGATTATTATATATCTCCATTCAATTTCATTTATAAATACTCAATGGGGCCATGTCTTTTATATTCTCAAAATTCATATCATCATACACTTCACTTGTCGTTCCTATTTTCGTCAATATTAACTCAACTGAATCTTCGATTATCATACTAACAGCTTTCCTAATCGAAGTTTTCTTAAGATTATGTACTATAACCATATCATCTGCCCAAAAAAAATCGTCATTATTTTTAATCATTAACTGATTAATATTTTCTAATGTGAATAATGTTCCGTGAAAAACACTTTCATCTTCAAATATGACATTTATATCAATATTATCATTATTATAATCTTCTATTATATATCCCGAAGGAAAAAAAATTTTAAATCTAATATTAGTTTTTTGCATTTTTTTTAAGTCTATTAATTACCCACGCTGGCGCTAGCGTCTCGCTAGTGCCACAACAACCCTTATAGTAAATATACGCTATTACATTTTAAATACTAAAAAAACAAAAGCCATGACTCATATCATGACTTTTGTATTATTTATCTTTTAGCACAAACGTGGACGCTTGCGCTAGCAAGGGGAGTTACTTATATTTGAATACGAAAGCGCATATAATTTTGTTGATAAAAAGGAGAAAAGAACAAAATATAACTTATATTAGTTGAATTGATGATATGTAAATCTTTCTAATGAAGACAATAAGATTAATTTCTAGTATATTTATTTTATTAGTGATTTCATGTACTCCGAATTCTTCTTTTGAATATTCACTTTCAACGGATAGTTCAGAGCAGCCTGATGATTCTTTTGACCCAAATGCAAGCTATAATATTCTTTTCGTTGGCAATAGTCTTACTTATTATAATAATTTACCTGGATTAGTGAAAGAAGAGGCAGCTACCAGAGGAATTATTATAAACACGCGAATGCTTGCCAGTAGTAATTATGCTATCGTTGATCATTGGGCAGAAGGTGAAGTTCAAACACTTATTAGTTCAGGTATATATGATTTTGTCGTTATTCAACAAGGGCCATCATCGCAAGAGTTTGGTTTCAATATGCTGGTAAATAGTGGTGCTGATTATGCAAATCTATGCCAAGCAAATAATACAAGATTGGCTTATTATATGGTATGGCCAGCACTAGTTTATTATCATACTTTCGATAATGTAATAGCTAACTATACTGCAGCTGCAGAGGCGAACAATGCTATATTATGCCCTGTAGGTAGACGTTGGAAAGAACATTTTGATCAAACAAACGATTTTTCGTATTATGATCCTGATGGGTTTCACCCTTCTCTTGAAGGAAGTAGATTTGCTGCAGAAGTTATTGTGCAGTCATTAAATCTCCAATAGTTATTATACTAATCCTCAAAATATCCCCCACGCTGGCGCTAGTGTGATAACAAACTCCACCTGTTACGTCGTAAATAATATATGTTTCTCTTTTTGGGCGTTCCCCTCTTTCGCTTAAGCTACAGTGGGTCAGGTTTTACACTGTATCTTTTTACGTCAGATCGAGTGATGTGACTAAAGGGAACATTGTATCGAGACCTGACGTCAAAAGGATGCCGCTGCAACCCTTAACGCGAAGCCAGAGTTGTCGTTATCATATTATAAAGTAAAAATACAGAAAATAATCTATAATAACCCTAAAACAAAAGCCACGACTATTACATCATGGCTCTAATTATTATTTATCTTTAGTACAAGCGTGGACGCTTGCGTTAGCGAGGGAATAATTTATAACTTCTATCCTTAAAAAAGGATACTTTATGAAGAAAAGCAGTAATTAATAATTACTGCTTTTCTATTATTTAAAATCATGTTTTAGTCCATGACCTTTTTTACTACACTACCCTATCTAATTAATCTAATTTGAAATCTTCAATAAGTAATTCAATTAAGACCTTATTATTTTCATAAATATTATCCTCTATTACGAAATAATTTGTGTCATGTAAAAGAGTGAACATCAATTTATCTTTATAATAAAAATCACATAATAAATGAATAGATGTATCAGAAAACTGATAAGGATTTTTGAGCTTTTCTAAATTCAACAATTCCATCTTTACTTCTTGTATGTTCTTTATTTTAGTTATTGAAATAGATTCACTATCCCTCATCCCTTCCTCACTAAGGCCAACTGGTGGGGTAATATCAAAGGGGAAATAATAAACTTTAATTTTATCTATTTCTAAATTATCTTTTAAAGAATTCTCGTTTTTGCAACTAAGAACACTAATAGCTAAAAATAAGTATAATATATATCTCATAGTTTTATTGTTTTTAACACTCAGCCCTATCGCGGTTTTAACGATTAGTGCCACCCAATTTATTTAAATTGAATATTATCACACTTATTTTTTTCGTACCATTCCAACCAAGTAGATTTGTCTTTTTTGAAAGCATCAATATTAGTATACTCATTCGCATAATTCATAATCTCTTCAAACGAAACTTTAACATACTTTGATAAAAACTCTAAGCTTTCATCAAATGACTTTCTATCACCTTTTCCTAATGAGTATTCTTCAACGCTATTAATTTTTGACATAAAGACATCCTTAAATTCAATGTTTTCATTACAATCTGATGAAGCTCTGTCTTTACATTGAAGACAAATAAGCGAAATAATTAATGTTAATACTAAAAATGATTTTTTCATGGTTTTCATGTTTTAATTTTGTTTTTTCTTCTTTTTTGTGACTGTGTTTCTACCAGTAGTAGTATTAGGTATTATTCTTTGAACAGTAATAGACCCATCACTTTCCGTAAATTCATTGCCATTTCTTGTGTTCCCATTTACTCTATTTTCAGCCATTGTGGCTATTTTATGAGCAGCTGGGTAGTCAGCGGTAGCAAGTTGTCCTGGCTTATGACCTTTCTTTGTTTTTTCATGTTGTTCAACCGTTTCATGTATTAGAGCACCAGCACTTGTAGCTCCTCCTTCACCTGCATTATCGAAAGCCTCAATGTCTGACATATCGATTTTACTTAAAGCCCAACTTCCAACACTTACATCAACAGATTTCCCACGAACCTTCATTTCTACTTTATGTTCACTATCAACAACAGCTTTATACTCATCATAAAATGCTTTTTGTTCTTCTGTCATTTCACCTTCTTTGTCTGTTGCTGTTAATCCAGTAACATTTCCATCTTCATCAATTTGAACCTCATAAAAACCTCCAGTTCCATTATTTACAACTGATTCATATCGTTCTTGTGTCTTTGTTTTATCAAAAGTTAAACTTATACTATCTCCAGCTATTTCCCTATAATAAATTGGACTATTTGCAGAAAAATGGTAAGGAGTAAGGTCTTCATACTGTTCAGCAAATCTATCAATTTTATTAAACCTAGCAATTGCTGGGTCATAATCTCTCCATTGAAAAGCCACTGTGTTTTTTCCTAATTCTTCTTCAAACTCTTCACCAGCAAATTTCTTTTTCTGCGCAGGATTTGTGCTGGTGACCACGTTATTATACCCTTTATGTTTGAGTCCAAAGGGATAGTAGTTGTTTTCTTCTATGATTTCTAGGTTTGGATTTATAGAACCACTACCATCACTGTCTGCATACGTGAGTCTTATATTCCCTAAATGATCTTTGTATTGATAAATATAATTAAAACTCTTACCCTCTGGTTCTATATAACCCTCTGGGTGCGAGAAGAATTTTAGGTTATCATCCTCGTAGATAAAGCTCCCTCTATATTGTGTATTTGTTACATTTTTTGGTTCTGTAACCACTTTCTTTAATTTTAGACCTGTTGCGTCATGTTTTTTGAGCGTTACCCTCTTTCGCTTAAGCTACAGTGGGTCAGGTCTTACGCTATATCTTTTTACGAGTTCTCGATACAATGCTCCTATCGTCGCATCACTCGAACTGACGTAAAAAGGATGCCGCTACAACCCTTAACGCGAAGCCACACCTGTCGCTCAATATTATAAAGCTAAAAGTACAGAAAATAATCTATAACAGCTTAAAAACAAAAGCCATGACTCTCATCACAGCCTTTGTATTATTTATCTTTTAGCACAAGCGTGGACGCTTGCACCAGCGAGGGGGCAGTCCTTAACAAAGAACTCTTTATGAAGAAAAGCAGTAATTAATTACTGCTTTTCGATTATTTGTAATCATATTTTAGTCCATGACCTTTTTTAATACACTACCTACACTACCTGCCTCATTTATAGATATAATCTCGATTACTAGGTTTTTCTAACCATAAAATTGTATTCCAAAGTGATTTCATTGTTGATTTGTTTTTTAACCATATTTTTTCATTCCCATTTATCTTCACACATTTGTATCTTGCAAAAATCTTTCCTTTCTCCAAAGCATTATCATGTAAAATATCTGAAAACTCACTAAGTGTAAACTTTCCTTTATTTCCATTTAGCGTAGAATAAAAGACATATTCCTCACCTAAAATTGTATAGACATTATCGTTCTTTTGAATACCTAATAGAACCTTTTTCCCTTCATCTTTTAAAATATTGATGATTTTTGAAGATTCATCTACAAAATAACTCCCTGCATGTTTTTCTAAGTTATTAATCTTAATTCTTTTTTTTAAATAATTTGACATTTACTATAGAGTTTTCGTTAAAATATATCTATTACCTGTAATCCATGCTTTCAATCCGCTTTGAATATTATACCCCATAAATCCTTCCCCTTTTTTTATTCTTTTATTTAATGCTCTTACTATAACCGGATCTACAGATATACCAGATTTAATCCTCATACTCGAAGCTCCATTAGCCTTAAAAGCTTGTTCTACTTTTTGTATATCACCGGGTTTAAACTTATTTAAGAAACCAATACTAATATCTGCTACTCCGTTTTTTATTTTCGCAAAAGAAGTTAAATTTCCTAATCTTTTAAAAGCAGCTGCAGCTTCAGCACTAAACTCTACCTTTCCCATAGCTACATTTACTCCTTTAGATAAATTTTTAGCTTTAACCATTCTTACAATCCAAACACCTCCCTGCAATACTTTAACTGCTGCCCATTCTCCAGTAAAAAACAGAACAACTTCAACCGCTGCAATGTTAGCTGCTTCACCCATAGCCGTGTCACCTGTTCCATCTTTATAATCTTCCCATGCTTCATCTGGATCTTGCCCATTCTTCAAAGCTCTTTTGATTACTTGCTGTTGATCAATTTTTCTATCTAACCAAGGACAACAGTCCTCCTCTTCTTCAGAATTATTATCTGAAGCTGTTGATCCACCCAAACTATTAACCATTGTCCTATACATATCTCTAGCTTCAGCATCATAAAATGTTTCACTATCAGCGCCACTTGGATCAGCATAAAAAATAGGATTATTATCAAAAGATGAATACGTAGAATACTCATAATGCGTAACAGGATCAATAGATGTCCATCTAGCAATGGCAGGATCATACTGTCGCATATCCATTTCATACCAATCTACACCAAGAGACTCTTCGAGCTCCATACCATTGTATTTAAACTTACTCGCTTGGGAATTTGAGTTAGCACTCACCACGTCATTATACCCTTTATGTTTTAAGCCAAAGGGATAGTAGTTGTTTTCTTCTATGATCTCTAGGTTAGG
Source organism: uncultured Psychroserpens sp. (assembly GCF_947492715.1). Lineage (GTDB taxonomy): Bacteria > Bacteroidota > Bacteroidia > Flavobacteriales > Flavobacteriaceae > Psychroserpens. The sequence continues at coordinate 585,746 of NZ_CANLNS010000001.1, forward strand.
ATTTATAGAACCATTGCCATCACTATCTGCATAGGTAAGTCGTATATTCCCTAAATGGTCTTTATATTGATAGATGTAGTTAAAACTCTTACCCTCTGGTTCTATATAACCCTCTGGGTGTGAGAAGAACTTTAAGTTATCATCCTCGTAGATGTAATTCCCTCTGTATTGGGTATTTGTTACATTTTTTGGTTCTGTAACCACTTTCTTTAATTTTAGACCTGTTGCATCGTAAATATAATTAATTTTCTTATCTCCTGCTGTACCAAATGTAACTATTGTTGGTAAATTTAAATGGTTATAGGTAATGTCTCTTATATCCTTGTTTTTATCTGTTATCATATTACCATTGGCATCATAAGTATAATCATCATTTTGTATGGTTACTTGCTTAAATCCAATAGTGTTATCTCCCGTTTCTACAACATTCGTAAGCTGGTTGCCGTCATAACTATAGGCTAACTCATCCATGTTGGTTACTAGTACGCCCGAGCTGTTAACACCGCTACGTTTTAATGTCATGATATTACCATTTCTATCATAATCCATATTGCTAAGATCAAAGTAATTATCATGGTTAACACCAGATGCTTTTTCAAAATCTGCACCTTTGATCCTATTAAGTGCATCATAACTAAAACTATAACCTCGCTTTATCTGGCTTTCGCTCGTTGAGGCGTCATAAGTTCTGGTATTCCAGAAAATCTCGCTTATGTTACCATTATACAACGAGGTAGAGTTCGTATTATCTTTGCTGTTGTAGTTTAGCTTTAAGCCAAACAAATCGTTTCCTGTAGCATAAAGATTATCTACATTATTGATATCGGTAAGCCAGCCTCGTACATTATAGCTGTAATCTACCTCTTGTAACCCGCCATTTAAATTATAAACACTCAAGTCCTTAATTCTGGTGCCTGTGCTAGCTATAGCAACATCGCCATACATCGTTGACGTAGTGGCTGGTGTTTCTGAAGTGTAGAACTGTTCTCCGTTTTTGTAATAGTATATCGTAGTCCCGCGACGTTCTACCGTAAAAGTGTCCCCCGGTACATGCGTGGTTTTAAATCCTTTATTTGAACCACTCTCAAGAACACCTACATTACCTGCAGAGGTAATATTAATGGCATACTTTATCGATGGATAACCTACATTTGGATCGGTATAGGATAGTCCTGCCATAAAAGCCTTATTAATATCTACAGTAGTAAAACGTACATACCCATCCTCAAAAATCCCATTTTGCGTTGAAAGCCCTGCCGTGCCCCAAGAACCACTTGCCGTTTTGGTAATGATATTATTGACTACAGACACACCTAGTTCTCCTGCATAGCTAAGGTCTATAGCCAATTCGCCACCAACCTGTTTCATCTCCAATTGTCCAAACTCGTCATAATGGTTCTTCACGATAAGTTCTTTAGGATGATTATTAATACTCTGTTCATGTCTGGATAATCTATCTGCATGATCATAGGTAAATTCATCTACAACAACCTTAGGTTTTTGTTTTTCTACATCATGCGTGCTGTGTGTTTTAGTGACCTTACCTACAAAATCTAGTTTAGAACTCATACGGTCTGTATACTCTAAATAACTGTTTGTTGATGTGTTTTGGATAGGTCGTCCTTTAGCATCATAGTAACTCTCGGTTGTGGTCCACGTATTGGTATCTAAGGTCCTTACCTTAGAACCTGTTGCTAGACCTGTTACATCCTGTGCAAATGGTTGACTTAATGCCGAATAGCCTATAAAGACATCTTCTACAATGGCATTTTCATGTAAGAACGATCCATATCCCATGAGTTCGCCTGTAGTACTTGTTGCAGAGGCATAAATAACCTCGCCATTATGGTAATAATAAATCTGGCTCCCTGATCGCAACACTCTAAATACGTCTCCTGCCACATAATAGGTTGGTGGGATGGTCGTATTAACGCCTTGTTCAAAAACATAAACTCTATAACTGTTTCCTACGCCTGCTGCATAAATTCCATAATCAATCTCGTCTCTATGATAGGTAGGTGATGTGATTGCTGAATTTGTGAGTCCGATAACAACACCTTTATCGGCATCCTTAACGGTCCATTCGATATAACCATCATCAATTATGGTTTCATCTGTTGTAAAACCTGCATTCCATGCTGTTATCGGATTGGTCTTCTTTACCTCATTATCAGAAAGATCCATACCTGAAGACAAGTCCAAATCATAAGACGCCTGATACGCATTCTCGGTATCCCAATTGTAGTTGTCATAATAATTTATTGTATACACCTTAGATATGTTTTGTGGGTACACATTGTTTGAATAGTACAATACCGTAGAGGTGTCATTCGCAAGACTTGTGGTGCTTGACTGCTGTGTTTCGTGTAAATCCCCTGTTTGAATATTGATTGTATTTTGAATGTTAATTCTCGTGTCATTTGCTGTAAAGAGTCCTGTATAAGCTACTCTATCAAAAGCATCATACTTGGTAAACAACCATTTATTACTCCCTCTTAAAATAGCATCTTGGGTAAGCACTGGACGATCTAGAGCATCATAGATAATATATTCCCATCCCTTTTGTGGAATCTTCTTCTCTACCAGTCTATTTCTATAATCGTAGTGGTATTGGTAACAAAACTTGTCTAACACAGCTTGATCAACTGTATTGCTGCCATTTAAAATTGCTTTTGAGCCTTCTGGTGAAAGCACATACGTTAGGTTACCAAAATCATCATATACATAATAGGTATCATGAGCGATACCACTATTATAGGTACGTTTTAAAACCACTTGACCTTGCGAATTGGTAAACTCTTCTGTAGTGTGAGATTTGCCATGGGTTTGTCCAGTTTGCCAATTCTCATCCTTGGTAATGCTTTTAAATAACTCGTTTGCCGAATAATAACCATTGTAAATCAGCTCTGGTGTTTCGGTATTTGAATTTAAAAAATTCACATCAAACAGCCGTACCTCGCTAGCAACATTGCTTTGGTAATCGAATCTAATGCTGTGATTGGTACCCATAGTAGAGCCAATCTTCCAATCTGTTCCTGGAGCACCTTGTTGTAATACTCTATTTAATGGGGAATTCTCAAATTGCTTTTCAGAATACGCGTTTACATCAGAAACACTTGCCCATTCTCCTGAATACTTGTTATAATAATGTGTTTTCTGATTGGCTTTTAATACAGCATTATCGATATAATCTAATGCCGTAATTCCTGTTACTAGACTTTCCATTGGTAAATAGTCTTCTACCTGCCTTCCGTAGCCATCATAAAACATAGGTACAACAATATGTTGTTTATGTCCTCCTGCTTGTTTGACAATAGATTGTTTTGGACGCCCTAGACCATCTAAGTACGTCACAGACTCTATCTTATCATCATCGATAAGTGCGTCTATTTCTGATTGCGTCTTAACCGCTTTCTTATATGTGGTTGACTTTACGTAATTCTCTGTTGTGGTTTGTGCCAATACTATAGATGACACAACTACAAAAGCTAATGTGATTATTGATCTTTTCATTGTTATAGGTATTAGTATTGGTTTTTGTAGTTATATTCATTTTCACTTAAGATATTACCATCTTGATCTTTGACATATAAAAGCCTATTCATACTATCGTAATTATAGGTCATAGAATAGCCTCTAGCATCTGTCACCTTTGTGATACCAACCATAGCATTATACTCGTAAGTTGATACCTGAGCATCCGGAAAATTAGTTTTTAATGTATTTATCTGGGTCGCAGTTAAACCTCCCGAACCTGCATTGAAATTACTGCCTAAAACAGTCTCTATCTGAGCAAAAGTGACATTTAGAAGTTTTGCTACGGGAAATGTATTGTCGTATCCCCATATGTAACTTATTGGAACACCATCAGACTTTCTAAGCTCTTGTGGATTCCCATAGCCATCATACTTTATAAATTCTATTCGAGACTCTGGGGTTGTTGAACTCTTACCCGATTTAACAGATTGAGGTAATACTTGATTGCTTACAAATTCATGATAAATATTTTGTGTCTCACTTAGCTTAACACCATTCTTAAAACTCTCCGTCTCTAAAACCTCATTAATCTTGTTTAAATCCTCTAACTTGTCTTTTATAACTGTTGAATTACTATTTAAACTCGGTCCTACTGGATAGTAATATTTGGTTTGCCAATGTTGGTCAACACCTTTTTCTTTAAGGAATGTATTTTGTTCTGCAATTTGATAATTATCAGAACTATAACTAAAGGTTTGATTGGTTGTCACCATTTTATCAGGAATAGGAACGTTTAAAACAACCTGCTCGGTGCCGTCATAAACGTAATCCTTAGTCTCTGTAGACGTAAGCTGTACTTTGTAGGTCACCTCGTCATAACGTCTAGATGGTCCTACCGTTAGCTCATTTACATGTATGAAAGGTGAGCCAAACGCGATGAATAAACCTGCTCTTGATAAAGGTAGTCCTGTACAAATATCTGTATTATACTTTGTTAGTAAAGGGCTATTTTGACCATACAAATAAAAGTTATCAAACATGACTCTTGCACAATGTGGCCCAGTTCCATCACTTCCATTGATAAAATCATTTTCGTTAGTATCAAAAGCTAATGATTCTGTCACCACCTGTTCTATAGCACCACTTTCGTAATTATACGTATTTGTAGTTTGCTTAAGAAGTTTGTTGTCTGTATCATATATGGACACTGTTTTTGCATTTCCTCTTTTATAATCTGTGTCAACCATTCGCGGAAATGGATAGGTGTATCCTTGAGTAAACGTTGGAAAGTCAATAGGGGAATGAAACCTGTATTTTACAACAGATTCATCTTTAATAGTTTCGCCACTTGTTTGTGGCGTTGGAGCAACCGATGTATCAACGTTATAAGCAGCCACATCTCTATAGCCTATAAAGTTGCCTTGGGTCATCTGTGCATCCAATGCATTATTAGTTTCGGTTACAAAATAGCGCACGGGGTTTTCAACAATTTGAGCCGCATTGTAAATGGGTTTACTATCTATTGTGTATTTACGTTGTAAATGAGATGATCCATCAAAAGAACCGCTAGAATAATAATGTGTAGGGTTTGTTGGTCCCTGAAAATTAGGGTTACCTGGATATCCCATTGGGCTTGGAACTAAAGATTCTAATTGATAGTTAAATGCTGTTTTAGATTTGGTCTGACCAGCATCTACATTTTCTACAGATGACATACGAAGACCGCCTCCATAAACCCACCAATTTAATTCATCGGCGATTAATGACTTTGGAGAAATCACTAATCTAACGCTAACAGCATGAGGTAGTGTAGACTGCGCATATGGATCTTCAACCGGTAAAAACGGATCTTGGGCAATGTGAAACTCATATGTTCCTGTTTTTAATCCTACTTTTACATTTCCTGTTGTATTGTTACCATTCAGAATAAAACTACCAGCTGTACCACTACCTGTTATTGGAACATAGTACACTGTAAAATTAAATGGATTTATATAATCTTGACCACTTAATATTTCATATTTAACATTAGCATTATGATCCACATTTACCGTTATTGTTTGCACAGCACTCGTTGGAGGCGTTCCTCCTGTCTGATAATGATTTGTTGTATTATGAATTTGTGAATCTGGTGTTACGGTATAATTATCTGGGTTTTCGAAAATCTCATCAAAGGTCAACAAGCGATCACCTTTATAACTATAGGTATTACTTTGCCAATTAAACTCACGTTTACCTCCAGTAGGATATGTAATACTTGAGAGTGCACCAGAGGTCACTAAATCTTTATACGTTTGCTCATCACCACTGTTATAATATCCAAAGGCATCACTCAACGTTTGACCAAAGGCATTTAAATTCTCTTTATTATTATATTCAAAGACATAGGCTAATGAATTATTTTCCTCAACTTCATCTAAAAACAACAAACTAGAAGTATTCTCCATTGCCGCGTTATAATTAAAATCGTAGGTTTTATTAACACTGCCATTGTTTTTAATCACTACAGAATTGAGTCTTTTACCAACATATTCAGGGTGATTATCGTTAGAGGTAAACTCTATGGTAACACCATCTCTAAATGTGATATAATCAACCTTTTTAGAATCTATAATCGTTGTTCGCGTAGAGCTTACAGCAAGAGGTTTTAGTTGAGCGTATAATGCTGAAATACAACTTGGAGTAATCCCTACAGTATAAGGTCTGGTATTAACATCTACAATATGTTCAATGGTGGTAGCAAGATATTCGGGTTCTTCTACAACATCTTTATAAACGATACTTAGTAAGTTTAAGTCGTTAGGAGTCTCAACCTTACTGAGTTTCCATGCCGAGCGAAATTTAGGAATATCATCTCCTGCTACTGGAGCTACGGCTCCACCACCACTTCCAGGTTGTGGGTAAGAAATGGAAAAACTATTATTTTTTGTAACCTCGACTTGATCAAAAGTATATTTAAATCCGTTCTCATCAGTGATTGTAAAGGAATCAATGACTTCAGGATAAGGGTTGTCATAGCCATCATAAAATCCTGTTTGTGCAGCATAACTTACAGTGATTTTTAGTTTTGAGGCATCACCAATAATTTTAGGCGTAATAACACCATTTTCTTTCACAAATAGAAAACGTCCTGTCCTACCAAAAAAATTAAACTGATAGATATCACGTTGATAATCCAATTGATAGTCTTGGGCATGTTGCGCATCAAAATAAAACGCTCTTATCTTATAAGCATCACTATTAGGATCTGGATTGTTAGGATCAAAAGTGTCTAGAATATTCCAATCCCAATAGTCATAAAATTGATTGTGATTAATTCCAATAAACATTCCTGGAACGTTTAAATCATCTGGTAGTCCAACTACCGAACGTGAAATCACACCGCCAGTTTCTAGCGACCAACCTTTGCCTACCCAGCCCGACTGTTCATTTACGCGAATGCCCGAAACTTGGTATTGTAGGGCCAGACTATAGTTTAATCCATTAATGGATTTACTAAATAAGGGCATCCCTATACGAGGTTGCCCTGTATAATGGTTTAAATCTACCTCTTCAAACTTCATTAATTGAGCTACCGTAGGAGAAGGCCTTATAATTTCTGGAAGTGTAAATGAGTCTTTAGAATTTTCCTGTGCATAAGACAGGGAAAACAACATTAATATAAAGACAGTTAAAATCTGTGCTACAAAATTTTTCATTGCGTAAATACTTTAATAGTTAACTGAAAACAAATCACCAATTGTCCATTTTACAGGGCTTTGCGATGATTTTGCATGTTCATTTTTAATGTCTTAAAGCTAATTACGAAATATGAGTCTGGATAAAGGTTATAGCTTTAAATATTAAAGCATAAACCTTTAATTATACCGATATACATGTCCTTATAATTGAAAAACACAACAAGTTTAGCGCAGTTATTTAATTTCTGCTTATTTTAGTTGAAAGTTTATTCATGTCTTCAAAATCCAGATTAGATCGTGCTTATAACAATGCTAAAGTTGTTCCATTTGACAATAGCAGTAAGTTAATTTTATTTAGCGATTGCCATAGAGGTGATAATAGCTTTGCCGACGATTTTGCCAATAACAGAAATATTTATTTTCATGCCTTAAAACACTATTATGCCGAAGGTTTCAGCTATTGCGAGTTAGGCGATGGCGACGAACTTTGGGAAAACTTATCGTTTGAATCTATCTTAAATGCACACAAAAATGTGTATATGTTGATGAAGTTATTTCATGAACAAGAGCGATTACACATGATTTGGGGAAATCATGATATGGTATATCGAGATCCAGACTATGTAGAAAAACATTTATCAACCTATTTTGATCCAAAAATAGGCGAGAATGTTGAACTTTTTTGCGACATCAAATACCATGAAGCAGTTGTTTTAAAACATTCTGAAACAGGACAGGAGTTGTTCTTAACCCATGGGCATCAAGCAGATTGGTGGAATTATCTCTTTTGGAAATGGAGCCGTTTTATGGTTCGCGTTCTATGGAAACCACTCAATGTTATGGGTATTGCAGATCCTACAAGTCCGGCAAAAAACTACAAAGAACTTATAAAAGTTGAACGTCGCACTAAAAAATGGATTGCAGATAACGATAACCTCATCACGATTGTTGGTCATACACACAGACCTCGATTCCCAGAACCTGGAGACATCGCTTTTTTTAATGACGGAAGTTGCGTCCACCCAAGAAGTATTACTGGTATAGAAATTGAAAACGGTGAAATCTCTCTTATTAAATGGCAAATTGCTACCACAGATGATGGTACACTTAAAATTGTTAGAATTGTATTAGAAGGACCTAGAAAATTAGTAGATTATAAAACAGATTAACTCTCAGGGGCTAGTTCTACTTCTAAACCTTCCATCTCAGGCGTGATTTGAATTTGACAACCCAAACGCGAATTGTCCTTAACATAAAAAGCTTCGCTTAACATGGCTTCTTCGTCGTCTTGCATTTCGGGAAGTTCGTGCTCAGAATTTACGTAACATTGACATGAGGCGCACATGGCCATACCTCCACAGATACCAACTGTACCTTCTGGAGCCAACTCGTAAGAACGAACAACTTCCATGAGGTTCATTGCCATATCTGTAGGTGCCAAAACCTCATGAGTTACACCATCGCGATCTGTTATTTTTATGTTGACGTCTTGTTCCATATAATAGTGGTTAGTAGTTAGTGGTTAGTGGTTAGTAACTTATAGCTTGTTCTTAATTTCTAATAGACTTAATCAAACCATGCAACATCTTAGAAATTTCATTTGTTTTTTCAATTAGTTTGTCAACCTCAAGTTTATTAATAAAACCAAGTCTTAAAGACAAATACAACATTGATCTAACTTCACTATTAGAAGCTAGTGAAAAATACAAAAATCTTGAAAAATCGGCATTAGAATTTCTATCAAAACCTTCGGCAATATTATTAGAAATAGAAACAGTAGCTCTTTTTATTTGATCTCTAAAAGAAAAATCTTTGTTGTCCTTAAAAGTACTGTAAATAGCAACTGCCAAATCTTGAGATTTTTGCCAAACTAATAAGTCTTCAAATCGTTTTACAGCCATTATACCACTTACTACTATTTACTTTTTATTAATCACTAATTACTAACCACTTAATACTATTTACTAAGTGATTAATCTATCTTTTTCACAACAGCTTTAGGGGCCTCTTTACGTGTCCCATCAAATCCATTTACACCACTTACTGTTGTATATTTTAACACATAACGTTTGCCAGGATTGATAATTTGATATGCTGCTTGGCACATTAATGTTGCTTCATGGAATCCGCATAATATCAACTTTAATTTTCCTGGATAGGTATTCACATCACCAATCGCGAAAATTCCTGGAATATTGGTTTGATAATCTAGAGCATTGTTAACAACAATGGCATTTTTTTCAATCTCCAATCCCCAATTTGCTATTGGTCCCAGTTTTGGAGACAAGCCAAAGAGTGGAATAAAATGGTCACACTCCAATTCGAATTCTTTTTCAATATGTTGTGCCTGTTTTACAACAACAGCTTTTACATTTCTATCTCCAACAATCCCAATTACCTCAGCAGGTGTAACAAGATTTATTTTTCCTTTATTTTTTAACTCTTGAACTTTCTCTACCGAATCTAAGTGACCACGAAATTCATTGCGTCTATGAATTAATGTGACTTCACTTGCAATATCACTCAAAAAGATACTCCAGTCTAATGCAGAATCTCCACCTCCTGCAATCACTACTTTTTTACCTCTATATATTTCTGGGTCCTTGATGATATACTCTACACCTTTATCTTCAAAATCGGTAATATTATGAATTAATGGTTTACGCGGCTCAAAACTTCCTAAACCTCCTGCAATAGCAACAACAGGTGCTTGATGTTTGGTACCTTTATTTGTTGTAACTATAAATGTACCATCGTCTTGCTTATCTATGGTTTCGGCACGCTCACCTAGTGTAAATCCTGGTTCAAATTGCTTGCACTGCTCGAGTAATTTATCTGTTAAATCGCCTGCTAAAATTTCTGGGTATGCAGGAATATCGTAGATAGGTTTCTTAGGATATATCTCCGAGCATTGACCTCCTGGTTGCGGTAACGCATCAATTAAATGACATTTTAATTTAAGCAAACCTGCTTCAAAAACGGTGAATAAACCTGTTGGTCCAGCTCCAATAATGAGTATATCTGTTTTAATCATTTGTGTGTTTCGAAATTCTGTAATTCTTAATCAGCTTTGTTTGGGCAAAGTTCTTACAATTAACGTCTCTTTTTTATGACATTTATCAGTCTATGCGTGAAGGATTGAACGGCCTGTTTGAGCTCCTCGCAGAGAGCGAGTAGTGAAAGCCTGACCCTTGTGGTCACGCCATACTAAGACTCAATATTAACGACTTCTTCTATTTGAGGCGCGTACTTCTTAATGGTCATCTCAACGCCAGATTTAAGTGTCATTTGATTAACACTACATCCAACACAAGCACCTTGTAATTGCACTTTAACCAACTTATCATCCTCTATGGATAGTAATGAAATATCACCACCATCACTTTGCAAAAAAGGACGAATCTCATCCAATGCTTTTTCTACGTTAAGTCTTAATTCTTCTGTACTCATCTATTATTTCTTTACTGCTGAACATCCAGCCATGGTCGTTATTTTAATTGCTTCTGTTGGCGGCAAATCGTCATTACGTCTCACTACTTCTTCAACGACATTTTGAGTTAGCTTCTCAAACGCCTTTTCTAAAGATGTAGCTGTTTGTAATGCTGCTGGTCGACCAACATCTCCAGCTTCTCTTATACTTTGTACCAAAGGTAGTTCTCCTAAAAAGCGTACCTCTAAATCTTCGGCAAGGTTTTGAGCACCTTCTTTTCCGAAAATATAATATTTATGATCTGGAAGCTCATCTGGTGTAAAATAAGCCATATTTTCTATAATACCCAATACAGGTACATTAATACTATCTTGTTGGAACATGGCTACACCTTTTTTTGCATCTGCCAAAGCCACATTTTGCGGTGTACTAACAACCACTGCTCCTGTTATTGGGAGGGATTGCATAATACTTAAATGGATATCTCCTGTTCCTGGAGGCAAATCAAGGAGCATAAAATCGAGCTCTCCCCAAGCGGCATCAAAAATCATTTGATTTAATGCTTTTGCCGCCATTGGTCCTCTCCAAACTACAGCCTGATCTGGTTTTGTAAAAAATCCAATGGATAACATTTTAACACCATAATTTTCTACTGGTCGCATTTTAGATTTTCCATCAACTTTTACAGCCAATGGGCGTTCTAATTCTACATCAAACATAATTGGCATCGACGGCCCATAAATATCGGCATCAAGAACTCCAACTTTAAATCCCATTTTTGCCAAAGTCACAGCAAGGTTCGCCGTTACTGTAGATTTTCCTACGCCTCCTTTTCCAGAAGCTACAGCAATAATATTTTTAATTCCAGGAATGGCCTTCCCTTTAATAACATTAGGAGCTGCTTTTGCTGGAGCATTAACTTTTACGTTAACGGTAATCTTAGCCTTTTCATAAACGATATCATGAATGGTCTTCATGATTTCAACTTCGGTTTTCTTTTTGGCTTGAAGGCTCGGGTTTGAGATAGTAATATCTACAATAACCTCATCTGCAAACGTGACAACATTGGTTACAGCTCCACTCTCAACCATATTTTGTCCTTCTCCTGGTGCAGAAATGGTTTCGAGCGCTTTAAGTATATCTTGTTTATTTAATTTCATAGTGTGTTTTAAAAACTAGATCCTTTTATTAAGAATCATTCTAAAATGCAAAGATACAGCGAAATGTTTACATTTTGAAACCGTTTAATTGAAATGATTTATAACACAATAGACGCCATGAACCCTATTAATTGATGTAAAAAACAACTGGCAGCACTCGAAATTGCATTACTGGGATTCGATGAACGACAAAATAACAGACACTAAATGCAAAAATATCCGTCTAAGTGTTTGATTCATAATGTTTTGTGACTTTGGCATTCAAATTGTTTCTAATAGTATAACTATAGTTACCTCATTGTAGCTATTTTAAAAACAGACATTATGTTCACATTTAGAAAAAAAGATCTTAAAGAAGACGCACAATATGTTAAGCGTATTATTACTGCATATTGTGAAAAACCGCATATAAAAAAACTGAGTTCACCAATATCTGAAGAGTTCTTTATTATAGACAAGAAGAACCAGATTTATATATGTATTGAAGATGGTAAAGTTACGCTTTCTAATCATGTTTTTTTATACAAAAAACAGTTTAGCTTGTCCTTTACTGATGGTCTTAAAAAACTAATCAAAGAAAGTATAGAATCTGAGATGCAATCTCTTAAAAGTTCACTTTTTAAGAATGAAACAGACTTACTGGCTAAAGTTCATAATATTTCTTTGTCTGACAAAAAGCCAAACGTTATAAATCATAACTTTAAAAAGGTATCAAATCTGTAATAACTTTACTTATAATTCTTTAGCGGGATCCCAATATACTTTATCCAAGTTTTGGATTTGATTTTCGATCACTTCTATGCCTTCGCTTTCAAGAAGTTGTTGCATAAGGTTGGTGCCGTCAAAATGATGCTTTCCTGTTAGCAAACCTTTACGATTTACCACACGATGTGCAGGTACGTCTTTACCTGCAGAGCCATTCATAGCATAACCTACCATTCTTGCACTTCGTTTTGCGCCTAAATAATTAGCTATAGCACCATAGCTTGTTACTCTTCCGTAAGGTATTAATCGTGCAACTTCGTAAACTTTATCAAAGAAATTAAGTGTTTCTTGTTTCATATAAATTGTCGTTTGCCAATTGGTATAATCTGTATTTAACTGGGGTTATAAATCCATTATAATATTAATCAAGGTCACACCTGCAACGATACCAGTAATTGCACCAATGATATAGTTCATGTTTTTTTGAGATGTGAATTTTTTATCCTTGATTTTATCAAAAAAGAATATATAAATATATAACATAACAAAAGTTCCTGTTGCTGCCCCAGAACAATAGGTCACAATGTTTGAAGTTGCGAAAGTAAACCACCCAAACGTTGCGATGGTAATGGTCATATAGGCTTGATAAGGAATAGGAAACACATTAATTGCAGACAAAAACATACCTTGAAAAAAACGACTGTGGTTACTCTTAGTATGCTGTTCTACATCGGGTTTTGGAGAGGTTTTAGCTAGCAATAAAAAATAAATGGTAATTAACACAAAAATCACAAAGGCAACCCGTTGCAAAACTTCAACAACATAGGGGTGATTACTAAGATATCTTGCAAGCATTGCCGCAATGTAAGTTTGTAAAAACACTATTAAACAAACCCCAATAGAAAACGCCACGCCACGACTTGAACCTTCCTTTAGACTTACCTTTGCAGCGGTCATATTTAATAATCCAGGAGGAATAACTCCAACAAGGGCGATAATTAATCCCAGAAAGAAAATGGCGGTTATGTTCAAATCTAACTAATTTTAAACCTAATATACGTAATTGGTTTGTTTTGTTCTAGATATTGGGATTCATAATAGGTTTGTATACTCGTAACTTCTTCTGGACTTCCTTCTTGTTTATAGACATTGTGATTAGCATAAAGCACCTCATGTCCTTCTCCATGCAGGAGCCCAAGTGTATAGCCATGCATAAATTCGCTATCGGTTTTTAAGTTAACAACACCATCTGGTTTTAAAATGGTTTTGTAACGTTTTAAAAATTCGGAATTAGTCATTCTATGCTTTGTGCGTTTGTATTTTATTTGTGGGTCTGGGAAGGTTATCCATATTTCGTCTACTTCATGTTTTGCGAACGCATAATCTACTAATTCTATTTGTGTTCGTAAAAATGCAACATTAGGTATATTCTCTTCAATAGCGGTTTTTGCACCTCTCCAAAACCTAGCGCCTTTAATATCTATTCCAATAAAATTTTTGTTTGGAAATTTCTTTGCCAATTCTACCGAGTATTCGCCACGACCACAACCCAATTCAAGAACCAAAGGATTGTCATTTTTAAAAACAGACCTATTCCATTGTCCTTTTAGTTCGTACTTTTCGTTTACGAGCTCGTCTCGTTTTGGCTGAAACACATTGTCAAAGGTTTCATTTTCTTTAAATCGTCTAAGTTTATTTTTACTTCCCACTTTAAAAAATTAACAATTTCTTATTTTTATTATTCAAGCCGTAAAATTAAGGAAACATTTTAATCTTTAACTTTGTTTTTACTGAATTTGAAAAAACGAATACTCATAGCACCTTTAAATTGGGGATTAGGCCATTCTGCAAGATGCATTCCTCTTATTAATGCTTTAATTGCTCATCATTTTGAGCCTATTATTGCAAGTGATGGTGCCGCTTTATTATTGTTAGAGAAAGAATTCCCTGAATTGCAAACCATTGCGTTACCTTCTTATGGCGTAAGTTACCCAAAAAAGGGACATCATTTTAAGTTGAAATTGTTTCAAAACTCTCCTAAATTGATGAAAGCCATTACTGCCGAGAAAAAGGCAACAGCTTCTATTATAAAAGCATTCAATATAGATGGAATTATATCTGATAATCGCTTGGGTGTACATAGCAAAGAAGTGCCTTGTGTATTTGTAACACATCAACTTCAAGTATTAAGCGGAAATACGACTTGGTTGAGCACAAAACTGCATCAGAAAATCATTAGACGTTTTAATGAATGTTGGGTTCCAGATAATTTAGGTGACCATAATTTAAGTGGTGTCTTAGGTCATGTTAATATGCATGAAATGCCCATAAAATATATTGGTCCGCTGAGTCGATTTGAGAAGAAAACGACACCTATGAAATTTGATGTTCTGGTGCTCTTATCTGGTCCTGAACCTCAACGTACGTTGCTGGAAGGTAAACTTTTAAATGATTTCAAAAATTTTAATGGAAAGGTGGTTTTTGTTATGGGACGTGTTGAAAAACAACAGCATATTTCCGAAGAGAAGCACATTACAATTTACAACTATCTCACGAGTAAAGAGCTTGAAAAAGTTATTAATGAAAGTGCGCTTATCGTAGCGCGTTCTGGATATACGACAATAATGGATTTGACTAAACTTAGTAAAAAGGCCTTTTTCATTCCTACACCAGGGCAATTTGAGCAAGAATATTTAGCGAAACGATTAACCGATCTTGGATATGCTCCTAGCTGCAACCAGGGCGATTTCAATTTAGAAAAGTTAACTGTGATTTCAGAATACAAAGGCTTAAATGCGATGGACTATGATGTGAATTACAAAAAGTTATTTCACCTTTTCTAGGGTGAATGAAAATTCACTTCCTACACCTACTTCACTTTCTACATAGATTTTTTCTTCGTGAGCTTCAATGATATGTTTAACAATTGAAAGTCCTAATCCCGACCCTCCTTCTTTTCGAGATCCGCTTTTATCGACTCTATAGAAACGTTCAAACAAACGTGGGATATTGACTTTAGAAATACCTTCTCCGTTATCTGTAACTCTTACTATAACCTTATTTTTAATAAGGTTTTCTATGCTTATTTCGGTGGTACCCTTTTCTTTCCCATATTTAATGGAATTTACAATTAGATTTGTAAGCACCTGCTGGATGCGCTCTTTATCTGCAGAGACAAGTATTGGTTGATTATAATCTATATCGAACATTAACGATATTTTCTTTTTCGAGGCCTTCATTTCTAAAAGATCAAACACACTCTCTACCAATTCTACAATATCGAACCTATCAATATTTAGCCTTAAGTCACCAACTTCTAACTTGGTAATCATATCTAAATCTTTAACAATATAGATAAGTCGTTCTAAGCCCTTGTTGGCTCTATTTAAATATTTTTCACTAACATTTTCATCGTCCATAGCACCATCTAACAAGGTCAATAAATAGCCTTGAACAGTAAATAACGGTGTTTTTAACTCATGCGACACATTACCTAAAAACTCTTTACGATATTCTTCCCTAACTTTAAGCGTTTCAATCTCCAATTTTTTATCTCGAGCATACTTATCAATTTCTTGAGTAAGGGTTGCCATATCAGTAGTAATAGGTTGTTTTCTTAGCGAGGCTGATTCTAAAATTGTTAAGTCGTCATAGATTTTTTTTACACGTCTGTATATAAAACGCTCTACTCTATATTGGATAACGATAAAAGACAATATATAAGTAAATAAAGCAAAAGAGGCCAAATAAAGTAAATCAATAGAATGCAGTAAATACAAAAAAACACTCGATAAGAGCGTTAAAAAAAAAGTAATGTACAAGGAAGTTTTAAAAGCAAACTTGTATGATTTTTTTAATTTTTTTTGCATTAGTCTACAAACTTATACCCAACACCTTTAATGGTTTTAAATTTTTTGTCTCCAATTTTTTCTCGAAGTTTTCTAATATGAACATCAATGGTTCTACCTCCTACAACCACTTCATTTCCCCATACCTTATCAAGGATTTCTTCGCGTTTAAAGACTTTATTGGGTTTTGTTGCTAACAAAGATAGTAATTCAAACTCTTTTCTTGGCAAGACCAATTCTTCGTCTTTTATTGATATTTTATATTCTTCTCTATTAATGGTAAGATCACCAATTTTTAGAACTTCTTCTATTTGTTCTTCATCTTTTAGGCGTCTTAAAAGTGCCTTAACTTTACTTACTAATACTTTAGGCTTAATTGGCTTAGTTATATAATCGTCTGCCCCAGCATCAAAACCAGCCATTTGCGAATAATCTTCACCTCTAGCTGTTAAAAATGTAATAATAGTATCACTCAATTCTGGAACCTTTCTAATAAGCTCACATGCTTCAATGCCATCCATTTCTGGCATCATAACATCTAAAATGATTAATTGAGGCTTTTCTTTTTTTGCTTTTTTTACGGCTTCAATACCGTTTTCGGCAGTACTAATTTGATAGCCTTGAGATGATAAATTATAACCAACAATCTCTAAAATATCGGGCTCATCATCAACCAACAAGATTTTAATATCTCTTTTTTTCATTGTAATAGTGAAAACTTTGTGATGTAAAGATACTATTAATAACAAAAAATTATACTACACGATAAATTGATAACATTAAGTTAACCTTATAAAAACCAATCATAATGCCATAATTAATTGTGCACGAATTTGTAAAAACTGGCTATCGCTGTGGTTTAAACACCTACATCCTTATAAAAGTCTACAATAGCCTTTACAAACTGTACATTAACCACTTAAAACTAGTGTTATTCTATTGTTAAATGGAGATATAGCATCTCATTTATTCGTTTAAACACCAAATTCTCCTTATATTTGTTTGCTATTTTTTCAAAATACTTAACTTTTTAACAAACAAAATAATTATGAAAAAACTTTACTTTTTATGTTTAACCGTTTTAACAACATCTTTGTCCTTTGGTCAAGTGGTTATAAACGAAATTGACGCAGCTACTCCAGGTACTGATATGGCTGAGTTTATTGAGCTTAAAGGAACGCCTAACGCATCTCTTGATGGATTAGTAGTTGTACTTTATAATGGCTCAAATGACCAAAGTTATGCCGCTTACGATCTTGATGGTAAAACTTTAGATGCTAACGGATTCTTTATCTTAGGTAATACCGCTATAATCACACTTCCTGGTGATACAGACATGGGCGCTAGTAATGCCTTACAAAACGGAGCAGATGCTGTTGCTGTTTACAGTGCTAATGACACTGATTTTCCAGATAACACACCTGTGACTTCAACAAATTTAGTAGATGCTATTGTATATGGTACTAGTGATGGTGATGACGCTGGGTTATTAGCTGGTTTGGGAGAATCTGTTCAATATGACGAAAACCTAAATGGAACTAATGATACAGAATCACTTCAACTAAATATGGCTGGTGATGCTTATGAAACTAAAGCTCCAACGTTTAGAGCAGAAAATGATACAGCTGTTTGCGATTTAAGTTTATCTTCAACTTCTGCTGTTTGTGATACTTTTACACCAGGTGCTACTAGTGACACATACACTGCTACAGTTGATTTTTCTGGAGGAGGAACTTCTACATATACAGTAATGGCAGATTCAGGAGTTGTTGATTTAACAAATGGCGATCCTTCAAGTGATGCAACTGGTACAATTACAGTGACAGGTGTTGCAGAAGGAACAGATGTTGTAATTACTGTTCAAGATGGAGGATTATGTGACCTTATGTCTACGGTAACATCTCCTGTTTGTGAGCCTTCAAACAGTTTACCTTTATATGAAGGTTTTGACTATACAGTAGGTGCAGACCTTGGCGCACAAGCTAATTGGAATAACTTTAGTGGTTCTGCAAATCCAATTGATGTTGTTTCTGGTAACTTAACTTATGCAGGCTTAATTGCTCCAACTGGAGAATCTGTTCAGTTAGATGGTTCTGAAAATTCTAATATAGATTCAGAAATCACTTTTACTCCTGTAACTTCTGGAGAAGTTTATGCCTCTTTTATTATCAACATTAGTGACTTATCAAATATTACAGATTTAAATGATGGTGGTTACTTTGCAGTTCTTGGTAGTTTTGACGCGAGATTATGGGTACACCCAGATACTGATCCTGTAGGTACAACGTACGACATTGCATTAACAAATGGTAGTTCTGGTTCGAACTTTACTACAACTAAATACAATATAAATGAAGATGTTTTTATTGTTATGAGTTATAATGTTGATACTGGTGCTATTAATGGATGGGTTAATCCTGCTGGTGCAGATTTAGGTGGCACAGCTCCTACTGCATTATTAACAGATACTGATGGATCACCAAATCCTTCTGTTGATACATTTGTTCTAAGACAAGATTCAGCTGGTGAAACTCCAATTATGACATTTGACGAATTACGTATTGGTACGTCTTGGGCAGATGTTACACCTAATACTTTATCTACTGAAGAGTTTTCTGCAGATAGCTTTAAAGTATTCCCTAACCCAACTTCAACTGGGTTTGTAAATATCATAAGTAATAATAACAATGCAACTTCAGTAGTTGTTTATGATATCTTAGGAAAACAAGTAATCAGTGAGTCTTTAACAAATGACCGTTTAAACGTGTCTGCATTAAATACTGGCGTTTACATCTTAAAAATAACACAAAATGATGCTTCGATAACTAAAAAGTTAGTGATCAAGTAATCTAAACACTCTTATTTACATACAAATAGAGAAACGGTCCTATGATTGTTTCTCTATTTTTTGCACCAAATTATTAATTTTTATCCCCTTAATTTAAAATGAAAAAGATCTATTTAACAACATTACTTTTAATTTCAACATTTTTAGTTCAAGCACAATTACAAAAAGGTGACATTGCCTTTACCGGTTACATTGCCGATAATCCAGACCAATTTTCGTTTGTGGCATTGGTTGATATCCCAGCTAATACTACAATCAGGTTTACCGACAATGGTTGGTTTGCCGCTGGTGGTTTTAGAAACAACGAAGGTACTTTAGATTGGACATCACCAAATAGCGTTGTAACTTTTGGTACCGAAATCTTAATTACAGATGTAAACAGTTTAACAGTAAACATTGGATCGCTTACAGTAGTAAGCAGTTTGGTAAGCCTTAGTTTTAATGGTGACCAACTATTTGCTTATGACCCTGCTAATACACCTGTAGCTGGCGATGAGAGTGGTTTTTATGCTGGTATTCAAATGAATGGCGCATGGGATGCTAATGCAACAGGAGGAACATCTTCGGCACAGCCAGCATCTTTAGTTGGATTTTCTTTAGAAATCGCTCCCGAAGTTGACAATGCTGTTTATGATTGTTCTACAACAACAGGATCTATTTCACAACTTAAAGCTGCGATATTAAATCCAGGAAATTGGACAACGAACGATAACCCAGGGCTTACACTGCCTACATGTAATTTCATGCAAACATTATCAACTAATGATGTAAGCACAACAAACTTTGATGTGTACCCAAATCCTGCATCTCATGTGGTTAACATAAATGCAACTAACACCAATGATAGTATTGAGGTTAGTGTTTTTGATGTTTCTGGAAAAGAAGTTATTAGAGAAACTTTAGAAAACAATCAATTAAATGTTTCAAACCTAAACACAGGGTTGTATATCTTAAAAATTACACAGAATAATGCGTCTACAACTAAAAAGTTAGCCATTAAATAAATTGTAATTACAAATCATTTAAAAGCGTCTCCATAAATATCGAGGCGCTTTTTTTTATTTTTGCACTAATGATAGATACAACTCGCATTTTTTCAATTACTTCTGAAAAAGAATTTCAAACACTAGCTTTAGATGTTTTTAAATTTCAGTTTGAAAATAACGCAGTGTATCGTTCTTTTTGCGATTTGCTATATAAGCATCCTAGTGATGTAAAACAGATTAGAGATATTCCGTTTTTACCCATTCAGTTTTTTAAAAGTCATCAGGTATTAAGTTCTCAAACTCCCATTCAAGAAACATTTTCTAGCAGCGGAACAACTGGCACTACAACCAGTAAGCATTACGTTACAGACCTCTCAATTTATGAGCAAAGTTTTAGAAAAGGTTTTGAGCAATTCTATGGAAACATTAAAGACTATGTTATTCTTGCTTTATTGCCAAGTTACTTAGAACGCGAAGGATCGTCATTAATCTATATGGTAAATGATATGATCAATGCCTCCGAACATGTCGAAAGTGGTTTCTACCTCAATACTATTAATGACTTAAAACAACAATTAACAGCATTAGATGCTAATGGGAAAAAAGTATTGCTCATTGGGGTGTCTTTTGCCTTATTAGACCTCGTGGAAAGTCATCAATTCAAACTCCAAAACACAATCATAATGGAAACTGGAGGCATGAAAGGTCGTAGAAAAGAAATGGTAAGAGATGAACTCCATACCATTCTAAAATCGGGTTTTGGTGTTTCTAAAGTTCATAGTGAATATGGGATGACCGAACTATTAAGCCAGGCGTATTCGTTGGGCGATGGTCGTTTTAAATGTCCTAGTTGGATGCGTATTCTAACACGTGATCCTGAGGACGCACTTACACTCCTAAACAACGAAAAAACTGGTGGCATAAATATTATTGATTTAGCAAATATCAATTCGTGTTCATTCATTGCAACACAGGATTTAGGGCGTACTTATAAGAATCATAGTTTTGATGTTATTGGAAGGTTCGATTCGAGTGACATTAGAGGTTGTAATTTAATGGTCTTGTAAACTTTTTAGTTTTCTATCGACTACAAATCCATGAAAACAAAATTATTTAGTGTTATCTTTTTCTTCGGAATGATAACAACATTCGCACAGTCTGTAGATTACAACACCAAAAAGAATTATATAGCTAAAGGTTATGATGTTGTAGCTTATTTTGATAACCAAGCTATCGAAGGTGATAAGGCTTATACCACAACCTACGATAATGTAAAGTTTAAATTTTCTTCGGAAGACAATCTTAAAGCATTTAAAAACGATCCTAAAAAATATATTCCCCAATATGGAGGCTATTGTGCATATGCTGTAGCTGTAAGTTCTAAGAAGGTGGATATCAACCCCAAAACTTTTGAAATTAGAGATGGAAAGCTCTATTTATTCTATAATTCTTGGGGAAATAACACTTTAAAAAGCTGGAAAAAAAATAATGTGAAAGGTTTACAAAAAAAAGCCGACAAAAACTGGGAAGCTATGAATTTAGACGAATAGTTTAGAGTTCTATGAAAAAGAAGGATTAGCTTCGAATAATAGTTGATTGGTTAATGTTAAACGTCCCGCTACTTTCGGGACGTTTTTCTTTTAGGACACTTTAATAATATAAGTGTTCTTTTTTCCTTTATTAAGAATGATATAGGTATCATTAATTAGGTCTTCTTCAGATAATTGATAATCCTCTTTCACCTTTTCTTTATTCACAGACACGGCATTTTCTTTTAATGCACGCCGTGCTTCACTATTTGATGATAAGAAATTAGTCTTTGCAGCCAAAGCTCCTATCATATTAAGTTCAGAGAGTTCTTCTTTAGAAATTTCGGCTTGAGGCACACCTTCAAAAACATCTAAAAATGTTTTTTCGTCAAGAGTTTTAATATCTGCCTTAAAGGTTTTACTAAACAAGATATTAGATGCTTTTTCGGCATTTTCATAGTCGGCCTTAGAATGCACCATCGTTGTCATTTCCTCAGCTAAACGTTTTTGTAGACTTCGCTGGCCTGGCGCTTCTTTATGCGATGCTATAATATTCGAGATTTCATTTTCCGTTAAAAACGTAAAAATCTTGATATACTTCTCGGCATCTTCGTCACTAGAATTGAGCCAGTATTGATAAAATTTGTAAGGTGATGTTCTGTTTGGATCTAACCATACATTTCCGCCTTCAGATTTTCCAAATTTAGAACCATCACTTTTAGTAATAAGAGGACATGTAATGGCAAATCCCTTACCTCGAGCAATGCGTCTAATCAATTCGGTTCCAGTTGTAATATTTCCCCATTGATCACTTCCTCCCATTTGGATTGTACAATTATTTGCTCTGTACAAATGCAAAAAGTCATAACCTTGAACCAGTTGGTATGTAAACTCTGTAAACGACATCCCATCACTAGACTCTGAAGAAATTCTATTTTTAACAGAATCTTTAGCCATCATATAATTTACTGTAATGTGCTTTCCTACATCGCGTATAAATTCTAAAAACGAAAAGTCTTTCATCCAATCATAGTTATTAACTAGCACAGCAGCATTAGGAGCATCACTTTCGAAATCTAAGAAATGTGATAACTGCGCTTTAATAGCATCTTGGTTATGACGTAGGGTTTTTTCATCCAGCAAATTGCGTTCACTAGATTTCCCAGATGGATCACCAATCATTCCTGTTGCACCTCCAACCAAGGCGAAGGGCTTATGCCCACAACGTTGATAATGTGCTAAGAGCATTATAGGTACCAAATTACCAATATGTAAAGAATCTGCTGTAGGATCAAAACCTATATAGGCAGATCTCATTGTTTCCATTAAATGTTCTTCAGCTCCAGGCATGGTTTGGTGAACCATTCCTCTCCATTGTAATTCTTCTACAAAATTCTTTATCATAACGTATTTATTAGTAATCTTCCGCAAAGATAGATTTATACCTTAAAAGACAAAAGACAATTAGAAAAAAGCGTAATTTTATGCTATGATTTTAGTTACAGGAGGCACAGGACTTGTTGGTTCACATCTATTGTTTAATTTGGCAAGTAATAATGACGCTGTGCGAGCCATTTATCGCAGGGCTCATAAACTAGAATCTGTAAAAAAAGTATTTAGTTATTATACTGATAATGCCGAAGAACTCTATAATAAAATTGAATGGGTAGAGGCAAATATAAATGACATTCCCGCTTTAGAAATAGCCTTTAAAGACGTCACCTACGTTTACCATTGTGCGGCTTTCATCAGTTTTGAACCCAACCGTTATAAAGAACTTCGAAACGTCAATATTAAAGGGACAGCCAATATTGTTAATTTATGCATTTCAAACTCGGTTAAAAAATTATGCTACGTAAGTTCTATTGCTGCCATTGGGCATGAGTCAAATTCAAGCACATTGATTACAGAAACGACAGAATGGAATCCAGAACATGACAATAGCGTATATGCGATTACTAAATATGGAGCCGAAATGGAAGTTTGGAGAGGCACTCAAGAAGGCATTGACGCTGTTATTGTTAATCCGGGAATTATTTTAGGTCCTGGATTTTGGAATGGCGGAGGTAGCGGGAGTTTGTTTAAACAAATCTATAAAGGTTTAAATTACTACCCTAAAGGGTCATCGGCTTATGTAGATGTATGGGACGTTGTCTCTATAATGACACAATTAATGACGAGTCATTTAAAAAATGAGCGCTATATTGTAATTTCAGAAAATGCATCGTTTAAGAGTTTTCAGGATAAAGTGGCCAGAAATTTAGAGGTAAAAACAGCAACTAAAGAAGCCTCTCCGTTGTTATTAGGAGTAGCTTGGCGCTTAGATTGGACACATCATAAACTGTTTGGAAAACGTCGAAAATTATCCAAACAAATGGCTAAATCTATTTCTGAAGACACCTTATATGACAACGCTAAGGTGAAGTTGGCACTTCAGTTTAAGTTTCGTCCTATTGACGAATCAATTTCCAAAGTTTCACACTATTACAAGCGCGACATCAGATCATAATCTTATCTATTAAAGGTGAGTCGTTTTGCCGCTTTCACATCTAATACTTTAAAATTATTATAGACAAGGCTTCCGTTTAAGAAGGTATGAGTTATTCTAGATTTAAAGGTAGCTCCTTCAAATGGTGACCATCCACATTTATATAAAATGTTATCTTTTTTAACAGACCAAGGGTTATTGATATCGACAATCACTAAATCGGCATAATACCCTTCTTTAATATAGCCTCGTTTTTCAACCTGAAACAATATAGCAGGATTATGTGCCATTTTTTGAGCAATCTTTGGTAATGAAATTTTATTTTTATGGTACATTTCAATCATAGCAACCAAGGCATGCTGTACTAGGGGTCCGCCTGAAGGTGCTTTTGTATATACATTATCTTTTTCTTCGAGCGTATGTGGCGCATGATCTGTGGCTATGACATCAATTCTATCATCTAATAAAGCCTTCCATAGTTCGTCACGATCCTTTGCGGTTTTCACTGCTGGATTCCATTTAATATGTGTGCCTTTTTGCTTATAATCCTCATCGCTAAACCAGAGGTGATGAATACAAACCTCGGCTGTTATTTTCTTATCTTTTAATGGAATTTTATTACTGAAAAGTTTGGTTTCTTTTCCTGTTGATAAATGAAACACATGCAATCGAGCTCCAGTTTTCTTAGCCAATTCAATGGCCTTTGAAGATGACAAGTAGCAAGCCTCTTCACTTCTGATAATAGGATGCTTTTCAATTGGGATATCTTCGCCATAGGTATCGATATGCGTTTGCATATTTTTTCTAATTGTAGCTTCGTCCTCGCAGTGCACAGAAATAACCATATCAGTGCTACTAAATATCTTCTCAATAACTTTAGGATTATCAACGAGCATATTTCCTGTTGAAGACCCTAGAAATAACTTTAAACCAGCAACCGTTTTAGGGTTCACTTTAAGAATTTCATCTAAATTATCATTTGTACCTCCAAACATGAAAGAATAATTAGCATATGCGCTTTGAGAAGCCACGTCAAACTTAGCTTCTAATTTTTCTACTGTTGTGGTTTGAGGGTTTGTATTAGGCATTTCTATAAACGATGTAATACCACCTGCAAGTGCTGCTTTAGACTCAGACTCAATATTTCCTTTATGCGTTAGTCCTGGTTCTCTAAAATGAACTTGATCATCTATAACACCAGGAAAAACATAATTACCTTCGGCATCAACTACAATCACATCGGCCGATTTAGCACTAATTGAATCTGAAACTTCTTTGATAAGTTCTCCTTCAATTAAAATATCACCTTCTGTGATGGCACCTTCATTTACTATTTTAGCATTCTTGATAAGTATCGTTTTGTTCTGCATCTTATTTACCAAATAAACTTTTAAACTTCATATTAATCACTCCAAAAATCGCTTCTGAAATAATACTTCCACTCATTTTAGACTTTCCTTTTGCTCGATCTGTGAATATAATAGGGACTTCTACTATATTAAATGCTTTGAGGTGGGCTTTAAATTTCATTTCAATTTGAAACGCATAACCTACAAATTTAATCTTGTCTAAGTTGATTGTTTCCAAAACTTTTCGACTATAACAAATAAAACCAGCTGTAGTATCGTCAATTCTCATTCTCGTGATAAATTTCACATATTTAGAAGCAAAATACGACATCAATAACCGCTTCATATCCCAATCAACAACATTAACTCTATTGCCAATATAACGAGAGCCGATAGCCATGTCTGCACCTTTTATCGCACATGCATTATAGAGTTTAATAAGATCCTCTGGGTTATGAGAGAAATCGGCATCCATTTCAAAAATATAATTATAATGTCGTTGCAAACACCATTTAAACCCCTCAATATAAGCGGTTCCTAGTCCCGTTTTATTAGCCCTAGACAACAGGTATAGTTTCTCAGGAAATTCACTTTGTAAGCTCTTAACTTTAGTTCCTGTACCATCTGGAGAATTATCGTCAACTATCAAAATAGAAAAGACCTTATCTTGAGCAAATACAGCTCTAATAATGGCTTCTATATTTTCTATTTCGTTATAGGTTGGTATGATGACAATGGCATCTTGCATCGAGAATTAAATAGTTTTTGATGTTAGTTATAGACAAAAGTAAGTGTTTTATCACTTATAAATAAGGCTTAAAATCATAAACATTGTTAATCTTATATAATTGATTTAATGTTGCAAATTATAAGGTATGCATTCGTCAAATATTCTTCATAGTTTTGTAGTATGCTAAGAGAGGTTATTTCTAATGATTGGTTTACAGTTTTCCTAGTTTTAGGGCTGGTTTTTATTACGCTATCAAAATACATTTTTGCCCACAGGTTTAAAGATTTTTTGGTGGTTATTGGCAACTCTAAGTATTTAAAAATTTATGCAAGGGACCAAAAATTTATAGATGGATTTGATGCCTTACTATTTTTCAATGGGATTATATCTGTTTCAATTTTTGCCTTTATTAGTTATTCTACATTGGTAAACCCTTCAGAATTTGACCTTAATCTATTTTTTAAACTATTGTTTGGTATTGGGGTTTTATTTCTAATTAAGATTCTATTAGAACGTTTAATAGGAAGTTTGTTTGACATAGATGAACTCATCGATTCGTATTTATTTCAAAAAACGACGTTTAAAAATTATGCTGGCTTAGTGTTATTCCCAATCAATGCCATTATAATTTATACGCTAAATCCCTCAAAACCTATCATTTATTCAATTATTGGACTTATTGTATTAATCAATCTTATTGGATTTATTTCTTCATTTAAGAATCATCAAAAATTACTTTTAAATAACATATTCTATTTTATTTTGTATCTTTGCGCACTTGAAATTGGACCCTATCTAATTTTATATAAGTTAATTAAAGATTTCAACGCTTAAAAACACTTTAAGGAATATGACGAAAGTGAAAACGATTTTAGTATCTCAACCAGAACCTAAAATAGAAAATTCGCCTTACTTTGATCTTCAAGAAAAGCAAAAAGTAAAGATAGATTTCAGACCATTCATTCATGTTGAAGGAGTAGAAGCTAAAGAGATAAGACAACAAAAAGTTGATCTTTCTAATTATACAGCTATTATCCTTACAAGTAGAAATTCTGTGGATCATTTTTTTAGAGTTGCAGATGAAATGCGCTTTAAAGTTCCAGATACGATGAAATATTTTTGTCAATCTGAAGCTGTTGCTTATTATCTTCAGAAGTATGTTGTTTACAGAAAACGTAAAATTTATGTTGGTAAACGCACCTTTAAGGATTTATCGCCATTAATTAAAAAGTATAAAGAAGAGAGCTTCTTATTACCTACTACGGACAAATTAAAACCGGAAGTTCCAGAAATACTAAATGGTTTAAATGTAAAATGGAAAGAATCGGTATTTTACAAAACAGTAATAAGCGATTTATCTGATTTAGCAAATGTATACTATGATATTTTAGTATTCTTTAGTCCTTCTGGTATAGAATCTTTATTTCACAATTTCCCTGAGTTTAAGCAGAACGACACTCGAATTGCTGTTTTTGGAAACACGACAATTAAAGCAGTTGAATCTCATGGGTTAAGAGTTGATATTGCAGCTCCAACACCAGAGACACCATCAATGACAATGGCTTTAGAAAAATATATTGATAAAGTAAACAAAGGAAAATAAATCCCTTTTTATAATACTATAAATAAAAAACGTCCTAATATATATTAGGACGTTTTTTTATGATTTATAATACAATCTAGTTATTTCAAAGGTGCACCAGCCATAATCTCATCACTAGCAAATTCTTCAAATTGCTTAAAGTTGTCTCTAAAAGATTGAGATAATTTAAATGCCGTTTTGTAATACCCTTCATCATCATTCCATGTTGATCTCGGACTTAAAACTTCGGTAGGTACATTAGGGCATGTTCTAGGTTGTTTTACACCAAAAACAGAATGTACATGATAGTTATCTTTATTAGCAGCTTCTAAACTTCCGTCCATTGCAGCGCTAATCATTGCGCGTGTAAACTTTAATTTCATGCGCGATCCAACACCATAAGGACCTCCAGTCCAACCCGTATTCACTAGCCATACATTAACACCAGCCTCTTGCATTTTTTTGCTCAACATTTCAGCATACTTCGTTGGGTGTAACGGCATAAATGGAGCGCCAAAACATGCCGAGAAACTTGGTACAGGTTCTGTAATACCAGCTTCAGTTCCTGCAACTTTAGCTGTATATCCAGAAATAAAATGATAAGCCGCCTGTCCTGGTGTAAGCTTAGAAATTGGAGGTAATACGCCAAATGCATCAGCAGTTAAGAAAAATATATTTTTAGGGTTTTTACCAATAGAAGGTACTCTAATATTGTCAATATGGTGAATTGGATAACTCACACGTGTATTTTGAGTTATTGATGTATTGGCAAAATCAACTTTACCATTATCATCCATAACAATATTTTCAAGAATAGCTCCTTTTTTAATAGCGTCATAAATTTCCGGCTCTTGATCTCTAGACAAATTAATCACTTTAGCATAGCAACCACCTTCAAAATTGAATACTGTATTTTCACTGGTCCAACCATGTTCGTCATCACCAATTAAACTACGATTGGGATCTGTAGACAACGTTGTTTTACCTGTACCTGACAAGCCAAAAAAGATTGCTGTATCTCCATCTTTACCAACATTTGCACTACAGTGCATAGGTAATGTGTTTTTAAACACAGGAAGAACAAAATTGAGTGCAGAAAAAATACCTTTTTTGATTTCTCCAGTATATCCAGTACCACCTATTAAAGCAATTTTGCGTGTAAAATCTAAAATCGCGAAATTATGTTGACGTGTCCCATCAATTTCTGGATCGGCCATAAATCCTGGTGCATTAACAATAGTCCATTCAGCTGAAAAGTCTTTTAATTCTTCCTCTGTAGGGCGTAAAAACATGTTATATGCAAACATGTTACTCCATGGATACTCATTTATAACACGAATATTTAGTCTATAATTGTCATCTGCACAAGCATAGCTATCTCTTACAAAAACTTCCTTTTCAGAAAGATAATTAGTGACTTTATCATATAGTCTCTGAAATTTATCAGCATCAAAAGGGATGTTAATATTTCCCCACCAAATTCGATCTTTTGTAATATCATCTTTTACAATAAATCTATCCATAGGTGAACGACCTGTAAACTCGCCTGTCTTAACAGCCAAAGCACCTGAAGAGGCTTCCTGCCCTTGACCTTTAGAAATAGTAAGTTCTTGAAGTTCGTTTGGAGATAGTTGATATCTTACTTTAGCATTTTTTATACCGTAAGCATCTAACGAAATCGATTTCGTTGCATGTGTATGGTTTACCATAATTTGTTTGTGTTGTTTAAAGTGCAAAATTAAACATTATTTTAAAGTAGCCTGCTAATTTTGAGATTTATCGGCATTGGTTTTCAAAAAGTTTATCAACAATGTGATCCAAGCTATAATTAACAGTAAACCACCAATAGGTGTAATGAATCCTATTTGCTTAAAATCGAAACTTGAAAGTTCATTTGTTGCCAGTCCATAAATTGAACCAGAAAAGCAAAATACTCCAAATACAACTAAATAAAAGATGATACTTTTTGCCTTTTTACTAAGTCCGTTATAGCTTCCAATAAACAAAAGAAACAATGCATGGTACATTTGATAACGCACACCTGTTTCGAAGGTTAATTGTGACTCACTAGAGATTAGCGCTTTAAGGCCATGAGCCCCAAAGGCACCAATAATAATACCTAGAGCTCCTAAAACACTCCCTGCTATTAGAATTTTTTTGTTCATATATAAATTGAATTTTGGTTTTTATAACCCTTTCTATTTAGTAAATTCGTGCTTAAAATTCTTTGTTGTTTTTCTGATTTACAAAAAAACTTCATAAACAAAATTACTCAACTCAACCCATTATGCGAAAGATTTTAGTCATAGGTTCTGGAAAATCTACATCTTACCTTATAAAATATTTATTAGATAAATCTATTGAAGAAGAACTACATATTATTGTAGGGGACATTAATATACTTAATGCCAAAAAATTAATTGGTGGTCATGAAAACGCTAATGCTATTATGCTAGATGTTTTTGACAAATCATCTAGACAAACTGCTATTGAAAATGCCGACATTGTGGTTTCTATGCTGCCTGCCAGATATCATATTGAAGTAGCCAAAGATTGTATAACTTATAGAAAAAACATGGTCACGGCATCCTATGTAAGTGAGGACATGCAAAAACTTAACAAAGCCGTAACTGAAAAAGGATTGGTATTTATGAACGAGATTGGTGTAGACCCAGGAATCGATCATATGAGTGCCATGCAAGTCATAGATGATATACGCGAAAAAGGTGGTAAAATGGTATTATTTGAATCATTTACAGGTGGTTTAGTTGCTCCTGAAAGTGATAATAACCTTTGGAATTATAAATTCACTTGGAATCCTAGAAATGTTGTTGTTGCCGGACAAGGAAGTGCAGCAAAGTTTTTACAGGAAAACTCATATAAGTATATTCCTTATAATAGATTATTTAGACGAACTGAATTTTTAGAAATAGATGGTTTCGGGCGTTTTGAGGCGTATGCTAACCGAGATTCTCTTAAGTATCAATCGGTTTATGGATTAGATACTATTAAAACTTTATATCGCGGAACCATGCGTCGTGTTGGTTTTAGTCGTGCTTGGAATATGTTTGTGCAATTAGGCTTAACAGACGATAGTTATACTATTGACGATAGTGAAAACATGAGCTATCGTGATTTTGTTAATGCCTTTCTCCCTTACAGCCCTACCGATTCTGTTGAATTAAAATTTAGACACGCCCTTAAAATAGATCAAGATGATATTGTTTGGGATAAACTAGAGGAATTAGATTTTTTCAGTAAAACCAAAATGGTAGAACTCAAAAAAGCAACGCCAGCACAAATTCTTCAAAAAATATTAATGGATAGCTGGACGCTTGAAGAAGATGATAAAGACATGATAGTGATGTACCACAAGTTTGGATATGAACTTGACGGAAACATGCATCAAATAGATTCTACAATGGTTACTATTGGAGAGGATCAAACCTATACTGCAATGGCCAAGACAGTAGGCTTACCAGTGGCTATAGCAACATTAGCTATTTTAAACGAAAAAATCACAACACCTGGTGTTCAAATTCCAATCACCAAAGAGGTTTATGAGCCTATTTTAAGGGAATTGGAAGACTTCGGAATTCAATTTTCTGAAAAAGAAGTTCCATATTTAGGATACAACCCATTAAACATTTAAGACGTATTGCTTATGAAAATGGTCAATCAGAATATACAAATTGATGGTATCGATAAAAAGATTCTACGTGCATTAATGGCAGATGCCAGAACTCCTATTTTGGAAATTGCACGATTGGTTGGTATTTCGGGTGCTGCCATACATCAACGTTTAAGAAAACTCGAGAAATCTGGTTTAATTTCTGGTTCTAAGTTTGTTATAAATCCGAAAGTTTTAGGGTATACAACCATGGCATTTATTGGTATTTATTTAGATAAAGCTATAAGTAACCCCGAGGCAGTTAAACAATTGAAAAAGATTCCTGAAGTGTTAGAATGCCATTATACCACTGGAAATTGGAGCATTTTTATTAAGGTGCTTTGCAAGGATAATGAGCATTTAATGCATGTTCTTAATCATGATATTCAATCTATTACAGGTGTTTCAAGA
Source organism: uncultured Psychroserpens sp. (assembly GCF_947492715.1). Taxonomy (GTDB): domain Bacteria; phylum Bacteroidota; class Bacteroidia; order Flavobacteriales; family Flavobacteriaceae; genus Psychroserpens. Next base: position 617,639 of record NZ_CANLNS010000001.1, read on the forward strand.
ACTGAAACTTTTATTTCTTTAAACCAGCAAATTGAACGTCAAATTAAAATATAAGTTGTCTTATCCCGACACTATAAAAAAAGCAACCTCATGAGGTTGCTTTTTTTTTATAGAGTTGGTTGGTTATTACTTAATAGATAACTTCTTAGTTATTGCCTTACTTTCAGAAGAAATTGTAACTAAATACAATCCCGTAGAAAGTAGCGAACTCATATCTAAATTTTTATCACTAGTTGCACCTTCTAAATTATAGGTTACAATGGTACGACCGTTTAAATCTGATACAACAACCTTGTCTAATGCCACACCAGCATTTTTTATTGTAATATTTCCATCGGAAGGGTTAGGTAAAATGTCTATACTTTGTTCTAATGAAGACACTTCATCTGTGCTCAATGTGTCAAGAATATCTACATTAATATTGTGAAATCCGAAATCATTCAAATCGTCGGTATCAGTAGGTATAATATTAATCTGCGTGATACTCAAGGCATTTGCAGCATTAGTTATTGTTAAAGTACCTGCTCCCAAAGGGTAAGCCGTAGGACTAGAAATAACGGCATTATCTTGGTTTGTTACAGAAATGGTTCCTGCTCCAAGCGTGTCGTAATCAATACTATTCAAGTTAAAGTTTGTAGGCATTCCATTTTTTGTAATGGTTAACCTATGAGGTGTTAGCGGATCTATGGCGCTTAGAAAAAACACAAGATCTCCTCCTCCTAAATTGTCTAATTCCTCATTCCCCGAATGATTGACCGTTAACACGTAGGTGTCTGGCCCACTTACAATTGTTTCAGTAATTACGGTACCATTATCTACTGCAGTATCGATGGTGAAATTTAAAGTTTGGGCCGTAAGAACCGAAGACATTAAAAAAAGTAAAATGTAAATTTGTTTCATAATATAAGTATTTAATAAATAGATTTGGAATCACAAGATAAGACATTTAAACTTCTGATTACCAATAAATAAAAATCAATTAATAATTATTTTCTTTACCGCAGAGCCTTCTTTAGATGATACTGTCATTAGGTAAACTCCTGCTGACAACTTCGAACTCATGCTTACATCAACATTTCCAATAACACCATTTAAATTTTTAGTAAAAACGGTTCTTCCATTGAGATCAGACACAACTATTTTTTCTAAAGCGATAGTGGTATTTTTTAAGGTGATGTCTCCATTGGATGGATTTGGAAAAACGCTAACATTGTTTTCTAACAAAGAGCTTTCGTCTACACCAAGTGTATCAAGAATATCAATATCGATATTATGAAATCCAAAATCATTTAAATCGTCTGTATCCGTTGGGAAAATTTTAATTTCAGTAATATCAAAACCATTACTAGGATCAGAAATAAATAAGGTTCCTGCACCTAACGGATAAAATGTTGGAGCTGAAATAATCTCATCATTTTGATTTCTAACCGAAATGGTTCCTGCACCTAAAGTATCATAATCAATACTATTAAGTTTGAAATTAACAGGCTCTCCATTTTTGGTAACTTTTAAAACATGAGGAGTAAGTGGATCAATAGCGCTCAAAAAGAATACCAGATCTCCCCCTCCTAAGTTGTCGAGTTCCTCATTTCCTGAGTGAGCGACTGTAAGCACATAAGTATCTGATCCAAGGGTAATAGTTTCTGTAATATTAGTACCATTGTCTACAGCGGTATCGATAGTAAAATTTAGATTTTGGGCTACACTATTAAGGCTTATAAACAGCGAAAAACACCAAACAATGGTGCCAAATAGTGATTTCTTTGAATAAGTGTAGTTTGTTTTCATAATGAATAATTTAATGATTAATAGCTTTTTATATTTTTAAGATACTACTTAAAACAAATAAATTGCTGATATCCAGCTATTTATCGTTAAACAGATTAATATTTTGGTTTAACGCTATGTTTCTCAACAATAAGCATCTTAGAAACGCAAAGAATATCTATTGATTAGATATTCTTTGCATCATTATTCTTTATTAACTTCTTGGAGGGAAAATCCCTTCTAATGCGATAATATAGTTCACCGCTAAAAATGGTTGCATATTATCATGAGACTGGTTACCACCAGTATTATTAGTTTGAATAGCATCTCCTGCCATTTTAACATTTTTGGCAGTAGCGTAAGATCCACCTTCGGCTGGATAAGCATTCGTTGGATTAGTCGTTCCTTGTCCACGTCCTACTGGACTTGTAGCTTCAATCGTTCCTGTATGGCTATGCGCTGGAATTTGAGTCACGTTTAAAGTCACTCTATTCTCTCCCCCTTTTTGACCAAGTGTTACAGGGTCAACTCCTGGGCCGTTACCAGCATGTAATGCCGCTCTACCTCTTAAATCTGGTAAGGCGAACGTTGTTCTCCCGTCACCTCCGTAAGTGGTTCCTAAAATTGAAAATAATGCCGTATGACTTGCAATTGGTAATAGTTGGCCGTCACATAATGCCCAATTTCTTGGGGCAAAATTTCCTCCAAACATCATAATTTGTCCGATGTATTGTTCCATAATAGTCTAATTTTTTAATTGTTAATAGATTACAAATTTGACAGAAAACCCTCTAATTTTTAAGCGCAAAACCACTACATATTCAAATCACGTAGAAATACCTGTTTTTTTAAATAGCTCTGTTTTTTTAATACAATTTGAGTAGCTTTAAGGATTATTAATCAACTTTAAATTAAATATTATGAGTGCAACGAGACCCTTAACACGAACGCTCCAAGAAGGAAAAGACTGGACAGAAAACTGGCAAAGCCAACACAAAACCTTGTCCAAAGCTTTCAGAATCCCTGTCGAAGATTTAATCGCATGTTTTAATGAAATGAAACTCGATTTTACCATTGATTCTGCTACAAATAGGCTTCATGTTGTCCCTGGAACGTATGAATTCTCATTAAGAGCATATCAAGCTATTGATGGTACCGGCGGAGAAAAACTATTAATTGTTGGTACAGAAACCACAGATGGAAAGGTCTATAAAGACATCACTTCCGTTAATGGAAAATCTGCTATTTATGATTTTACAACACCTTGTCCTGCGGACTGTGATAGAGGAAGTATTCTTTATCATGATATAAAATCAGATGCTTATTAATGAAATTAATAAATGTTTTTTTTGAATATACAGGCATTATACTAATTTTTATTAATGCATTATTATACCTTATAGGCTATAAACACTTTAAAAGTGTTTTAGCCTATAAGTATTTTAGCTGGTATTTATTTATTTCATTTTTAGTATCAACTTCGGCTTTTGTACTTGCCAAGTTGGAAATCACAAATTTATTTCTTTCGCATTTTTATTTTATAAGTCAATTCTTGCTTTTGTCTTTATTTTATAGTGCTTTATTCAAAAAAAATCAAAAGAAATATGTTTTCATTGTTATTTTATTGGTTTGCGTTATTCTGGCTATTCAGTATGCTTTAAAACCAAGTTTATTTTATCATTTTAATCTATTCGAAATATTTATAACATCGCTACCTATAGTTGTATATGCCATTATTCACTTGTATAATTCTTTAAGTAACACCAACAAGTTTTTAAAAATTAACTCTGGTGTTTTAATCTATATTACCTCAAGTACCCTTATATTTATTCTAGGTAACTATATATCATATGAAGCGATGAATAGTGATGTAAAAAGAAACATATATCTGATAAATAAAATTCTATATGTTGTTTATTTAACCTTAATTTTGATACAATGGAAAACGAGTTTTCAGCCGGTCAAGAACAAATCATAGGTGCGCTTGTCTATAGTATCATTTTTTTAGTCTTAGTTACTCTAGGACTTATCTTATTTTTTTATTACTCACGCAAAAAACTTATCGAGAAAGAGGTTGAAAAAATTAACATTAAACTCGATCATCAAAAAAAGATATTACAAACCACAATCAAGGTTCAGGAAAAAGAACGTAATCGTATTGCTCAAGACTTACATGATGCTATTAGTTCAAAATTGAATGTGGTGAGTTTAACAACCAACGTTTTAATTGAAGACGAAACCATTTCTAGCGAGCATAAAGAAGCTCTAAATCATATTTTAGATATTACCACAAGAACGCTAGAAAGCTCCAGAAAAATTGCGCACGAATTAATGCCTCCAATTTTAGACAAGTTTGGTTTAAAAGTGGCTTTAGAAGAGTTGTTTGAAGAGTTTACATCAAACACATCTATAAAAATAAATCATCAAATTGAACCCCTAAATCAATTAGATAGAAATAGTGAACTTCATGTGTTTAGAATCGCACAAGAACTAATTAATAACGCCTTAAGACATGGCAAAGCAGACCTACTACAAATGCATTTAAAAAAACAGAAGCAAGGCTTTGAACTCGTTTTCAAAGATAATGGCATTGGATTCGACGTCAATGAACATAAAAAGAAATCCGGAATTGGATTACAAAATATTAAGAGTAGAGTTGCGATATTGAATGGGCAACTTTTTGTTGAGAGCTCTAAAAAAACGGGAAGTATATTCACAATTAATTGTTACTCTTATGGATACTAAAATCACAATTGCAATAGCCGATGACGAGCTATTATTTAGACAAGGGCTTATTTCAATTTTAAGCAAAGAAAAACACTTAGACATTTTATTTGATGCAGAAGATGGTAACCATTTAATGGAACAACTACGCTCAGCAAAGCAGTTGCCAGAAATTGTGATCACAGATTTAAAAATGCCTGGTCTTAATGGTGTTGAAACCACAAAACTTATTCGTAAAGAATACCCAGATATTAAAATTATTGCGCTTACCAGTTATTTTAGTAAGCCATTCATTATTAATATGATTTCTATTGGAGCTGTCGCTTATTTAGCAAAAAACAGTACTCCAAAATTGATGCTTACTACCATTAAAGAAGTTGCCGACAAAGGGTTTTATTATGATGAACAAGTGATGAAATTTATTCATGAAGGGTTATTAAATAATAATGACCAAATCAAGAAATCTAACTTTGACACAACCTATTTTACCAAACGAGAAAAAGAGGTGTTAGATTTAATATGTAAGCAGTTTACAACGAACGAAATTGCCGAAAAACTATTTATAAGTCCGAGAACCGTTGATGGTCATCGTAATAATTTATTACTGAAGACAGAAGCTAAAAATCTTGCTGGTTTGGTAGTGTATGCCATTCAAAATAAATTGGTAAACCTCGAAGAGCAATTCTAATTAAACAAAAAAAAAGCATCCTTTTCAGAATGCTTTTTTTCATACATAATATTTAGAATAATTAATCTCTCGACATAAAAATTTGCAAGACATACCAGAACAGTAGCATTAATGATGCAAACAATCCTAAAGCCGCAGGAATGTAATCCTCGGTTGAATATTTGTGTACCATATTAGAGGTTTGATATAAAATCGAACCGCCTGCTAATAGACACATGGCCACAGAAAACCATAGACCAAGATTAAATCCAAAAAGTAAACCAGCAACAATTAATCCCATAGCGATAAAAAAACCAATTGTTAATCCTGTTCTTAAAAATGAAAAGTCCTTTTTAGTCACAAATACTATGGCAGACAACCCTGTAAACAAAGACAAGGTTACAATGGAAGCCTGATATAACACATCTCCACCATCGGCCAAAAATGTTGTTGCGATATACAGCAGTGGAACAAAAATAAAAGCCTCGGCTAAAATATATAAACCATAAGCGAGATACTGCTTATTCTTATCTTGAGTTTTTAGAGCCATTCCCTCGGCATAATTGGTAATAAACATAAAACCACCAAGCATGATTAACCATCTCCAACCTTGCGTCATAGACATCGCAAAACTAACAATGGCATCACTTTGTAATAAGAGCCATTCAAACATGATAAAAACGAGAACACCACCAGCTACATGAGCATAGGTTTTTTTGTAAAAAGCTACACGATCTGTAGCAGATAAAGCACTCAACATCAATTTGTTATTAGCATTGTGAAAAGGGCTTTGGTTAGAATTTTCCATAGGTTAATTGATTTAATAAATCTAAAATAATAAAACAAAACCGAATCCCGTGTAAAAAAACGAAATTCGGTTGAACTCTTGTTTATAAGGTCGTATTAATCACGCCCTCCAAACACTTGAAGTGCCCAATACAGAAGAGACGCTAAAGCTCCAATAGCTGCAACAAGATAGGTTCTTGCTGCCCATTTTAATGCGTCTTCAGATCCTTTATACTCCTCTGGAGTAACTACATTTTTGTTTTTTAACCAAGCTAAGGCTCTGTTACTCGCATCGTATTCTACAGGTAAAGTAATAAAGCTAAATAACGTAGCAAATCCCATAAATACCAATCCTGCAACCGCAACCCAATAGCCTAAGCCAACACCTGCTGCTGCTCCTAATACCAATCCGCCAATAACTAACCATTGCGACATGCCAGAAGTTACACTTACAATTGGCACTAGTGCCGAACGCATTCCTAAAGCACTGTATGCTTGCGCGTGTTGTACTGCATGACCAACCTCGTGTGCTGCTACAGCCGCTGCTGCTGCATTACGTTGATTGTAGACTGCCTCACTTAAATTTACCGTTTTATTTTTTGGATTGTAATGATCTGTTAACTGACCTGCCACAGAAATCACCTCAACATCTGTAATTCCATTATCTGCAAGCATTTTCTCAGCTACTTCTCGTCCGCTCATACCATTGCGCAATTGCACTTTAGAGTATTTCGCAAATTTTTGTTTTAATTGATTACTTACTAACCAGCTTACCAATGCTATGGCTCCAATTAATACGTAATATCCCATCATTCCGTTCATAATTATAAAAATTAAATTGTTACTATTCTAGTACAAAAAGTAAGCCAATTTGTAGCTAGGGAAATTTTGTCAGTTATTGTTTTGTTAAAATGGCTTTTTGTATAACCGTTACTGGATAATTCGTCACATTCACTGCATCTCCTCCATTATCACTGCTCGTTTTGTCAGTCATATCTGAATATACAATCTTGAACTCCATTTTATTCTCATAAAACGTTTCGGTAGTTGTTATCAAACTACTCTCAACATCAAAAACACTATAAAGTGTATTATCAATATAATTGGCGTTGAGTACAATACCATTGTTTTCATCTATTAAAAACTCGCCTTTAGATTTATCTTTTACTTTTAAAGTGTAGTTCTTTTCAGAGGGCTTATTATTCACCAACACAATAAATTTATAGCTGTAAAGATCAGTAGAATCTGTAGCCTTTAAATGAAATTCCATAGGCAGGCTTTGTTTGCCTTTAGAACTTGTAATGACCAAATCGCCTTTATAAACTCCTAAATAATCATCTGGAAAAACCTTGTCTTGCGCATTAAGACTAAAACAGGCAAATAAACCAAGCAGTAAGAAAACGGTTCTCATAATCGTTGTTTTAGTAAAAGTAATGAAAGTTCTTGATACTGCTCACTTTTATAAAACGCAGAAAGTCATTTATAGACACTCTTAAACCTCTATTCTTTAAAGGGTGTTAGGACTACTTGAGCAACGACATTATTATAAAGCAACACAACCAATCTGTCTTGTTCAGATTTAAAAAAACTTGGCGCATTTCCTAGTTTATATAGTAAGGTGTCTCCTCCTGCTTCTAGTGTCATTTCGGGCTCACCTAATAGTGATATCACCTCATCTTTTGTTTTGCCAATGAGCAATTTACTTTCAACAATGTCATTGGCCATTTTGTAACGTTGGGTTGGATTCGTAATCCATTTTGATTGGTCAAACCGTTCTTCAAATAACCAAATTAAGCTACTAGCAGATATAAAGGCTACGAAGAAGAACAATATAATCTTATCATATTTTTTAATCTGCAGCCTCATGTTTTTAACCTACTATATTGACAATTTTGCCAGGAACTACAATTACTTTTTTAGGTTCTCGTCCTTGTAATTGCGCAATGGTTTTTTCATGAGCCATGACTGTTTTCTCAATATCATCCTTACTCATATCTAAAGGTAGCTCCAATGTAAATCGCATTTTACCATTAAAAGAAATAGGATAATTCTTACTGCTTTCTACCAAGTGTTTTTCTTCAAACTTCGGAAATGGAGCTGTCGAGATCGATTGGTCATGCCCTAGTTTACTCCATAATTCTTCAGCAATATGTGGCGCATAAGGAGATATTAATACCAGTAACGGTTCTAGTATGGCCTTACTTGTACACTTTTGAGCTGTCAATTCGTTCACAGCAATCATAAAGGTGGATACTGATGTATTGAATGAAAAGTTCTCGATATCGTCTTCTACCTTTTTTATGGTTTTATGAAGGGTTTTTAAGTTGTCTTTTGTGGCCTCTGCATCGTTTACTTTAAGTCCATTGTCATCCACATACAGTTTCCACAGTTTCTTTAAGAATCCGTGAACACCAGTAATACCAGCAGTATTCCAAGGTTTGGCTTGCTCTAATGGTCCTAAGAACATTTCATAAAGACGTAAACTATCGGCTCCATATTGTTCACAAATACTGTCTGGGTTAACGACATTAAACCAACGCTTTGACATTTTTTCAACTTCGCGACCAACAATATAATTACCTTCTTCAAGAATAAATTCAGCATTTTCAAACTGTGGTTGCCATTGTTTAAGTTTTTCGATATCTATCTCATCAGAAGCGTTTACGATATTTACGTCTACTCTTATTTCTTCAACATCGTGACCTTCTTTTAACCCCTTGGACACATAAGTATTAGTCCCTGAAACTCTATAAACAATCGCACTCGTCCCCAAAATCATCCCTTGGTTGATCAACTTTTTAAACGGTTCATCTACACCAACAAAACCTCTGTCGTGCATAAACTTCACCCAAAAACGTGAGTAGAGTAAATGTCCTGTGGCGTGCTCGCTACCTCCAATATATAAATCTACATTTTCCCAATACTTTAGCGCATCCTCGGTTGCAAAATGCTCACCTCTATTGGCAGCTTCTTCCATATATCTAAAGAAATACCAAGAACTTCCTGCCCAACCTGGCATCGTGTTTAATTCTAATGGATAAATACCATTGTCATGAGACCCTTCGACGCCGCTCAGGGTGACAAGATTATTAGATACTATTGTGTTAGTGTTCGTATCCCAAGCCCAAACATCGGCACGACCTAATGGCGGCTCACCTTCTTCTGTTGGCAGGTATTTTTCAACCTCTGGTAAACGTACTGGTAAATGTTCAAGATCGATCATTTGAGGCATCCCATTTACGTAATACACTGGAAACGGTTCTCCCCAATAACGTTGGCGCGAAAACACAGCATCTCGCAATCTGTAATTGGTTTTTCCTTCGCCTTGACCCAATTGCTCCAATTCATAAATGGCACGTTTGGTTGCTTTTTTATAATTCATTCCATTAAGGAAATCACTATTAGCGATAATCGTATTTTCTTTATCTGAAAAGGCTTCTTCGGAAATATCTACACCTTCAAAAATATTCGGAATTGGAATATTAAAGTGCTTTGCAAAATCGTAATCGCGCTGGTCACCACAAGGTACAGACATCACAGCACCTGTTCCGTAACCTGCCAATACGTAATCACCAATCCAAATAGGAATGGGCTCTTTTGTAAATGGATGCTCTGCATAAGCTCCCGTAAAGACACCTGAAATCGTCTTAACGTCTGCCATACGATCACGTTCACTACGCTTTGCTGTAGCTTCAATATAGGCTTCAACTTCAGCTTTTTGTTCGTCTGTTACAATTTGTGATACCAAGTCATGTTCTGGAGCTAAAGTCATAAAAGACACGCCATAAATGGTATCTGGTCGTGTTGTAAACACATCAATTACTGCATCGTGGTCATTCACATTAAACGTAACGCTAGCCCCAACAGATTTCCCTATCCAGTTACGCTGACTCTCTTTAAGTGAGTCTGTCCAATCAATAGTATCTAATCCTTGAAGTAAGCGTTCTGCATAGGCCGAAATTCGCATACTCCATTGGGTCATCTTTTTTCGAATAACGGGATGTCCTCCACGTTCGGAAACACCATTAACGATTTCATCATTGGCCAAAACTGTTCCTAATGCAGGACACCAGTTGACTTCGGTTTCTGCCAAATAAGTCAATCTATATTTTAATAAAATGTCTTGCTTCTTTTCCGAAGAAAATTGATTCCATTCTTCTGCAGTAAACACATTCACATTATCATCGCAAACGGCTTCAACAGATTCATTTCCTTCCGAAGAAAATACTTTTTCTAATTCTGAAATTGGAAAAGCGCTCTGGTGATTTTTACAATACCAAGATTCAAACAATTGAATAAAAATCCATTGTGTCCACTTATAATAATCTGGATTACTGGTACGTACTTCTCTACTCCAATCGAATGAAAACCCAATTTGGTCGAGTTGACGACGATAGGTTTTTATGTTAGTTTCTGTAGTTATTGCTGGGTGCTGTCCTGTTTGAATAGCGTACTGCTCTGCAGGCAATCCAAAACTATCATAGCCTTGAGGATGCAATACGTTAAACCCTTTATGACGCTTATAACGCGCATAAATATCACTTGCAATATAACCTAATGGGTGCCCTACATGTAAGCCTGCTCCACTAGGATAAGGGAACATATCTAACACGTAATATTTAGGCTTGTCGCTTTTATTTTCAGCTTTAAAGGTATGGTTGTCTGCCCAATATTTTTGCCATTTGGCTTCAATCTCATTAAAATGATAACTCATGGTTTCTTTGCAAATTTAGACCGCAAATTTAAAGGTATTACAACACATTTAAAAGTTTAAGCGTTGTAAACCTTAAACAAACAAATTGTTTTTTATTTTTACAGCATTAATCTGTTCTATTTATGGCATCATCTTTTGATCAATATCAAAAACGAAAATTAATTTCCTCTTACTTCTCTGTAGTCATTAGTATCGCTTTAGTCCTGTTTTTATTGGGCTGTTTAGGTTTATTGGTTTTAAATGCCAAAAAAGTAGCAGATCATTTTAGAGAGCAAGTTGTGGTTACTATTTATTTGAACGACTCGGCAAAAGATGTAGAAGTTAATCAGCTTCAAAAAAGTTTAGCCATGGCAGATTACACCAAAGAGGCAAAATATGTATCGAAGGAAGAGGCCGCTCAAATTGTTAAGTCTGATCTTGGTGAAGATTTTACGGAATTCTTAGGGACTAACCCGTTACAAAATTCTATCGATGTATACTTAAATGCAGATTATGTAACTAACGAAACTTTAGATGGCATTACTGCCGAACTAGCTAACAAGGCGTTTATTGAAGACATTAAATATGATAATAACCTCGTTGAATTAATGAATGATAATGTCAAAAAGATTACGTTTTGGGTACTTATCCTTAGCGCTGTTTTTACGTTAATTGCAGTGTTATTGATTAATAGTTCCATACGATTGGCTGTATATTCTAAACGTTTTATTATTAAAACGATGCAAATGGTAGGCGCCACTAAGCGTTTCATTAGAAAACCCTTTGTATTTAAAAGTATCCAATTAGGAATTATTGGTGCTATAGTCGCCTTGATAGGTATGGGCGTTGTACTTTATTATCTCAATAAAACTTTTCCAGAGTTAGAATTACTTCAAAAACCTGTATTAATTAGCGCGTTATTTATTGGTATTTTTCTCTTAGGTATTTTAATTACTTGGGTAAGTACATTTATCGCAACACAGCGCTTCTTAAACTTAAAGACAGATCAATTGTATTATTAGATGGATAGGTCTTTTTTTAAGAGAGTATTTTGGGTTATTATAGCTATAGCCTTATACTTTTTTATAAACTCAGATTTAGGGAAAGCACTATTTTCAGATTACGAAGATTACAAACCATTTGACCTTGAGATTGTCCAAGTTCTTTATATTGTAATACCACTTGCTTTGCTTTCTGCAATCGTTATATTTTGGGTGTCTACTGAAAAGGATCTCTTTATTAGAATAGCAAAAAGTTTTGCTTATAGTATTTTTATCGGACTTACATTAGGAGTGATTATTGCCGCTTTCGACTCGGCTTTTGTATTTCAAGTCAATAGATTATATACAAAAAAAACAGTGCTAAAATCGTATAAAATAAAGTATATTAGAGACGTGGATGATACATTTGAAGTTACATTAAGAACTTCAAATAATAAAAATGGATTTACTGTTTTTAATAAATTCACTCCTGAAGATGAGTCTCGGTTACGCGAAAAACAAGTAATTACAATCGAAACAGGTGTAGGTCTTTTTGATAGACCCTTCTTATTTCATGGAAAACTAAAAACATATTAAAACATAAAACCAATGGCTGTAAAAAATCGTATTAATTTGTTCACATGCATTATTACAATGGCGTTGACTTTAACCTTAGTCACATCATGTAAAACAGAATCACCAGGATTGCCAGAAAGCTTTGATTATGGTAAGGTTGAAAACGGCGTGTATACTAATGACTATTTTAAGATGCGTGTTCCTTTTGATACAAGTTGGGACGTACAATCTGAAGAAGAACGAAAAGAGATTTCAGAGTACGGCAAAGAACTTGTTGAAGACGAAGATTTAAAACGCGCTATAGATGCATCATCTATTAATAACGCTAGTTTATTTACGGCATATCAATATGAACTAGGATCGACACTAGGCTACAACCCTTCTATATCCATTATTGCCGAGAATGTAAGTCAGCATCCACAAGTAAAACACGGACAAGATTATTTAAAAGAAGCTCAAAAAATAATGGAACAAATGCAAATGGATTATACTTTTAACTATCTAGATGCGCCTAAAACTATTGGGAATCATTCTTTTGATATGATGAATGTTGATGTAGACTATTTAGGTTCGGAGTTTCATCAACAGTATATGGCTACAATAACAAAAGGGTTTTGTTTGTTACTGGTGATTTCTTATGATACAGACGAACAACGTGAAGAACTTGAGGCCATGGTTAATCGCATTGTATTTACTGAAGGACAGTCTAAAAAGAAAAGCTAGACGTTATACTATATGGGATAAAAAACCGTTATCCTCGTATCAACCAATATCCTAGTCATGAAAAAACAGCGTTCTTTTTTTGTTCTAGCCCTCAGTCTTATTATCATAATTCTCTTATCATTTCATTCCTGCATCATTGAAAATCCGAAACCCGAAGAATGTGATGTTGAAATCGAAAAAATTATCAGCATTAAAGAAGGAACCTCCTTTGATATTATTTTTAGTGATGACCATGGAAATCACTACTATATTAATCGCGGATTAGAACGTGGGCTAAATTTAGATTCTCTTAACGCAAAAGTTTTAAATAAAACTGTTACTTTGCACCTACCAAAACTATTTTTTGGAACTTCAGAGCATATAGCACAACTTGCTATTGACGATGAAATTATTTTTACTGAGTTTAATACTGAGGCAAATAGCAAAGAGGATTAATATAAGATTATGGGAGAACAGAAACGTAAAGAAACTGCAAAAGGTGAATTTATCTTCGGAAAGAAAAACTATAAATTTATGCTTATAGGCTTGGCTTGTATTGCCATTGGTTTTATTTTAATGTCTGGTGGAGGTAGTGATGATCCTAATGTATTCGACCCTTCAATTTTTAGTTGGAGACGTATAAGATTGGCACCAACATTGGTCTTAATAGGATTTGGAATTCAGGTTTATGCGATTTTATTAAATCCTAACAAAGGATCTAAATCTTAAAAATCAACTCTTTTTAACAATAGCTGCATCTATTTTGATATTTTTGCCTCATGGATATCATCGATTCAATTGTATTAGGAATTATTCAAGGGCTTACCGAGTTTTTACCAGTATCTTCAAGTGGTCATCTCGAATTAGGTAAAGCCATTCTTGGAGATAATTCTGTTCCAAAAGAAAGTTTATTATTTACTGTAGTCTTACATTTTGCAACGGCATTAAGCACTATGGTTGTGTTTAGAAAAGACATTATAGATCTTGCTAAAGGGGTTTTAAAATTTGAGTGGAACGATGACTTAAAGTTTGTATCTAAAATCGCTTTATCTATGATACCTGCTGTTATCGTAGGTCTCTTTTTTGAAGATCAACTTGAACAATTATTTGGTGGCAACATTTTACTCGTAGGCTGTATGCTTATTGTAACTGCTGCGCTTTTGTTTCTAGCAGATAGAGCGAAAGACACCAATAAAAAAGTGAGTTTTTCTAATGCCTTTATTATTGGAATTTCCCAAGCCATTGCTATGCTCCCAGGTATTTCAAGATCTGGCGCAACCATCTCAACATCAGTATTATTAGGAAACGATAAAACCAGAGCTGCTCGTTTCTCTTTTTTGATGGTAGTACCATTAATTTTCGGGAAAATTGCTAAAGATATAGTAAGTGGAGATATTAGTTATGAAAGTGCCAACTTTACAACATTAGGTTTTGGTTTTGTTGCTGCCTTTATTTCTGGCTTATTTGCATGTACTTGGATGATAGCTCTTGTAAAGAAAAGCAAGCTCTCATATTTCGCACTTTATTGTGTTATTGTAGGTATCACAGCTATCATTTTTACTTTACTATGAAAACAGGAGAAGATTTCCAATCTGGAGAGGTTTTACTTATAGACAAGCCATTAACATGGACGTCCTTTCAAGCTGTAAATAAATTGCGTTGGGAGATTAGACAGGCTTTTAATATTAAAAAAATCAAAGTAGGACATGCTGGGACTTTAGATCCACTTGCCACAGGTTTATTGATTATCTGTACAGGCAAAATGACCAAACAAATTAATACGTTTCAGGGTCAGGATAAAGAGTACACAGGCACCTTTGTTTTGGGAAGTACAACACCATCTTACGATTTAGAAACAGAGATTAATGAAACCTTTCCTACTGAGCACATTTCCGAAGGTTTAATTCATGATACCGTTCAACAGTTTATAGGACATATCGAACAGTTTCCTCCTGTATTTTCGGCATTAAAAAAAGATGGTAAACGTTTATACGAATACGCTCGTGCTGGTGAACAGGTAGAGATAAAATCTCGAACAGTAAACATTTCAGAATTTGAAATCACAGCTATTGATGCTAATCATCTTAATTTTAGAGTGGTTTGCAGTAAAGGTACTTATATTAGGTCTTTAGCGCACGACTTTGGGAAAGCACTGAACTCTGGAGCACATCTCTCGGCATTACGTCGTACGAAAATTGGAACATTCGATGTGAAAAATGCAATAGCTCCAGAAGATTTTATTGCAAGACTCTCTTCGGAATAATTCTTGATATCTATTTTGCTTCTAACTAAAAAATTATGAAGCATCTTTATACACTACTTCTTTTATTTTATTTTACCGCAGGTTTTTCACAAGAAGAAGACAAGACGAACGGGTTATTTTATAAGGTCTCGTTATCTGCAACGTTAACCACTAACGATAATTATACTATTGCCAACGACGATGGCGAATCATTTATTAACCTCAACGGTCTTTTTATAAACAACACGATTGGCTATCAATTTGATACGAGATCCAGTATAGGACTTAATGTGGAATACGATCATTACATCGATCAAAATTTAAATTTCCTGCCAGTCTATCTCGATTTTACTTATAATATTTTGGATTTTGACGATCAAGTATTTGTTCGTGGTGGCTATGGAAAATTAGTCGATTTAGGAAAAGCCTTTGAAAATGGAAACACATATAAAGTAGGAATTGGTTATCGTGCTTATGATGATAATTTTAAAAACTCCTTTTTAATTGGTTTCGATTTTAGTAGGAAACGTTTTGGTTTTAGACAAACTGAAAAGCTCTCAAGCTTCGCCATTTTCCTCGAATTTATGCTCTTTTAATCCAATTTGCCTATATTGACGTATATATAAGACAAACTATATTTAAATTTTTGCCTACTTGAATTTTGTTGAAAAACATAAAGCACTACTTATAACGTCCTTAATTACAGGAACGATAGTTCTTGGTATGTTCAGTTTTCATATTAAGAAAAAGTCTGAATTTATAGCTGAAAGTTATTATGAAATTGAACCTCAAACCATTGAGGAACTCGAAAAATTGGAACGTCTAAAAGCATTAGAAGACAAGGAAAACGCTAATCCTAAAACCAACGAAGCCTTTAATGAGGATGAAGAGTTCAAGGAAATGATGCGTAATTTTAAATCTATGAATTCTCAGCCAGAAGAAGACACTTCTGATACACCTGACGAACCTATTGAAGACGCTTCAAATACCACAGATGATGTGATGACCTCTAATTCTAATTCGTCATACAGTAATTCTAAAAACTACGCTTTACAAGAAAAGGAAAGAAAAACGTTCAATAAAGCCAACGATATATTGGCAATGCATACACCTAAAGAAAGCACAAAAAACAGTAAAGGTAATGCCAATAGTAGTGTTTCATTTTCATTGACCAATCGTAATAAAGTAAAGTTACCACCTCCAGTATATTTATGTGAGGTAGGTGGAAAAATTGTAATAAATATTACGGTAAACGCTCAAGGTCAGGTAACCGACACTTATATCAATTCGTCTTCGTCTAGTAAAAATCAGTGTTTAATTGATACGGCTTTAGAATATGCTCAAAATGCTGTATTCTCTGATGCTAAACGAAAAAGTCAGATTGGTTCTATTACTTATTATTTCCAAGGCAAATAACTACACGCCTAAAAGCGCTACGATATCACTAATTATATTTTGACCTTTATCTTTGTTGTACCACACTTGTAAATCTTCTTTAAACTCTGGAGTTAACGTACCGTGTTCTTCTTTGTAATCGTTCACCAACTGAGTTGCCTTACTAGGTCTAGGTCCAAACGTATGCACAATTTCTTCTGTGGTATGATCAATCATAATCAATTTTGCAATGGCACGACCACCATTTGTTAAAAACTGATCCATTAATTCTTCATTCTCATCTCTAAATACCAATTTTAAATCGATGCCTTCCGATAAGTCTGCAAGTTTATTTAGTACAGGTATTACGTGCGCTGCATCACCACAC
The DNA here is from genome assembly GCF_947492715.1 of uncultured Psychroserpens sp. GTDB lineage: Bacteria > Bacteroidota > Bacteroidia > Flavobacteriales > Flavobacteriaceae > Psychroserpens. Next base: position 634,538 of record NZ_CANLNS010000001.1, read on the forward strand.
CAACTCTCTGTAATAACTAACCAAGTCACGTGTCCGTCAAATTTGACTAATCGTTCTTTAATCTCTTCAGATACTTTAACCGTTTTATCCCAACGTTTCATTCGTCTATCGTTAAGCATAGTATAATTAACCAATGCATCGGTTTTCTCATTTCCGCTTGTAGAGCCATCCTCAACATATTGATGCACGAGTGTGCGATAATCTTGATACGAAATTCCTTTTTTCAAGCTCTCGGTTATAATGTCTTTTACTGTTATATGTTCCAATGTTGTCATAGTATTTATTTGTGCAATTTAAAGTAAACAAATGCAATGAAAAATGATTTTAATCATGAAATTATTCAAGCACATTACATCGTGTAGACATAAGACGTATTATTAACAAAAAACTTACTACTTTTAAAGTTCAATACAATTTATTATGACTAAACACAGATGCGGTTGGTGTGAAGGAAATACACTTTATGAGGCTTATCACGATGAGGAATGGGGCGTACCTGTTCATGATGACGACACTTTATTTGAATTTTTAATATTAGAAACATTTCAGGCGGGTTTAAGTTGGATAACCGTTTTAAAAAAACGTGAAAATTTCAGAAAAGCATTTGATCATTTTGACTATAAAAAAATTGCCAAGTACAATCAGAAAAAAATAGACAAACTACTTCAAAATGAAGGTATTATTAGAAACAAATTAAAGGTAAATGCCACAATTACTAACGCGCAAGCCTTTATGAAAATACAAGACGAATTTGGCTCGTTTTCAAAATACATTTGGGATTTTGTAGATGGTAAACCTATAAAGAATCGTTTTGAAGATTATAGAAAAGCACCTGCTAACACGCCACTTAGCGATGCTATAAGTAAGGACTTAAAAAAACGCGGGTTCAAGTTTGTGGGCTCGACAGTCATATATGCCCATATGCAAGCTACCGGAATGGTAAATGATCACGAGGTTAATTGTTTTAGATATAACGAGGTTTGATTTATTTTAAATAGGTCATAAACTCTGCTCTAGGCATGTCTTCTGCTCCTAAACTATCTAAGTGATTGGTATATACTTGACAATCTATTAATTTGTAGTTAGAGTTTTGAATAAAAATGATAAGTGCAACTTTACTGGCATTACTTACTTTACTAAACATACTTTCGCCACAAAACACCCCATTACCAACATCTATCCCATATAAACCACCTACAAGCTCATTATTTAACCATACTTCAACCGAAATGGCATACCCTAATGTATGAAGTTGGGTGTAAGCAGATTTCATACTAGGCGAAATCCAGGTCCCTTGTTGCCCATAACGTTTCATTAAAGCACAATTACTTATAACAGCTTCAAAATCTTTGTTTATAGTAACTTCAAAACTGGTGTTTCTTAATACCTGTTTCATACTTTTAGATACTTTTATGTTCTGCGGAAAAAGGACAAAACGAGGATCTGGAGACCACCAAACAATGGGTTCTTCATCATCAAACCAAGGGAAAATACCACTTTGGTATGCTAATAGTAGTCGTTCAGGTGACAAATCACCGCCAACTGCTAGAATCCCTTCCTTTGTAGCTTCGGATACATCTGGAAACGCTATGTCTTGATTAAGAAAATGCATGTGCTTACTATAACGTTGTAATTATCTATTTGTATGTTAAATCTGGCTTTAAACTTTGAAAAGTATTCAATTTTCGCCATATTTGAAATGACCTTTGTGAATTAAATTTTGTTCATCATTGCTTTTTTTTGAGTTTGTTTGTAAAGGTCAAACCTAAAACCACAATACTAAGTCCCGAAATTTTCGGGACTTTTTTTATAAAAAAAACCTCAATGCTTATTGAGGTTTTTTAGTTTAATAGTGATGAACACCATATTTGAATTAGCTCTAATTAGAATGGCAGATCATCGTGATCTTCTTCATTTAAATTTGTTGCAGGCTCAAAAGCTTCGGTTGGTGCCACAGGAGGCATGTTTCCAGCTTCTGCTTGTAATGCTTCAATTCTCCACCCTTGTATAGAGTTAAAATATTTGGTTTCGCCTTGAGGGTTTACCCACTCTCTTCCTCTTAAATTGATATTTACTTTTACAGATTGCCCAACTTGATATGTGTTTAATAAATCTGTTTTGTCTTGAACAAATTCAACCAAAATATGCTGTGGATATTGTTCTTCTGTCGTTACTACCAATTCTCTCTTTCTAAACCCATTACTTCCAAACGTCTGAGTTTCTCCAATCATTTTGATTTTTCCTTGTACTTCCATTTTGTATTTACTTATATTTAATTTAGATTGTTTTTAATATTTAAGACAAGAGCAATTTCCAAGCGCTCTCTACATCACCATAGCTCAAATAATTTCTGGCTATTTTATGTTTTTCGCGGTGAGACATATTTTTAATATTTGGATAACGTTCACTCACATTAGTTATAAATTCGTCTATTTCAACTTGTTTTGGCAAGGCTTCCACATTTCCAAGCATACCAAGATCATTACCAGTTAAAATCATACTGTTTTTGATGGCAGGTGGCATGGCATCAACCCCTATTCCTAAAGTCGAAATAGGCTTTGGGATTTCAAAAAAGCCTTTTCTTGCTCTATTGTAATAACTTCCTCCTGCTCTAGCAACTAAGTCTAATCTTTCTTGAATAATAACATCTTGATCATCTAAAACCTCATCAGAGATATGCAGTTTTACAACTTCACAAATCACTAAATTACCTGCTCCTCCTTCGGTTCCCAAATGCACAATTTCATTAACTTTACATTCAAATTGAACTGGAGACTCGGCAACTCTAAATGGCTTTACAATATCAGATGCTAACATCGTTAGTCCAGCTTTATCAAACTCATTAACTCCTTTTGCATACTCTGTACTACTCAACGACATTTGTTGTACAATATCATAATTAACAACATTAATCACCACTTCTTTTGTCGCTTCAACATTTTCTAAAGTGTGTTTTATGGTATTATTTCTCACACGACGTGCTGGAGAAAATATCATAATTGGCGGATTAGCGCTAAACACATTAAAAAAACTATAAGGTGATAAATTGGGTTTGCCATCTGCATCCATTGTACTCGCAAAAGCAATAGGTCTAGGCGCCACAGCACTTAATAAGTAACTATGTAATCGTCCTGTTGAAATGTCTTTTGGTTTAAAAGATGCCATTTTGTTATTGTTTTTACCCTAAACGTAGCCGTTTCAAGATATTGAAATGCAAATGTAACCATATTGATAGTGTTATAAAAATGAATTCACTCTATCTCAACACAATATTATTAACATAAATCCTTTATATTTAAAATTCAAAAATATAGTTAATGGCCGTTACCATAAACCGCAATATGATACGATGGATTATCATCGTTACTTCATTTATTATAATCTCTCTTATTCTCTGGAATACGTATGTGTTTTTCCAAAATTTTAAAGCAGAAGAACGAAGTAAAATGGAAATAAGTTCATCTGCTCAGCGCGACATATTTAAAGCTCTAGAAGAATCAGACATGAATAATAGTGATGATGTGCTTGCCGATTTAGATCTTGCTTTTGAAGTCTTAGACAACAACAACACCACACCAATGATTCTTATTGAAGCAGATTCGATATTAGTGAATTTTAGAAATATTATTAAAAAAACTGAAGCTGATTCCATACATAACATCAAAGAATCTGAATATGTAAATCAAAATTTAAAAATGCTCATTTCTAAATATGGTAAAGAAAATAAACCTATTGAAATTGAAAATAATAATAAAACCATCTACTATGGGAATTCGCCTTTATTAAATAAACTGAAATATTATCCACTGGCCCTATTGTTAATTATTATTTTATTTGCTGCTGTTGCTTACTTCTTTTATAAGAGTTCAAAAACGGCAGATCAAAATAAACTCTGGACAGGTATGGCAAAAGAAACAGCTCATCAGATAGGAACACCTTTATCGTCATTAGTGGGCTGGACTGAAATTTTAAGAAGCGAAAGCGTCAATCCCGATTATCTCATTGAAATTGAAAAAGATATCACAAGATTACAAACTATTACGGATCGTTTTAGTAAAATAGGGTCTGTCCCAACACTTAAAAAAACTGATATTGTTCAAGAAACAATAGAATCTTTTGAATATCTTAAGGCACGATCGTCGAAGTTAATCGATTTTGAAATTACAGCTCCGGAAAAAGAACTTCCTGTAAATCTAAACAAGCAATTATATAGCTGGACTATCGAAAATCTGGTTAAAAATGCCATAGATGCCATGAAGGGAAAAGGCGCATTAAAACTTGCGATATCTCATGATGATAAATACGTAAAAATAACTGTAAAAGATACAGGTAAAGGCATTTCGAAACAAAATTTCAATTCGGTTTTTCAACCTGGTTTTACAACTAAAAAACGTGGTTGGGGACTAGGCTTATCTTTGGCCAAACGCATTATTGAAGATTACCATAAAGGAAAGATTAAAGTTCTTAATTCTGAAATTGGTAAAGGAACAACAATGCAAATTTCATTGAAATTGTTATCTTAGTTGTAGACCATGAAAGCACAACAATATTTTACATTAAAAGAAGTTCAACTCAACAACAATTGCCCAGAGTGTTATTCTAATGAAGGGCTGCAATTAACCTTTAAGCAGCGTTTTGTTGAAAACGCATTTTACAAGGCAATAACAGGAGAGACCATTCACGAAATGTATTGCAACACTTGTAATACTAACATTTTCCCTGTACGTTGGACCAACGATATTGAGCAAGTAGTAGCTTACCAAGAACGCGCAATAAAAGCTAAACCACAATCTACAAAACTGAAAAAATTAGCTTGGATTTTAATTATTGCAGACGCATTATTGATACTTATTGTGGTTCTTTTTGTGACTGGAGTGTTATCATTTTAACTACAAAAACGACGCAATTTTATTTGCAGTAGCTTCAAACTCTTCTTTGGTTAAAGCTGTTTTATCAATAAATCGTGCATCTTCCATAGTATTAAGTGGGATTAAATGTACATGCACATGCGGAACCTCCAACCCAATAACAGTCATCCCAACGCGCTTACAAGGCACAGCCTTTTCAATGGCCAACGCCACCTCTCTGGAAAATGCCATCAACCCAAGATAGGCCGTTTCATCTAAATCAAAAATTTTATCAACTTCTTGTTTTGGAATACATAATGTATGCCCATTAGCATTAGGATTAATATCTAAAAAGGCGAGATAATCTTCTGTTTCTGCTATTTTGTAACAAGGGATGTCGCCACTAATTATTTTTGTAAAGATAGATGCCATGGCACTGAAGTATTAGAGTATATGTAAATATAAAAAGATTCCTCTTTTGAAGGAATCTTTTATCTATATATTAACAAGATTAATCTATTATCTTGATATTTCTAAAATATCAAATTTCATAATTCCATTAGGCACTTGTACTTCTGCAACTTCACCAACAGACTTTCCTAAAAGTCCTTTTCCTATTGGAGAATTTACAGAAATTTTACCAGAAGCTAGATCTGCTTCACCGTCGGCTACTAAAGTATAAGTCATTTCCATTCCATTGGTTTGGTTTTTTATTTTCACTTTAGATAGTACTAAGGCTTTGGATGTATCCATTTGAGATTCATCAATAACACGTGCTCCTGCTAAGGTTTCTTCTAATTTAGAAATCTTCATTTCTAACATACCCTGAGCTTCTTTGGCTGCATCGTACTCTGCATTTTCACTCAAGTCACCTTTATCTCTAGCTTCTGCAATAGCTTGAGATGCTTTAGGTCGTTCTATATCTTTTAACTGTTGCAGCTCGTTTCTTAATTTTTTTAAACCTTCGGCCGTATAATAAGATACTTTACTCATAATTCATTCGTTTAATAATAAAAAGATGCTGAAATCTAAGAACTAGCATAAGCTAAACTCGTTCAGCATAAAAAAAATCTCGCTATCACGAGATTGAAATACAAAGATACAAAATATTTAATTCAACATTTAAAATATTGTAACTTGCAGCCCATATTAAACCCATAGCATCTAAAATTAGTTATTTATAAATGAACAACATAAAAAAAATATCAATCATTTTATCTCTTCTGTTGATAACGAACTGCGGAAGTGACGACAGAATAAATAATTGTAATTTCTTACTCAACGTTGGTGTTAATGCATCGCTTAATTTAAACTTACCAGAATTTAGTCAACTTATGTTTATTAGTAATTCGGTATATATCCCTAATCAAGGAAATGGAGGGGTTTATGTAACAAATGTTGGAAACGGTAATTATCGTGCCTGGGACGCCTATGACCCTAATCATGCGCCTTCAACTTGCTCGTTTTTACAAAGAGATGGTGTAAATGTAACTTGCGGCTGTGCTGATGAGAATGAGTACAGTTTGTTTACAGGGCAGGCCATTGGAGATCCTTTACCTTGCGGACTTAAAGAATACCGTGTCACAGTTTCTGGTAATACTTTGGTGGTTAGCAATTAATTCAAAGTTTAATATAAAATCAATAAAAAAACTCCCAATTAACAATTGGGAGTTTTTTTATAAAGTCAATTATAGTTTTAAAATTTCAGAGTAACACCTATTAAAAAATTTGTAGTAGCTTGAGGATAAAATCCGGAGAAATATCCAGTAGTTGTTCCTGTTGGACTCGAAGCATCATCAAAATCGAACGATCCAAAATAGCCATTTGACACGTATTTTTCGTTAAATATATTGTTAACTAAACCTGAGAATACAACCGACTTAAATATTGATTTTGACTTCCATTCATAGGTAATATTTAAATCATTAACAAAGTAGTTATCTAATTTAGAATCTGGGTTTTCAGTATTTCCCATAAATTGATCGCCAACAAATTTGCTAAGTAATGCCATTTGAAAACCTTCCTTTGGTTGAAACACAAAAGCGTTAGCAGCAACCAATTCTGGAGAGAAAGAAATATCTGTTTTTCCTAAATCTAATAATACACCATTCACAGATTCGAAGGTTTCCTTGTTTTTATTAGAACTAATTGTAAAGTTTGGTTGTACCGAAAATTTATCAGTAATGGCAATTGCCGCATCTACTTCTAAACCTAATCGGTAACTATCACCATTATTTGCTCTAATTGGATCTCCAGTTGTATCTATTTGACCTGTTAAAACCAACTGTTCATTATACAACATGTAGTAAGCATTCACGTTCAATCTAAATTTCTGATCGTTATGTCTCCAACCTAATTCGAAATCATTAAGTTGTTCTGGTTTTACCGTTGCATTATTCTCAAAATCACTTCTATTTGGTTCTCGATTTGCTCTGGCATAAGAAAAATACAAACTATTAGTTCCATTAACTTTATAGGTAATTCCTGCTTTTGGGTTAAAGAAACTATAGCTTTCATCAATATTAAACGGAATTCTATCTGAAGTTAAACCTGAAGTTTCATAACCAACCAATCGTAATTGTAGATCACCATACAAACTCACTTTATCATTAACACGATATGTGGCTTTTGTAAACAAACTCCAATCTGTTTTTTGACCATTTCCTTCATAATAGCGATCTCTTATTTCACTATCACTAGCAAATTCTGCCCAAATAATTTCACCAAAATGGTCTCCATCATAGAAGCTGTAAGAGCTTCCAAATATTAAATTAACCTCATTGTTTTTATAGTTTGCACTTGCGTTTAACACATAGAAATCGTTGTCCAACCATCTACGTCTAATTAAGTCGGTTGTGTTAACCGTTTCTCCGCCAATCTCTAGAGGTGTCAGGTCATAGTCTGAAAAATCTTCATCTTCCCTATATTGCTCAAAATAGCCTCTTCCGTAGGTATAATTTAGACCAATGTTGGTAGACCATCTATTGTTATAACGTTGATTCCAATGCAATTGATAATGATCTTGATTATAGTTATCAACCTCATTATCATAGAAACGCGTATTTCCGTTGGCATCGGTATACATCCCTGAAGGGTTAAAGGTTCTGTTATTAGTTAAGGTTTCGGCATCGATACCATTCCAAGCCTGATAAGTAACTTCTTTCCCTCCAAAAGTAATGGCCTTTATCAAGGTGTTATCATCAATATAAGACCCTTGCAAGAAGTATGATTTTAAATCGGTTTCTGCTCTGTCGATATAGCCGTCGGATGTGATATTTGACAAGCGACCAGCAATTTCGATGTGCTCATTTAGTAACCCAGTGCTAAACTTTACAGTATGTTTTCTTGTATTATAACTTCCAAAGGAGTTAGAAATTTCTCCATTAGATGTTGTAGAAACGGCATCTGTTAATACATTGATACTGGCACCAAAAGCACCAGAACCGTTGGTGGATGTGCCAACACCACGTTGAAGTTGCAAACTTTCTACAGACGAGGCAAAATCACCGAGATTCACCCAAAAAGTGCCTAAAGATTCGGCATCATTGTATGGAATTCCATTGATCGTTACATTTGTAGATTGGGCGTTAATACCACGAACACGAATTCCTGTATACCCTACTCCTGCTCCAGCATCTGTAGTAGTAACTACAGAAGGTAAATAGTTTAAAAGCACAGGAATGTCTTGTCCTAAATTGCGCTTAGCCAATTGTTTTTTCGTCACGTTGCTATGCGTAATTGGTGACGTAGCTACTACTCTAACAGCTTTAACAAGGACTTCGTCTAACGTTTGTGGTTCTTCAGTAAGTTCAACATCTAAACTCAGATCTTTACTTAAATAAAATGATCGTTCTACCTGTTTTGGTCCTAAGTAACTAAAAACCAAAATGTACTGTCCTTCTTCTAATTGTAATTGGTATTTTCCTTCTAAATCAGATTGGACTCCGGTAGTTGTACCTTTAACTATAATACTAACTCCAGGTAAAGGTTGAGTATCTACTGTAACCACTCCGGAGACAGTAAATTTTTCTTGAGAAAATGCACCAGATGACAGTGCAAAAAGACATAAAAAAGCGAATAAATTTTTCATACGACTATACGTAAATAATCGAATAAAAAGAGGTCATTATTCTTGGTTAATACTATTAAACAATTGTTACGTGAAACATAGTTTCACTTTTGCACTCGCTAAAAAGGTCTACTAGACCTTTTTTACGCTCGCTTCCTAAACAGCATTACCTGTTCTAGGTTCAATGGGTATGATCTCAGCCGATAATAGGCACCCCTTTTTTGAGAACGTTGCAAAGATAAAATAGATTTATCATTTGCCAATCAAGATTTTTGTTTTTTTTAATTAATCAATTTGCGGTGGTTTGCGACTGGCCTTCTTTTCTGAATTTTTGCGTTTATTAGAAAGCCTCTTTTTTATAACAGCCTTAGGTATTTTGGTAGGAATGCGTTCTTTTTCTTCAAGGAGGTTTACTTTTAATAATTCTAAAAAACGCTGGATAATAATGGCTTTATTTCGAAATTGACTTCGACTTTCACCACACTGCATAATTAATATATGATCTTTTGACAGTCTTGTTTGAAGATTAATCTTAAGTCGTTCCTTTTGTTCAGCCGAAAAAATTTGAGACTGCTCTAAATCGAAAGTCAATTCTATTTTAGACGACGTTTTATTTACATGTTGACCGCCAGCTCCAGAGCTTCTAATCGCCTTAAATCTCAACTCATTCAATATGGCTTGTTCATCAAACATTTTATTTAATTTGATGTGGCGCCTTTAATAAATCGTTCACCGTTTTTACAGGATTAAATGTAATTAACGGTACTTCTACAAAAATTGTATTCCAATTGGCCATACTACCATTCCATAATCCGGGAAGTTCAAGAGCTTTTAAATCTTTCCCTGTTTTGGTTTTCATAGAAATGAAAGCAGCTTTGGTGTCAACAAACTTTCTTAGATCAAACTTTTCACCTTTATAGTTTTTAACGCTACAAACAAGGTCTACAGGATTAAAATGTGTTGCGCCCTTTAAAATATCTTTTTGCTGCTTACTCTTTTTATTTATTTGTGCCGACTCTACAATTTGAAGTGATACATTTCCGCTTTCATCTTTTACCCAAAATGGACCTCCTCCAGGTTCTCCTTCATTTTTTACCATACCACATACTCGAATTGGTCGGTTCAATTTTTCAGCCAGATATTCAATTTGATATTTAAGAGAGTATTTTTCAAACTCAGAGCTAATTTTCACACTCATTCTATTGATTAGAAACTCGGCTATTTCAATAAGTTGATCTTCTGCAGGATTTTCCTTTTCTAATATGTTTAGATATTTAAAGGCCTGTTCTTGAATGTCTATTAAAATCCCAGCCAATATCTTCTTGTGCTTAGCAACTTCGGTCTTATACTTATAAGTTACGACGTTATCTATGTTTTTAATAAAAATAACATCGGCATTTAAATCATTTAAATTTTCAATAAGAGCGCCATGGCCAGAAGGTCTAAATAGCAATGACCCATCATCATTTCTAAAGGGTTTATTTTTGGGAGTCACAGCGATTGTATCTGTGGATTCTTTTTGATAAGAGAACGAAATATCAAACTTTGAACCTGTTTTATCTTCAACTTTTTTCTCTATTCGCGAGAATTCTTCATCAAACTTATGATTATGTTTTTCTGAAATCGTGAAATGTAATTTCGTAGCTTCATTTGTTGAAGAGTACAATGCCGACTCGTATAAATGTTCTTCAAATGCAGTTGAAACCACCTGATTTTTATACTCATGAAAAGGTAACAATCCTTTAGGGAAATTTCCATAGTCTAACTTATCGCTATCTAACATCATTTGAACAAATTTAAATCCTTGTTCGTCAATAGATAGGTCATCAAAATTTGGATAGGCCTCCTTTAGTCTTTCTCTAACAATATTGTAAAAAGGGAGTTTTTCTAAACCAATAAAAAAAATCGATAAATCTTTACCTTTATGTGTGTTTATATATGAATTGATACTCTCTTTTTCAATATCATACTCCTCTAAAAAAGGAAAAAGAAATTTAAACATTCGCGTTGCCGCACCAGATGCTGGCACAAATTTCAATATAGAAATACCATCTTTTTTTGCTTCAAAAGATGTTATATATTCTTCGGCATGTTGCGTATTTATTTTAAGAATTCCATTACTTATCGTGGCTTCAGAAACCAAGTTTGCAAAAGGGAGTCCGTTTTGAAAAAGTTTAATTTGTTGATGTACTTTTTCTAAGGTTAATCCTTTATTCTCTATTTGTTTTATGTCTTTTTTAGAAAAATTCAATTTGCTTTTTTTAAAAGTTCATCTATATGTTTTTTACAAGTCTCTAACCGTTCTTCAAACCTCCCTTTTACCACAATGTAAGGCTTTTTAGCATCAATTAAGGCTTGTTCAAAACGATTAAACAGATTCAATCTATTATGAGGTTGATCTCTAATGTCATCTGCCTCCCAAACCGTGTCAATATAAGTTAAAAAATACAAATCGTAAGTATTTTCGAGTGCATATTTTTTGATGATATCTGGGCAATATCCATCATAATAAAATTGAGAATATACTTGAGTCTCTAGTAAATCGGTATCGCAAACAAGGAGTTTATCTGCGTTCTTCAATTGTGCATTTTCCAATTGCATCTGGCCTATGGCAATGGGTAAAACATCGTCTTTTGAAAGCAACTCATTGTTGTCTGCTTTTTTTTGAGCATACTTACGAGAAAACTCTTCCACATAAACCGTATTGTAGTGTTTGGCTAATGCTTCCACCAAAGATGATTTACCTGTAGATTCTGGACCAAACAACACAATTTTTATACACTTTGTGTTAAGGCCACTGATTTGTTTAAACGTTTCTTCCATGCTAAATAGCCAAAAATGGCAATAAAAGTAAATCCGAAATATTGCAGACTTGTAAAGGTAAAACCTTTATAGAAATAAAGCGGTACAGAAATAATATCTCCAATAATCCAAAATATCCAATTTTCTAATTTTCGTCTTGCCATTAACCACATCCCAACAAAAAATATAGCCGTAGTAATGGTATCAACATAAGCTACCCAACTTGTCCATTTATCAAAAGATTTATAAATAACAAAAACGAACAACAAAGTGGCTATAAAAATCAAAACGCTTATACGTTTCTCCTTAAATGTCGTTCTAGAAATAGGTGTTACATGAGTTTCATCTACTTTTCTAGTCCAAATGTACCAACCATAAACGCTCATAATAAAATAGTAGGCATTTATCATCATATCTCCCAACAACTCCCATTTTATCAATAGATACACAAAAATAGCAGTACTTATCATTCCCGTTGGAAACACCAATATTTTATTTTGCTTAGAGAACCACACCGACAGGAATCCAAAAAAGACTGCTACAATCTCCAATACAATATCAGTAGTTGAATATGTACTGTATTGTCCAAATAAAACTTCAAAAATGTGGTTCATAATCGTGGCGATCAGATTTTACAATTTTCATAAATAATAATCCGTGTTCAATTAACTTAAAAGCGTCTTTTATTTCAGACGTCAATATGGTCATCACCTCATCATAGTTACCATAGACTTGTGTACTAAGCGGATTTTCAAGTACTTTTAAACCTGAAGCTCTTAACTTTGTTATAAACTGAATAATTGCAGGCTCATAGTTGTCATGCAATGGTGTTAGCGTTAATTCTACTGATATTTTCACGTGCTTTTTATGGTCTTAGTTCATTAAAAAAGGATACATCGTTTTCAAAAGCGGTACCAATAACTACGAGGTCGGCTCCATTATTGTATGCCGTTTCCAATTGTTGTTTTGATTTAATCCCTCCGCCAACAATGAGTGGCACTTTTAATTCTTGTTTCACAAAACTAATCATTTCTGCTGTCAAAGGATGGAGAGCTCCACTACCTGCTTCGAGATAAATTAATCGCATTCCTAGAAGCTCTCCTGCTTTAGCTGTATCGACAATTTGCAGAATATTTTGTCTCGACAAAGGTTTCGTTTTTGTCACCTTTTCAACGGCTGTTTGTCTTCCGCTTTCAATCAAGATATAACCTGTGGGAATCACCTCTAAATTAGAATTTTTTAATTTGGATATTGCTTGAATATGCTTTCCTATAAGGTACTCAGGATTATCACCAGAGATTAGTGCCAAGAACAATAATGCATCTGCATAATTTGTTAATTGAGTCACATCACCAGGAAAAAGCACTATAGGTAAATCTGTGTATTTTTTTACTTCAACAACAAGATTTTCGGTAGCATGATTGTCAACAATACTACCACCAACAAAAATGTGAGTAGCTATAGATTCATTAACTTTTTTAATAAAACCAGAGGCCATTTCAACCGTCATTTTATCAGGATCAATGAGCACAGCCAATAGTCGTTTACCTTCAGAAATAGAGCTTAATATGTTGCTATAAATCTCCTTCATTTAAGTAGTAACAAAAGCACAAGTAAATCCTTCAAACTCCAAGAAACGTGTGTTGTATCTATATTTTTTATTCTCATAATCTATCCACGCCATAGTTTCTCCATCTTCTAGCATAAACGGAATCACCAAAAAATGTTCTCTAAATAACATGCCTGGTGTAGCAAACAACTTATAAAGAGACTCTTTAATTCCCCAAATTATGGTCAACTTTTTAATGTAGTTGTCATCTGAATCAGACAAATACTTGAACTCATAATCCACAAACTTCTTGGCGATAATAGCAATTTTTTCTCGTTGCTTTTCAATATCTATTCCAACCGCATTATCACTAATAATGACACCAGAAAATGTAAACGAATGTGTAATGGAAATATGTTTACCATCTTTTAAATGCGGCTTTCCATTGTCGTCATAATATAAATCCTGATCTGTGTACCCAAAATCTCTTAGAAGATGTCTCACGCTTAGAAACCCACGTTGATGCAATTCGCTTTTCATTCCTAACACACGATTTAGGCTATTGAGTTTTAGATCTAAGGGTTTGATTAATGCCTCATAAGACTCTGTAATCTTCCAGATTTTAACAGTAGTTTGTGAGTTTGGTTGAATAGTTTTATAAAGTGGCATTTAATTATCTGAAACTTAATGGTTATCTTTGCAGCGCCTTAGGCGAAATTCACATTTTTAGACAAGCGAATTTAACCAATTTTAATCTCTAAAAGGTGAAGTATTTTAAAAATTAAGAAAGAATAAAAACAAACAAATGGATAAAACAACGACTTACGTGCCTTACAAAGTAAAAGATATGTCTCTTGCTGCTTGGGGAAGAAAAGAAATTGAATTAGCTGAAGCTGAAATGCCAGGACTTATGAGTCTTCGTGAAGAGTATAAAAACGCTCAACCTTTAAAAGGTGCTCGTATAGCTGGATGTTTACATATGACGATTCAAACGGCTGTTTTAATTGAAACATTACAAGCATTAGGTGCCGAGGTTACTTGGAGTTCTTGTAACATTTTCTCGACACAGGATCAAGCTGCCGCTGCTATTGCAGATGCAGGAACGCCTGTATACGCCTGGAAAGACATGACTGAAGAAGAGTTTGATTGGTGTATTGAACAAACTTTATTTTTTGGAGAAGACCGCAAGCCTTTAAATATGATTTTAGATGATGGTGGTGATTTAACGAATATGGTATTAGACAAATACCCAGAGTTAGCTGATGGTATTAATGGTTTATCTGAAGAAACAACTACTGGTGTACACCGTTTGTACGAGCGTGTTAAGAATGGAACTTTACCAATGCCTGCGATTAACGTTAACGATTCTGTTACTAAATCAAAGTTTGATAACAAATACGGTTGTAAAGAAAGTGCTGTAGATGCGATTCGTCGTGCAACAGATGTTATGCTTGCTGGAAAACGTGTTACTGTTTGTGGTTATGGTGATGTAGGTAAAGGAACAGCTGCTTCTTTTAAAGGTGCTGGAAGTATTGTTACAGTTACTGAAATTGACCCAATTTGTGCATTACAAGCTGCAATGGACGGTTTTGAAGTTAAGAAATTAGAAACTGTTGTTGGAAACTCTGACATTGTTATTACAACAACTGGAAACAAAGATATAGTACAAGCACGTCACTTTGAGGCATTAAAAGATAAAGCGATCGTTTGTAATATTGGTCACTTTGATAATGAGATTGATATGGCTTGGTTAAATGATAATCATGGTCATACAAAGAATACGATTAAGCCTCAAGTAGATAAATACACTGTAAATGGTAAAGATATTATCATTTTAGCTGAAGGTCGATTAGTAAACTTAGGTTGCGCAACAGGTCACCCAAGTTTTGTAATGAGTAACTCATTTACAAACCAAACCTTAGCTCAAATCGAATTATGGAATAATGTTGATGCCTACGGAAATGAGGTATATATGTTACCTAAGCATTTAGATGAAAAAGTTGCAAAATTACACTTAGAAAAAATTGGTGTTGAGTTGACAGAACTTCGTCCAGATCAAGCTGAATATATTGGTGTAACACCTCAAGGACCATTTAAGCCTGAGCATTACAGATACTAATAATAGTTCTATATTAAATATTAAAACCCTTACAGCGATGTGAGGGTTTTTTAATTATGAAGTTCTCGATACATCCCAACTTTTGGTTGGGACACTCGAACTGACGTCGTAAGTTATTTTAACTCTTCTATAATTATTTGTCGTCACTTCGAGTGATGACGAAGTATGAGTCATTGTATCGAGAAGTTAATACCCAGTAACCAACAATCGCTTCGCACCTTTAAGTCCGCATTTTTGATAATGATTATAGGCTTTTGCAGCACGCTCAGTAATTTGAGTATCTGATTCATTTAGAATCCAACCATCAATAGCCCATTTTAAGGTATAGGCTTCTGGTGCCATCAAACCTGTTGTCCAAACTAAGGGATTCGCCTTGGTTTGCTTAAGATAAGGTTTAAAAAAATCTTTACTAATACATGCCAGAATAATAGCATCGCGTTTATGTTCATTAGCAGGTTTAAAATTTCCTTCAACATCAAACTCCATCAATCCATCATGACCAATGTAAGATAATAGCTGAGCATCACCTCCAAACTTGAGCGTTTCTGTTTTGTGTTTTACCTTAACAGGATTTCGTCCTGCCGAGGCTTCCAAAAAATCGATTGTGGTTTGCTTAATGTACTTTCCGTCGTAAGCATCTGCTAAAAGATATGTATTCGTGGCTTTGTGCTTAAACAATACGCGTTCTAGTATATGATTCCCTATATCTTTTTCCGAAGACAGTAAAGTCCAATCTTTACTATTCTTAAAGTGGGTTTTTACACCATATAATGCCGACCAGTATAAATTCCCTTTAATATCTTGACCATTACCCAATTTTGCAGGAACAGGCACAATACCTTGATTAACATTATCACATAAAGCGACAAAAACATGAATGGTTTTAGGATTGGTTTGCGACAAGGCAGTCCATGATAATAGAACAGAAATAAAGAGTACTAGTGGTTTCATAAATAAAGAACGTCATTATAGGAGTTTATAGTATAGTACAAAAAAACCATCCTATTTCTAGAATGGTTTTTCTTTACTATGTACGTGCTGTTATTTTTTCTTTGGATGCACTAGTTTCATTTCATCAATAAGGCGTTTAGCTCCAGCATACTTATCTACTATAAATAAAACATAGCGTAAATCAACCATAATATTTCGGCAAATTTCAGGATCGTAATAAATATCACTCATGGTACCTTCCCAAACGCGGTCAAAGTTTAATCCCACTAGATTGCCTTCGGCATCAATGGCAGGACTTCCAGAGTTCCCTCCAGTAGTATGATTTGTTCCTAAGAAACAAATTGGGAGCTTTCCGTTCTTATCAGCATATTGCCCATAATCTTTAGCGTCATATAAATCTCTTAGCTTTTGAGGTACATCAAATTCATAATCGCCTGGCACATACTTTTCAATGACACCATCTAAATACGTCACAGGATCATAATATACAGCATCACGAGGCGCATACCCATTTACTTTTCCGTAGGTCACACGAAGTGTACTATTAGCATCAGGGAAATAGCGTTCTTCTGGCATCACTTTCATTAAAGCTGTCATATACTTCGTTTGAAGTGCATTAATCTGCGTATTGATTTGCTGAAATTCTGGCTCTAATTTGGTATAAAATTCCTTGATTAAAGGTTTCGCATATTGGTAAGCGGCATCATTATTTAATTTTTCAAGAATTTCATCACCAGTTCCCTCTAATAATTTCGACGCGCTATCCATATCTGTGAAAGCTGTTTTATCATAAATTGAAGCATCAACCGTACTCGTATATAATGGCATTACCGCTTGATAAACACCTTTATCTACATTAACGTTATAGTTTTTATGTATACGCTTCAAACGGTTTTTAAAACTTTCTACAGCTTTATCTAGATTGTTAGGATTAGCGATAATAGCTTGTTCCATTTGAAAAGCTCTAAACGCCATTTGCATCAATTCATTGGTTCTAAAAAAGACTTCAATAAAGTTGTTTCGCTTTACATTTACAGCTTCAAATTCATTGTACAAACGACTAAACTCTGGTAATATAGTTCCATATTCGGTTTCCATACCTTTTGCCTTTAAGGCCTTTGTAAAATCACTTTCAAATTTGCGTTTAATGGCAATGGCACCACTTTTTTGAATTCCTAAGTTTTCACCAATCCACTTTTTCCAAGCATTAGCAATTCGTGCTTGCTTTGATGCGTACTGAATTCTAATCTGGTCATCTGCTTTCATATTAGCATCAATTACTTTTAAAGCAGCTTCTCTAATTGCAATATTTGATGGATTTACTTTTTGTGTAATTTGCTCTATAGCCACAGCTGGTAAGTATTCATTAGTACGACCTGGAAATCCAAAAACCATTGTAAAGTCACCTTCCTCAATACCATCTAATGACACAGGCAAGAAGTGCTTAGGCTTATAAGGCACATTATCTTTACTATACTTTGCTGGACGATTGTTTTTATCGGCATAGATTCTAAACATTGAAAAATCTCCTGTATGTCTTGGCCAAACCCAATTGTCTGTATCGCTACCAAATTTACCAATACTACTTGGAGGAGCACCTACTAATCGCACATCTTCAAAGCGCTCTGTTACAAACAAGTAATACGCATTACCTTTATAAAAAGGTCTAATTTTAATACCTTGCCAGTCTTCTTTTTGTGTTGCTTTTACAACGGCGTTTCTATTAATATCAATTTTTGATTGCCTAGCTCTAGGGCTCATCTCATTGGTTACACCTGCCAACATCGCATCTGTAACATCTTCAATTCGTACTATGAATTCTACAAAAAGACCATCGTTTGGTATTTCTTCCTCTAAAGTCATTGCCCAAAAACCATCCCTTAAATAATCATTTTCTAATGATGAATGTGATTGAATCTGACTAAATCCGCAATGATGATTTGTTAGGAGTAGTCCTTTAGGAGAGATAACCTCACTAGTACAACCACCATTGAAATGTCCGATGGCATCTTTAAGGCTAGAATTATTAACGTCATAAATATCCTGTGCAGTTAACTTACTGCCTAAACTTTGCATTTCATCTTCATTCATTCCTTCTAACAATGAAGGAATCCACATGCCACCTTGTTGGGCGGTCATTTGAAACGCAATAAAAAAGAAGATAATTTTTAGAAATCTCATAGTCAATGATTTTAAATTTGAATGTTTGTAAAGATAAAAAAGTTACGCAAAGTAATTCTAATGAGCAGGTACATTCAAACGTTCATTTAAAATCCAGCTTTTTATCAGTTTTTTGTTTGTAGATATTTCAGCAAATACATAAATGTTTGAAGAAAAACAAGGCGATTTTTCGGCATCTTCTATCATCACCTTATCATCGTAATAACTTGAATGTAAAAAGTAAAGTTCTTTATCTTTTAGTATTACATAACCCACATGATTATCGAGGCCAACAAAATAAATACCATCAGTATATACAGCATTAATTTTTTCTTTTAAGGCTTTAAACGATAGATTAGAAAAAATCTTGAGATTGGCTCTTGGTTGCAACATTCTGGCTTCGGTCAAACCTGCCTGTTGCGCCATTTTGTATCGATTTAAGTTAAACCCTAAATGCTTTAATGTGGTTGAAACAAAATAACCGCATGCAATTTCACCTTCATTTGGCGTATTGGTATGACCATTAAAATCCCACTCGGTTCCGTACCAATGTGGCACTATAGTATTCACTAATTTAGAATAGACATACTTTGCGGCCGAGTCAATTGCTTTTTCTGGATTGGTTTGATACAAACGGTTGAAATTAGTTCTATCATTTTTAATAGCACTTAAAATGGAAATGTAGTCTCCTTTTGGTTTGAAACTAATGTCGAGTTTTACCGAATCTAACGATGCTATCTTTTCATCTGTCTTAGGTATTGTCTTCGCTACTTCTTCGGTATTTGGATTAGTACTAACTATTGTTTCATTTCCTTTTTTACAGGAAAAACTTAGCAGAATAATGAAGACTAAAAATGGTTTAATAGCTAGGTGTATTAATTACAGTGAATATAACTCTTTTTTCGTATAATTATTATCATTAGTATCTTTACAAGATGCAAATAGATCCAAAACTTACCAACGTAGCAACTTCGATTTTTTCAGTAATGAGCGCTTTAGCACATAAGCATAATGCCATTAATCTCTCTCAAGGATTTCCAAATTTTAAAAGCGACCAACAACTTATCGATGGGGTTTCTAAGGCCTTGAATTCAGGTTATAATCAATATGCTCCAATGCCTGGACATCTAGCGTTACGAGATGCTATTTCAAAAAAAATAGAACTTTTGTACGATACCACTTATCATCCAGAATCCGAAATTACAGTTACTGCAGGAGCAACTCAAGCTATTTTTACCATTATTTCGACTTTCGTAAAACCTCAAGATGAAGTCATCATATTTAAACCAGCTTATGACTGTTACGAGCCAGCCATTACGCTAAATGGAGGAAAAACTATAGCGATTGCCTTGGAGGCTCCAAACTACAGCATCGACTGGAGCCAAGTAAAACAAGTCATTTCTAAAAACACCAAACTAATCATTATTAACACACCTCATAATCCAAGTGGCACTGTTATGAGCAAAGCTGATATGCTTAAACTTCAAGAACTCACCAATGGCACTAATATCATGGTTCTAAGTGATGAAGTTTATGAGCACATCATTTTTGACGAAGAACAACATCAAAGTGTATGTTTATTTCCTGGTTTAAAAGAGCGAAGTTTCATTACTGCATCATTTGGAAAAACGTTTCATAATACCGGCTGGAAAGTAGGCTATTGTTGCGCTCCAAAACACTTGATGACAGCCTTTAGAGCCGTTCATCAATTTAATGTGTTTTCAGTACATCATCCTACTCAAAAGGCCTTAGCCGATTACTTAGAAACACCAAAACATTATTTAGAATTACCACATTTTTATCAAGAAAAAAGGAATACATTCCTTAACCTCATTAAAGATTCTCGATTTAAATTCAAACCATCAAAAGGCACCTATTTTCAGGTGTTAGATTATTCTGAAATAACCACCGAAAGCGATATTGATTTTGCAAAACACCTTACTATAGACCATGGCATTGCTTCTATTCCTCTTTCTGTTTTTAATGATCATCAACGTGATGATAAAGTCCTGCGTTTTTGTTTTGCAAAAACCGATGATACTTTAGAGGCAGCAGCAAAAATTTTGAATTCAATTTAACTTCATTAAAGTGACTTTTCAGGTATTTTTGTTTCTAATGAATGGAACAAACAAAAAACACATAACATGAAATATATTATTATTCTTTTTTTTATGGCATTTAGTTTAACTATGAATGCTCAAAAAGTTAAAATAGACGGTAAAACATACCAAGTTAAAAATGAAAAAATCTTCCTTGATGGAAAGGACGTTACTAAAACCTTAAAATTAGAAGAGAAAGAATTCATTTTAAAGCAAGCAGCAATGACTTCAGAAAGAATGAAAGGGAAAGGTAATAATAATGGAAAAGCTAAGGGCAAAGAAAAAAAGGCTATTACTGATGAAAAAGAAAAAATGGAAGAAAAGACCTTAAAAGAGGCTGAAAAAGCCGAAAAGAAAAAAGAAAAAGAAGCCAAAAAACTCGAAAAAGAGAAACAAAAAGCCGAAAAAGCGCAAAAAAAGGCTGAAAAAGAAGCAAAAAGGGCCGAGAAAGCATTAAAGAAAAAACAAAAAGCTCAAGACAAATTTGAGAAAGCGAATAAGAAACTAAGTTCGGCTCAAAAAAAATATGATAAACTAAAACGTAAAGGAAAATTATCTCCAAATGCAGAAGCCAAGTGGTTAAAAAAACTTGAGGATTTGAGAGAAAATATTAAAAAAGCCGAAAAGAGACTATAACTCGATTGTTTATAGTAGGTTTTGAAATCTATTTTGATTGGTGATTTACCAGTTAAAATAGATTTTTTTTATGCTTAAAATTTGTAATTTTAAGACATGCAAAATCATTTAAAAGTTGCTTTAATTCAAACGACCTTAGTTTGGGAAAACCCAATTCAAAATCGTATTAACCTCAGAGACAAAATCGATGAAATTTCTGAATCTGTAGACCTTATCGTATTACCAGAAATGTTTACAACAGGCTTTAGCATGAATCCTGAAAGTATTGCCGAATCAATGGACGGGGTTACTGTTAAATGGATGACACATATTGCCAAAGAAAAAGATGTTGCCATTGTTGGGAGTTGTATTATACAAGACAATAAAAAATTCTATAACCGATTACTATTTGTAGAACCTAATGGCAAAATTAGCAGCTATGATAAACGACATACCTTCACCCTTGCTGGTGAAGACAAAGTTTATGAGTCTGGGAACCACAGATTAATTGTAACGTATAAAGGCTGGAAAATTTGTCCGTTGGTTTGTTATGATTTGCGTTTTCCTGTTTTTGCAAGAAACACTGAAGATTATGATGCTTTAATTTATGTTGCGAATTGGCCTAAAGTGCGAATTTCTGCCTGGGATACGCTTCTTAAAGCACGCGCTATAGAAAACATGAGTTATTGTATTGGCGTTAATCGCGTAGGTTTAGATTTTAATAATTATGAATATTCTGGGCATTCTGCAGCTTATGATGTTCTGGGGGAGCGCTTAGATGATATCCCTCATGGTAAAGAAGCTATTGCCATTATTACCCTTGATAAGGCACATATTTCAAAATATAGAGGAAAGCTTGGCTTTTTAAATGACAAAGACGGGTTTACTCTAAAATAATTTCAATAACGGGATCCCAATTAGCCCGAGCATCCACTAAATCTGGATAGTGTGCAATACGCTCTGGTTGTAGTTGCTTTAAATAGTTACCTGAATCCCATTTTTTGTTTCCATTAGTATCAAAAATCACACGAATGTAATATTTGCCTGGGTTGAGATTTCTGAAATCAAATAACTGTTCCTGATCAGCAAATTGTTCGTATTTTACTTCTCCTCGTTCATTAGTTAGCTGAATAATCATTGGGTATTGCGCATTCCTGAGTGTTATTCGAATGTTAGAATAATCGGCAAAGGTTTTAGTCTTTATATTATAATTAAGTGTGTCATTCACATTTCCGAAGAAATCTGTAAGCGCACCAGGAAGCATTCTTATTTTATAGGTATTAGATTGGTTTTTATCAAACTGCAAACTATAAATATTGTCATAGTTGCTATATGAAGTTTTAAAAGGTACGTTTAGAGAATCTTTATCTAAAATTGTAATGTCTTTTTCATTTATGGTTTCAAATGGGATATTAGCAGAAACACCGAAATCCTCATTAAACCCTAAAGTTCCTGATGTTACAGCTTTTATAACCAATGAATCTCTTTCTAAGTTTCTAAATCGATGCGTTAAGGTATCAATAAACGTCTTATTTTTCACAAGAAATAAGGCCGAATCTGCTTCAATCTTTGGCTTGTACCAATAGTATAAAGTATCTGATTTTTCATCTTTAGTGCGTCGTGTTTTAAAATCGGTTGGCTTCGCACTTAACATCTCAATGTCCATAGTTTTATAATCGCCTTCAAAACCAAAAGCAATTTTTTGCCCAGCAATTTGCTTTGGACGTTTAGCATCAAAGTCTAATTCTTCCTTAAACAATTTGATGGTATATTCTTCATCTGATGGAGCTGTTATAAAGCCTTCATAGAAACCTATCTTATCTTTATCCTGCTGAAATGTAAAGTTTCCATTTTCATCCTTTAAAGCTATCAATTTATAGGTTCCAGGTTTAATATTGTCAATACTGAATGTCGTAATACTATCTAAAGTATTGGTGATGTATTTAGGCTTTTTCTTAAACACTGTAGAATCTGTATAGGTAGAATCTTTTTCATATAGCATTACCGAAATATAAGAATCTGGAGATCTACTTTCGGCATCAAGAATTTTACCTTTAACAGAAAGAGAGTCTATATAATCGCCAGTTGAAAATACATATTTATAATAATCGTAAGGGTTCTCTTCATTATTATCAACAATACTTTGCCCAAAATTAAAGGCGTAAGTTGTATTGGCTTCTAAAGTATCATTGATGATAATTTTAATCGATTTACTTGCAGTTCCTAAAGGGGTCACAGTAGGTTCTACATCCATTGGAGGAGAAATGATAAGTTGCTTTTGAAGGTTTTTTATCTTGACATATTCATCAAAATAAATTCTAATCTCTTTGCCTTTAAAATTTGTCGTAAAGTTTTCAGGTGTTGATCTAATAATTACAGGAGCCTCTACGTCTTTTGGCCCACCAGATGGCGTGCCTCTGTTAGCGCAACCAATCAACATAGCCACCAATATAACTAGCACTAAACTTTGTAAAACATTTTTATGCATTATCACACGAAATTTCAGCAAATTAACGACAAACCTCTTTATCCTCAAAACAATTAACTTCGTTTTAATCTGTAATTGCCATTGTAGCTAAACTTAGCTTTAGATCTTCAATTTTTAAAAGTTGACTGGCACAATCCTCAATGGTTGCTCCAGTTGTAATAATATCATCAACCAAAAGAACATGTTTATTTTTTAAAAAATGGCCGTTTTTAAGCTCAAAATTACTGTTGTTGCCAGTTTGTCTTTTTAATCGATCTTTAAATACTTGAGTTTTGGTATTTGTTGTTTTGACCAATACAGATGTGTTGTATGTTGCGTTTAATGCCGTTGCCAAAGTTTGTCCAAATTTATCAACTTGATTATAACCTCTAGACTTTAGTTTTGCCTTGTGCAATGGCACTGGCACAACAACATCAATGCTTTGATACGACGCCATATCCTTCAAGGATTCTCCTAACCATGCTCCAAGACATTCGCCAATGGACTCCTGCCCTCGATATTTAAGATTATGCATCAATTGCTGAACCATTCCTTTTTTGGAAAAATGTAATAATGCCGTTGCCTGTTGTAATTTAACCCGTCCATAAAGTATTTTATGGACTGCATTTTCAGGGTCATCGTGAAAATTAGTTAATGGTAATTGATGTCTACAATTCGTACAAATATGTAGTTCATTGTCTGACAATTGATTACTACAAGCACCACAAATTTGCGGAAAAAATAAGTTTAACAAGTTTTTTATCATTTCAACGATTAAAATCAGTTTTCGATAACATATTAATTAGTTTCGCAAGATAAAATAACGATATTAATAATGATAGTTAACCCTCAATCATTTAACTACAGATTAATTATTGGTTCTTTAATAGTTGCGGTCGCAGTTTTAACTGTTTACAGTTTTACAAGTTACCAATCCATTGTGGCGCACCAGCAATTTTTAGAACAGGAAAAGAAGCTAGTTGAAAGTGAACTCTCCCAAATGATCACGCGCTATGATGACGTTTCAATTTCAAATGATCTGATTTCTTCCCAACTGGAAGATGCTAAAAGAAATACCCAATTAGCTTTGGACTCTCTTAGGATGGTTCGTAGTGACCTATCTGTATTATCAAAATTTAAGCAGCAGTTATTCAACTTAAAAAGTAAAAACAAATCTTTGTTTAAAACGGTAGACTCCTTAGACGAAGTCAATAAAGGCTTAGAAAAAGAAAAACTTCTAGCTTATAATGAACTTAGAAAGCAAAAACGCGAAAACTCTACACTATTAAAAGAAAATGAAAATCTTGAAAAAAGTATAGAAATTGGAGCAAAGCTTACAGCTAATTCTTTTCGAGCTAAAGGATTTGAAAAATTCTTTGGAGCTAGACGTTCAAGTAATAGAGCAAAGCGTGTTGAAAGTATTGAAGTGTGCTTTACGCTTGCCGAGAACTCACTAACCGAAGCAGGAGAGAAAGAGTTATACATTCAAATATTAAACCCTAGAAATAATGTTGTTGCAGACAAAGGTGCTATTAATTTTGGCAACTCTTCATTAATTTACAGCGCCAAGAAAATTGTGAATTACGACAACAAAGTTCTTGAAGTATGTATTGATGTAGATGCAGATATTGATGAACAACCATTAGTTGGCGGTACATATTATATCTCAATCTTTCATGAAGACAGAAAACTAGGCAATACAGAAGTTAGATTAAAATAACCAACACTATATAATTTCTTAAAAACCGTTCTGTTAATTGGAGCGGTTTTTTATTTTTGCATCATGGCAAACGAAGATCAATTTAAAAAAGTAATCTCTCACGCAAAAGAGTATGGTTACGTATTTCAAAGTAGCGAAATCTATGACGGATTAAGCGCAGTATATGACTATGCTCAAAATGGAGCAGAGCTCAAGAAAAACATTCGCGACTACTGGTGGAAGGCTATGGTACAGATGAATGAAAACATTGTAGGTATTGATGCTGCAATTTTCATGCATCCTACAACATGGAAAGCGTCTGGTCATGTTGATGCATTTAGTGACCCTTTAATTGATAATAAGGACTCTAAAAAGCGTTATCGTGCAGATGTTTTGGTTGAAGACTATTGCGCTAAAATTGAAAACAAAATTGAAAAAGAAGTCAAAAAAGCGGCAAAACGTTTTGGAGATGCTTTTAACAAAGAAGAATTTGTAAGCACGAATGGTAGAGTTCTTGGTTATCAAGAAAAGATAGACAGTATTCTAAAACGCCTAGGACAATCTTTAGAAAAAGAAGACTTAGCAGATGTCAAAGCGCTTATAGAGGAATTAGAAATTGCAGACCCTCTATCTGGTTCTCGTAATTGGACGGAAGTCAAACAATTCAATTTAATGTTTGGAACGAAGTTAGGAGCCAGTGCAGAAAGCGCTATGGATTTATACTTACGTCCAGAAACAGCCCAAGGTATTTTTGTAAACTTTTTAAACGTTCAGAAAACAGGACGTATGAAAATTCCTTTTGGAATTGCTCAAACTGGTAAAGCGTTTAGAAATGAGATTGTTGCAAGACAATTTATTTTTAGAATGCGTGAATTTGAACAAATGGAAATGCAATTTTTTATTAAACCAGGTACGCAAAAAGAATGGTTTGAACATTGGAAAGATGCACGATTAAAGTGGCACAAATCTTTGGGAATGGGTGATGAAAATTATCGCTTTCACGATCATGAAAAATTGGCTCATTATGCAGATGCGGCTACAGATATCGAATTTAAATTTCCTTTTGGGTTTAAAGAATTAGAGGGCATTCACTCTCGTACTGATTTTGACCTAAAACAACACGAAGAGTTTTCTGGAAAGAAATTACAATATTTTGACCATGAAGATAATGCGAGTTATATACCTTATGTTTTAGAAACCTCGATTGGTTTAGATCGTATGTTCTTAGCTGTGTTCTCAAATTCATTAGAAGACGAAACTTTAGACGATGGAAGTGTTAGAACTGTATTAAAATTACCAGCGGTTTTAGCGCCAACAAAAGCGGCTGTATTACCTTTGATTAAAAGAGATGGCTTACCTGAAATCGCTAGAGAAATCATAGAAGATTTAAAATGGGATTTCAATGTTATATATGATGAAAAGGATGCCGTAGGTAGGCGTTATAGGCGTCAAGACGCAGCAGGAACACCATTTTGTATTACTGTTGACCACGATACATTAAATGATAACACTGTAACAATTCGTCATCGCGATACCATGGAACAGCAACGTGTTAAAATTGAAGATTTAAGAGCTATTATCAAAAAAGAAGTTGATGTTAAACATTGGCTAATGAAAATGAAATAATCTCATATACACATAAAAAAAAAGAGCCTTGAATAATATCAAGGCTCTTTTTTTTATTTCTTCAATAAGGTAATCTTTGCTTTTTCTTTCTCCTTTAAATTGGTGAGTGCCTTATAATTATTTTTAGAATCTTCTATTTCCAAAAACACCGTATTAGGTGAAACCTTCCCAATATTTAAGGCTTCAAGTTCTAAGGTTGTTTGGGGTTTATCTAAAATGATTTCAATCTTCTTCTTCTCTTTAGTCACCACATAGTTTCTAAGCACAATCTTAGAATCAATTTTAAGATTGATTTTATCACCATCTTCTTGACCAGCATCATACAACACGATGGTTACTTTTTTATCCTTACTGAAAAAATTAAGTGTTTCATCTTTAGAAATGAATGTTGTTTTTAAGGAATCTACAAGTTTAACAATATTTACCTTTTCTTTCACCTCCTTTTTAACAAAAATACTCCTGTCAATTTTCTTATCAAGTTTCTTTGCTTTTTTGTCAATTTTCTTCATATCTGCCATCAAAATCTCTCCACTAATACATTCTTGACCATCGCCATATAAACCTTTAAAATCACCTTTAATTTCACCTTTGCCGTTTAGTTTTTTTAATGAGCCTTTAAAATTAACAAAGCAAAAATCATCGGTATTAACTTCAGATTTGGTATATACAATACCTTGTTCCTTAAATGTAATTCTATTTTCTTTATCATTAAAAAAACCGCTTATCATGGATTTAGTTTCATGTGGCCCGCCAAAATCAGTCAGGGAATAACCATCAATAACACCTTCTTTTTCAGAAAAATGCACACTATAACTTATAAACGAAGTATCATTTAATTTTATGGCCCCCATAAATTCTGACTTGGCTTGTGCCTGAGAAAAGAAATACATAAGTGAACATAAAAAACATAGGAAAATTCTCATTAATATCGTATTAATTATTATACTTGTAAATATAAACTTATAAATTAGATCATATGAAATTTAAAATTATTCTTTCGTTTTTAGCGATTATTCTAACGATGAATTTAAGTTATGCTTCTTTTCCGGTTGTAAAAGCTAAAACAACAAGTGCAGAGGTAGTGACCAATATTGACACCGAAGACAACGAAACTTATTACTCGCCAGCAGCTAAAGCTGCTCAAAAAAGTCAAGGAGTTGCCTTACTTCTTTGGTTCTTCTTAGGTGGTCTTGCTGGTCATAGATGGTATTTAGGAAGTCCTGTTGGTTGGAACATTCTATTCATCCTTACATTAGGAGGTTTAGGTGTTTGGGCCATTATTGATTTAATTGGTATTATTTCTGGATCATACGAACCTAAAAATGGATCTTATAAGAGTAGTTTCTTCTAGGATTTAAATCTCATATACAATTTGAAAACTCCCAAATATTTAAATATTTTGGGAGTTTTAATTTATACATAATCTCTAAAATCGATAGCCAACACTAATCCCTAATTTCGCGACAAAATCATTATTAAACTCATTGCTATTAAATAAATTTCGGCCAACACCAAAACTCACTTCGCCAATAAAACCATTATTAGTGACCCATTTTCCGCCTAATCCAATTCCTAGAGCAAAATCGGTAACCGTTTCTTCTCTATTAACGAGTATATCACCTCCAACAAGAGCTAAAGTATTTTCTTTTACAGAACTAAGCAATCCAAAACCTTCCAAGAAAAACCCCGAAGCATACTTCTTGCCAAAATAAAGTCTGTAATATGGTGAGATGTAATAATCAATATCATCTTTTATATCGTCATCAAATGGTAAAAACACATTAAGACCAATACCAGATTCTTCATTTAGTAAACGTTCATAAGTGACATCAACGGCTCCAATAACCATATAAAGTGCATTAACTTTTACTTCATTAGAAGCCTGTTTAACATCGCTATTAACTGGGTCATCTTGAGCATATAATGCTATTGAAAATAAGAACAGAAATGTGCATAAAATAGAGTTTTTCATAAATAATTTAGTTTAAAGTTAATTTGGTTTACTGTCACAACAATTGTACCAATTGAAGATGCACTTAAACTAAAAAGGTTGCGTACAAAACAATATATCTTATTTGTCTATGCTCTAAAAGTAGGCCTTTAACTGAACTGTTCCTGTGTGAATTGTTTTACTAGTTTCTGTTTTTCTTCCGAAGTAATTCAAATTTAAATCCAGAAACTTGGTGAGTTTTTTCTGAGCTAGTAGATTCCACGTAAAATTATTTCCTGGTTGCAATCCTTCCAGAATTTGATAAGCAACTGGTGTATTAGCATTTCCGTCGAATTCATTTTTAAAGAAGTTAACTTCTCCTGTTAAGGCAATTTTATTGGCATTATTATATGTAAATGATAGGCCATAATTACGCTGTGTTAATTGCTCCATATTACCTATTACATTGTCTTTAGACGTATATTGATAAAACATATCAAAACGTGCGTTTTCATTAAATATATAGGATAACTTAGGTTGAAATCTCACCTCATCGAGTTTATAATTTCTTGTAGTGAAATTTTCATTCAAACTTTCATTAGTTTCCAAACTTGACTGTAAATTAATCAACCAACTTGTCCAAAATTTATGATTAAACTGAACCTGGTGACTTTCCAACTTATTTTCCTGAAACCCTACAGACAAGGTAGACCTATTCGTATTAGATAAAAACGTATAAGACGTTGTGAAATCTTGTTTCCCCCTATTATAAAACAATACATTTCTTATGCTTTTATTTAGTGCAAGTTGATTGTCATCATCTGTAGAAAATGGATTTAAGTTAAAGCCATCATCAACACGCCTGTTTTTCCTATCAATAAGAAAAGAGGTTTGATTATAAAAATGTGACCAGAATTTTTTGCTTTTTTCTTCTGATGTCGACCATTGTTTCGGATTTATAATTAAAGTTTGACTAAACCTATTTTGATGGGTTTTTACAAAGACCTGATTTGGCAATAGCACGCGAATAAAACTACCTTGATCTGTAAATTGAGCAACTTCAAACTCATTGAGTTCTTGAATACCATTCTCATTATAATCAATCCATGTATAAGCACCTTGACCAGGTTCAACCTCAACATAGGTAAAGTCTTGTTGCGGCAATGTCCCAGAATTGGTCTCAAAAACGGTATTCCATAGTACCAAGTTATTCCATAATCTTTGGTTGAAATTTAATCTTGAGTTCAATGAATTTTCGTCTTCTATAGTATCATCTTCATTTTTTAAGGCTCTATAGTTGACATACAGCCCTAAATTAGTTGTTTTATTCTGTAAGATCTGTGATTTTAAATAGTAGGTATTTGAGGTATTAACACGCGTAACTTCATTGGTGCGAAGACTATCGTTTACCCTATATTTATAACCAAGTTCAACAAAAACTCCCGTGCTATCTCCATAACCTGTAAACACTTCATAGGAATTAAAACGCTGACTCAAATTTGTCAATAAATCTGTAGCTCTTTCTCGTTGTTCACTATCCTCTAATGCTATTTTAGCACCAACCCATTGCTTACCAAAATTATAGGTAGCGCGATTAAACGATCGCACAAACGTGGATGTGGAGGTACTACTTTTATTACTTAGAAAACTCGAATTCGAAAATATATTAAACTTATTCAATTGAAGGTTTGCTAAGATACTATGACGATTTCCATTGAAATTTTCTGAATAGTTAAGATGTTCAAATTTATAACTAGCTAAACCTTTTTTAGAATGTAATACATCTACTCCTGAAGACCATAATATTTGATTTCCTAACGGGTTTTCTAAATTCCAATCTCGATTAAATTCAGCTCTGTATAAACGCTGAATTGTTCTGAAATTCTTCTGAATAACATCGGCATCGGCATAGGCATTTAAGTTCCATAAGCTATCAGACTTAATTATGTTTTGATTTACTTTTAATTTCGCTGCAAAGCCATCATTGTCATTATCATCAAGATTAGAAAATAAATTGACGTCATTTTTACTTCCAGCCAATTCAAAGTAAACATCGGTATTCTCATTTGGTCTATAGGCGCCATTAATTATTGCTATCTGCAATTTTTCGGGTGCAATTAGCCTAACAATGGGCTCATAATTTCCTTGTGGTATGCCGTTTATAGGCTCAACATATTCAAAAATATTTTCAACAGCATTACTGTTTATAATTATATAATTTCCTTGATTCTCACCCACCAACGTAAACCGTACACTAAACAACTCATCGTCAGGATTATTAGAGAACACAAATATTTCTGTACCATTAACAATATCCTTCCTATATAAAATCCTATTATCATCAAAGGCCTCTGCCACATCAGAAGGAGCTACCATTAACGATTGGTCATCTCCAGCATTAGATAAAATCTCTACCTGCTCGGCTGAAAGGTTTTGCTGTAGTGGTTGGTTTTTAGCATCTGCTTCAGAATAGACCGATACACCTAGTTTTAATTTTTCAGTCTCATACGTACTCCCTCCAAATACTGTAAATCTCGAAAAGTTTCTATCACTAAACTGATAGTCTACTGTAATTCGCATTTCCGAAGTAATAGGATAGGTCGAATTAAAGATAATTTCACCTGCGTTATAATCGATTATATAATCTTTATTTTCGCCACGTTCAATAGGAATTCCGTTAACATATACGGTTTCACTTCCTGAAACAATAAGCACAAACAATTCATTATTTGGTCCAGTGAGTTTATAAGGTCCTTGATTTCCTTCTTGAGCCACAAACTGACTCGTTGTAAACTGACCTCGAACCAATGCTCCAGATGCAAAAACGCTGGTTTTAGAAGCTTCACCCTCAAAATTTGTCGTAACCTGAAGCCCTTGTACACGCTTTGTGAAATTGGCAAAATAACTATTGGGATTTGCCAAATCAATATCACCTGCTCTAATATTCCATTTATCACTAAATAGCTCTATAAAAACTTGATCAAATTCATCTAATCGCTGAGAATAGCCACTTTCTTGCAACGGAATGTTAGCGTCTTGTATAGATGCCCTAAGTGAGACTTTATCGCTTAATTTTCCTGAAATTTGTAAATCCAGTTCACTGTTTAATACCGAATTTTGATTGTTTCCAAGTGTTACACCTCGAGAGATACTCCCTGAGGTACTCAGACCATCAAAGGGTGTGAAGTTTTGCTCAATATTTGATTGGTTGAGTTTATAAAGACGTTGAAGGTTATCTGTGTTTTCTACAATAATCTTATCATCTAGTTGGAAATATTTCCGCGTTAAAAAATCGGGATAACGTAAATAGCTAATCTCTACCGAATCTATATCTATGGGTTTCTTAAACGTTAGCAAGGCTTTCGCAAAATCAACTTTGTAATAGGAGGTATCTATCGTTGTTTTATCCTTACGCTTAAGTATAAACCAACTCGAGTTGATACTTACAGTATCCACTTTAATCGAATCTCTAACGGCTACCTTCTTTGTTCTATAGTTAGACTGCTCCTCTTGTGCCAAAGCATAAAAAGACATCATAAAACATATTAGTGAAATAGCAATTTTCATTCCCTATATAAACTTCTAAAGGCGGAAATTATTTTATCCTTAAAATCGGGTTAAAATAATAGTGTAAAAGTACAGTATTATTTAATTTAGCTGAAATCTTAACTTATCTAGAATGAAAATCATCTCATACAATGTCAACGGGATTAGAGCAGCAATGAATAAAGGCTTTATTGATTGGCTTAAAAGTGCAGATCCTGATGTGATTTGCCTGCAAGAAATTAAAGCCATGAAGGAGCAGGTGGATATAGAAGCCATTGAAAATGCTGGCTATAAATACAATTATTGGTTTAGCGCTCAAAAGAAAGGATACAGTGGTGTTGCTATCTTTAGTAAAACAGAACCAGACCATGTTGAATATGGAACCGGAATTGAATCTATGGATTTTGAAGGTCGAAACATTAGAGCAGACTTTAATGGATTATCTGTTATGAGTATGTATTTACCATCAGGTACTAATGATGCAAGACTCGCTCATAAATTTGAGTACATGGACATGATTCATGAATATTTAAACACCTTAAGGCAATCATTTCCAAACCTGGTTGTGCTTGGTGATTATAATATTTGTCATGAAGCCATTGATATTCATAATCCAAAAATGAAAGGTGTTTCTGGATTTTTACCAGAAGAACGTGAATGGCTTGGTAGCTTTATTAATAGTGGATTTGTCGATTCGTTTAGACATCTACACCCAGAAAAACAAGAGTTTTCATGGTGGAGCTATCGCGCTAATGCTAGAGCAAATAATAAGGGCTGGCGCTTAGATTATGCCATGGTGAGCCAACCATTGCAAGAAAATATAAAACGAAGCGTTATCCTCACGGAAGCGGTTCATAGTGATCATTGTCCGATTTTAGTAGAAATTGAAAATTAATTATTAAGTACATAACCCAAATAGTATGATTAAAAAATTGTCATTAATAGCACTAACTCTAATATTAACTACGTCCTGCGTATCAAAAAAAATATATACCGATTTAGAAGATAAATACGCCAATCTTAAAAAAGAAAACAGAAAATTAGCCGATTCAAATCGCGATCTAGAAACAACATTGAATAAGGCGCAAAACGATTTATCAAAACTTCAGCAAGACTATGATAAAACGTTAGCGCAGCGTAATAAACTTCAAACCGATTATAACGCGACCAAGTCTAATCTCGATAACTTAAAAGCCTCTTATGATGCTTTAGAAAAAAACAGCAATGCCTCTATTGCAGCAAACTCAAAAAAGAACCGAGAACTATTAGCTCAACTGGAAGCTAAAGAGCAAGCCTTGGCCGCTGAAAACGCAAGATTAGAAAAGATTAAAAAAGAATTAGAATCTAGGTCGCAACGTGTTGCCGAATTAGAAAATGTAATTGCTTCTAAAGACGCGGCAATGACCAAACTGAAAAATGCTATTTCTCAAGCCTTAACTAACTTTGAAGGGAAAGGACTTACAGTAGAACAGCGTAATGGTAAAGTTTACGTATCTATGGAAAACAAACTCCTTTTTCAATCAGGAAGTTGGGCTGTAGGTACGCAAGGAAAACAAGCCGTTAAACAACTTGGTAGTGTCTTAGCAGACAATCCTGAAATTGCCATTTTAATAGAAGGACACACCGATAATGTTCCATACAAAGGGAACTCTCAACTTAGTGGTAACTGGGATTTATCAACCAAGCGTGCAACAGCTATTGTTAATATTCTAAGAGAAAACTCGTCTATCAATCCAGAAAACCTAACAGCTGCTGGTCGTGGTGAATTTGCACCAATTGCAACCAACGACACTGCTGAAGGTAAAGCAAAAAATCGTCGTATAGAAGTCATTCTAACACCTAAATTGGATGAGATTTCAAAATTGCTGAACGACATTTAAATCGATATTGAAGCACACCATCAAATTCTAAAACCTTAACATAGATTTAGACCTTTCAGTTTTTTAAAAGCTGAAAGGTCTTCTTATCTTTGCTTGTCTTAACACCAAACCAACATCATGAGATATACCACATTACCAAAAACCGATATAAAAGTTAGCAAAATCTGTTTAGGCACGATGACTTGGGGAAATCAAAATACCCAAGATGAAGGCTTTGCACAAATGGATTTAGCCCTAGATAAAGGTGTTAATTTCTTTGACGTTGCCGAATTATATCCTGTCCCAGCAACTGCAGAAACCTACGCTGAAACAGAACGTATTATAGGCAATTGGTTTGAAAAAACCGGACAAAGAGACAAAGTTGTTTTAGCCACCAAGATTGCCGGACCTGGAGATTATACCGCTCATATTAGAACCAACGGTTTTAGTAAAGCTGCGCTTAACGATGCAGTAAATAATAGTTTAAAACGCCTGAAGACCGATTATATAGATTTGTATCAGTTGCATTGGCCAGAGCGACATACCAATACTTTTGGTGTTAGAGATTACAACCATAATGCAAACGATCCTTGGACAGATAATTTTAATGAAATCTTACATAATCTTAATGAGATTATGAAAACCGGAAAAGTGCGTCAAGTAGGAATTTCGAATGAAAAAGCATGGGGAACAATGCGTTATTTAGAAGAGTCTAAGCTACATGATTTACCAAGAATGATTACCATACAAAATGCCTATTCTCTATTAAATAGAGTTTTTGAAGGCGATATGGCAGAGATTGCTATTCGCGAAAATATTGGGCTTCTAGCCTATTCTCCTATGGCATTTGGAGTACTCTCTGGTAAGTATATTAAAGGTACAGCTGCAGATGATGCACGATTAAAGCTGTTCCCTAGATTTGCTCGTTATAGTGGAGATAAGGCTACTGAAGCAACGAAACGTTACCTTCAAATTGCAGAAGATAATGGTATGACCTTAGCTCAAATGGCATTGGCTTTTGTAACCGATAGACCTTTTATAACAAGTAATATTATTGGAGCAACCACATTAAAGCAATTGGAAGAAAACATTGATAGTATCGATATAGAATTAAGTGATGATATCTTAAAGGCTATTGCCGAGGTACATGCCGAAATTCCAAACCCAGCACCCTAATGCTAAAATTTTAATTTAAAAAATTGGTGGTTTGTCGATTATATTCTATATTAGTTGTACTAAACTAACCAACATGACACTCTATAATCTATTGCTACAAAGTAAACATTCAATGAATAGTAATGTTTCATCCGATATATTTGTGTGGTCTCTTTTTAATATTTTTATACTAGTAGGCGTCATCGTAATTTCATTTACAATAGCCTTTAAACTTATAAAATATCTCAATTTAAAGATCAAACTCATGCAACGGGAGCTTGATAACTACTAATCTCATTTTTTTGTAAAAAACAAACACCTTAAAAACCTAGGCACTGCTTAGGTTTTTTTTGTTTTATCATCTTTCAAAATATAAAAATCATATACATCATTGTAATTGTATAGAATATTTTCTATATTTGATTATGCAGAAAATATTCTATACATTAATTATTCACATTGAACACTAACATAAATCAACAATACAATGAAACATAATTTAAAATTTGTATGCTTTCTTCTCATAGGAGGATTTTTAGCAACAGTATCATGTCAAAAAGATGATGATGCATTAGAGAACAGCAATCAATACAACATACCAAGTATTGAAACAGCCAAAGCCTACTTTAATGATAATATTAACCTTTCTTCTTTAGGATCCAGCTCACTTAGGAATGGGGAAAGTCTTCTAAATTCGGATTGGGATCTATCTAAGGCAAAAAAATACAAAGATGAACCTCAAGAATCTCTAGACATTTTATACACACCTATTTATTTACCTACAGCTGGTAAAGCAAAAAGTTTTGTGGGCTCTGTAGAAGTTAATAATGAGATGCAATCTAAACTATTTATACTGCTCTATAAACAAGCAGAAAACAGCGGGGCTTTTTCTGGTTTTATGATGATTTACAACTTAGATGGACAAATTGAGTATTCCTATGAATATACAGATGGTCAACGCGTTGCAGAGGGCCTCCCTTCCCTCGTAAATAGCACATTAAATCGAACGAATGATGGTGATTGTGAAAGTCCCTTTGATAGTATAGGTTGCCTTATAGACTGGGTTGGTGGTGATTGGTTTGGTATAAATGGATTTATTGAAAATGACCTTGTAGAAATCATTGCTGTAGGAGATTCTAACACAGGAGGAGGACCTTTTGATGATTCCAGCTTTGGAAATCCAGGGTTTAGCATCCCAGCTTTAGATGATAGTACAGCAGGTGCTAATGGTAATATTGAAGAACCTTGGTGGCTAGACAATACAGTTAGTGCTAATGCACTTTCTATCATTATGGCTTTAGAACTGGAACATGTTGCACTACCAGAAGCTGATTGGCTTTTAAATCAGGCATCCCAAGAGCAGCTAACATCTATTGCCAACTTTTTAAATGCCAATAGATCTAAAGACAAAAACACCTCTCCTGATGGCATAGAAAATGACGGATTAAACCCAAATCAAATGACCGAAATATCGCAGGAGGCATTAGATTTTGCAATAAGTATGATTAATTTTTTGATGAATAATCCAAGTATTAGCTTTGAACATAACTCCTCAAATGACATTAATACCAACACACTTAATTTTGGGTCTTTTGACGAGTTCGAAGACTACTATGATAATTTAAATGGGAATAGTTATACCACAATGTCTTCTACATTTCAAGATGGCTCAATTAGAAGGGATGTACATTCGCTGGAATTCAATAGTTTTCCCCAAGCAGATTTGGTAACTACGGTTAAAATCGCGATTCCGAATAACAATAACACTTTGGAAAATTTGAATGTTATAAATGCAAGAACTATATTAGAAGGGAATAACACATTTTTCGATTGGACTCAACTTGATAGCGAAGATCCCGATGATAGCGATGGAATTCTGGTTGAAATCAATGAAGATTTAAATCGTGTCAAAATTTCTATTGAAGGTGAAATGCTTGTTGGCTTAAACATAAGTAACTATCCTATTAGATTTAGACACTTAATTACAGTCGTGATTACCTATGATTATTCTACAGCAGAAATCAATGAAAATTACTGCTACTGGCATAACACCAATAATTAAACATACCATTAATGAAAACAAAATCTTTAGTAACCATCGTATCCTTTTTTTTGATAATTAGCTGTACCTCTTATAAGCCTTTTTCAAGTATTAAAGAGAAAAAAGAAAGGATAAGCCAGATTAAAAGTTCGTTTAACTTAACACCAAAGGAAATCAAACTAATTAAACATCAAGATTCTATATTATATGAAATAGCTGAATCTATGGATAAAGAAGTTAAATTTTATACAACAAATAGACGTATCGATTCTTTTTTAAGCGGTAATTATTTGAAAGATGAAATGTTAATGGCCTTAAATATCGATCAATTAAAATTGAAGGGAGAGTTTGATTTTGATCGCACAAATCAGTTTAAAGATCGCCGATTGAACATTGAATCGCTTGAAGAACTTGAAAAATATATGAGAAAAATTGATAGTAGTTTAATGATAAATATGAAAATAAAAGTAGACACCATTACAAAAAAGAAAAACAAACCATAATACAGTGATTTTTTAATAATGTTTGAGTAAATAAAAACCCCCTTTCCACATGATGTGAAAAGGGGGTTTTAGATATTATTTAATTTCCTTACCATTTTTGTCATAAAAATGATATTCAAGATATGTGTAAGCATCTCTAGGTAAAACTTTTACCCATTTTTTGTGTTCTATAAACCATTTAGAACGTACTGATGGAAACCCTTTGGTTAAAAAGGCTGCTATAAATGGATGTGCATTTAGCGTAATCTTTTTATAGTCTTTTTTGAAAAGCCTTTCTAGGTCTTGCGTAATCTTTTGAATCACTACAATTGGTGCTTCAATTTCTCCGCCTTCTCCACCATTAGGATTTTCTTCTTTTGTTTTAATATTGCGTTCTGGGCGAACACGTTGTCTGGTAATTTGTATCAAACCAAACTTACTAGGTGGCAAAATCTTATGTTTTGCCTTATCATCTTTCATTTCGTCACGAAGATGATTGTACAATTTTTTTCGATTCTCTGCCTTTCCCATATCAATAAAATCAACTACGATAATACCTCCCATATCACGTAAACGCAATTGGCGAGCAATTTCCGAAGCAGAAATTAAATTGACTTCTAAAGCAGTGTCTTCTTGGTTTTTTTCTTTGTTAGATCTGTTTCCGCTATTCACATCAATCACATGCATCGCTTCGGTATGTTCTATTACCAAATAAGCGCCTTTTGCCATAGACACTGTGCGACCGAAAGAGGTTTTTATTTGACGCTCAATACCATACTTTTCATAGAGTGGCACGCCATTTTTATACATCTTTACTATGGATTCTTTAGCAGGTGCAATCTCTTGCACGTAATCTTTAATTTGTCCATAAAGCACTTCGTCATCTACTGTAATACTTGAAAATGAATCATCAAAAATGTCTCTTAATATAGAAGAGGCTTTGTTCATTTCGCTCAAGACCTTACTAGGATGATGTGCTTTATTTAATTTTTTACACATTGCTGTCCATCTATTCAGCAAGTTCTGTAAATCTTTGTCGAGTTCGGCAACTTTTTTGCCTTCTGCGACTGTACGAATGATAACACCAAAACCTTTAGGCGTAATACTCTTTACCAAGCGTTTTAAACGCTCTTTTTCTTCTTTAGATTCAATCTTTTGAGAAATTGAAATACGATCAGAAAACGGTACTAAGACTATATAACGACCAGCTATAGACAACTCGCTACTAATACGAGGTCCTTTGGTTGAAATTGGCTCTTTTACAATTTGTACTAATAGAGATTGATTTGATTTTAAAACATTAGCAATGCTTCCGTTTTTATCAATATCTTTCTCAAACTGAAAATTTTTCAGTAAAAAATCGGTATGTCTACCTGTGCTTACACGTTTAACGAATTTTAAAAGTGAAGGTAATTTAGGTCCTAAATCATGATAATGCAAAAAAGCATCTTTTTCATAACCCACATTTACAAATGCAGCATTTAGACCAGGAACAGCTTTTCGTATTTTGGCAATAAATATATCACCAACCGAGAAGTTATTATCATCTTCATCTTTGTGTAACTCGATAAGTTTTCCATCTTTTAATAAGGCAAAATCAACAATATCAGAACTCGATCTTATAATCAATTCTTTTTCCATGTTGTTCATTTTAATCCACCTCGATTCATTTCGAGATAGATGGATATTACTTTATTTTGACACAGGATATTTAATCCAGCAAATTCATGTATTACGAAGGTAAAACGTAATAAAACTCATGAATTTTATATCAAAGAACGTTGTTTTTAAAATTAAGAAAAGTAGTTAAAAAACTACTTTTCTTAATTTATTTCTTTTTGTGACGATTAGCGCGTCTACGTTTTTTACGCTTATGCGTCGCTACCTTGTGTCTTTTTCTTTTTTTACCACTTGGCATAAATAAGTCTTTTTTAAATTAATATTTGTTTTAATGCTTTAGTTTACTTCAACGTTAGTCTTAACACCTTCAACAAATACTTTTGCAGGTTTAAATGCAGGTATATTGTGAGCAGGTATTTTGATTGTTGTATTTTTTGAAATGTTACGTCCAGTTTTTTCTGCTCTAGTTTTAACGATAAAACTTCCAAAACCTCTTAGATATACATTATCTCCACCTTCTAATGAAGATTTTACTTCTTCCATGAATGTTTCAACTGTTGCTTGAACATCTCCTTTTTCAATTCCTAATTTATCAGAAATTTTCGCTACTATATCAGCTTTTGTCATTGTTATTAATTTTTAGGGTTATCTATTAATTATAAGGGATGCAAATATAGGTAATTTAATTTCAATATTTCAAGCGTAATTAATTAAAATTTAACCTTGTAAAGATTTATTTTTGTAAAAATTTAGTCATATAAATGAATTTTACCGAAATTTTAACGCATTGGTACTCAGTCAATAAGAGAAATTTACCATGGAGAACAACTAAAAATCCTTATCACATTTGGTTGTCTGAAATTATTATGCAACAAACTCAAATTACCCAAGGATTACCTTATTATGAAGCTTTTGTTACCCATTTTCCTACTGTTTTCGACTTAGCAAATGCCAGCGAACAGGCGGTTTTAAAGCTTTGGCAAGGTTTAGGCTACTACTCTAGAGCTAGAAATTTACATGCCTCTGCTCAATACATTGTTAATGATCTCAATGGTGAATTTCCAAATACATATGAAGCGCTTCTAAAACTTAAAGGTGTAGGAGATTATACAGCCAGTGCCATCTCTTCTATTTGTTTTGATGAACCTCATGCCGTTGTTGATGGTAATGTTTATAGGGTGTTATCTCGATATTTCGCGATTGACACACCTATTAATTCTACTAAAGGTATTAAGGCATTTAAAAAGCTCGCTACAACACTAATTGACACCAAACATCCAGGAGACTACAATCAGGCTATAATGGAATTTGGAGCCACACAATGCAAACCTAAAAGCCCCAATTGCAGCAATTGCCCATTAACAGATAGTTGCTTAGCATTTCAACACAAAACAATAGATCAATTACCTGTTAAATTAAAAAAAACCAAGGTCACTAAGAAGTATTTTAATTTTTTGGTCATCCTCTCCCAGGATAACAGAGTGATTTTCGAGCAGAGAATGGATAAAGGAATTTGGCGAAATTTATATCAATTTCCTCTATTAGAATCAGATAGAAGTTTGGAAGCCCATGAATTTCATCTTCTTAATTTGGGAAACACACCTCTAATAGACGATGTTATGGAACATTATTTATATAATGAAACAGATATCATTCATAAACTATCACATCAGCATTTATACACCAAATTTTGGATTGTCAAACCTGAAACATTTCCGTCAAAAAGCATTTCTATTTCAGATATAGAAACCTATCCAACACCAATTTTGATAAGTAATTTTATAGACCAGTACAATTTCTGATTTTAGAGAACTCATAAATTTTTCATACTTTTAATAATCAGACTTTAAAATGCTTAATTTTGTAGTCTTAAACAACAATAATTATGTCAGGAACATTAAATAAAGTGATGCTAATTGGGCATTTAGGAGATGAAGTAAAGATGCATTATTTTGATGGTGGTAATTGTGTAGGGCGTTTTCCATTAGCTACTAATGAAACTTATACTAATAAGCAAACCAACGAGCGCGTTACTAATACAGAATGGCACAATATTGTAGTACGCAATAAAGCCGCCGAAATTTGTGAAAAGTACTTATCTAAAGGTGATAAAGTATATATTGAAGGACGACTTAAAACCAGAAAGTGGCAAGACGACAAAGGAGCAGATCGTTACTCAACAGAAATACAATGTACAGATTTTACCTTCTTGTCTACTAAAAATGAAAATCAAGGTGGTACTCCGCCAGCGGCCAATCCACAGCCTGCGGCTGAGCAAACACCTAGCAATTCAGTATCTAAACCCATAACAGAAGATAATGATGATCTTCCGTTTTAAATAACCTAAACTAAATTATTTACTTTGGATCCCGAACCCGCGAGTTTAATAGTCTTAATGCTTAATGTAAACGTTTCTTTAATTTCTGGGCTCGTATTACTTTTTATTTTATTGCTTTGCTCTGCTTTAATTTCTGGTGCGGAAGTCGCTCTTTTTTCATTATCAAAGTCAGATATCGATTCGGGTTTAGAAGACAACGCTAAACATTTCAGTATCGTTTCTAAACTATTAGACCGTCCAAAAAAACTATTAGCAACCATCTTAGTAGCCAATAACTTCATTAACATTGGCATCGTTTTACTATTTGATTCCTTAAGCGATATTCTATTTAAAGGCGTTGATGCTTCTATTAGTTTTTATTTTTTTAAAGTTGATCTTGTTTTCTTCCTAAATGTAGTAATCATTACATTTTTAATTTTACTATTTGGTGAAATTGTTCCAAAGATTTATGCCAGTAGAAATCGCATGAAGTTTTCAAAATTCATGGCCTTACCGCTTAAAGTTTTAGATGTTATTTTTTCACCTATTAGTTTACCTATGCGTAATGTAACATTGGGTATTCATAAGAAATTAGGAAAGCAAAAATCAAACCTTAGTGTTGATCAATTGTCTCAGGCTCTAGAACTAACTTCTGATGGAGACACAACAGATGAAGAACAAAAGATTTTAGAAGGCATTGTTTCCTTCGGAAATACAGATACGAAGCAAGTCATGCGACCTAGAATGGATATTTTTGCGCTCAACGAAGATTTAACCTATGACGAAATCATTCCAGAGGTTATCAAAAATGGGTATTCTCGAATTCCTGTTTATAAGGATAGTATAGATAATGTCATTGGAATCTTATACATTAAAGACTTACTGCCATTTATAGATCGAAAAGAATTTGATTGGACTACACTCTTGCGTGATCCATTTTTCGTTCCTGAAAACAAAAAACTGGACGATTTAATGGTAGAATTCCAAGAAAAAAAGGTTCATTTAGCTGTTGTAGTTGATGAATATGGCGGAACATCTGGTGTGGTATCCTTAGAAGACGTAATTGAAGAGATTGTTGGTGATATTAGTGATGAGTTTGACGATGATGACGTGATATATACTAAAATTGATGACCGCAACTACTCCTTTGAAGGCAAGACTACCTTGAAAGACTTTTATAGAATTCTGAAATTGGATGATACATCAGAATTTGAAGACCATAAAGGTGAAGCCGAAACTGTTGCAGGGTTTGTTTTGGAAATTTCTGGCATATTCCCTAGACGTCAAAGTAAAATAAATTTCAAAAATTACGTTTTTACTATTGAAGCTATCGACAAAAAGCGAATCAAACAAATCAAATTTACTATATTGGACTAAATTGCCTCCTCTCTATGACTATTAAAAAATTTGTTATCCCATTAATTGCTATTGCTTGTTTTTCCTGCGGAAATGATCCGTTGCCAAAACCAAAGGCTATGCTAAGATTGGACTATAAAAAACCTGTATATACAAAAGTAGATGTACGTTTACCATTCACTTTTGAAAAAAATAGTAATGCCGATAAAATTTCGAACATTAAACTTGATGGCATTAACAATTCTATTGGTGTGAATATAAATTATCCTGCCATGAAAGGCACCATTTACCTTACTTATAAGCAAGTTAATACCACCAACTTAGATTCATTACTTCGCGATGCACAGACGTTAACACAGAAACATACAATTAAAGCCGATGAAATAGAAAGTGTTCTTTATGAAAACCCCGAACAAAATGTATATGGAATGTTTTACGAAGTTGGAGGTAATGCAGCATCACAATCACAATTTTATGTTACCGATAGTACCAAACATTTTTTAAGCGGCTCTTTATACTTTCATGCCATACCTAATTACGATTCGATTTATCCAGCAGCAGTATATTTAAAAAATGATATAAAGCGCATCATGGAATCTGTAGAATGGAAAGAATAAATTCTATTTAAAACATAAAAAAATGCCTATCAAAACTGATAGGCATTTTTATTTTTATGAATCTTACTAAAATTAGTTATTAATAACCCATTCACCGCTACTCTTAATCATCGAGAAATCTTCGGTTGAATTTCCAGGTGCCCAAGTTGCTATTGTAACAATATATTTTTGTCCATCTGCTGCAGAAGGATTCAAATTATCTAGTACA
This sequence comes from uncultured Psychroserpens sp., assembly GCF_947492715.1. GTDB lineage: Bacteria > Bacteroidota > Bacteroidia > Flavobacteriales > Flavobacteriaceae > Psychroserpens. The sequence continues at coordinate 678,672 of NZ_CANLNS010000001.1, forward strand.
ATATTTAATGCAGTAACTATCATCTCATCTGTCCAGTTAGTACTTCCTCCAGCTCTATTAAAGTTACCAAAGTTATCTAAGTTATCAGCCGCTGCTTCAAAACCTTCAACAGCTATTAACTCTGACGCTACTAATGTATAATCACTACCAGTTAAGGTATATCTAATTGTATTATCTGGAACCCAAATACCATTTTCTAAACCAAATTGTAGAGAAGATATACTAGGTGACCAGTTTCCGCCACTAAATGTGTATAAGTTTCCTTTAGTTACAGTACCTACACCACTACCACCAAAGAATCTATAGATTATAAATAGTTCGTCTCCTTCTTGAGCAAACGGGTAGTTAATACTTAAGAACTGTGGTAAATAGTTTTCTGGTAAAACAGAACCACTAAAGTTATTAAATGCACCTGGCTGACCAGAACCTTCACCCATTGAATCATAATCAGCACTACTTAAATAGTACACGCCATCTACCTCATCCCATTCACCTTCAGAATATTTGTAATATGCAGATAATGACTCGGTATCGCCAGAAAAACCGATAGTTCTAATAGCAAAATCTTGAACTCTCCAACGTGGTGAATCAGAATCTGTAGAGCTATACTTTAAAGCTACGTGAACAGTTTGTCCATCATAAGCAGTAAAATCTAAATCAGCAGATGTCGTCATACTTCCAAACATTGTTTTATCAAAAGCAACAGCAGTCCATGTTGCAGTCGTAGGATCTCCACCAGTTGCATAGTCCATAGATACTAAGACATCAAATAAGGTTTCATCTCCTAAAAAGTCAATCTCTTGAGTAATTTGAAATGATAAACCTGTACTACCAGATAAGTCATATTCAGGAGAAATTAGCCATTCTTCAGTAGCATTAGCACCACCTGAAAAACCAGACCCTTCAGCATAAGCAGCTTCATCTCTCCAGCCTAAATTATCATCATCACCTTCTAATCCGTCATCTAATACTTCTACAAGTTCAAAATTACCAAAATCAAGTGGAAATGATGCTTCGTAAACGCTAGCCAAACCAACTTCAGGCTCTGCTGTAAATCTATTATAACCTAATCTCACTACTTGTCCTTCTGTTGGACTGGCGAATTGATCGGCTAGTACATTTTCTAATGTATTTCCAGCATTCTCACTAGGCAAAAATGCATTACTATTACTTGTTGGATAATCACTAGATCCCAAACTATATACATCTGCATTAGTGAACGCACTTACATCTTCTGGGTTACCATCTATTAAGTTAAAGCTAACAGTAACTGATGAACCGTCTCCCCAAAAAGGGTATCTATCTGCTAAAAACGGAGGTAAGATAACTTTAGCGTCCTCTATGTCGCTAAATGCTTCAAACGTTTCATAAAAATCAGGATCTTCATCGTCTCCTTGATCAACTAGAGCTGCATAATCATCTGATGTTAATGTAAATTCATCAACACCAATTATTGGGTCGCCCAGATTGGCAAGATCATCATTAATATCTTCTACAGGATTACATCCTGTGAAAATTGCGCCTATAAAGGCTAATACATAAACTATTCTTTTCATTGTTCTATTTTTTAAAATTTAAGTTTTGCTCCAACACTAAATGTTCTTCCAAAACCATAATAAACTAAAGCTGTTTCAGCATTTGAATCTGCACCATCTAAGGCATCAGCGATATATTCTGTATTAAATACATTATTCATTCTAGCTGTTAACGATGCGTCGAAATCTCCAAACGAGAAACCATGAGTAATAGCAGCATCAAATACGCCATACGATGGTACTTCCCATGGATCTGGAGCACCTTGTGTTCCTCTATCACTTGGATCAAAATCTGCATACAAACGATCGAAATAGTTGTAATCTACAGATAATCTTGTCTTTACTCCAAATCTATAGTTAACACCTAATGCCATAGTTGTTTGAGCAGCATCACCTACAGGTGTATCTTCAATAAACAAGTTTACTGTATCTACTACTTCCTGCTCTTCATTTAAAATATTAACTCCAGTAACATCTTCTTCCCATCTCCAATCTCCAAGAGATGCCATACCTGTAATGTCTAATTTATCTGTTGCTTTATATACAAAATCAATTTCAATACCTTGGTGAATTGCATTTACACCTAAAATGTTAGCAAACCCTGTTTCATCTTCATTTAACTGAAAAGACAATGTTTCCGTTCTATCTCTCCAAGCAGTTCTATATAAGTTAACATTAGCAGAAAAACGTTCGCCTCTGAAACCATAGCCGATTTCATAACTTGTTATTTTTTGATTTTCGGCATTTTCATTAATCTCATCATTGTTAAAGTTAGGGAAAACCGCATCAAAATCAGCTGCTTTTTCAAAATACCCTATGTTAACAAATACATTATGGTTCATATCGATTCGATAGTTAGCACCACCTTTCGCTCCAAAACCAAAGAAGTTGAAACGATCTGTTTCTTGAAGAGGATCGCTATTTAAATAGTTAAAGTAATCTTTTCTCTTATAAGATGTGTTCGACGCGTTTAATGATATGAATGTGTTGAAGTTTTCGTTTACATCATATTCTAACTGAGCAAATGCTCCTAACCACCCAACGATTCCGTCATTATTATAAGCCACTTTATCACCTACTCTTGCGATACCTGTTGGGTTATTAACGTTATCCTCATTAATTATGAATTGACCACCTAATAAATCTGTAACTTCTCTAAAGTGTTTTCCTGTATAGCTTCTCCAGTCTAATCCAGCCAAAAGCACTAAGTCATCTGATAAATCCGATTTCAATGTAGATAGGATTCCGTACCAATTGTGGTCGTTACGTGATGCTCTTAAAGCAGCACTAGAACCATTTGCTCCATTTGCAATATTTTCATCAACTATGCGGTCGAAATCTAAAGGACCAAGTACACCTATACGGTAATCTGGACTTGTGAATTTAAATCTTCCATCACCTTCAAATCCTGGTGTTTCGGCATCACTTCCTAGAGTTCCACCTCCACCTCCAGTACCAAAGGACGCATAGGCTGCTGTTGAGATACTTGTTTTATCATTGAGATCCCAATAGTGATTTAAAGAGATCTGAGGTTTGTGATAAAAGTTATCTTCAATAGATGTTAACTGACCATTTTTATAACCCCAATCTGAGTTATACTTGATACCATCTTCACTCAATCTATATGTATCAATTAAATGTCTGTTTTGTCTTTGACCATGACGTTGTTTTGCGCCAAAAGCGGTAAAAGATAATTTGTGTTGATCATTAAGTTCTTTAGATACGTTTACAAAATATGAAACAGCATTAAAAGGTGTTCCTCTTACATAACCATCACCATCAGTCTTAGCGGCTGAAACTGTAACAGCGAAACCATTTTCCATTAAACCTGTAGAATACGTTACTCCAAATTTTCGGTACCCATCATTAGCAAGTGTTGTCATAATGTTTCCACCAGCTTCAGCATCTGTCGTTTTAGTCAAGATATTGATTGTTCCTCCTACAGATGGCACGGCAACTCTTGCTGCTCCAAGACCTCTTTGCACTTGCATTGAACTAGTAACATCTCCTAATCCAGCCCAGTTACTCCAGAATACACGACCATTTTCCATGTCGTTTACTGGAACACCATTAATCATTACGGCAACATTCTCAGAATTAAATCCACGTAAATTAATACGACCATCACCAAAACCACCACCTGCTTTAGTAGCATAAACACCAGGTGTAGATTTTAATACTTCAGGAAATTCTTGTGTTCCTAATTTTAATTGAATATCTGCAGCTCTTACCGTTGATACAGCAACAGGTGTTTTTCTGTCTACTGCTACAGATGCAATAATTTGAACTTCTTGTAAGCCTACTTCGCTCGAAACAAGAGTAATCGTCCCAAGATCCATATCTCCTGAAAAAGTAATTGTTTGCGAGTTATAACCCACAAAAGTAATTACTATTTCTCCAGACGACGCTTGAGTTTTAAGGGTGAAATTTCCATCAAAATCGGTGTTGGTACCATTTGATGTTCCCTTTTCAATGATATTTGCTCCAGGTAATGGTTCGTTCATATCAGAACCAACTAATTTACCTGTAATTGTGCTTTGTGAAAAAGCAATTGTAGTGCACAATAAGACTACAAATACCAATAAACATTTTGAAATTTTTTTCATTGTTTAAAATTATTTAGAGTTTTAATTTTGCGGCAAAAGTACACCTGATAAAGGGATACTATATTACCAAAATGTTAAGATTTGTTAACCTTTAAAAATACTTAAAATTTTCTTAAAATTTGAAATTGACCTGTTGTTAAAGCAATAAGTATTTAACAACCTCATCTTAGGTTTTGGTAGTGTTTAATGAGGTTTTGGGTAGATTCGTCATGATTGTTAATAACATTTTCATTTTGAAGTTCGTCTAAAATTGTATTTGCAAGCTGTTTTCCAAGCTCAACACCAAACTGATCATAACTAAAAATATTCCAAACAATTCCCTGAACAAATATTTTATGTTCATACAAGGCAATCAATTTCCCAAGACTTTGTGGCGTTAATTTCTCAATTAAAATCGTGGTTGTTGGCTTATTTCCTTCAAAAACTTTAAAAGGTTTTAATGCCTCTATTTTCTCTTTGGAAAGTCCTAAATCTTGTAATTCTTTAGTTACAGTACCCTCAGATTTACCATTCATTAACGCCTCTGTTTGGGCAAAGAAATTAGACATTAATTTGTCATGATGATCTTGGTTTCCATGTAGTGGTTTTGCGAAACCAATAAATTCGGCAGGAATTAATTTTGTGCCTTGATGAATTAACTGAAAAAATGCGTGTTGAGAATTGGTTCCAGGTTCTCCCCAAATTATGGTTCCGGTTTGATAATTAATAGTATTGCCATTGCGATCAACGCTTTTACCATTACTTTCCATAATACCTTGCTGAAGATAGGTAGCAAATTGATTTAAATACTGAGAATATGGTATTACTGCTTCGCTTTCAGCATTAAAAAAGTTATTATACCAAACACTTAAAAGCGCCGTAATTACTGGGATATTCTTTTCGAAATCTTCAGTCTTAAAATGTATGTCCATGTTATGAGCTCCTAAAAGCAACTCATCAAAATACTTAAACCCAACGGCCAAACTAATAGAAAGTCCAACAGCACTCCATAGTGAAAAGCGTCCACCAACCCAGTTCCACATAGGGAAAATATTGTTTTCATCAATACCAAAAGCTTTTACTTTTTCAATATTTGTGGAAACAGCTACAAAATGTTTTGATACAGCATCTTGAGGGGCTTGCTCTAAAAACCACTTTCTAATGGTGTTGGCATTAGACAACGTTTCTTGAGTTGTAAATGTTTTAGAGACAATAACGAATAATGTTGTTTCTGGATCTAAATTTTTTATAACCTCATTGACATGATCACCATCAACATTACTGACAAAATGTGTTTTGAGGTGATTTTTGTAAAAGCTCAATGAATCTACAACCATAGCAGGTCCAAGGTCTGAACCTCCAATTCCAATATTGACTATATCTGTAAAAGGTTTATTAGTATAACTTCTAAGTTCACCATTAATAACGCGATTAGAAAAATCTTTTATTTTGTTTTTGACCTGAAATATCTCAGGCATTACATTAGTTCCATTTACTACAACCTCATCATTTTCAGATGCTCTTAACGCAGTATGCAACACTTCCCTGCCTTCAGTTTGATTAATAACATCTCCTCCAAAATACTTATCTATGGCATCCTTTAAACCTACTTCCTCTGCCAGTTCTAATAATAGCTCTACTGTTTCTTTTGAAATCCGTTGTTTAGAATAATCTACATAAAAGTCTTCCCAAGACACAGTCATATTACTGGCTCTGCCAAGATCGTCTGCAAACAATGTTCTTAAATGCGTATGCTCTATGGTTTTAAAATGCGCTAGTAATTTACTCCAGGCTTTGGTGGTGGTTGGGTTGACTGTTTGTAATGCCATTATTGTATTTTGGACGTTAATACATCTTCTTCTGTTGGTAAATGTATTTTGTTATCTTCAAATTGAATATTATCAAGTTGAGATTTTAAAGGTTTAATAAACTCTGTATAGTTTGATTTAAGTGAATCAGGAATAGATTCGGCTGCTGGTAATTTTTCTCTAAATGGATCAACTTGTTTACCATTTTTCCAAAAACGATAACACACATGTGGTCCTCCTGTATTTCCTGTCATTCCTACCCATCCAATCACATCTCCTTGTTTTACAAAATCACCCTTTTTTACATTTTGAGCTTTCATATGCAAGTATTGAGTGCTATAAGTCCCATTGTGTTTTATTTTCACAAATTTCCCATTTCCACCTCGTCTTGTAGATTCTGTAACAGTTCCATTGGCTGTTGCTAAGATTGGCGTTCCAATTGGTGCTGCAAAATCTGTTCCTCTGTGAGGCCTTAGTTTATAGCCATAATATTTGATACGGCGATTAAGATTATAACGCGAAGAAATTCGACTGAACTGAACAGGTGCTTTTAAAAATGTACGTCTTAAACTCTTTGTATTTTCATCAAAGTAATCTGAAATTTGTTTAGTGCTATCTACCTGAAAATTGAAAGCGTAAAACGGCTCACTTTTATGCTCAAAATAGGCCGCATCTATGCTTTCTATACCTGCATAAATTGTATCCTCAATGAAGCGTTGATTATAAATAATTTTAAATCGATCTCCTTTTTGTAGTCTAAAAAAATCTATGGTCCAAGCATAAATATCACTCATATCATTAATTAATTGATAAGGTAATCCTTGAGCTTCCATAGTTTCAGACAAGTTATTCATCACTACTCCTGAGGCTTCCTTCTGAACAATAGTAATTGGTTTTTTCTCTTTATATGCAACCACAGAATCAATCATTTTGATAACCACATAGTCTATACTGTTAGGTTGATAAATAAAGTATTCTGGAGTTTGAAGTGTGTCTTTCGTGCAAAAAAGTGTATACGGCTTACCAATTTTTAATTTTCCAATATCGAATGAATCTTTGATTTTTTCTGCAATATTGAAGATTCTTGGGTAACCAATGTGGTTACGTTCCAATATTTCCCCAAAACTATCCCCTTTTTTTATCGTATCCCTCTTAACGATATAATCTTCAAGTATAAAACCAAATTCTTTTAGAGGTTCTGGCTCAACATAGGTTTGTAATTGTTCTAAATTTGGTTCTTTCTCCTCGTCCTTACATGAAAAAAAACCAATACAAATAAAAAGTGCTATTAATAATTGTTTTGGTTGCATTAAGCTAATTTGTTATATGTTTTCTCCCCAATTTTCTAATTCTTGTTCGCTCCAAAGTTCAGGAAAAAATATTCGTTTTTGGTATTTTGGATGCATATATTTTTTCCAGTCGCTTCCTCCTGTTGCTTCACCATCTCCTGTTCCACTTTCAATATAATGTCTTGCAGCGTTATAATGCGCCATAACCCATGTGATATTAACGGTGTAATCGAAATGTCTCATGGCTTTTACTAAATCTTCGTCTTGCTGATCTTCTTTAGGAAGTTCTTTAAAGCGCGTCCATAAGTTTTTCGTGTTGTAGGTTTGCATGAATCGAATAAAATCTCCTTTATAGCGCTTTTCAAAATTGACTAAAAGCGTTGATTTTTTACCAGTTGCATAATCTTTTCCTGCTGCTTGCCAATATAAATGTTCAAAGGCATGCTCGAAAGGAGTATTACGATCTATTGTTTTTCGAAATCTATAGTCTATAAGATTGATGAGTTCAGTTGAAGCAAACTCAATCATACGATACTGTGCACTTTGAAATCCGCTCGCTGGAGTTAAAGTATATCTAAACTTCATATACTGTTCTATCTCCATACCCTCTCTCATAATATTAAAAGACGTTGTGAGCATATCAAAATAACGGCTAATACGCATAATTTTACTTTCAAAAAATTCGACCGTTAGGCCTTCTTTTTCTGCGACTTGTTGGATTTCCCATAAGATCATTTTAAAAATGAGTTCATTTATTTGATGATATGCAATAAAGACCATTTCATCTGGAAGCGTTGTTCGTTGAATTTGTAAATTGAGTAACGCATCAGTTTGAATATAGTCCCAATATGTAATAGGCTTGCTATAAAGCAAGCCATAAAGGTGATCATCTGTATCTTGATCTATGTTTGTGTACTTCTCTTGAAGTTGTTTTATTATCTCGTCAAAATTTTGAGTGTCATTCATGTTGATTAGTCAAATTGAATAGGAAAATAATGTTTTAACCCTTTATAATCTTCAAGATCTGCCCTTAAAGACCCCACGGCTAAATCTGCTTTGATTTTTAAAGGAATCTTATTTTCATCTGCACTTACCCAAAGCGTTAGACTTTCTTGTTCCTTAAAAACACGTCCAGCCATAACATATGGTCTAAACTTTAGAGTTTTTATTTTTCCAAATTTCGTTTTAATAGTTTCTCGTCCCAAGAACTTGAGCCTAAAGTTATAATTCTCTTCATCAAAGAACATATTTAGTGACACAACTTCTCCTACTTTAATATTATCGGTATCATAGTTATTTCTGAGATAGTAAAATGCCGATACCATATCTTGAACATCCTGTTCAGTCGTAATTTTTTTCTTTGTTTTATGTTTTTTGTTTTCTACTAAGGCTTCTTTCTTGCCTTGATTGAATTTGATTACAATATCTTTAGTATGACCTCCTTCATCTATTTTCCTAATAAATTTATAGGGAACACCTGTTTCTTTATCAAAGTAACTTTCGTATCTATCTTTTACTTTAAAAAACCACTTAATTGCTCCTGTAGTCCATCCTTTTCCAACCACATGATACACGGGTTTTCCATTCAAAGTTGTCTCTTTAAGTGATAATGTGGCATTTCCAGCTTTAAGAAATCCACTATAACTCATTCTAAATTTAAACCATTCGCCATCTTTGAATGCACTTTTCTTTTGGGCAGAAGACGTTTGCAAACAAAATAGAATTCCAATTATAAGTAGTATGTTTTTCATCATATATAGTATTGTAAATGTAACTTTCTGCATCACATTTTATTGTTCATTAAGAAGAATTACAATTACTATTCCAAAAATATAAATTTTATTGAAATCATTATAAACAAAGGTGTTATAGTTCTGTTAGATTTAAAAGAAACGCCATCCAAAAAAGGACAGCGTTTAAAACATTATCATTTATAAGGTTCCTCTTTTGGCTTGTTCTCGCTCAATAGACTCGAACAACGCTTTAAAATTCCCTGCTCCAAAACCTTGTGCTCCCATTCTTTGAATAATTTCAAAGAACAGTGTAGGCCTATCTTCAACTGGTTTTGTGAAAATTTGCAGTAGATACCCTTCTTCATCAGCATCTACAAGAATTGACAATCTTTGCAACTCTTTAATATCTTCTTTCATCATATCCATATGTACTCCTAATCGTTCTGGAATCATATCATAATAAGATTGAGGTGGTGGTGGTAAGAATTCTACACCTCTTGCCTTAAGTTGAGCAACGGTTTTTATAATATCATCGGTTGCTACAGCAATATGTTGTACACCAGAACCTTCATAAAAGTCTAAATATTCCTCAATTTGAGATTTCTTAGCTGCCTTTGCAGGCTCATTTATTGGAAATTTAATGCGCCCATTTCCATTACTCATTACTTTGCTCATTAACGCAGAATACTCGGTGTGGATTTGCTTGTCATCAAACGACAAGAAATTAACAAACCCCATAACATCTTCATACCATTTAACCCATGTGTTCATTTGTCCCCAACCAACATTACCAACCATGTGATCTATATATTTTAATCCAACTGATTCTGGATTATAATCTGACTCCCATTTTTGGAATCCAGGCATGAATGTTCCGTTATAATTTTTTCGTTCTACAAACATATGAACGGTTTCACCATAAGTGTAAATTCCTGCTCTCACAACTTCACCAAACTCATCGGTTTCTACCACAGGCTCCATATAAGATTTGGCACCTCTTTTTGTCGTTTCTTCATAAGATTTTCTTGCGTCATCAACCCAAAGCGCTACTACTTTAACGCCATCACCATGTTTAACAATATGATCATTAATTGGTGATTTACTATTTAAAGGTGTTGTTAACACCAACCTTATCTTATCTTGCTTCAAAACGTAACTAACAGAATCTGTTGATCCTGTCTCTAAACCTTTGTATGCATAAGATTGAAACCCAAAGGCGGTTTTATAAAAATGAGCCGATTGCTTAGCGTTTCCTACGTAAAACTCTACATAATCTGTTCCTAAAAGTGGTAAAAAATCTTTAGCATCTTCAAAGATTTTCTCTAATCCATAATTGACACTTTTTACTTCTTTTGCCATAATATTTATTTTTAATACTTCTCTAGTCGAAGTGACTCAAATATATAATTTGAGTTCATTGTTATTAGTTAATTAAACTATCTTGAGCGGTTTTAGCCGTATTTAGTTTTTCATTTTTTATTTGTATCGAATCTATATTAATCGAGTCGCTTTCTATTTCATAGTAATCATCTTCTTCATAATCATATATTGTATCATTTTCCCATTCATATTCGAAATCGTCTGTATTACGTTGTTTTAATATTTCTTCATAGAAATCTTGCGAAGACAGGGTTCCAAAAAATGTAACAGCTGCAACAAAGAACAGTAAAACCACTGCATTAAACGCAATAGCTATTATGTTTAATATTTTTGCCGTCGCCACGTTACTTCTACTTTGATGATTATAAGCTTCTGGGTCTTGCTCAAATGCTTTCAAACTCTTGTTCGCAATAACTAACCCAATAATACCTAGTGCAAGCGGTACAATCGCAAAAACACCATAGCAACAACAACCAGCAAAACCAATTAAAATAGCTCCAATTCCTAAAATTAATGCAGTTGGATCTGCGGGTAATTTATTATAAGACATATTCTCTTTTTTAGTGTTCTAACCAAGATTTAAAATAATCTTCGTCTGCTATTTTTAAAGCCTCTTCAGTAACTTGTAATGGTTTAAACGTATCTACCATAACAGCCAATTCATCTGTTTTGACCTTTCCTATACTACGTTCTGTAGCTCCTGGATGAGGACCATGAGGAATACCGGCTGGATGTAAGCTAATATGACCTGCATCTATGTCATTTCTACTCATAAAATCACCATCAACATAATACAACACCTCATCACTGTCTATATTGCTATGATTGTAAGGCGCTGGAATAGCATCTGGATGATAATCATATAAACGTGGCACAAAACTACACACAACAAAAGCATCTGTCTCAAAGGTTTGATGCACAGGAGGTGGCTGATGAATACGACCTGTTATAGGTTCAAAGTCATGAATAGAAAAAGCATATGGATAATTAAAACCGTCATATCCTACCACATCAAAGGGATGAGATCCATAAACCATTTCAAAAATATCATCTTGTTTTTTAACTTTAATTAAAAAATCTCCCGCTTCATTATACGTTTCAAGCTCTTGCGGTTGACGTAAATCACGTTCACAAAAAGGTGAATGCTCTAACAATTGCCCAAACCAATTTCTATAGCGCTTAGGCGTATAAATTGGCCTACGAGATTCTACAATAAACAACCTATTGTCTTCGGTATCGAAATCCATTTTGTAAATAATTCCTCTTGGTACTACAAGATAATCTCCATACTTAAAATCTAAATTCCCAAGGTGCGTGCGTAGTTTTCCAGTTCCTTTATGCACAAAAATGAGTTCATCAGCATCAGAGTTTTTATAAAAGTACTCTCTAGTAGAATGCTTTGGAGCCGCTAAAATAATTGTACAATCACTATTTGTTAAAACTGCTTTTCTGCTCTCTAAATAATCGTTTTCAGGTTTGACTTGAAACCCTTTAAAACGATATGATTGTATGTGATTTGCTTTTGCAATTTTTGGAGCAACACTGTACTGTTTATTTATTGCTTTTACCTGTGTTGGTCTTTGTTCGTGATAACTGTTAGTGGACATCCCATCAAAGCCAATGGTGCCAAATAATTGTTCGGCATATAAGCTACCATCTTCTTTTCGAAATTGCGTGTGGCGTTTAGGTGGAATTTTTCCTAATTTATGATAAAAAGGCATACGTATTTATATTAAATAGTTGAAATTAAAGGTTTGAGTTTACTAAGTCTCAAACATTTTGACTTGACATAAAGATACAAATATGTGTGCTTATTCAGGATTTCTCTTGATAAGAAAATGAAGATAATTTAATAAATCTTTAAAGAATAGATTTGACATGTTTCAAATATCGTGAAAATTCTTAATATTCTAAAACCAAAAACCAATATTAAAGTACCAAATACTTTTACGTAGCTCTGGAGAATAACTAAATTTAGCTTGGATTGGCCCTAAAAATGTTTCAATTCCATAGCCCACGCCATAACCTCTAAAATCTGGTAGTGTAAACCATTCTCCCGATTCAAAAATATCATTATCCATATTGGCCCAATTGGCTTCTAGTGTTATGTGATTTTTATTAAACACCTCATAATCTAGACACGCGTATGCTTTTACATAACTATTTCCAGTTAACGAAATAAAGTCATACCCTAAAAACGGAATAAAATTATTAATGAGGTCATTGCCATAACCACCAAGGGCAAAATCTAAGGTCTGCGTAGAATTATCTCCTAGTTTAAAACCGCCACTCGTTTGAAGATTAACACTCATTTTATCTGAAAAGCTAAAAGCATATCCAATTTCGGCCTTAGCAATTGCAAAACGGTCAAATTCTTTATTAAAGTTTGATGCAAAGAGGTATGAATGAAAGTTACCACTAAAAAAAATACCATTTGACGGATAATATTTATTATCATAAGTATCCAATTTCAATGATCCAAAAACACTAAAATAATCTGTATTCTCAAAGACAAACTCATCTGTTTCGGTATCTATTGTTATAGTTTCAGATTTAATATTTAGACGTTTATGTTCGGCACCAATGCTAAGCGCGAAATCTTTTCTAAACAGTGTTTGCAAATAAAACTGATTTGTTTGATCTCGTAATTTAACTTCTAGTTTATTTATTCCTGTAGCCGTTATTTGAGCGTCATCTAGCAATAATTCGGCATTAATACTTTTTTTAAATTGATTATATCTTGACTTTATACCTATACTCCAGTAAAATCCTTTATCAATAAGATACTCAAAATTATACCGCACATTATCACCCAAAATGACATCAAGTGAAGCCATATCATTGTCAAAAAGCAAACGTTTCTTTGTGAAATTAACCAAAGCTGCACTTTTATATAAATCGTCAAAATGTATACCCAATTTTAAAAACGTAGATACTCTACTCTCTTCAAGTTTAGCATTAAGATCATAGCCTTCTTTATTTGGTGATTTTTTAAAATCATACTGAAAGGCATCAAAATTATTTGTAGCCACAAGGTTATTTACGCCTCTATCAAAATCTGAATAGCTTACCTTCTCATTTCCTTTTATCTTTAATTTTCCGAGTATATAAGAGCGTGTATATTGACTATTTCCACTCAAATAGATATCATTAATGCGAATACTATCCTTGTTAACTACACGAACTTGTTTTGTTTTATCTTCCGAACTCATTTTTGGTAATGTAGACAGTGCTTCTAATTGTGCTAAAGCAGCTACCTCTCCATTTTCAATAATTTTCTTTCCTTCACTAAATGAGACTACCGAAAAACCTTTAATATCGGGTTTGATATAAATATCTGTCTTTTTAGATTTCAACTTCATATCATTAATTGTTCTAAAATTATTGATTTGAAGAAGTACATCTGGAGCCGAGGTCATCTCCTCTCGTGTGGCCAATCCATCTTGAACGTCGACACCTATTATGATATCCATTCCTTTTGCCCTAAGTTCATCTATTGGATAATTGTTTACAACTCCTCCATCAATAAGTAATCGACCATCAATATTTACGGGTTGAAACAATGACGGAAATGCTCCACTCGCTGTAACATTAAGTGGCAAATTTCCTGAATCGAGCATAACTGGCTCTCCAGTTTCCACATTTGTAGCAATACAAAAAAATGGGATTGGTAAATTATCAAAATCGTCAATTTCACTAACATGAAGTGTTAGCTTAGATAATAAATTAAAAACATTTTGCCCTCTCGACAAGGCCGATGGCAACTTTAATTTAAACTTGTTAAAAGGGAGTGCTATGGCATATTTTTCGGTATTATTTCGTTCATAAAAATTCTTTGCCGATCGTGGTAAATTATCATTAATAACTTTATCAAAATCTAGACTTCCAAAAATAGAATCTAGTTGCTTTCCCGAATAACCAGCACAGTACAGCGACCCAACTATTGCTCCCATACTTGTTCCAGCAACATAATCTACTTTTATACCCAAACTATCAATCACTTTAAGCGCTCCAATATGAGCGAACCCTTTGGCTCCACCTCCACTTAACACTAAACCAATCTTTGGTTTATCTGTTTCATTGTGAGTTTGTGCTTTCATTGAAAACGCTAAACCTAATACGAATATGATAACAAGTATGTTTTTCACTTTTTACTGTAATAATCTATAATTTTTTGAGCTCTAGATACACCAACAACTTTTTCTAAATCTTCTTTTTTTGCTTCGGAAATGCGCTTTACCGACTTAAATTTCTTCATTAATGCTACAACCGTTTGCTCTCCTATTCCAGGAATAGTTTCGAGCTCTGTTGTAAGCGCACTCTTACTTCGACGATTTCGGTGATGTTCAATACCAAATCGATGTGCTTCGTTTCTTAATTGTTGAATAATTTTAAGCGTTTCGCTTTTTTTATCTAAATATAACGGAATTGGGTCATCTGGATAAAATAATTCTTCCAAACGCTTTGCAATTCCGATGATGGCAATTTTATCTCTTAATTTTAAGGCATCTAAACTTTTTAAAGCCGAAGATAGTTGCCCTTTTCCTCCATCAATAATGATAAGTTGAGGTAAGGATTGTTTCTCATCCAGTAAACGCTTATAGCGTCTAAACACAACTTCTTCCATCGATGCGAAATCATCTGGACCTTCAACTGTTTTGATATTAAAATGTCTATAGTCTTTTTTACTTGGTTTCCCATCTCTAAACACTACACAGGCAGCAACAGGGTGGGTTCCTTGTATATTTGAATTATCAAAGCATTCAATATGTCTAGGCTCTTCAGATAAACGCAAATCAGATTTCATTTGGCCCATAATACGATTAGCATGACGATCTGGGTCTATAATCTTTACTTGCTTAAAACGTTCCATGCGATAATACTTGGCATTTCTAAGCGATAAATCTAAAATGTGTTTCTTATCTCCCAATTTAGGGACAGTCACTTTAATCTCATCTCCCAAATCAACTTTAAATGGCACATAAATCTCTTTAGATTTAGAGTTAAATCGCTGTCGTATTTCAGTAATCGATAACTCCAACAGTTCTTTGTCTGTTTCGTCTAATTTCTTTTTTATTTCTAAGGTATGTGACCTAATTATGCTGCCATAAGATAATTGCAAAAAGTTAATGTAAGCATAGCTTTCATCACTCATTATACTAAACACATCAACATTACTAATTTTAGGGTTTACAATGGTTGACTTAGCTTGGTAATTCTCTAAAACCTCAATCTTTTCTTTAATGCGTTGAGCATCTTCAAACTGCATATCTTGAGCCAACCGTTTCATTTGGGACTTAAATTGAGACAGCGAATCTTTAAAATTTCCTTTTAAAATCTCTCGTATGGCCACAATACTATTATTGTAGTCTTCTTCAGTTTGTAAGTTTTCACATGGTCCTTTACAATTTCCTAAGTGATATTCTAAACAGACTTTATATTTACCAGCTTCAATTTTTTCTTTAGAAAGATTAAAATTGCACGTTCGTAATGGATATAGTCCTTTAATTAAATCGAGTAAGGTATGAACCGTTTTCATGCTTGTATAAGGTCCAAAATACTCCGAACCATCTTTATACACGCGACGCGTTGAAAACACTCTTGGAAAACGTTCTTTTTTAATACAAATCCATGGATATGATTTGTCATCTTTAAGCAATACATTATAACGCGGTTTGTATTTCTTAATAAGGTTATTTTCTAATAATAAAGCATCTGTTTCTGTTTCAACAACAATATGTTTTACGCTAGCTATTTTCTTTACTAAAACTCTCGTTTTTCCATTATCGTGAGTTTTTGTGAAGTACGAACTCACACGTTTCTTGATGTTTTTAGCTTTTCCTACATAAATCAAATTATCATCGGCATCAAAATATTGATAGACACCAGGTTGGTGAGGCAAGGTTTTTAATTGTATCTCTAATGTAGGCTTTTGCATTACTCAAAGGTAAATGAAAAGCTCCTACTGTAAAAATTAAATACTAACCTATTTTAGTATATTGCAACATAGTAAATTGAGTTTGATTGATGCGAAAAGTCAAACACTATAAACACCTCTTATGAATATTGTTATTTTATCCAGAAATCCGCAGTTATATTCTACGCAACGTTTGGTGAAAGAAGGTGAACATCGAGGTCACGAGATGGAGGTTATAGACCCTCTTAAATGCGATATTATTATTGAAAAAGAGAAGCCAACCATCTACTATAAAGATCGTTATTTAGATTATGTAGATGCTATCATACCTCGAATTGGTGCTTCAGTTACTTTTTATGGTTGCGCTTTGGTACGACAGTTTGAAATGATGGGCGTTTTTACAATTGTTACTTCAGATGCAATATTGCGATCTCGAGATAAATTAAGAAGCCTGCAACGCTTAAGCAAAGCAGGCATTGGGATGCCAAAAACGGTATTTACTAACTATTCTAGAGATGTTGAAGAAGTTATTGAGCATGTTGGAGGAACTCCTGTAATTATCAAACTTCTAGAGGGTACTCAAGGTTTAGGAGTTGTATTAGCCGAAACTAAAAATGCCGCAGAATCTGTTTTGGAAGCATTTAATGGGCTCCAAGCTAGAGTGATTGTACAAGAATATATTAAAGAAGCTAAAGGCGCAGATATTAGAGCACTTGTTGTTGACGGACAAGTAGTTGGCGCAATGAAAAGGCAAGGAAAAGAAGGTGAGTTTAGATCAAACTTACATCGTGGTGGAACTGCCTCCATCATAAAATTAAATACCGATGAATTACGCGTAGCAATGAATGCTTCAAGAGCATTGAAATTACCCGTTTGTGGTGTTGACATGTTGCAATCTGGACGTGGCCCTTTACTATTAGAAGTAAATTCTACACCAGGATTGGAAGGGATAGAAACTGCAACAGAAAAAAATATTGCTAGAGCCATCATCACGTTTATAGAACGTAATAGAAAATAAATGAGCGACAAAGACATATTAGAAATTTTAGGCGAAAATGTTGCCTTAGGAAAAAGTAAAACAGTTAGCTTCAATGTGGCTAAACTCCATACACAAAATACCATTGATGTTCCGGTAATTATTGAGCGTTCTAAAAAACCTGGACCTACAGTTTTAATTACGGCTGGTATTCATGGAGATGAAGTTAACGGCGTTGAAATTGTTAGGCAAATTATTGCTAAAGGGATTAACAAACCGAAAAGAGGAACCATTATTTGTGTTCCTGTTATTAATGTTTTCGGGTTTATACATATGGATCGTGAATTTCCTGATGGTCGTGATTTGAATCGCGTATTTCCAGGAATAAAAGGAGGATCGTTAGCCAGTAGAGTTGCCTTTAAATTAGTCACTGAAATTTTACCTCATGCAGATTTGGTAATGGATTTTCACACTGGTGGAGCCGATCGCTTCAATGCTGCTCAGGTAAGAATCATTAAAGGTGAAAAGAATCTAAAAAAACTAGCCCAAGTATTTGGCGCTCCTTTTGTTCTATACTCTAAAAACCTCAATAAATCGTTTCGAAATACCTGCTACAAATTAGGCATTCCTGTTTTACTCTTTGAAGGAGGAAAGTCCTTCAATATTGATAATACTATTACCAATACTGGTGTTAATGGTGCAAAGCGCGTATTGAATCATCTAGATATGCTTAGTAGCAAGTTTAAGGTTTCTGAGCCTAAAAAATCATGTGTATTTATTTCAAACAGTAAGTGGATTCGTGCTAACTACTCTGGAATGTTTAAGTCTTCAGTGAAAATTAACGCACATGTTTCTAAGGGAGATGTTATTGGTCATATTACAGATCCTTATGGAAGTTTTAATCACTTCGTCAAAGCACCAAATGATGGCTATATCTTTAATATTAACGAATCGCCAATTATTTATCAAGGGGACGCTATTTTTCATATTTCAACAGCTTTAAAGAATGACTAAGGCCGAATTGCGAAAAACATATAAATTACTTCGGAAGACACTTTCAGAAGAACACATAGAGGAGCGAAGTTTACAAATTGCAAATCAACTTCTTACCTTGACTATTTGGGACTTTAATTTCTATCACATTTTCTTGTCTATTGAAGAACACAAGGAAGTAAATACTGCATATATTTTAAACATTCTTGCTGGTAAAGACAAACATATAGTAATCTCTAAAAGCGATTTTTCTACCCTAGAAATGTCTCATTATTTACTTACCGATAACACAAAAATTAAAAAAAATGAATGGAATATTCCTGAACCAATAAACGGTATTCCTATTGATACTTCTCAAATTGATGTCGTCTTTATTCCGTTATTAGCTTTTGATAGATTAGGCAATCGTGTTGGTTATGGCAAAGGGTTTTACGACAGATTTTTAGCCAAATGTAAACCTGAAACGATTAAAATAGGCTTGTCTTTTTTTGATGCTGAAACTGAGGTTTTTGAAACTGCACCAGATGATATTAGGTTGGATTATTGCGTGACAGCCGATACTATTTTCACTTTTTAAATAACTTAACGTTTCAAGGTAAAGTGCCCAGAATATCGTTTCCCGTTTTGTCTTTCAAGTACAAACCAATAATCACTGCTTAACATTTTCGTCCCATTAAAAGTGCCATCCCAGCCAATGTCAGTAGCACTTAGCTCTTTTAAGAGTTTACCATATCGATTAAAAATAAATATCTTATTTATTGGCTCTCTAAATCCATTAATAATTTGCCAAGTATCATGATACCCATCCCCATTTGGTGTGAAATATTTTTGATATCCTAAGAGATAGACTGATTCTGACACTATTCCACAACCTCGTTTATCCCTTACATAAACAGTATAGTCATATGCGCTAAGATTGGTAAACGTATTAGAGTCCTGAAAAACAAATCCATTTATAGAATATTCGTAATCTCCATTACCTTCAACATTAACGATAATTGCATTCGTTCCGTTTGTTAAATCTATTGTTTCTATTTCTGTTATGGTTGCTTCATTAGAGGCAATGACTGTTACAGTTTTCATTGTATTGCAAATAACATCTCCATAATTATTTGAAACAGTTACCGTGTAGTTACCTGGAGCATCTACTATAATTGATGAGCTTATTTCTCCCGTTGACCACAAATAGCTATCATATCCATCATCTGCAATAATTTCTACACTACCATCTTCGCACAAATACCACGTGTCTGCCATTGATAAAGAAGAAAAATCACCCACTTCGTTGACTTGAAACGATGTCGTATCATAGCAATATGGAAAACCTGTAAGTTCTAATCTAGCGTATATAATTTGCGGATTTGAAGTGTTTACAAAACTAGTGCCAATAGGATTGGTATTATTGTCAGCCTCAATTTGTGATAAGTGATATGTAAGGGTAGTTGCGGTTGGTGACTGTCCGTTTAGAATAGATGTATTTTGAATACTTAGATCAATGTCTTGGCCATAGCAAACATATAAATCCTCTGCGTGATGTGCTACAGGAGTATCATATATGATGACGGTTTGGTATAACGATAAAGTTTGAGTACCATTAATTAGGTTAACGGAAACTTCGTAAGTTCCTGGTGCAGAAAAAACATGCGAAGGCGTCACATCTGTTGATATATTATTAGCACCTGAGGCTGGGTCATCAAAGTTCCAAATAATGGTGTCAAACGCTCTATTATTTGTTAAAGAAAACTGCGTACTTGAACCAAAACAAGCTGGGTCAAATCGAATACGATCTAAAAAAAATGTTGGTACAAAATTAGGGAGTCCTTCCTTACAGATTGCTCCATTTAAATATAAATGATCACTTATGAAATTAGCACCTATTCCACCTAAATTATTTGGATATTCTATAACTGAAAGATATGGACTATCTCTATTGGCGATATAGATTTTACCATCTGGAGCCAATTGAGCACCAAAATACATGAATTGATCTGTATTAAGTTGAAACTTAGAGCTAATAATACCAGATGTAGGCTGCGCTTGTAAATTGTACTGATATATAAAGCTATTTGCTACGGAGTATAGTACCTTACTATTTGGAGAAAACTCAACGCCACTATAAATGTCGTCACTATCTAATGTAATAGGGTTAGAAACCGCTCCTGTTGAGGCATCAAAATCAAATAACTGAAGTGCTAAATGCACACTACCTATTGCCAGTTTAGTACCATCAGGAGAGATTTTCATTGATCCTTGAAAAGCATTAGAATGATCATTTGCTCCAATATTTGCTCCACCCGGACTGATTACAGCAGTGTGATTTACTCCTGCTGCCGACACATTATAACTTATAAACTCATTAGCATCCCATTTATGACTCACTATCCAATATTCATTAGACGTTGAACTTTTAGTGGCTGTAATCATTTCTGGGGTTGGGCTATGTAAAAAAATATTTTTTGCTGATGTTACGCCACCAAGTCCATCATCTAGTGTCATATTAACTTCAGAGTACTGCAGGCCATTAGGTTCAGTTTCATGATCGATGGTAAAAATATAATAGATATTTGTGTCTTGTGGGTTAGGTACTATAATAGCCGATTGAAAACTACTTAAACCACCTTTTAAACCTTCTCCATTAAACATTATGTCGTGTGCTCTATTCCACACTGTAATACCATCTGTATAAAACAACAAATTACCCTCAAAATCAGACATCACTGCACTACCTTCTCGAGCATTCATTTGGCTATTCGATAAAATAACTGGACTTCCATTATTAAAATCTAGTCCTGCATATTTACCAAAATACCAAATATTCGCTTCATTCTGAGAACACACCAAAGAAGAAAAAAGCACGAAAATAAGAGGCACTACTTTTTTAAAAAGAAGCTCCATCTTTCTTTTCTTTAACCTACATTCAGATAATAAAAATGACATAATTAAACAACCATACTTTAGAAAAATACAACGAAAACCGTTAATATTATAAGCATTACACTTACTAGACTCTTGCTTTGTAAAAAGGTTGCGTGTATATAATATTTTTTAGAAGAAGTATTTCAATTTGTTTTGATGACACCTCATTAGAATCTTTCTCAAGAACTCAAACTTCCAGTGATTTCAAGGGGCTCAAGATTTAAAAGCGCGTTTATTAAAGAAAATTAATATCCCAATACCTGTACTAATGGCCATATCTGCAATATTAAAAACTGGGTCAAAAAAGGTAAAATATTGCCCTCCATAAAACGGAATCCAATCTGGTAATACACCACTCCACATAGGAAAGTGAAGCATATCTACCACATGACCATGAAATAAAGAGTCATAACCCTGTTCTGGCATAAAAGTAGCAATTTGACCGTGACTGGAATCAAAAATCACACCGTAGAATACAGAGTCAATAATATTCCCTAATGCGCCAGCCAGAATAAGAGCAATAGCAAAAATCAAAATTCTGGAGTTCTTATTCATTATAGATTTTTTGAGCCAATACCCTATTCCGATAACGGCTAAAATTCTAAAAACAGTCAAACAAACTTTTGCCGTTCTATCAGAAATTGAAGGAATAAAATCGCTAATTTTTGTTCCCCAAGCCATACCTTCATTCTCTACAAATGCAATTTGAAACCAGCTAAATATTTCTAATTTATCATTGAGTGCAAAATGTGTTTTAATATAGAATTTACTTATCTGGTCAATAAGTAAAATAATTACGATAAGTAAAGTGGCTTTTTTTAAAGACATTGCTTAGGTTTAGGCATCACAAAAATAGTATTATTATTGTTAACGTTAATGAGGCCATACAATTGTTATATATAAAAAAACGCCTCGAATGAGACGTTTTATTTATAGTTTATGCTATTTATTTTTGCATATTCTTAGCTTCAATGCTCAACGTAGCATGCGGTACTAATTCTAAACGTTTTTTGTTTATTAGCTTCCCTGTTACACGACAAATACCATAGGTTTTATTTTCAATACGAATTAGCGCATTTTTTAAATCGCGAATAAATTTTTCTTGTCTAATTGCCAACTGGGAATTTGACTCCTTGCTCATAACAGCACTACCTTCGTCAAACGCCTTAAAGGTTGGTGATGTATCATCAGTACCATTATTATGATCGTTCATATAGGCACTTTTAATCAATTCTAAATCATGTTGCGCCTTATCTATTTTTTCTTGAATAAGTCCTTTGAACTCGTTTAAATCCTTATCTGAATATCTTATTTTATCAGGCATAATTTCTACATTTTTTTAATAAACAATTTGGTATTTACATCATCGAAAGCAATTTCTATACCATTATTTAAGTCATCTAAAATCTCTAATTTTTCGGTTAAAGTTTCGGTTTTTATATACTCTAAATTTGTGTTTATTGCGTTAATAATTTGTTCGTCTTTTTTAAACTGTACTGCAATTCTATCAGTGAGTTCAAAACCAGAATCTTTTCTTAAATTTTGAATTCTATTGACTAGCTCTCTAGCAATACCTTCTTTTTTCAAATCTTCTGTTAGAGTAACGTCTAAGGCTACGGTTAATGCTCCTGAACTTGCCACAAGCCATCCTTCTATATCCTTAGAGGTAATCTCAACATCAGATTGTTCTAAAGTAATGTTTTTTCCATTAACTTCAACGTTTAAAACGCCGTTTTGCTCGATTTTTTTGATATCTTCTGCTGTAAATTCGTTAACTACCTGAGCAACAGCCTTCATATCCTGACCAAAACGAGGTCCTAAAACTTTAAAGTTTGGCTTAATCTGTTTCACTAATATATCTGAAGCATCTTCTAAAACCTCAACGTCTTTAACATTAACTTCAGACTTGATTAAATCTGAAACCGCTAAAATTTCATCCTTTTGAGTTTGACTGTCAATAGGAATCATAATTTTCTGTAACGGCTGTCTTACTTTTATCTTTTCTTTAGCTCTTAACGACAATACAAGAGAAGAAATTGTTTGAGCACTTTCCATTTTACGTTCTAGGCTCTTATCAACATAAGACGCATCGTATTTTGGAAATTCTGCTAAATGCACACTCTCGAATGTCTCTTTTTGTGTTACCGAATTAAGATCCATATATAAACGATCCATAAAGAAAGGTGCTATTGGCGCTCCCAACTTTGCAATGGTCTCCATACATGTATATAATGTTTGATATGCCGAAATTTTATCAGATTGATAATCGCCTTTCCAGAAACGTCTTCTACTTAAACGCACATACCAATTACTTAAGTAATCTTGTGTAAAATCTGAAATAGCTCTTGCTGCTTTAGTTGGCTCATACTCGGCATAATAATCGTCTACCTTCTGAATCAATGTATGTAACTCTGATAAAATCCAACGATCAATTTCAGGTCTTTCTGCCAATGGAATATCGGCTTCACTATAGGTGAATTTATCTAAATTTGTATATAATGTAAAGAACGAATATGTGTTATAAAGGGTTCCAAAAAACTTACGTCTCACTTCTTCGATACCATCCAAATCAAACTTTAAATTATCCCATGGATTGGCATTCATAATCATATACCAACGTGTTGCATCGGCACCATATTTACCTAGGGTTTCAAAAGGATCGGTTGCATTACCAAGTCGTTTAGACATTTTTTGTCCGTTCTTATCTAATACCAATCCGTTAGACACCACATTTTTATACGCTACAGAATCGAATACCATCGTTCCAATAGCGTGTAATGTATAGAACCATCCTCTTGTTTGATCGACACCTTCGGCGATAAAATCTGCAGGAAATGACTTATTATCGTCAATGAGTTCCTTATTTTCAAAAGGATAGTGCCATTGCGCATAAGGCATTGACCCAGAATCAAACCATACATCAATTAAATCACTTTCTCTGGTCATAGGTTGACCGCTTTCAGAAACTAAAATAATCTCATCAACAATATTTTTATGTAGATCAATATGAGCATAGTTCTCTTCGGAAAAATCACCAACTTTAAAATCTTCGAAGATATCTTTTGAAAGTACCCCAGCTTGAACGGCTTTTGCCATTTCAGATTTTAACTCTGCAACAGAGCCAATGCATAATTCTTCTTTACCATCTTCGGTTCTCCAAATTGGCAACGGAATTCCCCAATATCTAGATCGTGATAAATTCCAGTCGTTTGCATTTGCTAACCAGTTTCCAAAACGCCCTTCACCAGTTGATTTAGGTTTCCAATTAATGGTTTTGTTCAACTCATGCATTCTATCTTTTACATCTGTCACTTTGATAAACCAAGAGTCTAACGGATAGTATAAAATAGGTTTATCAGTACGCCAACAATTTGGATAACTGTGTTTATATTTTTCAACCTTAAAGGCTTTATTCTCTTCTTTTAATTTAATAGCAAGTTCTACATCAACTGAGCGCTCTGGCGCTTCACCATCACTGTAATATTCGCTCTTTACATATTTACCAGCAAACTCATCTAATTCTGGTCTAAAACGACCTTGTAAGTCTACTAAAGGCACTAAATTACCATTCTCGTCTTTTACTAATAATGGTGGTACTTCTGGTGTAGCTTGCTTCGCAACAAGGGCATCATCGGCTCCAAAAGTTGGTGCTGTGTGTACAATTCCTGTACCATCTTCGGTCGTTACAAAATCTCCTGAAATCACTCTAAAGGCATTTTCCGGATTGTCATTAGGAAGTGCGTACGGTAATAATTGCTCGTAAGTAATTCCAACTAAATCTGTGCCTTTAAATTCTTTCACAACATAATATGGAATCTTCTTATCACCCGAATTATAGGCTAATAAATCTGCCTTGTTTTCTACCAAATTGAACTTTCCAGAGAATTGATAGTTAACCAATTTCTTAGCTAAAATCACATTCATTGGCTGAAATGTATACTGATTATAGGTTTCAACCAACACATAATCAATCTTTGGTCCAACCGTTAAAGCTGTATTACTAGGTAATGTCCAAGGTGTCGTCGTCCAAGCTAAGAAATAGATATCACCTTCATCTTGTAAAAAGTCAGGCAACGTATTTGCATTTGCTTTAAACTGAGCAACTACAGTTGTATCAGTCACATCCTGATATGTTCCAGGTTGATTAAGCTCATGCGAACTTAATCCTGTACCTGCTTTTGGCGAGTACGGTTGTATGGTATAGCCTTTGTAGAGTAAACTCTTATCGTAGATTTGCTTTAATAACCACCAAACACTTTCCATATATTTTGGGTCATAAGTAATATACGGATCGTCCATATTTACCCAATAGCCCATTTTTTGGGTGAGGTCATTCCATACGTCTGTATAGCGCATTACAGCTTTACGACAAGCGGCATTATAATCTTCAACAGAAATGGTTTTACCAATATCTTCTTTGGTAATTCCGAGTTCTTTTTCTACACCAAGTTCTATAGGTAAGCCATGAGTATCCCAGCCCGCCTTACGCTTCACTTGGTAACCTTTCATGGTTTTATATCGCGGAAAAATATCCTTGATAGCACGTGCTAAAACGTGGTGTACTCCAGGCAATCCGTTGGCAGACGGAGGCCCTTCAAAAAAGACAAATGGTGTATTGCCTTCTCTAGTAGAGATACTTTTTTCAAAGATGTCATTCTCTTGCCAATAGTTGAGGATGTCTTCTGCAACTTTTGGTAAGTCAAGTCCTTTATATTCAGGAAAGTTAGCGCTCATAGTATCAATATTCTAATCGAGTCGCGAAATTAAGGAATTTTGAGAAAATTATAAGTTTATTGTAAGCAAAAAAGAGACTGTAATACTTGTAGTTTGATAAGATGTTATCTTATACTGATGCATTCTATAAAATTCAACTAAAAAAACACCACCTTAAAAATAATTAATAATGCTATTAAGGATAAGACTCTTTTAGTGTTTTTCATTGGAAATACATACGAAATTCGTGTTCAGTATTTAGACACTAAAGTTTTAAAAAGTCACATCCCTATTGGAGTAAATTTAGATTTATAGCATCTCCAAAGTTTTAGTATATTCATCTATAAGCATATTTTCATAACTACCTAATTCTTGCCGTATTGACCACATCAAACGCAAGGCATCTGAATATTTTGCGGTTGAATTAAAATCAAAAAACTTACTTAAAAACGTATCTCTTGTTTTATTCAATCCTTGTTGAGCTGCATACGTTCTAGATAATTGCGTCGCGACAGCAACATCCATACTAGACAGCATATTGCTAAATTTTGCCATTTCGAACATGGCATTAGATAATTCGCCACTTCCTACACCTCTCCAATTAGGAAATCGTTCATTAAACTCTCTATCAAATAAATTCTCATTAAGTAAATCATTAGTTAGTAAAGGCTGTAAACTGTCAAGAGATTTATTAAACTTAATTCTGTTTTTCTTTGCGTTTTTTACAATTTCTAAATTAGATTTTATTTCTAATTTTATATTTTTTAAAACCTCTTTATGATTATTCTCTAGATTTTTTGAAGCGTTCCACTCTGAAGCTAAAATACCAAGGAAGACACCAAGCACTACTAAAGTGAGTTGAATAATATATTCTGAAATTTTATGTTTCTTTTTCATTCAAGTTCGATTAACGTGTTTCAATTGCTCCAAGTTATAAATTTTTAGGCGATATTATAAATTAAAAAAAGCAAGGTCCTTTAAGACGCTTGCTTCTTTTCAGTTTGCTATTAATTAGGGATTATTTTTAGTTATTAACTGGAGTTGCAAACCTAACCAGTATTCTTTACATATGAATTAACATATGTTAATTTTCGATATAACGTTTATAAAATTATAAAAAAAGAATCAAGCATCAAACTATGAACTCTACCAAATCTTCAATTTTAGAAATAAGTTGGACTTTTATAACGGTATTTTTTAATGAAATTTTATTGTATTTCGACACAAAAATAGTTGAGAAGCCTAGCTTTTCGGCTTCTAAAATACGTTGTTCCACGCGTTGAACGGGTCTTATCTCTCCAGACAAACCAACTTCAGCAGCAAAACAAACATCCTTCTCTAAGGCCTCATCTTCGTTAGAAGATAAAATGGCTGCAACTACAGCAAGATCAATAGCAGGATCATCAACACTAATACCTCCTGTTATATTTAAGAAAACATCTTTAGCTCCCAGTCTAAATCCTGCACGCTTTTCTAAAACAGCAAGAAGCATATTTAATCGTTTAGCATTGAAACCTGTTGCACTTCGCTGCGGCGTTCCATAAACCGCAGTACTCACTAAAGCCTGCACTTCTATCATTAAGGGTCTCATTCCTTCTAAAGTAGCCGCAACAGCATTACCAGAAAGTTCCTCGTCTTTGGCTGAAATTAAAATTTCAGAAGG
This sequence comes from uncultured Psychroserpens sp., assembly GCF_947492715.1. Classification (GTDB taxonomy): domain Bacteria; phylum Bacteroidota; class Bacteroidia; order Flavobacteriales; family Flavobacteriaceae; genus Psychroserpens. The sequence continues at coordinate 706,180 of NZ_CANLNS010000001.1, forward strand.
ATTAGAAACCTCTCTTAGTCCAGAACCTTGCATTTCATAAATACCGAGTTCATTAGTAGAACCAAATCTATTTTTATGTGCTCTTAGAATTCTAAACACATGATTACGATCGCCTTCAAACTGCAAAACAGTATCTACCATGTGTTCTAATATTTTCGGACCTGCAATATGCCCATCTTTTGTGATATGCCCTATTAAAACTACAGGTGTAGCCGTTTCCTTTGCAAATTTAATTAGTTCTGTTGTACATTCTTTTATTTGTGATATACTTCCAGATGATGACTCAATGTAATCACTATGCAAGGTTTGTATAGAATCTATAATAACAACATCGGGTTGAAGCGTTGAAATTTGTTTGAAAATGTTTTGGGTTTTTGTTTCGGTTAAGATGTAGCAATTGTTTGTATTCGGGTTAATACGTTCAGCCCTCATTTTTATTTGCTTTTGGCTCTCTTCACCTGATACGTACAATGTTTTAAAAGGTAATTTTAACGAAACTTGTAATAGCAAAGTACTTTTTCCAATGCCAGGTTCACCACCTAAAAGTGTTAGAGACCCAGGAACCAAACCACCTCCAAGAACACGATTAAACTCTTCATCTAGGGTGTTAAGCCTCGCCTCTTGAGACGTATCTATATCATTAATTTTAAGCGGCTTTGAAACACGTTTCGAAGTATCTGAAGGTGTTTTCCAATCACTTTTTTCGGGTTTTTGAATTACTTCTTCTGTGATCGTATTCCACTCTTTACATGCAGTGCATTGTCCTTGCCACTTGGCATATTGGGAGCCACAGTTTTGACAAAAAAAAGTCGTTTTTAATTTAGCCATATTTATTTTTCCGCGAAAAACGGAAAGGTTCAAATTAGAATTTCAGCTAAATTAAACTATTTTAATTGATATCTTTAAACCAACTTGCTAGAGCCATTATTTTTAAAGCAATCACTTTTGAAGGCATATTTGAAAATAAAAAGTGTTTTATTTTACGATATAACCACTCAAAAAAATAGTCTGTCGAGTATATACTTATTTTAGTTTTCTTCATCGTCCTCTTCTGTTTCTGTATCGTCATCAACCACTTTTAATCCTTCAACATGAGACATGATAAACGCTCTATCAATATGTGCCATATCTTCTAAAGTAAGGGCAGATTCGTACAATTTTAGTGCTTTTTTTGTTTTCCCCAATTTCTCGGCGTATAAAGCCATATGGTAAGTACCAAATGATGAATTCGGGTTTAGTTTATTAGCAAGTTTTCCAATTTTATAAACTGATTCGAGATCATCGCGTTCTTCAGCTGCTATTATAAGCTGTTGCAGTTCTTCTTCTGAAATAGGTTTATAAATGCCAAACAAATCATCGATACGTTTATATCTATCTACAATGTAATCGTCTAGTGTTCCATCATATGGCATTACTTTTTCTTTGATTTCTTTATCATCAAGTGGTTTATATAATTCGAAAATTCTATCCATTGCTTTTGACAACGCCCCAGTCACCAATTGATAATGAGAATCACCTTTAAGTTCATCAAAATAGTAGGTTAATTTTTGATTATCAATAGTTTTTAAACTTTGATCAGTACTTCTAACGATATCTCTAATGGATTTAATATCCCTATCAGATGTGGCCATATAATAAAAGATATCATCGTCCAACCATTCTAATCGCGTAGCAACATTTTGGCTCATAGTACCTTTAAAATCTGGGCTTAAATTAATGTATGCCTGAAACACAGGTTCTTCATGGAATAAAAATGAATTGATAAAATTCCCCATGAGGTTATGCCCTACTGCAACTTTAAACTTACTGGTATTGTAATTAGCATCGATATAAGGGATTAACTCTTGTTCAATAAACTTATAAAATCGATCTCCAGACTCAAATGGAAGTCCAGATACCTCATCAAAATAACTATCATAAAAGCGTTCTTTGCCTTGAACGATACCAACAACAATAGATTCTGGCATTTCATCAAAATGTGTTTGAAAACTTACTTGTCCACATACAGGTTCAAATAAATATTCTCCATCAAACACAATAATAACAGGGTGTTTTAATTCTGATTCAGGATCATAACTATCGGGAAGTTTGATTTTTAAATCTCTAGAAGAGTTTAATTTTCTTGATTCAAATTTCTCATAAACGATTTGTGCAGATAATTGGACACAAAAACATAAAGAGAAGACAAAAATTAAGGCATTTTTCATCTTAAGTAGGTTAATTTAGGGAATGTAAATATACCTAAATTAAGTTAAAATGCCAATTTATTCGACGAAATGCACAAATTAATCAATTTTGGTCTTGAATGTCATAGATTAAATCTAGCAACATATCCTTAGAAATAAATTCAGATTCTTCCAGCAATAAACCAGACTGGTAACTTTGCAGTGCTTTTTTTGTATTACCATTCATATCATGATATTGCCCAGCATAATAGGCACTAATCATGGATTCTGGATATTCTTTACGAGCCAATTTTGATAAATTCTTAAGCGCTTCAACGTCATTTTTCTTCTTGGCCGCAGCAAGTACAGCTCTTAAATCATTTTCTACAACTTTCTTCTCAAACCCGTAGAAAAATTCAATATCCTCATACTTTTTCATGAGGTAATCGTAAGGACTTCCTTCATAAGTGAGCATTTTTTCTTTGTATTCTTTCCTATTAATAGGCTTATACAATCCAAAAATCTCATTGATAGCTTTAGGGATACCCAAACCAACAAGTGAATAATGATCTGCATCTGTGAAGTCGTCAAATCTATAATGCAATTTATCGTTTTCAATTCCAGCCAAAGCTGTATTGAATTCTAAAATATCTTCTCTAAGGCTTTTAACATCGTTATCGGCAGTTGCTAAATAATAGAAGGTATCTTCTGTGGTTGTTGACAGTTTTTCTTGTAAACGAGTAGCCATATCTGGCGCTAAGTCTGGACTAAATGCGATATATCCTCTAAACAATGGTTTATCCTTAAACAGCCAATAATTTATAAAGTTAGCACTTTGGTCATGGCCAACCATAATTCTAAAATCCGACGTTAAATAATTATCATTGATATAAGGTATCAATTCCTGTCCTATAAACTCAAAAAACTGCGCACCTCCATCATCAGAAGGGAAACCAAATTCGTCACTATAAGATAAATCAGAATCACGTGACTTAGCTTGATTAACACCAACAACGATAGACCTTGGCATATCTCCCCAATAAGAATGATAATCTGCATTACCAATCATAGGCTCGAACAAATAATCGCCATCCAACACAACAACTAAGGGATATAAAATGTCTCCCTCGGGGTCATAATTTCTTGGTAATTGTATTTTTATCTCTCTAGATTCTCCTAGTTTAGACGATTCAATAGTCTCATAAATGACCTGAGAAGACGCTATTTGAAAAAACAGGCCACAGAGTATAAATAGTATAGTTTTATTCATGACAAGCTAGGTTTAATAATAAAGCAAGGTAAAAAATTATTTAGTTCTATTGTAAATTGGCAGATAAATTAAAGATAAACCACCTAGTACAATAATCATAAATGTTTGCGAAGACCACATAATCCAACCAAAAGCAATACTTGGTTCTTTAGCAATATTAAAAATTGAAAATGCCGCGTATACGGCTACTGGATAAGATCCAATTCCACCATTGGTTGCGGCAATACTAAAACTTGCAGAAATAAAACCAATTAAAATTGCAGCTAATGGTAAATGGGAAGTTGCAGGAATAGCCAAAGTGGTTATATAAAACATAAGGACATACATGGTCCAAATGAATAGTGTGTGAAAAATAAACGCCCACTTGTGTTTCATTTTAAAAATACTCAATATACCCTCAAGTAAACCACTTAAAAATGTGCGTACTTTAATTGCAAATTTGGACTGACTTTTTTTAATGAATAAAAATAATAAGACCCAAAAAATGATAAGACCTATGATTCCAATTATAATTTTAGAAGGATCAAAGCGTTCAACAAAAAACTGATAGATAAAATCAAACTCCAAAAACAATGTTACTGCAATTATCACTAGCATTACAACCATATCGGCTATACGCTCTGCAACAATAGTTCCAAATCCCTTTTCAAAAGGAACACCTTCATAATTTGTTAAGATAGTGGCTCGAGTAATTTCTCCAGCGCGAGGGATGGTATAATTAACTAGGTAAGTTGCAAATACAGCCATTATACTATTGGGTAATCTCAACGTATACCCCATTGGTTCTATCATAAACTTCCAACGATATGCACGAGACAAATGGCTTAAAAAGCCAAAGAATAGACCTAATCCTATATAACCATAATCGGCATTCTTGAAATAGGTTACGAGTTCTTCAATTGAAATTTTAGACAGAGAATACCAAACCAAAGCCACTCCTAATAATAAAGGCAGTGTTATTTTCAGGATTTTACTCGTCTTTTTATCCAAAAGTCTATTTTAAAAGATTAGTTGCCTCATCAGGAAACACCAATGAAGGCCTAAATACTTTCGCGTCTTCAATGTCCATAAACGCATAAGTGATTAAAATAAGTGTATCGCCAACAGAAACTTTACGTGCTGCTGCTCCATTTAAAGTAATTTCACCACTACCGCGTGGTCCAGGAATACAATATGTTTCTAAGCGTTCTCCATTATCATTATTAACAATTTGAACTTTCTCACCTTGAATAATATTCGCAGCCTCCATTAAATCTTCATCAATAGTGATACTACCAATGTAATTAAGTTCTGCTCCCGTTACTTTTACTCTGTGAATCTTAGATTTTACGACTTGAATTTGCATGTGGCAAAGATAATTAATTTAGAGCGATATTATCTATTAGTCTAATATCATCTGCATAAACTGCAATAAATGCTCTGTATGAAGATTTGTTTGATTTTCGTTTTACCGTTTTTAAGGTTTCAGCATCTGCTATGATAAAATATTCTAGTTCTAATAATTCATGCTTCGCAAATTGTTTGCTCACCCATTCTGTCACCTTATTAGCACTTTTTGTCTCAAACTTTTCTTTTGCAGACTTTAAAGTTTTATAGATAAATGGTGAGGCATTTCTATACTCTGGCTTTAATCTCATATTTCGAGAACTCATGGCTAGGCCATCTTCAGCACGATGAATCTTACAACCGTTAACTTTTACCGGAATGTCATATTTTTCAACCAATTTTTTAATAATCATAAGTTGTTGAAAATCTTTTTCTCCAAAATATGAGTTATCTGGTCTAACAATTTCAAAAAGACGTTTTACAATCGTTCCTACACCATCAAAATGCCCATCCCTAAATTTGCCTTCCATTTCATGCTCTAAACCATCATATGAAAACGAAGTTGAAACTACATTATCTCCATAAATATCTTCTACAGTTGGGGCATAAACAATGATTTCATCTTCGGAAATCTTAGACAATAAGCCCACATCGCTATCTAAAGTTCTTGGGTATTTTACTAGATCTTCTTGCTTATCAAATTGAGTTGGATTCACAAAAATACTAACTGCAACAAAGTCATTTTGTTTCAAGCCTTCAATAATTAGAGAGGCATGTCCATCATGTAATGCACCCATAGTTGGCACAAAACCGAGTGTTTTATTATTAGACTTAATAGTATCTACATATGCTATTAGGTCTGTTTTATTTTTAAAAATTGTCATACAATAACAAAAGTTTAACAGCCTGCAAACTTAATATTTTACTGGCAATTTGCATAAATTTTTGTAATTTTGCATGTTTTTTATTTTTAATTCCAAAAACGCAAGATTTATGAAAGATAAGAGAATATTGTATGTGTCATCTGAGGTTGTACCATATTTACCAGAAACTGAGATTTCTTCAATGTCGTTTGAAGCTCCAAAAATGGTAAACAAACAAGGAGGACAGATAAGAATATTTATGCCTCGTTATGGAAATATTAACGAAAGGAGACATCAGCTTCATGAAGTGATTAGATTATCTGGAATTAATTTAGTAATCAACGATTTAGATATGCCATTAATTATAAAGGTGGCATCGATCCCAAAGGAAAGAATTCAGGTTTACTTCATTGACAACGAAGAATATTTCAAAAGAAAAGCAACGTTAACAGACGAAGATGGAAAGTTATTCGATGATAATGATGAACGTGCCATATTTTTTGCCAAAGGGGTTATTGAGACCGTAAAGAAACTAAACTGGTCTCCAGACATTATTCATGTTAATGGCTGGCTCGCATCATTGCTTCCATTGTACCTTAAAGAATTCTATAAAAACGAACCTTTATTTACGGAAAGTAAAATTGTGACCTCTGTATACAATCAAAGTTTTGATGGAACGTTAGATAAGAACATGATTAATAAAGTGAAATTTGATAATGTGGATGAAAGCAAGATAGAATCTTTGGTTAACCCGACATATAACAATCTTATGAAGATTGCTATAGACCATTCAGATGCATTAATTAAAGGGTCGAGCGATTTACCACAAGAGCTTGATGATTATCTTGGGGCTACAGACAAACCTGTTTTAGACTACTATCCATTAGAAGATTTCGCAGACCAATACACAGAATTTTACAATACTAAAGTTTTAGATTAGTAAACATAATTTATGAAAAATAGAAAAATTGCTCTAAGAAATTTAGCAGTACTAAGCTTTTTAGTTAGCTGCTTTATAGCTTGTGATAAAGACTTTGCTGATATCGATTCTGATATTATCAATGACGATAATGCAACACATTTTAATACGACATCTAGAGATTTTGACGTTATTGCGTACACAAAATCCTTAGATCCCGTTCAAACAAATGGTTTACCCGTTAATTTATTAGGGGTTTATAAAGACGAAATTAATAATGGCTTAACAACCTCTAGTTTTGTAACAGAAGTTGAATCTACACTTATTAATCCAACATTTGGAAACAATGTTGTTATTGATTCGGTAGTATTAAACATTCCTTATTTTAGTACACCTACCGAACTAGAAGAAGATGGAGGAACGTTGTACGAATTAGATTCGGTATTTGGTGGCTCTGGAATAAAATTATCACTTTTTGAAAGCAACTATTTTTTAAGAGATTTCAACCCTTCAGGAGACATTAATGATCCACAATTATACTACGCCAACATGAGTACGGGATTAGATTTTATTGATCAAAGTCAATTAGAAGCTGTTCCAATAGACTTATTAGTGGATGACGACGGTGAAACAGATTTAGATTTCAATAATTTTGTTCCTAGCCCACTACAAATAAAACTAACAGATGAAGCTGGTGAATTAACAGGTAGACTTGTGCCGGCTTTAAGAGCTAGACTTGACACAACATATTGGCGTGAAAAAATTATTGACAAGGAAGGAGAGCCAGAGTTGAGTAATGCCAATAACTTTAATGACTATTTTAGAGGTATTTATTTCAAAGCAGAGGCTATTGGCAATAATGGAAACCTTTCTCTATTAAACATTACAGCACCAGCTGCTAACATTACCATTTTTTATAAAAGAGATAGCGATGTTGAAGATGCCGACCCTGTGAGTGCCACTTATGTATTAAACTTTAGAAATAATCGCGTGAATTTTATTTCTAACAGTTTTACAATTCCAAATGGAAATGAAACTACAGGTGATGAGAACCTTATTTTAAAAGGAGGTCAAGGCTCTGTGGCCGAAATCAAACTATTTAATGGTGATGACCTTGATGATGATGACACCAATGATAATGTTTTCGAAACTTTCAAAAATGAATTTGTAGTCACAGATGCAGATGGTAAATTTGTAAGTAGTAAAAAACTTGTTAATGAAGCTAATCTTGTGTTTTTCGTTGACCAATCTCAAGTGGATGGTGATGAACCCGATCGTCTATATATGTACGACGCAGAAAACAGAACACCATTAACAGATTATTTCCTAGATAATGCTAACACAGCTTTTCCTTCATTTTCGAGAATCAACCACCTAGGGAGATTACAACGTGTTGATGAAGATCCAACCCAAGACGGTATTAAGTACAAAATCAAAATAACAGAACACATAAATAATTTACTGTTAAGGGATTCTACCAATGTAAGACTTGGTTTATCTGTATCTGGAAACATAAATTTAGAAAACAATACGTTTTTATTTGATGTTTTAGATGGAACCGAGGCTGTTGAAGGTGTTCCTGTTAGTTCTATCATCTCACCTCGAGGTACAGTTCTTTTTGGTAATAATACTTCTAATGAGGAAAAAAAGTTATATTTAGAAATATTTTTTACTGAACCAAACAACTAAATCAATATGTGCGGAATTGTTGGTTACATAGGGCATCGTGAAGCTTATCCTATTATTCTAAAAGGTTTAAAACGATTAGAATATAGAGGTTATGATAGTGCTGGTATTGCTCTTTACGACGGAACAGACATTAAATTATCTAAAACTAAAGGCAAAGTTGCCGATTTAGAGACGAGGCTTGAAAATGAAATTTCAACACATGGTTCTCTTGGTATTGGTCATACACGCTGGGCAACACATGGTGTCCCAAATGATGTCAATTCTCATCCTCATTATTCAAATTCTGGAGATTTAGTAATTATCCATAATGGAATTATTGAAAACTATGAATCTCTAAAAAAAGAATTAATTAAAAGAGGTTACATCTTCAAATCAGACACTGACACCGAAGTCTTAGTTAATCTCATTGAAGATGTCAAAAAAAACGAAAACATCAAACTTGGTAAAGCAGTTCAAATCGCATTAAATCAAGTGGTAGGTGCTTATGCCATTGCCGTTTTCGACAAAAACAAACCTAATGAAATTGTTGTAGCACGCTTAGGAAGTCCACTTGCCATCGGTATTGGTGAAGATGAATTTTTTATAGCTAGTGATGCCTCTCCTTTTATAGAATATACTAAAAATGCTATTTATCTTGAAGACGAAGAAATGGCTATAGTAAGACGGAATAAAGGTGTTAAAATTAGAAAAATTAAAGATGATTCTTTGGTAGACCCTTACGTTCAAGCACTTCAATTAAATCTTGAACAAATAGAAAAAGGAGGGTATGATCATTTCATGCTAAAAGAAATATACGAGCAGCCAAGTGCTATTTTAGACACCTTTAGAGGGCGACTTTTAACCAATGAGGCCATTATAAAAATGGCTGGTGTTGAAGACAACATGAAAAAGTTCCTCAATGCTCATCGCATTATTGTTGTGGCTTGTGGTACATCTTGGCATGCTGGATTAGTATCAGAATATATTTTTGAAGATTTAGCTAGAATCCCGGTGGAAGTTGAATATGCATCTGAATTTAGATACAGAAACCCTGTAATAACTGAGAATGATGTTGTTATTGCAATATCTCAATCTGGTGAAACAGCAGACACATTAGCGGCTATTAAATTAGCGAAATCTAAAGGCGCATTTGTATTTGGCGTTTGTAACGTTGTTGGTTCTTCTATTGCAAGAGAAACTCACGCTGGAGCCTATACACATGCTGGTCCCGAAATTGGAGTTGCTTCTACCAAAGCATTTACCACGCAAATTACAGTATTAACACTTATTGCACTTCGTTTGGCTCGTGCTAAGGGAACAATATCTAGTACAGATTATAGACATCACTTAATAGAATTGGAACTTATTCCTGAAAAAGTAAGAACAGCTCTAGAATCTGACGCTTACGTAAAAACAATTGCATCTATTTATAAAGATGTCCATAACTTTTTATACTTAGGAAGAGGCTATAACTTTCCTGTAGCCCTTGAAGGCGCCTTAAAACTAAAGGAAATTTCATACATTCATGCCGAAGGTTACCCTGCTGCTGAAATGAAACATGGTCCAATTGCGCTTATTGATGAAAATATGCCAATTGTTGTTATTGCTACTAAAAAAGGCCATTATGAAAAAGTTGTAAGTAATATCCAAGAAATAAAATCGCGTAAAGGGAAAATTATTGGTATTGTTACAGAAGGTGACAAACAAGTAAAAGGTTTAGCAGATCATGTTATCGAAGTCCCTGAAACTATTGAATCTCTAACACCTTTATTAACAACAATTCCTTTACAATTACTGTCATATCATATTGCCTTAATGCTTGGAAAAAATGTAGACCAACCTCGAAATTTAGCTAAGGCCGTTACAGTAGAATAAGATTATCATTAGACTCATTAATAAATGAAGCTGAAAATGTAAAATTCACATTTTCAGCTTTTTATTTTTACGGAATATTCAAATAATACCCCTTTTTTTAGTTAAAAACTATTATGCATGCATAATTTTTGTGATTTTTTTCATTTCAGTATCATATAATTATTTATATTGCTTTACTAAATTTAACTAATTCCCTAAAATGAAGACAATTTTTAAGATTATGATGCTGTTTTGTTGTGCATTTGCTTTTGCGCAAACAACAGTTAAAGGTAAAGTCGTTGACAATAATGGTATTCCCTTAGCAGGAGCCAATATTCTTGTTGTAGGAACAACGACTGGTGCAATTACAGATTTTGATGGTAACTATACCTTAGTAGTAAATCAAGACCCTCCTTTTTCTATTCAAATAAGTAGTGTTGGTTTTGATACCGTTACCAAAGAAGTGACAACTAATCCTCAAACCATAGATGTTACTATGATTGAAGGAACATCACTTGATGAAGTTGTTATTTCTGCATCTAGAACTCCAGAACGTATTTTTGAATCTCCCGTAACGGTTGAACGTTTTGGTTTAAAAGAAATTAAAAACACAGCATCAGCCGATTTTTATGGTGGATTAGAAGACCTTAAAGGTGTTGATGTTAACACTAACAGTTTAACTTTTAAATCTATAAACACAAGAGGTTTTGCCACATTTGCTAATACACGTTTTATGCAATTAGTTGATGGAATGGACAACTCTACGCCTGCATTAAATTTCCCTATTGGAAACTTAGTAGGTATGACAGAAACCGATGTGTTGAGTGTAGAACTTCTACCAGGTGCGTCTTCTGCACTATATGGAGCAAATGCATTTAATGGTATTTTATTCATGAGAAGTAAAAATCCTTTTGACCATCAAGGTATTAGCGGATACATTAAAACTGGTATCACCTCTCAAGAGGCCGCTGGAGATAATAACTATACAGATTTAGGCTTCCGTGCAGCATATAAGTTTAGCGATAAGTTTGCAGCGAAAGTTAATTTTGGTTACTTAAAAGGAACCGATTGGGCAGCAACTAGTGAGGTTGATAATGACCTTGTTGGAGGCACAAGAGCAACGAATATAAACTATAATGGTATTAATGTATATGGAGATGAAGTTTCTGCTAACATTAGAGGATTAGCCGGAGGCGTTGGTATAGTTCCAGATGTTGAAGTAAGTAGAACTGGTTATAACGAGCGTGACTTAACTAACTATAATGCCGAAAGTGTAAAAGCAGATTGGGGATTATACTATCGTCCAATTGAAGGCAATAGCCTAGAATTATCTTATGTTGGTAAAGTAGGAACAGGATCTACAATTTACCAAGGAACAAATAGGTATAATATTAATGGGTTCTTCCAAGAGCAACACAAACTAGAAGTTAGAAACGACAATTTCTTCTTAAGAGGTTATGTAGTTGCTGATAAAGCAGGAGACTCATATGATATGGTATTTACTGGTATTAACATTAACAGAGCATGGAAAAGTGATGAACAATGGTTCGGGGAATACATTGGCACTTATGTAGCACAAACATTAGGAGGTGCTACCGACGCTCAGGCACATGCTGCGGCAAGAGCTCAAGCAGAATCTGGTCGTTTCGAACCTGGATCTCCAGAATTTCAAGCAGCATTTGATAGAAGTATTAACGACCCAGATTTAACGACGGGATCAAAGTTTCAAGATGCTTCTAAATACTATCACGCCGATGGTAACTACAATTTTAGTCACCTAACAGATTTTGCTAATATTCAAGTTGGTGGTTCTTACAGACGTTATAGTCTAAATTCAGGAGGAACAATATATACAGATACCGATGGTCCTATTAACTATTCAGAATTTGGTATTTACACACAAATACAAAAAGAATTTGAGCTGAATGAAACTATGGATTTAAAACTAACAGGATCTGTTCGTTACGATAAATCTGAATTCTTTGATGGTTTCTTCTCACCAAGATTATCTGCTGGACTTACAGTGAATCAAAATCATAATATTAGAGCTTCTGTACAAACAGGATTTAGAAACCCAACAACTCAAGATTTATTTATTGGTTTAGATGCTGGTAGAGCCATTTTAGTTGGTGCTGCTCCTGACAACTTAGAAAGATATACAAGAGACTATGGCATTAGTGCCGCAGGTCAAGCATTAGGAATACCTGCTACAGTAAATCAAACTGGAGCTGCAGCTTATAATAATTCTTATACATTGAGCTCTGTATTAGCTTTACAAGAAACAGGAGATCCAACAGCACTAGAAGTAGGTAATCCTAGTTTAGTAGAACCAGAACAGGTAATTTCATTTGAAGCTGGATATAGAGGAAAGTTCAATAAATTAATTGTAGACTTTAGTGCTTATTATAACAAATACAAAGACTTCATTTCTCAAGAAGTTGTTATTTCTCCACTTTACGGAACTGTAGGAGACGGATCGTTATCTGTTGCTGCAATTGCAAATGGAGACTCTCAAGCGTACAGTACGTATACAAATTCTGATGCCGATGTAAATTCATACGGAGCTTCTCTTGGTTTATCGACCAAAGTTTTTGGTAATTTTGATTTAGGCGGAAGTTATACATTCACTAAACAAGATTTTGATCAAGAAGCTAATCCAGATTTCATGACAAACTTTAATACACCAGAGCATAAATTTAAAGCATCATTTGGAAATACCGAATTGTTTAAAAACTTTGGATTTAATATTGCTTACAGGTTTAGTGATGACTATTTCTGGGAAGCTACCTTTGGAGAAGGTGTTGTTCCTGAATTCCATGTCTTAGATGCGCAAATAAACTATAGAGTTCCTAGTTTAAAATCATCTTTTAAAGCTGGTGCTACGAACTTAACTGGTAAGGAGTACTTTACTGCCTTCGGTACTGGATTTATTGGATCTATGTACTATGTATCTTGGACAATTAATAACTTATAAAAATTACAATAATGAAAACTATAAAATATATTCTATTGTCTGCGATCCTTATTGGATTTACGGCATGTAATGATGAAGAAGACTTCGACACAACAGAAGCGGCCGTTGAGTTACCAGCCTTAACAGCTGGATCTGCAAACTTTTCTAATTACGTTGCTTTAGGAAACTCATTAACAGCTGGATTTACAGATAATGCATTGTTTATTGCTGGTCAGCAAAACTCATATCCAAACACTTTATCTCAAAAATTCGCATTAGTTGGTGGTGGAAATTTTACACAGCCATTAACAAGCGATAATGTTGGAGGCCTTTTATTAGCAGGAAATCCTGTTCTAAACCCTGTAACTGGCGAACGTTTATTTGCGCCTAGATTAGTGTTTAATGGTTCAAGTCCTGTGCCTTTAGAAAGTTTAAATCCATTGGCAATGTCAACTACAGATTTTGCTTTAAATAATCCTACAGGACCATTTAATAACCTAGGGGTTCCTGGAGCTGCAAGTTTTCATTTACTAGCAAACGGCTATGGCAGTTTGGCAAACTTTCCTGCTGCTGCTAATCCATATGCTATTAGAATTGCAGGAAACACAGATGCTTCTATGTTAGAATTAGCAATGGCACAGTCGCCTTCATTTTTCTCACTATGGATAGGAAATAATGATGTATTAGGTTATGCCACTTCTGGTGGAGCTTCTGGCGGTTTAACAGACCAAGGAACTTTTGACTTTGCTTATGGTACGCTAATTACAACGCTGACATCTCAAGGTGCTCAAGGTATTATTGCCAATGTTCCTGATGTAACATCTATACCATTCTTTACCACTGTACCTCATAATCCTCTTGATCCATCTAATCCTAGTTTTGGACCTCAGATACCAACACTTAATGGTATTTTCGGGCAATTGAATCAAGTATTTGCTTTCTTAGAAACGCAAGGGGTTCCAAATGCTACAGAACGACAAATTGTATTTTCTGAAACAGCAGCAAGTGCAGTTGTTATTAGAGATGAAAGTTTAGCAGATTTATCCACTCAAATTACTGGAGTATTACTTGCTAGTCCAACTTTCCCTGCATTTGTTCAGTCGTTTGGATTACCTGCTGCAGCTGCGCCGCAAGTAGCTGGTTTATTAGGATTTGTTTATGGACAAGCTAGACAAGCTAATGCTAATGATTTAATGGTACTACCTAGTTCAGCAGTTATTGGAACAGTTAACGAAGATTTCGCTGCATTCTTAGGAACACAAGGCTTACCACCTACTTTAGCTGGACAATTTGCTGTAGAAGGTGTATCGTTACCTTTAGAAGATAAATGGGTTTTATTACCTACAGAACAAGCTGAAATTGCACAAGCTACTTCTGGTTATAATGCTACTATTGCTGCTAGTGCTACTCAAGCTGGTTTAGCATTTGTAGATGCCAATGCCTTACTTAATCAATTAGCTAATGGAGGTATTGCTACAGGCGATTTCATTTTAACAGATGACTTAGTGACTGGAGGTGCATTCTCTTTAGATGGTGTTCATCCAAATGCTAGAGGATATGCTCTAATTGCAAATGAATTTATGAAAGCTATTGATGCCGCTTACGGATCGAACTTCGAGGCTTCAGGTAATTTTGTTAATGTTGGGGATTTTCCAACGAACTATTCGCCTGCACTACAATAAAAACAAAGACACATTTAATTAGAAAACACCTTCATTTAACGTTTGAAAATGAAGGTGTTTTTTTATACATAAAAAAGCCGTAAAAATTTGCTTTAAGTTTAAATTAAAACCTGTATATTTGCAGCGCGAAAAAACAGGTGTTTTTCGCATCAAATTTATATCTAAACATTAAACACATAAGTAATGTCAAAAGTTACAGGTAAAGTTGCACAAATAGTTGGTCCAGTTATCGATGTAGAATTCGGAGCTGGTTCTGAACTTCCAAAAATCTATGATTCTTTAGAAATTAAAAAAGCTGATGGTTCTATATTAGTATTAGAAGTACAGTCTCACATTGGTGAAGATACTGTACGAACTATTGCAATGGATTCATCTGATGGTTTAAGTAGAGGAACAGAAGCTACTGCAACTGGTGCTCCAATTCAAATGCCAATTGGTGGAGATATCTACGGACGTCTTTTCAACGTAATTGGTGATGCCATTGATGGTATTGGAGATTTACCAAAATCTGGCGATAACGGTTTACCAATTCACAGACAAGCGCCTAAGTTTGAAGATTTATCAACGTCTACAGAAGTTTTATTTACTGGTATTAAAGTAATCGATTTAATTGAGCCTTATGCAAAAGGTGGTAAAATTGGTTTATTTGGTGGTGCAGGTGTTGGTAAAACTGTATTAATTCAGGAGTTGATTAATAATATTGCAAAAGGACATGGTGGACTTTCAGTATTTGCTGGTGTAGGTGAACGTACTCGTGAAGGTAATGATTTACTTCGTGAAATGTTAGAATCAGGAATTATCAAGTATGGTGATGATTTCATGCACTCTATGGAAGATGGTGGATGGGATTTATCTAAAGTTGATAAATCTGCAATGAAAGACTCTAAAGCAACTTTCGTTTTCGGACAAATGAACGAGCCTCCTGGAGCTCGTGCTCGTGTAGCACTTTCAGGATTAACTATAGCAGAATATTTCCGTGATGGAGCTGGTGATGGACAAGGAAAAGATGTTCTTTTCTTCGTAGATAACATCTTCCGTTTTACACAAGCTGGATCTGAGGTATCTGCATTACTTGGTCGTATGCCTTCTGCGGTAGGTTACCAACCAACATTAGCAACAGAAATGGGTGCAATGCAAGAGCGTATTACATCAACAAAGAAAGGATCTATTACTTCTGTACAAGCGGTTTACGTACCTGCAGATGATTTAACCGATCCTGCTCCTGCTACAACGTTTGCTCACTTAGATGCAACTACAGTATTATCTCGTAAAATTGCTGAGCTTGGTATCTATCCTGCGGTAGATCCATTAGATTCTACATCAAGAATCTTAACTGCCGATATTTTAGGTAATGATCACTACGATTGTGCACAACGTGTAAAAGAGTTATTACAACGCTATAAAGAATTACAAGATATTATTGCCATCTTAGGTATGGAAGAATTATCTGAAGAAGATAAAATGGCTGTAGGTAGAGCAAGACGTGTACAACGTTTCTTATCTCAACCATTCCACGTAGCAGAACAATTTACAGGTATTCCTGGTGTATTAGTTGATATTAAAGAAACTATTAAAGGATTTAATATGATTATGGATGGTGAATTAGATCACTTACCAGAAGCAGCATTTAACCTTAAAGGAACTATTGAAGAAGCAATTGAAGCTGGAGAAAAAATGCTTGCAGAAGCTTAATCTAAAATTATAAAAACATGCTTTTAGAAATTGTATCACCAGAAGCTACACTATTTAGCGGAGAAGTAACTAGCGTTACAGTACCAGGTGTGATGGGTGAATTTGAAATGTTAAATAATCACGCGCCTATTATCTCTTTATTAAAAGAAGGTCATGTGAAAATTAACGGCAACATTACTTTAGAAGAAAATGTTGAATCCTTATTCAATAAAACAGATAAAGGATTTTGGCTACCAATTACTTCTGGAACAATTGAAATGAAAGATAATAAAGTTATTGTTTTAGCAGACTAAGACAGTATATTTATTTACACATATATAAAACGTCAAACTTTTAGTTTGGCGTTTTTTTATGCGCATATTCTTAAACTTTCTTTATCACATTAGTGACAATACCCCAAATCACAAAGTTATTCGCTTCGGTGATATGTATTATAGGATAATCTGGGTTTTCGGGCTGTAACCACATTTGATTATCTGAAACCCGCAAACGTTTCACTGTAAACTCTCCATCTAAAAAACAAACGGCTATTTTATTATTAGCTGGTTCTATACTTCTATCAATAACCAATAAATCATTATCCTCTAATCCTGCACCAATCATAGATTGCCCACTCACACGAGCGTAAAAAGTAGTGTCCTTATTTTTGACTAGCTCTGCATCTAATGACAAACGCTGCTCATTAAAGTCTTCTGCTGGCGATGGAAAACCAGCCGAAATTCCTGCATCAAATAATTGTGCTGCCGCACCTTCAATAACTTCTGGTATAAAGAAGTCTAAATGTTCTGTGTTTTGTGTTTTCATATGGATATAAATTTTGTTAATCACTGTAAGCACTTAAATATCCTTACATCTGCTTTATAGCTTCTAATTCTACGCGTAACTCTTGAAACATGGCCATAATATTACTCATCTTTAATTCCTTTTCATCATACTCCTGCGTATTAATACAACACGTAAACTCCCAAAGCTCTAAAATAGCCTCTTTTCTAACCAAATACGGTTCATAAGATGTATTATCTGAACTTAATAATAGATTAACCTCATCGTCTTTCGGTATATAAACACGTTTGTATACCAAACCATCATTCTTTGTTAATACAATATAGGTTCTTCCGTTTTTAACTTCATCAATAGATTCAACAAATTTTGCAACAATAAATGCTCCATCCTTTACTGGTAACATAGAATCTCCTTTTATAGGAAACGCACGATGTGTTCCTGTTGGTAAAAAAGGCAGTTTAATTTTTTGCAATTGCTCAATATATTCTGGATCATCATAACCTTCAAGATAACCTGCAGATGCCTTTGTTGGAATAATTTCAATCAAATCTTCATTATCTTCATTAACTGTGATAGGAAATAGTACACGTTTATTTCCTATTTGTATAAATGATGTGTCTTTGGCTTGTCTTAAATCTTTTTTAACTAAGATATCTATGGGTATATTTATATAGCGAGATAACTCAATTAATCGCTCAATTGGAGGCTCAGAACGTCCTTCTTCATAAGATCCTACCATTGATCTTGACCAACCTAATTCTTCTGCAAAACGTTCTTGTGAGAACTTTTTCAAGGAACGTAAATGCCTAATATTTGCTTGTATATTTTTCATTATTAAAATGACTTTAACAGTATTTACTACAAATATAAGCAACAATTACTACAAATAGTAGTTAATTTTGTTAATCCTTGTCATGTATCTTAATTGTCACACATATTACAGTCTACGTTATGGTTCAATTGCACCAAAACAATTGCTTGCTATGGCCTTTGCAAACAATTTAAATACTTTAGCACTTACTGATATTAACAATACTTCTGCATGCTTAGACTTTGTACGTCTTTCTAGCAACTATAATATTAAACCAATTCTTGGCGTAGATTTTAGAAATGGTACAGAACAGCAATTTATTTTAATTGCTAAAAACAATAATGGTTTTCAAAATATTAATCATTACTTATCTAAACATTTATACAATCAAGAGCTAAAAATTCCTGACCGACCAGAAACAAAAATCAATGACTGTTATGTCATTTATCCATATCTAAAAGGAGTAGATTATAATTTAAAAACCGATGAATTTTTAGGGGTTACCCCTAAAGACCTTAATAACCTTAAATTTTCTCGTTGGAATACACTGCAACATCAATTAGTGATTTTAAAAACAGTCTCCTTTCAAAATAAAAAAGGATTCAACACTCATCGTTTGTTGCGTGCTATTGACAATAATACTTTACTAAGTAAACTTCCTAAGACCGAAGAAGGAGATTCTAATCATACGATGATGCCTTACCAACAGCTGTGCAGTACCTATGAAGAGTTTCCAACACTTATTGAAAACACAAAACAGTTAATGGACAAATGTTCTATTAATTTTGACTTCTCGCAACAAATACCAAACAATCAAAAAACATACACTAATAGCGAAGTTCTAGATTTTAAACTTTTAAAAAAACTCACCTATGAAGGTTTACACTATCGCTACAAAGATCCAGATACAACTATTTTTAAACGTATAGAAAAAGAACTTTCTATTATTAATGCAAAAGGGTTTGTATCCTATTTTTTAATTAATTGGAAAATTTTAAAATACGCACGTAGTAAAGGTTATTTCTATGTTGGTCGTGGTAGTGGGGCCAATAGTATTATTGCCTACCTACTTCGTATTACAGATGTAGATCCTATAGAACTCGATTTATATTTTGAACGTTTTATTAATCTCTTTCGGCAAAACCCACCAGATTTTGATATTGATTTTTCCTGGAAAGACCGTGATGATATTACCCAATTCATTTTCAAAACTTTTAAAAACACAGCACTTATAACAGTTTATAATACTTTTAAATTTAGAGCATCGGTTCGAGAATTAGGTAAAGTTTTTGGTTTACCTAAATCGGAAATGGATATACTCACTAGAGGGAAGTATAATATCAATCAGCTCGATCAATTGTCACAACTCGTTATTAAATACAGTACTTATATTGAAGGTTTTCCAAATTATTTAGGTATCCATGCTGGAGGTATATTAATTTCAGAAAAACCCATTCATTATTATGGTGCTACATTTATGCCTCCTAAAGGATTTCCTACGACACAGTTTGATATGGTAGTTGCTGAAGATATTGGCTTATATAAGTTTGATATTTTAAGTCAACGCGGACTAGGAAAGATAAAGGATGCTGTTGCCATTGTTAGATATAATCGCCCTCAATTACCACCAATAGATATTCATGATATAAAACGTTTTAAAAAAGACGAACGCATTAAATATTTACTTCGGAATGCTAAAGCAATTGGTTGTTTTTATGTAGAATCACCAGCTATGCGTATGCTTCTAAAAAAGTTACAGGTTGACAATTATTTAGGATTGGTTGCAGCAAGTTCGGTAATTCGTCCTGGTGTTGCCAAAAGCGGAATGATGCGTGAGTATATTTTAAGGTATCGTTATCCCGAAAAGCGCAAAGAAGCACACCCTGTACTATCTAAACTTATGCCAGAAACTTATGGTGTTATGGTTTACCAAGAAGATGTTATTAAAGTAGCTCATCACTTTGGCAGACTCACTTTAGGAGAAGCCGATATGTTACGACGAGGGATGTCTGGAAAGTTCCGTTCACGAGAAGAATTTTTGAAGGTGAAACAACAGTTTTTTGATAATTGTAAAACAGCTGGAGAACCAGAAGCATTTACTGCAGATGTTTGGCGACAAATTGAAAGTTTTGCTGGCTATGCTTTTGCAAAAGGTCACTCTGCATCTTATGCAGTAGAAAGCTATCAAAGTCTTTTTTTAAAAGCCTATTTCCCATTAGAATACATGACAGCCACCATTAATAATTTTGGAGGGTTTTACAGAACCGAACTCTATGTACATGAAGCAAGAATGCATGGAGGAATTATAAAGCCACCATGTATCAATACAAGTTTTACTCAAGCTATTATTAAAGCCAAGACCATATATTTAGGGTTTATGTTTTTGCAATCATTCGAATCTAAACTTATGAAGCAAATCATTGCAGAACGTGAGCAACATGGGACTTATAAAACTCTTGATGATTTTATTGAACGCATTCCTATTTCCGTAGAACAAATCTCTATCTTAATTAAAATTAATGCGTTTAGGTTTACTAAAACAAATAAGCGAGAATTGCTTTGGGAAGCACATCTAAAAATTAGTAAAACTGTAATTCAGGAGCATATTATGACCTTATTTAAAACAGAAAAAATAAGTTATAAAACACCTCAACTGTCAAGTACAGATTTAGAAAATGCTTTTGATGAAATAGAACTCTTAGGCTTTCCTTTATGTAACCCATTTCATTTACTAAACAAACCGTCTTTAACACATATACGTGCTAAACATTTAATAGGTTTTCAACATAAAACAATCACTATTGAAGGCTATCTAATTACAACAAAAAACACAACTACCTCAAATGGAAAACGCATGTACTTTGGCACTTTTTTGGATTACGATGGTGATTTTATAGACACCGTTCATTTTCCTCCTATAGCTGCAAAATATCCATTTAGAGGCAACGGTATTTATTCGATTACAGGAAAAGTAATACTAGAATTTGGATGCGTTAACATTGAAGTCTCTAACATGGAACGTCTTGCAATTATAGAAGACCCGCGTTATGCAATAGACTCTTCAAATCCAACATTCCAAAAGAAAAGAAATTTTGAAGATTTAAAAGTACGCTATGAGTAACAATCGATCTATAGTACATATGGACTTAGATACTTTTTTTGTGTCTTGCGAGCGACTCTTAGACAGTAGGCTTAATGGAAAACCTGTGCTTATTGGTGGTACAAGTGATCGAGGTGTTGTTGCATCTTGCAGCTATGAAGCTAGAACATATGGCATACACTCTGCCATGCCCATGCGTATGGCGAAACAACTATGCCCTGAAGCAATCATACTAAGAGGAAACTCTGGAATATATACCAAATTCTCACAAAATGTAACTGAGGTAATAAAAGAAACCGTTCCGTTATATGAAAAAACCTCTATAGATGAATTTTACCTAGATCTCACCGGAATGGATAAGTTTTTTGGGTGTCATAAATTGGCTTCAGAATTACGTCAACGCATTATTAAAGAAACAGGTTTACCTATTTCATTTGGCCTATCACTCAATAAAACTGTATCCAAAATTGCCACAGGTGAAGCAAAACCTAATAATGAAATACGTGTTATTTCAGGAACAGAAAAGCCATTTTTAGCTCCTCTTTCAGTTAAAAAAATACCAATGGTTGGACATGTCACTTACAAAGCGTTATGTGATTTAGGTGTGAAACGGATTAAAACTGTACAAGATATGCCTATGGAACTCATGCATAAAGTGCTAGGTAAAAACGGACTTTCTATATGGAAAAAAGCAAACGGTATAGATAATAGCCCAGTAGTTCAATATCATGAACGCAAATCAATTTCTACAGAACGTACTTTTAATAGAGATACAACTGATGTTTCAAAACTTAAAGGTATTGTTATTGCTATGGCAGAAAATTTAGCATATCAATTACGTCGTGGAAATAAATTAACAGCTTGCGTAACATTTAAAATACGTTATTCTGATTTTCAAACCTATACGCAACAGCAACGTATTCCGTATAGCGCAATGGATCATTCTATTATTCCTGTAGTATTAGATTTATACAAAAAACTTTATAACCGTAGATTATTAGTACGTTTAGTTGGTGTGAAATTTAGCCATTTAGTAGAAGGTGGTCATCAAATTCATTTATTTGAAGATGACGAAAAGCTATTACATTTAAGTCAGGCCATAGATAAAATGCGAGAACGTTATGGCGATCGAGCAGTCATTAATGCAGCAGGAATGGAAGCCAAATCTATTAGTAGGTGGAATCCTTTCACAGGAGAACCCCCTCCTCTATTGGCTAATAGAAGACAATAATAAAATCGTCATTTTAAATCTATGAAATTGGTAAACTAATAAGTTCCCAAGTTTCATTGTTTGAAACATAGGTTTTTAAAAGTTCAAAACCTACAGCTTGATGCGCTTTAGACGAACGTACATTTTTGACATTAACCTCGGTAATTATAGCTTTAAAATCTGGCTTTAAAACGTTGGACATAAACCTATACAATCCTCTAAAAATGCCTTGTTTTCTATATGGTTTAGAAACACAAACTTGTCCCATTACAATATAATTTAGCCGCTTAGGTATTATAGACTCAATCTCGTTAAACATAGAAATTAATATAGGAATTTCATCTTTAAATTGTTTAGTCATGCATAAGGCATACCCAACAATATGACCATCGTGTTTTGCAATAATATGCGCGCAAGAATCATTCATGCGTTTTAAAATATCAAAGGAATGATGAATGGTGACATAGCCTTCTTTTTCTTGTTCTGAAACTGTTATTCTTTTGGGCAGGTTATCGCTTTGAAGTCTTAAAATAGCATTTAATTCATCATCCGTTTTTACTCTATGATATGTAATATCAGTTATCGACATACTCTAAAATATCGGCAGGTTGACACTCTAAAGCTTCGCAAATAGCTTCCAAAGTAGAAAACCTAATTGCCTTGGCTTTTCCAGATTTTAAGATCGACAAGTTTGCTGTAGTAATACCAATAATCTCAGCCAAGTCTTTACTTTTCATTTTTCGCTTAGCAAGCATTACATCAAGATTAACAACTATTGGCATAATTAGATGGTTAAATTGTTTTCTCGTTGCATTTTATTCCCAGACCTTAATAGCGCGCTCAAAACAATAAGCGAAAGTCCTACTAAAAGGAATGAAAAATCAAAACCTAAATGCGAACTCATCGTTATATCCATATATTTTAAGGCATCATCTAAAGGGGTTATACGAATCTCTTTTAATGCTCTCCCCAGAACAGAATTAATTATTATGGAGAGTAACACCTTAACAATCATTATTACTCCTAATATTTGTATTAATCTATATAGCTTTTGAGAAAACCGAATATCGATTCTTAGCATCTTAAATATATTCTTAAGAAAGAAGAAAACAAATATTAAAATGACAAAATCCATATAAGTTCTAAGCACAATAAGCACTTTATCGAATGCTGTTTTAGGTTTTATACGTATATAACCATCTCCCCTAAGCACTTTAGAAGTTAGTTCGAAATTATCTTCCATTCCATAATTATTGATACTTATAATAGTCTTAAAATTTAAGGAATCCTTTATAGTTATTGGAGTAGCATATTGAGGTATCGTATAATATCTTTTCTTCCCATTAGTATCAATCTCTTCTTCATAATTAGTAAAAAGTATATTATTAAACATCGGGCTTTTAGGTCTTACTTCAAACTTAACAGGCATTTCATACCCATGTGAGCTATTAAATTTCGGAGAAAAATTACCCATTTTACCATCGTCAGTAAAGACCTCGGTAACTAATGCAAAGCCAAAAGCGATAATTAATAAATAAAACGAGATACTACATATCAAAAATAGTATATCGGCAAGTGCTGTTCCTGTTTTCATAATCAAATAGTTAAATCGTTTTCCTCTTTAATAACGCCTCCATTTTTAATAAAATCAGAAAAGATTAACAAGCCCATTCCAACTAAAACTACCAAAAAAGCCATAATAAAACTATTTATCAATTCGTTCAATTTAAATTCGTTTCTAGCTAAAATAATATAAGCAGTCCTAAGTAATGCAAAGCCCACAAAAATTAAACCTGCCTTTCTAAATTTAAGTTCACTAATACGATTAAAAAAGCCATCTTTTATGATATGTTTTATGCCTTGTTGAATCTTAAAAGACCCCATTAAAATAACACTTAAAAGCCCCGTTAAAATAAGATTATTAAACGCACCTAAGACATGATTTTTAGTTTGACTAGAATTAACAATATCTGGAATTACCAGTCCAAAAATTTGCGTCACAATTAAAACAAACGTTGCAAGGTTTATAAAAATTAGTAATCGGTATAATAATTTAACTTTCTTCATATGTTGCATGTATAAACAATAGTCATTTCTACAATTGTATTAATAGTTATAAGTAGATTCATTTACCCAATGAAACTTCCGATTGATGAGTCTAAAATCAGATTCAGGTTTTCTTTTGAAATAAACTTGTAGCGAATCTCCGTCTAGAACACCCTTTAATTCTAAGGTTGTATCATCATTCAAATTATAAAAAAAATGTTGTGGAATTAAATCTGCTTCGCGATTAAAAACAATCTTCTTTTGTACAGTATCGAATTTAAATTGATATCTATCTATGGAATCGTTCATCTTTTTTATCGCTGCCTTTTTCTTAAGATCTACTATTAAATATCGCCATCTATAAGTATCTGTTAGAAGTGGTGGTATTGTGTCTTTGTTTTTTATAAATAACTGCGATTCCCAAATACCATAAAACTCAGATTTCGATTTTAATTGTTCCCTCAGTTCAAATTGAACGAAACATTGAACGATTAGAATTAATGTAAGCAAGACGACAACAAACCCTCTACCTCCTCGTATTACTTTTTTTAAAGTTCCATTAGCTAAAGGTTTATAGAATTCAATCTTTTCTACCGTTTTATTTTTAAAGAACATATTAATTATACGATACCTATCTGGCCATAGGAGTATAATAGCCATCAATGTAAGGTGCATTGAAAATAATTTTACAGGAATATCATAAATAAGATTCATCACAACAACATTGGTCATTACACCAACAATAATGAGACTCCCAATTGTTTGTGTTTTACGATAAAGAAGTAAAACGCCTCCAAGAATTTCTATAAAACCAATAAAAATACTATAAGCCAGAGAATAACCCATAAACGTCCATGCTAATCCCATAGGAGACATTTCTCCAACAGGTTGCATTAATAATTCTAAGCTAGGGCTTCCAAATTGGCCGTTAAAAACTTTAGCTAGACCATAAAAAAGCATCGCAATAAACAACGCCACTCTAAGAATAACTTGAAACCAATAGAAAAGTGTGTTATACGAGTGCCTTTTACGATCAGCAACAGTCCAAATTATGCTTACGAGTAATGCCAAAACTAAATTTAAAGCAAAGCGAACATAGTCGAAAGAGCGATCACCACTTCCTGTGCTTTCCGTACTGAAATCTGAACCCCAACCTAGAAAAATATCAGCAAACCATCTCAAAAACCCTTCAAATAATAGTGCTGTAAACAACAGCAAAATGAACAATATAACATACGAAAAAAAGACTCTAAAAGCGATTTTATCTATGATACTCCAATTCGTTTTTTGATGTTTAACACTTTCCATAGCAAATTTCATTTTAAATGGTTAGATCATTTTCTTCTTTTGCCTGTTTTCCGCGTTTAAAAATTTCGGCAAGAACGTAAAATGCTAAACCCGCAGGAATTAGGAACATAAACTCAGTCTTGAGTTCATCGAAAAAGTCGAATGTAGATTTTCCAACGGCAGCTAATAGAAATCTCAAGACCAAAACACTAATTGTATATTGAATAAAGATGTTTCCTATTTTTTTAAAATATCTAATATTATTATCACTAAAGTAATGCCCATTATCTATCTCTTTCAGAATAGATAAAAAATAGGAAAATCCATAAATGAGATACCCTTTCCAAAAAAATATCCCTGCACTAATAGTATAATAACTCCATTTAATGGCATTTTGTGACGTGAGCCAAGTTTCGTTTTTATTTGCAGATTTCGCCCAATTTTGAAATTCTTTAAACTGATTAAAGTCAAACTCGCGCATATCATTAAGTAATACCGAAATTGATGTAAGCAAAACACCCCATGTAATTACAGTTAAAAGGTTGGTATTATCTTTCATTACAATCTATTTTATTATCGTTTAACGATAACAAATATATAAAAATTATTGATAAACAATAATTTTTTATTTAAAAAAGACAATTTTTATTCTCTTTAATTCACTCTTTATTAACTATTTCATTAGCTATCTTTGTCCTTATGGATTCAATTATTACTTACACCAGAAAAGTTCCTATTTGGAAGATTATAGCAGGAATTGCTGCAATATTGGTTGGACTTTATGGATTGATTAAATTAGACCTTCGAATGTTAGTTCCCATTTTATTCGGTTTAGTTCTTTTAAAAACGGAAGGCTCAGACATTAATTTAAAATCTAATACCTACAGAAAAACCATTTCATTTCTGGGTATTCGTTTTGGTACTTGGCGAACATTAGAAAACCTAGAATACATCTCAGTTTTTAATACAACCGAAGACATCACATTAAGAGCACTTACCGCAGAAACAACAAATTCTTTACCAATAATAGTTTTAAACCTCTTTTATGAAAGAAATAAAAAAATAACTGTTTACAAAACTGAAAATGTCAAAGACGCTTTCAATGTTGCATCACATATTGCAGATGCCTTAATAATTGATCTTTTAGACGCCACAGAAAAAGGCGATTACAAATGGGTAAACAAAGATATTTTAAGAGAAAAAGGAGAACTAGTTTATATCGATTAATTGTACATGATGTTACCTAAAAAACTTCAGCATAAACTTAATAAGCGAAAAGAAGACAACGCATTTCGAACCCTAGGTTCGTCTGCTAATCTTATTGATTTTTCGTCAAATGATTATCTAGGTTTTTCGAAATCAAAAGCTCTACACGACATATCGATAAACATTTTAAAAACACAACATACTGTTCAAAACGGTGCAACAGGATCCAGACTTTTATCTGGAAATCATCCATTATATGACATAGTAGAACAACATATAAGTACATTTCATAATGCTGAAAGTGCCCTTATTTTCAACTCTGGTTATGACGCTAATTTGGGCTTCTTTTCTTGTGTGCCTCAACGACATGATATTATCCTTTATGACGAATACTGCCATGCTTCAATTAGAGACGGTATCACAATGAGCCACGCTAAAGCCTACAAATTTAAGCACAATGATCTTTTAAATTTAGAGCAACTTATTAACGAGCATTCTCGGTTTGTTTCAGAATCTCAAAACAGTATTTATGTTGTTACAGAATCTATATTTTCAATGGATGGGGACGCTCCAGATTTAATTAATCTATCTCAACTTTGCAAAGCACATCATGCTCACCTTGTTGTTGACGAAGCACATGCTATTGGTGTTTTTGGAAATAATGGTAATGGTCTCATTGCTCAACACCAACTTGAAACTCATGTTTTTGCTAGAATTGTAACATTTGGAAAGGCTTTAGGGGCTCATGGCGCTGCCATTTTATGTAGTCAAAAACTAAGAGACTATCTTATCAATTTTTCAAGACCATTTATTTATACCACTGCGCTTCCACCACACACTTTAGCCTTAATAAAAGCTGCCTACGATACGCTACAAAACCATAAATCTGATACATCCTCTTTACATTCTAATGATATACTTAGACTTCATAATAATATTAAGTTCTTTACATCTGAAATCGCTCTGCTAAAGATGCAAGAGCATTTTATAGACAGCAACTCTGCTATTCAATGTTGCGTCATCCCCGGAAATGATAACGCTAAACATATATCCAATCTGTTGCATGAAAAAGGATTCAATGTTAAAGCCATTTTATCTCCTACTGTTCCAAAAGGGAAAGAACGTTTAAGATTTTGCATACATTCCTTTAATACTGAAAAAGAAATATCGGAAGTCTTGCGCATACTTACTACCTTTGTAAAAACATTGTGAACAGCGCATGTTTTAACCCTAAATGAGTCAGAAATTTAAAACCATAGCACGATTTCAATACACAACTGAAGCTCAAATTATTAAAGGACGGTTGGAAGCTGAAGGCATAAAAGTCTTTTTACAAGATCATCTCACAATTGATACAGATCCCTTAGTAAGCAACGCTATTGGAGGCGTAAAATTGAAAGTGCTATCTGAAGACGCCATGAAAGCGCAACATATTTTGAGTACTATTAAAAGGTACTCCTTAGACGATGAAGGAAATACCATTCATTGCCCTAATTGTAATAGCGAAAAAATAGAATTATTTTCTACGATTACAGATTTTAAGTCCTTTTTTTCCTTTTTAGTTGGATTTTTATTTGGAACACTTCCATTTCATACGCGCTATAAATATAAATGCGAAACTTGTAGTACAGAATTTAAACAAAAATGAACACATACTTTATCACAGGAATAGGAACCGATGTTGGCAAAACCGTAGCCTCAGCAATACTCACAGAAGCACTCGAAGCTGATTACTGGAAACCAATACAAGCTGGAGAATTAGAACATTGTGATACTAAAAAAGTACAATCTTATGTCTCTAACTCTAAATCACATTTTCACAAAAACACATATGCTCTGCACACACCAATGAGCCCACATGCAGCAGCAGATATTGATGGTGTCTCAATACAACTAAAAAACATAAAACCGCCTCAAACAGATAACCATTTGGTAATTGAAGGCGCAGGAGGTCTACTTGTTCCAATTAACCATAGCAATACCATTCTGGATCTCATTAAACCAAATTATAAAGTTATTGTGGTTTCTAGGCATTACTTGGGCAGTATTAACCATTCCTTGCTCACTATTAATTTGTTGTTAGAAAAAGGGTTTGATGTTTCTGTTATTTTCAGCGGAAATGAGCACAAAACAACCGAAGATATCATTATAAAAATGACCAAAGTCAATGTAATTGGACGCATAAATGAAGAACCTTATTTTGATAAAAATGTAGTAAAAGCATATGCCGAAACATTTAAAGATAAATTATGAGCTTAAAAGAAAGAGATAAAAAACACATTTGGCATCCATTAACTCAACATAAATTGCATCCCGAAGCTATTGCTATCACAAAAGCTAAAGATTGCACCTTAACTGATGAAGATGGTAATACCTACATTGATGCAATTGCTTCATGGTACACTTGTATGTATGGGCATTGCAATCAAGATATCGTCAATAAGGTTTCAGAACAAATGAATAGACTAGATCAGGTTGTATTTAGTGGTTTCACCCATGAACCTGCTGTTCAACTTTCAGAAGCTCTAATTGCTATTCTCCCAGAAAATCAAAACAAGATTTTTTTTAGTGACAATGGCTCAACATCTGTCGAAATAGGAATTAAAATGGCACTGCAATATCATTTTAACACAGGTGAAAAACGACATACTTTAATTGCATTTGAAGACGGATTTCATGGTGATACATTTGGAGCAATGAGTGTTTCCGGCTTATCAGTTTATAATGGTCCTTTTGAAGATTTTTTTTTAGACGTTAAACGTATTCCAACGCCTAATGGTCATAACCATGATATTATTTTAAAGCAACTGGAAGACATCACAGCTAATCATAAGGTAGCAGGTTTTGTGTACGAGCCTTTAGTACAGGGAGCAGCGGCCATGAAGATGCATGATGCCAATGGATTAGAATTAATTTTAAAGTTTTGCAAATCAAATCAAATCATTACTGTTGCTGACGAAGTGATGACTGGTTTTGGAAAAACAGGACGCTATTTTGCTTCAGACTATATGGAAACCAAACCAGACGTCATCTGCTTAAGTAAAGCACTAACCGCTGGCCTATTACCTATGGCAATAACGAGTTGTTCTCAAAACATCTATGACGCATTTTATAGTGACGAGATTGGCAAAGGTTTATTTCATGCCCATACATACTCTGCTAACCCAATAGCTTGTACAGCTGCATTAGCAGGGATTGAATTATTAACTTCTGATAAGATTCAAGACGATATAAAACGAATCATAACATCTCATCAAGCATTCGATAATCATATCAAGACACACCCAAAAGTAGCATCTACTCGGCAAACTGGAATTATATTTGCTTTAGATCTTCAAATTGAAATGGAACGTTATGGAAATTTGCGTGATAAACTTTTCAACTTCTTTATGCAAAATGGTGTATGCCTGAGACCATTAGGAAATACCATTTACATCTTAGCGCCTTATGTGATTTCAGAAAAGGAACTAGACACAGTGTATCGAGTTATTGAGGGTGTATTAGATATTTTATAATGGGTTAATCCCCTTCCATAGTCTTTTTTAATAAATTAATTTTTTCCTGAGTGTCTTTAATAACTACATAAAGTTTTTCGTATTGCCATCCTTCATTGTCTTTTTCGGCAAGAACAACAATAACTCCTTCTCCTTTTTCTCCTTTAATAGGGATTTTTAAATCGGCCTCTCCTGTACTATTATTAATGGTAATATTGCCTTGAAAAAGACCATCCGTATCAATAGATTCTCCCAAAGCCAATTGAACCTCGTTATTGTCTTTAGCAGATTCAACGGCATATTCATAAGGTGCAGATTCTTTTATAATTTTAGACACGCCAAAAATTGCCGCACCTATTCCAAATATAAATAGCAATATAACTCCTAGGCATCCTCCTACAGGTAAAACCCAAAGCCAGTTTCTGCCAAACCAACTTTTTTGACGTATTTGTTCCATAATTATGATTGATTTATTTGATAGGTATCATTTAATTCTGTTTTGTTACTTAAACTATCATCATTTTATGTTTACATAAATATACAATATCCTATTTTTGCATAAAATTTAATTGCCCTTGCAACAACCAATCTCTATAACAGCTATCTCTTCAATATCTCCTTTGGGATCACATCCCGATGAGATTTGGAAAAACTATATAAACAAGAATCATTTTTTTATAGAAGAAAAAGATGTACTAATAGCTAAAATTGATTCTGAAACTAAACAGAAAATTGAGTTGCTAAAGCAGTCCAACGTTAAATACAAAAATTTAGACAATACCGTATTATTTGCCATTCATACATCGAGAGAAGCTATAAAAAAAGCCAACTGGAAGTCGAGTGATAACTTCGGAATTAATATTGGTTCTTCTCGTGGTGCTACAGCCCTATTCGAAAAATATCATAAAGGATTTATTAAAAATAAAAAAGCAAATACTTTAACCTCTCCAACAACTACTTTAGGAAATATTTCTTCATGGGTTGCACATGATTTACAAACAAAAGGTCCAGAAATTTCGCATTCAATTACGTGTTCCACTGCTTTGCATGCCATGCTTAATGGCATTGCTTGGATTAGTGCTGGACTATGCGATAAATTTTTAGTTGGAGGAAGCGAAGCGCCTTTAACTCCTTTTACTATTGCCCAAATGCAAGCCTTAAAAATTTACGCAAAAACCAATATCAACCCCTATCCAAACCAGTCTCTTAATATTAACAAAAAAGACAATACAATGATCCTTGGAGAAGGCGCGGCAATGGCATGTTTGGAATCTGGTAACGCGCCAAATGCGATAGCCACCATAATTGGAATGGGTTATGCTACCGAAATCTTAGAACATAGTGCCTCACTATCAACAAATGCACTTTGCTTTCAACAATCTATGGCTATGGCTATAGGTAGTTTAAACCCAGATGATATTGATGTTATTGTTACGCATACTCCAGGAACAATTAAAGGCGATTTGGCCGAAATAAATGCTATCAATACAATTTTTTGTAACAAAACACCATCATTAACTACTAATAAGTGGAAGATAGGTCACAGCCTTGGTGCTTCCGGACTTTTAAATATTGAAATGGCAATAATGATGTTGCAACACGAGATGTTTATTTCAATACCTTACCTAAAAGCCAAAACACCTCAACGCATCAAAAACGTACTGGTTAATGCCGTAGGTTTTGGCGGAAATGCCGTATCTATCTTATTGTCAAAATAACATTTGATATATATTGTAAGACTCTTTTAAAGGTCTTATATTTCAGTATTAATTTTTAACACTAACCTATTATGGAATGGTTTTCAGCTTTAGATGGATTCTCACAATTCTTCTGGATTATTGCGCTCATTGGCTCGTTACTTTTTGTGTTCGTTATTATCACAACCTTTGCAGGTATTGATGGAGGTGACGACATAGGAGATGTAGACTCTGATATCGATGCCGATACAGGAATTGGATTTCAATTTATAACTTTTAAAAACCTCGTAGGTTTCTTTACCATTTTTGGATGGACAGGTATTGCATGTCTTAATGCTGGCATGTCTAAATCTGTAAGTGTTATCATTGCTACAGTTTGCGGATTAATTATGATGGCAATCATGGCTGCCATGTTTTTTTCTATGCGGAAATTGGCAGACAGTGGTACCTTGGATTACAAAAATGCGATAGGAGCCATAGGAGAAATTTATCTTACCGTTGGTGCAAACCGAACAAGAATGGGAAAAGTTAGTGTACGTGTTCAAGGCTCATTACGTGAACTTGAAGCACTTTCAGATTCTCTTGTAGAACTCAAATCAGGGGCACTTATTAAAGTCGTTGATGTTACCTCCAATGGCATATTAATAGTCGAACAAACAAAGAAACCTATAGAACCAATTAAAACAGAAACACATGAACTACCTTCTGACACAACAAAACTTTGATTTAGGCTTTCCAATAGTTATCGTTATTGCGATACTTATTGTATTTGTCTTTCTAATTATTCTTATTAAACGTTATAAACGTTGCCCTTCCGACCGTATTTTAGTGGTTTATGGAAAAGTAGGTGGAGGTCAATCGGCCAAATGTATCCATGGTGGAGCCGCCTTTATATTTCCTGTTATTCAGGATTATGAATTCTTAGATTTAACACCAATCTCAATAGAAGTTAACTTAGTTAATGCACTATCAAAACAAAATATTCGTGTTAATGTTCCTTCTCGCTTTACTATTGGTGTCTCTACTGAACCTGGCGTTATGCAAAATGCTGCCGAACGTTTATTAGGTTTAGCACAACAAGATGTTCAAGAATTAGCTAAAGAAATTATTTTTGGTCAATTACGTTTGGTAGTAGCCTCAATGGATATCGAAGAAATTAACAGTGACAGAGATAAGTTCTTAACCAATATTTCTCAAAGTGTTGAGTCCGAATTAAAGAAAGTAGGTCTTAAACTTATTAACGTAAATATTACTGATATCGTTGATGAATCTGGCTATATAGAAGCACTTGGTAAAGAAGCAGCCGCACATGCAATTAACGCCGCACGTAAGTCGGTTGCCGAAAAAACAAGAGATGGTTCTATTGGTGAAGCTAATGCAGTGCAAGATGAAAGAACACAAGTTGCTGCTGCAAACGCACAAGCAGTAGAAGGAGAAAACACGGCAAAAATAGCTGTTGCAAACTCAGATTCACTACGTCGTCAAAGAGAGGCCGAAGCAGAACGTGTTGCAATCGCGGCAGAAAAAGTACAAAGTGCAAAAGCCTTGGAAGAATCTTATGCTGCTGAAAAAGATGCCGAAATAGCGAGAGCAGAACGCGAGCGTTCTTCTCAAATGGCAGATGTTATTGTTCCTGCTGAAATTGACAAGCGAAAAGTAGAAATTGATGCCGAAGCCGAAGCTGAAATGATTCGTCGTAGAGCTAAAGGTGAAGCAGATGCAATTTTATTTAAGGCACAAGCTGAAGCACAAGGACAATTTGAAGTCTTAACGAAGCAAGCTGCAGGTTTACAAGAAATTGTTAAAGCTGCCGGAAATAGTAGTAAAGATGCTGTATTATTATTAATTGCAGATAAATTGCCTGAGCTTGTAAAAACACAAGCGGAAGCTATTAAAAATATCAAAATTGATAAAGTCACTGTTTGGGAAAATGGTGGAAATGGAGAAGATGGAAAGTCATCTACAGCCAATTTCTTATCAGGAATGTACAAATCTGTTCCTCCATTACAAGACATGTTTAACATGGCTGGTATGGACTTACCTGAGTACTTAAAAGGAAAAGACAAGACCAAACCTGAAGAACCAAAATCACTTCCAGAGAAAAAAGAAGATGATAAAAATTAACCATAAAAAAGCCCGTTATATAGCGGGCTTTTTTGAATTTAAAATTGTTAAAAAACTATTCATATTTACAGCATACTTTTTATTATAGTATCATTTTATATTTTATTTTTGATCTATGAATGAAACAAGACACAATTGGACCAAAGAAGAAATTCTAGGAATATACAATAAACCGTTAATGGAGTTGTTATACGATGCCGCAACCATTCATCGGAAACATCACGACCCTAATACAGTTCAGGTATCAACATTACTTTCAATAAAAACAGGTGGCTGCCCAGAAGATTGTGGATATTGTCCGCAAGCAGCTCGATATCACACAAATATTGAAGGTAATGATTTAATGTCTGTTCAGCAGGTAAAAGCTCAAGCCTTAAGAGCAAAATCATCTGGAAGTTCTCGTGTTTGTATGGGAGCTGCATGGCGAAATGTGAAAGATGGCGTAGAGTTTGACCAGGTTTTAGAAATGGTAAGAACCATCAATAAACTGGAAATGGAAGTGTGTTGTACTTTAGGTATGATTACCGAAAATCAAGCACAGCGTTTAGCTGAAGCTGGTTTATATGCATATAATCACAACTTAGACTCTTCTGAAGAATATTATAAAGAAGTCATATCTACCAGAGGTTATGAAGATCGTTTAGAAACCATTGATAATGTCAGAAAAACCAATGTAACCGTGTGTTCTGGTGGTATTATTGGTATGGGAGAAAAAACTGAAGATAGAGCAGGAATGCTGGTTGCTCTATCTACTTTAAATCCACAACCAGAGTCTGTTCCAATCAATGCTTTAGTGGCTGTAGAAGGCACGCCACTAGAAGATCAAAAACCTGTATCTATTTGGGATATGGTGAGAATGGTAGCAACAACAAGGATTGTTATGCCCGAAACCCAAGTAAGATTAAGTGCTGGTCGTACCGAAATGACACGTGAAGGTCAAGCTATGTGTTTCTTTGCTGGAGCAAATTCAATTTTTGCTGGTGATAAACTTTTAACGACTCCTAATCCAGATGTTAATGAAGATATGGAAATGTTTAAACTGTTAGGTTTAAATCCGCAAAAACCATTCATCAAAAAAATGCAACCAGAAACGGTTGAAGCTCAAGACTCTCAATACCAAGCATTAGGTGAAAAACCTAAATGGACGCGACCTGAACATAAAATAGAGCGTAACGAAGATGCCAAGCAAAAGGCAAAAGCGCTTAAATAAGTTATGCTGATTCTCGTTGCCATTATTTTTATTCTGCTGGGTATTGCCATAAAATATGGTAAACTATATTTTCTTATTGCAGGCTATAATACAATGTCAAAAGAAGAACAAGCTAAGTATGATATTGATGGTGTTGCTAGTGTTTTTAGAAATGCCATGTTTGGTATGGCTCTAATCATGATTATAGGTTACATTGTTTTAAAATTGTTGGGGTGCCAAGAGTTTGAATCCTATGTTCTTTTTGGAGCCCTTGGGATTGGATTACCATATTTATTAATCGTTTCTAATTCTGGAAAATT
This sequence comes from uncultured Psychroserpens sp., assembly GCF_947492715.1. Taxonomy (GTDB): domain Bacteria; phylum Bacteroidota; class Bacteroidia; order Flavobacteriales; family Flavobacteriaceae; genus Psychroserpens. The sequence continues at coordinate 741,839 of NZ_CANLNS010000001.1, forward strand.
CAAAATCGATAAAAACAACTAATCCCTACTAACGAAATTTTAACAAACAATTATTTCCGTTTCATAACGTTTTCTTAACTTTGAAACCTAAAATTTTTGACATTTGAAACTCAATCTTCAAGATATTCCTCGTGTTAAAAACATTTCCAAAGAGGAGTTTATAAAAAACTACTTCAAACCACAAAAGCCTGTGGTAATAGAACGATTTATAGAAGATTGGCCTGCGTACACCAAATGGAGTTTAGATTACATGAAAGACGTAGCGGGCGACAAAATTGTGCCTCTTTATGACGACAGACCAGTAGATTATAAAGATGGATTTAATGAGCCGCATGCAAAAATGAAAATGAGTGAATATGTTGATTTACTCAAAAGCAAACCAACTAAATACCGCATTTTTCTTTGGAATGTTCTAAAGGAAATACCTCAATTACAAAAAGATTACACCTATCCTGATTTTGGTTTGAAACTAATGAAAAGTCTTCCCATGTTATTTTTTGGCGGAAGAAACTCACATACATTTATGCATTATGATATTGATTTAGCCAATATTTTCCACTTTCATTTTGAAGGTAAAAAGCTATGTATATTATTTGATCAAAAACAAAGCGATTATCTATATAAAATTCCACATTCGTTAATCACAAGAGAAGATATCGATTTTTCTAATCCAGATTTCGAAAAATGGCCAGCGCTAAAAAAAGCCAAAGGTTGGCAATGTGAATTAAACCATGGCGAAGTGCTGTATATGCCAGAAGGTTATTGGCATTATATGAAATACCTAACACCAGGGTTTTCTATGAGCCTTCGTGCTATAGCTAGGCACCCAAAAAACTTAGGAAAGGCAATATACAACGTCCTAATTATGCGTCACTTTGACAACCTCATGAGACGCATAAAAGGTCAGAAATGGATTGACTGGAAAAATGCAGAAGCTGTTACAAGAACCGATAAGAGTTTTTGATAAAAACCCTTCTGTATTAAAAACTTATAATATATTTGCTGTCTCAAATTTTAGAATGATGATTATGAAAAAACTACTATTATTTATCGCTTTAATTTCGGTTTCATTTGTAAATGCTCAAGCATATAAAGGAAAAGGAGACCAAAAATTTCAAGTTGGCGCTAGTATTCAGGACGAAGCAACAGGAATCAATATTACATATGACTATGGAATAGGTGAAAACATCTCAATTGGTGTATCTTCAACCTATGCTTTAGGAGTTGATGATATTTTAGATGCCGATTTCGGTGATCGTTTCGATTTAAAAGCACGCTTTAATGCTAACCTCGGTAACGTATTAAATATTGATGAAAACTTTGATGTATACCCAGGTTTAAGTCTTAGTTTAAAGAATTTCGGAGGTCATGTAGGAGCACGTTACTTCTTTACTGATGGTTTTGGTGTATTCACCGAAGCTACATTTCCGCTTGCAAAGTATGACGAAAATAAATTAGAATTGGCAAATTTTATTCACAACCAATTTGCTATAAATATTGGTGCATCATTTAACCTTTAAAGGATGCTTCAAATAACATTTTAAACTAAAAAAACCACCTCTATAGAGGTGGTTTTTTTATGGAATTAATGTTCTAATTTTCTCATAGACAAGATGACTTTCCCAGCCTCTATATAGAAGATAGTCAGCCAATTTCTTTCTTTTTTTTTGTACGTTAGAGTCTTTAATTGTCATTACTTTTTTTTCTGCCAATGCATGAAAAGTATCATAATAATCTTGCTCATCAATTTCATTTAAAGCAATAGATATTAAGGTTTTATTGATATCTCTCCGTTTTAATTCTAATTGTAATCGTTGCTTTCCCCATTTTTTAATTCTGAATTTTCCTCTCACGAAGGCTCTAGCAAACCGTTCTTCATTTAGAAAATTGTGCTGAAGCAAATGCACAATAATTTGATCTCTAGCTTCTGGAATCATTCTCATTTCATACAATTTCTGAGTCACGTCTTTATGGCAACGTTCCTGATAAGCACAATAGCGTTCCATTCTTTTTTGCGCTTCATCGAAAGTATATGTTTTTGATAGATTCATTGTGCGAAAATATAACTTTTTGTTAATAAATACCGTACCTTAAAGCGCTCATTTGTAAGTATTTTTGTGTAAATTCGCACGTTTGCTTTTTGAGCAAAATGTATTTAAATTAATTCATCCCTATGAAAAAGAATTACTCCCTAATCTTAATAGCATGCTTATGCTTTGTTATATCAAGTTATAGTCAAATCCTAACTTTTGATTTTAATGGTCTTGCCGGCAACGAAGCTTCAGCTAATTCAAATTTCAATAATGCAAACCTTAGTAATTCAACTATTACAAGAGGAGCTGGTTTAACCGCATCTAATAATGGAAATAGATTCAATGCAACCTCATGGGCCGTTACCAATATAGCTAATGCTATTTCGGGTAATGATTATATGGAATTTACGATAACGCCTAACGCATCTTATACATTCGATGTTACAACGATAGATGTAATTTTTCAGCGTTCAGGTACAGGAACCAGAGGTATCGCTTTAAGAAGTTCTCTTGATGGCTATGCTGCTAATATTGATACTGAAAAAGCAATTACCGATAACACTTCATCTCAATCTTTTACTTTTACAGTTAATCAAACCAACAACGCTGTGGCAGTGACTTACAGAATATACGGTTGGGCTGAATCTACAGGAGGATCAGGTGGTTTTGAAGGTACGGGAGATGATATTGTCGTTAATGGGTCTGTAAATTCATCATGTACAGATGCTGTTGATTTTGCAAACATTCAGTCGCCTAACACGATGCAAACCATAACCGTTGGAAATACTTTTGACGTATATGCTCAAGTTTACGAGCCAGGAGTTACAGATACACCGTTTAACCAAGGTGCTGGCATAAATGCTTGGATTGGATATAGCTCTACTAACAATAATCCAAGTTCTGCAGGATGGACTTGGGTACCTGCAACCTACAACAACATTGGAGGTAATAACGATGAATATCAAGCCGATTTAGGTGCCGCAATTACTGTTCCTGGAACATACTATTATGCCAGTCGATTTGAACTTAATAGCTGTGGCTATGTCTATGGTGGCACTGGAGGTATTTGGAGTAACGACTCTGTAGAATTAGTTGTTGAACCTGATCAAGTTAACTTCTGCAATGTTGATTTCCCAAAAACAGCGACCATTACAGTAGGTGACAACCACAATGTATATGCTCAGGCATACGAACCTGGTGTAACCGATTCTGCTGGTCAAGGGGCTAACCTCTTAGCGTGGATTGGTTATAATACTACCGATAACAACCCAAGCGTAGGCGCAGGATGGACATGGGTTCCGGCTACGTATGATTCTGACTTTGCAAATAACGATCAATATGTTGCTGAAATTGGTTCATCTTTACCCGCTGGAACATATTACTATGCGAGTCGTTTTCAATTGAATGGTAGTGATTATAGTTATGGTGGAATACAATCTGATAATTTTGGAAATTTCTGGGACGCTACAGTTAACAATTCTGGAATATTAATTATTAATAATCCACCTTTAGCTGATGTCGTTATTACTGAAATTATGTACAACACGCCAACACCTGGCAATGATTATGAATGGATAGAAATTTGTAACCTTAATGGTACTGCAGAGGATATCAGTAACTATACGGTTGACGTTAATGGAATTGTAAGATATACATTCCCTGCAAGTACATCTATACCTGCAAATTCTTGTATTACTGTATTAATTGGGGATGATGGTTCATCTTCTCCAGAATGTACTTTTACACCAGATTACGGATCACCTTCTGGAACTAATATACTACCAAACAGTCCTTCCGCAGCTGGTGTAGATATTGAACTTGTTGCTTCAGATGGTGTTTCGATCGCTGATAGCGTAAATTATGATGATGCAGACGGTGCAGATGGCAATGGTGCCTCACTTCATGTCGTAAACGGTACTATAGACAACTCAAATACAGGAGTCAACTGGCAAGAAGTTATGGATGGTGGTTCTCCTAAATTAAATACGTTAATATCGCCATGTTCTGCTCCTGAAATTCAAATCAAAGACAGTTCTGGAGTAGATCAAGCATGTGGGGGCTTTACAATAGATTTCGGATCTCAGGCTATAGGATTTGATACCGACTTAACTTTTGATATAGTAAATGAAGGTACATTAGATTTGGTTATAACCTCTTTACCTATTGGAGGAACCAATCCTGGAGATTTTTCTATTGTTTCTCCTATAATAACAGTTCCATTGATAATCACTTCTGGTAATACACAAACTGTGACTGTACGATTTTCTCCAACAGCTACTGGTAACAGAACTTCTTTTTTAAGAGTTACTAATAATGATGCTAATGAAGCAGCTTGTAACATTAATTTACAGGGTGTTGGCACAACTCCTATTCCGGATATAGATGTAGAAAGAAACACCTTTGCTACGATACCAGATGGATCTCCAGCTGATAATGGCTTCAATACTATTTTTGCTCAAACTCCGGTTAATAGTACCTCACTTCCAAAAACTTATTATATTAGAAATGAAGGCACAGCAGATTTAAATGTAACAAGTATCAGTTTAAGTACAGATACTAATTTTAATTTAGTTGGGCTTCCAACGCTTCCATTCACGCTTTCTCCTTCAGATTCACCAGTTTCATTTGAAGTTGAGTTTGCTCCTATTAATCCCGTAGGCACCAAAACTGATGAAGTAATTATACTAAGTAATGATCCTGACACGTCTGAAGCCACATATACATTTCGAGTTCAAGGAGATGCAACATGCTCTACTACAAGCATATCTTTATTTCCTGAATCTGGACCAGCTGGTACTATTGTAACGGTTAGCGGAACTGGAAATAATTTTGATGGCTCTACAACAATTGACTTTGGGGGTAACTCATTACCTGTTACATTTATTGATGCTAACACTTTAGAAGTTACAATTCCTACTGCGTCTGTAAGTGGGGAAATTTTATTAACAGATAGTGGGTGTACAAGTACCAATTATTTTACAATCATAGATTCTGTATTTGGAGACTGTGAAGGCTCTACTCCTGCGTCAGATCTAATTTTATATGAGATATATGACGAGAATCCAGGTAATGGTGGAATGGTTACTATTTATAATGGCACGAACTCTATTCAAGACCTTAGCAATTATAAAATTTCTAGAACTACTAATTATTCCGACTTAATCAATTTCCCTTATGTTGAAAATTGGTATTTACCATCTGGTAATTTGGCTCCAGGAGAGGTTTTTAGATTAAAAATAGGGACAAGTGCATGTTCTGATGCTTTTTATACTACCCCATATAATGAAATCTTTTTTACCGGATTTAACGCTAACGATGGAGTCCAATTAAGACTTCTTGACAACTCTGTAATTGATGAAGTTTTAACCCCAAATTACACTGGCTATTATATGAAACGTAATGCTGGAACGTTAGATCCTTCAGATCCTTACAATGCATCATTTTGGAATACAGATACTTTAACCGCTTCAGAATGCAGAGTAGTAGGTGTTGCACCTTCTTTGACCAACCCTCCTCCTTCGGTAGACACGCAGCCATCGTCTATAATGGCTAATTGTAATTCTATCTCTGGGGTTTTCACTTTTACTGCTTCCGAAGGCGTCCCAAATGGATTAAATTTGATTTATTTCTGGTATTATAATGCGCCTGGAACCTCTACTTGGTTACCAATTCCTAATAGCCCTGTCTATACTTTTGCTAGCAACTCACCTACTCTTACTATTAATAATGGATATGCTTTAGATGGATACCAATATTATTGTGAAGTTAGAGAAAATTCCACGACCTGTTTTCAGGCAACTGAAGCAGTTCAATTTAGTGTAAATAGTACTATTTGGTACAATAACGCTGGGACTCTAGAATGGAGTAATGGCCTTCCAAATATAAACACGGCAGCTATTATAAACGCTAATTATGATACAAGTATTGGAACCAACGGTCAAACAAGTTTTGAAGCTTGCCGATTAATTGTGAATACAGGACATACTTTAAGTATTGAAAATAATACTTATGTAAGAGTTCAAAATGATCTTACTGTTGATGGTGAATTGGTAGTAAAAACTGATGGAGCATTTGTTCAAGTAAATGATGCAGCCGTTGTTGATGGCGCTGTTACAACTACAAGAAGTAAAATTACTGTAGAAAAAGAAACTGCATTTTTGGCCACTTATCAAGAGTACACGTATTGGAGCTCTCCTGTTTTTGGTGAACTTGTAAATGACGGCCTGTCCGAAGCCTCTCCAACAAGACGTTTTTGGTATAACGGGCAAAACTTTAGAGACTCTACACAAGAAACGAATAACGATAATACCGCAGTTGCTGGTCAAGATGACATTGACGACGATGCAAATGATTGGACGGATGCCTCAGGACCAACTATTGTAATGCAACCTGGTGTAGGTTATGCGTCAACTCATAGTGGAATTGGCTTTGTTGGTCCAGCGCAATATATTTATACTTTCAATGGACCATTTAATAACGGGGTCATTACTGTTCCTATTTATAGAAATGATGCAGAAACTAACGATAATAACTGGAATTTTATAGGCAACCCCTATCCTTCTGCTATCAATGCTGATTTATTTTTAGCTGCCAATGGAAGTATTGACCAAACTGTTGGCGCAACTAGTGGCGCCATTTTCTTCTGGTCGCATAATACTCCTGCCGATGGAAATACTAATGGTAACGAAGTGCTCAACTATTCTCAAAGTGATTATGCTATTATAAATGGTACTGGTCAAACGGCTGGTGGGGATATGGTTGTTCCTGATCGCTTTATTCCATCTGGTCAAGGATTCTTTGTATCGATGGATGATGCCGCAACTTCTACTTCTGCAGGTGGAACCATTAGAACAACAGACATTGTATTTAATAACAGCATGAGGGTTACGGGTAATAACGCGCAATTCTTTAGAACCGCAAGTTCTTCTGTATACAACAAAATACGATTAAATTTAACATCGGATAATGGTGTTTTCAATCAGATTTTAGTAGGTTATGTAGATGGAGCAACTAACGATTATGACGGCATGTACTATGATGCTCATAAAACGTTATCAATTAATGCCAATGCTGTTTTATATTCACTTATCAATGAAACAAGCGATAGGAAATTTGCAATTCAAGGTAAAGCACCTAGTACATTAACACTTGAGGAAATTATTCCATTAGGTTTCTCTACTATTATTGACGAAGCAACTCTTTATACGTTATCAATTGCCGAATTAGAAGGTGACTTTATGAATGATAATACAGTTTATCTAAAAGATAACTTACTAAATGTTGTTCATGATTTAAGTTCGAATGACTATGTATTTACTTCAGAGGTTGGTGAATTTAATGCACGTTTTGAAATTGTATTTCAAGCTGAAGCGTTATCTGTAAGCGAAAACGATATTGACCCTAATGACTTAATTATTGTAGAACAAGGTGATGGCGATGTGAAATTTTCAGTTGGAAACAACCTAATTATTAAGCACGTTGATATTATAGACACGCTAGGAAGACTAGTGTATGAATTAAACGGAAATAACAATGTTGAAGTTTATAACTTATCGCGATTAAGTCAATCTGCATACGTTGCTAGAGTGACACTTTCTAACGGACAAGTAATTACAAAAAAAGCCATAAAAAGGAAATAAATTTATTGGCTCACTATAAGATAAAGGTTTTGGTTTATACTAAAACCTTTTTTGTTTTACATGCTTACAAACTATATCTGAAGGCTAAAATTAGATTTCTTCCAGGAGCCGCTATTCCTGAGGAATACGTTCTGTAACGTTGGTCTGTAATATTCTCTAAAGAAGCAATAATAGTTGTTGCATTAGAAATTTTATATTGGGTTCTTAAATTAAATGTATACCAGGCTGGTGCATATGGATTGCCATTTTCGTCCAAGGCATAAATAAAGGTTTTAGAGCGTTCTGATGGCGCAAATTGACTAAATGATAACTCGTTATTATACTCGGCAAACGCGTCTATTTCAAACTTCTCATTCTGCCAAACAAAATGGGTGTTTCCAAAATTCGGAGCAATGTGCCTTACTGGTACTTCAATACCGTTCTCATCTTCAGTTCCACCAATAATATTATATTGAGATGTTAACTTTAAACGTTTAGAAAAATTAATTCGTACGCCAGCTTCAAAACCATAAATCCATGCTTTAGATGCATTTTGAATAGCTTGAACATTACTTAATTCGCCATCATATAAAATTTGAGACTCGCCATTTAAGGTAAAATCGCGTCGCACTAAAGCATTATCTAAAAAAGTATAATACGTAGCCATATCTACAATAAAAACATCGTCCACATTGAGCCTAAATCCGAGTTCCCCACCATAAGCATATTCTGGTCTAAGATTAGGATTAGGCACCACAACTGAACCCGGTTCAGAATCAAATACTTTACCAATATCATCAATATTTGGAGCTCTAAAAGCTGTCGATGCATTAAACTTCCACTGCATCATTTTAGAAGGCATCCAACTTATCCCAGCAGTTCCTGTAACCGCTCCAGAGTTTAGCCTAGTACTATTAAATGGAAGGTTTAAGAATTGATTGTTCTCCGTGAAATCTGCTTTAGCAACAATATGATTATAACGCAAACCTGATTGGAATACAAACTTTGAGTTAGGCTTATATTTAAAACTGGCATATGCTGCGATGGATTGCCAATTTGATCCATCTGGATATCGCGATACAGTTGGTGTATTTGTATTAGCGGCAATATTGGTTTCTAGTCCATCAGAATTTACCTTGTTATATACATACTCTAAACCATAAAAAAGTTTTGACTTTGTACTTAGTCCTTTTTCCAAGTCAACATTAAGAGAATAGGCATCTACCATTTCTTCTCTTATATTTCTGATATCAGATTGAAAATCTCTATCGTGTCTACTTTCCTGAAAGTTCTGATAAGCTGCCGTTGCCTGAATTTTATCATACAGATTAGAACTACTACTTAATTTCGTCACTTGAAAATTACCCATAAACCAGCGTTGAGGGCCATAATTCCATTCGGCCGAGCGCAAATTACCGTCAAGATATCTAAGAAGCCTATCATATCTAGAATAAGACGATGTCGTTGAATAATAGAGTCCTAAATCAAAATTCAAATTTTCTTTTGGTTCATATCTTACTTTCTGCAAAAAATTAATTTGATCATATCCTGTTGGTGTTTGGATTCGTGGGTTTTCATTTTGAACAACCACATCTTCACCATTAACCGTCTCAACATATTCCGTCCTCAAATAATCATCAGGACCATGTTTCCCCATTCTTAAATCATCAAAATCGGTATAGCTTATACTACTTAAAAAAGCCCATTTTTTAAGTCCAAAATTTAGATCTAAATGTCCTGTTTTTTCTTTGTTCGCTGTAGCATATCTCAAAGCGGCATTAGCATTGAAATACAAAGAATCTTTATAAGACAGTTGCGGTTTTTGTGTATAAAAACTCATCACACCTCCAATGGCATCACTTCCATAAACGACAGAACCTGCTCCTAGTGTAATTTCGGTATTCTGAATGGTAAAAGGATCTATAGAAATTACGTTTTGAAGATTCCCTCCTCTAAAAGTTGCATTGTTCATTCTAACCCCATCTACAGTAATTAATAAGCGGTTCGTAGAAAAACCTCTTATCAGAGGGCTACCGCCTCCTAATTGACTTTTTTGAATATATACATTACCAGTACTCTCAAGAAGATCTGCACTAGTTTGTGGGTTTTCAAACTGAATATTTTTTGAACTGATATTGACAATAGTTTGAGGAATATCTCGTTTACTTTGTTCAAATTTCGATGCCGAAACAACAACTTCATTCAAATCTTCAATTCTAGGTGTAAGATATACGGTAAAATCAACACCCAACTGTGTTATTTTTATGGCCTTCTTTTTATATAGTATATTTTGAAGGTAAATTGTTTCGTTTTCAGTAAACAACTCTAAAGACGCTTTACCATCAATATTAGTAATAACAGACTTATCTTTTTTAAAGTTAAAAATGGCAACTCCAGATATAGGCTCTGTTGTGCCCTCTTCTAAAACTGTTATTGTTTGAGCCTCGCAGAATAAAAATGAAAAGATTAATAAAACTGAAAGTATATACTTCATAAATTTTAATTAAATACCTGATTGAAAATTTCTAAGGATTTCGGTTTTCTAAAACTGCCCAAATGTAATTCAAAATAAAGCAATAGCATAGCCAGAAACGATTGTCTTTGCTTCGAATTTAATTTTATATTATCTAATTCATCAAAATTTATGCCTAATAGCTGTTTAAGGATTGTTAAATTTTCGCCAGAAACACTATAGATACCCTCTTTTCTAGGTTCAAATAAACCATTATTTAAATTGAAATACATATGATTAACATCTGTATTATTAGGATAAAATCCAAGGTGCCTTGTTAGATTTAGCAAAAATAATAAATGAAAATTCGAAAATTCATCTTTGGCGTCCAACCAACGAAATGTTGTTTCTAAATAATGGTACAATTGTTTGTTTTCTTCTTCTTCCCTTAATACAGATGCTAAAACCTCAGAAAGAAACATCACAATTGAGCTTTTGAGTACATGTGTATGCAAACTGGTGAAGCTATAATCTAAACGTAGGTCTTTGATAGATTGTAAAGACTGGTTTTCTCTGAAATTTTCTTCAATTTGCAATTGAGACAGCAACTGAAAGTAAGCAACTTTAGAATGTCCTTTTTTTGAATTTAAAACGCCCCTTATTAAGTAACTCACAACACCTCTATGTAAAGTGAAGCATTTTACAATAAGGTCATTGTCTCTGTATTTGAGTTTAGAGAGGACAATAACTTTCGTTTTAATAAGCATTATAGTATTTGTTATCTAACAATTAAGAGCTTTAAAACTTTGGTTTCAAATGAATCTAAATCAGAGATTAAGAGTAAATAAACCCCTGATGCAACAACATTTCCTCTTAAGTTCTTGCCATTCCATATGCCAGTACCACCATCAATGGCAAAATTGTAGTTAGAGGACCTTTGATTCACTCTAGATTGGGCTTCGGCAACGAGATTACCTTCGATATCTGTAATTTTGACATTGACATTTTCGGTTAACCCTGAAATTTTAATGCCTTTATTAATGTCATTTAAATTATCAAAACCTAAAATATTATATTCTGGTCTCACAGGGTTTGGATAGACAAAAGCTTCTTCTAAGTCTTCTTTAGGTTTTGTTCCCCCAGAAGAAAACGACACCAACCCTTTAATAGTTGCTATATACACTTTCCCAGATTCGGGATCAATAGATATGTCTGTAATTGTATTGGATGGCAAGGGCGAATTATCTGTTGTAAACTGAAATATAGTTTCTTGTCCATCTGGTGAAAAATAAAAAATACCCGAATCTAAAGTACCAACCCATTTATTATCTGAACCATCAACTTTAATATCTGTGATGAACTGATTTGACAGTAATTCTGTTGGTATGCCATTTTCCAAAATAACAATTTCATTAACTCTTGGGTCAGGATCATCAATAAAATTAGACGTATTAAACAGCACTCTCAAACCTTTACTTGTTCCAATCCAAAGTTGATTTCGGCTATCAAGTGCTAGGGCTCTAACTTGTGCAGATGGCATATTCTGTTCTTCGCTAAAGACATTATTTATTTGTTGTGTATCGGTATTATAACCTATTACTCCATTTAAGTAAGCCGCAATCCATTTCACACCACCACTTCCAACAACGACGTCGGAAAAGCCTTGATCACCATTTAAAGCGTCTGGCAAAAGCTCTGAAAAACTATAGCCTTGCCATTGATTGGTAGCTGGGTCATACGATTTTAGAGCACGGTCTACCTTGGCCGTTACCGTCCACATGATCCCATTTCTATCAAATACAGATCCCGCTTGACGAATACTTACAAAAGTTGGGACTGGTGGAAATATTAACGACTCTAATCCACTATTATTTTCATTTAAAAGCACAGTTGGTTCTTCATTGTTAATTTCAACAATACCATTTTGAAATGAGCTTATAAAAACTTGAGAGGGGTTAAAGGGGTTTATAGCAATGTCACATAAATTTCTAGCACCAAACAAACTATCAAAAGGAATATTATTCCATTCTTCATTTCTAAAAACACTAACACCTCTGGTTCTAAAAGGACTTGGATTAAAGGATGTATTATAGTCTCCATATGTAACCCATAACTGACCATTTTCGGCTTGTAACTTAAAGGCATCATTTCTTAAAGGACCTTGCGGAAGAATAGTTTCGTATTCACCTGGTGTATTTTCGATGGTTTTCAAAACACCAGAACCATTTGTGCCTATATAAATATCGCCTTCAAGAACTGTGGCTGATGTAAAATCTGTATCAAAGTTTTCATTTGTAGAAGCACTTTCAATTTGAATAAAATTTTCATCATATACGAAAACAGTCTCTGTTAGCGTAACCACCAAGTTATCGTTTATAGATCTTACATCTTCTGGGGTATCCGAAAATGTGAATACCGGATTTAAATTGTCGTTTACAATGTCATGAATAATGTTATTAGATTGAACCGTATAAAATTTACTCCCTACGGCCTGAATTGCAATATACTCACCAAAAGCGATTGTAGTCCACTGTTGGAAATCTATTAAGTTTGGATTATCTAAAGATGCTTTCCTAATACCACTATTAGAACCGCATGCGACATATATCGAATTATTAAAAACTGTTGTTTGATTTACACTAATTTGACTACCTCCATCTCCAATAAAATAACTATCGCCAAACTGCAGCTCATTTAAGTCATATACAGAAATCCCATAATCTGTAGCAATATATAAAAGGCCATCATGTTCATTAAAATGATTTATTCCTTTTAATGTTGGAGAAATAGATTCCTTTTCAAGAATATCTACAACAGATAGTATATCTGAATCCCCCTCAAAAATGATTTCCATTAAACCATTCTCATATCCAACAATTAATAAATCGAAATCATCACTATATTGTATAGTCGATATGGTTTCACCAGATAAGCCATCAATAGTTGTGATGGTTTCTATTTCATTTGTAAATACATCATAACTAAAAATAGCGTTCTCTGAAGCCGCAAAAATTTTATCATTACCTTGAGTAACATCTTTCACATTAAAAAAAGAAAAATACCCTTCCCAAAGTAAAGAAAAGTCCTGCGAAAAACTTTTAAATGAGATTAAGGCTAAAAGGATAAATACTATTCTTTTAAACATATCAATTATTTTTATCAAATATATTTATATCTAACGACATTTTCTCAAATATCATATAACCATGGTAAATAAAAAAAGCTCTCAGTAGTTATCTGAAAGCTTTTTTCTTTATTCATTATGAGAAGTTAAACAACTCCTTGAGCTAACATTGCTTCGGCAACCTTAACAAATCCAGCGACATTGGCTCCTTTCACATAGTCTACATAACCATCTGCGCCAGTGCCATACTTTACACAAGATTCATGGATATCGTCCATGATTCTATTTAATTTTTCATCAACCTCTTCTCTAGTCCAGTTTAATCGTAATGAGTTCTGACTCATCTCTAAACCAGATGTAGCAACACCTCCTGCATTAGACGCTTTTCCTGGAGAAAACAATACTTTTGCATTTTGAAACGCTTCTATCGCCTCAGGTGTTGTTGGCATATTAGCCCCTTCGGCAACCGCTATAACCTTATTATTTATTAATGCTGCAGCTTCGTCTCCATTAAGTTCATTTTGAGTTGCACAAGGTAAGGCAATATCACAATTAACTGACCATGGTCTTTCTCCTTGATGGAATGTTGCTGAAGGATACTCATTCACATATTCACTAATTCTTCCACGCTTAACATTCTTAAGATCCATCACGAATGCTAATTTATTAGCATCAATACCATCGGCATCATGAATGTATCCAGATGAATCAGATAAAGTCACAACTTTTGCACCTAACTGTGTAGCTTTTTCACATGCATACTGTGCAACATTACCAGAACCTGAAATAACAACGGTTTTGCCTTCAAACGAATCACCGTTAGTTGCTAGCATATTTTTAGCAAAATAAACACAGCCATATCCTGTAGCCTCTGGTCTAATTAACGAACCTCCATATGTAATTCCTTTTCCTGTAAGTACGCCAGTAAACTCATTTTGTAATCTTTTATATTGACCAAACATATATCCTATTTCGCGTCCTCCAACTCCTATATCTCCAGCAGGAACATCCGTGTTTGGACCAATATGTCTATATAACTCCGACATAAATGATTGACAAAAACGCATAACCTCATTATCACTTTTTCCTTTAGGATTGAAATCAGATCCTCCTTTACCTCCACCCATAGGTAGTGTTGTTAAGGCATTTTTAAATACTTGCTCAAATCCTAAAAACTTAAGAATACTTAGATTAACAGATGGGTGAAAACGCAAACCACCTTTATATGGCCCGATAGCAGAGTTAAATTCTACTCTAAACCCTCGATTAACTTGAGTATTGCCTTCATCGTCAATCCATGGTACTCTAAAAATAATAGTACGTTCAGGCTCAACCATGCGCTCAAGCAACATTTTACCTTGGTATTTAGGATTTTCCTCGATAAAAGGAATTACTGTTTCCGCAACTTCATGCACAGCCTGTAAAAACTCAGTTTCATGACTGTTTTTTTCTTTTACAAGATTCAAAAAAGCTTCTATTTTATCTTTCATTTATTAAAGTATTAATAATGTATGTTAATTTTAATAGCACAAAGATACATTATCTTTAAAATGTTCGCCATTTTTTTTTCATATTCTCAATGTCAGATTATTTCTATGTTAATTTAATATGATGCTATTGTTCGGATATTTTTACATTTCGTCTAATTTTTTGGTAGTTTATCTAGTTTTTATATATTTGTTAACGAATAAGCCCTCAATAAAATGAAACCTATGACGCTTAATTTTAAACAATTAACATATCTATTCGTATTTATACTTGGTATCAACGAATGTTATTCTCAGCTTGGTTTTTCTCACGAAATAGGTGTCATTGCTGGTCCAGTAGCTTTTCAGTCTGACTTTGGTGTTAGACGAGATTTTGAAACTAATGCTGGAAATACAGGAATTGGTGTTGGTATTGTTCATTATATTAATTTCGCTTACCGAGCAGATTGTAACTGTTATTCTACAGATACCTTTTTTAATGACCATTTTAAGTTACGTAATGAAATCTCTTGGAATAAAACCAATTTAAATCATTTTGGTAAATGGGTTGATGCCTCTAGAACTGGTCCTAATGCAGAGCGACTACGTCGACATTCTGGTGTAGCGCAAAACTTTGATGTTGGTACTCAGTTAGAATTTTTTCCAAAAAGTATTAGATCGTTTCAAGCCTTTAGTTACTCGTTTGCTCCGTTTATAAGTTTAGGTGTACACTTCACATCTTATAACCCAGAAGTTAAAACATCTTATGGTGATGGTAATATTGAAAACATGAATAATTTTTATCAACCATGGGTAAATGCTGCGAACCCAGATACCAACGAAGATCCATTTTTATTTAATGGTAATGATACAACTTGGTCAATGGTTGGAAGCGTTGGTACTCGTTATAAATTAACCGTACTTTCCGATTTGATGATAGATTTAAGATGGCAGTATTATTTTAACAATAAAGTTGACGGTTTAGACCACAATTTGAAATCTAATAAAGCTAACGATTGGCTTGTGTGGTTAAACTTTGGATACATTTATTATTTGAACTAGAAAAACAAACACAATACATCATAAAAAAGACCAAGTTTTACTTGGTCTTTTTTATGATGTATATGCTATTTATTATTATCCAATGGCCTGCTCCAAATCGGCAATTAAGTCTTCTTCATCTTCAATACCAACACTTAATCTAATTAAAGAATCAACAACACCTGTTTTCTCTCGTTCTTCCTTAGGAATACTTGCATGCGTCATACTAGCTGGATGACCTGCTAAAGATTCAACACCGCCAAGGGATTCGGCAAGCGTGAAAATTTTAAGATTTTCAACAATTTTAATAGCCTCTTCATAGTTGTTTCCTTTCGTTGTAAAAGAGACCATGCCTCCAAAATCGTCCATTTGTTCTTTTGCAATCTCATGGTTTGGATGGCTTTCAAAACCAGGCCAATAAACTTTTTCAATTTTTGGATGATTGGCAAGGTATTCTGCTACTGCTTTACCATTCTCACAATGGCGTTGCATTCTAATATGAAGCGTTTTAATACCTCTTAACGCTAGGAAACTATCTTGAGGCCCACAAACAGCTCCACTTGCATTTTGAATAAAATATAAACGTTCAGCAAGATCTTTGTCTTTTACAATTAAAGCTCCCATTACCAAATCACTATGACCTCCCAGATATTTTGTAGCAGAGTGCATAACAATGTCTGCTCCTAAATCTAAAGGTCGTTGTAAATATGGCGTTGCAAAGGTATTATCTACAGCCAGCAGAATATCATTCTTTTTAGCGATTGCTGCCGTTGCTTTGATGTCTATAATATTCATCATTGGGTTTGTTGGTGTTTCTACCCAAATCAATTTTGTGTTTTCATTTACATAATCTCCAATACGTTCGGCATTCTCCATTCCAATAAAGTGAAATTTAATACCTAAGCCCTCAAAAATCTTAGTGAACAAACGATATGTTCCTCCATAAAGATCATTAGTAGATATCACTTCATCACCTGGTTTTAATAGTTTTAAAACGGCATCAATGGCTGCCAATCCAGAACCAAATGCTAAACCATGATTTCCATTTTCTATACTGGCAAATGCATTTTCTAGGGCATTTCTAGTTGGATTATGCGTTCTAGAATATTCGTACCCTTTATGTCCTCCAGGGGTAGATTGAGCATAAGTTGATGTTTGATAAATTGGTGGCATAACACTTCCATAAGCTGGATCATGCTCTTGGCCTCCATGTATTGTTTTCGTATTGAATTTCATTTGCATTATTTCTGTTTTTGAAAGGACTCAGTCGTATCTCAACTAAAATCATTTCAATCTGTTGTAGTATGCAACAAATTTAATGTTTAATTCGTTGTATTCAAATCTATATAATACCTTTATTGAATGTTTAACAGAAACACATAAATTTTGAAAAAAACAGCCCTTTTCCTATATATTTTAACCTTAGTTTGTTCTTGTACAAAAGAAGCCAAACTCAATTTTACTGAACAACATATCGAAACTTCTGAAGTTGCTGAAATATCTATTGTTTATCCAAAAGCAGAAGGTTCTAAAAACCTCATAGATAATATCAACTCACCTATTGAAGATTACATTGTAAATCAAATTAATTTTTCAGAAGACGCTCAAACCAAACTTTCAATTGACGATGCCGTAGCAAAGTTTAATTACGAATTCAAAAACTTCAAAAACGACTTTCCAGATTCGGCTCAACAATGGGAAGCATTGATTGGTGGTGAAGTCACATACCAATCGCCAGAAATTATAACTATTGCAATTAACTCTTATTTAGATACTGGAGGCGCTCATGGTAATACCAACGTGAGGTTTTTTAATTTCGACCCTCAAACTGGGCGCTTATTAACAAAAAAGGATCTTATTTCAAATCTAAGCGCGTTTTCAAAAGAAGTTAAACGTCGATTAGCCGAAGAAATGAAAACAGAAGACAATCCTGATTTTGAAGATTTATTCTTTGGAAAAGATTTTGAATTACCTGAGTCTTTAGGGTATAGTGACGAAGGACTTATTATATTATATAATCCCTATGAAATTGCTTCTTACGCTCAAGGTATTATAGAATTTACTATCCCGTTTGAAACTATTGATTCGTATTTAAAACTCAATTAATCTGAACCTTTTGAAAGGCGTTTAATAACGGGTTCTACTGTTAAACCTTGACCTATTATAGAGAATACAACTATAATATAGGTTACTACTAGAAATAAATCGCGATGCATATCTTGAGTCAAACTTAAGGCTAATGCAATAGATATTCCTCCTCGTAATCCACCCCAAGTCATAATGAGGTTAGTATGTTTTACAAATTGTAACTTTTTATCGAAGAATTTAATAGGTAACCATAGCGAAACATATCTACTCAATAACACCAATGGTACTGCGATTAAACCTGCCAATACGTAGTCAAATTTAAAAGTAAGAATAAGCATCTCCATTCCTATCATAACAAAGAGAATGGTATTCAAAAGGACATCAACCAACTCCCAAAATTTGTCTACATAGGTTTCTGTGATCTCAGACATAGCCGATTGTCGCACTGTGTCATTCCCAACAATTAAACCCGCTGTCGCCATTGCTAAAGGAGCAGACAAATGCCATTGATGAGCCAACAAACTTCCTCCCATTACTGTCGCAATAGTAATAATAACTTCTACTTCATAATCATCAATAGACTTCAATAGTTTATATGTAATGTATCCTAAAATAAGCCCTAAGACAATACCACCAATAACCTCTTGGCCAAACAACTTTGCTATTTCTCCTATTTCAATGGCTGCATTAGGTTTTGCAGCAATCGCAAAAATAGTTAAGAACACAACAACACCTACACCATCATTAAAAAGTGATTCGCCAACAATTTTAGTCTCCAATTTTTTTGGAGCGCCTGCTTTTTTAAGTATCCCAAGAACAGCTATAGGGTCTGTTGGAGAAATTAAAGCCCCAAATAGTAAACAATATATAAATGCTACGTCTAAGCCTAAAAGAAGTAGTAAGTAATATGTTAAAATTCCAACTAAAAACGTAGAAACTAAAACACCTAATGTGGCAAAGACCAAAACTGGCCATCGCTGTATTTTAAGCTGATTAAAATTGGTGTGGAGCGCTCCTGCAAACAAGAGGAAACTTAACATAATATCTAATAACACCGTTTTAAAATCGATTTGAGAAATAAGTTCTTTCTCTCGTAATAAAAGCGTATCATCAAATTGGCCTATAGCAACTACAATTACAGTAAATATGATTGTAATAAGCATCAACCCAATAGTTATTGGTAGCTTTAAAAATTTAACGTTGATGTACCCAAAAAGTGCTGATAAAACGATTAAAATTGATGCTATTGCATAATAATCCATAGGTGTTTAAATTTTCGATAAAAGTAACTAATTTTCTTTTGAAATCAGTTTACTTTGCAAAGCATATAACTAATAAAAAGTCTTGACAACACTCAAGGTTTGTAAATAAGAGCACGATGAAAAAAATATACCATTTAAAAACCTGTAGCACATGTGTTAGGATTATCAAATCTTTGAATTTACCTGATGATGTTATCTTTCAGGATATAAAAACCGAAGCCATAACGGTTAAACAAATTGAAGCGCTCAAAACCTTAGCTGGAAGTTATGAGGCTTTATTTAGTAAGCGTGCGAAACTTTACAAAGAAATGGGGCTAAAAGATCTAAACCTTAGTGAAAAAGATTTCAAACATTACATCTTAGATCATTATACATTTTTAAGCAGGCCAGTCATTGTATTTAACAACAAAATATTTATTGGCAACAGTTCCAAAACTGTAGAAGCGGCTAGAGCCTTTATCCACTCACATGAATAATAGAAAATATGCAATTATAGCATTGTTTATGGTTCAACTATTGTATGGACTTAACTATACTTTTGCAAAAATTGTCATAAACGAAAATTTCGTTAAACCCTTTGCTTTTGTTGTCTTAAGAGTGGGAGGAGCCACTTTACTATTTTGGCTTACTGGGTTGTTTTTAAAACGTGAAAAAATTGACAAAAAAGATTATGGCACTTTTCTTTTAGGTGCGCTATTTGGGGTTGCCATTAACATGTTATTATTTTTAAAAGGATTAGAGTTAACGACACCAATACATGCTTCAGTTATTGTAACCATTACCCCAATAATTATCCTCATTCTGTCTTCTTTTTTCTTATCTGAAAAAATAACCAAACTCAAAGTATTAGGTGTTGTTTTGGGGTTTTGTGGCGGGGTTTTACTCACCTTGTTAGGCAAATCTACTAGAGTTGGAGATAATGTTCCTTTAGGCAACTTGTTTATTTTTATTAATGCAATTTCATATAGTATATATATTATAATTATCAAGAAACTAACATCCAAATACCATCCCTTTACCCTTATAAAATGGTTGTTTTTACTTGGTTTGATATTTGTTTTACCTTTTGGATATGCCGAGACGAAAGAAATTCAATGGCACACATTTACACCTTATGTGTGGCTTTCGGTAGTGTTTGTCGTTGTTGGAGCAACATTTGCAACTTACGTGTTGAATCCGTTTGCCCTTAGATCTCTTAAGGCATCTACTGTTGGTGTTTTCATCTATTTACAACCCGTAATTGCGGGTATATTTGCTATTGTCATGGGTGTAGACGCTATAAGCCCAGTAAAGATAATCGCTATGCTATTGATCTTCTCTGGAGTTTATTTGGTAACCAAAAAACCAAAAGTTTTAGGTTAAGTTTTTAGGAAATTTCCCATGTATTCTAGTATCGGCTTTAGTGAGCGTTTTAAAATGTTTTGTTCTTGGAAATATCTTAGATCTTTTAAGAAGTTGTTCTGGTAAAACCGTCAATTTTCGGGTCTTTAAGTCAATCCACGATCCCAGCATATCACTCGACGCTAGATGTTCACCTTTATGATTGTAAAAATTATGCTCGAATTTAAAAAACATCCCATCGTCACTTAATCCAGATAACTCTAAACTCACCGTAACAGGTTTGCCAATAAATGATTCTTTGAAATAATAAGTGTGTTCATAAAACACGACAGGACCAATATTAAATTTTGAAAGTTCTTCCATTGAAAAACCATATTCAATAAAAAAGCCCATTCTAGTATGACTCATAAAATTGGTGTAGGCAGAATTGGCTAAATGTCCATTTGCGTCTATATCACTCCAGCGAATTTCGAAATCTTTTTTGTACATAGTTTGGTATTAAAACCGTAAAGTTATTGTTTTTTATAATCAACTTATCTCGCTTTACGATTTTCCTTACCTTTGCTCAACTTTTAAAATTTGTTCATGATACAATCAATGACAGGCTATGGGAAATCTGTATTACAGCTCCCAACAAAAAAAATTTCGATTGAAATAAAATCACTCAACAGTAAAAACCTTGATCTTAATGCGCGTATGCCTTCGATGTATCGTGAAAAAGAATTGAGTATAAGAAAGCGTATTGCATCAACACTAGTAAGAGGCAAAGTTGACTTTTCACTTTATATGGAAATTACTGGAGAAGAAACTTCAACGCAAATCAATAAAACAGTTGTTAAACAATATATTAAACAATTAAAAGAAGTTATACATACTGGAGATGAAACCGAATATTTAAAAATGGCTATTCGATTACCAGATGCAGTCACTACAGAACGTGATGAAATTGATGAAAACGAGTGGAAGCAAATTTCTGAAGCGATTGACAGTAGTCTTGAAAAAATTCATCAATATCGTTTAGACGAAGGAAAGAGTCTTGAAACAGATTTCATAAATAGGGTTCAGAACATTTCCGAATTACTAGAGCAAGTCGTTGCCATGGATCCAGATCGTATTGATGGTGTAAGAGAACGTTTAGCAAAAGGAATTTCAGAAATAAAGGAAAAAGTTGATGAAAATCGTTTTGAACAAGAGTTGGTTTATTACATAGAAAAATTTGATATAACTGAAGAGAAAGTTAGATTAAGTAATCACCTTGATTATTTTCAGAAAGCTTTAAAATCGGCTGATTCTAACGGGAAAAAACTTGGATTTATTTCTCAGGAAATGGGAAGAGAAATCAACACTATAGGATCTAAATCTAATCATGCGCCAATGCAAAAATTGGTTGTACAAATGAAAGACGAGCTGGAAAAAATTAAGGAACAATTATTGAATGTTCTATAACAACATTATAAATCACATTTGTGGAAAAAGATAACACCATAAAAAGAGGAAAATTAATAGTTGTTTCGGCACCATCGGGTTCTGGAAAAACGACAATTGTTAGGCACTTATTAAAACAGGAAGAGCTCAATTTAGAATTCTCAATATCGGCAACTTCCAGAGAAAAACGCGGCGAGGAAATTGATGGAAAGGATTACTATTTTCTATCGCTAGCAGATTTCAAGAAAAAGCGTAAAAACAATGAGTTTTTAGAATGGGAAGAAGTGTATCCTGAAAATTACTACGGCACCTTGAACGCAGAGGTAGAACGTATTTGGGCACAAGGAAAACACGTTATTTTTGACATTGACGTTTCGGGTGGTTTAAGAATTAAAGATAAATATCCAGAAGAAACTTTAGCACTTTTTATTAAACCTCCAAATGTAAATGAACTCATTAGAAGACTTAAAGAAAGAGGGGAAGAAAGTAGAGAAAAAATTAATATGCGCATTGCAAAAGCTCCAGTAGAATTGGCAACAGCCCGCTCATTTGACAAAATTGTTGTTAATAAAGATTTAGATAAAGCTTTAGATGACGCCTATGATTTAGTTTCTAATTTTATCAATAACAAGTCATGAAAATAGGCTTATATTTTGGTACATTTAATCCAATTCATATTGGTCATCTTACCATTGCCAATCATTTAGCAGAATATAGCGATTTGGATAAAATATGGTTTGTGGTCACACCCCATAGTCCTTTTAAAAAGAAGAGTTCACTTCTAGATAATCGTCAACGTTTTGAAATGGTTTATCGCGCAACTGAAGACTATATTAAATTAGAACCTAGTGACATAGAATTTAATTTACCACAACCTAATTACACTGTTAATACATTAGCTCACCTTCAAGATAAATATCCTAAACATGAATTCTCATTAATTATGGGTGAGGATAATTTGAAAAGTTTCCACAAATGGAAAAACTATGAACTCATATTAGAGCATCATAACATTTATGTTTACCCTAGAATTTCAGAAGGAAATGTAGACACACAATTTAATGCACACAGAAAAATTCATAAGGTCGATGCTCCTATTATGGAATTATCATCAACTTTTATTCGAAAATCTATTAAAAACGGAAAAAATGTTCGTCCGATGTTACCCAAACATGTATGGGAATATTTGGATGAAATGAATTTTTATAAATAAAGCTAAAAAGGCGTGTTACTGCCGTCATCATCGTCTTCACATTCTGTTAATGTTGTCTCAACAAACATTGCCCAACCATTTCCAGAAAACTCAGTGCCTTCCGCCCAAGCAGTTTCTTCTCCTGTAGGCCCATCTACCTCGGCATGCGCTGCAAAACAAATGTTATCGTCTAAACCTTCTAAACTAATAATATATACAACTTCATATGGCCCTGCTGAATACGGCTCAGTATATTCAAACAGACCAACTTGAGGGTTACCTGCTCCGGTAAGAGGAACCCAATCGTCATCACAATTGCCAATACTCAAATGAGTAGTTCCAATAACCCATTCTCCATCACTAACATATGTTATAATTAAGTTGTCTCCATCAACATCCAAAGTAACTGATCCCGCAACATGATGTTGACCAGCCATTAATGTCGTCGAAAAACAAGGTTCATCTGAATTCGTAGTTATCGATTCAGGATTCACAGAATTATCGATAATTTCATTTTCTGTACATCCAAAAACACATAAAAAAACTAAAAAAGTAAGTAGGTTCAATCGTTTCATTTCAAAAATTATTTTGGGGTTCAATAATTTAAATCTATAAATTAAACCGATTAAGTTTCTTTTTTTTAGATAAAATACTCAAAATATTATGTATATGAAGTTTTTTCCTACAATTAAATGTTTTTGATGGATTAATTTTTGAAAAAAATAATGTTTAGCATAATATTATTTCAATAACTTCGTTAACATCATATAATGATGTTATAAACTTGCTGAAAAAAAATTTTATACATCAAAAAAAATTAGCTATTTTTATTGTCAAATTTTAAATCCCGCATGAGTTACACGCTTATTATAGGTTTTTCCCTTTTAGCTGTCTTATTATATAAGATTTATGATTGTGTTACGAGAAATAATCTCACTAAATTGGGACGGATTAAATTTGGCATTTCGGCAACATTAATTGTTGCTTTTATTGCAACTGGTTATTTTCTTACCTATCCAGATTCGTTATATTGGTTTATTTTTTCGGCAGTAATTATTCTTTCATTGAGTCTGTCGTCTACTTTAGTTAGAAATGAAGTTAAACATTTTATGAAACTAAGTGCCAAGGACAAAATTATTAATACCTGTTACTACGTATTAGTATTAGTATCTCTTAATATTATTTTCTAGAAATGATAAAAGGCATTTTTTAAATGCTCAATGCTATAGTCTTCTCCTTTTTTTACAATGGCAATGATATCAAATCTAACTTCAACATCAAGATTGTTTGTCATTATAAATACATCAACAGCTTTTATAATGCGTTGAATTTGTTTCTGTTTTAAAAAATCTTGAGGGTTTCCAAAATCTATCGAAGATCGTGTTTTTACTTCTACAACAGCCAAAACATCTGCTTTTTGTGCTATAATATCTACTTCTGCTTTTTGATAGATATAATTTTGAGCCACAATCTTGTAATCATTTTTCAATAAAAAATTAACAGCTAGCTGTTCGCCTTTTTTTCCTAATTCATTATGATTGGCCATACTACTAATACTTATAATGCTTATCTATATAGGCAATAGCTTCGTCTTGAGATAATACTGCAAACTTCTTATAGCGATTATGAACATCTACAATTTCATCTAGAGCATGTTGCACTAGTTCCTTATTTTTCCATGTGTTTAAGTGCTCAACAACGGTTTTTAAACAACCGTTCTTATAAGCAATTTGGCCAAGCACATGCACCAAAGTTTCAGAGACACGACGTGTTTCATCAAACTCTAGCACTTTTAATAATGGTAAAACATCTTGCGGATGCGTTCGCCCACGAAGTTCTATACCATGGCAAATCTCTCGCCTTATCTCCTTATCGGGATGTTCAAGATATGACTTAGACCAAGTTAAAACGGGTTCTGGATTTTTTTCTCCCATTTTTTTTATAGACCCTATCACTGCATTTCTTACACGATGATGCTTATCAAATAAGCCTGTATCCATAAAAACCTGAATCTTATCAAAATGAAATTTTCCAATCTCGCCAGCAGCATTGATTACGGTTTGTCGTATCAATTCATCCTCAGACGTCATCAATACCTTTAACACTGAAAAAATAGTGTTCTGTAACTGAGGTTGTGCATAAAAAATCTTACCAATGGCTAGATATCCTGTTTTACGAACATAGGTGTCATCATTGGAAAAACACCTAACAATACGTTCTGTTTCGGCTTGAGATAAGTCTTGAGCTATCTCTTGGTTAATTTCTGCAACAAGTGCGTCACGCTCTGGTTTGGATAGGTCGTAAAATGCCATCTTACTCTCTAATTTTAACCAAAGTTTTATCGCCTGCTACATTTAACTCAATCTCCTTTCCTAGAATTAAAGCATAATTATTTTTTTCATGACCAGCCGGCATCCCAAAGGCAATTGGGAAGTCATACTCTGATAATGCATCTAAAATGAGTTGCTCTACAGACGTTCCCCAAGGCGTTGTATTTTTTCTCATTTTACTCATGTCTCCTACTAACAATCCAGCACAATGATCAAAATAACCTGCTCTTTTTAAACTTTGTAGCATGCGGTCAATATGGTATTTATATTCACCTATTTCTTCAATAAATAAAATTTTTCCTGTGGTATCTATACTCGTGTCAGAACCTAACATAGTATGCAGGATCGTTAAATTCCCTCCTACTAATTGCCCTTTAGCATTTCCTAATTTGTTATACGTTGAATAATCTAAATCATAACCCAACGGTTTTCCAAATAAAGCAGATTTAAACGTCTCTATTGTATATTCTATATCATTTAAATCTTTGGTAAGACTAACACACATTAGTGCATGAATTGTTTGAAAACCTTCATTGTGAAATTGATTATGTAAGGCCGTAATATCACTATAACCAATAAGCCACTTCGGGTTTTGTTTAAACTTGGTATAATCTAATTTATCTAATATTCTAACTGTTCCGTAACCGCCCCTTGCACACCAAATTGCACTTATTTTTGGATCGTCTAGGGCCTTTTGAAAATCTTCACAACGTTCCTCATCGGTACCTGCAAAATGGTCATCTTTGCTAAAGACATGCTTTCCAACTACAGCATGTAATCCCCAACTTTTAAGCAAAGTTACTGCTTGAGCAACCTCATCGTTTCTGTTTTTTAATATTCCTGAAGGTGCAACAATGGCAACAGTGTCTCCAGCTTTAAGGTATGGTGGTTGTATCAAAACAGTTTGTTTTTGTTGTTCAGATTGCTCTTGTGCTGTTACATTTCCGAAAAAAAAAACCAGACAACTCAAGAGTAAAACATAGCGTATTTTAGACATATTGTAAATGTACATTTTTTTTTACACGTTTAAATTTAATAATTCTTATAGCATAAATGAATTATAAAATTAAGAACGTGTATTGTGATGGTGTTCTCAGATTTAAAATCTGAATATTTCTTCCTAAAAACTATATCAAAATATATAAATCCTTGTTTCAATATCCCTTGCAAAATGCGTACTTTTGTGCCTTGTTAAAACGAATTTAAGATGTCTAAACGATATACTATTACTGCTGCTTTACCTTACACAAACGGTCCAATACACATTGGGCATTTGGCTGGTGTTTATGTGCCTGCAGATATTTACGCACGCTTTAAGCGATTAACTGGAAATGACGTGGCCTTCATTTGTGGAAGCGACGAACATGGTGTACCTATTACTATTAAAGCAAAAAAAGAAGGTGTGACACCTCAGGATATCGTTGATAAATACCATGCGATTATCAAGACATCGTTTGAAGATTTCGGGATTACATTTGACAATTACTCGCGTACCTCAGCGCAAATTCATCACGACACAGCATCAGAGTTTTTTAAAACTTTGTATGATAAACACGAATTTGTTGAAGAAGTCACAGAGCAGTTATACGATGAAGAAGCTAATCAGTTTTTAGCCGATAGATTTGTGACAGGAACGTGTCCGAAATGTGGAAACGAAGAAGCCTATGGCGATCAATGTGAAAATTGTGGTTCGAGCTTAAACGCAACAGACCTTATTAATCCGAAATCGGCAATCACAGGAAATGTGCCTACATTAAAAGAAACCAAGCACTGGTTTTTACCACTTAATAAGCATGAAAACTTCTTAAGAGAATGGATTTTAAATGGACATAAAAAAGATTGGAAGCCTAATGTTTACGGACAAGTAAAATCGTGGATTGATGATGGTTTAAGACCAAGAGCTGTAACACGCGATTTAGATTGGGGAATTCCTGTTCCGGTTCCTGGAGGCGAGGGTAAAGTACTTTATGTTTGGTTTGATGCGCCAATAGGTTACATCTCGGCCACCAAAGAATGGGCCGCTAAAGAAGGTAAAGATTGGGAGCCATATTGGAAAGACAAAGACACCAAACTCGTTCATTTTATAGGTAAAGACAATATTGTATTTCACTGCATTATTTTTCCGTCTATGCTCAAAGCTGAAGGGTCATATATTTTACCAGATAATGTGCCAGCAAATGAATTTTTAAACCTGGAAGGCAACAAATTATCAACCTCAAAAAATTGGGCTGTATGGTTGCCAGACTATTTAAACGATTTTCCAAATCAGCAGGATGTATTGCGTTATGCGCTAACTGCTAATGCTCCTGAAAGTAAGGATAATGATTTTACATGGAAAGATTTTCAGGCAAGAAATAATAATGAATTGGTAGCCATCTTCGGAAATTTTATAAATCGAGTTGTAGTGCTTACCAACAAATATTATGATGGTATTGTTCCTGAAGCCTCAGAATTTTCAGAAGTTGATACAGAAACCTTAGCGGCAGTAAAAGCTTATCCATCGGTTATTGAAAGCTCTATTGAACGTTATAGATTTAGAGAAGCTAGTCAAGAATTAATGAATTTGGCGCGTTTAGGGAATAAATATTTGGCTGATGAAGAGCCTTGGAAATTGGTGAAAACTGATGAAGACAGAACCAAAACAATTATGTTTGTCGCTCTTCAAATTGCTAGTGCGTTAGCTACTTTGAGCGAACCGTTTTTACCGTTTACTTCAGAAAAGTTAAAACGTATTTTAGATACTAATGCCAACACGTGGGCCGATATTTCAACTAAAGATATCTTACTGCCTTCTCATCATCAAATTGGAAAAGGCGAGTTATTGTTTTCTAAAATTGAAGACAAAACCATCCAAGAGCAATTAGATAAATTAGAAGCTAGCAAAAAGGCAAATGAGGCAGCCAATAAAGAAGTGGAGCCTCAAAAAGAGACGATCACATTTGATGATTTCACAAAACTAGACATGCGTGTTGGAACTATTCTTGAGGCCGAAAAAATGCCAAAAACTAAAAAGCTCCTCATTTTAAAAGTAGATACAGGCATTGACACAAGAACTATTGTATCTGGTATTGCTGAAAGTTTCACTCCAGAAGAAGTTGTAGGAAAACAAGTGACTGTTTTAGTGAACTTAGCACCAAGAGCTTTGCGTGGTGTAGAAAGTGAAGGTATGATTTTAATGACCGAAACTCCTGAAGGTAAATTAGTATTTGTTAATCCAGATACGACTGTAAATAGTGGGTTGCAGATAAGTTAAGAGCTTATTTCACAATTAATTTTTTTATTTCTTGTTTGTCATTTTTATCTACGGCTTTCAAAAAGTAAATCCCACTTTCTAGTTGAGAGACATCCATTCTAATAATACTTTTATTAAATTGGTATGAGGCCACACTTTTACCTAAGGCGTCGATAATTTCAATACTTTTTATTTTGTGAGTTCCTATGATAAACAGGTCATTCTCTACAGGATTGGGGTGGCATTTAAACACTTCTGTTTTTTCAATTATTGGTGTTTTGGAGGATAATTCAATCTTTTTGTCTTGAGCGTATAGGGTGTGACAACTCATTATAATGATAAAAACAAAACGTATATATTTCATGATGCTAGAACTTAGTGATTGATGAGTTGGACTATCAATAACGGTTTAAATAGCATTTAATTATGACATTGTGATTAAAAGACAAAACAAATAATGCCAATGGCTATACTCATTATGCATAACCATAGGAATACAATTAAAGGCACGCTCGTCTTTATTTCTGGTAATTTTTGATTTATATCTTTATTTTCCACAATTAAGAAATTTTAAAAATCAAAGAAGGATTTCAATACATAAAACCCCTCTCTGATTAAAGTAATCGCTATCAACCATCTTTATTAAGCAACTACGTTTTTATTTTGTTTTCAAAAAAAGCAACATCGAAAGTTTAAACTCTTATGAAATTAGTATTTCATTACTACATAATTGTCTCTTAAAACTTTAACTGTAAACTAACGACATTGCTACTTCTTAGAAGGTTTTGACAAACCATAATAGGACAATCCTTGAATAGGGTATAGTTTTTCTTTTTCGAACGAATCGAACTCATAGTTATCAAAGCCCACACTATAAACTTTGTTTTTAGGGTCTTTAGGTGATTTGAGTTGAATTGTAATATGGCTTGGCAAATAGGTTCCTATAGTTGTTTTTGTTCTCTCATATCGTGCTGTAGCATGTTGCAATCCTTTAGGCATTGGCAAGAAGAAGTCGTTAATAGTAACTTCCAAGAGGTCAATGAATTTTGTTTCTGGGTTAACATACACCAATAACCTATCATATGTTTTATTAGGAGCTTCACTACCCCAAGTGACATAAACGGTATCATAGTTTATGTTATCAATTTCTTTTTGTCCTGCATATTTTACAATTTCGGCTTTAGGAAGATGCATTGGAGCCTCCATCAAATAGTGATACGTGGCTAATCCCCAAATATAGCGACCACATTCATGACGTTTTAAATAATCGCTATTTGTCTCTGCCTTATAACCTGTCCAAGATTGAACGCCTTGTATCGTTCCCTTTTTTCGTCCCTCAAGGTATGTTAACTGACCATCAAAACTATTAGTTGCCAGTTTGAGTAGTAATTCCTTGTTGTTATTTCCAGGAAATGTATTCATAGGCATTAATAGCCAAATGCCTTTCCAATTGAATTTAGCATTAACTTGATACACTTGAGTATGCTCAAGTTTGTCATATCCCATTGCCAATTTAGCTTCACTTAGTAGATCTCGCCCTTTAGTTTCGGCATTTTCTATGGATTGAGATTTAAGTGCCTCTGATCTTAAGTCTACTGTTTTACAAGATTGCAAAAAAACAATGAGTAATAATAGAGCAAATGCCCTTTGGTAATATTTCATAATAAATTATTTTAAATTAGACCGTTCTACTTATTTTTAATTAAAATTTTTTAAGCTCTTATAAAATTAAACGTCATATCAAGCCAGCTATCCATATACATTCTATTTCTAGTCACCTTTACTCTAGCAAGTACTCCAAAAAAGCCAGCGTGCAAATATTCTGCTATTTCAGTTTCAGAAAAATTCTGAGTGATTTCGCCTAAATCTTGTCCTTTTAGTATAACAGAACCAAAAACATCCATCCAACTTAAAAAACATTGATTAGCCTCGACAGCGAGCGCATCATTATTCCTCCCTACTTCAACACTTAAATTATTTACAAGACATCCCCCAGCATACTCATCCTCTTCGTTCATATCAATAAGCATCGCATAAAATGATTTCAAAGATTCTACGGGTGATAATTCTGAATCATCAAAAAAACTCTGAATCCAGTTTTTGTTATTCATCCCATAACGTTTCACAACTTGTTGCGCAAAATCTTCTTTAGACTCAAAAAAATTATAAAAAGATCCTTTAGGAATTCCCGCCTCTTTCAGTATTTGGTTAATACCAACATTGTGGTATCCATTTCTTCTAAAAACGTCTTGGCCTACATCTAAAATATCCTCTTTGTTGTGTTTGTATCCCATTGAAAGGCAAATATAAAGATTAATTTTTAATTTAGACCAATTGGTTTAATTTTTTAATCAGATGTATCGGTAAAGTGTAATTTCATTCCTTCATGAGACTGAATGAATCCTAGATCTCGATAAAACTTAATTGCTCCAGGTCGTTTTTTATCTGTAGTTAATTGCAGCACATGAGCGCGGCGTTCTTTAGCTCTATTTATAGCCCATTTAAACATTGTACGCCCAAGACCCATGCCTCTTTTATCTTTTCTTATACGCACAGCTTCTATTTGTGCCCTAATACCTCCTTGATAGGTTAAATACTGAATAAATGTTAATTGTAACGAACCAATAACGGTGTGATTATCATCTTCTACAACAATTAATTCTTGGTTGCTATCACTGTTAATGTTCTTAAAGGCTTCTCTATAACAGCTTGGAAGTGGCTCTTGGAAATTTTCCCTAGTTTTACCAAGCTCGTCATCGGCAAGCATACTTACAATTGTAGAGATGTCTGAAATTTTAGCCTTTCTAAATATCATGCAGAATTGTTACTTGTGTTAATTTTGCTTAAACCTAGTCTGTTTTGGTTGAGTAGACATTATTCATTACTGTTTCTTTAAAGATACGAAAGCCTGCAATGATTAAAGTGGCCTTTCTGTGTTTTTACGGATTCCTCAATTTTTAAAACGTTCATTGTTAAAATATCAACATAAAGCAGGTTTAAGCAGAAAATAATAAGGCGTTTGTAAGAAAACAGAACATTTTAGGGTAACTTTATCTTCTTTATACGTATATTTTAATATGCTAAAAAGCTAAATCCATCAACTATGAAATTTAATACATTAATTCACCTACGTAATATCGGTTTTTGTTTGTTGTTGTTATCATCTTCTGTTTTAAGCCTCAATGCGCAGGTCAATCCAGAAGAGAATGTTATCACAGATTTTTATGAAGATTATGCCGAAGCACCAAGGGAAGTTGTTTTTGTTCATTTAAACAAATCCATCTATATTAATGGTGAAATGCTTGGTTTTACGGCATATGCCTTTGATAAGTTTACTAAAAAAAGGTCTAACCTTACATCCAATTTGTATTGTACACTATCTGATCTCAACGGAAAAGTAATTAAAGAAAAGCTCATTCATATTGTTGATGGTGTGGCTTCTAATGTATTTTATATTGACGAAAAGCTAAAAGGCGGTTCATTTATGTTTAAAGCCTATACAAACTGGATGCTTAACTTTGAAGAACAAAATCATTTCCAACAAGTTTTTAGTGTTCTTGATGCCGATTCGCAAACCGAAATTGCATCAAAAAAGATTGATGATCAGTTAGATATTCAGGTTTTGGGAGAAGGTGGTCATCTCATTTATAATACAATGAACACGGCTGGTATTATAGTTAAAAATAAATCAGGAAAAGGATTACCGAATGCCGAAGGCGAAATTATAGATGACAATGCTGTTGTTGTTAACGCATTTAAACTTAATGCTTTTGGCATTACCAAAGTCATTTTTAATCCGCAATCTGATCGTAAATATTTCATTAAAATTTACCATAATGACACAGATAAAACAGTAGAAATTAATACTATTAAACCCATTGGCTTTAATATGTCTGTAAACGATTTACGAGATAAACTCTCTGTTAAGTTTGGAACTAATGACGCTTCAATGCCAATGCTAAAAGGGAAGATATTTCAGTTGGCCATTCACAATGGCAATGATATAAGTATCATTCCATTTCAAATTAATGCACTTTCTAAAACCATGATTGTACCTAAATCAGAGTTGTTTTCTGGCATTAATATATTCACTGTATTTGATAATGAAAACAAACCTTTATTAGAGCGTATGATATTTAACGATTTAGATATTGAAAAAGGTCATACAAATTTTGTCTCGGCTACCCAAAGTAAAGATTCTTTACTAGTCACATTAAAAGTAGACAATTACCAATTAGACAGTTTCAATAACGTTAGCATATCTGTACTCCCTTCAGATACTAAAAGCTATAATCATCATCACAATTTATTATCACAAATATATCTTCAACCTTATATTAAAACCCCTGTAGAGAATGCAGGTTATTATTTTAAAGATTCCAGCCGAAAAACATCTTATGAGCTCGATAATCTATTGCTTACTCAAGGTTGGAGTAGTTACGACTGGACAAACATATTTAATTTTGAAGCTATTTATAAATACGACTTTGAACAAGGAATTCGGGTTACTTCGAATATAAATGGTAAGACCAAATCTGGAATCTACATAAGTTATCCGCTTAAAAACAGTCCTTCACAACTATATACTATTTCTGAAAATGATAAGGCTATTTTAACCAAAGGCCTTTTTCCAAATACGGAAGATCAATTTAAAATTGGATATATTAACAAAAAAGGAGAGCCAAGAGCTCCATCCATTTATCCACAGTTCTATCCGGCAACATTTTCAAAGTTCGATAAAGTTTATGATTACGCCTTGTTTGGAAATTCTCAGATAAGCACGAGTACTAAAATTCCAAAAACACCTAGTTCATGGAGTGATATCGAAATCTTAGATGAAGTGGTTATTACAGGTAAAAAAGAAAAAACGCGCCTAGAAAAACTTCAGGAGAAAAAAATTAAGGGAAGAATTTTCGAAGTAACCGATAGAGAAAGACTTCGGTCTACGCCTATGCATGTGTATTTGAACTCTATAGGCTTTAACGCACAATATGACTATATAAACGCCGTATTTTCTATAACAAACCCTAGAGTAAGCTGGGGAAACAGTGTTCCTTTAGTATATTTAGATGATGTGCTTTTGGTAGAATCAAATTTTAATATCCTAGCCACACTTGATCTTTCGAATATAGATTACGTAGACGTAGAGTACTTTGGTTTTGGCGGCGGAATAAGAGGCCAAGCAGGTTATATTAAAATTTATACGAGCCCAGAATTTTTATACCGAAACGATGGCAAAAACAATAAGGTTTCATCTTTTGAGTTTCCATTAACTTTTGATGAAGAGAAGCAATATTACACACCTAAATATCAATTTTATAATACGAAATTTTTTAATGAATATGGCACCTTAGATTGGAAACCAAATTTAAAAGTTGCCAAAGACGGAATGATTCGTTTTAAAATTAAAAACTCAACAATTGAAGGTATTAATCTCTATATAAATGGTATTATTAATGGTAACGAATTGCTTACGGAAGTTAAAATGATAGATACTGCAAAATCTAACTAATATATTATGTTGTAATGTTTTGTTATTAAAAGAGACCATTAATTCATGTCAAAAACATTTACAGAATTCTCTACAGATGCCATCTTAAAAGTTGGTAATGAAGATTTAGTATCTTCCTATTCCTCATCGCAACCAATTGGATTATATACTTTTGTTTGGGCCAGTAAATCTCCAATTAAAGTTATTGTAGATGGTGTTCCTCTTACGATTGAAGCCCATCAAATTTTATCGCTCACAGCCATACAGTATTTCAAGTTTATTGAAGGAAGTGATGTGATTGTATACCAATTTAACCGAGAATTTTATTGCATAAAAGATCATGACAAAGAAGTGGGTTGTGCGGGTTTATTATTCTTCGGAAATGAGCATATCCCAATAATTTCACTTAATACATCTGAACAGCAGAAATTTTCTGTTTTACACGAAGTCTTTCTAGATGAATTAGAGACTACTGATACCATTCAGGCGGAGATGCTGCGTATGTTAATGGCTCGATTTATAATAAAAACAACGCGCTTACTTAAATCCAATCCTGAAGAATCTAAGCCATTAAAAAGTAAAAATGATACGCTAAGACATTTTAATTTTTTAGTTGAAACTCATTATAAAGAAGAACATGGTGTGGCTTTTTATGCCGAAAAACTAAATAAATCACCAAAGACCCTATCTAATAGCTTTGCAAAATACAACAAGAGTCCTTTACAAATTATACATGATCGTCTTGTATTAGAAACAAAACGTCAATTGCTATATACCGATAAATCTTCAAAAGAAATCGCTTACGACATTGGGTTTGACGATGCCTCGCATTTAAGTCGGTTATTTAAAAAACAAACCTCACAAACACCTTCAGAGTTCAAAAAAAACACCCAAACCATTACTTAGGGAAAAATTGACAACTCAAAAGGAAATCCTTCTATGTTCTAGACAATGAGTTCATCGCATCTTTGTAGTGTTAAATCAAAACACAAATAAAGATGAATACAAAACATATATCTCTTTTCAATTTAATTGAAATATTTAGAACTAGTCACAAAAAAATAATGCACACTATTAATCCGAAAACACATTGTGAACAAAAACATATTCACGATTATTATTGTGATGCAGAGAAGCCTCATATCAGTTAATTTCCCAGACAAAAAAACAAAAAGGGAAAAATTGACAACCTAAAAGGAAAAAATACCATTTTAAAACAACATAAGGCATTGCATCTTTGCAATGTAAATAATAACAAACATTTAAAAATAAATATCATGACTACATTTAATGTACCAACACGAGAAGACGTAAGCGAAAATAACCAAGCTATTTTTGACAATTTAAATAAAGCCTTAGGATTTGTTCCTAACATTTTTGCAACACTTGCACATAGCGAAACAGCATTATCTAATTATTTAACTTTTTCTAATGCAAAAACAGCATTTACAAATAAAGAAAAAGAAGCTATCAATTTAGCAGTAAGTGAAATAAACAAATGTGTTTATTGCCTATCTGCTCATACAGCCATTAGTAAAATGAATGGTTTAACAGAAAACGAAGTATTAGAATTACGTTCTGGAAAAGCATCATTTAACCCTAAATTGGACGCACTTGCCAAATTAGCACAAAACATAACTGTAAACAGAGGTGCAACAGATGCATCTGTATTAGACAATTTCTTCGAAGTTGGATATACTAAAGGAGACCTTGCAGACGCTATTAATTTAGTTGGAGAAATTACAATTACCAACTACTTACACCGCACAACTCAAGTACCTGTTGATTTTCCAGTTGCAGTTTCCTTAGAAGAAACTTTAGCATAATTTAAGACTTAACATAAATATAAATAACATAAACAAGATGAAAAAAATAATTTCAATATTCGTAATGGTTTTAGCATTTACATTAACTACAAATGCACAAGATAAAATGATGAAAGACAGCAAAGTAAAAACGTTGTCATTAGAGCAAACTACAGGTGAGTTCACACAAAAAGCATTAACCGTAAGTGAAGGTACTTACATTTTTGAAGTTGCAAATAATAATGTAGGAACAGATGTAGGGTTTGTTCTTGTACCAAAAGGAAAAGATGCTTCAAAGCCAGAAAACCACATTAAAACGGCCTATGTAACATCTGTTGTAAAAGATGGAGAAACACAAACTTCAAATAAAACTAAACTAACAAAAGGAGAGTACGTTTATTTTTGTCCGTTAAACAAAACACCGCAATATACACTTATTGTAAAATAGGTAAGTTGATTGATTGATAGAAAAAGAGGCTTTTATTATAAAAGCCTCTTTTTTGTTTTAAAATTCTGTAATTATACTATTTTCATTGCGACTTTTACTTAATAC
This sequence comes from uncultured Psychroserpens sp., assembly GCF_947492715.1. Lineage (GTDB taxonomy): Bacteria > Bacteroidota > Bacteroidia > Flavobacteriales > Flavobacteriaceae > Psychroserpens. Next base: position 778,292 of record NZ_CANLNS010000001.1, read on the forward strand.
AGACTTATTTTGTAACTTTAGCGTTTAAAATTAAAAAGAAAAATTAATGAAAAACAAAACTACTTACCCACGAAATTTTTTCTCTAAAGCAATGAGGCAAAACAAAGCTCTAGCATTTGCTTTGATTATGCTATGCTCTGCTTTTTCATTCGCTCAGGACTATCAAATTGTTGGCGAAGCTGTTTACCCAGAAGGACCAACTTGTGAATACCCAAAAATATTTGACCCGAATGCAGAACAAATTTCTATACCAAACAACTTAATTATGGCAAGAGATGGCGCTGATACAAATGGTGCAGCTTGCTCTAACTTTGTTGTATCTTATAATGGATTTACAGCTGAGGCACAAGCAGCATTTCAATTTGCGGTAGATATTTGGTCTAATACTATAGAGTCATCAGTACCAATTAGAATTAATGCCAATTATACAGCTTTAGGTCCTGGTGTTTTAGGTAGCGCAGCTCCAAATGGCTATTTTGAAGTTACTGGAGCAGGTATACCACCAAATACGCTTTTTCCTAGAGCACTTGCAGAGAAATTAACAGGAAGTGATACAGATCCTTTTCCTCCTCAAGCATCTATAGATATTAACTGTAACTTTAGTAATGCAGTTAACTGGTACTTTGGAACTGATGCTAATCCGTTTTTTAACCAATTTGACTTTGTGTCTGTTGTATTACATGAGTTAGGTCATGGTTTAGGATTTGCTGGATTTGGAAGACCTAATGGATCAAATACTCAAGGATTACTTAGAAATGGTGGTTTTGTGAGTACTTATGACAACTTTGTTGAAAATGGTGCTGGAGTGTCTATTTTAGACTTCACAGATCCTTCAGCAGATTTATTACAACAATTTACAGGTGGAAATTTATTTACAAACAGTGCTGCGGCTATTGCTGCAAATGGAGGTGTAGCACCTGAATATTGGGCACCAAACCCATTTAACCAAGGGTCTAGTTATAGCCACTGGGATGATTTTGTGTTTCCAAATAACAATATAAACTCATTAATGACTCCTTCTATAGGAAATGGTCAAGCTAACCATAATACTGGTCCGATAACACGTGGGTTATTTGAAGATATGGGATGGACGCTCTGCCCTGCACTTAGTGTTGATGATTTCACTTTAGAAAGTTTAGAAGTTGCGCCAAACCCATTTAGTGATAACCTTAGAATTACATTACCTGGGAATTATAATGATAGCGATTTTAATATCTCAATATTCGATGTTAATGGTAGAGTTGTATTAGATAAAGATGTATCTAGTATTAACAGAACTATTGATATGGATTTATCTGAGTTAAGAACTTCTATTTATTTTATGACTATAGAAGATGATGTTACTGGTTTATCGGTAACTAAAAAGATTATCAGACAGTAATAAACTCTTATTATAAATATAAAAAAACCCACGATTAATAATCGTGGGTTTTTTCGTAAACAAAGCTTGGTTGGTACAGAACCTTATGAGGGCACACTCATTGTTCTTCAATAGATATCATATTTTACCCCTAAACTAATTTATCTATTACCAAGCTAGATTATTCGTAACGAATAACCTCATCATCACTACCTCTCAACTAACCTTACTTTGTGCAATTTTGGATAGATAGTAACGTGATAAAAAATCATAACATACCATTTCATTTAATCGGTTTTTAGACTTAAATACTCTATTCATAAGCATATGGATATAACTCGCCATTAAATCATCTATATGTAATTCTAGTTTATGGTCTTGATTAAGTTTTAGAATACGAGAAGCAATTGTACTAATGTGGCGCTCCCTTTCTCTTAGGACATCTATTATAGGTTCATACTCTGGAATATCGTGTTCTTTGAATGTTATAAAATTTGCAATTTTAGATCTGTCTTCTCTGTATTTATCATTTAATTGTTTTCCTAAAAATTTGGTTTTTCCAAATTCTAAAGCAAACCCCGTTTTTAAGTCGTTTAATAGACTTTGCTTTCTAAGGCTAGAATACTCAAAACTTTCCAAGAGGGCATCTGTAGCCTTTAAAGCAAAAAGCCAACGTAATTCCTCACCTTCTTCACCTTCTATCATATCTATGAAATCAACAATCATTTTACTATCATGATAAAATAATTCTTCGGCTAATTCTATTGTATTACTGCCATATCTCTTTAACTCTCTCATATAAGTGTCTGACTGAACCTTCCAAATAAGACCTTGATGTATATACGCTTTTAGAAGTTCATTTAATTCATTGATTATCAACCCGACATCCTTTTTGTCAACACAGTAAAAACGTAATCTCAAATGGTATTTAGGGTCATTAAATCTTATAAAAAACCACTTATCAATAATCTTCTCTGCTATTAGTTTTTGAGTTAAAGGTTTGACGATTTCGGTTAAAATCACATCAGAAGTTTTTGGTCCTGAATAGATTTTATAATACAACCAATGATCACCCAATATATATTTACTCTGAATCTCCTTATGCATATAAATGATGGTTTGAATTGTTTAGTTTTCGTTCATTAAAAAATGACACAATAACCTGATTGGTGCAGTACTGCGAATTTTGTTTTACTGGACTTCCGCTGGCAAGCAAGAACTCTTTTAGCTGAAACATGCTCCTTTTGCGTACTAGGTTTAATAGCATTTTAACAGAGGTTAAGTTGTCCATATTCACTAAAAGCTGATTATCTCCATCTACTAATAAGACGTATTTAGGTATGTTTAATTTATCTCTTAACAAGCTAATCGCCTCATTTAACTTAGTATCATCATGCTCGCTTTTAAGTAATGTATCTATTCTATTTTTTTTAATATACCATGTTGCTTCGTGTAGAATAAGGTTATTGTATTCTACTCTGGGTAGAAACTCATAGTTATCACTTAATGGTCCATAATCAAACCATATTTCGCTTCTGGTATGTTGGGTTTGCAGATCACATAAAAAATGATAAATAGGTAATGAATTATGACTGTAATTATGAGCATTAGATAAACGAGGTATGACTTCCTTATCATGTGTTTTAGATCGCAATACAATCTCGGTGTTATTTTTTATAGAAATCATTAAATCGTCTATAGGTAGTTGGTAGTGTTCAGGTTTAAGAGATTTAGCCAAATAGGGGATTTCATATGCTCTTAGATTTGGACGCATCAAAATATTACCTACTCTAGATTCTGGTAAATGAACAATCTCAGCGATGATTTTGTTTGAATTCATCTGAGATTCAATATCTGAAATTTCCTGTACGAGCCTTTCTATTTCTTTATCTCCATGACAAAATCTTCCTAAGAGATTAGCAGCACTGGAGCTTCCAGATCCTTCAAACTTAATTTTCTGTTTTCCTTCAATCTCAAAAATTTCAATCATACAGGAAAATGTATCCTGTAAATCATTCCAATTTTCATCTACATTTTCAAAATCATGTTTTGATATTGAAATGGTAGTTTCATTATTTTGAAAAGCGCTAATTAACTTTTTTTGAAGAAAGTCATGTACAGAAGACCATTTAATATCTCTTACATTATGCTTAGGTTTTTTTGATTCTAGAACGAGATTATCAACCAATGGATTTATATCGCCATGACCGTGATTTTGCTTATATCCTAATCCAATTTCTGGATCTAGCGCTTGGGACAACGGCACTTCATTTTCTTCAAATCGTTCGTAAAAAGCATCTCGAAACTTTGTTAATGCTGAGTTTTTTCTTTTAACATTGATTTTATTTAAAAATCGTAATCCATTAAGAAGGTCTTTAATAATATTTTTATTAAGCGTATTCGTTTTTTGACCAATAATCATATCGGTTTGAAACATGAATTTTGGGTTAATTTCTGTTTCAAAATCTTTGAGTAACGCAATAATGTCTTGATATGTTTTGGTGTTATTTCCTATGGTAGTGTCTATGACTTTAAGTTGGTCTTTGATAGTGTAAAGCTTTTGTGTAATACTTTCAACATTTTCTAGTTTATTGAGTACTGAAAACATTTGGTCTAAAAACTCTGGACCTGAAACCGAGGGTTCAAATTCACTAACAAGTAATTGGCTCGATACAAGCTGTTCTACATAACCGTATGCTTCTTCTTCCGTTACCTCATCACTCACTAGTTCTTTTACCAAATCCTTCAACTGCGCTCCTGTTTTTGCACGCACTAAAACCTGTTCCAAATAACTCGTATGATCTACGGAAATAATATAATGATACCGTTTCCCTTTAATATACTTATATTCAATATAGCGCAGTTGATTTGCTATTTTGTAAATGCTAGTGTTTGGGAAAAACAAAAGCTGTTTTTTTATATGTTCAATTTTAGTCAAATCTTGAGATAATGCAACTAAATAGTTCATATCTAATCTGGTATGACGCTTATAATCTTCACATGCATCAAGATTTATTTTGGTGTTATCTTCAAATTGCCCAACCGAACATCCAGCAAATAAACCAAAGGGTGTACATCTTGAAGACATTCGAGAGACATATTTTAATAATGACCATTTGAGTTTATCGATATCTTTTTTATTCTCAATGTCACCATTAACCCATCTATCAATAGCCTTAGACAAGGCTGGCGATGCTAGGAAGACAGCTTCTTTTATGCGAGAATCAGAACATATTGACCTAAACTGTTCATCTGAAACATATTGATTTTTAGTTATTTGTTTATAAAAATCAAAAGTTAACAGTGGACTTCTTAGTACATAACTCGAAAAACTTCTATACGGAATGCGGTTACCCATAATTATAGACTAGTTTATTATTAAACATTCATCCCAATGCGTATCGAAATCACTTAAATAACTAATCATTGCCAATCCAATGCCAGTTATTCCAGTGAGTAAAGAGGCATCATTAGACCAGGTTTCATTATCTGGATTCCACATTTTATAACCAGCAAAACCATCATCAAAACGTGCCATTTCTATGCCTTCATTAATCCAAAACTCCATGGCATCTTTAAAAACAGCATCGTTAGTTTCCCTGTAAAGTCTATTATAAATTAATGCATTACCAAAGGCTCCATGACATAATCCTGCATCTTCAACTAGAGTACTTTTAGTTGTTCTTCTAGTGCTTGTATGCTTTAAGATTTCTAAAGCCTCCTCTTTTAAATTATGATCTCCTAAAGTCTTTGATGCTTTGAATAAGGCAACACCTATCCCCAAATCGCCATAACACCAAGCTATCCTACTTTTTCCTTGTGGTTTATCATCTAATGTTACCCAATTAGGAAACAAGCAATAGGCTTCTTTTTCGGTGCTTTTAAAGCTCTTTATATAGTTTATAGCACCAGTTAAAAGTGGCTCGGTTTTAGCTTTAAATTCGGCTTTTTCATGAAGTTTGGAAAGCATAAATACAATGCTAGATATACCATGTGATAAGCAAAGGTTATAGCCCTTTTCTACAGGCTGAAATGTTAATGTTGATAACCACTTTAAACCATTTCCTTCTTTTCGTGAGTGGTCTTCTAAAAATGAGATAAACTCTAATAAAATTAGTCTATACTTTTCTTTGAGTTCAACAGAGTTTGTATTCTGATAACGATACAAAAAGTAATAGGCTTGCCCTATAGCTCCATGCAGAAAATCATAATTTTCTTGTTTAAAATTAGCATTTAAAACTGTGTATAAATAATCGTCCAAATCTTTAAGTAAGTCATCACTGCTTACTTCAATAAATTCGTTCAGCTCCAAAAAATCTAAAGTCCATCCAAACCCTGCAATACCATTAGAATAAAGCGGTGAATTATAACCTTGGTTTATTTTTTCGACACAATGACCTAGTATCTGCGTCCCTAAATCGGCATGGTTTTCAACATCCAAATATTTCGAATAATAGAATTGAAATAATACCATACCTGATAGACCAGACGCCAATCCTATGTGTTGCTCATTAATATATTCTTTCTTAATTATTTTGCTAATCTCTGCCAGTTTGGCTTCTAAGAGATGTGTATTCATAAGTTTAATTTTATCTGAAATAATAATCCATTACCATATAAAGTATTGGTTCGCCATCTATTTTAAGAAGTAACAAAGCATATAGAATTAGCACAATAACTAAGGACAAAATAATAAGCCCGTATTTTACAACAGCGAATCTATTTTTATCTAATTCTTTTTCTAAATTATTTTCCATATTATGATCCTAATTCTAATTGATTCTTGACAAGATTATAATAGTTTGATTTATTGTTAACCAAATCTGTATGTGATCCTAACTCTACAATTTCCCCTCCTTTTAATACAACAATTTGATCTGCGTTTTTAACAGTACTTAATCTATGCGCAATGATGACCACTGTTTTATCTTTAAAAAATGCCTGCAAATTATTATGTATGATTTTTTCGTTTTCGGCATCTAAGGCACTAGTCGCTTCATCAAAAAAGATATAGTGTGGGTTTTTATAAACAGACCTTGCAATAAGTATTCTTTGCTTTTGTCCGCCAGAAATACCATTTCCAGAAGCACCAATTTTAGTTTTTAATTTTTGAGGTAATCCTGAAATAAACTCTTCAATATTGGCTGTTTTAATTGCAAATCGCATTCTCTCCTGATCTATCTCTTCATCTCCAGTAGCGATATTTCTTTCAATAGTACCAGCAAATATGTATCCTTCTTGCATCACTACGCCACAATTCTCTCTCCAGTTTTTTGGTGATATATTTAATAAGTTATGTTGATTTACAAAAATGCTTCCATGTATTGGGTCATAAAATTTTAGCAGAATTTTCATTAGTGTGGTTTTTCCGCTACCACTAGCTCCAACAATAGCTGTGGTTTTTCCTTCAGGAATAAATAGGTTAATGTCTTTTAAAACAAAAGGCGATTTGGGGCCTTCATATTGATAATCAAGATCATTTAATCGTATACCTTTTTCAACACCATTTTGATAATACAGATCCTTTTCACTTAGTATTATTTGTCCTTCTTTTTCCTCCTCTTCTTGATCTTGAACTTCACTTAAACGTTCCATGCTGAGCCTAGCATCTTGAAGCGATCTAAAAAAGCTAATTAATTGGTTTACCGGAGAGTTCATTTGACCAATAATATATGCTATGGCTAGCATTGATCCTAAAGTGATATTTCCAAAAATCACCTCTCTAGCTGCAATAAAAGTGACCAAAATGTTTTTAAGTTGATTAATAAAATTAAACCCCATTAATTGAAACTGATCTAATTTTAAAGCTCTAAGGTTAACGCCAAAAAGTTTCACTTGGATTGTCTCCCATTCTTTTCTTTTAAAGTCTTCGAAATTATTCAGTTTAATCTCCTGAATTCCATTAATCATTTCATATATAGATTCTTGGTTTTCACCTCTTCGTTGGAAACGATAATAATCTAAAATCCTTCTTTTTTTCAAAAAATATACAGACCATAATACTGCAACTAAGGTTAGAATGGAATACGCAACCACAATTTTGTAGTCATAATACAACAGGACAAAAAAGAATATTGAAAAATTAATTATCGAAAATAGTGTCACTAATGACTGCGATGTTAAAAACTCTTCTATTCGTTCATGGTCTTGAATTCTTTGATTAAAATCACCAATGAGTTTAGAGTCAAAAAAGTTAATAGGGAGTTTTAGTATTTTCTTGAAGAAATCTGAAATAATCGAAATATTAATCCTTGTTCCTATATAGAGCATAATCCAATTACGTACAATCTCAATAACAATAGAGCCTAAAAACAAAAACACTTGAGCCAGTAGAATAATAAAGACTATACTCAAACTTTTACTCTCAACCCCTTTATCTATTAACGATTGTGTTAGAAAAGGAAAAATTAAGGTAAACAAACTTCCTGCTAAAAGCCCTAGAAATAGCTGAAAAACCTCTTTCTTATATGGTTTTAAAAATCCAATTAAAAATTTAAAATCTATACGTTTTCTTTTGATGACTTCCATCTCATGAAACGCTTCTGTTGGATGCAGAAAGAGTGCTACGCCTTTATTATTTTCGGTAAGCCATCTAGACTTAAAATCTTCTTCATTTAAAGAAATTAAACCATGAGATGGATCTGCAATTTTATATTTATATTTTCCTGTGAATATATTTTTTTTATGGTCATAGAGTACTACAAAATGATTTTGATTCCAGTGAAGTACGCAAGGAAAGGTACCTTCAATATCAAAAGTTTCGAGATCTAGCATACTTGCATGTGTACTAAATCCTATTTTTTCTGCAGCTTCAGAAATACCTCTCAGACTCACGCCATCGCGCTTTAAATATGAAATATTCCTGATATAGTCAATAGGATGTTTCTTTCCAAAATAGGCAGATATCATTGCAATACACGCTGGACCGCAATCCATTTGATCATGTTGAGGAATTAACTTCATATATCTTAAACACTTTGTTTTTAAATGGCCTTCATTCTCACTTTAGCAACTACTAAAGTTCAATACCATATTAGTTAACTGTTACTTCTTTTTGTAGATTAAATTTTTCGCTAATTGCGTTAATATTATCTAGCATTTGTTTTGGATCATCTGTGAGGTCATGAATTATAAATTCGTCAACTCCATACAAATTCTGATATTCCAATAGCATATCGTGTAAAGAATCAATGGTAACAGCAAAAATTTTAAACCCTTCATTTTCTCCTTGACCATAGTGCTGTTTGAGATGACTTAATTCTTTTTGAGCTTCAGCGATTGTGTTTTCCATACAAATTGAAATTCCAACATTCACTTTAGGGTATACCTTATGTTTTTCAAAAAAATCTTGTTTAAATTGCAAGAGTTCTTCTTTTTTATAGTCATCATCTCCTGGGAGCGAATGAAATAACGACCTGGAGTAATTTAATCCATACTTAATCGCTGTTTCAACATTTCTATATGAGGTTGATAGGTACCACATTTCAGGAGGTTTTCCTCCAAATGGTGGAATAACAATTTCGTTTTCCTGGAGATTTTTCTTTTCATTATAGAAGAGATCATAAATGAGCTTTAGCTTATCATCAAAATCTTCTCTAAAGCCTTGTCTACTTTTTAAATCTCTATCCATCTTAACCACATCCTTGGTTTCTACAAGTCCGCTTCCTTTAGCCAAGCCTAAGTCAATCCTGTCGTAAAACATATTATTCATTAACTTATAATTTGTTGCCACTGGATAAGCATCATGAATTAAAATTGTAGAACCTGCAGAGCCTACTTTTATATCATCAGTCATTCCTGCTATAATACCTATTAATAGATCCGGGTTTGTAAACGCTGTTGTGGTTAGTGGACCGTGGTGTTCTCCTAACCAAAACCTTGAAAACCCTAGTCTATCTGCTTCAACGGCATACTCAATAATTTCTTCAATTGTGGCCATACTATTTTTATCAATTCTATAGCCATATTCTAATAGTCCTATTTTAATCTCTTCGTTTATCATGCTAAAGCCAATAAATTAAATTTTTCACTTATGAGTTCTGCATTTTTAATCTTGGCATCATTTGTTACTGCAAAATCATATATAATAAATTCATCAACCCCGAAGTCTACCTGGTAAGACAATAACATCTCGTGCATAAGATCTATAGTGGTTGGAATAATCCTAAACGCCTCTCGTGAATTTGCCTTTGTTTCAGCAACAAAATCATCTACTTTTTTTGTGGCTTCTTCAATAGTATTTCCTATATATACTGCTAAAGCTAGAGCAACTTCTGGGTATTGACCATGCTTTTCAAAATACAATGACTTACATTCTAAAAGCTCATCTTTGCTGAACTTTATTTCTCTTCCAGTACCATGAAATATGGACCTACAGAAATTTAACTTATGCTCTATCACAGTATCGAAACTGCGATAAGATCCTGATAAGTACCATAAATCCGGAGTAGAACCGCCAAGAGGTGGGATGAGGAGTTTATGTTCTTTTAAATTCTTTTCTTCGTTATTAAATAGGTCTACAATACTTTTTAGGTTATCATCAAAAATTTTAAAACTCGTATCGACGTTTAGGTTTTCGTTAGCTAGTTTCATAATAAGTTTACTATCTGGAATACCTTTAGACAGACCCAAATCTATCCTATCGGTATAAAGGTTGTTGAGCATTTTAAAATTTGTGGCCGTAGAATATGGTGAGTACAGACTAATAGACGTTCCTGCTGTTCCTACTTTAATTCTTTCGGTCATACCTGCTAATATGGTAAGTAAGATTTCTCCATTAGAAAATGGATGATTAGGATAAGTATAATGGTGTTCGGCTAACCAAAATCTTGAAAATCCTCTATTTTCAACTTCAATGGCATAGTTTATTATTTGTTCGATAATACTTAAACTATCTGTTTTCTCTCTATATCCAAGTTCTATAATTCCTAATTTAATTTGTCCCATATTGTGTGTCTTATTACGTATTAATAGTTGATATGTTAAGTGTTAACTCAAGGCTTTTGATGTGTTTAATAAAAGTTTAGAAAACGTAAATAGTCGTGTCCTAGGTCTTTTTGTTGCGACATTAGCATGATACCTATACCGCAAATGCCTTCGGAAAACGACAAGTGCGTATAATCATGTTGCGCATTATAATTAGAAAGGTAACCTGCCCATTCTGATTTTTTATTGTCTTTATTTAAAGTGCTGAATCCCCAATAATTTACAGCCTCATCTAACGTTGGGTTTTTAAGTTTTGCATTTGTCTTACTAAACAATGCGTGTAGACCTGACGAACCATAAAATAGGCTACCGTCTTTGGTATACTTCTCTTCATCATCTCTAAATTTTGCTGCGTTTTCTAAAATCTCGTTTCCAATGGACAGAAGGTCGTCATTTTGCAAAATTAGTCCTGCATTATAAAATGTATACCCTATCCCAATATCTCCATATGCTAAATCTTGATAATTTAATTTCTCTCGTTCATTGGCTTCAAGTCTAAACCAATTAATTCCTTTTTTTTCATTGAATTCATACAGAAAATTAAGCCCTTTTAATAGTATTGTTTTGAGGTTTTTATATGGCACTTGTTTTGAATAGGCCAATAACAAAAAGTTGATGATGCCAGCTACGCCATGTGTAACTCCAAGTTCAACTTCTGGTTCTTCAGGGTTTTTAATAACAGACTCCCAGTACGCAAAATTATCAACTGTTATGGCTTGTTTTTCGATGGATGATATGAGCTCTAAAAGTATTGGGTTGGTATCTATAAACTCAGACCTATTTAAAAAGTAATATCCTGCTTTTACAGCGCCCAACATTGGGTCTAGATTGTTTTTATTGACTTCTTCTAATAAAAAATCTTTTATAATCTCATCTGAGTCTACCAGAAGGCTATTAATATCATCATTATCAACAATACCTTGTTGAAATAAAAAGAACAAATAGTCTCCAAGATCAATAATGTTAGAAATAATGTTAGTTCCTTTATAATGACTTCCAATACCTTCAATACTTTTTTCCAAATACGATATCACGTCATTTAAGTAGGTATCATCGTTGGTGTACAAAAAGTAATAATAGTGATACAGGGAAAGGCCTAATAGACCATCTGTAATTCCCATATTAATGAACTTAGATTCATTATTAATGAGCGTGTCTCTTATTACATGTGGTTTTATGTTAATATGCTTTGTTATCACCTTGATTTTCTTGGGTTTCTGAACAATTAGATCTAGTACGACAAGAATACAATAAGCAAGAACCAGCTGCTAAATTTTCACCTTCAAGAGCTGATTCTTGTTTTTGAAGATTAGAGATTACCTGTTTATTTAATTCTAATTTTTTGTTTAGACTAATCACTCTTTTGATTATTATTGTTCTTTATCTTGTGTTTTTTGTGGACCACACGCACAATGCGTTGCATTCATATGACAAGAGAAAATACAACAGGAACCTCCAGGTGCCTGACCTCCTTTAATGTTCGACAATTTCTCTTCTTGTAATTTGCTTATTACTTCTTTATTAAGCTGAAGTCCTTTATTAAGTCTTATTTTTTTCATAATACATAAGGTTTAGTGTGTTATTATTTAAGGAGTTATACTTCTTCTTTTTCCTTTTCTTTTTTTGTTGCGGTATTACACGTGTGTAAAAAGCAAGATCCAGCAGCTCCCATACCTCCTTTAACGTTTGACAGTTGATGATCTTGAAGTCTAGTAACAACTTCTTTACTAAGACGAAGCGTTGTATTAAATTTTATTTTTTTCATGATAATTTGGATTTATATGTTTTGAAATGAAAGAAGATAAACAGCTAGTAATTATACTAGCTGTTTACTTATTAATCTAAGAAATTACAGCTCTTGAGGCGCATCTTTTTTCTTAGTGTTACATGAGAAGATTCCACATGATCCAGCGGCAGCCATACCACCTTTAACATTTGCTAATTGATCTTCTTGTAATTTACTTACAACTTCTTTGTTTAGTTGTAACCCTTTGTTTAATTTGATTTTTTTCATAATAAATGATTTTAAAATTAATGAATGAATAAGATACAAGTAGCCTGGTTTTATCTATATACCAACTACTTATGGACATCTTTATAAGATGTTATGCTTGCTCTTGAGGCGTATCTTTTTTCTTTTTTGTGTTACATGAGAATAATCCACATGAATCGGCTGGTGCAAGACCACCTTTAACATTTGCTAATTGATCTTCTTGTAACTTACTTACAACCTCTTTGTTAAGTTGTAACCCTTTGTTTAATTTAATTTTTTTCATAATAAATGATTTTAAATTAATGAATGAATAAGCTATCTTTTTATGTCATAGAGCTTCTATTTGGACGTCTCAAACTTGCAAGTTTAATTTTCAATATGTTTTAGGTTTTATGGCTGTTAAGACCTACCCTTATTTAGTTTCCTGTTCTTTCTTTTTCATCTTCGTTACCGAAATCTTTTCGATTCACTCTTATTTTTTTATTTCCGAAGCTGTATCGTAAAGACACTCTTAATCTTCGGGAATCATAATAGTTTTCATATGTTGTTCTTACACCATTACTAAATGCTGTAACCTCTGTAATTTGGCCTTTGAATAGATCACTTCCTGTTATGGTTAATTGTAAATCTCTTTTCAGAAAGAAAAATTTAAAAGAGACATCTACACTAGAGCTTGATGATGTTTTATAAATATCATAAACGCCAGCAAAATTGTACCAGGCATCAATACTTGATATAATGGTTCGGTTATCATTCAAAACAAAACTATTGCTAGTTGAGATGTATGTATTTACACCATTTCGTTTGTCATTTATAAAACTTAAAAGTGCCTCTGTATATCTGTAGTTAATATTAAGGGTATTCACACTTTCCCAGCCTTTCAATTTGTTGAATGTATACGACTCTGTAAGCCCAACAGTATAGCTATCATAATAGTTTTGAGGAACCACACTTCTTACTCCTGTTTGATTATCTACGGAAAGTATTTGCCCAAAACCATCCTTTATTTGCGAAAAATACAGGCTACTCACCCAGTTTTGTTTATGGATATAGGTGAACTCTAAATTGTCTGAAAATGAAGGTTGCAAAAACGGATTTCCTTCTATAAGTAGATAGGGGTTTTGTGTAATACGAAACGGATTGAGATATTCAAAAGCTGGTCGTGATATACGTTTATTATAGCTCAATGAAAATATATGATCTTCACTAGGCACATAGTTAATATAGGCACTAGGAAATAATTTTAAATAATCATTTTCATTGGTTTGATTTAGTTGTCGTGAAACGCCTTCGGTTGTTGTATTTTCAAATCTTAAACCAACTTTAGCACTCCATTTATCATTAAAACTTTTACTCGCTGACACATAAAGTGCTGTGTTGGTTTCCCTATATTCAAATTGATTGGTTTGGTTTATATCTAAAATTGGCGCACCCGAAGTTGTATCAAAAAAACTGACATCATTATTGGTGTTTATAAATGATAGTTTACCACCAAAATTAAGATCGATTTTTTCTAACGGATATTCAACATCTGCCTTAAATGAATAATTGTCTACATTTTGTCTTCCGTCATTTTTGCCAGCATTAAAACTATTTGGTGTTTCTTGTCCGTTATCAAAAAAATTAGACGAGTTATATACCCTAGAACTATTATCTATAAAGGTGAAATAGTCTAGATTAATAGAGATGTTTTTTCCAATAGAATCTAACTGATAACTGGAATGAAAATTAAGGGAGTGTAAAGGACTTGATTGGGTAATTTTTGATTGAGAAACGACAATAGAATCTATAGCAGAAGTTGCCTTATTGATAATATTTGTTCTATCGTTTTTGTTTTCTATCCTTGTATCATCATATCCCAATTGGTATTGAAAACCAGATGATAATTTATCATTCCATTGGTAATCAAGCGCTATTCGGGCGCTTACGCTATTATCATAAAATACGCGTCGAGGGTTTTCACTATCCCAAAGTTGATCTTCAAATTCAAACTCATTGGTATCTGTAATTTGCTTCGAACCTTTGTCATAAGATCCATTGACATAAAGCGAAGTTTTGTTTTTTCTGTACCTAAAACTCCCAGCTATATTACCATCTGGATAAGTATATTGGGTATAAGTCCCTCTAACACTAGACCTCCAACTATTTCTAACACCTTTCTTATATATTATATTAATTAATCCGCTATTTCCTTCGGCTTCATATTTTGCAGGAGGGTTAGTAATGATTTCAATTTTCTTAATCTCTTCGGAAGGTATCGACTTCAAGTAATTTGTTAAATCATCTCCAGATAAGTTGATAAAATTCCCATCAACCAAAACTCTCATATTGCTTTTCCCAAGCATAATGATTTCATCATTTTTGAGCCTAAGATAAGGTGCAACCTTCAAAATATCCGTCACATCTCCACCTGATGCAGAAATGGAGTTTTCAACATTAAAAACCAGTCTGTCAACTTTCTTTTCAATTAGATTTTTTCGGGAAGAAATAACCACTTCATCCAACTCATTTCTACTTGGATATAATGTAATTACACCTAAATCTAGACTTTCTGCTAAAGTTATATTTTTGGTATTTGTTTCATAGCCAATGTAACTTATACTAAGTTTATAGTCACCCGAAATGGCTTGTATTTTAAATCGTCCGTTTTCATCGGTAACAGTTCCAGAAATAGCTTCACCATTAGCCTTAGATAAAACAACATTTGCATAAGCAATAGCAACTTGTGAAGAGTCGTTTACAACGCCCTTAATTTCTGCTTGAGAATGTGCCAAATTGGTTACTAAAAAAAACATAAAAACTAATGGAAATACTTTCATACGTAGGTTTTATCAAACTTATACGTAAATTCTATTTTCTTTCCATTTTTAATCATAAAAAAAGTAAGGACTATCCTTACTTTTTAAATTCTTAATATTTCATTATCAGTTATATAAACCCTTTATCTTTAGCCACCAATAGTAGTTCTCTATCGTCTACACTCTTGATATTAAAAAGGTGTTTAAGGTGTCGCTTTCTTTTTTCGATTCCAGCTATGGATAAAGGCAAGATATTTGGTAAATCTTTCATTCTTGTTCCAATAGATAATTCGTATAAAATTTTTCTATCAATATTATCTAATAAGAAATCATTGGCTACTTGTTTTCGAAGAAGTCTGATAACCGTTTTACTATAATAAGGTGGATCGTTTATTATAGTATCAATAGTTTCTACTAGTTCTTTTGGAGTAATATCATTTTTAATTAAAAAACCATCTGGATTTAAACTCTTAAAAATACTATGAACCCTATAATTGTCATTAAAGGTTGTTGAAACAATTATTTTAGTATTAGGTAACAGTTTATTGATTCGTAATCCTAAATCTTCCCCTGATATAATTTTTCCGTCTTTAGAAGGTGGCAGTTTTATATCCAGAAAAACAATATCAAGAACTTTCTTTTTCGTAAAAATATCATTTATAACTTCCATTGAAGTATCACAGTCCTGTACGCAACGTATAGAAAAGCTAACCTCATCATGAGCTTTGCTATAATAATTGAATGCGGTTTTATAAGCTTCGGTAATAAGTGGATGATCATCTATAATAAGAACTGAATATTTTCTATTTTCCATAGCGGTATATATTTATATAGGTATTTGGGTTTCGATTAAAGTGCCTTGATCTGGAATGGAATTAATACGGAAATTACCACTTAATTTCTCTGTTCTTGTTCTCATGTTTTTTATGCCAATTCCCTTTTTCTTTCGATTTACATTAAAACCTTTCCCATCATCCTTAATAATCATAACTAAGTCGGTATCATGTATTGAAAAGTCTACAGTAATAAATTTTGCCTGAGCATATTTAGTAATATTCTGTAAGGCCTCCTGAATAATTCTATACAAGTTAACCTTTATAATTTCACTCATTTTTTGCCAGTCTATTTCTGAATCGAAGGAAAGCTCAAACTTAAAATCTCCAATTTTAGATTTACTTTCTAATAATTGATAAATAATACTTCTAAAATTTACTTGCGAACTATCAAAATTTGTATTTAGTTTATGAGACACCTCTCGTATCTCCTTTTCTATTGTTTGCAATTCTTCAAGAAATTTATTGTGTTGGTTTTTAGTATCGTCATTCCCTTTGATATCCAAAAAGCCAAGCCCCACTCTTGTTCCAAATAATTTTCCTAATATCCCATCATGTAGTTCTTCCGAAATTCTATTGCGTTCTTTTACTTTTTCTCTTTCTAATTTTTCTTGTTGTTTTAAAGTAATAAGATAGACCTGCTCATTGGCTTTTTGTTGTTCATTTTCTAACACTAATGTTTTATTTACAAGTTTTTGACGATTCATATAATAAGACAATAACGATATGGCAAACACACCTAAACTAATGATTATAATCCAAATCTTTTGCTGAGATAAACGTTTGTTCTCTTCAATATACTCATCTGTTTCATAAGCAATTCTTGTAAATTTATTCTGAATTCTTCGTTCTACTGTTTGAAGGCTATCACTAAACTGAATATGCTTTTCCAAATAACTCTGGGCAGATGTCTTGTCTAATTTTGACAACAACAATAAAGATTCTAGATAGTCTCTACCATTTTTATTTATTCGCGCAAGTGTATTAGCTTCTTTAGCATGACTAATAGCCAGACTAGTGTCTTGAGCAAAAGCATAATATTTCGAAAGATGGATTTTGCAAATAATAATTCCGGCTTTGTAGTTTAAACTATCTCTAATTCTTAAAGATTCTTTCAAATAACGATGCACGCTAATTGTATCATTCATCAAAAATTTACAATAAGCCTTATTATCGATAACCCGAGCGTAATGATTTATACTTTTGAGCTTTAAACTATCCCGTTTTAAAATATCGTCAAAATAACTTATTGCCTTTGTATAGTTCCCTTTCTTCAAATGAGTAACGCCAATATTATTTAAACTTGCCAAGTATAACTCTTCGCTTTTTTCTATTTCCTTGAGATATTCAAGAGATTTATCATAATAAAATAAAGCCCTGTCGTACTCTTGAATATCATTTTGCAATTGTGCTAAATAATTATAACACGAAAACAAAGATTTAGTATTATCCCTTCTTTTAACCTCATCTAAAGTTTTGTCATCATCAATTTTTTTAAACTTATCTATAGCTTTAAAAGTTAAAACCTCGCTTCCCGAATAATCTTTAAAGCGTCCTTTTATGAAGGCCATGCCATATTGCATTTTTGCAGCCTCATAGAGGCTTCCACTTTTATCGAAACAAGTATTGGCCAAATTGAAATAGTAATACGCGCTATCATAAACCTCAACTTTATTATAGTAGCTCGCATAATTCCAAAACAAATCTCCTAAGGCCAAAGAGTCTTCAATTCTTTGCGCTATATCTATAGCTTCGGAATTTTGTCTTTTGAATAATAAAGTGTCTCCAAGTTTAAAGTTTCTATAAGCAATATGACTTAGTTTCCTAACGTGCGCAGTATCTATCTTTGCAGATTTAATTTTCTGGTAAGACATTACCAAAAATTGCTTCCTTACATTGACATCGTAAGTATCATTTTTTGACGCCTCAATCCAAAAATCAATACTATCGTTTAAGGTTTGTGGTTCCTCGTTTTCAAAACTTAAATCTTTTTGATTACAAGACTGCAACAAGACAGTACTAAAAATAAGTAGTACATAAAATAATCTGTATATCTTACTAATATTCAAGAGATTTGAGTTTCAAACAAAGCTATAAAAAAAGCCTTTAATTCACATTAGTTTTTCTTTGAATAAACCATAATGAATCAAAGGCTCTTATGTGTGGGTTAGTTTTATTCTTTACTACCATCATCAGGATTGGCATCTTCTCCTCCAGTTGCTTGAACGTTTTCTAGTGTTGGTTGATCCTGCTCATCCTCAAAATCCAAGTCAGTACAAGAAAAAGTAAATGTTGATGCTACGAGTAATAAAAATAATAATCTAAAAGTTTTCATAATTAAAAGTTTAATAATCGTTTTCAAGAACTTAACGCTTGTCATTTTCGCGAAAACAGATTCTAATTGTTAGTGTTAATGATTTGAAAATCAGTGATTTTACATAGCTAAATTATGAACTCTATAAAGGTTCTACTACAAAAACATTATTGTTTTAGTCATTATTAGTCGTCTGCGAGTGAAATGCTACTTTTAGATAGGGAAGTTAGTTTAAAGTAATGAGCGTGTTTTTTGATAGGCTCCTATTAATTAAATCAACGTTCTCAATAAACGTTTTTGTAAATGGTATTTTGTGTTCTCTATTAATAAAGCAAATAGATTTACCATAATGAATTCTAGAAATACAATTCTTATTAATAATATAGCTTTTGTGAATTCTTAAAAACGTTTTAGGCAATAGGTTTTCAAAAACTTTTAGTGTTTTGTAAGCACCTACAACTCTACCATCAGTCATGTAAAAATCTGTAGTGTTATTATCTGCTTTTAAATACAAGATATCCTCAATGTTTAGATATTGATAGTCCTTATAGGATTTAAGACATATCGTTTCATTTAGCTTTATTGGACATTTCTTTTGAAATTTCAAAAGGCTTTTTCTAATTAAATGTTCCTTCAAAGGCTTTAATAAAAAATCTGAAAAGTCATACTTATAAGCATCAGCAGCTTTATCTTTTGATCTAGATACCGCAATAAAAGAAGGTTGATCTGACATACACTGATTAATTTCGAGCAAGAATTCTGAAATATTAATGTGTGGAGAATCGATATTGTAAAATATTATCTGAGGTTTTTCTTTTAAGACCAAGTTTAAAGCCATTTCATAATCTTCTTCAACAACATTAAATGCAATATCCTGAAAATCATCAACAACCGTTTGAATGACTTCCAAGGTCGTTATATCGTTATCAATTATTAAGCAATGTATCACCTTAACTTTTTGAGGGCAAGTTAATTACTTAAAAGGGGTGATGAGTATGGGATTTGGTTACTATAAATAAGGCTGAGACCTACTTTTACTATTCATTTTCATCAGGTACAATAACATTATGGTAGCGTATTAGCTGCAATTTTATATTGAATTCATAGGGTTTTTTAAAAAATTTGGGTAACAAAATCTAATTCGTGGAACATTAGTATAAATTGAAACGAATGATATAAAAGTGCTAAACAACCTCTTACAAAGCATATGATGATGATTATAGTGATTTTTACGTAAATAACTTTAAATCAATGCTTAATAGTAATCTTTTCTGAATAAAATATTGTTATTGTGGTTTTTTATATTTATTTTCAAAGAAAATTCGTACAAATTTTCAATTAATTTTTAAGCCATCAACATATGAATTTAAGACTACTTATTATTATTCTAGCTTTCGTATTGAGTTCTTCTTTAACTAAAGCGCAAAACTTATTAGACACTTCAACTTGGACTATTGGCAGCGGTTCTGTTTCTGGATTCGCTCAAAACGGAGCTACAAGTGAAAATAGCCGAGAATTAGGGACCGATCCTTTCGGCGATTCGTCCATTTTATGGAAAGGTGGAAACGATGCTGCCAATAATGCAGATGGTGGTTGGAACTCTAACTATCATAATATCAACAATGAAGAAACCTATCGCTTTGTTGTTTGGTTGAAAAAAACAAATTCTAACGATGGGCATAGCTATTTTGGTTGTCAGCAGTGGCAAAGCGGTACCGACACAAACTTTTATGATTATACCATTTTAAAATTAAATGGAGATATTGGAACAAATCCATATTTCTGGGTTGGAGACTTACCGCAACTCAACAAATGGTATATGTTAGTTGGATATATTCATGGTAAAAACTACAATTCAGACCTAAGTTATGGAGGAATTTATGACCCTGTTACTGGAACTAAAGTTGTCAATATTACAGATTTTAAGTTTGCTCCAACAACCACAAAATTGAAACATAGAGCTTATTTGTATTATGATACTAATACATCCGATAGACAGTTTTTTTATGCGCCTAGAGCAGAAATGGTTGATGGTAATGAGCCTCCCCTTGCAGACTTACTTGGTTTGAACGGTACAAATTATAACACCAATATATTAAATACATCTTATTGGACCGAAGGCTCCTCCGATTGGGGCGTAATCTATTTTAATAATTATGGGTCTGAAGCAGAAAACGAAAGAGTATGGGGTGAAAATCATGTGGGCGAAGAAACGTTGCTTTGGAAATCAAAATCTGATGGAGATAATGGGCCTAATGGTGGTTGGGATTCTTACAATATTCTTTTAGGCTATCCTTTTTACCATCGTCCTGTTCGTTTTTCAGTTTGGATTAAAAAAACAAATTCTCATGATGGCATGACGTTCTTTGGGTATAATGCCTATGGTAATGGATATTATAATAGTATTCCTCTTGATGGTAATTTTAGTGATTATAGCCATCCTAATGACCCTTATTTTTTTGCCGGAGATTTACCAAAACTTAACAGATGGTATCTGCTAGTAGGTTATGTTCACGAATATGGCTATGCAGGAACAGCTAATTTAGGGCGTATATATGATGGTGTAACAGGTGAAGAAGTTCAGGAATTAAGAGATTATAAGTTTCATAACACCGTCTCTCAAGTAAGACATCGTGCTTATTTATCTAATGACACAAACACGAACGACATACAATATTACTGTAATCCCCGAATAGAATATGCTGATGGTAATGAATTACCAATTGAAGAATTACTAAGAATTAACCCAGATTCAAAGTTAATATTCAGTTATGATCTTGCAGGAAACCAAAAACAACGCTTCTACTGTGAAGAAGAGGGCTTCTGCTCGCCAGTAGCTCCTGAAAGTAGAATGATCAACGAAGAAGGCGTAAAAATGGAAGAAGAAGGTGTTGTTGTGGCAGAACAAACAGATGTGCCTTTACCTGGTGAAGAAACAAAAGAAGATACAAATTTAACAGATGTAAAGTATACCATTTATCCTAACCCAACTGATGGGAAAATTGCCATTAAACTCTCAGGTAAGGATTACAATTTAACAAACTCCATTAATATTTATACATCTAGTGGTGCTCTTGTTAGAAGAATCAATATTAATAATCCTACTAATCAAATAGAGCTAAACATTAGTGACATGCCATCTGGAACCTATCATATCCATATGCATTTTACTAATGGGACAGTAAAAACAGAACAAATCATCAAAAACTAAACAACTCAAAAAATGAAATTAAGAAATTACTTTATAGGCTTCATATTATTTTTTATAGGATTTGTTGGTTTTGCACAAACTCCTAATTCTCTTTTGGAAGATCCTTCTAACAAGATAAAGATGGATTTTAAGAAAATAAATACGAGTAAAAATCAAAAGGCATCTGTCTCTAAGACCTCCTCAAAAGAACCATGTTTAATCGATCCTTCTACAGGTGATTGTATCGAGTTAGACCCTTGCGCAGATTGTGATGGTTTATGTAATCAAATAACAGGAGAATGTTTTGAAATTATTGACCCGCCTCCAGGAGGCACTACATCATCTGGATATGCAGGAACGACACCTGGTGAATTTGCAGTGTCACTAAGTGGAGCTGCTACTTATAACGTGCCTATTAATTTGCCACCTGGGATAAAAGATGTAGCACCTAATATTGGTATTTCTTTTAGCAGTCAAGCATCTAATGGTCTCGCAGGATGGGGATGGAATGTTACTGGTTTATCAACAATTACAAGAATCCCAGCTACAAAACACCATGATGGATTAATTGATCCGGTGGATTTTGATAGCAGTGACAGATTTGCATTAGACGGACAACGCTTAATGATAAAATCTGGGAGCTATGGTTCGAGTGGTTCAGAGTATCAAACCGAAAACTATTCGAATATTAAAATCAAAGCATACGGAACATCACCTTATGGATCTTCTTATGGACCTTCCTATTTTATAGTGTTCTATCCTGATGGTACACGTGCATGGTATGGTAATGGAGGTTCTTCTCGTGGACGATTAGAATGGGCATTGTATAAACGACAAGATCCTCAAGGTAATTATATAGAATACAATTACTCTCAAAGTAATAACTTACTTCGTATTAATAGAATTAAATACGGTTCAAGAACAGGTACAACACCACCTAATGACATCTATTTTTATTACAAAACAAGAACACGTCCTGAACTTTCTTACATCAAAGGTCTCACCTTTAAACGCACCAATATTTTGGATCGTATTGAAGTTAAAGGCGGCAATCAATTATATAGAAAGTATCAATTATCGCATAATACTACTTCTCTTGGCTATCAAAGAGTGTCGTCAATTCGCGAATATAACAGTGCTAATCAGTCTTTCCCAGCAATAACTTTCACTTATGAATCATCCTCTAGTGGTGTCACAAGAGATGGTAATACTTTAGACATATATCCTGGTATTAATTACAATAGTGATGCATTGGCCGTTGGTGAATTTAACGGAGATGGGAAAATGGATTTTATAACCTATAACAAAAATGCCAGAAATGAATTAAATGTTTTTATGGATATTTTTGACGATTATGGCTCCGGAATTTCAATAGGATACTCCGTAAATGTTGAAAAATTCGATCAAGTTTTTGCTAGTACAATTCTATCTTGGAATGGTAAAATCCTATCCCAACAAGGGGTTACAAATGTTAGAGAAACAGTAAATAGTTCAAATTCTACTGCTCGTTTTAGAACGTTTGCAATGGCAGCTTATGGACCAGTACTTCAATATGATAAATTTGTTAATTTCCCAATTGGACCTGTTGGCGATTTTGATTGTGACCCTCCGTCAAATAATGATTATAGAAAAATTCCGAAATCTTATATCAGTGGAGACTTTAATGGTGACGGATTAACAGATGTATTGGCTATTCCAAAAAAGTACTATAGAGAAGTATGTGAATGGGAATATGATTATTGGGATGATTATGATGAGTGCGTTTGTGGGAATGAAACCGTTTCTCAAGGAAATTCTGAAGTATATTTTGTCGATTTAAAACGTACAGCCAGTACAACTGCTGTTAATATAGGCTCATTGGCACATCGTATTCAAGATAGCACAGATAAGCTATTTGGTGTAGACTTCGATGGAGACGGTAAAACAGATTTAATGCATATTCGTGATGGATTAGTAAGAGTATATTCAATGAACGCTTCAAATCAATTGGTTCAGATTGCTTATTTATCTAATAGTTATATAGATGAAGACAAACCAATATTGCTTGGAGATTATAATGGAGATGGCAAAACCGACTTCGCTCAACCATCTGCTAATAATAGCTCAACTTGGCGTTTTTATTTATCTAGAGGCAACAATATTTATTATTACTCGAAAAATATTGGAGTGACGTATACAGAAAACTATGTTGACACTGACCATCCTTGGTATAATCCAATTGAGATTGTCAATGGAGTTCCTATGGAAAATCCATTATATGAATATCATTATATAGCACAAGATTATAATGGAGATGGTAAATCAGATATTTTAAAACATGAAGTGGTCTCCCCATATTCATCTTACAATGTTGTTAGTGATAGATTAATGCTATATACAAACACACATAATAGCAATGAGAGTACGCCTTCGTTTCAGCTAACAACCAACTCTTTGGCAACAAATAATGGCGTTACAAAATTTGGGATTCCTTTATTTTTAGAAGCAAAAGCCACTAACAGTAATTTAGAATATGCATATATAGATGGAAATAATGTCCACACCTATGTTTTTAATCGAGATAATAAAAAAGATACTTCACTCAATAAGATTACAAATAATGGCGTAGTAACCGACATTTTTTATGAACGTATAGGCGAAGATGACGGGTTGCCTTACCCTTCCAATACGTATTCACCAGATTACGACGAAAACTACCCTTTTGTAAATATTAATATAGCCCCTTCATTTAAAGTAGTGAAAGAGGCAAAAAATACAGGTTCGGGTTATGTTCAAAGGCAATTATTCCAATATTTAGGAGCTGTTTCTCATGCCGAAGGACTTGGGTTCTTAGGGTTCAAAGAATTTAAAAAAACCAACTGGTTTGGTGACGGTGTTGCCCAACTTTGGAATGTATCTAAACATGATATGCAAAAACGAGGTGCCGTAACACAACAATGGGTATCCACATCACCATCAAGTTATCCATCTTCAAATTTTGCAAATAGATCAACTTACACCTATTCTACTCAACTGCTTTCCAACAAGGTTTTTATCAATATGCCAACGCAAATTCAAAAAGAAGATGGTTTACAAAACATAAGTTCTACCGAAAGTTACACCTATGATAGTTACAAAAACCCATTAAGCATTAGCACAACATTTACTGGTGGTTCTAAAACTATAAGTTATTTGTACTCACACAATATCTCGGCAACTAATGAGTATTATCACATAGGTAGACCAACAAAACGAACAGAAACAAGCACGCTTAATGGAAATACCTTTAATTCAGAAGTACAACTTACATATAACAATAATCTAGTTACGCAAACTAAAAAGAAAGGTAATGGCACGCCTTGGCTTACTGAGAACTTTTTGTATGATGTATTTGGGAATACTACAAGAAAAACGATTAGCGGTACGGGTATTACAAATAGAGTTGAAGAATTTGACTATGACTCAAGTGGTCGTTATATGACTAAAAGCACTGATGTTCTTGGCTTAGAAACGACTCACCTATATAATGCTACACTGGGGGTTCTTACGTCTTCGACTTCACCTTACGGACAAACGACATCATACGAGTATGATGCCTGGCAACGTCTATTAAAAGAAACCAATTACTTAGGTAAAGAAACTAAATATGCCTATAATACCGAAAACGTTTCTGGCTTAGGCTTGTGTTTAACAAAATCGATAGATTATCCTGAAGGTCAAGATGAAAAAATCTATTATAATTCCTTTGGCTGGGTAGTTCAGAACAAAAAATTAAGCCTTAACAATAAATGGGTTCAAAAGCGTTTTGAGTATAACGCTGCAGGACGACAAACGAGAGAAAGTGAACCTTATTTTAGCACTGGTAGCGCAACACAATGGAATCAGGTGTACTATGATCAATATGGTAGACCAATATCTAACACCCTATTTAACGGGAAAGTTATAAATACATCATATAATGGATTGTCGGCGACAGTAGATGACGGCACTAAAACGGTAACCACCACTAAAGATGCTGTAGGAAATATCACTACTTTACAAGACTTAGGTGGAACCATTACTTATCAATATCATGGTAATGGAGCCATGAAATCTGCTAACTATGGCAGTCATGTTGTATCAGTCACCATAGACGGTTGGGGACGAAAAGCCTCTCTTACCGATTCTTCTGCAGGAACATATTCCTATCAATACAATATTTTAGGTGAAGTTTTAGAAGAAACCACACCTAAAGGCACAACAACATATACATATGATGCACTAGGTCGTTTAAATACGAAAACAGTTGATGGAGATGAAACAGACTTAACACTCAATTATGTATACGATGGGACCACCAAATTATTGAATGTTATTAATGGATCAAACAATAGAAGTGATACTTACTCAACTTATACTTATAATTATTATTATGATACTTACAAGCGTTTAAGTAGAATTCAGGAAACCACTGAAACTGGAAATTTTGAAAAGCGTTTGACCTTTGATCCTTTCGGAAGAATAGAAAGTGAAAATTACATTTCTAATCATTTAGGTTCTGGAACCAATAGTGATGTTAAAGTAAAGAATATATATGATGCAGCCGGTGTTCGAACAGAAATAAGAGATTTTAGCTCAAACAATTTAATTTGGAAAATAAATGATGAAAACGCTAGAGGTCAGGCATTAAATATCGAATTAGGAAATGGTATTGTTAAAACAAAGCAATACGACCAATATGGGTTTTTAACGCATATCTTAGACAAGGAAGACGCTGGTACAGGTAGTGCTCAAGCTCTAAAAATGGATTATAGTTTTGATGCTCAAAGAGGCATTTTAAATAGTCGAAAAAATTATGGTTTCTCCAATTGGAATGAAAGCTTTACGCATGACAATTTAGATAGACTAACACAAGTTGATGCTCCCGTATCAAATGTAAAAGAATACGATGATAGAGGGCGTATCACTAACAATTCATCTATTGGTGATTATAATTATGCCAGTAGTAACATGTATCAACTTGCTGATATTGACTTAAACAATCAAGGAGATATCTATTACCAACAACATGATTTGCAACAGATTACTTATAATGCTTTTAAAAAACCCATTGAGATTTCGGAAAATGAAAAAGGTCGCGTAAGTTTTGAATACGGACCATTAATGAAGCGTAATCATGCTTTTTATGGAGGGCTTCAAGAAGATAAAACACAGCGTCAATATCATAAGCAGTATTCAAGTATCGTTCCTGTTGAAATGGTGCATGATAATATAAATGGAAGCACCAAGATCATTACATATATAGCTGGTAATGCTTATACCGCACCTTTAGCGTATATAAAGACCAGCGGTATGTCAGGTGGAACTGATATTGATGAATATGTGTATTTACATAGAGATTATTTGGGAAGTATTCTTGCTATTTCAGATAGCTCGGCCAACATATTAGAAGAGCGCCAATTTGGTGCTTGGGGTAAAACAGATGCATTTAAGAAAGATAATGAGCTTGCAGAATTTAGTCATGACTCATTAATAGGGCGAGGGTTTACAGGTCATGAGCATTTCTTTGAGGTTTCATTGATACACATGAATGGACGAATGTATGACGCCCAATTAGGTCGTTTTCTATCGCCAGATAGTTATATTCAAGATCCATACAATTCTCAAAACTTTAATCGTTATGGTTATGTCTGGAATAATCCTTTAACTCATATTGACCCAAGTGGAGAAATTTTCTGGGCAATTGTTGGTGTTGCAGCGCTTATTGGTGCAACTGCTGGAGCTGCAGCGTATATAATTAACGCAGCTATTACTGGCGATTGGTCTTGGGGAGGTTTCGCTATGTCTGTATTAGGTGGTGCTTTAACTGGCGCATTGGGAGGAATTGCTGCTCCCGGAATGTTTCCCGCCGTCATGAGTATGGGACAGTTTTGGGGATTTGTGGCCGCAGGTGTTGCTTCTAGCTTTTTACCTGCTGTAAGTATCCCAATAGGCGATTTTTCCTTTAGTTTAAGTCCCTCTATAGCTTTTGGAACAGGAGGGTTTAACTTTGGACTTTCCGGAAGTGTAGGATATAAGAGTAAAGGGTTTTCTTTTTCTGTAGGAGGATCAATTGGAAAAGGAGGATCAAATATTGGGGGTGGATTCACCATTTATGATAATAAAAATGGGCAAGCGTTCTCATTAGGAGCTACGCTGTACGGAGGTAAACATTCTCAAGGTAATTGGTTTATAGGTTATCAAAGAGGAGATTTTTCTTTTAAAATGACAAACGATGCGTTTTTATCTGGAGATGAATATAGAACGGCTGCTGCTGAAGTAGGTATTGGTAATTACTCTTTTGGGTTTAACTTATATACATCTGAACCTCCTTCGAACGAGTATAATGGAGAATATACTATAGATGGAAAAGACGACACAAGAGATAAAACTTACGAATCTCCTATTTGGGGAAAAAATAAACATTATACTTACTCTAGTGGAAGCAGAATTTTTGCAGGCATGTATTTCGGATATAGAGATAAAGACAAGACATATAGATTAGGTTTTAATGGTGCATTTGTACAAGATTTGTTTCAAAATGGTATTCATAGACATGTAATTACTGGACCATATTTTAATACTAATTATGGTTCACCAGACAATTTGTTTTTCCAATTTTATAGAAATAGAAACCCATGGTCACTTTATTCAAAATAAGAAAGTCCACACATTCACTTTTTCTATTAGGTGCACTAGTACTTATGCTTATGCTTATAAGTTGTGGTGCAAGTTCGGTTAACTTAGAAGGCTATACCGCATTTGAAAAACCTGTTTATAATGATGAAAATTCACATCAATTAAATACCAATGGAGTTTACATAGAATTTACACCATTGCATAGTAAATTTAAAGAAACGAGAACAGGTTTCTATTTTGATAAGAATGGAAGAAAATGCACTTTTCAAGTTGATAGCCTCTTTTGGAGTGCGCCTAATACATATTTAGAGAAAACTGCCAAAAATGACTATTTTAAAAATGGATATTTTGATAATTATTATGTGCATAATGATACTTTAACGGTTCAAAGTTTTGGAACGAATAAAAATGCATATCACAAAAAATGGACGGTTGAAGAAAATTATCAAATTTTAAACAAAGATACTTTAAGCGCATTGAACTATATCTCTTACGGAGGAGGTGCATTAGATAAACCGAAAGAAGAAAAAGCAAAAAAGACAAGGCTCTTTAAGTTTTATAAAACGGATAACGTACCAAATTGTAATAATGCATGGTTTATAAATGAAACATGGTACACGGAAAAATTACATAAAACACGAAAACATTAGACGGTTATATTATGAGTTAGTTGATCGTTTACTTTTTAAGTTTATTTAAACTTTAATTTCTAACTATCCTGTTATATCACACGTCGATGTAATAAAAAAAGGGAAACTTTAAGTTTTCCTTTTTTTATTACTCATTTATAGTTTTAAAACATCAATAACTCATTACAAATGATTTCAGTAGTGTAATACTTTTTACCCTCTTTATCATCCCAAGAGCGGTTGGAGAATTTCCCTTCAATAGCAATCCTTTTTCCTTTAGCAACATAAGATTTAAAAAAAATGGGTAACAAAACCATATACGCGGAACATTAGTATGAATTGAAGTGAATAATAAAAACGCAATTTAGAAAGAACAACACTAAATAATCCTTTATAGAGTATATGGTGATGCTTAGAGTGATTTTTGCGTAAACATCTTTAAATCAATACTTAATACTAATTTTTTTTAGAAGAAGTATTGTTAATGTCGTTTTTTATATTTATTTTCAAAGAAAATTCGTACAAATTTTCAATTAATTTTTAAGCCATCAACATATGAATTTAAGACTACTTATTATTATTCTAGCTTTCGTATTGAGTTCTTCTTTAACTAAAGCGCAAAACTTATTAGACACTTCAACTTGGACTATTGGCAGCGGTTCTGTTTCTGGATTCGCTCAAAACGGAGCTACAAGTGAAAATAGCCGAGAATTAGGGACAGATCCTTTCGGCGATTCGTCCATTTTATGGAAAGGTGGAAACGATGCTGCCAATAATGCAGATGGTGGTTGGAACTCTAACTATCATAATATCAATAATGAAGAAACCTATCGCTTTGTTGTTTGGTTGAAAAAAACAAATTCTAACGATGGGCATAGCTATTTTGGTTGTCAGCAGTGGCAAAGCGGTACCGACACAAACTTTTATGATTATACCATTTTAAAATTAAATGGAGATATTGGAACAAATCCATATTTCTGGGTTGGAGACTTACCGCAACTCAACAAATGGTATATGTTAGTTGGATATATTCATGGTAAAAACTACAATTCAGACCTAAGTTATGGAGGAATTTATGACCCTGTTACTGGAACTAAAGTTGTCAATATTACAGATTTTAAGTTTGCTCCAACAACCACAAAATTGAAACATAGAGCTTATTTGTATTATGACACTAATACATCCGATAGACAGTTTTTTTATGCGCCTAGAGCAGAAATGGTTGATGGTAATGAGCCTCCCCTTGCAGATCTATTAGGACTAAATGAAATTGACACTAATCTTTTAGATGACTCAAGTTGGACAATTGGGTGTGGATCTGTTTCAGGGTTTACTCAATACGGGGTAACTTCAGAAAACTGTAGAGAATTAGGTGAAAATCATATTGGAAAAGACGTCGTTTTATGGAAGGCCATACCTAATAGTGATGGAGCTCAAAGTGGCGGTTTTGGATCATCATATATAAATATTAATCATACAAAGGATTATCGTTTATCTGTTTGGATGAAAAAAACAAATTCTAATGATGGGCTTTCATATTTTAAATTAACCAGTCTTACAGGCAGTTCTCATCATACCCTTAAGTTAAATGGTACTGTCCAAACCTGGCCTTCTTTTTGGAATGGTGACTTACCTCAACTTAATAGATGGTATTTACTAGTTGGTTATATTCATAATAGCAGTTATGCTTCATCTGTTAGTCATGGGAAAATTTATGATGGAGTTACTGGTGAAGTTGTCCAATCAATTACCGATTATAAATTCAAATCTACAGCTACCAATTTACAGCATAGAGCATTTATATATGGAGATACTAATATCAACGACAGACAATATATGTATGCGCCTCGAATGGAAGAGGTAAATGGTTCAGAATGGACTTTAGAAGAATTACTAAGTATTAATCCAGATTCAAAGTTAATATTCAGTTATGATCTTGCAGGAAACCAAAAACAACGCTTCTACTGTGAAGAAGAGGGCTTCTGCTCGCCAGTAGCTCCTGAAAGTAGAATGATCAACGAAGAAGGCGTAAAAATGGAAGAAGAAGGTGTTGTTGTGGCAGAACAAACAGATGTGCCTTTACCTTGTGAAGAAACAAAAGAAGATACAGATTTAACAGATGTAAAGCATACCATTTATCCTAACCCAACTGATGGGAAAATTGCCATTAAACTCTCAGGTAAGGATTACAATTTAACAAACTCTATTAATATTTATACGTCTAGTGGTGCTCTCGTTAGAAGAATCAATATTAATAATCCTACTAATCAAATAGAGCTAAACATTAGTGACATGCCATCTGGAACCTATCATATCCATATGCATTTTACTAATGGGACAGTAAAAACAGAACAAATCATCAAAAACTAAACAACTCAAAAAATGAAATTAAAAAATTACTTTATAGGCTTCATATTATTTTTTATAGGATTTGTTGGTTTTGCACAAACTCCTAATTCTATCCTCGAAGACCCTTCTAACACGATAAAGTTAGATTATAAGAAAATAAATACAAGTAAAAACCAAAAAGCATCTAATGCTAATCAACCAAACGGAGCGGCTAAACAACCATGTATAATCGATCCAAGCACTGGAGATTGTATAGAAACAGACCCTTGCGCAGATTGTGATGGTTTATGTAATCAAATAACAGGAGAATGTTTTGAAATTATTGACCCACCTCCAGGAGGCACTACATCATCTGGATATGCAGGAACGACGGCTGATAAGTTTTCAGTGTCACTGACTGGAGCTGCTACTTATAGCGTGCCTATTAATTTGCCACCTGGAATAAAAGATATAGCCCCCAATATTGGAATTTCTTTTAGTAGCCAAGCAACTAATGGTCTTGCAGGATGGGGATGGAATGTTTCTGGTTTGTCTACAATAACTAGAATCCCTGCCAGCAATCATCACGACGGATTAATTGATGCCGTGGATTTTGATAGTAGTGACAGATTTGCAATAGACGGACAACGACTTCTTTTAAAATCTGGAAGCTACGGTTCAAGCGGTTCAGAATATCAAACCGAAAACTATTCGAACATTAAAATTAAAGCATACGGAACATCACCTTATGGATCTTCTTATGGACCTTCCTATTTTATAGTGTTTTATCCTGATGGTACACGTGCATGGTATGGTAATGGAGGTTCTTCTCGTGGACGATTAGAATGGGCATTATACAAACGACAAGACCCTCAAGGCAATTATATAGAATACAACTACTCTCAAAGTAATAACTTACTTCGTATTAATAGAATTAAATACGGTTCAAGAACAGGTACAACACCACCTAATGATATCTATTTTTATTATAAAACAAGAACACGTCCTGAACTTTCTTACATCAAAGGTCTCACCTTTAAACGCACTAATATTTTAGATCGTATTGAAGTAAAAAGTGGCAATCAATTATATAGAAAGTATCAATTATCACATAATACTACTTCTCTTGGCTATCAAAGAGTGTCGTCAATTCGCGAATATAACAGTGCTAATCAATCATTTCCACCAATTACTTTTTCTTACGATTATTCTTATAGTGGAGTTCAAAGGGATGGT
This sequence comes from uncultured Psychroserpens sp., assembly GCF_947492715.1. GTDB lineage: Bacteria > Bacteroidota > Bacteroidia > Flavobacteriales > Flavobacteriaceae > Psychroserpens. The sequence continues at coordinate 810,594 of NZ_CANLNS010000001.1, forward strand.
AACACCTTAGATATTTATCCAGGTATTAATTATAATACCGATGCATTAGCCGTTGGTGAATTTAACGGAGACGGAAAGATGGATTTTATCACCTATAACAAGAACACTAGAGATGAACTAAATGTTTTTATGGATATTTTTGATAACTATGGCACTGGAATCTCTATTGGGTATTCTGTAAATGTTGAAAAATTCGATCAAGTTTTTGCCAGTACAATTCTATCTTGGAATGGTAAAATCCTATCTCAACAAGGGGTGACAAATGTTAGAGAAACAGTAAATAGTTCTAACTCAACAGCACGTTTTCGAACGTTTGCAATGGCAGCTTATGGGCCAGTACTTCAATATGATAAATTTGTTAATTTCCCAATTGGACCTGTTGGCGATTTTGATTGTGACCCTCCGTCAAATAATGATTATAGAAAAATTCCGAAATCTTATATCAGTGGAGACTTTAATGGCGATGGATTAACAGATGTATTAGCTATTCCTAAAAAGTATTATAAGAAAGTATGTGAATGGGAATATGATTATTGGGATGATTATGACGAGTGTGTTTGTGGTAATGAAACCGTTTCTCAAGGAAATTCTGAAGTTTATTTTGTCGATTTAAAACGTACAGCCAGTACAACTGCTGTTAATATAGGTTCGTTAGCGCATCGTATTCAAGATAGTACAGATAAGCTATTTGGTGTAGACTTCGATGGAGATGGTAAAACAGATTTAATGCATATTCGCGACGGTATAGTTAGGGTTTATTCAATGAACGCTTCAAATCAATTGGTTCAAATTGCTTATTTATCTAATAGTTATATAGATGAAGATAAACCAATATTACTTGCAGATTATAATGGAGATGGCAAAACCGACTTCGCTCAACCATCTGCTAATAATAGCTCAACTTGGCGTTTTTATTTATCTAGAGGCAACAATATTTATTATTACTCGAAAAATATTGGAGTGACTTACACTGAAAACTACGTACATGATGGCAATCGTTATGTTAATGGGGTTTATATGAGTAATCCTCTATATGAGTATCATTATATAGCACAAGATTATAATGGAGATGGTAAAGCTGATATTTTGAAGCATGAAGTCGTCTCCCCATATTCATCTTACATGGTAGTGAGTGATAGGTTAATGCTATACGCTAACAAGCATAATAGTAATGAGAGTACACCTTCTTTTCAGCTAACAACAAACTCTTTGGCAACAAACAATGGCGTTACAAAATTTGGGATTCCTTTGTTTTTAGAAGCGAAGTCTACCAATAGTAACTTAGAGTATGCTTATATAGATGGCAATAATGTCCATACGTATGTCTTTAATCGTGACAGTAAAAAGGATACTTCACTTAATAAAATCACAAATAATGGTCTTGTTACTGATATTTTATATGAACGTATAGGTGAAGATGATGGGTTACCTTATACTCCTACTGCATATTCTCCAGATTATGATGAAGATTACCCTTATGTCAATATTAACATAGCACCTCCTCTTAAAATCGTAAAAGAAGCTAAACAAACAGGTTCTGGGCATGTGCAAACTAAATTATTCCAATATACAGGTGCCGTTTCTCATGCTGATGGTTTAGGATTTTTAGGGTTCAAAGAAGTAAAAAGAACCAATTGGTTTGGATCTGGTGTTGCTCAACTTTGGGATGTATCTATACGAGATATGCAAATGAGAGGCGCGGTAACACAACAATGGGTCTCCTCGTCACCATCGAGTTACCCATCCTCAAATTTTGCAAATAGAACGACTTATACGTACTCGACACAATTACTTTCTAATAATGTTTTTGTTAATGTGCCAACTGAAATACTTAAAGAAGATGGGTTGCAAAATATAAGTTCTACAGATACTTATTCTTATGATACTTATAAAAATCCATTATCTATTAATACATCATTTACTGGTGGTTCTACAACAGTAAGTTATTTGTACACTAATAATGTATCTGCAACAAACCAATATTATCATGTTGGTCGCCCTACTAAACGAATTGAAAGTAGTACAATTAATGGCAACACTTTTAGTACAGAAGTCCAATTTACGTATAATAATAATCTAGTTACTCAAACTAAAAAGAAAGGAAATGGTACGCCTTGGCTTACAGTAGACTTTCAATATGATGCTTTTGGGAACAATACAAGAAAAACCTTAAGCGGCACTGGAATAACAAATAGGGTTGAAGAATTTGAATATGACTCTGGCGGTCGTTTCATGACTAAAAGTACTGATGTTCTTGGTCTAGAAACAACATACATATATAACGCAACGATTGGAGTTCTTACGTCTTCTACCTCGCCTTACGGGCAAACTACTTCATATGAGTATGATGCCTGGCAACGCCCATTAAAACAAACCAATTATCTAGGTAAAGAAACTAAATATGCCTATAATACCGAAACTGTTTCAGGTTTGGGTTCGTGTTTAACAAAAAGCACCGATTATCCCGATGGACAAGATGAAAAACTCTATTTCAACAAGTTTGGTTGGGTTGTGCAAAGTAAAAAATTAAGCATTAATGATAAATGGATTCAAAAGCGTTTTGAATTCGATGCTATGGGACGCCAAACGAGAGAAAGTGAACCTTATTTTAGTACAGATAGTCCAACACAATGGAATCAAGTGTACTATGATCAATATGGGAGGCCTATTTCACACTCTTTATTTACTGGAAAAGTAATCAACACAACCTATAATGGTCTTTCTGCTACTGTAGATGATGGGACAAAAACAGTAACTACCACTAAAGATGCATTAGGTAATGTAGCAACCCTCCAAGATCCAGGTGGAACTGTTACTTATCAGTATCATGGTAATGGAGAAATGAAGTCGGCCAATTATGGTAGTCATACTGTTTCAGTAACCATTGATGGTTGGGGACGTAAAGCGTCATTAACAGATTCTTCCGCTGGAACGTATACTTATCAATACAATATTTTAGGTGAAATTATTGAAGAAACGACACCAAAAGGCACATCAACTTATACATATGACACACTTGGACGACTGGATTCAAAGGTAGTCACTGGTGACGAAACAGACCTAACATTGAATTACCAATACGATGGCACGACAAAATTATTGGATGTTATTAATGGGTCAAATAATAGAAGTGACACCTACTCTAGCTACACTTATAATTATTATTATGATACTTACAAGCGTTTAAGTAGAATTCAGGAAACCACCGAAACCGGGAATTTTGAAAAGCGATTATCCTTTGATGATTTTGGAAGAATTGAAAGTGAAAATTTCATTTCCAATCATTTAGGTTCTGGAACCAACAGTGACGTGAAAGTAAAGAATGTATATGATACTGCAGGTATTCGAACAGAAATAAGAGATTTTAGTTCCAATAATTTAATTTGGAAAATAAGTGAAGAAAATGCTAGAGGTCAAGCATTAGATATCGAATTAGGAAATGGTATTATTAAAACAAAACAGTATGACCAATATGGTTTTCTAACCCATATTTTAGATAAAGAAGACGCTGGTACAGGTAGTGCTCAAGCTCTAAAAATGGATTATAATTTTGATGCTGAACGAGGTATTTTAAATAGTCGTAAAAATTATGGTTTTTCTAATTGGAATGAAAGTTTTACACATGATAATTTAGACAGACTAACACAAGTTGATGCTCCTGTTTCAAATGTTAAAGCATATGATGGTAGAGGGCGTATTACTAACAACTCATCTGTTGGAGGTTATAATTATGCTAGTAGTAACATGTACCAACTTGCCAATATTGATTTAAATAATCAAGGCGATTTGTATTATCAACAACATAATTTACAACAGATTACTTATAATGCTTTTAAAAAACCTATTGAGGTTTCAGAAAATGAAAAAGGTCGCGTAAGTTTTGAATATGGTCCCTTAATGATGCGTACTCATGCTTTTTATGGAGGACTTCAAGAAGATAAAACGCAACGTCAATACCATAAACAATATTCAAGTATCATTCCTGTTGAAATGGTGCATGACAACATAAACGGAAGTACTAAGATCATTACATATATCAATGGAGATGCTTATACCTCACCTGCATCTTACATAAAGACCAGCGGTATGCCAGGTGGAACTGATATTGATGAATATGTGTATTTACATAGAGATTATTTGGGTAGCATTCTAGCTATTTCAGATGGTTCGGCTAATATTTTAGAAGAGCGTCAATTTGGAGCTTGGGGCAAGACAGATGCATTTAAGAAAGATAATGAGCTTGCAGAATTTAATCACGACTCCTTAATTGGTCGAGGGTTTACAGGTCATGAGCATTTCTTTGAGGTATCATTACTACATATGAATGGAAGAATGTATGATGCGCAATTAGGTCGTTTTCTATCACCAGATAATTTCATACAAGACCCATTTAATACCCAAAGTTTTAACCGCTATGGCTACGTATGGAACAATCCGCTTTCATTTAATGATGCCACCGGAGAATTTTTCTGGGCTGTAGTTGCAATAGCAGCAGCAGTTTTTGCAGTTGGGAATACTGTTGCTCATGCTATTAGAGGAGATATTAGTAACTTTTGGGATGGTGTTGGTTACTTTTTCCAAGGTGCATTAGCAGGAGCTATTGTAGGTGCCGGAATTGCCGCGGCTTTAACAATTCCCGTCGTAGGAACTCTGGTCGCATGGTCTGGAATTGCATATGGAGCATTTACCGGAATAAGCATTTTAAGCGGAGCTGTACATGGTGCCTTTACTGGCGATTGGAGTAGGCTTGGCAATGCGGCCGAAATACTTGTTGGGAATTTTTACCTCGATGAGAATAAGTCATTTTTTGGAGGTGTATGGGAAGGCGTAAGCAGATATTCATGGCAGTTTTTACAAACATTTGTTGGAGGTTCATATTCTCAAATTAAAAATACTTTTGGAAAGGTTGATAGAGTAGACTTTTTTGGAGGTGCAACTTTCGTGACCAATGAAAATGATTCTGAGACAAATAATGGTAACGGTGTTTCAATAGGTAATTTCATAAATATAAACATCCCAGGAGAAATAGATCAAGACTTTGACAATTATATATTGCAAGATCCGTTATTTATGCATGAATATGGACATTATGTTCAAAGTCAAATATTTGGACTGTCATATTTATTTGCTGTTGGAATACCTAGTGTTATAAGTGCAGCGGGTAATGGAAACCATGATGAAAGATGGTATGAAAGACAAGCTAATAGATATGCGTCAAGATATTTTAGAAGGCATTTTAATGTTGACTGGAGTGATTTTGAAGATGATTTTCCACTTTAAAATATAATAATATGAGACTCATTTTATTTACAATGCTAATTAGTTTAGCTTCTTGCGAAGTAAGTATGGATAATAGGTACTTTATTACTGTAGAAAATGACACGGATGAAACGCTTCAATTTCATGTAGCTAGTGAAAACTCTCCAGTAAAATATCCTGACACTATATTACCTATGAATATGGATGATATTAGTTTGCCTAGTGTAACAAGGACAGTAAATTGGGGTAATTCTCGAAGATGGGAAGATAGAGTTGATGCATTACCTTCGGATACATTGTCTATTTACTTTTTTCATCCTGATACACTATCAACTTATAGTTGGGATGAAATTAGAGATGACTACAATATTTTAAAGCGTTACGATTTAAGTATTGAAGATTTACAGGCGCTAAATTTTAGAGTGACTTATCCGCCAACACCAGAGATGCAAAACATAAGGCAATACCCTCCTTATGAATAGGTTAGCCTAAGAAAAAAAAAGACTATCATATTGAGAAATATCCTGTAATACAACACGTCTATGTAATAAAAAAGGGAAACTTAAAGTTTCCCTTTTTTATTACTCATTTATAGTTTTAAAACATCAATAACTCATTACAAATGATTTCTGTTGTGTAATGTTTTTTACCCTCTTTATCATCCCAAGAGCGGTTGGTGAGTTTACCTTCAATGGCAATCTCTTTTCCTTTAGTAACATAATCCTCTACAACTTTTACAAGTCCGCCGCGCACAACACTATTGTGAATAAACACCAAATGTAATTAATTACCACCTTAAAACAGTAATTCTAATACACTATCAATATTGTTAATTCTTCTATATAAAACTTAGATTACAAAATTTGATTTGGTCTTTGAAGTTTTTTTTTCTTCATTTGTAATATGAAGCTTTTATCATAGGAGCTTTTAGCTGAACAAAGTGAAAACCGTTTTTACGTTCGGGCTTTTGAAAATTAGGAAGTCAAATTCAAAAGCAGCTTATGGTGTAAGTATCCGAAATTTAGAGCTAACTTCCGAAGTTGAAATATTTACTGCGCATTTCAAAAAATTGTGTTTTGTCCCCAAAATACAATATCAAATTATGATTTGATGAAAGTTATTACTGCCTTTTAATGAAGGTAGCTTTGCTATACCTTCTATTTAATAACTTTTAAAAATTATAAGATGAACACTAAGTATGTTGATTTAATCAATCAGACATTCGACTTTCCTCAACCCGAATTTGAGTTAGAGGGGGAAAGTCTCTTGTTTCACGGTTTAGACTTAAACAAATTAGTAGAAACCTATGGAGCACCTTTAAAATTTACCTATTTACCGCAGATTACAAACAATATCTTAAAAGCAAAGAAATGGTTCAGTAATGCAATTAACAATCATAATTATAATGGTACCTATAAATACTGCTATTGTACAAAAAGTTCACATTTCAAACATGTTTTGAATGAAGCTTTGAAAAGTGATATTCATATTGAAACATCATCCGCAATTGACATTGATATTGTAGAAAATCTAAAAGTAGACGGTAAAATAAATGAGGACACTTTTGTTATCTGTAATGGCTTTAAAAGAGAACAATATGTCACTAATATTGCCAGACTCATTAATCATGGACATAGGAACTGCATTCCTGTGATTGATAACTATGAGGAAATAGATTTACTCTCTAAGGAAATAGAGGGCAAATTTGATATTGGTATTCGTATTGCTTCTGAAGAAGAACCTAAGTTTGAATTTTATACCTCAAGATTAGGTATTGGTTACAAAAACATAGTCCCTTTTTATAATAAACAGATAAAAGACAATCCTAGAGCCGAGCTTAAAATGCTACATTTCTTTATCAATACTGGGATTAGGGATAATGCCTATTATTGGAATGAACTTTTAAAATGCTTAAAAGTATATACGAGCTTAAAAAAGATTTGTCCGTCATTAAATAGTTTGAACATTGGTGGTGGTTTCCCTATTAAAAATTCATTGGCTTTTGATTTTGATTATCAGTATATGATTGATGAAATCGTAAATCAAATTAAACTCGCATGTGATGAAGCTGATGTTGATGTACCAAATATTTTTACTGAATTTGGAAGTTTTACAGTAGGTGAAAGTGGTGGTGCAATCTATGAAGTCCTCTATCAAAAACAACAGAATGATAGAGAGAAATGGAACATGATAAACTCATCATTTATTACAACGCTTCCAGATACTTGGGCAATTAACAAACGTTTTGTGATGCTTCCTATTAATAGATGGAATGATAGCTACGAAAGAGTCTTATTAGGTGGCTTAACTTGTGATAGCGATGATTATTACAATAGTGAACAACATATTAATGCAATTTACTTACCAAAATATCATAAAGACAAACCACTCTATATCGGCTTTTTCAATACTGGAGCATATCAAGAAACTATTGGTGGCTATGGAGGTTTACAACATTGCTTAATTCCAGCACCAAAACATATTTTAATTGATAAGGATAGTAATGGAGATATAACAACAGAACTATTTAGAGAGCAACAAAAAAGTGAAGACCTAATGGAGATATTAGGCTATAACAACAACTCGAAATTAAAAACAACAACAAAATCAAATTCTAGAACAGAATTACAAATAGCTAACTCATAAAATGAAAACTAAAACGTATGCTGGTATCCCAGATGAATATGCAAAATTAGACACATCAAAGATTGTCTTAATACCTGTACCTTACGATGGTACAAGCACATGGCAAAAAGGCGCAAATAAAGGCCCAGAAGCATTTTTGGAAGCCTCTGAAAACATGGAACTTTATGATATAGAAACGGATTCAGAAGTGTATAAAAACGGAATATATCTTGCAGCACCAGTAACCTTAAATGCTACACCTGAGGTTATGGTAGACGCCGTACACCAAGAGACTAAAAAATATATAAAGAAGAATAAATTTGTTACCATTATTGGAGGAGAACATTCAGTTTCTATAGGAACTATAAGAGCCTTTAACGAAGTATTTCAAAACTTAACAGTTTTACATATAGATGCTCATGCCGATTTAAGGAAATCCTATGAAGGAAGTACTTGTAATCATGCTTGTGCAGTATACGAAGCAAGCCAGAGTACTAATTTAATTCAAGTAGGTATTCGTTCTATGGACATACAGGAAAAATCTGTAATGGATGTTGACAAAACCTATTTTGCTCATGAGATGGCTACAGATGATTCTTGGATGGATTCAGCAATAGATCAAATGACTGAAAATGTGTTTATCACTTTTGATTTAGATGCTTTTGATCCATCTATATTACCAAGCACAGGAACACCTGAACCAGGAGGATTGTTTTGGTATGAAACTATAGATTTTTTAAAGGAGGTTTTTAAAGAAAAAAATGTAGTTGGTTTTGATATAGTAGAGTTATGCCCGAATGAAAATGAAAAATCATCAGACTTTTTAGCTGCTAAATTATATTACAAGATGTTAAGTTATAAGTTTCAAAATGAAGATGCGGAGGAGAACTATAATGATACTTATGAAGAATCAAACCGTTTAGGGAACTATAAAAAATTTGATGAGGATGAAGACTACTAAAGGAGCTATTGCAAATTTCATAGAAACGTATTACTTGCATTTTAATGCAGCAACTGTGGTAGATGCAGCAAAGGCTTATGAATCGCAATTACAGAATGGAGCAAAAATGTTGGTGTCTTTGGCAGGAGCCATGAGCACTGCTGAGTTAGGGAAGATATTCGCAGAAATGATTCGTCAGGACAAGGTTCATATTATTTCCTGTACAGGTGCAAATCTCGAAGAGGATATTATGAATTTAGTAGCCCATTCACATTATAAGCGAGTTCCAAACTATAGAGACTTAACACCACAGCAAGAATGGGATTTATTAGAACAAGGGCTTAATAGAGTAACTGACACATGCATTCCTGAAGAAGAAGCCTTTAGAAGGCTTCAAAAGCATATCCATGCTATTTGGAAAGATGCTGATAAAAAAGGAGAGCGCTATTTGCCTCATGAGTTTATGTACAAACTTCTGTTATCAGGCGTCTTAGAAGAATACTATGAAATAGACCTAAAAGATTCTTGGATGTACGCGGCTGCAGAAAAGAACTTGCCTATTGTTTGCCCAGGCTGGGAAGATAGTACAATGGGAAATATTTTCGCCAGCTATGTTTTAAAAGGAGATTTGAAAGCTAGCACTATAAAATCAGGGATAGAATATATGACCTTCCTTGCCGATTGGTATACAATTAACTCAAATAAAGGAATTGGGTTTTTTCAAATTGGAGGAGGAATAGCTGGAGATTTTCCTATCTGTGTAGTTCCAATGTTATATCAAGATATGGAGCGCACAGACACCCCTTTTTGGAGCTATTTCTGTCAAATAAGTGATTCTACAACAAGCTATGGTTCTTACTCAGGAGCAGTCCCAAACGAAAAAATTACTTGGGGAAAATTAGATATTGATACCCCTAAGTTTATTATAGAAAGTGACGCTACCATTGTAGCACCTTTAATTTTTGCTTATTTATTAGGAATGTAATCTTAAATAATATGATACGTAAAATTGTAGACTACCAAAAACTAAATGAGAAACTTTTAAATCTACTCATAGAAAAGTTTCCAGACGGATATTCAGACAAAGACATTATTGCCTTTAGAAATGCGAAAAATGAATTGATTGAAGCAGTTGAAATAGAGACTGAAGATACTATTTATCTTGTGAAAGTAGGAAAGCGTTTAGTTCAAGCTATGGAAGATTTCGAGGACAATGGCGATAATTATAATGATGATGATGATGATGATGATGATGACCATGATTTAGTTCCTGATGATTTTAGTGACGATGAATAATAAAATATGAAAATCAATAAGCACAGACATAAATCTAAACTCATAGTTATAGAAGATTCGTCTCTTTTAGTTTTAGAAAAAAACGATAAAAAGAGATATGTTTTTATTGGTGGGTTTCTTAAAAAAAGAGAATCCCCTGAAGAAGGATTGATTAGAGAAATCTATGAGGAAACCGGTGTGATTTTAAATAAAAATCATTTTAAGTATTACACAACAAACACTATAATCAATGGTGATAAAAATGCACTAAGTAGGCACTATTTTATTCTCACAAAAAAAGAGCAAAAGTTTATAAATAAAGAGCCTGAAAAATTTAAATCATTGAAATGGGTGAAATGGACTAAAGTTATAAAGTTTACAAACTCTTTTGATAAAAATATAATTGAAAGATTATTTAACACCCTTATTGATCATGAAACTCATATATGAAACAGCTATTTTTAAGTCTTATACTAATACTAATGGGTTTTATATATTTAAATTAGGTAATAATGAAGATATTATTTTTAAAGAAATTCATCCTCAAATGCTTAAGAAATTTAACTTAAAAAATGATAAACGTCTCATAAATAAAAGATTTTGTATAAAATATACAGAAAACAGCATTGGCAATCAAGACGATTTCATCATTTACAGAATTGAATATTTAGTACTAATGAACTCAAAATAACATGAAAAATTTATTTCACCTTTCGTTACCTTGTAAAAACTTAGTTGACACCAAGATGTTTTATGTTAACACCGTTGGAGCGAACTTGGGAAGGTATGCAAATAATTGGTTAGACATTAACCTTTTTGGGCATCAATTAACATTTACGCAAGTTGGAAAATTTGATTTTACTAACCCTAGCTATTCTTTTGAGGGAAAGGTTTTACCATCTTTTCATTTTGGAATAATATTGGATATAGACTCTTGGGGAAGAATTTACTCTAAACTAAACAATCAAAATTTAGAGCTTACTACTCAGGCCGCTTTTTTAAAAAATAAACCGGGAGAGCATTTATCTTTTTTTGTCAAAGACCCTAACGGATATATATTAGAATTTAAAAATTTCAAAGACGACAAAGAAATATTCAGTTTCTGATGCTCCATTCTTGGAAACTTATAAGCTCTTTTGATTGGAAAATAAAATTGTAATTTAAATAGAGCTCCATTTCGGATTTGAAGTTGGAGCTCTATTTTAGATATTTCTAATATAAAAAGTGTTACCACAAATAGCTATAATACCTACTTGCCCAGCATCAATAACTCATTCACAACAACTTCAGTAACGTATCGTTTTTGCCCATCCTTATCATCATAGCTTCTGTGAGTTAACTTCCCTTCAATAGCAACCTCTTTTCCTTTAGTCACATATTCCTCAATAATCTCCGCTGTCTTATTCCAGGCAACAAGATTATGCCATTGAACATCTTCAACCTTATTTCCTGAAGCATCTTTATAACTATCATTTGTAGCTAGCGAGAACTTCGCTAATTTCTTTCCAGATTCTAAGGTGATGACTTCTGGATCGTTTCCTAAATTTCCTATTAATTGTACTCTATTTCTTAATGTATTTATGGCTTTCTGTTTTTTAATTTACACAAAAAAAAGAGGGCGCTTATCGCGTCCTCTTTCGATACTATATAACGTTTAGAAGGCTTAAAACATCAATAACTCATTACAAATGATTTCTGTTGTGTAATGCTTTTTACCCTCTTTATCATCCCAAGAGCGGTTGGTGAGTTTACCTTCAATGGCAATCTCTTTTCCTTTAGTAACATAATCCTCTACAACTTTTACAAGTCCGCCACGCACTACAATATTATGCCAATAAGCGCGCTCTACCTTATTCCCATCTTTGTCTTTGTAGCTATCATCTGTAGCGAGTGAGAATTTTGCCATTTTGTTGCCATCGTCAAAACTAACAATTTCTGGATCTTGTCCTAATCTTCCAATCAACTGTACTCTGTTTCTAAGTGTGTTCATAATTTTAATTTTTTTAATGTTAAACAGTTAATACTATTGAACCTTCAGTGATTCAACATTGCAAATATGAGACGTATTCCAACTACTAGTCGGTAGTTACATATTTAAAATCGTTTGTAAATGTTTGTAGTCGTTTGTAAACGAATAATATTTCAGAAGAAAGGACAACTATATACAATTTACCACAAGCAACTAAAGTTTGATTTCTAAGTGAAGATTATCACTTTTTTTGAAGTACGCAATTCATTCCATTCATCTACTTATTACTACTAATTCAGTAATGTTGAGATTACGCTCTTGCTGGCTATCCAAAGCCTAATTGAACTATTGCAGTCAATGAACGCGACAATTAGTGTAAGGTCGTATATAATTGCCAAAATTATTTCAAAATGTATACATTTTACAGATGAAGCTATTAATTAAGATGGTGTCCTAAGCTATTATAATTTTCAACTGAAACTTTAATTCATTAACTTTCAGCTGAAACAGAAATTGAATTTTGGACCGCTTACATCCTAATTTTAATACTTAAACTATGCAAAAACAATGTCCTGAATGCGGTAAAAAAATAGTAGGCAGAATTGATAAAAAATTCTGTAGTGATGCTTGTCGTAATTCGTATAATAATTCAATAAACAAAGACAGTAAAAACCTCATTAGAAATACGAATAACCGTTTACGAAAAAACTACCGTATTCTAGAAGTTCTCAATCCAGACCAGAAGAAAAAAGTCTCTAGAGCCAAAATGGTTGAAAAGGGATTCGATTTCAATTATTTTACAAGTATTTACACCACTAAAGCTGGGACAGTTTACTATTTTGTATACGATCAAGGTTACCTACCCTTAGAAGGTGATTACTACGCATTAGTGAAACGAGAAAGCTAACAGTGTAACGTTTTTTAAGTTTCCACTACCTATATATACAACCAAACCATCTCAAATGAGTACAACTCTTGCCATCATTCTTATTGTTTGCGTTTTTGGATTAATCATTTTTTTAGGGGTTCATTTTAGTAGAAAAAATGTAATTCTTAGAACACTTTCTAAAATCCCAAACAAACCTGCGTCCAGTTTAAAAACCAACGAACTCTCAAAAGTAAGCGGAAAAGCATTGCATGTAAAAGATCCATTAATTGCACCTTATTCTGGAAAAAAATGTGTGTTTTATCAAATTAAAATACAACAACGTGTTAGTACTGGTAAAAGTACGCGATGGAAAACAGTACTCCAAGATGAACAATTTCAGGAGTTTTTTGTAGATACCAATGGTGATTTTGTTATCATAAAACCTACAAATCATCCTCAAAACTATGTTAGTTATTTGGTAAAAGATGCTAAAACGTCTTCAGGAATGTTTAATGGACCTACCCCAAAATTTGAAGCGGTTTTAAGACGTTATAATATTAAACCTGAAAATTTCTTTGGCATGAACAAACGTCTACGCTATGAAGAAGGCGTTATTGAAATTGGCGAGCGCATTACAGTGGCCGGAATTGCTAAATGGAAAGCATTAAGCGAGCCCTTACCAGAATATCCATATTCTAAAATTGCCACATTAGTAAGCGAAGGTAAACAGAAAATCATTATTACCGATTTACCCGAAACCTTGCCTAGCCATAGAAAGTTGTAAACTTATTTCCAATTCTGCCCTTTGAGTTCTATAGCAGCTTTTAAAATATCTTTCTGACTTATCTGTCCTACTAATTTACCATTTTCTACAATTGGAAAGCGTCGTATTTTAGATTCTAAAAACTTATTAGCTGCGTCAAAAACATTCATGTTACCATCAATAGTTTCAACATTTTTTGCCATCCGATTTTCAACAGTATGTTGCTCCATTGGCATATTGTAATAACGGCTCTCACTAATTTGTTTAAGACAATCTCCTTCTGAAATAACACCTATCAATTCATTGTTGTCATTTACCACTGGACCTCCTGAAATTTTATTTTTAATCAAGGTCTGTATAACTTCTTCAACCGTCTGTTCTGGTTTAAATGTAATGAGATCTCGTGTCATGAAATCGCTAACTTTAATTGTTACCGTTTCTGTAGTATTTTGTTGCTTTCTTGCCCCTTGAAAACTTTTAATGCCCATAACCAATTTTTTTTGTGTGTTTTAAAGTTACTGAAAATAAGTGAATTAAGCTAGAGTTCAAATCCCACTAATAATTTGTAAATTTCAAAGTATTTAAAAAAAAGAACATTGCATCAGAAGATTTGTGTTATAGGCTGTGGCTGGTTAGGATTTAAATTAGCCGAAAGGCTTATTAAAAACAGCTACGAGGTACATGGTTCTACAACATCCAAAACTAAAATACCAAGCCTTAAACAAGCTCATATTATTCCTTTTGTAGTGCGTTTATCTCCTACAGGTGTTATGGGTCAAATTGATGATTGCCTTTCACATTGTAAAACACTTATTGTAAACATTCCTCCTGGTCTTCGGAAAAATCCCAACAGTGATTACGTAAAACAAATGACATTCCTTCTTGAGCATATTGAAACATCTATGGTAGAACATGTTGTTTTTATTAGTTCTACTTCGGTTTATGATGATCACGAAACTTTTCCCGTTATTACTGAAAACTCGCCCACATCTACGTCCAAAACCGCATTGAAATTAGTAGCTGTAGAACGCCTATTTCAGAAGAATACATCTTTTAAAACAACTATTTTACGTTTTAGTGGACTCTTTGCCGAAGACCGACATCCTGCCAAATTTTTATCAGGCAAAACCAATTTAAAGAACGCTAACGCTCCTGTAAATTTAATACATCGAGATGACTGCATTTCCATAATTATGTCAATTGTTCAACACAACTTGTGGGATCTCGTTTTAAACGCTTCTGCATTAACTCATCCAATCAAAAAGACGTATTATATTGCCGTTTGCAACGCATTAAATATCCCTGTCCCAGAGTTTAACAAAGACGTTAAAAGCAAAGGAAAAATTATAAATTCTCAAAAATTGGTACGTCTTTTGAATTATGAGTTCCAAGTAAAACTCTAATAATTAGCAGACTTTTAAGAATATATGCCATATATTTTTTTAGTTTTGGCGCAATAAATGACGAATACGATGAAAAAACTTATCCTCCTTTTGGCTCTAGCAACCACATTTGGTGCAACAGCTCAAACAAAATCTGAACTGGTAAAACATTTCGAAGACTATTACAAACAAATGAAAAGTCAGGGTGACGTACAAGGTGTTATCAATGCAATGACGCACCTTAATGTGTTACAACCCAACAAAGCAAGATTAGATACTTTGGCTTATATCTATGCATCTGAGGGCAGAAACTTAGAAGCTTTAAATACGATTGGAATAGATCAAAATCCAACAGATACAGACATGAATACTGAAGTTAAAGCAATTGCATTAAAGGCATTAAATCAGCCACAACGTGCTTTGGTATTTTATGAAGAGCTTTTTAAAAGAGATGCAAACTCATATTTGGCTTATGAAATTGCCGAACTAAAAATGCAGACCCAAGATTTAGCTGGGGCAAAAGCAAAAGTAGATTATGGTTTAACTAATGTTAAAGACGATATGAAGCGTTCTTATTATGAGTCGCAACGTCCTTATGAAGTCTCATTAAAAGGCGCATTAACTTATCTAAAAGCCTTAATCACGTTTAACATGAATCAAACGGATAATTTAGATACAGCCATTGGACTCTTAGATGAAGCTATGGTTATGGATGCTAACTTTAATTTAGCCAAATTAAGCAAAGAGGCTTTAGCTGCGAGAAAAGAGAAAAAGGAATAAATAAATTCTAATTTAGAATAAAAAAGCACCCAAATTGGGTGCTTTTTTTTATTGTATTTAAATGGTTGAGATTACCAAATTCTAACACGGTCTTCAGGAGCTATCCACATGTCATCCCCTTCTTTAATATTAAACGCTTCATAAAAAGCATCAATATTTTTAAGCGGTTGAGTAGCTCTTACTTTTCCTGGAGAATGTGTGTCTGTTTTCACAAGTCTTCTTAACGCATCTTCTCTCGTTAGCGTTCTCCAAACAGTTGCCCAAGACATAAAGAAACGTTGCTCGGCAGTAAAACCATCAATATCATCAGGTCTTCCTTCTTCTTCAAAAAGTAATTGTAAGCCATCATAAGCTCCAAGTACTCCTCCTAAGTCACCAATATTTTCACCCAATGTATATTTACCGTTAATGAAAACGCTATCCATAACTTCTATAGCACTGTATTGCTCGGCTAAGGCGTTTCCTCTTTTTGTAAACTCTTCAAGGTCTTTTTCTGTCCACCAGTTTTTTAAATTTCCGTCACCATCAAAACGTGATCCAGAATCATCAAAAGCATGCGAAATTTCATGGCCAATAACAGCACCTATACCACCATAATTTACAGCATCATCTGCCGTATAGTTATAGAAAGGAGGCTGTAGAATTGCAGCTGGAAATACGATTTCATTATTAATTGGATTAAAATAAGCGTTTACCATTTGAGGTGGCATTCCCCATTCAGATTTATCAATTGGTTCGTTGATATCAGATAAGTTATCTTCTAAGGCCCAATGCCCAATTGCCATCATGTTTTCAGCATAAGTATTACCTTCTTTAACCATTAAATCAGAATAATCTTTCCACTCATCTGGATAGGCTATTTTTACAGTGAATTTGTCTAACTTCTCAATAGCTTTCTTCTTAGTATCTTCACTCATCCAATCTAAATTCTGAATTCTAATTTGGAACGCTTTAATAACATTGGCTATCATCTTCTCAGCCTTCTCCTTAGCTTCTGGCGGAAATTTAGCTTCAACATATAATTGACCAATGGCTTCACCAACAGATCCAGTTACAGTCCCAAGGGCACGCTCTTCAGCATCACGCTGCTTTTTAGCACCGCTTAATGTTTTTGCATAAAACTCCCAATTGGCTCTTTCAATTTCTGTTGTTAAGAATCCTGCTGTATTATCAATTGTGCTCCAATCTATTAAGGTTTTTATATCTTCAATAGGCGTTTTCTGTAAGAAGTCACTTAAAGCAGCCATGTATTTAGGTTGAGCCACCATAATCGTATCTATTTTCTTTTCAATTCCAAGATCAGAAATCATCTTACTCCAATTTATAGCAGGACACATTTCTTGTAATTGAGAAATAGATCTTGGGTTATTGTAATTACGAGCATCTCTTGCGGCTACTTTATCTAACCTTGGCTCTACCAGTTGAGTTTCCATTTCAATAACTTTGACAGCAGCAGCATCTGCTTCTTCTTTACTATAATCAATAAACTGCAACATTCTTGAAATATGAGCTTTATACTTTTCTCTTATCTCTTTAGACTTATCATCTTGATCCAAATAATAATCACGTTGTAATCCTGTTCCTCCAGGACCTACCCAAGCGGTATTCATGGCACTATTGTTTAAATCAGGTCCAGCACCAATACCTGCAAAAGGTGATGAAACACCTAAAGTAGTTGCTTCAATAGTTTGCATTTCTTCTATACTACTTATACCATCTATTTTAGCCAGAATAGGCTTTAAAGGTTCAATACCTGCTTTATTACGTGCTACAGTATCTAATTCAGATTCAAAAATCAACAATGCCTTTTTCTGATCTGACCCCTCTTCATAATTACCTATCTCTTTAGAGGTCTTTAATATTTGTAAAACGTCATCTCTTGTAGATTTACGTAATACTCCAAATCCTCCCCATCGGGTTTCTTCTTCAGGGATTTTAGTTGTTTTTACCCAATTACCATTTACGTAATTGTAAAAATCATTTTTAGGGTCCACCTTCGTGTCCATGTTTTCGAGATTAATTCCAGGAATTACCTCGACCATGGCAGTTTCTTCTTTTGGCTCTTCTTTACATCCTAAAAATGCAAAAAGTCCCAATACAGAAACCACCAAAATACTTTTGATATTGGTTTTCATAATGTGTGTGAAAATTAAATTTGATTAAAATTAGTTATTAATAAGAAGCCTTAAACCCAAAAATGTTACATATTAACAAAATATTAAGAATATTTTAAGACTGTTATTGAGGTTTAAAGACGTTGTTTTTCTCAAATTCAAACTTCTTATTAATCTGTAGATTAAGATTTGAAACCGTAATTAAGAGTTCTTTAATCCCTTGTAAACGGTCTTCTTTACTAATGTTAGGAATGCTCAAAAGACTGTTTAATTTTTGTGCTTTCGTATCTAACGCTGTGATTCTTGCATTAATTTCATTAGTTTTTAAGGATTCGGGCATTTCCGTTCTTAATTCTGTTAAGAAGGTCTTTAATAACAGAAGATCTCCATTAAAAAAACTTAAATCGGCTTTTTTCAATAACTCAATTTGGGTATTAAGTTCCTGATACTTTTGCCAATCTGCCGCAGCTTTTCGAGAATCTGGGCTTAATTCAAAATCGGCATACCTAAAGCTCTCAATATCTTTTTGAGATATTATTCTAGCTTCTTTCTGCTCTGGTGTTTCTTCAATTACTTCAGAAACTTTATCATTTTTGCAATTAGTTAGTAGCAAGCAAAATCCTATAATATATAGCGTATTAAAGCGCATAACTTAATATATTCAATTCGCGGTAAATATAGGCAAAGCGAATAAATCTAAATGGCAATTAACAAAAATTAATGAGTTGTTAATTTTACAATTTTATGTTTTTTGTAGTCTATATTCTTGTTATTTTTGATGAACGATTAAACATCATCTACATATGCCTAAAGTATTAATTATTGGTGCCTGCGGACAAATAGGTTCTGAGCTTACATTTAAACTTAAAGATATTCATGGATTTGAACAGGTTGTTGCGAGCGATATTGGCTACCACAACCTAGAGGTTGTTAATTCTGGAACGTTTGAAATTGTGGACGCCCAAGATTATAATTCAATAAAAATTTGTGTAGAAAAACATGATATTGACACTATCTATTTAATGGCAGCTATGCTAAGTGCCACTGGTGAAAAGTATCCTATGAAAGCATGGGATTTAAATATGAATTCTCTTTTTCATGTCCTCAATCTGGCAAAAGACGGTTTTATAAAACGTGTCTTTTGGCCTTCGAGTATTGCTGTTTTTGGACCTACAACACCTACCGAAAACACACCTCAACATACCATCATGGAACCTACAACAGTTTATGGTATTACAAAACAGGTTGGAGAACGCTGGTGCGAATATTACAATACTAAATACGGCGTTGACGTAAGAAGTATTCGCTATCCTGGTATTATAAGTTGGAAAACAATGCCTGGTGGTGGCACAACAGATTATGCTGTTGAAATTTATCACCAAGCCATACTTGACAAAAACTATGATTGTTTTTTATCTGAAAATACTGAGCTTCCAATGATGTTTATGGACGATGCCATTAATGCTACGGTTAACCTAATGCAAGCACCATCAGAACAGGTTAAAATAAGGTCATCTTATAATTTAGCAGCCATTAGCTTTACACCATTATCTATTTCGGAAGAAATAAAAAAACACATTCCAGATTTTAAAATCACTTATACACCAGATTTTAGGCAACAGATTGCCGATAGCTGGCCAAAGTCTATAGATGATTCTTCTGCAAGGCAAGATTGGAACTGGAGCCACGACTTTAATCTCGAAAAAATGACTACAGAAATGTTAACGCAATTGGGTCGTAAATATCAGGACTCTGAGATTAATTCCTAACCGAAAAGAGCATACATTTATTTATTTCCATCCCATTCGTTATAAAATTGGTCTAAGAATTGTTCCATAAATTTATGCCTACTCGTTGCAATTCTTTTTCCTGTTTTAGTATTCATTCTATCTTTTAGTAGCAGTAATTTTTCGTAGAAATGGTTAATTGTAGGTGCTTTAGAGGCCTTATACTCCTCTTTACTCATGTTTAAATTTGGCTGAATTGATGGGTCGAAAATCTTTCGGTTTTTAAATCCTCCATAATTAAATGTTCTAGCAATACCAATGGCACCAATGGCATCTAAACGGTCTGCATCTTGAATCACATCTAATTCTGGCGACTTGAATTTTTGGACAGTATTCCCTCCTTTAAAGGAAATGTTCTCAATGATATTTACGACATGTTCAATCACTGCAGAATCTACATTAATACCAAATAAAAACTCACGTGCTTTTTTGGGACCAACAGTTTCATCTCCACTGTGAAACTTACTATCGGCAATATCGTGCAGCAAAGCACCTAACGCCACTACAAAAGAATCTACATCTTCGTTTTCAGCAATACCTTTAGCGTTATTATATACCCTCAAAATGTGAAACCAATCGTGGCCTCCTTCAGCATTTTCTAAGGTCTTCTTTACAAATGTTTTTGTAAGTTCAATTTGTTGTTTTGTATCCATCATTCCTCCAAAATTATAGCACTGGTAATTGTATGTTCTATCGTTTTTATTAACTCCAAATGATTATCTATTTCAGATAAGACAATTGGTTGATGTACTTTAAATTTAATATGGCTGCCAATACCCATTGGAAACTTACCATAACGTAGCGTTTTCCAAGAGTTGTTTACGGTTATAGGTACAATTAAAGCCGAAGGCATCTCTCTAAACAAGAGTTCTAATCCTCTTGTTTTAAAAGGTTTTGGTTGTCCTGTTTTACTTCTTGTACCTTCTGGAAAAATAACGGCTGCTCTATTCGTTTCTTCTATATATTTTCCGAAAGCCTTCATAGCTGTTAAGGCTTGTCTCGGGTTTTTACGGTCGATTAAAACAGAACCTCCATGACGTAAATTATATGAGACACTTGGAAACCCTTTACCAAGTTCTTTTTTTGCAACAAACTTAACATGATGTCGTCTCATGTACCACATAATTGGAGAGATATCATACATACTTTGATGGTTAGACACAATAAGTAGCGGTTTGTTTTTTGGAATCTTATACTGGTTATCCCAAGTAAAGCGTGTTCCTAAAACATTAAGGCAGCGTATTAAGCAAAACTGAAGTGCATCTACACTTATTTTATGTGCCTTATATCCAAAAACAGTATAGCAAAACCATTGTATAGGGTGAAAAATAACTAAGGTTAGTCCAAAGACTAAAAAGTAGATAACTGTTAAAGGATAAGCTAGAAGTTTTTGCATATGGTAAAATTAATTGAATGCGAATAATACACAAAAAAACCACGATGAAATCGTGGTTTTAATTATGCTTTTAATATAAAAGATTCTAGCAATGATCGTTATAAGCATCCATAAGGTTCTCGGCGATTAACTCGGCCGGACGACCTTCAATATGGTGACGCTCTAACATGTGAACCAATTCTCCATCTTTAAATAATGCCATACTTGGCGAGCTTGGTGGAAACGGAATCATATGTCCTCTGGCTGCGTCTACAGCTTCTCTATCAACGCCAGCAAATACTGTTACAATATGATCTGGACGTTTTGCGTTTTCTAAACTCTGTCTCGCTCCAGGACGAGCATTGGCAGCTGCACAACCACATACCGAATTTACAACTACTAAAGTTGTGCCTTCTTTTGCTAAAGCAACTTCAACAGCTTCTGCTGTTTGTAATTCTTCAAAACCTACGTTTGTTAAATCCTCACGCATTGGTTTTACTAATTCTGCTGGATACATATTTTTGTATTTAATTATTATTATCGAGTTGCAAAGATACGCAAAATTAGTACGAGGAACACAGTTATTTAGTAAGCAGTTTGAATGCTATCATTCAATTTTTCAATAGCACAAAATTGTGCTTATCTGTTAAACTTAAATAAGAATCCATCTACCGCAATGCCTTCATCTAATGTAAGGCTCGTAGATGTTAATGTCACGACAGTCATACTAAAGTTTTCTATAACAATTGTCAAACCGTCATCTGTGGATGACACTGTATAATTATAGACCCCTGTTGGCCAACCATCAAAATCAGCATCTGTATTATTGTTGGTAATCGTTAATTGCATAGTGTCTTGATTAAAATCCCAAATAATGAGATCTGAATCAAAATCTTGATCTACTCCAATTAATCCACCAGAGACATTAATTAAAGACCATTCACCAAATAGTGATGGTTCATTATTTTGTGTGCTATCGTCATCATTATAACATGCGAATGCCAACAGCGTAAATACGAGTAAATAACTATACTTTTTCATAATAAGATTGATTTTATACTATAAAGATGTCAAAACCTCAAAAAGGTTGCGCCTAATCGTAACAAAAGTTAAAAAAATCTACTAACATATAGTATATTTGAAATTAACTATAAAAAAGAAACATACATGAGTTTTGCAAAATGGATTGGAGGTGCTTTAGGTTGGTCTTTTGGTGGACCAGTTGGTGCTATTATTGGTCTTGCTATTGGAAGTTTAATAGATGGAGCTGCCGAACAAAGTGGGTTTTTACTTAATGAAGGTCAACAGCAACAACGACGCTCTAGACAATCAACATCACGATCGCGAACACGTTCACGATCACATTCGAGACCTCAAACAAAGTCTGGAGATTTTGAAGTAAGTCTTTTAATTTTGGCTTCCGTAGTTATCAAAGCAGATGGCATACAAGATCAGCGTGAATTAGATTACGTACGTCAGCAGTTTGTAAGTATGTACGGAAAAGATAGAGCCAACCACGCTTTTAAATTGTTTAAAAACATCAATAAGCAAAGCATTCCTACACGTAAAGTATGTTTACAGATAAAGCAAATGATGGACCATTCATCGCGATTACAATTGCTACATTTTCTCTTCGGAATAGCAAAAGCAGATGGTATGGTTACAGATAATGAGGTGTCTCAAATTTATATGATTTCTGGCTATTTAGGAATTAGTTCTCGAGACTATGGAAGTATTAAAGCCATGTTCTATAACAGCAGTGACAATGCTTATAAAATATTAGAAATCACAAAAGACGCTACAGACGACGAGGTGAAAAGAGCCTATCGAAAAATGGCCAAGAAATACCATCCAGATAAAGTGATTCATTTAGGAAAAGAGCATCAAAAAGGTGCTGAAGAAAAGTTTAGACAAGTACAATTGGCATACGAACAATTGCAAAAAGAAAGAGGCTTTTAGTAAAACCTTAAAGCTATTTGTCCTTATTATTTAAACGCTTTTCAATGTCTTTGAAATGGCGTTTTTCTTTATACTTTCTGTAAATAAATACAGCTACAACAACCAAGGCAAGAATCATAAATCCGCCCTTGCTAGTTAAATATTCAATGAGTTTCATAAGCGTAGATTAGAGCATTATAGTCGTTGCTAAATATAAAACTTTCATTTTTATAACTTATTTTAGAACTATAAAATAACGGACAAGTATGGACAAAGCTCAAGTAAAGACCATTATTTTAGATGAAATTTCTAAAACCAAAACAGCTATTGAACATTATAGAGAACTTACCAAACCTATTTCTCCAAATGACGCTATTGGTCGAGTGAGTAGAATGGATGCCATTAATAACAAGAGTGTTAATGAAGCCTCTTTACGGCAAGCCGAAATTAAACTCAACAATTTAAACCGCGTCCTATCTAAAATTGAGGATCTCGATTTTGGAATTTGCCTCAAATGCAAACAACCTATTCCTGTTGGTAGGATATTAATTAGACCCGAAAGTTTGCTTTGCGTTAATTGTGCCAGATAGACCTTAAGGTCTAAATTGGTATTATAATTGTATAACATAATTAAAAAAAATAGGAGACCTTTTAAACTTTTGACCATTAATAAGTAAAAGCATGTATGAATGATCAAGACATTTTAGTACTTTTTAAAAATGGTCAGCGCGATAAAGCCTTTAAAAAACTATATCGGCTTTATCCTAGAATAGAGAAACTTATCCTTTCAAAAGGTGGAAACAAAGCCGATGCCAGTGATGTATTTCAGGAAGCATTAATCATTTTAAATCGGAATCTAGAAACCTCAAATTTCGAATTACGCTCATCCTTTTACACCTATTTATATTCGGTCTCCAGATTTGTTTGGTCTGATATTCAAAAGAGTTTAACCAAACAACAATTACATCAACTCGATGCGCAAGAGGTTCAAGTATTTCAGGAGGTCATCGAAGAAAAAAAATACCAGCTTGCCGAACATGCTTTTCTAGAAATTGGAAAACGATGTCAGCACTTATTACAACTGTTTTATCACAAAGGCATGTCTTTTCATGACATCGCCAAAGTGATGCAATTTAAATCTTCAAAAATTGCGAAAAACCAAAAGTACAAGTGTTTGCAAAAAGCAAAAGACATTTATAAAACCAAATTAAAATCGGTTCAACCCTAAATTAGAAAAACATGGAAACATATAGCCTAAACATCGAATTCATAAATAACTACCTCAACGACGCACTATCAAAAGAGGAACGCCAAAGTTTCGAATCGAAACTCAAGAGTGATAACGAGTTTCATACCCTTTACGAAGAACATCTTGTTTTTATAAATGGTTTAAAACGCGTTCAAATTAAAGACGATATTTTAAAAGCTAAGCGGGTTTACACAACAGAAAAATGGCTAAAAATCTCGGGTATCTCCATTGTTATTATCGGAGCCTTAATTACGCTCTATACTTTAGTTTTTAATACTTCGGAAAATGAATCATCTCCAAATTATACGCCTTTAAATACTAGTATTACAGATTCTACTTTTCATCAAGAACCTGCCTTCGAAAAACAAATAGATCTTTCCGAAGCTACAAAAGCAGATACCATTTCTGAAATGGATGTTAATTACAGGTCAACAACAGTTCATAAAAAATATGGAGGTGTAACAACAAGCACTGTTCATTTCACTAAGAAAGCTGAACATTTAAGGTTTCAAGCACAAAACGACACGACTATTACCTGTAAAGAAGGTACCATTTTAAAGATAAAAGGAGGGTCATTTATAAACCCAAATACTGGAAACGTTGTCACCGGACAAGTTGAATTAAACGTTACCGAGTATTACAAAATTTCAGATATTTTATTGCAGAATCTTTCAACAGTTTCAAATGGAAAACAGCTCGAAACTGGAGGCATGTTATATGTAGAAGCTAAACAAGGTGATACCACATTAGAATTGAATAGCAGTTCTCCAATAGACATCCTATTTCCGACGACAAGTAAAACATCGGGAATGCAGTTATTTTCGGGTGAATGGAAAGATCAAAATATTAATTGGACCTTACAAAATGATATTTTGGAAGTGGTAGACATAGACGATTTGTCCGAAGAGCTTGTAGAAGTTCCTTTTGGAGTTGTGGAGCAGGTTCCAACATTTCCAGGCTGTGAAGCCGAAGACAATGAGACCAGAAAAAAATGCACCGAAAATGCCATTTCAAAATTTATAAATAAGACATTTAATACTGATCTCACACAAGGTTTAGGGCTATCAGGAAAACAACGCATTAATTGTATTTTTAAAATAGATCAAGAGGGAAATGTTGTTTTTGTTCAAACGAGAGCCCCTCATCCTCGATTAAGTGAAGAAACAGATCGTGTTATAAATATGCTCCCACGATTTAATCCTGGTATACAACGTGGTAAGCCTGTAATTGTACCTTATTCTTTACCTATTAATTTCACTGTAGAAGGCACATCGTCTAGAACAAACAGAAACTCTATGATTGGCGCGATAGATACCGTTTCAACACAGGCAGAACCAGTTTTCTCTGAGATTAAACCTATAATAGTTAGAGAGCCGATTGAAATGGACACTATTTATACTGAAGAGCGAGGCATGGTTGAAATGATTAGAGAAGTCATGCACGACAAAGATTTTCCTGTAGATTCTCTATTTCTTCAAGAATGGAATCGTTATGAAAGACAAAAGCTGATTCGTATTTATGGGATTTATGGAACAGGATCACAAAAAACAGCAATGCTTAGAAAACCACTGTTTGATATGGAAAGTACTAAGTTTAAAATCTTAGAAGATGATTCGATAACGCGTGGCGGACATGTGATTAGAAAATTATGGGATCCTTCACGTGTACCAACAACAACCAGAACAATAACTTTGGTACCAAGGCCTCGTTTTACTGCTGGTTCAAAATCTGTAACTGCCAAAGAATTCGACGTATTGCTAGACGACACTACTTCTGACATATCCTCTAGAGACGTAAGTTATTATGCCTTAAAATCAACAAATCTTGGATGGATAAACTGTGATCGCTTCATTAGACGTGCAAAACGTATTAAATACAAACTTAAAATTAAAAATGCCCAAGGCGCCAGTGTAAGTATGGTATTTAAATCGTATAAATCTGTGCTTCCAAGCTGGAATAATGGCAGTGTATATGACTTTCAAACTGTTGGTGCAGATGAAGCCGTCGTATTGGTTGCAATTAAACGAAAAGATGGTAAACTCTATTACGATATGATTGAGACTACAACTGTTAGAAACCCGAAAATAGATTTTAATTTTAAAGATGTTAGTATTGAAGAATTAAAACAGGCTCTGGACGTACTAAATGGATTGTAACATTTAGCTCTAAAAACGACACCTTAAAAAGCCATGATTTGTATCATGGCTTCTACTTTCTTTAATTTTAGACCTGTTGCGTCATGTTTTTTTTGGGCGTTACCCTCTTTCGCTTAAGCTACAGTGGGTCAGGTCTTCCGCTGTATCTTTTTACGTCAGATCGAGTGATGTGACTAAAGGGAACATTGTATCGAGACCTGACGTAAAAAGGATGCCGCTGTAACCCTTAACGCGAAGCAACACCTGTCGCTCAATATTATAAAGTTAAAAGTACAGAAAATAATCTATAACCATTTAAAAATAAAAGCCATGACTCGCATCATGGCTTTTGTATTATTTATCTTTTAGCACAAGCGTGGACGCTTGCGCTAGCTAGTAGGAAACTCTTTTCTTACTCATCAAGATATAGTCCAAACAAATCTGGACAATAATATTTTCCATTTACCTTATATCCAGAAATAGAATCCAATAATGTTTCATTAGAGTTGTATTGCCCATTGTGAGCAGCAAAATTTAATTTTAGCTCTTTTTTAATCTTTAATTTGTATACTCTGCCTTTTTCTATCAAAGTAAAATTATGATCACTGGTTTTTGCTGGTTGAGATATTAATTCAAAGACCTCATTAACATTAGTTTTAGCTTTTTTAACATATACTATTGGCCTTTCATTAGATTTATTATTTTCTATGTGTACAACTTCATAAGATGACGAGCAACTTATTACAATAATAGATAGAGCTATTAATGCTATTTTTTTCATATTAGTTTGATTTTTTTGGTTTTTCGTTACGCTGGCGCTAGCGTGTCGCTAGTGCCACAACAAATCTAAACAACCCTATCGTAAACAGAATCTCTTTTTGGGTGTTCCCATTTTTGATTTTATCAAAAATCGTCAGGTCTTCCGCTGTATCTTTTTACGTCAGATCGAGTGATGTGACTAAAGGGAACATTGTATCGAGACCTGACGTAAAAAGGATGCCGCTGCAACCCTTAACGCAAAGGCACACCTGTCGCTCAATATTATAAAATTAAAAGTACAGAAAATAATCTATAATAACTTAAAAACAAAAACCACAACTTACATTGTGGCTTTTGTATTATCTATCTTTTAGCACAAGCGTGGACGCTTGCGCTAGCGAGGGGACAAAAACCAGTAATTAGAAAATCTTCTAACCACTGGTTTTTAATTATTTAGAACTTAAAATTAATATATCAACTAATTTACTACATTACCTTACCCAACTTAAAAATCTATTGATTCATTGAGATTATTACTTTCTGCAGTCGGCATTAATTGTCTCATACTTTTTACTATCAAACCATCATTTTCATTTCTAATATATAGATTCCAATATTTAGAATCAGGCACAAAAAATGGAGATGCTTCAGTAGCAGATATCAAATCATTTTCTTTAACATAATTTAACTTCTCTTTTGAAAGCGATTGTAGTGTTTCATAAATGAAAATATAACTACCTTTATACTTAACAACATCAGAAATACCATCTTCTAGAGAAGGTTTTTTTTCATTTTTAACAAGATCTATAATAGTTGTATTTTCATTTAAAAAATCATCATATCGAAAATGATAATAAAATTCTCTTTTATTTATAGAGTGATCATCCTTTTCGATAATCTCAATTAAATCAATAATTTGAGTTTCAGAAAATTTCATATTCTTATTTTCAAAACTGATGTTATTCTGACTTTGCTTACAAGAAACAAAACTCACCAATGTTAAACACGTAATGTAAAAAATATTCTTCATTTAATTCTTCTTTTTCGTTTTCTTTTTGGGTGGAGTAATTGTTTTAACGTTACCCTTACTATCATATCCTGTTCTATTCGATGTTTTTCCATCTAATGTAATACTTTTTGAACCAATAATGAAAAAAGGAATATCAACACCGTTAATCTCTTTATTCATTCTAGCAATTCTTAAATCAGCAGGGCTTGGAGTTGGCTTTCCTATTATATCAATTCCATCTGGGTGACCAGGGTGCGTATGCATTGCATAGATAGGCTTACCAGTAAAGGTCTCATCAGAAGATGTAAAAGAAGGTTCAATCCTCATATCAGCTCCAGATATCATTTCTGTAACATTACCTTCTTCATCTCTTACTATACGTCCTCCTTCATACGGCCTTACCTCAATATACTTTTCCTTATCTTCATTTTGGTAAACAACAGCTACAACTTCTTCTTTAATACTCATGGAAATATCTATTGCTAATTTACCCGCACCACTAACATTACTTGTTTGAAGACCATTTTT
Organism: uncultured Psychroserpens sp.; assembly: GCF_947492715.1. Lineage (GTDB taxonomy): Bacteria > Bacteroidota > Bacteroidia > Flavobacteriales > Flavobacteriaceae > Psychroserpens. The sequence goes on from NZ_CANLNS010000001.1 coordinate 839,349, forward strand.
CTTAATGTTTAATCCATCACTCAAAAGTCCTTTATCTACATTATCAGATACTATAGTTTTTTTATCTTTACTATCAACTAATCTATCTACTTCAACACCGTTCTCATCAAAATATTGTTTATCGTCAATTTTTTTTATTTCACCACTTTCTTTATTCAATCCATATGTAGCAAACATTCCATCTGGGTCGATATAAATAATTGGATTATCCCACGCATAGTTATATGGAGAAAATTTTCTCATTGCTTCTGTCATAGGATCAATATTCATCCACCTTCCCAAAGCAGGGTCATAATTTCTTGCACCATAATCGTACCAATCTAACCCTAGTTCTTCATTTAATTCTTTTCCATTATATTTATATTTGTGTTCACTTATCGGATTGCCATTATACCCTTTATGTTTTAAGCCAAATGGATAGTAGTTATTCTCTTCCTGTATTTCTAAACTAGGCGAGCTTGTAGTACTTATATCCTTGTAATTTAATCTAATATTTCCCAAATGATCGGTATATTGATATACATAATCAAAATTAGTACCATTTTTTTCTACAAAGCCTTCAGGATGCGAAAAGAACTTTAAGGCTCCATCCTCATAGATATAATTTCCTGCATATTCAGTATTGCCACCTGTACTCACAATCTTTTTTTGTTTTACCCCTGTTGCATCGTAAATATATTGAATATTTCCTCCACTTAAGGTCACTTGTGTTGGTAAATTTAAATGGTTATAAGTAATATTCGATGAAATACCTTTATTGGCATCGGTGAGCATATTACCGTTGGCGTCATACGTGTATTCTGTTGTTGTATTAGAGCCATCTACGAAGCCATAAGTAGGTATTGTAGCATTGTCCGTCACTTTTTTAAGCCTATTACTATTTGTTTCATATTCATAATCCAGATCATCCATAACACCAAAAGTTGTGGCGAGTGTATTGGTATGTCCGTTTCGTTTTAATGTCATGATATTACCATTCTTATCATAGGTAATGCCATTTACATGATAATTACTAGAATTACTTGTCGCTCCAGTAATTCTGTTCAGCGCATCATAATCGTAGCTATACCATTTTAAACCGTGATCAGTGTTTTTTGTTTTCCATTCCGTCTCAGCAATATTACCATTATACAAGGCTGTACCGCCATGATCTGTGGTATTATAGTTAATCTTAAATCCAAACAAATCACTTCCCAAATTTGAAGGGTCGTTTATGGTTTTTAACCAACCTCTTACAGTGTAGGTGTAATCTATGGTTTGCAATCTAGATTGCGAAATATCGCCTCCTACACCTTTGCTTTCTAGCTGTCCAAGTTCATCATAACTATGTTCTGTAATCACCTCTTCTGGCATAAATGTGCTAGTAATTTTATTGTGATGACTAAGGAGTCTGTTTTGAGAATCATAATCAAAAGTGTCTACGGTATAAACAGCACTATGTCCTGTTCTAGTATGGGTAGTGGTTGTTTCCCTGCGCTGGCGCTAGCGTCCACGCTAGTGCTATAACAACATAAGTACGCTCCATTTTATAAAATCAAAACTACAGAAAATAATCTATAACAACTTAAAAACAAAAGCCACAATTTACATCATGGCTTTTGTATTACTTATCTATTTGGACACAAGCATGGACGCTTGCGCCAGCGAGGGACATTACCCACATTACCTTACTCAGATATCAAATAAATTTGTTTTTTTTCTTTGTTATATCTTAATCTATTATATTCTGTTGAATACCAAGAGGTCCATGTGTAAAAATCATTTAAAGTTGGAGGTGACTGTCCTTCAAACTGCACATCAGCATCTGATTTATATCCTGATAAGTTTTCAAAAAGGGATCTAGCATCATTAAGTTCTTTGCCAGAAAAAGTTTTACCATAAAATATAAAATCTGATAAAATTTCTAAATTCTTTTCAACCTCTTGGCATGCGAATTTATCTGTACAATCAAATTTATTTTTTTTTGTACTATCACATGATTGAATAATAATAAAAAAGATAAGTGCATATTTAATTCTCTTCATTACTTGTAACGTTTCCATATTTATATGTTATTGTTGCTGTTATTGTTTTACCATTTTTAGTGAATTTATACGTATATGTACCAGATATAGCTTTTTTACTAGGATGATTTATATTTCCTTGAGACGATGTAACACCTCTGGTCTTAGCGCTTTTTGGAATTCTTTCTTGTCTAAAATTATCATCAGATGGGTCATTTGGTAACCTTTCATAACCTCCATTAATTGTTGATTCGACTGCTTCTCCTGCGCTATGCGCATCAAATTTATTTAAAGGTTTACCTTTTGAGCCTAATTGATATTCAAATTGTTCTTCAAATTCGTGTCCTATTAATGTCTTTTTGGTTAATGCTTTTCCATCTTTTATTTCACTAATATCTCCAATATCAATAGTTTTTGTTTCAGTACCTCCAATTCTAGTATCTACATCATTCATCACTATATTTACAGTAACCACCCCTTTGGCATCAACAGATTTTTTTAAAACATCATATAGCCCTTTTTGTTCATCAGTAAAAGCTGCATATTCCTTATCAGTAGCGCTAAGAGTAACATTACCGTTTCCATCAACATGAACAAATTGTCCACCCAATTCTTCATTTGTTAATTTTTCAAATTGATTGATAGCTTTTTGCTTTCCCTCTAAAACTAAATCATCTGGCGCCATTCCGTCTGGGTCGACATATCTCAATGGATTATTAAATCCATAACTATAAGGACTATGTCTTCTCATAATTTCAGCCAAAGGGTCCAAATTCATCCAACGCCCAAGTGAGGGATCATAATTACGTGCTGTAATATCTATCCAATCTAAGTCTAGTTCGTTTTGCTCTTCTTTACCTCCAAAACCATAGTTGTGGTCAGAGACTACATTACCATTATACCCTTTATGTTTGAGTCCAAAAGGATAGTAGTTATTCTCTTCTTGAATTTCTAGATTAGGTGTACTTGCTGTACTGATGTCTTTATAATTGAGTCTAATATTACCTAAGTGATCTTTATACTGGTATACATAATCATAACTGGCACCATTTTTTTCTACAAAGCCCTCAGGGTGAGAAAAGAACTTTAATACTCCATTCTCATAGATATAGCCTCCTGCATATTCGGTATTGCCTCCTGTACTCACTATCTTTTTTTGTTTTATTCCTGTTGCATCGTAAATATATTGAATATTTCCACCACTTAAGGTCACTTGGGTTGGTAAATTTAAGTGGTTATAGGTAATATTCGATGAAATACCTTTATTGGCATCGGTTAGCATATTACCATTAACATCATAGGTGTATTCTGTTGTTGTATTAGAACCATCTACAAAGCCATAGGTGTCATTACCCATATCTTCTACTTTTTTAAGCTGATTGCTATTTGTCTCATAAGTATAATTTAAGTCGTCCATGGCTCCAAAGGTTGTTGCTCCAGAATTGGTATGACCATTTCGGTGTAATCGGGTTAAATTTCCGTTTTTATCATATTTGGTCCACATCGAATATTGATCTACCGCACTCAGTGTACTTTGCTTTCTGCTATAAGCTGTGGTTAAACGATTTAGTGCGTCATACTTAAATGAGTAGCCTCTTTTTATATTGTCATTTTCGGTCTTCCATTTTATCTGTGAAATATTACCGTTATATAGTGGATTTCCACCACCTGATCCTTCTATATCACCATTATAATTTAATTCAAAACCAAAAAGATCATGGCCTAAATTGTCAACATCGTTTATTGATTTTAACCAACCTCTTACAGTATAGGTGTAATCTATGGTTTGCAATCTAGATTGCGAAATATCGCCTCCTACACCTTTGCTTTCTAGCTGTCCAAGTTCATCATAACTATGTTCTGTAATCACCTCTTCTGGCATAAATGTGCTAGTAATTTTATTGTGATGACTAAGGAGTCTGTTTTGAGAATCATAATCAAAAGTGTCTACGGTATAAACAGCACTATGCCCTGTTCTAGTATGGGTAGTGGTGGTCTCTGTCACTCGACCATCAAATTCAATGTTACTTTTTACTTTATCTGTAGTTTCTAAATAGGTGTTATGACTGTAAATATATAAAGGCTGGGCTTTGCTATCGTAGTAACTTACCGTTGTAATCCAATCATTAGTATCTAAAACCTTAACTTTTGTACCTGTTGCTAATCCTTTAACATTGGTAATTGGTGTAATCCCATAAGCCGTTTCAGAAACACCACCAGCTAAATCAAAATTATAGTCGTCATAATAACTAATGGTATGAATTTCATCACTACTTGTTGGGATGGCTGTAGATGTATAGTAGGTATTAGAATATCCTGTTCCTGAGCTTACTTTAACTTCGTATTGCGTCGCTAAGGCATAATCATTGGCCAAATTTTGAAAATAGGTTCGTGATCCTGTTGAATTTTTAATTCCTGTATAGGCCACTCTTCCAAAAGCATCATATTTGGTGAATAACCATTTCCCTTGCTGGTCAAGAATTTCATCTTGGGTCATAATAGGTAAATCTAACTTATTATAAACGATATATTCCCAACCCTTTCCAGGGACTTTCTTTTCTACCAAACGGTTTTTATCATCGTACTTGTATTGGTAGCCTAAACCATCCATAGCGTTCGTAACATCAGTAAGCACTCCTGTGTCTGTTAACATTAAAGGAGGCAGCACGAAACTCAAGTTTCCATGTCTGTCATAAACATAATAGGTATCATGTTTCACTGCCGATTCATTAGTTCCAGAGATGGTCCCATCATTATTAACATCGATATCATTAAACGTTCGTTTTAAAATTAATCGGCCTTCGGCATCGGTAAATTCTTCAACCGTATGATTTTTTGAAGTTCCAGTGTGGTTTTCATCTCTGGTGATTGATTTATACAATTCGCCTTCGTTATACATACCGTTTAAGGTCAATGTAGTGTTATAAATTTTGTGTGCGCTATTATAAGCAAGGGTCACCTCAAAACGTCTTACTTCAGAATTTTCGTTGGTTTGGTAATCCATTTCTATCTCGTGGCCACCTCCCATAGCCCAATCATTACCAGGAGCGGCTTGCTTAAGCACACGATTTAAAGGTGAGGCTTCAAACGCTTTTTCGGTATATGGGTTGAGCGTGTTTTCATATTTAGTGGTATTATAAAATGAATCTGTTGTATTCTCTGCATTGGTTTTAAATGCGCCTCCATTATTCTCTTGAGCAAAGGGTAAGAATTCTTGTTTGGCTCTCCCATAAGCATCATACTCGGCATGCGCAATAATATCTTCGCAACTTGCTCCTGCACGAATGGCAACACTTTGAACGGCTCTTCCAAGTCCGTCAAAATAAGTTACAGATTCCAGCTTTTGGCTACTGTCTAATTGGTCAAATGCAGCATGGTTTGATACGGCGACTCTTGGCGTTATGGTATGTACATAATTGGTGTTAGTTAAATTGGTATCTGCGCAATAGGTGGCAGTGGTTATGTTAACATCCAATTCTGCTAAAACTGTTTTTCGTTGCTGCATTTTTATATTGCCCACACCAGTAGTTCCCCATTTTATAGTAACATAATAGGTAGTCCCAGAGAGTAAACCGTAAGACAGTTTTGTACCTCCAGTAACAGTCCATTTTTGATAGGTAATTAAATTCCCCGAATCATAGGTATAAGTATGTGTACTGGTTTCAACAACTGTTGTTGGTCCAGCAATAAACTGGCTAAAACCATAAAAACTAAAGGCGAGCATAGCTACCAATGTCAATATGGAATTTTTTCGATGTTTTATATTCTTGTGTTCTAACATGACATTGATTTTTATTGGTAAGTGATACCGTTAATAGAAAATTCGTAGACTTCCTGTTCTGTTTCAGACAGTATACATATAAGCTCTGCAGATAGTCCTGCTGATGTTCCCTCAATAGTAAAACTAGCTTGGTATGTTTCACCATCTTCAACAATATTTAGTGTATAATTTAACTGACCCGTAGACGTACTTTCATTCCACTGTCCTGAGACACTAACAATATTAAAATTGGTAGCGGCTGTATCATCATTGATAAACTGAATCCAATTAAATGTGCTTTCAGTAATGGTAATGGTCGATGTGATTTGTTTGTCCTCACCATAAGAGAAGACATGTTCACTTTGCAAGGTGTATTCTGAGTTTTGACCTTGAGCATTTGTTTGCTGTGTTGCTGCCAAACAGAGTAGACAAACAACGATGGTATATATAATTTTCATGTCCTTAGGTTTTAGTTTTGATTTTTATAGTGATAGCTGTTCTTACTCACGATTTTAAAATCGTTGTCTTTTATGTATTCCAATCGGTCAAAGGCATCATACTCGTAGTACATCTTATAACCTCGTTGATCGATAGATTTAGTAAGTCCTATTATAGGATCGTAGTGAAAAATACTAATCTGAGCATCTGAAAGTGCAGACACATTTCTTAGATTAGCTTCTGTAGTGAAATCAATATTTCCTGAGATACTTTTATATGTACTAGGAATATCGGCATACTCAGCATTTGAAAGCTGTGCAATTGGCAAGGTTTTATTATGCCCCCAGAGGTAGCTCATACGTGCGCCATCAGTTTTACTGACTTCAACCAAATTACCATGCGTGTCATAATCATGGAATTGTACTATAGAAATCAAGCCTTGAGATTCTTTGGCTACTTTAACTTCTTGTAAGGCGACAAAATTGGTATGAAATGGATGATAAATATTATGAGTCTCATTCATTTTTACTGAGTTTCTATATGACTCTGTTTCCAAAACGGTGTTAATCATATTGAGATTTCTCATATTTACCAAGGTGGCAGAAAAATTAGATCCAGGCGTAGCTCCAGCAGGTACTGCATAGAAATACTTGGTTTGTAAATGTTCTTGTACTCCAGACTTTTCGTAGTAAGCATCTTCTTGGCTTACCTGAAAGTTTTCATCGTTGTACTCGTAAGTTTGCCTTACCGTTTTGGTTCTTGTCGTTGGACCATCATAGAAAAAATCGGTAGTGGTGACTTCTTCCAGTTTCGCCCAACCAGAATAGAATATTCTACTGTTTTGAGTGACATCACTAGTATTGCAACCACTATAATATCCTGAGCTCTGTGATGGATCATTTCCACCAGCTGCATCAGGGTTTAAACTGATATAATTACTGTATTGATCGTAATAGATAAACCAAGGACAAGTGTCTTTTTTATAAGAACTTCGCATGGTGAACATGGCGTCCTCGACAAAGTCATATTTTAAAACACCATTAGTATCATAATGCGTGATTTCCTGTAAAGGTTTGTCATCCTCTCTAAAAATGCGTTTTCTTGTGAGTAGTCCACGCCTATAATCATTGTTTGGTGCTGGATGAGGATTTGGAAGATCAAACACATCCGAAGGACTAGGAAACTCGTAAGCAGAAGTATGATTGTAAATGGTATAACCATTACCTGTTTCATAGACTTTTACCTGTCTATAACCTACATATTCGCCTTGACTTAGTTGGGCTCTTACGCCTACTTCAGTAATCTCATATTTTACTGGTGTGGAAGCGCCAGGAGACGTGTAATTAGGAGCTGCTGCTACAAAATTATTAGCCGTATGGATGTACTTTCGTGTAAGACGATCTAATTCTGCATCAATTACTCCCGAAGATCTTAAGGTATTCGCTTCATCATCATACACATAATTAATATTCTTTACAGGAGATGAAGGGTCTACAATGCTATCTCTAAACGCGATGTTTTTGATTCGTACACCTCCACCTATCATTTCTTCTCTTGGTGTGAAATTCTTACGCTTTTTGATATAGTCTATTTCAATGTTTCCACTTACAGTATATACTGAAGTATCTAGATTCGTATTATATGTAAAACCTACTGTAAAAGCTCCAGCTGGTAGATTATTAATTTTGTAACAGTTTTCGTTAAGTTCTACGAAATGAGTAACATTATTACTATCAATAACATATACACGATGATTATTTAAATACGGACTTCCTGCCGCTGGTGTTGTTATAGTTGATGATATAAATATATCTTGGGCAAAAGGCAAAGTTCCTGTTATTAAACTCATTGGTAAAGAGGAAAACTGAGAAGGGTTTTGATAGGTAAAACTCTGTGTTTCATTTTTAGGTTCAGTATTTCTCGGGTTTTTCATATATTCATCATAGCCAAGTGTTTGATTTCCATAATAAGAATACGTATGATGCTCAAATTCAAACTCCTTTGTACCACCTGTAGGATAAGAAATACTCGAAAGTAATCCAGTACTTATAGTTGCCTCACTATAAACATTTGCAGCAGGGCTACTACAATTTATTGTGGTAACACCTATGTCACTATAATAGCCCCAATCGTCACCCATGTTAGAATCGAAACCAGGTAAATTGGCCTTATCATTATAAGCTAGATGATAATCATGATTAACACCTCCTGCAGTTTCTCTTACTTTCATAAGCCACAAACGATGTGAATCTGGACTGGTATTAGTATCTGTTGTAGTTTCGTAGCTCATGGTATAACTTTTATGAACTGCTCCAGAAGTATCTTTAATGTTTATTGTCTTTAATATGGCTCCTGTGGTTTCAGGGTGTGAATTGGCATTATCTTTTAGAAAGGCAACACTAGTGCCATCCTTAAAACTTATCGAGGCCAGTTTTTTTGTTGGAGAAGTGGTTACATAATAAGAAACGGTTTGCTCAGGTTTGAGCTTTCCTTGGTTATAAGGGTCACTAATATCTGCCAATTGTACATTGGAATTTCCATTAATTTCAAGGATTTTGTTATAGGTTCTTGTCACAGATGTGACATAAGATTCGTTTTCTGTACTATAAGTAAATGTTGCTAATGCTATCCCATTACTGGTTTTAACAGCAGTAAGATGCCATGCCGAATTAATAGCAATGGTTTCATTTGTTCCTGACGGATTCAAAACACCAACATCGCCTTGTGGCACTGAACCGCTATTAATTTCTGAAGAAGTAGTTTCTACTTCAGTAAATTCATAAACATATCCATTAGGATCTGTAATGGTAAAGCTATTAATGGCTCTAGAACCACTTGAGTTTTGATTAAAATTGATATCAATTGCTGCACTTTTAGAAATTAGTTTAGGAACTAATGAAAGTCCTTCCCTTAAAATCACAAATCGACCAGAATAACCCATAAAATTAAACTGGTAAAGATCCACATCATTATCATATTTATGGATACTACTACCAACGGCTCTCCAATCGTATTCTTCTTTAGAGCCTGCTCCTGTTCCTGATAGTGTATTGTAATTCCAGTAATCATCACTATGTAAAACACCAGTTTTAATACCTGAATAACCATAAGAGTTTGCCTTTAACTCATCGGGCACGTCTCTAACAGTCCTGGAAATGACACCGCCTGCATTTAAAGACCAACCAGTGCCTGTCCATCCAGATACATTGTTAATCTTTATGCCTTGGGTATTATAACTCAGTCCGATATTAACGGATAAATCACCATTAAGTGCTTTAGAATAGATGGGGATAGAGATATTAGGCTGTCCTGTATAATAACTTACAGGCACTTCTTCAAACTGCATTAAATTGGCTACAGTTGGTGAGGGCGGAATGACTTCTGGTAATTCTTGACCATAAGACATGGAGCATATCATTACTGTAAACACAGAAACGATAGAAGCTACAAAATTTTTCATAGAGTAAATACTTTAATAGTTAATTGAAAACAAATCACCAATTGTCCATTTCAAAGGACTTTGCGATGATTTTATATGTTCATTTTTAATGACTTAAAGCTACTTATGAAAAAGGAGTTTCATTTGTGGTTTAACCTTTAAATATTAAAGGTTAATGCTTTAAATGTTGGTGTAGAAGCCTAACTAAATTTAAGATCTACACCTGCAAAATATAAGTCATGTACTTAGGAAATCTATCATCAGAATTTTAATGCAATAACACACCAAGCCATTTTAAAACTTCAGATTAATCTGATATGTAATACAAGCTGTTTAACCTGATTTTCTAAATCAAGTTTTTTGGCTCTACTATTAATAACGATGGTATTCGACATTTGTAAAGTAGTCGAGACCTGAACAATTTATAAGTGCAACTGTAATTCAATTTTCGATGATAAAGAAAGGCGAAAACCGAAAAGCCTAAATAGATAGAGTAGGTAAAACAATTAATAAAAACCTTTAAATACTAGAAATTATGTCTAAAACTATTGAAGTAGAGCTTAATGTAAAAAAAAGCATAAACGACGTGCAAAATATTGTAAAACATGGAAGTAACCCTTTTATAACAGTCGCCTTAGATACACATTACAAAGAATGTATACACAACGAGGATGTTCCAAGTGAACCTATAGAACCTGGGATGAACGTGTACTGCCACGCGACAAGTGAAGCCAGCGGAAGCTGTTTTTTTAAAGACAGTAAATTTGGATTATCCTTCTATGATAATCTTGGAAAACCATTAGGCTATGCTCACTTTCATGAACCAGATGCTGGCAGTTGGCATGCAGGAGAGACAGGTGTTTATATTAAAGCCACCTCATCACAAGCCGGTTATCTTATCGCTACAAAAACTCGAGATGATCACGGAACCACAAATCACTTTACAATCACAATAAGTGGCGAACCAGCAACAGGGTCTTAATTCTTAAAATAAAAATCATCTATTAATAATCTTTAAAATTCAAAAATTATGTCAACAACAACACAAAATTGGAGTTGGGTTATGAACATGAATCCAACATTATACAACCAACTCAGAAACGTTATATTCTCTAATATTATTCCACAGTCCATTTCAGGTCAAGAATATGATGGCAGTACTATAGACCTGAATTTCAGTACAGCATTAACAAATATACAGGTAGATACCACAGAACAGGATGTGCTCTTAATAAACGCTCCAATATCAGGAAACACTACAACAAATGGTATCCAAAGCATGTTTAAAGGCAGCGTATCGTTAAAAGTATATTTGGATAATCTTTTTATTTCTCCTTGTTCGGGTGCAACCGAAACAAACACAAACACAGATGGTGCCTCATGGTCCAATTGTTTAAGTCTCAATGCCGATGCTTTATCTGCGCCTGTAGTAACACTAACCACTGGTACAAGTTCTCAAGCAGATATGCTAACCAGTTGGTTTCAGAGTAGTATTGATTCTTATGTAGCAAGTTCTCCCAATCAGTTAGGCGAAGCAACCGCAAACAATTTAAACCAATACTTTGCGCCGACCTACATAAAATTTATTACGCTAAACTGGTCTAGTACCACAATCACACCTTCTGTTTTAATGCTCGTTATGGTAAATGATGTTCCAGCGCCTACAGGAGATCAACATAGTGCTTTTGAAGCGTCTACATTGCTTTCCATAACAGCGCCTTCAAACTGTGCCATTGCATTTGATGATTATACATTGTACCAATTTATAGCAAGTAACATCAAAGATAATGATGATTTTGGCAAATACATAAATAGCGCTACAGCAACTCAGGGTACTAATACAGATCCTGCTACTTTAATAATCAAAGCCTCTAAAGACACCCCTTTTAGCTGTTATACTGGGTCTAGTGAGACTTATATCGCAGACAATGCTTTGAAAACGAATCTCAATATGAGCAATGCGAATAACGTTTCGTTTGGGTATTCAGCATTAATTAATCTCATTAATAACGAAGACGGTAGTCAGACCTTCGAATTGGAAAACGACGAAACAAGCTCATCTGTTACATTAAACACAGACAGTCCAATCGTAATTTCAATATTTTCCATTGCAGCATATCTAGCCGTAGCATTCCCTGTATTAGGAGGTGTTTGTTTCTTAGGTGTTTGGGCTGCTATTAATTTTTCAATACAAAACACTTTACTTAAAATTGGTAAAAAACTTGAAATAGATGAGACCAAAGATGTAGAAGATTCTTTTGAAAATGAGAACGTCACAGTTACCATAAATTACCAAAGTGTTACTTTGGATAATGGAGTAATATTGAAAGCCAATGTGGTGGTGGTTAAAAATGCAACGGAAAGTGCACCAGTACAATACAAAATAGCCAATGCTCCAAAAGATTATGATCCATCAGCAAACGGAATTGGTGCTCTTATAAACACTTTAGATTGGATGCATGATGGGTTTAAGAAAACATTGAATTAGAAAACACAACTTAAATCTAACAACAATGAATAACTACAGTAATTGGCACTATAACTTTTAACCAATAAAAGGCTTTGCATAAATGCAGAGCTTTTTTTGTATACAATGCAGGTTTTTCTACTAAAATAAGCAGGTAATTCAACCTGATTTGTTCCCATAAAGTGAAATGCTCCTTCATTAATAAGTATCTTGAATTCAAATAATTAACAAACTCTAAAATCAATAATTATGAAAACAACAATTAAACTTAGTATTGCAATTTACATCCTACTATTCCTCTGCTTAGGATGTAAAAATGATAAGCAAACAGTTCAAAATTTAGCCGAAACAACCACTTCTGAAAGAACCGAACTTTGTGGTTTTGAAGGCACTCCTTTTAAGAAAATTGCTCCAGTAGCGATTGCAGAATTAAATCGATATAATACCTTTTATGATGACCTTGTGAAGAGCCTACCTGCTTCTGAATCTGAACATTTAATTTTAGGTGTTGAGATAACAAAGATCCAAGAATTGTTTGATGTTGCTTGCGCAGTAAAAGATAATCCTGGTTCGAGCTTATATGTGATGAATGCCATTAAAGAGGTTAAGGATGAGGATGGCAATATTACTCCTGTGACAGATATGATTTTTGTTGTTGTGCCACCTAACTCAGAATCACCACAGGTTAAAAACCATTATTATAATTTTACACAACCTTGCCCTGCTGCTTGTCCAAAAATAACAGGAATAGATTATCCTATAAAATAAACACCTTAAATAGATGACTCAATAACAATGGATTCTTACGCTACATTACATACTATATATGCCTATACTGTGAAACTAGCACTAGTATGCTTGAGTATTAATGTAGCTTTCTGTTTAATTAATAGGAAAAAACTAAATACGCCATTTTTACGCCTATTTTATTTCCTGATTTGGAATCTCCTTATCGAAATTTTGGCTTATGTATGTATACAAATGAAATGGAACAATCTCCCTTTATTACATCTATACACCTTAGGAGAATTTATGTTATTCTCTTACTTTTTTATGAGTTTGATTAATAAGCCTGCATCAATTAAAACTGTACTTCGGTATGTTCTAATTTGTGGAAGTTTGCTTATTGTTTTGAATTCTTTGTCTTTGCAGAATATTTTTGGATTCAATAGTTATGCAAAAACATGTGTTCAATTGAGCATTATAACCTATGCTGTGTTGTATTTTTACAATCTGGTTGAAAATCATTCATTTACCTCAGGAGAGTCTAAAGGGTTACGCATTATTAATTCGGCCATTCTAATTTACTATTCAGGAAGTTTATTTATTTTCATGTATGGTGAATTCTCTCTTGTGAATGTAGATGGTTATGTTGTTTTTTGGGCTTTTAATGCCATACTAAACTTTGTTTTTCAATTACTCATTTTATTAGGACTATGGAAGGCGTTTTACAAGAAGAAGGTTATATGACTTTAATGGTGACTGGCATATTAATAATGTTAGCCTTTGCACTGGCCTTTGTTATTTTCTTTAACTATTCACAAAAGAAAATTTTAAAAGAACAAGTGCGCGTGCAAGATTTAAGTCTTAAACATCAAGAAGAATTACTTCATGCAACAATATTAACACAAGAAGCTGAAAGACAAAGAATAGCAAGAGACCTTCATGATGAAATTGGATCGAAACTCAATGTGATTTTTTTAAATATCTGTCGCCTAAAAGCCTACGGAAAAGAGCATGCCGAAATTGACTTAATTACTACAGAAGTAGAAGCTGTAATCAACACTACCATAAATTCAATTCGCTTTATTTCACATGAATTGTTACCACCAACACTAGAAGAATTTGGATTAGTAGAAGCGATTAGGGAATTACAACATAGTATTAATTTACTAGGCCAAATTCGTATTAATTTTAAATCTATGGAAGAGGTTAATAGTATAGACAATAAGTTAGTCGAGTTAAACCTTTTTAGAGTATTGCAAGAATTAATTAATAATTCTATTAAACACGGACAGGCAACCGAAATTAACATAAAACTATGGCCCAAAAACACATTTGTAAAATTAGATTATCAAGACAATGGTAGCGGTTTTGATATCACAAAAATTAAAGAGAAAAAAGGACTTGGAATGAAAAATATTGAAAGCAGACTGCGCATCATCAATGCCAGTTCTACATATAATTCTTCCTCGGAAACCGGAACTAATGTAATCATTGAGATCCCTCCTACCGACTTAGATAAAACTTAAAATGACCATGAAAACAATTTCTATTGCAATTGCCGATGACGAAGCCTTATTTCGAAAAGGTATGATTCTTATTTTAAACAGTTATTCTAAACTGAAAGTGGATTTAGAAGCGGAAAATGGGAACGATTTATTACAACAGCTTTCGGCTTGTACAACATTGCCTGATGTTTTATTGCTGGATCTAAAAATGCCTGAAATGAATGGTATCGAAGCCGCTAAGTTACTCCAAAAAAAATATCCATCGATAAAAACTATTGTCCTCTCCACGCATTTTAGTAGAGCTTTCATCATAAACATGATTGAGTTATCGGCTGTATCTTATTTACCTAAAAACTCTCAACCTCAAGAGGTTGTTGAAACCATTAAGGCCGTTTATGAAAATGGGTTTTATTACAATAGTGAGGTTTTATCTATAATTCGAGAGAATATAATTTCCAAGAAAAAGCCTAAAGCTAAGTTTTCCATAGAATTAACCTCAAGAGAAAAAGAAGTATTGCAATTAATTTGTGAGCAATATACTGCTCCTGAAATTGCAGAAAAACTTTTTATAAGTCCGAGAACTGTTGATGGACATCGCAATAACCTTTTACTAAAACTAAATTGCAGAAATGTGGCTGGTCTCGTTGTGTTTGCTTTACAACATGAAGTGGTGAAAATCCCGTTACAATATTAATTTGTAAACAGTATGGCTACTCATAAAACAATTTACTAAGCACAATTCCAGACCCTAAAATAGAAAAAAGAATAATCGGAAAGATTACAAAAACATAAAAACGTAGCTCATAACTATATGATCTAGCTTTAATATTTGTTGCATAAAAGTTTGATTTCATAAAAAGAATATGAATCCTAATTAATACAAACACAACCATTGCCATGATAACGATAAATACATAACCTTTCATAACGTATTAGACAAAAAATGGTGATAATTGTTACACTATAAACAGTAAATATACTTAGAATGACAAGGGCATTAGCTAACCTCTAAACAAGAAGAAATCGTCTTTCATATCTTCTATTTGAGCATCTTCGTTGGTGATGATATAGTCTATGGCCTGAGTTGTGAATTCATCACCTTTAGAGGTTAATGATACAATGTTATTATTAATAACGATCATATTATTTTTCAATGCCAACTCGAGCACGGTTTTCGAACGCACTTTTTGCCAATTGATATGTTCATTTAAATGATTAACATGTCGTTCACGTTCCTCATCATGATTTTTAAGGTGTAAAAGAAATGTTAGTAAAGAAACCTCTGTGCGCTGTTGTTTCTCCCTATAAAGCACAGCAATAACGCCTTTATTAGGCGCAAACAAATAAACCAGTAAAAACAAAACACCAAGCATTGTAGTAATTGATCCTGCAATAGATGCATCTAACCAATGGGCAAACCAGTAACCCGAAATAGCACTAAACACCCCAAATACAATCGAAAGTCCTAACATTTTCTTGAGATCTGTAGTTAACAAATAAGCTGTAGCGGCAGGAGCTATCATAAGTGCAACAACTAAAATTGCACCAACAGCGTCAAAAGCTCCCACTGTTGTTATAGACGATACAGACATTAATCCATAATGAATAATTGCTGGAGAAAAACCTAACGACGCTGCCAAACCTTTGTCGAACGTACTTAACTTCAATTCTTTAAAAAAGGCAACTAACAATCCAATAGTAAATAGTAAAATTCCGCCAATAATCCATAGCGACTTAGGACCAACGTCAACACCAGAAATGATTAAACGATCAAATGGTGCTAATGCCAATTCTCCTACTAAAACCGCATCAATATCGAGGTGAACATCATTTGCTTTTTTAGCGATCATCAATACACCAATGCTAAACAAAACAGGGAAAACTAACCCAATGGCTGTATCTTCTTTTACCAATCCTGTTTTCTGAATATATTCTACCAAAACAACAGTAATAACACCAGTTAAAGCAGCCAAAAGAATAAGAAGAGGTGAATTTAAGTCTTGGGTAATAAAAAATCCAACCACAATTCCTGGAAGTATAGAATGACTAATCGCATCACTAATCATAGCCATTTTCCGAAGCACTAAAAACGTACCAGGTATGGCACATGCAATAGCAACTAAACTGGCAATAAGTTGTATTTCTATTTGCGCGCTACTCATCGTTTTTTGTTAATTGGTTATATAAATTTGATGCCGATTTAAAGCCTTCATTAGTTAAGCTCCACGTTGATCCCTCTAGTGTCACATAGTTTTTTTCCACTAATTTTTTAAGTGTCCCTTTAGTAAATCCTTGAAAGTTATTTAAGATTTTAATTTCATGAGGGTGTGATATATCATCGTGTGTTTCAGCAATGTTATACATAAAAGCTAGTGTTTTATGCAGTTGTAAATCGCGGCGATTTTTAATAAATCGTATCTGTTTAAATAAAAGACCTCTACTCGGCGAAAAAATAAATGAGACGAACACAAAAACAGCAGCAACTAATACAATTACGGGTCCAGTAGATAAATTATTTTGGCTCGCACTAATTGCCGTTCCAAAAACGCCGGAAAAAGCACCAAACAATGCCGCCAAAAACACCATTGTTGCCAAACTGTTTGTCCATTGTCTTGCAGCAGCAGCAGGCGCCAAAAGCATAGCACTCATAAGTACAACCCCAACCGTTTGGAGCCCTAAAACGATAGCCAACACAATAAAACTTGTAATAAGTATATCTATCGTTTTTGTATTAAACCCAAGTGTCTTAGCGTAGTCTTTATCGAAAAGTAAAATTTTAAACTCTTTCCAAAACAAGAGCAGTACGAATAAGCATATTCCTGTAACTCCAGCCATCATCCATACATCACTTTCTACAAGTGTTGCTGCCTGACCAAATAAGTATTTATCTAATCCGGCCTGATTGGCATTTGGCTGCTTTTGTATAAAGGTAAGTAAGAGCATTCCGAAGCCAAAAAACAATGATAAAATGAGACCCAATGCCGTATCAGATTTGAGGTGTGTTTTGGTAATAATACCACGTATCCAAAAGGTTCCAATTAAACCACTAACTAAAGCACCTAATAACAATGTATTACTATCTTTCGTCCCTGTAATGAGAAACGAAATTGCTATTCCTGGCAGTGCTGCATGCGAAATGGCATCACCTAAAAGGCTTTGTTTTCGTAGTACAGCAAAACTTCCAAGCATCCCTGTAACTGCACCTAAAATTGCCGTACCAAGTGTTATGGTTCGTAAAGTGTAATCTGAAAATACTAACGAAAAATACTCTCGAATATCCATTATTCCTGTATACTCACTTTATAGTTAATACCATAAGTCTTTGTTAAGTTATCATCATTGAAGATATCCTTAACTGGA
Organism: uncultured Psychroserpens sp.; assembly: GCF_947492715.1. GTDB lineage: Bacteria > Bacteroidota > Bacteroidia > Flavobacteriales > Flavobacteriaceae > Psychroserpens. The sequence goes on from NZ_CANLNS010000001.1 coordinate 857,047, forward strand.
CCTGTGGCTATCTTTTTCACGTTTAAAAAGGTTACCCAATCAAAATATTCAGGTACAGTTTGTAAATCGTGATGCACAACAATCACTGTTTTTCCTGCTTTTCGTAACTCTTTTAAAATATTAATAATTGCAATTTCGGTAGTGGCATCAACACCTTGAAAAGGTTCATCCATAAAATAGATAGAAGCATCTTGTACTAAGGCCCTTGCTAAAAAAATACGCTGTTGTTGTCCGCCAGACAACTGACTTATTTGTCGGTTTTTAAACGGTAACATTCCTACTTTTTCTAAGGCCTCTAAAGCGGCTTTCTTCTGTTTTTGTCTAGGGCGTTTTATCCAACCCAAACTGCCATAAGTTCCCATCATCACAACATCTAAGGCTGTTGTTGGAAAATCCCAATCTACACTTCCTTTTTGAGGAACATAAGCCACTAATGATCGTTGTTTATTGTATGATTTTCCGTAGATAGAAACACTCCCAGCAATAGGCTTTAAAATGCCTAATATAGATTTAATAAGCGTTGATTTTCCAGCACCATTAGGACCAACAATAGCCATTAAAACACCTTCTGGGATTTCCAAATCGATATCCCAAAGTACAGGTTTGTAGTTATACGCTACAGTTAAATCATCTACTTGTACTGCTATCTTGTTACTCATTACTTTAAGGCATTAACAATAGTATTCACGTTATACTCGAACATTCCAAGGTAAGTGCCTTCAATGGTTCCAGCATCTCCTAAAGCGTCAGAATATAATGTACCACCAATAGCGACTTCATGACCTTTAGATTTTACTGCAGCTTGTAAAGCCTCAATTGTACGCTTTGGAACTGAGCTTTCTACAAAAATAGCTTTGATATCTTTTTCAATAATAAATGCAGAAAGTCTCTGGACATCTTTAACGCCAGCTTCTGTTGCTGTCGATAACCCTTGTAAACCAACAACTTCAAAGTCGAACGCTTTTCCGAAGTAATTAAAAGCATCATGAGCTGTAACTAATATTCTTTTATCCTTTGGCAGTGATGCAACAATCGCATCTAATTTTGTTTGAAGCGCATTTAGTTTTGCAACATAAGCATCCTTATTAGCTTCATAACTATCTGAATGTTCAGGGTCCTTTTCTGAAAGTACTTGGGTAACCTTATTAGCAAATTGAGTAAAATAGTTAATATCAAACCAGACATGCGGATCATAATTAGATGCAAAATAATCGGATCCAATTAACGTGCTTTTATCTAATTCTTCACCTAATGCAATTGGTGTCTTAGTACTGCTTCCCATTTTTTCGAAAACCTCAACGAGTTTTCCTTCAAGGTGGAGTCCGTTATAAAAAATAATATTTGCGTCTACCAACTTTGTAACGTCTCCCTCACTCGCTTTATATAAATGAGGGTCAACGCCGCTTCCCATTAATCCTTGCACATTAACATGATCTCCACCTATATTTTTAACCAAATCTGTGATCATTGTTGTGGTGGTTACAATGTTTAACTTCCCATTAGATTGGGTGTCATTTTTGCAACTAAAAATAGTTGCGATTACTAAAAGTATAAGTATGTTCTTTTTCATAGTATTTAATTTGATGGTATTCTGAAACTTGCGCCTAAACCTATTAAAAGGTCTTGGCCTTCTGTGATACTTGTTCCAACATAGGTATCTAACTGTAAGTCATTTGAAACCAAATAGGTGAATCCTGCATCCCAATAATGATTTGCAGAACTATCTTCTGGCAAGTCGCCATAAAGCTCTGCATAAAAGCCAAATTTATCAGTAAAACTGTATCCATAAGCCAAAGTATAAATGGCAGCAGCCTCTGGAGAATCATTTCCCCATTCCGCTCCAATGTTATATCCTAAACTGGATTTTTCACTTAAGGTATGTGATAGTGAAAATCTAAAATCAACTCCAGTGGTTTCTGGACGATAATCTCGAGAAGCACTGAAAATAGGAAATACATGACCAATTAGCGCTATTTCTGGCATTCCATTTTTTTCTTCTGAAATATCAATTTTAACGCCTAATAGTAATGGCGAAAGCCCACTGGTAACATTATCTAATTTATTCCCGTTAATTTTAGTAACGCCTTCTACAAAATCCCAGCCTAAGCGTAATTCTATATTATCAAGAATACCATAACGTACAAGGGTCGTGTTGTACGTATAGCTTTGGAATTGAACTGAATTATCTTCAAAAGATTCATAAAGACCTCCTGTTTCAATTTGGAGAACACCTTTTCCAACAGTTGAGGATGCTTCAGTAGCATCAGGTCTATCTGTAATTAAAGGCTCAGAGGACGTCGTATTTCCATTGTCACTTTGTGCCGAAACGACGATTGAAAAAAGTAACATTGTAATTAGTAAGTAGGTGTTTTTAGTTTTCATCAACATATATAATTTTTGTAAAGTCTTCATTCAAAACAATAGTATTAGAACCAATAGAGATTTGTGTCATTTTATTAGCAATAAATTGTTTTGAAACGGTTAGTGTATTTCTGTATTTTATCTGGTTTTGTGCGCAGAAGTCAAAAAATTCCTTATCGTCACTCATTAGCCTTGCAATAGTATAAGTCTTTCCTTCAATGGCATCGGATAACGATATAGATGTATCCTCCGTTGTAATTTCGCCATCTGCATTTGGAATAGGATCGCCATGAGGATCAAACTTTGGGTGACCAAGATATTCGCTAATTTTTTCAGCTAGCAAATCGGAAGTTTGATGCTCTAACAATTCGGCTTCACGATGAATATCGTGCAAGGACATATCAAACATTTTAAACAAGAAGGCTTCCCATAAGCGATGCTTTCTTACGACATTAAGAGCCATTTTAGTTCCCTTGTCTGTAAGTTTTAGGGCTTGATATTTTTCGTAATTCAATAAATCTTTAGCTGCCAACTTTTTGGCCATGTCTGTTGCAGCGGCATTGGAAATTCCTAGTTTCTTAGCAATATTACCTGGCTTGGTGTCTTGGGTATCATGCTTGTCATTTTTATAAATAGCCTTTACAAAGTTCTCTATCGCTATAGACATTTTAAACTGCTTTAATTATTTTTTAAGTATACTTAAATTTTTTACAAATGTAACTAAAATTTTAATGTTTTGTTAAATCTAATATGAAAAAAGACATGATTTGGTTAAATTGTAATATGAAAAAACTAGTCTTTCTCTTCGTATTAAGTTTTGCGTGTACCAGTGGTCATGCGCAAACACCCTTTTCTAAAGATTCTCTTAGTATAAGTTACTTTGTTGGCTTTCAGCAGAAAATAGATGTTGAAAACTATGAAGTAAAATTTAAAAAACTAGTATCAGATTCTAGATGCCCAAAAGATGTAATGTGTGTTAGAGCTGGTGAAGCAAAAGTGCTTTTATCATTTTATAAAGACGGACATTTTATTGAAGACAAAGAAGTCGTTATTCATGCCAGCGGATATGTAATGGAAGAAAATAATCTTGCTTTTAAAACTGAAGATTATAAAATTTACGGTATGAACTTAAAACCTTATCCTAAGGGCACAAATGGTATTCCAGAGCAGGATTATCAATTGGAAGTGGTATTTCAACCTAAACGTCTATAACAAGCAACAACTAGATAAGATAGCATATTAATGGCATCCACAATCGTCTTGACCACACTGCTTAGAGTTAATTTTCTTTTTCTTAGGCAAAACACCAAACCTATGTAGCAAAAACCAAATAGCATATGCCAATGCTAAAAAAACTAATATGTTTTGTAAAATATTGTTCATAATTGGTTTGTCGTAAATAGGACTCTAAGATTACTTTAAAAATTGATAAACAATTAAGGCTACTATATAGGCAAAAGCAGTCATAATTGTGAGCTGCAATATTGGCCATTTCCAAGAATTTGTTTCGCGTTTTACGATAGCCAAAGTACTCATACATTGCATAGCAAAAGCATAGAAAAGCAAGAGTGAAATTCCTGAGGCCAGTGTAAATAATTTACCTCCAGTGGTTCTATTGGTATCTTTAGCCATTCTATTTGTTATGGTGTCGACATCTTCATTTTCTACGCTATAAATTGTGGCCAATGTCCCAACAAATACTTCACGAGCTGCAAAAGAACTTACAATAGCAATGCCTATTTTCCAATCGTATCCTAGAGGCTTAATTGTTGGCTCAATAGCCCTTCCTGTAATTCCTATAAAAGAATGTTCTAATTTATGGGACGCCACTTTTTGTTGCATCTCTATATCAGACAAGCCTTGCCCAGCATACTCTGCATGAACAATTTCTTCGGCCTTATTAAAATCATCACCAGGACCGTAAGATGCTAAAAACCACAATACAATTGAAATGGCTAAGATGATTTTACCAGCTCCAAAAACGAACGATTTGGTTTTTTCTAAAACGGTTAATGCCACGTTCTTTAAAAGCGGAAGTTTATAATTAGGCATTTCAACTACGAAAAATGTCTTACTTTTTATTTTTAGAATTTTATTCAAAGCCCATGCCGACAGTACAGCTGTTCCAAAACCAATAAGATAGAGTAGCATAAGTGTTAAGGGCTGATATCCCAATCCTAGAAAACGTCCTTCAGGGATCACCAATTCGATAATTATTAAATACACAGGCAAACGTGCCGAACACGTCGTAAATGGTGTCACCAATATTGTAATTAAACGTTCTTTCCAACTTTCAATATTTCGAGTTGCCATAATTGCTGGAATGGCACATGCCGTTCCTGATATTAAGGGCACAACACTTTTTCCGCTAAGTCCGAAACGCCGCATAATCCGATCCATTAGGAATACTACACGACTCATATAGCCACTCTCTTCAAGAATTGCTATAAATAGAAACAAGAACGCAATTTGCGGAATAAATATGACAATACCACCTAGTCCAGGAATAATTCCTTCGGCAATTAAATTAGTAAAAGCGCCTTCAGGTAATACGTTTTTTGTCCATTCTCCTAATGACGCAAAGGCGCCATCGATAAACTCCATAGGCACCTGAGCCCAGTCATAAATAGCTTGAAAAATGGTCAATAAGATCACAAAAAAGATAAGGTAACCCCAAACTTTATGCGTTAAAATTCTATCGAGTCTAATGCGTAAATCCTTAGCAGAATTTAAATCGATTGTCTGTCCTTTTTTTAAGGTATTATTTATAAACTGATAGCGTTTAATAGTTTCCTTTTGCTGTAATCGCTTGAGATCGGCCGTACTTTTAGTTTTAAAACTATCAATAGCCTCAACTTGATTTCTATCAACCTTTCCGAAGTTAACATCTTGAGTTATAACCAACCAAAGTTTATATAAAAGTTGGTTTGGAAATGCTTGACGTAGCTTATCAAAATAATCTTTGTCAATTTCAGAAGCATTTAAACAAGGTGTTATTGATAATTCTTTATAATTTGAAATAAGCTCTTTCAGTTCATTTATACCCTTATTCTTTCGGGTACTAATAAGTGCTATTTTAGTTTGTAGCTCTTGCTCTAAATAAGGAATATCTAGCTGAATCCCCTTATAGTCCATGCGATCAGACATGTTGATTGCCAAAATTGTTGGAATCTCTAAATCCTTTATTTGTGTATAGAGCAGTAAGTTACGCTTTAAGTTTTCTACATCACTTACCACAACAGCAACATCTGGAAAATCCTTGTCATTTTTATTCAATAATAATTCGATAACAACATTTTCATCTAATGATGAAGCGTTCAAACTATAGGTTCCAGGTAAATCTATAATATGCGCTTTAACACCTCTTGGTAACTTACAAATACCTTCTTTTTTCTCGACAGTAATACCTGGATAGTTTCCTACTTTTTGATTTAGACCTGTAAGTGCATTAAATACCGACGTTTTACCTGTATTTGGATTCCCTATAAGCGCAACATTAATTTGTTTACTCATTAGAAATATCGATTAAAATATGAATGGCAGTTTCTTTTCTAATAGCCAAATGAGTTCCATTAATGTTGAGATACATTGGATCTGCAAACGGTGCTACCTGAACGAGTTCGACCATATTACCAGGTAAGCATCCCATTTCAAGAAGTTTAAGAGGAATATGAATTGAGGATACATCAGCAATTATGCCCTGTTGACCTCTTTTTATATCTGCTAATGTGACCTGCACGCTTATTTAGATTGATTTTAAGTAAGCAAAAATAAAAGAAAATTTCAGTGTAAAAAAATTGTTAGGCTAAAACTATTGATATTCTTTTTTTAAACGCTTGATATCTTGAATTAGGGAATCTACAGATGTTGGGCTTATCCCATTGTACAAGCCTCTAATTTGCCTGTCTTTATCAATAAGAGCGAAGTTTTCAGTATGTACCATCCCATACTGTTCTAAGCCATCATCTTTAACAACCAGATATGACTTTCTTGCTAAATCATAGATTTGTTTTCGGTCTCCAGTAACGAGATTCCATTTGTTATCCATAACACCTTTTTCTATAGCATATCGTTTTAATTGAGCCACGCTATCAATTTCTGGCGTAACAGAATGTGATAATAGCAATACCTCGTCATCGTCAATAATTTCTCGTTGAACACGACTCATTTGGTTAGTCATGATAGGACAAATGGTTTTACAAGTCGTAAAAAAAAAATCGGCTACGTAGATTTTGTCTTTGTAGGTGTTTTGAGTAATCGTATCTCCATTTTGATTGACCAATTTAAAATCTGCAATGGTATGGTACTTTTTTTTATGTTGAATTGTACTATCTACCAAAGAAGCATCTACTCTATTGGGTTGATAAATTGGCAATGGCGCTTCTACCTTTAGAATCGAATAGATTATTGAAATAATAATCCCTGAAACTATAAGTAAGGCTATAAAAAAAAATTTAAACCGCTTAATATAAGCTAACATCTCTTGATTTTTAAGGCTTTATTGTAAGATTTGAGTGCAAAAATACGACAGAATCGTAACAAAATGACTACTTTTAACAAGCTATATTGTTAAAAAGAAAAAAAAGATTATCGCCATGAAGTTAAAACTACTCCTTCTCTTGGGACTGTTTTCTGCAGTGTCCTTTTCGCAAGATTACAACGAGACCTTAAACACTATTCGTGAAGCAGAGGCGAAATCTGCCTTAAATCGTATCATGCAACGTTCTAATTTGAACACTGGAAACTACGATTTAAAATACCACAGGTTAGAACTAGATATAGATCCTGGTGTCTCATTTATTTCAGGAGATATTACATCGTATTTCACTGCTAAGAGTAATATGACTACTATTACATTTGATTTATCATCAAACATGACGGTTAACCAAGTATTGCAACGTGGCAACTTATTGTCTTTTTCACATCTTGGTGATGAGCTTATTATCACACTTCCTTCAACTTTAAGCACAGGCACTCTAGATTCTTTAACAGTGAGTTACTCTGGAAATCCTCAATTTTCTGGACTTAATTCATTTGAGCAAAACCAGCATAATGGAGATCCAATTATTTGGACACTCTCTGAGCCTTATGGTGCCAAAGCCTGGTGGCCATGTAAACAAGACTTAATAGATAAAATAGATTCGATAGATGTCTATATGACTACGCCTCGATTTAACCCATCTAACGAAGAATATATTGCGGTTTCAAATGGTCTAGAGCAAAGTCAGCTTCTAAACGGAAATGAAAAAACAACACATTTTAAACATCGCTATCCCATTCCAGCTTATCTCATTGCTATAGCTGCAACAAATTACAGTGTATTTACGCAAACTGTTCCTAATAACGGAAATCCTTTTGATATCGTAAATTATGTTTACCCTGAAGATTTGGCTTCAGCACAGGCTAACACTGCTGTGACTGTACCAATTATGAATCTTTTTAATAATTTATTTGAAGAATATCCTTTTGCTAACGAAAAATATGGGCATGCCCAATTTGGTTGGGGAGGCGGTATGGAACATACAACAGTGTCGTTCATGGGGAATTTTAGTCGTAATTTAATAGCACACGAACTCGCTCATCAATGGTTTGGAAATAAAATCACCTGTGGCAGCTGGAAAGACATTTGGCTCAATGAAGGGTTTGCAACCTATCTATCGGGACTTGTTATTGAAAATTTAGATGGCAATAATGCCTTTACAACTTGGAAGCAGCAACGCAATAACTCAATTACGGCTGCACCAAATGGCGCTGTTTATCTCACAGACATTGATACAACTTCGGTGAGTAGAATTTTTAGCGGACGATTAACCTATAATAAAGGTGCAATGGTATTACATATGCTTAGAAAAAAACTTGGTGATGTCACATTCTTTCAGGCACTTCAAGATTATTTGAACACCTCAGCACATGCTTATGATTATGCAAAAACTGAAGATTTTATTAGTATCGTAGAAACAACTTCTGGAGAAGATTTAACCGAATTTTTTAACGACTGGCTTTACAATCAAGGTTACCCAAGCTATACAGTAAATTGGAACCAACCTGCTGTGAATCAAGTAAGTATAACTTTAGAACAAACTCAAAGTGATGCTTCGGTGTCTTATTTTGAAGCTCCTGTTCCTTTACGTTTAATTGGTACCCTTGGCGAACAAATGGATCTTGTTTTAGACAATACGTCTAATCAACAAAACTTCCTGGAAGCCGTAAACTTTACAGTCCAAACAGTTCTTTTTGATCCAGAATCTGATTTAATTTCAAGAAACAACAATGTTCTCTTAAGCACAGATGAATTTGATTTTAGTAATGAATTCATAGTATATCCTAATCCTACAACCTCGATTTTACATGTCGAAAAACCTCAAACAACAGAAGTTTCAGAAATAAGAATATACAACACACTTGGTCAGTTAATTAGTGAATTACCATGGAACGCATCAATTAACACCTCATCGTGGTCTTCTGGATTATTATTTATTCAATTTCAAACTAACGAAGGCATCATTACTAAATCGGTGTTAAAAAAATAAGTATAAGTTCTATTAAAGTTTTCTAAATGGCGCTAAAACACTACTTTTGTCGACTAGAATTTTATATGATTAACGATACATGGAGTTTGTAATTAGAATATCTCAATTTTTATTGAGTCTTTCACTACTAATCGTATTACACGAATTAGGTCACTTTATACCAGCAAAATTATTCAAAACTAGGGTAGAGAAATTCTATCTCTTTTTTGATATTAAGTTCTCATTATTTAAGAAAAAGATTGGTGAAACTGTCTATGGAATAGGATGGTTGCCACTAGGTGGTTATGTGAAAATTGCCGGAATGATTGACGAGAGCATGGATAAAGAGCAAATGGCCCAGCCACCTCAACCTTGGGAATTTAGATCGAAACCAGCTTGGCAACGTCTTATTATTATGTTAGGTGGTGTCACAGTTAACTTTATTTTGGCTTATTTCATTTATGTCTTTATTGCCTTTGTTTATGGAGATAAAACCACTAAGGTTGAAAGTTTAAAAGATGGGTATTGGGTAGAAAATCAATTACTTCAAGATATTGGTTTTAAAACAGGAGATAAAATTCTTAAAGTTAATGACCTTGCAGTAGTTAATGATTATGACGTTCGTTCTAACATTATTGGTGCAGAAAATATTACTATAAATAGAAACGGCCAAGAGCAAGTTATCAATTTACCTGAGGATTTTCTTGGACAATTTTCATCTGCCAAAAGTAGAGATTTGTTTGAGCGTCGCGTTCCTTTTATGGTAGGAATTGTGGCAGACACGTCTGCTAACAAAACCGTTGACATCAAACAAGGGGATATCATTACCTCTATTGATGGAAAGCCGCTAAAGTACTTTGACCAACTAGAAGATTTAATGAAAGGTTACAAAAACCAAACCTTAACCATTGAGCTATTGCGAGGTGATGAAACCATTACGAGAAACTTAACGGTTAATAAAAATGGAAAATTTGGTATTAGACGAATGCATGATAATGATCGTTTTGCCGAATTAGGCTATTATGATATTGCGATACAAACCTATACATTTGGTGAAAGTTTTGGAGCTGGGGCAGATGATTTTGTAGATACTTTACAAAAGTATGGTGCACAATTAAAAGCCATTTTTAATCCAAGCACAGGTGCCTATAAGGGTGTTGGTGGTTTCAAGGCCATTTATAGTATTTTTCCAAGTGTTTGGAGCTGGCAAGCCTTTTGGGTGTTAACTGCATTTTTATCGATTATGTTAGGTGTACTTAACTTATTACCTATACCTGCATTAGATGGTGGACACGTGATGTTTTTATTGTTTGAAATGATCTCTGGTAGAAAGCCAAGCGAGAAGTTTCTAGAACGTGCTCAACTGGTTGGATTCGTCATTTTAATTACCTTAGTTCTTTTCGCGAATATCAACGATTGGATTTAGAAAAAAAAATTAAGCAATTTTTTGAAAAAATTGTTTTTTTAAATATAAAAAATAGTATATATTTGCGCTCGCTAAAGCGATAAACACTCCTCTTTAGCTCAGTTGGTTAGAGCATCTGACTGTTAATCAGAGGGTCCTTGGTTCGAGCCCAAGAAGAGGAGCAAACAAAAGTTCAACAGCAATGTTGGACTTTTTTTGTGGCTTAAATTTAGCATATAGATTACTTAAATTTAAAACCGAAAGCCATGACATTACATCACAGCTTTGCCTTTCTTTAAATAAATGGAAACGACATATCCCTCAATCAAAGGTCTAGTTTACGCATTTATGTCTGTATTTAAATGTTAAAAAAACAATCTTTAAGTAACAAAAAGAAATTTCTTACAACCTATAAATAAAGCAGTTACCATTAATTTATTTTTTTAATCTTTTCAAATAAGGGTTTAGACAACGCTAGATTATAAAGAACACTAAGCTCTATAGAATAAATTCTATAAAAATTCGTTATATAAAATAACTAAAGGGTATCATTATTGTATCAAAAAAGTAAACCGCTAACCATGAACAAACCAACCAATGTCCTTATTGTTGAGCAAGAGCCCCTTGTATCATTTTCTATTGAGGAAGCCTTAACAATTGTTACAAAACAACTATCTGGAACACAGTTTAAATCAAAATCGTACAGAAGCTATGAATGTGCTCTTGCTGAAATGAGCTCATCCAAACCATTTGGTCTTGTGTTTCTAAATATAAATTTTGTTCATGGATCATATGACACCACACACCATGTAAAAGATTTGGTAGATGCAGTAAGACGTAACTCTCCTAAAACCCATTTACTAACGCTTACTTCGGTTCATGATAACTTTATTATTACCGAAATGATTAAGACCTTAAATCCGGAGTGTGTATTACTTAAAAAAGATGTTTCATTTAATGAATTGGTTAGAGCCATTAAGGATGTTATTAACTGTATTCCGTTCTATAGCCAAACCATTTTGAAATGTTTACGTTCTCGTATGACCTGCGATATTGCATTAGATAAACGGGACAGACTCATTTTATATCACTTATCTAAAGGCATTAAAACCAAAGACCTACCTAAGCTCGTATTCTTATCAAAAAGTGCAGTAGAAAGTAGAAAGCGTAATTTAAAACTGCTTTTTAGCGTTGAACAGAAACCCGATTATTTTTTATTAGAACAAGCACGACTGAAAGGGTTTATTTAAAGTAATAAAAGCCATGATTCACATCATTGCTTTTGTATTATTAGTCTATTAGACGCAAGTGTAGACAGCTTGGGAGACATTGAGATATATTATTTTATTGACTCTAAAACCAGTATGATTTTGTTAAAATCAGCAGCACTATTTATCACTTTCCTAAACTCTTCAAACAACGATACATCCATTATATTTTTTCTATAATGTTCATCGGCTTTAATTTTAAGAATATTATTATCCAATTCATAAAATGACTTAAATGAGACTATGTCCTGGCCATTTAGCGCATAAGAATTGCTAATATTTATATCCTCTAGATTAACCACTTTATAACCTTCTGGTATATGGACATTAATTGTTCTGAGATAAGCTCTATTAAATTCATTCTCTATTGGTAAAATCCGCTTTTTTTCTTGATACATCTGAGTTTGCTGGCCAATTAATTCACCTATTTTTAAAAATATCTTTTCTCCAGCGATTTCGGTAAAGGCATCTGATTTGAATGAGATATTTACTTCAAAAGGTTTTTTACCAAACAATTTTGGGTCGTCATTTACGACTTTTTTCTCCAATATTTCAGCATTATCATCAAGGTTTTTAGCAAACGAATCAATGAGATCTTCTTTGTCTTCTTTATTAGCTAAATGTATAAATGGCTGAATATACATAGCATAATACCCACTCATTGAACGGTTTAAGCCAATCACGTTTTCTGTTAAGTCATCTTTATCAAATTCAACATTAATAATCATATTATCAAATGTGTTTTCAGCTTTAATTGCATCTATATACCTCACCTTACCAACACCTGATTTAAAACCACTAAGATTAACCTCTTTTACAAACAAACCATAGTTATCTGTTAAATAAGCTGGCGGATATCCATAACGTGTATCAATTTCTTCTGGACTTAAATACGTTTTAAAGTCTGGAAAATAGAATAAAACATCTGTTAAAAAGTTAATAGCTTCAAAATCTTTATCAAATTTAAGATCCTGCCTATTTGATGTAAAAACTAGCTCGTGCTTTATTCCTAAAGTTCGAAAAATAGATATATAAAGTTTTATTACTCCAGACTCACTGGCTATGTCTTTTGTTAATATCTGTTCTAAATTTTCTAAAGCATCGTCTGATGTATCAGATATATAGACTGTTGTTTTAATATAGCTTTCAATCTCTCGAATGATTGTTTCAAAATTCTCTTTATCGGTAATATCAATTTTAGAGATAAATTTATTTATCAGTTCATTAACTTTTTTCGAATATTCTGGGTAATAAAAAGCATACAAATTTTTTGTTGTAGTGCTATGAGATGCAAATCCTATATTATTATTCACCAAATTTTTATTAAGCTTATAAACTATAAAACCTTTTGAGGCATTATAGGCTGAAAACGTCTCCTCTTCAAGTGCCTCGATATTATCGGCAATCATTTTCCAATGAAATTTCGCGTCGGAAAGCGTATCTATTTTAGCTTCTGGTAAGCCATTATAACTTTTAAAAACGAACGCTAAGTTCTTTGGTGAAAAAAAATCAAATGAGACATTTTTTTTAGGTGACGTAGATTGAAATGTTAATCGTTTTCCTTTATAGGCAGGATGTTTTTTAACAACATAATAATAATCTATTATGGAGCCTTTTTCTATACCTTCAAAAGCAAAGTACTTATATCTCTGGCCTGTTTCTTGGTCTTCTGATGTTAAAATCTTTGAATCGTCTAAGACTCTAATCTCTTTATTAGCAGTAATAACTCTTGCCTTACTTATATCTACTTCTGCTGAAGACGAAAAAGGAATATAAACCTTATTGTGGCTTTCAATGGCATCATCGGAATCTAATTTTATAACTAAGTGCTCTAAAAAATATTCAACGAGATTATCTCCTTCGTAATAAAATTCTGTAACAATAGCATGCTTTAATATATTCGTTCCAAAATTTGTTTCAACTTCTGTGTTATATGTTGGCTCTTCTTCCCAACTATAACTCTTATAAAAAGGCTCGTCTTGAGCCACTACACTTTGGAAAGCTAATAGAAAAAAAAGGATACTAAATTTAATTTTAGTCATTTTATTGATTTTTTAAATTTTCTTTAAAACAATGATCTCTTTATATAATTTTTCAGCTTTTTTAATGAAGTCTCTAACCTTTTTTTGCTGCTGTAAGTCTAGTGTTAAAAAATCAAGTTTAACTGAATGTGAATAAATCAGCTCGTTGTTCTCTAATTCATAATTAATACTAAAAGACATGTATTTATTAGAAATATTACCTCCTTCTGGCATATGACTTATAGCATAACCCTCTGGGATACTTAATTTATTGGTGTAACTATAAAAAGACTTATAATCATATTCTAATTCATATGTTCTATCTTCTTCTATTCGAAGTTTTGATAAAACTTTGTTTAAATTTAAATTGATATAAATTTCATCCTTATATCTTTTGGACAAATCACTTATTTCAAAATCATAATTAATAATCATATCCTTATCATAGTGAAACTTATTTTCTTCGGATAAATCTTGAATAAGAAATGAGTTATTGCCTTTTAAAAACTCTTGATTGTAAAATTCCTTTAGTTTCTCACTAGAATTTAATTCTTCGAGAACATGATAAAAATCGATTTTTAAATAGCCCGAAAGGTATGATTTAGATGAGCCAATAACCTTATCATTTTTAATCGAAATATTTGTTGTATCTATAAATGCATTAGACTCCGCTTCTATAATGGGTACATTAATAATTTTAAAATCGTCTTCTCCATTTTCAACTAGAGCTTCTTTACCTTGAATGAATGCAGTAGGAAATCCAAATGGGATATATCTTCCAGTAGCATCTAAGAAGTACGTTTCTCCTTCATTTTGATAAGCTAAAATCATATGGTTATCTACAGCTGGTGTAGGAAGGTCATTATATTTATAAGGAATTTCTCTTGTTCCTATCCATGTTAAATGCCCTTTAATATTGGCAATTTTAAGCATTTCTGCTAGGATACTTGAATTGTCTTTACAGTCTCCATATTTTTTATTAAAAACATCATTAGCCTCTCGAGGAATAAAACCCCCTAAGGCGTACTCAAAAGCGACATATTTTATGTTTTGTTGTACCCAATAAAAAATTGATTTGACCTTTTCCAATTCAGTTTTTTTATCTCTAGTTAAAGTATCAACAATATCTATAAGTTCTTGAGAGGGTTCTTTATTATTTACATTTTCTACTAACGAATAGTACCATTTATAAAGCCCCAATACATCGTTTAAATTTTCAATTTCCTCACCATTAGACGTATATGAAGATATAACAGGCACAATATGTGGCAATATTTTTCTGTAGGAAGGTGTATGCTCTTCATAGCTATATTCAGGGCTATTCTTAAGATTCCAAGTATATTCAGTAGTTTTGCGCTTAACTTCTTTATTAAAAACGATATCGACGCCTTCTAAATTAAATTCTTTAAACTCTAAATTGATGTTGTTACTTACTGTAATGGACACTTTGTTATTCTTAATGGGATAAAAATCACCAAAGTAGAATGCATTTAAAAACCGAGGGTCTTTAATTGTTTTAAGATAATACACCTTTGACTTAGCACCTTTTTTCAAATTTGGGAGTATAAAATTAATTGTTTTAGTATCATCATAGAAGGATTGGTCTAACTCATCTTTCTCCTTAAAATCTTTAACCTCAACTTCACGGTATTTTCCTTTATCAAAAATATATGTAGATGCCTCAATAGTATTGATTTCAAAAAAGGTAGAGAAACTCAACGATCTCTTAGAGTTCATTATGGCTGCATCGTCTAGATACATATCTTCTTCTAAAACTTCTTGTACAATTTTTATGTCACCATCCTCTAGAGTAATATCAAAATGAATCTCTTGATTAAGTCTAATTGAATGTGAATTTGGATATTGATTTTTAAATAATTTGTATTCAGCCGATTGAGATTGTTGGCCAAAACAATAGCCTGAAAACACTAATAATATTAGTAATTTCATTTTAATGATTTTTAACGCTATAAGTCTCTTCATCAAAATAACTTTTAGTTTTTATCAAAATTCCTTTTTCATTATACTCCTTGGAATCTATGATTTTATCATTAAGATAATTTTCTTCTTTTTTTATAGTTCCATCTTCACGAAATTCTTTTGAGACACCATTTCTATTACCATATAGATAACTAATCTGTGTCTTCACTTTGCCGTTAGAAAAATACTTAATGTTTTCTCCGTCATACTCTCCACTCTTATAGGTCATTTCATTTTCTAATTGCCCTGAATAATAATACGATTTATAGGAATTTATTAAATCACCGTTCATGTACTCCATCACTCTTGATAATTTTCCATTGTCAAAATATGCTGTTATTACTCCGGTTTCATTTTCTAATTTTATCATTGGTATTTCTTCGGCATTTTTATCTAAATAAGAATAACCGATAAGAACGTCATGATCATAAAAACGAATTAGCTGTAACTTCCCTTGCGGGTCGTAAAATTCTTTTCTCCCGTGTCTTTCTCCATAGTTATACTCGGTAACCGTCTTTAATTGACCATTTTCGTAATAGGACAATCTTTTCCCTACAGGTTTTCCAATATCATAATGCGATAGGTCTTCTATTTGTCCATTTTCATAGTAATCTATAGCCTCACCATCTAATTCACCTAACACATAGTTGTACTTTGATTTTATTTGTCCGTTTTTAAAATACCCAACCCACGCTCCATGCTCAAATCCATTGAGGTAGTTCCCTGTTAATCTTTTGTTTCCTTCATAATCATACCTCAAGTATTTTCCATGCTTTATTCCATTAACATACTCTATTTCTACATCTGGATTACCGTTAAAATGATTATAGCTTATTTTGTAAGTATTCGTTTTAGGTTCAAATGTTACTATCTCAAAGAGTTCACCATTTAAATCGTAACGTGCGTCCTCAAACATCTCTCCGAATTTATAGGCATATTTCCTACTTAACTTTCCGTTAGCTTCATAAGCAATTTGATCTCCATGGTAATTACCCTTGTGATAAAATTCTAGCGCTCTCAGTGTTCCATTTATATAATAATGTCTCCATTCACCATGAGCCATATTATCTTTATAATACCCTTGTGATTTTAACTGGCCATTTTTATAGTAGTTTGCATAATAACCGTTAAGCAGATTGTCTTTATAAGTACTAATAGATTGTTTTTTTCCATCTTGAAAAAAAGTAACGTGTTCTCCCTCAGCTTTATCATCAATATAATTACCCTCTTCGTATTTAACTCCATTATTTGTATAAAATTTCCACAATCCTTTTTTCCCTCCTGAAATATCATACAGGCCTTCAGAAGTTATATTTCCGTTTGAAGAAAAACCATAATAGAAAAGCTCTCCTCCTTTTTTTCTATCTTCTTTTATAATATTACCCTTTTTATCGAAGAACTTGTAGGAAATGATTTTTCCATTACGATAACTATATTCATAAAGTGGTTTTCCATCATAATCATAATTCTTATAATCGCCATCTAATTTCCCATTACTATATTCAAACTCACCTGCTAAAGTTCCGTTTCTAAAATACATTTTAATAGTACCCTCTAAGGCGCCTTCAACATAGTTTCCTTCTTCATAAATTGTTCCATTAGAATGATATGTCTTATAATTGCCGTGATAATTACCATTCAAAAAATAAGCTTCACTAGACAATTTTTTATTGACATCATATTTTTTCTGAACGCCGTTTTTCACTCCTCCAGAAAAGTTAGTTTCACTATAAATGTTACCGTTAGAGTAATATTCTAATACTTGACCTTCAACTAAAGCATTTTTATACGGAATATCGAATTCTAGTATATCCTCTCCAACAGGAAAATAAGAATTGTATACACCATCTAACTTTCCCTTTTTATAATACTTCTTTTGATATAAAGCGCCCTTATTGTTATAGGATTTATATTCATTCTCTAAAGAGTCTGAAACGTAGTTTGCTTCAATGTAAATCTTTCCATTTTCATGCCACTGCGTATTAGACCCATTAAGTTTTCCGTTGTCATAAACGGCTTTTTCTTTTATTGTTCCATCGGTGTAATACCAAACCCATTCTCCAGTTCTTTCACCATTTAGGTCTAAAGTACCTGTAGCTTTTAATTGCCCACGTTCATCATAGTAAGTCCAATTACCAACAGGGTTTTCATCTTTAACTTCGCCTATAGCAGAAACATAAGTGTTATTAAAATAATACATTATGACTTTATCGGTACCATCAACATTTTCTATGTTTGATGCTATTATTTCTTTCCATTTTTCTCTGTAAGCGCTATAGAAAGCTGAAATGTCGTCTGATTTTTTATCTATTATCTTTTTGTGTTCTTCATTATCTGAAGAATAAAGCAATGTATACGCAAAATCATTAAAAAAGTTGTTCTCTGTTATCCAATTAAAAAAAGGAATATATTTTTCACTCCAAAAACCTCCATTACCTTCTAATTCTTTTAACTGGCTTAGCAGCACATGGTTTTGTCTAACTAAAGCCATATCAATCTCATTTTCAGTTTTATAACCATCTCTTAAGGCTAGCTTTTGATCTAAAATTAAATCTAATTCTTCAAAGACATCATCATCTGGTGATATCCTTATATCCGGATTTGCCTTATTACTATTAGTTGCAGACACTATATTATCTAGAGACTTTATAATTCGTGGAGCATCTGCTCCATCTGTTTGTAGTAATAAATACATATTATAGCACATAATTGCCTGCGCCATTTTCTCCTGCTTAAAACAGATATTACCTAATCTTAAGTGTGGGTAGACATAATAAGGGTTTAATATAATTGTCTTTTGGAGTGCAGATATAGCCTCGTTTAGTTTACCAAGTTTTTCTAATGACAACGCTTTGTTGTACCATAATTTATAATGATTAGGATAATCTACCAAAGCGCTATCAAGGACATCAATGGCTTTCAAATAATCCTCTTTCGCTCTATAAGCTACAGCCAAGTTGATATAAAATGAAACTCTTTCTGTATCACAGTCATTCTCTAAACCTTCGTTTATTGTTGAAATTGCCTCATCATATCTTTCTAACTCTAGTTGATAATACGATTTTGAGGTTAAAACAGAACAGTAAGACGAATCATTTTTATTTATTTTATTAAGATATTCTAATGCCTTAATATTATTACCCGCTTCGACACTTTTTGAGACGAAACTAATTATTTCATCATTATCTATATATTCTAATTTATCTTGAGAAAACGAAAAACTGCTCAGTAGAAGAGCAGTGGCAAGGGCTAAAAACTTATTCATATTATAAAAGTAAAAAAATAATTCATGTGTGTTACTATTACCTGAGCATTTTTGATGTAACTATTAACCTTAATTATAAGGATAGGTTGTTGTCATGTTGCCATTATCGTTGACCACTTTCTTTAATTTTAGACCTGTTGCGTCATGTTTTTTTGGGGCGTTCCCCTCTTTCACTTAAGCTACAGTGGGTCAGGTCTTCCGCTGTATCTTTTTACAAGTTCTCGATACAATGCTCCTCTCGTCGCATCACTCGAACTGACGTAAAAAGGATGCCGCTGCAACCCTTAACGCGAAGCAACAATTGTCGCTCAATCTTACAAAGTAAAAGTACAGAAAATAATCTATACTGTATTAATAATAAAAGCCACAATTTAAATCATGGCTTATATATTATTTAGCTTTTAGCACAAGCGTGGACGCTTGCGCCAGCGAGGATCATATTGGTATGGATATCAACCCACTCTCACATTGGGAAAGTATTGAAGGGATGTTCACAAGAACTAATGGAGAAATACTAAGGTTTATTTTATCTCATAAGATTCTGCTTGAGATGTTTATTCGATATGAACTGGCCTGTCGTGGTCATGATGAAAATCATAAGTGGGTGGGGTTTGAAAAAGCTGAGAAGATTTGGTTAAAATAATTGAATATCTATTTAAAACTCATAATTAATCTTATGAGTTTTTTTAACTCATAGAATTAATACGCACTGAAGCTTTTACAAGTGCCAGCGCTCTTACTTTAGACAAATGCACATCCTTGGGTTGATGATGAGCGTTTTGAGATACTAATTTTATATAATCATCTCCTTTCTCAGATCGCTGTACGTATTTTACACTTATGAACTCTTCTTGAGCCACATCAACGGAGACTAAATACATTTCACCAAAGAAAATATCATTCCTTAGATCTTCTATTTGTTTATAAGCGACTATATCTCCACTTTTCAATAATGGATACATACTATCTCCGGTAACAAAAACAGCCCCATCACATTTAGGTAAATTAGGTATATGCAAAGTATCTATTGGTGTAGTATCTTGATGGTTTTGGAATAATTCGACCAAGCCTGCTGTAGCTTCAATGTTATATAAAGGAATATCTTGGTTTTGTATATTCTTGTCAGAACGTAAACTAAACACATTCCTGGGTTTACCAAAAGATGCGTTATGATCTCTCGTTTCAAAATTTTTTTTAACGACCATTTTTGGCAATTCTTCTTCCCCTGTTATTTGAGATATAGAGACATGTAAGGCTCTTGCTATTTTTTGCAGTTTAGTGAACGGGATGTCGCTCTTTCCGCTTTCATAATCCACATAACTACGCTTTTTAATACCAGATAATGCAACAACCTGATCTTGAGTCAAGTTTTTAACCTCCCTTATTTCTTTTATTTTCAACATCTTATCTAGCTTTATTATTAATTATTGCATTATTTTGCAATACAATGTTGCATTATTCTGCAATATTATTTACATTTGTTACAACTAAAGAGCAAATATATGCAACATTTTGAAATTATTCTAAATACATTTCATCTTTTTAATTATAAATTTAAGTAAGCCGCCAACCATGACCAAACAAAAAAACGCCCTTATTATTGAGCAGGAACCTCTTATTTCGTTTTCTATTGAAGAAGCTCTTAGACGCGTAGCTGAACTTAACCAAGGAATTAGCTTTAAACCAAAATGTTTAAACTCTTATAAGTTAGCTTGCGATGAAATTATATCAAAAAAACAGTTTGATCTTGTGTTTATAAGTATAGACATTGAATCAAAAGATCATGAAAAATTACAGTACATAAAAGACATGATGAAACTGTTTAAGGCATCAAATGATCATGTACAATTCTTAATGCTTACATCTCATCAAGACAACTATATGATTGCACACACGATTAAAACACTTGATCCTGATGCGGTTTTATTAAAAAAAGACGTATCCTTCAATGATTTACTAAAAGCCATTGAAAGCGTTATCAATAGCGTTCCTTTTTATAGTAAATCTGTTTTAAGAATGTTACGTTCTCGTATAACAAGTGATATTCCACTTGACCAAAGAGACAGGCTTATTTTACACCACCTCTCAAAAGGAGTGAGAACTAAAGACCTTTCAGAGCTTGTTCACCTATCTAATAGCGGAATAGAAAGTAGAAAACGCAATCTAAAACGACTCTTTGATGTAGAACAAAAAAATGACCGTTTCCTATTAGAACAAGCTCGAATAAAAGGATTTATCTAGTATTTGAATTAATTTGTAAATAAATTGTAGTTAAAGCAAATGGCTATACTTTAAACATATATAAATTCAAACAGTAAAGCATAATACTTTAAAATATCAAGTTTAAACCTTTACCGCTTTATCTGAGAAGCCTCTATTTTGTTTGCCTAATTTTATTACGGCAATATGAGAACATCGTGGGATACTTCAATCAAACATCTCGTAAAACACGGATTGTTAAACGACCTGTTATCTACTGATCAAATATCTAGCATTCCAAGTTCTAATTTATCTCGCTGGAAAAATGAACCAGATGATAAATACGCATTTTCTGAAATTAATCAAATCATAAAAAAAGAGATTGAATTCATTAAACGAATGAATCAATCTTCAAAAATTAAGAAAATAAATGAAAGCTACTTTAAGTTAGCTGATACCTTTCATCATGTGGTATCTAATATTAAAGGTGTAACATCCTTACTTAAAAATCAGAAAGAACTCATTGTAAATACTATCAACGCTCTAAAAGATATCATCCCAATAAATAACGCCCTAAAACTATTTAACATCTCAAGAAGTACTTTTGAAAACTATAAATCTATCGTGATTCATAAATGTAACGCTTCTTATTTCAAATGGTGTGTTAAACGACTTTCTAATCAACTATTACCAAAAGAAGTTGAAACTATTAAAGTATATATGGAAAATGAGGTTTATAAACACTGGTCAAAATCTTCTATCTATTTAAAGGCCTTACGTGATGAAAATTTAAAATGTGCAATGACGACGTTTTATAAATACTGTCGTTTACTTGGATTTAAAAATAGACCAAGAAAACGAAAATCTGATGGTTATAACCCTATTAAAACATCTAAACCAAATGAACTCTGGTGTGCTGATGTTACTATTTTTAAAACTGCAGATACCTCAAAACATTACATTCATTTCTTAATAGATCATTTCTCTAAATATATTATTGGTTACAAAATTTGTTCTAGTCCGTCTTCCAATGCTATTAAAGAACTGCTTGATAAGGCCTACCAAATACATAAACCTTATAAACTACAATTCTTAACTGATGGTGGAAGTGAAAATGTTAATACAACTGTGTCTAATTTTATAAATAATCCCGAAATTCCTATTGAACATTTTATCGCCCAAAAAGATGTAATCTTTTCCAATTCTATGGTTGAAGCGCTTAACAAAGTCATTAAACATCAATTTCTATTTCCTAAGGATATTGCTAATTCAAATCAGCTCAATAAAATCTTAAATAAATCTGTCGAAATTTATAATCATATACGACCACAAATGAGTCTAGGTGGTAACTCGCCACAAGAAACGTTTAATGGAATTACTATCGATATTTCCAAATACACTCAAAATTTCAATGAACATAAAACTTTAAGAAGACAACTTAACAAGAAAAACATCTGTAATGTATGTTTATAGATTGAAGAACCTTTTAAAAGTAAAAGCAACATCAAAAAATTGAAATTGCTTTTTAATTGATGTTCTTATTTCAAAACACAACATTATAACTATCTTATTCTCAATACAATCCCATTTATGGGACGCTTTATTTTAAAATAGCTATGTAGATTGCACGGCACAACAGATGCCCCTGCATTATTTATGAGCTGTTTAGCAGGTTCTGTATTTCCAAATTTAGCTGAATAAAAAGCAAAACCAATAATTTTTATACTATTTATATAACTATTTACCTTTCTTACGGTAGCTATACTTTGAAGTTCACTTTCTGATTTTGAATCAGTTAAATCAGTTCCTCCTGGGGTTGTCATTTTTCCTTCTAACCCCTCCACTTCAACTTTCCATATAGGATTGTTAGATGCAAATTGATAGTTAGACTGATAAAAGTAATCTTCGGTAATTGGATCTGAGCCAAAGAATCTTCCTAAAGTAGGATCTGCGATTTAAGAAACCTAGGTTTTAAGAACTCTAAGAGGTTTTGTCTTTTGCTAATATATCAATGAACATAGAAAACCAATAATTAAATCTTACTTTAACTATTGGTTTTCAATTATTTATAATCACGAATTAATCCATGACCTTTTTTACAACACTACCGACATTATCAACTTAAACTTAAATGACCAGAGCAATTATCATTAATGACATCTATAATATCAAATAAAAAATCTTTTTGCTCCTCTTTTAAACCTTTGTCATCCAAAAGTTTCAATAAGAATGAATCTTTAAAATCAAATACATCACCCCCATTAGATTTATAACTTCTTAAATCGTTGATTAGAAAATAAAACTCGGTCTGTTTTCTTGCTTTTTCTCCTGGTGAGTAAATATAATTATAGAAATTATTTAGTGTTCTTTTAACTCTAAATTCCAGTTCTTGTCTTGTGACTTTCATATTTTTAATTAATATTTATTTTTTTGTGACATGTTGTGTCCATAATGGTCTTGTAATTTCTAATAAAGCCTTATAACTACTATATAGCATATTAGACGCTGGTGCTATAGAAACATGTGCGCCATGATCATTGACAGCTATAAGCCCCAAAGGTATGTGTTGTATTTTAATTTTAAAAACAGTCAATCCTCTACCCATAACACTAGTAGGATTCAAATTAGCCGACATACCAGGAACATGACCATTTCCCTCAGATGGTCTAAAATTAACCCTTCCATTTGAGTCAACTCTAATATCAACCACTTGAGCTGTAGGGTGGAACTGTGTTCTAACTCCTAGTTTTGAACCAGATTCACCTAAAGAAGGCAAACCATCAGAATCTGTTTTCATCGCTCTATATACATAAATATTAGCATGATCCTCATCGGATGGATCATACGGTGATGGTTCAGCCGCTGAATCGCCCTCCAATAAAGCCATACTACCTAATGCAGTAGCCATTGTAAGAGCTCTAAATAGCATTGATTTAATACCAGTGCCCACTGCACCTCCTCCGCCAGGAATAACTCGGAATGGTGGCGGTGGTGGTGGTGCTAATACAGGAGCACCAGATTGCTTTGATTTCTTTTCATTACAGGTTTCAGGACATTTTGAGCAATCATCACATTGACCAACACTTTCATTCGTGTTATTTTTGTTTTTATTATTATTAGCAACGGCCATTCCACCATCATATGTGTCAAATGCACCATTACCTTCTACAAATCTTTGTCTATGAATTTCCGCATTATAATCGTTGCTATCAGCACCACTAGGATCAGCATAATAAATAGGATTGTTATCAAAAGCACTATAAGTAGACTTTGAGAAGTGCGTCACAGGGTCAATAGCTGTCCATCTAGCAATAGCAGGATCATATTGACGTAAATCCATCTCATACCAATCCACACCTAGAGACTCTTCAAGTTCCATACCATTATACTTAAACTTACTCGCTACAGAATTTGAGTTCGCACTCACCACGTCATTATACCCTTTATGTTTGAGTCCAAAGGGATAGTAGTTGTTTTCTTCTAGTATTTCTAAAGCTCCTGTAGTCACACTCACATGGTCTACATAAAAAGAGGTTAAACTGCTGGTATTGGTATTGTCTTTATCTATTCTTAAGGTTAATCTATTGGCTGCATTAACCGTATAAGTATAACTATGTGTTCCCGTTTGTAAGTTGGCATCCATGGTATTCCAACTCAAATGATTACCATTAGCATCTAACTCTTGGAAATACAATCTTACATTAGATAGCGTATTTCCCTTATCAAATACCAGTGTAATATCTAGGACATCCCCTGGTGAGACTGTTAAATTTGGAAGTTCATTTCTAATCCCTTCATAAGCTGAATTTACATCTACTTTTAGTGTCCCATTAGTAAGCTCAGAGGTTACCGCACCATTATGTACCCAACCATTATAACTGTTGGTTAAATCACTATCTAAGATATCTTGGTAGCTGTCGTTAGGATCAGAGTAGCTTAGTCTTATATTGCCTCGCCTCGCGCCAGCTGGCTCATTCGCTAAAAATGTCCACTGGACATTTTTTAAACGCTCTGCCCTATACTGATACACATACTCATAACTCACACCATTAGGTTCTACATAACCCTCTGGGTGTGAGAAGAACTTTAATACACTATTCTCATAGATGTAGTTCCCCGCATATTCGGTTGTTGTCATGTTGCCATTATCGTTGACCACTTTCTTTAATTTTAGACCTGTTGCGTCATGCTTTTTTGGGCGTTACCCTCTTTCGCTTAAGCTACAGTGGGTCAGGTCTTCCGCTGTATCTTTTTACAAGTTCTCGATACAATGCTCCTATTGTCGCATCACTCGAACTGACGTAAAAAGGATGCCGCTGCAACCCTTAACGCAAAGCCACACCTGTCGCTCAATATTATAAAGTTAAAAGTACAGAAAATAATCTACATGCTATTAAAAACAAAAGCCACAACTTACATTATGGCTTTTGTATTATTTAGCTTTTAGCACAAGCGTGGACACTTGCGCCAGCGAGGGTCATCTAATAATATATAATCCTCTTAAATCCGGCGTGTAATGTAAATCATTAATACCTAGATCTTTTTCTTTACAAATATTAATATCTTTCTCAAATTGAACACAATTTGCTATTAAAGGCACTACTCTTACTTCTTTATTATTTATTTTCAATTTCTGATTAAAAATAGAATACAAACTTAGATTATACTCTTCTCCAACCTCAATTAAATCACTAGACTCTTTTTTTTTCAGCTTTTCAGAAATGACTTTATAGTTTAGATTTCCTTTTCTCAAATAAACAAGGTAAAAAGAACCTATTGAGTCAATTTTAAAAACTTTATAGTTTTTTTTTGAGTTTTGAATTTGATCTTTTTTTACATTTCTTGTATCACTACCAAAGGTAAACACTATTACAATTGTGATTATTAAATACTTCATTTTTTAATACTTTGTCAATTTAACTGTATGAAAAATTTGATCCAAGTTTGGTCCAGTAAAGGCTCTTGTTTCATGTAGCCTAGAGAACTCAATTGCATTTTTAATATTTAGTCGTACTCCATTCTTATCGAAATAACCTAGTGTTACATCTCCAGATTGCTTTGCTGCAGCTTCATGTGCTAAATAATATATAGCCGACGCATAATCTTCACCTCCACTTACTTGTCCGAAACCAGTTGCTTTTCCATTAGCTTGTACTAGTTTACCTCCTAAATAAGACTCTGTAATTTCGTGTAAGGTGGTTTGCCCTGGGTCATGATTAATTTTATCCATTCCACTTAACGCCGAAACATTAATCTCTTGGAATGTTTCAACTTGATTGATTATTCCATTACCTTCTAAACTTGAATCAACTGAAGGAGGTGTAAATCCGCCCGTTATTATATTACCCATAAATGTACCTATTAAAACCCCTGCTCCTGTTGAAATATAGTCATTATCTGTAGCCGAAACATTTACATGCACATAAGGGTCATCTATTGCATTAACCAGCTTCTGCGCATCATCAGACAAAGTAGCTTCAGAATCAACCAAAGTATATGACAGTCTTCCATCTTTCATAGATAAATTAAGTTCTGTACTTACCGATGCTTGTAATTCCGCCAAAGCTTCTTTAGATTTATTCCCTGTTATATCTATGGTAAACCTCCCATCTGGATCAATAAAGCTAACGGGATTATTCATCATTGAACTATAAGCTGAATAACTATAGTAATTTTCTGCTAATGGATCAATATTCATCCAGCGCCCTAAAACGGCATCATAATTTCTAAAACCAAAATCGTACCAATCCAGTCCAAGTTCTTTATTAAGCTCTTTTCCATTATATTTATATTTACTTGCCATAGAGTTGCTATTTGAAGATACGACGACATTATAGCCTTTTTGTTTCAAGCCAAAAGGATAGTAGTTGTTTTCTTCTAGTATTTCTAATGCGCCTGTTGTGACACTCACATGGTCTACATAAAAAGAGGTTAAACTACCGGTATTGGTATTGTCCTTATCTATTCTTAAGGTTAATCTGTTGGCTGCATTAACCGTATAGGTGTAATTATGTGTTCCTGTTTGTAAGTTGGCATCCATGGTATTCCAACTTAAATGATTACCATTAGCATCTAACTCTTGGAAATACAATCTTACATTAGATAGTGTATTACCCTTATCAAACACCAGTGTAATATCTAGCACATCCCCTGGTGAAACTGTTAAATTTGGAAGTTCATTTCTAATCCCTTCATAAGCCGAGTTGACATCTACCCTTAGTGTTCCGTTTATAAGCTCTGAGGTGACCGCACCATTATGTACCCAACCACTATAACTGTTGGTTAAATCACTGTCTAAAATATC
The DNA here is from genome assembly GCF_947492715.1 of uncultured Psychroserpens sp. GTDB lineage: Bacteria > Bacteroidota > Bacteroidia > Flavobacteriales > Flavobacteriaceae > Psychroserpens. The sequence continues at coordinate 884,359 of NZ_CANLNS010000001.1, forward strand.
TTGGTAGCTGTCGTTAGGATCAGAGTAGCTTAATCTAACATTCCCTCGCCTCGCGCCAGCTGGCTCATTCGCTAAAAATGTCCACTGGACATTTTTTAAACGCTCTGCCCTATACTGGTACACATACTCATAACTCACACCATTTGGTTCTACATAACCCTCTGGTTGAGAAAAGAACTTTAATACACTATTCTCATAGATGTAGTTCCCCGCATATTCGGTTGTTGTCATGTTGCCATTATCGTTGACCACTTTCTTTAATTTTAGACCTGTTGCGTCGTGTTTTTTTGGGGCGTTCCCCTCTTTCGCTTAAGCTACAGTGGGTCAGGTCTTACGCTGTATCTTTTTACAAGTTCTCGATACAATGCTCCTCTCGTCGCATCACTCGAACTGACGTAAAAAGGATGCCGCTACAACCCTTAACGCGAAGCAACAGTTGTCGTTTAATGTTACCAAGTAAAAGTACAGAAAATAATCTATAAAAACTCTAAAACAAAAGCCATGACTATTATCACAGCTTTGTCTTTCTTTATTTAGCACAAGCGTGGACGCTTGCGCCAGCGAGGTGAACTATTATGAAGAAAAGCAGTAATTTATAATTACACTTTCGTCTATGACCTAGTTTACTACACTACCCACTTTAACTATTGGTTTTCAAGTATTTAAAATCATGTTTTAGTCCATGTCCTTTTTTACTACACTACCTGACGAGAGCTAACTGAAATTGCTATTATTCATACATCTTCGCAGCATACAATATGTCTGCAAAAATTCTCCAATCAATATTTTCTGGAATAGGTAAATTCATGTTTTCATAATACCCTTCCATATCTTCTACCCAACTTTCCATACCTTCTAAAAAGGTATTTAATTTATTGTTCTCCCAAGAGTCTCCGTTATTATAAAAGTCTTGAATAAATTGACCAATAAAGTTTAAAAAATCTTTTTTGTCTTTTATTTTATTTATTTCCTGTTGCATAATTTCTATTTAATTATTAAGCTTTTCCCATTTCCTAGTTTCAATTTAATAGATACTCCACTCGTTCTTGTTGTCATTTTCCACATTTGACTTTGAGCCTGAGAGCTTGTAACCCAATTAACAGGGGCTTCTTTTAACCCCGATAATTTGAATGCAGCAAGTCTTCTATGATCTAATGTCCAAATTTTACCGTTAGCGTCTTTCCATACATTCATTGTAAGAACGTTTGCATCTAAGCTACCATTACTTAACGCCTTTGCATTTCCAAGTACAGTATAGTTACCAGTAGTATTCTTTATGCTATTTTGCATAAAATGAATGTTTCTTGTAGCAACACTAGAGGGTCCGCCAATTATAGCTAAATTTCCAGAACTTCCCGAAGGTGCCTGACCTGTAACTCGTCCATCATAATTAACACTATAAACATTGCCGCCATACTCTATACTTCCGCTGTGAAATAATTTACCGAAGAAACCATTAGAAGCCCCTTGTACTTTAGAACCAGTTATCAGTCGCCCTAACTCATTTACATTTTGATTCTCAAATGAATAATAGTTAGAGTTTCGTATATGCATTCCTATCTCAAAGGCCCCAGTTCTATTATGCATATTGTTAAAAGCCTTGCTTAATGCATCGCCTCCTTTCTTGTGTTGTATAGTAACTTCAGGCAACATAACCATACCCGCCAGTTCAGTTTCTGTTTCAAAAATGGCTCGTTCCCAATCTTTACTCCTCTTACCAGTATCATTATTTACATAAGTTCCATCATTACTTTCCCAATCATACTTCCAACTATCAGCACCACTTGGGTCAGCCCAAAAAACTGGATTGTTATCCATGACAGAATATGGCGATACAGAAAAATGAGTTACAACATCTGTACCATTCCATCTGGCAATGGCCGCGTCGTGAAATCTAAAGAACATTTCAGACATATTGACACCAAGTGCTTCTTCGTGTTCTACACCGTTATAAGTAAACTTCTTAGCCGTACTATTACTATTAGCGGATACGATATTGTTGTAACCTTTATGTTTTAAGCCAAAGGGATAGTAGTTGTTTTCTTCTAGTATTTCTAATGCGCCTTTGGTCACACTCACATGGTCTACATAAAAAGAGGTTAGACTACTGGTATTGGTATTGTCCTTGTCTATTCTTAAGGTTAATCTATTGGCTGCATTAACCGTATAGGTGTAATTATGTGTTCCTGTTTGTAAGTTGCTATCCATGGTATTCCAGCTCAAATGGTTCCCATTAGCATCTAACTCTTGGAAATACAATCTTACATTAGATAACGTATTTCCCTTATCAAATACCAGTGTAATATCTAATACATCACCTGGTGAGACCGTTAAATTTGGAAGTTCATTTCTAATCCCTTCATAAGCCGAATTTACATCTACTTTTAGTGTTCCGTTTATAAGCTCAGAGGTTACCGCACCATTATGTACCCAACCACTATAACTGTTAGTTAAATCACTGTCTAAAATATCTTGGTAGCTGTCGTTAGGATCAGAGTAGCTCAATCTAATATTCCCTAAATGGTCTTTGTATTGGTACACATACTCATAACTCACACCATTAGGTTCTACATAACCCTCTGGATGAGAAAAGAACTTTAATACACTATTCTCATAGATGTAGTTCCCCGCATATTCGGTTGTTGTCATGTTGCCATTATCGTTGACCACTTTCTTTAATTTTAGACCTGTTGCGTCGTAAATATAATCAATTTTCTTGGTACTCGAGTTGCTAAATTTCACCTCTGTTGGTAAATTTAAATGGTTGTATGCAATACTAGTAATATCCTTGTTTTTGTCCTCTATCATATTCCCATTATCATCATAACCATAGTCTGTTCCATTAAGATGTCCATCTATAAAGCCTTCGGTTTGTTGGTTGGTCACCAAATCTTGAACCGTTGTGAGTTGATTGTAATCATAGGTGTAAATAAGGTTATCAAAAACAGCTGTTGCGCCTGTACGTTGTAAGCTCGCAATATTTCCGTTTTTGTCATATTGCAATCCGTTAACATGGTAACCATTAGCCTGAGCATAACCACTACCTGTGTCTATAGCCATATTTCCCGCTGTGATTCTATTAAGTGCATCATAGTTGTACCCATAACCTCTTACAGTGGCTGTTGGATCGTTGGCTGTTTTCCAAATCGTTTCACTTATGTTTCCATTATAGAGTTTGTCATTATTTAAACCAAGTTCTTGGCTATCATAATTAATTTTAAAACTAAACAAATCATTACCTATAGCGTCTGGATTGTTTATTTGCTTAAGCCAGCCTCTAATGTTATACGTATAATCTATAGTTTGTAGTGTTGCGCTCTCCTGGTTTCCTACACCTTTACTCGTTAATTGCCCAAGCTCATCATAGGTATTTGATACAATCAGTTCTTCGGGATGTCCTGTAATTTGTTGTTTTTGAGTAAGCAGTCTATTGGCATGATCGTAAGTAAACCTATCGGTTACTACAATAGCAGCATTAGTATCCTTAGTATGTGAACTTTCGGTCTTGGTAACAATGCCTGTAAAGTCCAACTCTGATTTAATTATATCATCTGTACTAAGATAAGTATTCTCACTACCTGCATAAATAGGCTGCGCTTTGTCATCATAATAGCTTACCGAAGTGATCCAATTATTGGTGCCTAACACACGAACCAGACTTCCTGTTGGAAGTGACTTGGTATCACTAGTCACTTGCGTTCCAAATACTGTTCCCGGATTAGCAACCGCAGTGGTTAAACTTGCATTATACCCATCGTAATAATTAACACTGTGTAATGTTAGGTTAGTCGTTGGATACACATTATTAGAGTAGTACACCGTAACACCATCAATCGTAGACGTACTCGAATCGTCTACCGATGAGGCACTGGCATTTACAGTGGCCTGCACATTACCTCTACTTCCAGCCAGTGCTGTTGTTGTAAATAGTCCTGTATACGCCACACGATCAAAAGTGTCATACTTTGTAAACGACCATTCCATTGGGCTTTTTGCGCGTTGCATAGCATCTTGGGTCGCCATTGGTCTGTCTAGTTTATCATAAACAATATATTCCCAGCCCTTTTGTGGAATCTTCTTTTCTACGAGTCTATTACGATAATCATAATGGTACTGGTAACACAAACCATCAAGCACTTTCGTTTTAATGATGTTGGTTGGTAAGCTAGCCACTATAGCTTCTTTTACTAAACTTGTAGTTCCGCTACCTGCAATAAACAAATGTCCGTCTTGAATAGAGACGGTATAATCACCATTAAGAATGGTACCAACTACCATATCTGGAATGGTGGATTTCAAATGAAATATCGCACCTTGTCTAAGATCGGTACTTGGACTAAAGGTCATATCAAAATCTATGGTTATCGTATTGGCGGTTTCATCCACAATAATATCAACTTGTCCTGTTCCGCTTCCCACAACATTTCCTTTTTTGTCTAATGGTAAAAACGACTTGTAGGTATCATCATCCACAAAGGATTCTGGTGAAAAGCTTTTTAATATGAGATCGCTCCCTTTTGGAGACAGCACATAAGTAAGGTTTCCAAAATCATCATACACATAGTTCGTATTGTGTTCTAAACCATTAGAATCATAAGTGCGTTTTAAGATGACTTGACCTTGAGAGTTAGTAAACTCTTCTGTGGTATGTGCTTTTGGGTAGGTCTGTCCTGGTTGCCAGTTCTCATCTTTAGTAATGGTCTTATAAAGTTCTCCTACTAGATATTGGCCATCGTAATAAAGTTGTGGCGCCTCAGTATTTAAATCTGGAAAAATAACACTGTATTTATCTATGTTTACAGTATTGGTTTGATAGTCAAACTTAATAGTATGATCTAAATCTGAAATTGAATCTACAGCCCAAGAATCACCAGGCGCGCCCTGCTCTAACACTCTGTTAAGAGGGGACTTTTCAAAATGCTTTTCTGAAAATGGATTTGGACTATTAACATCCAAATCGTCTGGATATTTTGCCAAGTATTGATTGTCTAAATCGTCAAAAAAGGTTTGGTCTTGGGTTTGAAAATTAAAAGAACTTACTGCTCTTGAGTATGGTAAATAGTCGAAAACTTGCCTGCCATAATTATCATAAACCATTGGTACGATAATATCTTCTTTATTGCCACCCGCTTGTTTGGCAATAGATTGCTTAGCTCTCCCTAAACCGTCAAAGTAGGTGATGCTTTCTATTTTGTCGTCATCGGTTAAAGCGTTTATTTCTGACTGCGTCTTTACAGCTTCTTTATAAGTTGTAGATTTTACGTAGTTCTCTGTTGTGGTTTGTGCCAATACTATAGATGACACAAATGCAAAAGCTAATGTGATTATTGATCTTTTCATTGTTATAAGTATTAGTATTGGTTTTTGTAGTTATACTCGTTTTCACTTAAAATGTTGCCGTCTTGATCTTTAACATGTAAGAGTCTATTGAAGGCATCATAATAATAAGTCATAGAATAGCCTCTAGCATCTTTTACAGAGGTGATTCCCGTTAAAGGATCGTAAGTGTAAGTGCTAATTTGAGCATTAGATAAATCTGTATGATTTCTAAGGTCGTCTAGCTCCGTTTTGAGTATGTTCTCATTCGCCACATTGGTGTCATTATTCGAAGCAGTTTTCGCATCGTTGATTGCGGCCAACAAACCAGCCGAAATATTATCATAACTATGGTTTACTATTTTAGCAATAGGTCTCGTATCATGATAACCCCAGACATACATAATCCTAATACCATCTGCCTTACTAACCTCTAAAGGATTACCATAGCTGTCATAAGAATGAAACGTTATACGAGCTTCTGGAGCATCACTTCCTTTACCTACATTTATTGTTTGAGGTAAAACTTGGTCGGTAGTAAATTCGTGATAGATGTTTTGTGTTTCGTTGAGTTTAATGGTATTTTTAAATGTTTCGGTTTCTAAAACCTCGTTCACCTTATTTAAACTTACAAGTTCATTTCTAATCGCTAAGGAATTACTCCCTAAGGTTGCTCCTACAGGATAGTAATATTTAGTTTCGATATGCTGTTCTGTACCGCCTTCATCATAGTAGCTATCTTGAACACTTATTTGATAATTCTCAGAATTGTATAAAAACTCCTGTCTACTTTCTTTAACTAATGTCGTCGCTCCGTCATAAAAGAAGTCTTTGGTTGTACTTCCTTTGAGCTTAGCCCAGCCCGATTTAAAATCTGCGTTATCCAATGGAAAAGCACCACAATTAGGATATGGGCCTTGAAAACCAGGAAAATTGTACTGATTACTTATGGTACCATTAACCCATAAACCATACTCACTATAAAAGAATATCCATTCACAATTAGGCTTATACACCGTTTTATCATTAAACAATACGTCCTCATCAAATTGATAATTTGGCAGATTATTATCATCTAAATAACTTGTTTCTTTAAGAATGAGACTATCTTTATTAAAGGTACGCTCTCTTAACAATAGCCCTCTTTTATAATCTAGGTTTTCTTTAGGTCTTGGTTGTGTAAAATCAAATACTTGATTATCGCTTGCATATTCATAAGGAGAGGTGTATGCATAGGTTGAAAAACCATTATCGGTTTCATAGACTTTAACATGTCTATACCCAATATAACTGCCTTGTGTAAGTTCAACATTGACGGTTTTTTCAACGACATCATAATTAATAGGTCTTACAATAAATGACGTAGGAGATTCACCTGCATCACTATATGTCCATCTGTTTGTATTTAATGTATATTGTCGCTCTAAACGATCGGCTTTTGAGTCGACAACTCCTGAAGACAAACTACTGTTGACTTCATCATTATAATCGTACATAATACTCTTTTCAGCAGTTGTATTTAATGGATCGTTGAGAAACTTTACTTCTTTAATTCTTACACCGCCACCAATCATTTCTTGTTTTGGGTTGGTAATAATATTAGAATACATAGATTGAAAAGTTCCTGCAATAACATAAGTATCTTGGGTTAGACTTCCGCTAGGGACTAAGGTTACTCTATAAATCCCTGCTGGCAAATCTGTTAATTGTACGCAAGATTGGTTTAATTCAACAAAGCGTTCGTAATTAACATTATTGTTAACATCATTACTATGAATTCTTATTCGATGATCATCCAAATATCCATTTGGTGTGGATGTTGCTGTAGACGATACGAATATATCTTGCTCGTGATTTAAAGTAAATATTTCAATAAATTCTGTTCCTCCTGGGTTTTGGCCATTGTCATGAGAAAAACTAGAAGGAGGATTATTTGGTGTGGTCCAATTTCTTGGGTTTTCGTTATAGTCGTTTGCTCCTATAAGTTGGTTCTGATAGTAGGAATAACTATTGTGTTCAAAAACAAACTCTTTAACACCTCCCGTTGGATATTCTATAGATTTTAAAAGACCCGTTCTTATAATATCTTCTGAATATGCGCTACCAGAACACCCGGAAGACCCTACATTTATACCACTATAATAACCCCAACTATCACCTCTAATATCATCTTTATTAAAGCCTGGTAAATTTTGTTTGTCGTTATAGTCTAAGATATAATCATGGTCTATTGTATTCGCCGTTTCCGTTACTTTTGTTAACCATAAACGTTTCAACAAGTTTTGTGACCCCAATGAGTTGTCTACTGTTTCTTGATAACTCAATTGGTAAGTTTTATTTAGAATAATATTATTGATATCATTGGCGTCCTCAATTCGTATCTTATCTAATACGGCACCATCTGTTTCTGGATGAGGGTAACCCTGTTTAATATCAAATAGCACTCTAATATTGTCTCTAATAAAAGTGATGTTTTGTATTTTTTTTGTGTAAGTACTCATATTTTGGTAAGAAACCGTTTGTAATGGTTCTAAAACACCTTGATTAAAGGAGCTTGCGACAAATCCGTTATAATCTGTCATTAAGTGAGCATTAGAGATCCTACTAGTGGTTCTGCTTGCCGAAGCCACATAATTTTCTAAAATATTATGATAAGAAAAGCTCACTAAATCCTCACCATTACTAGCCTCTACTTTTGATAAATGCCAAGCAGTATTTGCGGAATAATTATAATTCTTAGGAGAAGCACTTACATTCCCTGCACTTGTACCTTGAGCAATTGATCCTGTAAAAGGTGTTGTTTGAGAACTTTCAACAACATCAAAAGTATAGATATAACCTTTCATATCCGTAACCGTAAAATCAGAAATCTCAAAATCGGAATTATGATTAAACTCAACCTTAAACTTTCCTGTTTTACTAATAAATTCAGGGACAAGGGTATTACCTTCTTTTAAAATTACAAAGCGTCCAGAATAACCCATAAAGTTGAACTGATATAAATCTGGTTTATTATCATATTTATTTCCATTATCTCCGATAACCAAATAATTAAATTTCACTTTTAACGGGTCTGATAATGATGCATAATTCCAGTAGTCATCTAAATGATAAATCCCTGTCTTAATTGTCGACGAATTGCTTGGCGTAATCTCATCAGGCTCGCCGCGAACCGTTCTAGATATCACACCACCAGCGTTTAAAGACCATCCTGTTCCTGTCCATCCAGAGATATTATTAATCTTAACACCTTGAGTATTATAACTCAGGCCTATATTAACAGCTAAGTCGCCATTAAGAGCCTTAGAATAGATTGGGATAGAAATATTAGGTTGTCCTGTATAATAACTTACAGGAACTTCTTCAAACTGCATTAAATTGGCTACAGTTGGTGAGGGCGGAATGATTTCTGGTAATTCTTGACCATAGGACATTGAACATAGCATCACCATAATGATGGTCATACTAGAGCTTACAAAATTTTTCATTAATAAATGAGTTTAATAGTTAATGCAAACACAAAACCCACGACTTGAAATGAACAAAGAATTCTGGTGCGGTATTTGTGCCTAATTGTTACCCGATAAAATTATTAATGAACTCTAAACCTTGTTAAAGGTTTAACCTTTAAAAGTTAAAGCAAAAACCTTTAATTTGTTCTTGCTCCCTAAAGTAAATTAGTAGCTGTAAATATTAATCCAAAACCATTTTATTTACAACTATGACAAAACAAATCAACGTCTTAATTGTTGAAGATGAACCTCTAATTGCGAGCTCGTTAGAAGCGGCGTTAAAACAAATAAGTGAAACCAATGGTCTTATAGATTTTAAAATAAAATCTACGAATAATTGTGACTCGGCAAATGAGGCCATTAAAAGAGCGATTCGAAAAAACCCTTTCGATTTAGTATTGCTAGATATTGGTATTCCTTCTTCTAAAGACAAACAGCTATTATCTGGAGAAGATATTGGCGAGGAGCTTCGTAAAACATTTCCAGAAATAAAAATAATCGTCTTTACATCTTATACCACTAATTATAGGTTAAACAACATCTTAAAATCATTAAATCCAGAAGGGTTTCTTCTAAAAAGTGATGTTGATTTCACTAAACTTATAGATGCTATAAACGCCGTAATATACGATGGTCCATTTTATAGCAAGGCCATATTACAATTAATGAGACGCCATATTTCTAATGATTTTGTTTTAGACCAACTCGACCGTCAACTTATCTATCAAATATCTAGAGGTGCTCAAATAAAAGATATTGCAGAAGTTATTCCATTATCTAAAAGTGCCATTGAATATCGAAAACGAAACATCAAGCAACTTTTTGATGTTGAACATGGCAACGATAGAGATTTACTAATAAAAGCAGAAGAACATGGCTATATATAAAACAACATCCAAACATAAAGTACGCGCATTCAACCTTCAAGAGATACTCATTGTATTGCTTATTATTGGAGTATTCATGCTTATTGCGTTACCCAATCTAATGCCACTTGTAGCTAAGGCAAAAAGTGTTGAAGCTCAGATACAATTAAAATATATTTTCAATAATCAAACCTCACATAGGTATCTCTATTCTAAATACACAACAGATTTATACGACTTAGATTTTGAAGCACCTAAAACGGTTAAAGACAATGGCACTGCAAATTATGTGTATGACATATTAAGTGCAGATAATACCAATTTTGTGGCTCGCGCTACAGCGATTACCGACTTTGATGGTGATGGCATTTTTAACGTTTGGGAGATCAATCAAGATGGTACACCAAAACAAATTGTAAAAGATTGATGCTGGCTCTAAAAATCATATTAATCATACTATTCGTTCTTATTTTCTTTCAAGATTATAAAGAGCGACAGGTCTATTGGTTCTTGTTCCCATTAGTTGGGTTGTGCTCTGGATTGCTATTTTATCAAAGTACATTGCCAGAATTATTTTTAGTGTCTATAGCACTCAATAGTGGCTTCATTATTTTTTTATTGCTCATTGTTGTTTTGTACGCTAAGTTGATCTTAAAATTAAATGTTAGTGAGGCCTTCGGGCTAGGAGATGCACTCCTTTTTATAAGTTTGATATTCTCATTTTCGACAGTATCTTTCCTAACCATTTTCGTCTTCGCTTTATGTTTTTCTTTAGTGACACACCTTATTCTGAAAAAGCGCTCTAAACTTAAAACTGTGCCTCTAGCAGGTTATTTAAGTCTGTTTTTCGGACTGTCTTATATCGCATTTTGGGCAGGAATCACTAACTCCTTATACGCGTTGTAATATGATAAAGGAAGATTACAACATACCCGTAGAATTATCACAACTTATTAGTAGTGAGCAAGCCTATCAATATCATATTATTCCTATACATAAGGATGGTAACCATATTACTTTTAAGTCTGAAGACACTTCCGAAAGTCTACAACAAGAATTACACATTGTATTAGGTAAATCGGTGTCCTTAATTTATGAAACTCCAGAAATTATTAAGCAGTATCTGGCTTCAAATTTCAGAACAACAAAAAGAACTCAAACTACTTCATTTAGTTATTCGTCAGATTTTTTGGAGCAACTGCTCTCTACAGCAAAAGCTATCGGAAGTAGTGACATTCACTTTGAGACTTATGAAAACAACTGTCGTGTACGCTTTAGATTAGACGGAAAACTTAAAACCTACTTTATCATTTCTAAAGAAGAGTATCCTGTCATTATCAACAAACTTAAGATAAAAGCAGGATTAGATATTTCAGAAAAACGATTACCACAAGATGGTCGCATTACCATTAAAACGGCAAATGATGAGTTTGATATTAGAGTATCATCATTGCCTACGCTTCATGGAGAAAAAATAGTACTTAGAATATTAAGTAAAGATGCCGATCATATTGAATTGAATGATTTAGGGTTTTCGACTGAAGAATTAAACACCTATAAAGAAACCATAAAAAAACCTAATGGTATTGTTCTCATTTCTGGTCCAACAGGTTCCGGAAAAACCACGACGCTCTATGCGACTTTGAAACTATTAAATGACGAACAAGCGAACATTTTAACCATTGAAGACCCTATTGAGTATACCTTAGAAGGTGTTAACCAAGTGCAACTTAAAGAGAACATCGGTCTTGATTTCACAAGTACTTTACGCACCTTTTTAAGGCAAGATCCAGATGTGATTATGGTTGGTGAGATTAGAGATGCTAAAACGGCTAATATGGCGATAAGAGCAGCATTAACTGGCCACTTGGTATTGTCAACAATTCATACCAATTCTGCTTGGGCTACGATTACAAGGCTCGTTGATATGGACATTGCTCCATTTTTAATTGCTAGTACTTTAAATGTTAGCGTCGCTCAACGTTTGGTTAGAAAGCTATGTGAAGACTGCAAGGAAGAGCAACCAATTTTAAAAACTGATGTTCCGAGTTCATTCCATATTCCAGAAGACTTAACAACGCAATTTGTTTCGGTAGGTTGTAGTCACTGTTATTATACTGGATATGCTGGACGAAAAGCCATTTATGAAATCATTCCAATCACAAAAGCGTTGGTATCTCATATTAAAAACAACAATCTTGAGATTGACAATTATATAGAAGAACATGACATAGCGACCTTAAAACACAACGCTATTAATCTCATTAAAACAGGTATAACTTCGGTAGAAGAAGTCTACGCGCTATTAATCTAAAACCGCATCAATGAAATCAATATTTTCAATTATTATCATATTTCTGGTCTTTTCAATAGGGCAAGCACAAACCAACGATAGATTACCTCTCATACAAACGCAGTTAGACAGTTTGTCTCTAACTAATAAAGGTTTGAGCGAAACTCTAGATGCTAGTATCGTTTTAAATGAAGTGACGCTTGCCAATTTTCTTTTGGCTGTTTCTAATGTTCATAACATAAGTATGAATGTATCATCGCAACTAGGTCAAATTAATCTCACCAATAACTTTTCAGATGTTACAATTGCCAACGTACTGTTATTTCTGTGCAAGGAGTATAATCTGGATATTGAGTTTACAGGTCAGATATTGTCTATAAAACCCTATGTTCACATTGAAGAAAACAAAGAATATCCAATTGTTATAGACTATGACCCTACAAGTAACACTATTGCACTTGATACCAAAGAGAATAATCTTTACGAAGTTTTTAGGCATATTATGGATGCTAGTGCAAAAAATTTGATGTTTGCGCCTGGCATGGAAAATCAAAAACTCACCTCGTACATTAAGACCACAAATTTTGATGCTGCTATGGATAAGTTGGCACTGGCCAATAATTTAACTCTTACCAAAACCAAGGATAATTTTTATGTGTTTGATGTAGCACAGAAAGATAACACATCAACAAATCAACAGAGTTTGAGGCGACGATTGCAGCCAAATTCGACCTTTAAAGTATTAGATAAAAACAGGCAACTTTTAGAGGTGAATTTTGTAAATACGCCCATTTCAGACGTGATAAGAACTGTTGGAGACTCATTAGATATTAGTATGTTTTTAGCGTCACCTTTAGAGCAAGCAGGAAACGTTACTATAAAAACAAAATCTATAAGTTTTGACAACCTTCTTGTAAAAATGTTTGAACCTCAGGCCGATGTAAAGCCTAGAGTAAACACCGACAATACATCGTCATCTTCTGGTAATAGAAATTCTGGTAAACAAGCAAGTAACGTCGAATCTAAACGTTATACTTTTAAGAAAGAAGGAGATATTTATTTCTTCGGAACAACAAATCAGCTTAGTGTTCGCAAGGTTGAAATCATCACATTAAAACATCGTTCTGTCAATCTTATGGATGATCCAGAATCTATGTTAACTAATAACAATGTTAGAGATAATTTTATCGCGGCAGATCAAGGATTTAGAAACCAAACCAGCTACAACACTGGTAATGTACCTAGACCCCAAAACTCTAACAATCGAAATATAAGATCTCATAACCAAGAGTCTAGAAGCATCTTAGATATTATTCCCGAAGAGATTAAATTCGGTTTAGATTTCAAAGTAGATTTCGAACTCAATAATATCTATGTTACTGGAACGAGCGCGCGCATTGAATTCTTCAAAGATTTTGTGAGTAAAATAGACAAAACGATTCCTGTTATTCTTATTGAAGTGATGATTGTAGAAGCACAAACAACCAATACACTTGAAGCAGGTGTCACCTGGGGTATTGGAGACGAACCCCAAACAACGCAAGGTAATTTGTTCCCTACAACAGATTTAACCCTGGGAGCTAAAACCATTAATAAAATCATTAACGGTTTTAGCAGTACTTCTGTCTTTAACTTTGGTAGAGTGGTTCCTAACTTCTTTGCAACAATCAAAGCCATGGAAACCAATGGTGATCTTAAAATTAAATCCACGCCTAAATTGGCGACTTTAAATGGCCATAGAGCCTCTTTTTCTAATGGGCAAACCTCATATTATGCTATCGTTCAAAGAAACATCATAGGTACAGATAATCCTCAAACTTCAGAAATACGCAACTATTTTCCTATTGACGCTAAATTAGGTTTAGATATCAAACCTTATGTTACCGGAGATAAACAAGTGCTATTGGATATCAATGTTATTCAATCTAGCTTCGGGCAGCGCATCGCAGATGATGCTCCGCCAGACATCAACTCTCGTAATTTCTCATCGGTTGTACGTATGAAAGACCAAGATATTGCCGTATTAGGGGGTTTAGAAGAAAATTACAAAAACAATTCTGGCTCAGGTGTTCCTTTTTTAGCAAGAATACCAATTATCAAATGGTTATTTAGCAAACGAGTTAGAGAAGGTCGAAAATCGAAACTCACAGTATTTATTAAACCCACAGTAATTTATTAATGATACAAAAACTCATATCATATCTCACGTATGGCAATAGCTTTTACAGTGTTGAACAAACATTAGTAAATGGCAATGCGGTATATCATGGTATTGGTTTAAAGAAATCTAAAAACCAAGTTGCTATTGAAGACAGCTTCCAAGAGCATACGCTCGAAGCCATTTCAAAAGCAATTCCGAAGGGAAAAGCCGTTTTTTTGGTTGTCAATAACGAATTAGTCATTACCAAAAAGGTTGAAAGTGATGCAAGCGAAACGATTAAACTCGTGCTTCAGGCTTTTCCTAATATCAAAATTGACGACTTTTATTATGAGGTTTTAAAGCAAGAGCATAGTCATTTTGTGTCGATATGCAGAAAAACACATATCGATGATCTACTGAAAGATTACAAGCAAAACGGAATGGTTGTGGTAGATGTCTCATTGGGTAATTTAATGATAGCGTCAATAGTTGGGTTTATTTCCGAAGATACCATCCGAACCTCAAACGCAATACTTACAAAAAAGGGTAAGGTTATTAATTCTATTAGCTTAAATAGCGAAGCGTCAACCGTTACTTATAACGTTAATGGAACGCCCTTGGATGCCAATCAGTTGATAAATTTTTCATCGGCATTGAGTCTCATTACATCCTCTAAGCAACTAGAATCGGTATTTGGTGATACACAACAACGTTTGATAACGGACTTTAAGGAAAAACAGTTTTTTACGCAATTTATAAAACTTGGACTCTCCTTTTTATTTATACTCCTTCTAGTCAATTTTTTTCTATTTAATAACTATTACGATAAAGTTAGTGAGCTCAAAGAAACTGCCCAGGTTTTAACCACCTCCAAGACCAAAGTCATTGGTTTAAATGAAAAGGTTCTTAAAATGCAAAAGCAGGTTGAAGATGTCCTAAAGAGTAATGCTTCGCATAGTTCTTTTTATGCCAATGCCATTATCACTAGTTTACCTGAAAAAATTATGCTTTCAGAATTAAACTATCAACCACTTCTAAAAAAAATAAAAGCTAAAAAAGCAATCGAAAATGACATAAATGTCCTTCGGGTTTCAGGAATATCTTTAGAAAGTGTATTAGTATCAGATTGGATTTCTAAACTTGAAGCCATAGATTGGATTCAGCGGATTGAGATTATCAATTTTGATGATAAATCTAAAACTTCATCTTCGTTTTCATTTAAAATTTATATCAACGATGACGCAAAAAACTAAAAATATCGCTCTTGTTTGTGGGTTTATCTTACTGGTTATTATAGCCTATAAATTTGCATTTTCAAATACCCTTGAAACCAAACAAGAATACAAGGCTTTAAAAAATGAAGCGGTAGCTTTCGATAATCTACCGATGCAATTATCGTCATTAAAACAAAAGGAAAAGTACTATGATTCGTTGCTCACCAAATACCAACTTAAAGATAATTCCGTTCAAAACAGCATCCTAAAAACCATAAATACTTATGCCGATAGTACAGGTTTAAAAGTGAGCAATTTTATTGAGCCGCATCAAATTAAGCAAGGCGACCTAAGTGTAAACACCTATCAATTTACCTTAGAAGGTCATTATAATGCCATTATTACACTTATTCACAGGTTAGAACAAAACACTAAGTTTGGAGAAATCATCAACTTAGACTTTCAGAAAAAGAAAAATTATAAATCCGGTAAACACTACTTACAGGCACATGTGCTGCTTAAAAGTTTTGGGTAAAAAAACGGCTATCTATTTATATAATACTACTCAACTTAAACATTGGTAAATACATTGCAATTAGTATAAAACCAACAAATACGCCAATAAAAATAATAATAAAAGGTTCTAAGAGTGTCGATAACATTTTAGAGCTGTTTTGAACTTTAGTGCTGTACAGTGTATTCAACTTTGTAAAAATGTATTCGGTTTGATTGGTTTCCTCAGATACCTTTATTAATGTGATCATTCTGTCATCAAATATATCGTGTTTCTCCAATGAATTACTTAGAGACTGTCCTTTAACGATTTGATGTTCTACATCGTTTAAGGCTTTAGTTAACGGATAGAAATCAATCATCTTTTTTACCAGATTGACACTTTCAACAATTGGAACTTTAGACGCTGTTAACAACATCATGGATTGCGTAAATTGAGACAAATACACGGTCTTTAGAAATTTTCCAACAAAAGGGATTTTAGTGAGTAAATTATCTTTCATTCGTTTGTGCCATTCCTTTTTTTTCAATAGAAGATTAGCCACGACACCACTAAAAATAAACAATAGCATTAACCATCCATAATCGCGAACTACATTAGACAGATTCACCACAAACTGCGTAATAGCAGGTAACTCTACGTTTTGTTGTTTAAAAATATCCTGAAACATTGGTACAACAAATTGTAACATAAAGATTACAACCAATATCGCTGTACTTAATATGATGCTTGGATACGTTAAGGCATTTATCAGTTGCCTACGCTGTTCATTTTTTTTAGCATAAAATTCACCCAATTGCTGGGCTATTTTTGGGATGGTTCCTGTTTCTTCACCTATTCTTATGGAGTGGTATTCATAATCTGAAAAATCTTTATAGACTTGTATCGCTTCAGAGAAACTTTCGCCATTAACTATAGCTTTAAGAATGGCCTCTAAAACCACCTTGGTTTTTTTATTTTTTTGTGAATTAACGATAAGTTCTAAAGCCTGTTTTAAGGTAATACCTGCATTGAGTAATACGCTTAGCTCTCCATAAAATGCTTCTTTAATTTTATTAGAAAACGGCTTTTTTAAAACAACAATTTCTTTATTGAGAATAGACTCAACATTAGTACTAGCTTTTGAATTAATAGTCTTACTTGGTTGTATGTTATCTAATTGAAATGCCATTAGTTCATAAATTGTGTTGCATCAGTTTGTTTAAAAATAAATAGGCGTTGTTTGCCGTATACTTTTGGTAGTTCTAAGCGAAATGCATCTACCTTTTTGGTATTGGTTATATTTCCGTTAAAATAGAATTGCTTTCGTTCAAAGGCTACGTGAAATGTATCGGTAGATTTCGTGACTACTTTTTCGTTGAAATGATAAACAGCAGAATCAATTGGTGAACTAAATACGAGTGTATTGTCTTGTTCTGAAAATGATATCGTTCCATATTTAGCGGTATCAATCCAAAGCGATTGTTCTAACCTGTTTAGTTCTGTATTTAATTTTAAATGTTCTTGAATCGCCCATATATGACGTTGCACCAATGTTAATACCGAAAAAGCAATGCCTATAATTATGGTAGATACGATAATTACGATTAGCATTTCATTTATGGTATATGCAGGCACTTTTGATTTCATTTTTTAAAAGTTGATATTTCGATGGTCTTTTCTGTGGCTGTATTAAATGCCGAAAACAAGATGATATCTTGATGGTCGCTCTTCTCTTTAGTAATAGAAATATTCCAATGCTCAAAATCGTCCTGATAAGGAATCGTTAATTTTTTGCTGCGATACATATATTCTAATTCATTAAGATGTGCTGTAATTTGTCTCGTATTGTTTCTAATCGTGTTAGAAAACAAATTGTTTAAAATCATACTTGAGACCATAAAAATAACAAGCACTAAAATGGTTGCCACTAATGTTTCCATTATGCTAGACGCTTTTATTTTTTTTAGTATAACCATTTCATAACCTGTTTTGGCAACGTATTAAATGACAGTCCAACAAATTGTTCTGTAAGTTCATTGCTATTAATTTCGGCATGATACAAGTGGTTTTGATATGTTGTTCCGTTTTCTTTAACCAAGAAATTATTGGCATAAACGGTTCCGTAAACAGTACCACGTAAGTCTAGATTCTGTTCGCAATACACTTGACCTTCAATAATTGTGTTGTCTTCTATTTTCAATTGAACATCAAAATTATCAGATCGTGTTCTCCCTAAGCACAGTAAAATACCTTTGATTTCAGAATTAGAAGCTAGCTCAAGGTGATGCGCTTCTTCCTTTATATAATCGCCATACAATACGAGGGCAGACGGATAATTGAGTTTTACATTTTCAGAAACGTTAAGCTGTTTTGTGGCAAAGGCTTGAAAGATTCCTTTTACATCTTTTCTTATCTCAATATTTGGAGCTATAAGAACAACATCTTTTAATTGTGTAGTCTCATCTACGATAATCTTGCGGTTGGACTGTACGATAATATGACCACTAAGTGTGATATTAGAAAGCATAATCTCATTACGACTAGATGCCAACATTAATGGATTTTCAAACGAATTGATATGTGTTTTGCCTGAATGCAAATCGATGTTCTGTATATTTTCTTGATTCACTAGTTTATATTCGGTCAATAATTTAATATGTGCTTCTAGTTTACTATCTAGCTTAGGGAATTGCCGACTTACTTCTGTAGCGCCATATACAGTTTTTGTTCCGTAATAGGAATGTCCTGAAATATGCCCTGTTTTGATCCCTCGTTTGGGTAAATAGGCACTGCCTTCTATTCGGGTATTGCCAACAACCACTAAGGGTTTATTATTATCTTTTAAAAACAGTGCTACTCTTGATGGCCTTGGTTGCTCACCAACAAATGCCATTTTCACTAGCTTTTTGTTCTTTATTTGTGCTTCGACGTGCATCTGTTCGAAAACACCCCAAAAGCCTTTTGTTAGTTTTAAGTGTTTATCATCTTCAGCAATTAATGACATGGTCCTATTTTCATCTGTTGTAACGGTTTTAGGCATTTGATAATGAATGCCTTCATCTAATAACTTTACCGTTTCGATAGTATGATTGGTTTGTATTCTAAATTGCTTGTGAACATGCATTAAAATGAGAATTGATGACAAGAACAATGCGATCACTACGATAATGAAAGTGACCATCTGTAATGCTCCTGCTTTTAATGTTCTCATTAGTGTGCTTTTCTTACAATTACTTTTTGTTCATTTTTATAACGAAGGGTTAGCCTATTTTTATTACCTCTAACTAAAGTGATACTATCCTTTGTTTGTCCTTTTTTTACTAAAGACTGTTTGCCATTAATGCTTATAATAAAGATCTGTTCCTTATAATTTTTGTTCTTAACAATCCCTAAATACTCAACAGGTAACCATGTCACTGTTTTTCTTTTTTTAGTACTACTCTGAACTGTTTTGGGTTTTGTGATTGTTCCTAAAAAAGGATCTCTATCTACGGTTTTAATTGAAAACGTATCAATGACTGTATCCACTTTAAAGTTTGCTTTTGCCAATACTTGCGGTGTGTTTAACTCTGGCAAATCAGGATTCAATCCAGCAATAATTTTATAGGTAACGGTTCCCCATACCCCTATAACCAACACCAATAGCACATATGTTTTCTTTTTAATCTTCAATACTCAAATTTTGTGTAGTATACGCTGTTTCGTATGCAGAATTTATTGCTCTAACACGCCATTGGTACTCATTACTTAATAAACTTTTAGTAAAGCTCGAACCCGTTAGAAGGGTATCTTCTACAAACTGAAGTGGCGTTTCAAAATTTGGAGTTGCGATTTGCAATTGATAGCTATCTGCAAATTCGATAGGCTGCCAAGAGAAATTGATTGCTGTATTATCTAATGTTGCATTATTTGTTGGCGCTAAAATGGTAAGATCCATTTCAGAAATATCTTCAACTGCAATAATTTCTTCACAAGTATATAAGCACAGAAGAACAAGTACTACGGCTACTTTTTTTAACATAGTTTCATTACGATTAATCTAGACTTAAAAATACATTGCCTTTAGATACTTTATTAAAGGTTAAACCTTTAAATGATTAAGGATAATGCTTAAAAATAGAACTTTAAAATAAGCTATCATCTTTTAAGCAATTGATAATCATAGTTATACGATCCGAAAGTGGACTATGAAGAGGAGCGAAAAAAGCCTGACGAATACGTCAGGCTTTTTATTTTATCCCATTTTGTTTAATATTTAATTAGTTGCTTGCTAAAAACATAGCCTTGAAAAGTAAAAATTTTGACAGAGTAAATACCTGAATTTAAACTTGATACATTTATTTCCTGTTGCCCATCTAAAGCAACATCCATTATTTGTACACCAAGTGAATTATATATTAAAACCTGTGAAACTTGATCGTCATCATAATTTAATTCTACGATAAAGTAATCTCTTGCAGGGTTTGGTGATAACATAACATCTTCATCCGTTGGCTCATCATTTCCATGACCTGGATCTACTGGGTCTATAGGATCTGGGTCTGGTGGAATAGGAGGCATATAATTACATCTGTTTTCTATATCATTATCAATTCCTAAGTCAATAAAACCGTTTATATTTGGTTCTAAAGTAACTTCTCCGCTAAGATCAATAATATTTTTTGCTTTGAAGGTGACTTTAGCATCTTCTATAAACTCTACATTTTCAAGAGATAAGTCATTTTCAAAGCGGCTAATATCAAAATTGTAACGATAAAATATATGATTTTTAATTTTGACATCGCCATCAGATTTATTCATTTCATTAACGAATTCAACAGCATTACCAGTCTCTAATTTTCCAGCACCAATGTGTCCTATAAAAGGTGAATTTATTGGGTTAGATTCGACATCTTTTGCCGTTAATTTTAAAATAGCTTCTACTTCCTTTGACGTTAAACATTGATCAACCGTATACATTAAGCCAATCGTACCAGTGACAAAAGGTGCTGCAGCAGAAGTTCCAGAGCCGTATTTGCCTGATTGATGAATAGGATTTTCATCTGGGTCTAAATCTCCCACACAATCATATATTATTTTTGGATAACCAAAAACTTGATAACCTGGTGCAAGAATGTCTATACTCTCATTTAATGTATGCATCGGAAACCCAACTTCGGGATGCCATGGGTTGATATAAATCCCATAAGGCGATTCATCAACATTTTCGGGATCTTTTACATAAGGGGAAACAGCATCTTCCATGAATCTATAATACTTATCACCATTTAATTCAAACTCTGTGTCAAATTCAGTATCAGGATATTCGTTTAAGGTATACCAATGGTTTACACTGGATACCGATATTACATTATCTAATGAAGCCGGATACTCATAATGTACAGGCGTATTTGAGTGCCCAATTAAACTATTCCCACTCCAAATTTCAAATGAATTTCTATTTCCTGCAGCAGCAACTAAAACAACGTCATAGCCATCAACAATTTCGTTTATAGCCTCTTGAAAATTTGATCCATAATACGTTGCTCGATATTCGTCTGGGTTGAGTGAAGTTTTTAAACCCCAACTCATATTAATGACTCGTGCTCCATGTTGGGCAAGTGCCAAGACACCATTTAACTCACTGAACTGTGGACCTGTATTAACATCTGGTTTGTAGCTTGTTGCCAAAATATTGCAATCGTAGCATACTCCGATAGATCCGTAACCATTATCCCCTTTTGCTGCGGCTATAGCAGCTACACCTGTACCGTGTGTTGATTCTGCTGATGGATCCTCACAGTCGGGCGTGGTATTTGCAAAAGGATAATAACCCACAAATTCAACTTTGCCTTCGTCAAATTCACTATCTGTATCATCAATTTTTGCGTCAGATATTCCTATAACCGTTCCGGGATCTAACTCATTGGTAATTCCCCATGCCCTAGGAGCATTAATATATTCTAATCCTGATCTATCAAAGGTATTGGCATCAAAAGGGATTCTGACTGAACTCGTAGTGAATTCCTCTGGATAATAAGGATCTTGAGACAATAATTCAATTTTATGATCCGTAATATCCTCTATAGCTTTATACTTGATAGGAAAATTTTTGAGTAAAATTGATGGCAAATCCTCCGAAGTCGTTTCTAAATAGAATGCGCTTCTCAACGATGAGGATTTAAATCTTGAATACACTTGGTAAAACTTTAATATTTCATAACGATCAAAAACTTCTTTTTCTTTTGAGTTATCGCCTGAATATCTCAAAACCCCATTTTGAGCTTTGAATTCTGGAGCTTGAAACTCACTTATCATTACAACATAGTAACTTTTTTTTGGGTTCTCAATATCATCTTCAGATTGAGAATACATAAAACCACTTAACAAGCATAATAACAAGCATATATATTTCTTAGTATGACTTTGTTTTAACATAATTTCAATTCTTAGTTAAGGTATCTAATTGTCTCTGTAAACTTTTTATTTTCTTGTCTTGGTCTATCATATATAAGGTCAGTTCTTCAATTTTTTCAAGAAGCAGTTTGTTTATTTCACCTAATTCAATGCCATTTTTTAATACCTCTTCTTCAGAAGGTATATTCGGTAGATGGCCGCGTTCTTTTATATAATTTTCTATCTCATCTAAAGGCTTAAGTTCATAGCTATCTTCAAACACATAATCGGCCCAAGTTGTGTATACTTTAACACCGTGTGCTCTTATTTTCCCATTTACAGAGAGACGATATGTATCATCTCCTTCTACAAAAGAAGAGGTGCCTATTCCTACATTTCCGTTCGGAAATAATACGTTTTCTATCTCTATACCAGAACTTCTATTTATAACAAATGCCTCTTTTATTGAAGAGAAGTCATCAGACTCACTAAAAATTTTAAAACTTCCATTTATGGCAGATAAAGCCCAAAGTCTTTCATTAGTTTGGCTTAATGAGGAATTAAGGAATAATTGCGAAGAAAATCCACCCTCTAACCATGCATTTACAAAAAAAGGAATTGTATTTGTTTCCCCTACTATTAATTGATTTGTTTTTGTAATTCCATTTACTTCTAATTCTTGGGTTGGCGTGGTTGTATTTATTCCCACATTTCCGTTTTCTGGGATTTCATTTTGTGCTGTTACCATACTCGCTATGAGCATTGAGATTAATACGATTAATTTTTTCATGATTTTAAAGTTTAATTATTTTTTGGGTGTTACTCTTGCCTGTTGATGTTTCAATCTTAACAAAGTACATTCCACTTTGCAGGTCTGAAATATCGATTGTATTTGACGAGGTTGGCTTTTCAGATTTTACCTTGGCGCCTTGTAGGTTATATACCGTCACTAGGTCTATGACCTCTTTTATGTTGGACAAATCGACTGTAAGCCATCCTTTTGTAGGATTAGGATACAGCTTGATCTCATCTGATATTGAATTTTCAATGGTTTCTCTATCTATAGACACAACAGGCTGCCTACCTGCCATATTATCTAAACAAGTAACCTTGATCTCATCTATGGCCACATAACCATCATTCACTATATTGTTCGGATCTGGATACAATGGAAACTCCAAGGTGAGTTTCATGCTTTCACTGGTTGCAGTAAAAGTCATCTCCCGTTCATACCAGATATTTGGTGCTGTGCTGTTAAAATTGTAGTAATGCGCATTAGGACCATCCCATTCTTGCTCCCCAGAAGCATCCTCTACCTTTACCTTAGTCTTGTAGTATAGATTAGGTGTTTGTCTCCCTCCTGGTGTAGAGACTGGCGAATCGTAGAAAGAAAGCCTGTACTGTTTCCCTATTTCCAAATCATTCAAATCGGTAAATACACCATTATAAACGGATTCGTAGTGTTTACGTTTCACCCAAAAGGCAATCACACTTTCGTTGCCCGCTGGTGAAGTATCGATAGGATTAGAGCTTCCAAGCATCCATACATTTGTTCCTGTTCCTTGGTTCACAATCTCTGAACAGCCATTGATGCCCCAGAAATTTTCGGTCAACAATGTGTGATATGCCGCATAGTATTCTGTTGCCTTCCAAGGGAAAGGTGTGTTCCATGCAGGATTAAAATGCCCAAAAGGAAGGGCTGTGCATGGATTCCCATCCGCAAAATCTGTATCTGAAGTGTCAAAATTTCCGTAGATATCAACGCTACAGTCTTCCCCAAGTGAAATTATATAGTCTTGGGTTGATGTAAGTCCATTTGGAAATTCACAAGCATTTATCAGTTCATAATTAGAAAAACTCATACGCATAATTGTAGTTCCATGCACAACGATGTCTTCATCAAAAGAAAATGTTGTCTGCACATCGTTAAGCCTTTCACCATAGATGTTGCTCACTACCCATTCACCACTGTCTTCAAAATCACCATCTTGATTTAAATCTAGAAATACATTATAAAATCCATTATTATAATTGTACATATCTAGATCGAGTTGATAATCTGTGTTAGGGTAAAGAATAACGCTGCCATAATCTTGTATTGAAATATATGGTCTACAAGTAATATCAGGTGTATCTAATACAGAAGTGACATTATCTGATATGATTACTCTACGAGGGTAAAACTGAGTTGATCCAAAAAAATTACAATCACTTAAATCTTCAGGTGAGCAGTACAATATTTCATTACTTGTAACTTGTAAAACATTGCTATATGCTTCTTTTGAATTCACTGAAATAACCCTATACCAGTATGTAGTATTTGGTTGAATATTTCTATCTATAAACTCTGTGGTGTTCTCACTTACACCACTCAAGGCAATAGTAACAAACCCTTCTTCGGAAGAGACTTCAGAACGCTCAACCATGTATCCCATACTATTGGAAACAACAGACCATGACATTCTATTATCCAGATGAGTAGCGCCTAAAGAACTTAAAACTGGTGCATCGGGAATATCTGTCTGCACATAACTATCTAAAGAGTAATTAATGGTTTGACCCAATCTAATATGGCTTGTTGTGCTTAAATCGTGCTGAAATCCAGCTCTCATTACCTCATACTGCTGTTCTGTAAAACTTTTTGTTCTATTGTAATAAGACATAATATTGTCATAGTCTGGGTGATAAGGTTCTCCATGTATATCAAAATCATTAAAACTCGAATAATTGTCTGCAGGTGTGTCACAAATCCCATCACCTTTTGTATCACAATTAGCTTGGCTTCCACTTCTGGCTACATTTTCAGCCAAAGGATGATTATTTCCTAATTCAGTACCTGCAAATGTGTGTAATAAGCCATAATTATGTCCTAGCTCGTGAAGTGAAGTTTGATTAAAATCAAAAGGCTCTGCACCAATAGAATTATTACTGATAAAGGAAATCACATTGTTAGCTCCTCCAGAATTTCCACCAAAGTATCTTATAGGAAGGTTGTATGCTGTTGTATCCAAATATTGATATAAGACATTAAGGTCATTATCTACAGGATCTTCAGATATATAACGAATTTCTACTAGATATAATCTTAGTCCAACTTTATAAAAATAGGAATTAACTACAGAAAAGTATCTAGCAATATCATCTTCACCAAGTGTACTATCGTTATCAGGAAAACCAATTAAATGAACAATTACGGGTAAGTTTACGATATCTTGACTAGATTCATGTCTGAAATTGTTGTCACTTATCCTATTAAGAGGTTGCACAAATTCACTAGAAGTTTCATCAACACAATTAAGACTATTTTTTTGAGCTCTTGATATCATTGTAGACAAAAGTATAATCATCAACATTCTAGTTTGTAACTTTCTTATTTTCATGATTTTAAATCTTAATAACTTTTTGAGTGATCTGTTTTCCTGAAGATGTTTTGATCTTAACAAAATACATCCCGTTTTGAAGTCCTTTAAAATCAATTGCATTCGAGTTGTTTGGTTTTTGAGATTTTACAAGAGCACCTTGTAGATTGTAGATTTTAACTATATCTATTGAATCTTTAGTGTTTTTTAGGTCGATTTTAAGTAATCCTTTGGTAGGATTAGGATATAGTGTTATGTTTTCAGACAATGTACTTTCAATTGTTTCGTTATCTATTGCTATATCTACTTGTCTACCCTGTGGGCCACCCACGCAAGTAAGCTTAATATCATCTATAGCCACATAACCGTCATTTACAATGTTTTCTGGATCAGGATATAATGGAAACTCTAATGTCAATTTCATACTTGAGCTTGTTACTTTAAATATCAGTTCCCTTTCATACCAAGTATTTGATGCTGTTGTATTGAAGTAATAGTAATGTGTATTAGGACCCTCCCATTCTTGAACACCTAAGGCATCTTCTACTTTTACTTTGGTTTTATAATATAAGTTTGGTGTTTGTCTTCCTCCAGGAGTCGAGACTGGAGAGTCATAAAATGTAAGTTTGTATTGATCTCCAACTTCCAAATCGTTTAATTGAATATAAACACCATTATAATTTGATTCATAATGTTTACGCTTAACCCAAAAGGCCATGACGCTTTTATTACCAGCTGGTGAGGTATCAATAGGGTTAGAGCTTCCTAGCATCCATACATTTGTTTCTGTTCCTTGATTTACGATAGATGTACAACCATATTCGCCCCAATAATCTTCAGTAAGCAGAATATGATAGGCTGCATAGAATTCGGTTGCTTTCCATGGAAAAGGTGTATTCCATGCGGCATTAAAATGACCTGATGGAAAGGCAGTACATTGATTCCCGTCTGCAAAATCGGCATCTGCACTATCAAAATTTCCATATACATAACCATTGCAATTAACAATTGGGTCTAAATAATTTAATGCTGCCTCCATGTTGGGTAATGGACCAATTGGTTGATCTGAAGATGTTAAAGTCCCCTGCGCAATTCCTGTGTCTCTTAAAATATTCTTTAGCTCTTCACCTGATAAATAAGCTCCTGTATTATTAAAATAAAAGGATTGAACAGCAATCACGCAACTAGCTACAATCGCTGTGGCTGAACTCGTTCCTGTGAAATTTGTATAGCTTTGATTAACATCGCCATCTATTACTTCAACGGCTGCGTTTGCCCCAGAAGTGAATACATTATTTCCCCAACCTTGTAAATCTATACGAGTTCCATAAGTGCTAAAAAATAATGCGTCGTGATTTGTGTCTGACGTTCCAGCACCAACTATTATGGCACCACTATCTCCACGTGACATATACTCACTATAAGCTGGTGCATCCAGGTTTATGGCCCCGTTTCCTGCGGCAGCTACAATAATTATTCCTGCATCTGTAGCAGCTTTGGTTAAATCCCAAATTACAGGGTCTAGCTCTGCAGGACCATTATCGTTAGATTGCATTTCATAGATAATAACATTTCCTGAAGTTGTATTTGCAATTGCCTCAGAAACTGTTGCTATTCTATCCCAACCATAAATATTATCATCGCTTATATATTCTTCGGTCCACTCAGGGTGTAAAATTACTTCTTCAACACCTGATACCATTCCTGTAACTCCATAATCGCCATTATCGGCATATATAGTTCCTATTACTGAAGTTCCGTGTTCAGTGTAGTTAACACCTAAATAGTCATAGGCCAATGGATGTACTGTTCTTCCAGGTGCATAAAATGCATTTACATCGTTTAACTCTTCATGAGCTTTATTAAAACCATATTCTATGTTTCTAACAAATATTCCTGAGCCATCAACTCCAATATCCCATGCGTACTGCATATTAACTCCTGGGTCTTCATCTATGTATTCTTGCTGATTTCTAAAAGATGGTGTTTCAGGAAAGATGTCATTTGGTGGTAGCGGTGGTCTGTTGGAAACAAGATGACAATACTCAATAACCATTATCTTTTCCATGCGTTTCTTAAGTGATAGTAATTTCTCGTACGTTGGGTTTTCAATTCTTACTTTGAGAATATTCTCCAGGCCAATTCTTTTACCCTTACGTTTTTGAATGCCAGCATTTTCTATAGCTCGCAATTTTTCTACTGAAAGAGCTATTCCTTTTTTCAACTGGAAAGGTGTCTCTTTATAAACGTCCTCAAGGGCTGGTATTTTTTGTAAAACAGAGCCCAAAAGATTTTTACCACTATCTAAATCTATTTTAGAACTTATCTTTATATAAAGCGTATATGATTCATTTAGAGTGACATTCTTTTTACTTATTGTTTGAGCATTACTTGCATTTAAAAAAAGAATACAGAATGAAATGGTTATAGTGATTAATTTTTTCATGATTTTAAAGTTTAATTATTTTTTGGGTGTTACTCTTACCTGTTGATGTTTCAATCTTAACAAAGTACATTCCACTTTGCAGGTCTGAAATATCGATTGTATTTGACGAGGTTGGCTTTTCAGATTTTACCTTGGCGCCTTGTAGGTTATATACCGTCACTAGGTCTATGACCTCTTTTGTGTTGGACAAATCGACTGTAAGCCATCCTTTTGTAGGATTAGGATACAGCTTGATCTCATCTGATATTGAATTTTCAATGGTTTCTCTATCTATAGACACAACAGGCTGCCTACCTGCCATATTATCTAAACAAGTAACCTTGATCTCATCTATGGCCACATAACCATCATTCACTATATTGTTCGGATCTGGATACAATGGAAACTCCAAGGTGAGTTTCATGCTTTCACTGGTTGCAGTAAAAATCATCTCCCGTTCATACCAGATATTTGGTGCTGTGCTGTTAAAATTGTAGTAATGCGCATTAGGACCATCCCATTCTTGCTCCCCAGAAGCATCCTCTACCTTTACCTTAGTCTTGTAGTATAGATTAGGTGTTTGTCTCCCTCCTGGTGTAGAGACTGGCGAATCGTAGAAAGAAAGCCTGTACTGTTTCCCTATTTCCAAATCATTCAAATCGGTAAATACACCATTATAAACGGATTCGTAGTGTTTGCGTTTCACCCAAAAGGCAATCACACTTTCGTTGCCCGCTGGTGAAGTATCGATAGGATTAGAGCTTCCAAGCATCCATACATTTGTTCCTGTTCCTTGGTTCACAATCTCTGAACAACCATTGATGCCCCAGAAATTTTCGGTCAACAATGTGTGATATGCCGCATAGTATTCTGTTGCCTTCCAAGGGAAAGGTGTGTTCCATGCAGGATTAAAATGCCCAAAAGGAAGGGCTGTGCATGGATTCCCATCCGCAAAATCTGTATCTGAAGTGTCAAAATTTCCGTAGATATCAACGCTACAGTCTCTGGGATTATTAGGTCCCGGAATCCAAAGGTGCTCCGTAACTTCCCAACCGTTATTTATCGTTAGCGCATTTACTGCTGCCAAATTAAAAGGCAATACATCTTTAAATATAATTCGTCCTGTACGGTTTTCTATATAACATAAAATACTACCGTGTTCAGGGCTACGAGATTCAAAAGCCCAGAAGTGTTTTAAGTATTCAGGATGTACATCTGTACTTGCACCTGTAATAGCTGTTGGCCTGAAGAAATCGGCAGATGAGTTGATGAATGTAAATTCATTTCCATGTGTATCTTTTAGTTTAAATTCAAAATCTTCCCAAGGCGCTTGTGAACGTAGTTCTTGTTTTATAGAGAAATAGATATCTGTATCAATTTCAGTATGACCATCTACTATTTGAGGATTAACAGAGTATGTGTTTCCTGTAATGTTATTGTGCAACACTTGGTGCGTCCAAAAGACGGAGTCGTCTCCTTCTAAATATAAGATTTCCCCATCTAGCCCTAATGTGCCAGTAGGGTCAGAATCTATGTAATATTTGTTTATTGGGTTTCCATCTAATGTAGCAACAATCTCAATAACTCTGTTCTGTTTTGAGTCTACCTTAAATCGAATAA
Organism: uncultured Psychroserpens sp.; assembly: GCF_947492715.1. Lineage (GTDB taxonomy): Bacteria > Bacteroidota > Bacteroidia > Flavobacteriales > Flavobacteriaceae > Psychroserpens. Next base: position 913,975 of record NZ_CANLNS010000001.1, read on the forward strand.
TTTCTCCATTTTGCCTTTTACCTGAAGTGTTTAATACTAAGTTTGAAAGGGAAGTATTACCTCTTTTGTTATTGGTATTACCACTGGTATAATATGGATTGAAACGCACAAAGTCATCGGTAATGCGAAGTGTAAATTCATCATTTACATAAGCACCATTAGCCCAATCTGTTGTAAAAAAGAACTGTCCAAAATCATTAGTAGTGAAAGTAGGAACTATGATACTTACAAATTTATTGGCCAAGGTATGTTTGTTGGAAAAAGATATTCTAGCTCCTATGGCATTTAAGTCTGATCCATCGAGGCAATATGGCAAATCACTTGTCTTGTTGAGTTTATATGTCAGTAACTCGTCCCCAATAGGTATGTCTGCCATGCCATTGTTTTTATGATCTGGAGCGAAATATGGTCGGATAAGTTTACCAAAACCAGTAGCGTTTCTAAACTTGAAATTTCTAAATTCTATCTTAGCACCATTTCTTAGAACACCATTGTTAAAACTATTGTAAAAGAATGAGTTACCATCAACATGTTCAAATTCACAATTTTCAAAAATAACTGTGCTTTCCTCTGTAAATTCATTGGCATAAATTGAAGTTATGCTGTTATCATATCGTGGTAATCGATTATTAGGATCTAAATTATTTATGTACTGTAATGTGCCATTAGGAACATACGGAAACAAGTGTTCTTGACCATAGTTTGTGCCAAAAGTTGTGCTATCAAGTTTTACTAAAACATCTTCTTTTAAAAACCGAACTAAATAGCCGTCATAAAAATCATTTACACTTATAAAATTAGAGTGATATACATCTACTGTTTGGAACTCTAGACGATTTCCTCCATGACTCACTAAACTGTTTACATAAATAAAATCCCCATCAATTTCGGTATCTGTTAATTCTAAACTCCCAAATATTAACCGAGCTTTAACATCACTATTAAATATTTTTAAAGTCCCTCTAGTAACATTGGCTATTTCTCGGTTGTCTGAGCCATCACCAAAGTTTTGAAATTGTAAACCAGTTCCCTGAATATTGGAGTTATAAATCTCTGAGAATACAGGGACTATTGAAGCATCAATACCATCATATTGATCTCCCGTTGCATAGTATCTCCAATGCCCAAATTCACTAGTAACATTATCTAATCTAAAGGCTACATCTGGATGCACATAGTTTGGATGGCCATAAGTTCTAACATAAGGATCAAAAGGCGGATCATCATGAGGGCGAGGAATTGGTAACACGAGGTCATCAAAATCATTATGAAACTGAATGGTGATTGTATACACTCCATTTGGCAAACTAGCATTGGATATATCCAATTCATGACCATTAAGAATATCTGTTATGCCTGGTCGCAATGGATCATCAAGGTCAAATTGATAAAATGTAACCCCATCAATACTAACACCCATAGTTCTTGAAGGAGCTACATAATCGTACCATGAAAAATCAGTATTTGCTATAGGTTTTAAAATGCCATTATCTATTTCAAAATTTTCAAATTGCCATTGTCCACCGAATGTTTCATTATAGATATAATCGATTTCATTTAAACCCTCATTTGCAATAAAGTCTCGACCATTTTCGCCTAAATAGTGACCACTATAATTGACTTTTAAATTGGTGATATGCATTTGAGATCCACCACCAAATTGATATATACCACCATTTCTAGTTCTAATTTCAGCTGCTTCATCACTGTTTTCAATAATAATTTCCTGAAAGTTTACGTTGTCCTCTAAACCTCCATTAAGTCCATCGAAATAAAAATTCCAGAAGGAGTCTGTGTTAGAATTTAAGTCTGTAGCATTAGCTATAGTGTTTAATAATCTAATAGTACGAAGAGATGAACCTGTTCCAATATCATCAGATATTAATTTTGTAGAGAAGAATGAGCAACGACCACCCCAACATGTTGTAGCTTCATCTGGTGGTATACAAGATATATTAACTGTAATATCGTGATTACTTACTGCAGTACCAAATAGAGCAAATTCAATATCCCAGTCAATGGTTTCAGCACATAATTTAATACGTGCATTTCCTGTATTTTGAATGCTTAATGCATTGGTTTGGGGAAACATTAGTGCCTTAATTGCAGTATTGGCAACCGGTCCAACAGCATTATAAAATGGATTTACACCTATTATCCCGTCCTGCGGCAAATCTATTGTGGTTGCTCCAGAGTGCATTAAGGTTTGTAGTAATTCAAAGTTATTGGTATAAACATAAGCTTTGGTATTACTAACTGTTTGATTAGGTGTGAAATTTATTGTTGCATAGGAGCCATCTGTAGCAACAGAAGTAATACCTGCTGTAATTGTAACAATGCGCCCTGGGGTTGTAAACGGAACATCGACACCATTGTATGGATTATGGTGACCTTTTCTTATAGCAATTAATTTACCTACATCATCTGTGGAAAAACTATGACCATTGATAGCAAAAACTTGATTGAGCCCTGAGGTTAAAGAAACATCTATATAACGAAGATCAGCCTTTAGTTCTGTGCCAGTATATAAACTACAAGAATTAGAGGCTTGACTAATAAAAAAGGTAAAGAAACAAAAAAAGAGTAGAGCTATTTTTTTCATAATTATTGTTTGTTTTGTGATTGATGATGTGTCGAGTTATCAATAAAATTTAGTGAAGTGTACCGCAGTTCTTATTTCTAACTCCACCCTTAAAACTACCAATAAAAAGCCCTTAAAAGCAACACTTTTAGCCCTATTTTTAGAAAAATAGGGCACTTCTGAAGATGTTTATACTTCTGATATTTAGCTAGTTAACTTTCAAGTTGTTTGTTCAATTTCTTTATAAAATAAGAAGGTAACAATCCAGTACTTTTTTTAAAATATTTAGTAAATGAGTCTGGACTTTTATAACCTAATTCTTCTGAGATGGACTGGATGGAGTACAATCTGAAAAGAGAATCGTTTTTCAGCCTTTCAAGCGCATAATTAATCCTCAAGTCGTTAATATAGGTGTTGAAATTAGTTTGATAATGAATCGTAATCACCTTAGATAAATATGTTGTATTTGTTTTTAATTTTTTTGCAACATTAGTGCTATTGCACTCACTTTTTAGAAAATAATGTTTCTTTTCTAGTTTCTGTAATCCATCTAAAATTTTAGTAATGGTTTCTGGTTTAATATCTAAGGTAGATTTTGAGAAATTCGCTTTTGTCTGTGTAGAAGAAACTGTTTTGTCTTTATTCTTAATTTCCTTTAAAATAGAATTAAATCTTCGTTTATTCTTTAAACGTGTATGTTGGAAAAAAACAATTCCAAAAATAATCATACAGGCAAAGGCAATACTTCCATATAGAATTTGATTGTCTTTTGATTTTTGATTTTCAATGTAAGTATTGGTCACTTCATTAATATCTATTTTAGAAAGTTCTTGTAATCCATCTAACTCTTCAACATTCTTTTTACGAGTTTCGGATAACTCTTTCTCTGCATAGATATAAGCCAGTGAATCTTTCCCTATTTTTTTGTATTGTTTTGAAAGAATGTGATACATTTTCAATTTTATATCAGATCCTTCTTTTTTGTAAGTTGTATTTTGATTGTCTAATGTTTTATTTGCATAGTACAATGTAGAATCTGCCTGGTTCAATTCAAAAAAAGCTTGAGTCATATAAAAGTACGGGTCAATTTCTGTTTTAAGCCTTTTGCGAGCACTAATAGCTAGTGCTTTTCTAAAATGATCTATGGCCATTTTATAATTCTCTCTATAAAATGCTATACTTCCTTCTCTTAAGAAGTAACACATATCTGCAAAAGCAATGTCTTTATCTAAAATTTTCAGCAAACCATGTCTTTTTTTATTGTAAAAATGAGCTGAATCTAAAGATGCAATATTGCTAGGGTCTCTTTTAAAGTATTCAATATGTAGTTGTAGTAAGTTTGAGTAAACATAAACACCGGTATATTCTTTTTCTAATTTTTTATTCTCTTCTTTCAACATTTCCGCCAATATCTTTCGAGCTTTATCATAATTAAAAAGTTCAAGATTTATATTGAGTTCCTGCATTTTTATGTTAAAATAATAGCTTGGAAAATACTGTTGATAATCCTTAATCACTTGCTTGTTTTTTTCCAAGTATTCAAGTGCTTTTAAGTAGTTGGTTAAATTTTTTTCTACGTAAAAAATCCGTTCTAGAATTTTTGACTTCATATCTATAAAACAACTCTCATTCTCCTTATTTAAGTTCTTTTCTAAAAAATCAATGACTTTAAGGCATTGTGATCTTGCTTCTGTATATTGTTCTGCATAATGAATACTATTTATTTTTAGGTGTATTGCCCTAATAGAATCACATCTGTTTTTAGCGTATAAAACTGCCTTTTCAGCATAAAATATTGTACTGTCATTTTTGACACGTTCAGTATTTTGAGCTTTGTCATACCAATATTTATATTCGTCAATTCTCTGCTGAGAGTATGAATACTCAAAAAATAAAAACGTAAAAACAAGGAACGTCAACCAATTAATATTTTGGGTTAAATAGCACATTTCCTTTTTAATAATTTTCATTGATAATTGCTTTTTGTAAGTAATATAGAAATAGTATAATTTAAATTTAGCCAACATTGTGTGATTAAATGAAACTTTTTATTACTAAATAAATTAAAAGATCTTTTTTGAAATTCTAATCCCAAGTCATAGGTTATTTTGATGGGAGATTGATACACCTTATAGTAGTTCATAACCGCTAAAAGTAACGCACAAAAACGATTTTTGGTATTAAAAACTTAAAAAACAAACAACTCTACAAAACAGGGCGTTAAGGTTCGATAGTATATTATGAGGGGAAGCAAACAAAAGTTTAAAAGCAATGTTGGACTTTTTTTATTAACGAATTACGTATATCATCTATTATGATTATGCGTTCTAAACTTAAAAAACACAACTAATAAAATACCAATACTTAGAATTGCAATCACGATATAGTATACATTTCTATGATTGTCAAACTCAGGAGTTGTGTCTCCAGTTAATACTAACGAACTCCAATAAAAAGGAGAAGCTTCACTCGTGTTTTTATGATTGTTTATATATGATATTTTCGCATTTCTGAGGGCTTCAGATTTAGAATCGCCTTCCTTAAGGTTTGAATAAAATGTAGTTATTATTTCGTTTGTTGATTGTTGATTAATGTCCCAGAGTGAAGACACCACACTTTTAGATCCCGAATTAATAAATGCTCTAGCTATACTCATTACGCCTTCTCCCTTTTTAAGTTCTCCATGTGACGTTTTACAGGCACTAAGTACGACTAAATTTGATTTTTGATTTTTAAAATAAATGTCATTTAGCATTAGTTTTTGATCATTAAAAGATATCCAAGGTTGATTATTTAAGACACCTCCATGTGTAGATATATGAACTACTTTTGAATTGCCATATTCACTAAGAAATTTATGCTTTGTTGCTGCTTCATTAACAATCATGCGTGTATTTAATGTTGTTTCAATAGTTAAAGTTTCGCTTTCTGAAATAAATAAATTAGGTAAGGAACGGTCTTTAAAAACCGAAGGACTAATAGCTAAGAAATCATTCTTAAATTCCTCATTATGAGAAATTGCTAATGATGAATATGAATACGCATAACTCACTTCGCAAAAATTTATTAAATATGAAGACGCTAAATCTTGCTCTTTATTTGTTATAAACGATTCAAAAGGAATATAGTTTAATCTACTATCAGGTATTATAATTAACTTTTTATTGGTAAAGATGTCTTTGTTGTTTTTAAGAAAAGGGAACAGGTTAAGATAAAGTTTATGAGATATATCTTTAAAGTACTGTTGATCTTTGTAATCAACAAACGGCTTTCTAATAAGACCATCATACTGATCTAAAGCCTTATTAATATAAACCATATCTTCTAAATAGAATACCTCCTTATGCGATTTTGTTACCAAAACAACAAAACCTTTGTCTAAACTAAGTTTGTATTGCAGAACTATTTCATTGTCCTTAAGAGACTCTTGGACCATTTTAGAGTTGAATACTGTGATTTTTTTCTTAAAATTATGATATCTAGGATATGCTGTTTCCAGAGAATCTATAAAACGCATATAAGTTTGTTTTTTAGAGAACACTTCGTTTTTTAGGCTATCTCTTATTTTAATATCCTGATGTGATTTTTTTAATAAAAACAGTTGTTCTTCTACCTTTTTAATTGCACCAATAAGATCATATTCTCTATGAATTAAATAATCGGGAAGTTGAGCTAAGACCTTGGCTTTACTAGTTGTAATATTCTCTAATAATAATAAGGCTTTACTTTTTTCAATAAAATAGAAAGCAGTTTCTGGTTGGTTTAATAAATAGGCTGCTTCTGTAGCATTTAAATAGAAGTTTGATGCTTCTTCTCTCCAAAGTAATTTTGAAAATTCTTCTCTACTCTCAAAATAAATAACATCTACTATTTGGTCTGATAATGTATATAGTTTCAGTGCTAATTGTAAATATTTGGTTTGTAAGGCTTCATTCTTTATTAACATTAGAATGTTAGCCTTATCTATAATATAACCCAATACATCTACCTTATCGTTAACAGCATGAAGTGCATTAAAATTTGGAATATCAAAAACATTAGTGTTTTCGGTTTGAAGAAATTCTGAAATGGCGTCATTATAATAAGATAGGGCAAGTTCATAGTCTTTTTCCTCTTTATGCAAATCTGCCAAATTATTGTATAATGATGCTCTCTTTTCGTTATCATTAACATAAGGTAATGCGTCATTGAAAAACTTTCGAGATTCTTTTAGGTTGTTATCTTTTCTATTTGTTATTCCTAAATTTATAAGTGAATTACATATATTTAATGAATCTGATAACTCACGAGATAACTCTAGAGATTTTAAGTATCTAAATTTAGCGTTTTCATATGCTCCAATCTCGTCGTAAAATGATCCTGCATTTAGTTCTTTTGTTATAATATCGGTGTTTTTAAACTCATATTCTAGGCTAAGTTTATCAATTCGTTTAATAATTTGTAGGACTTCATCTTTAAATTTTCTATTGTCAATTTTCGAATACGTATCTAGAAGATTAATGAGGGTTCGCCCCTCTTCTTTATAATCTTCACGTTCTTTGAGAATATATATGGCTTTATTATAAAATGAAATAGCTTCGTTAAAATCACCAAGATCGCAATAAGAATTTCCTAAAACTCTATATATTATTGCCTGTCTAACGGTTTCCTTTGGGTGTTTTTTTAGGAATGCTTTTCCGTATATGATAGATTTATTATATTGTTTTTTCTTATAGTATAGGTTAACAAGATTTTTATCATTCTTTAAATAAAAATCGTCTTCATCGGGAATATTCTTTCCAATATTTTCAATTTTTAAAGCATAAGCAATAGACTTGTCAAGATCTTTTCTATAAAACCCTTTTAACAAAGAATGATATATACGTGCAAGTTTATCCTGATTAACCTTATCTTCTTTGCCATGTATTAAACTGTCTAATAGTTGTTGTTTTTTATGTATATCTAAGTCTTCTTTCTCACATAGTATTTCATAAATATCTAAGAGAGATTTATCATTTTGAGCCGTTAAACCGCACGACCAAAAACAACATAATACCACAAAAAAACCTTTGTAAAACATTAAGCAAGTTAGATTTAAAGTTCAAATCATTAATATATAAATAAACAGTCAAATATCGCAGATAGACTTCATATAAAAATTCACAGCCTCTTTTTTAGAACACTGAAAATAAGTTGTTTAAATAAAAGAGGAGCGGTTAAACTCCTCTTTTGAGTTTAAATGTAAGATTTACCTAAACTTTAATTTAAACTGTGCTATAATCAATCTACATATAAAAATGCCGAATGCTTAATTTTGAATAATGAAGGTATATAAATACTACTTGCTATTACTTGATTTTTTAAAGTTTGAGCAGACATCCCATTTTGGTAATGATAGGCGCTATAAAATGATGCATAAGCTGCTGAAAAAGAGGTCCCGTTATAATAATAAGTTTCATTATTATAAACAAACGGAATGTTCTCACTTATTGCTGCCACATCAACTGAAATGTTTCCAAAATTGGAGAAGTCTGATAAGCCAATTGCTCCTGGACTAGAAGGACCTGTAGCTGTATTAAAACTTCCAGACAAACCAGCAATTGATAGAACATTTTCAGATTCAAAAGATGATGGAAAATGCGGTTCGTGGTCATTGTTTTGATGCTCATTACCAGCCGAGCAAACCACTAAAATATCATCTTCAACAGTATCGATAAACTTATTCAGAATTTCATAATCCTGATTATACCATCCAAAGCTCATATTTATTATTTTAATATTTCGTTTTTTAGTAGCATATTGAAATCCGCATAGCGCATCGAAATAATTTATGTTTCCGTTTTCATTGGCAATTTTTACTGGTAGCAATTGATAAGGCACATTATTACTATCTAAATTTGATGTTATAATATGACTTACAACTGTTCCGTGCATACTCAAGTGATTATCAAACGGATCATTATTATTTTCAACAAAATTCCAACCAAATAATTCTTCGCTATTGTTATCTATGCAAGCATCTTCACTGGCATTATATAAAAACGAATTCGAAAATCCGTCGTAGTGATAATTAATCCCTGTATCTAATACGGCAATAGTAATACTTTGATTAAGGGCAACAACTTTAGTAACAGCATCATCTAAGACTCCAAAGGAGTTAAAATTGAATGCCAATTGATCATGAGGTATACTAATTACTGGATTAAGATCTGTTCCTTCAATTTCTTCATCTACTTTCGCTGTTTCCTTTTTCTCCTCAATATTTATATTGTTCGTATTACTTTCATCAAAAATCCACAACTCAAGATTTTCATCTGCGCATTTGCATTGCTTATATTCAGTCACACCATATTCTATTCGTTTTTGTTGTTTTTCAAAATTTGTTGTTCCCTCAGGATACAAAATGATTAATTCATTACCTCCAGTACTGTTTCCATTTCTATGGTTTGACACTCTGTTTTTTTCACTATGGATATTTTCTTCACTTATTGTTTCTTTTTCACAACTCCATATAACTATCAGCGCTAATACTGATAAAAATCTTAATATGCTTTTCATAATTTTATTGTTTAAATTAATATTGTTTAGGTAAAATAAAAGTTTCGGCTTGATATGTATCAAACCGAAACTCTCTTACAAGTATGTTATTCAATAACAACTCTTTTGGTTATTACCCCGTTAAGGGTTTTAAAATTAAATAGGTACAGGCCAGTTGGCAGATTTAAATCTAAACCAAATTCGATAACCCCTTTGCCCGACTTCTCCTTGTTGATGGTCTTAACCAATAAACCATCATATCTATAAATCTTCAATTCAACAAATGAAATCCCTTCTATCTCAACTCTTACATCCATTTGTCCTTTATTTGGATTTGGATATATTGAAACCTTGTCATTAGACGTTGTATCATCTGCTAACCTTAGTGTTGGCAAATGACAAGCCTGAGTTGACACTGGTGAGGTTGTTCCATCTGCACATATTGCCGTTACTTGCCATACAAAACACTTGCTCTGCAAACTTAAAGGCAATGTATGCGTTGTAAATGTGGTTGTAATTGGCGCAATAGAAACTCCTAATCTACAACACTCTATCTTGATTACACTTGGCGAACTAATAATATAAGACACTGCTCCAGGCACAGGATCCCATGTTAAATCACTTCCAATAGCTTGTAAATTACTAGGTGCTGTTAATCCATCACATTCTTTGGTCTCACATTCATAAATAAAATCAAAGGTGTAAACACATTCATGTCCTGCTGGATCTATTACAGTTACTGTAACTGTATACAACACATCAACATATACCAAAAATTGATTCGTATTCACGTCAACACCTGATGGGTTTCCTGCCCATGACACATTAATCGTTTCAAAATTTGTAATAGGATCTCCATTACTATCAACCACTGTAGTAGATACAACTCCTGACTCGCATGGATCACAATCCTTTAACGCTTCCTTTGAACGTTCTAATATCGTAAATGCACGTTCTGCATCCGACTTACTAACTATCGTATTTGTAGCTCGTGATTCTAATCCATTAACTGAAGCTAATGTTGCTACTTCTTCATCTGGACATTCATCAAATACTACGGAAATATCATCCAAACAACAATCCTGCTCTATCAACACCGTTACACTTTCACTATAAGGATCTCCACACGTATCGAAACCTGTGATGTTAGCCGTAAAACTCGTTAAAGAACTCCCTGGTGGTACACAGAATAACCCATTTAAATCCGTTAATACTGGATCTGAGGTATTGTACACTGCGTTCTCTACATTGGTCGCATTAATTGTAACACAGTTTTCTCCACACGGAATCGTATAAGTTAACGTATCGGTTATGTCTTCTCCATTGGCTGTAATCGTTACAGCTTCTGGAACACAACATACTTCCAAATAACTAATGGTATATTCACAACCATTTGGATATGTTATCGTTACCTCATAAGTTTGATCCTCTACGGCACCATATAAAATATCTGATGTACTGATCTCTACACCATTTAATGTCCATGAAAACGTATATCCATCTAGTAATAACAATGGCGTATTACCATCTAAAACGCGGATTGGCCAAGAGTCTAACTCACATACATTATTCGTCTCACATAACTCCCAATGTGGCTCCACATATGGCTCGTCTAGACAGCAGTCTTGTTCTAGATTAACGGCTATATTTTGACTATATGGATTCCCACAAGAATCTACCCCAGTAATATTAGCAGTGAAACTTGTTAATGAACTTCCAGGCACACAGAAAAGACCATTTAAATCGGTTAATACAGGATCTGACGAATTATAAATTGCATTCTCTACATTTGTAGCATTTATGGTGACACAACTCTCCCCACAGGGAATAGTATAGGTTAATGTATTTGTAATATCGACACCATTGGCAGTAATGGTTATCGGTTTTGGAGTACAACACCCACTATCCAGTGGTTTTCGTGTTTCCTGCCATGTAAAGCAATTGGGTATCCACACACCATGTTTAATATAGTAAAACTTGTTTGGGTCGAGCCCTGTAAAAGTAGTACTTGTTCCTCCTTGAATATTTGATGCAGAACCAATGGTCACTGCGTCACTCGTTTGTCCTTCGACACTCGTTTCATAAACTCTCCACCATTGGGAAGGCACAGGATCGTTTGCAGTAACTGTGACATTATACGTATCCTCTAAACACTCGTATTCATCGATTGTAAATTGAGAAGAAATACTTGGAGGACAACAGTTGAGGCAAGCATATTTTAATGCTATTTGTACCCAATAGCAGCTGTTAACATCACTTGTCCATCCAATATAAAATTCGATATCTTCCACGACCTTCGGCTCTCCAGTATCTGGGCAAATTGGAGCATGCTCATTTGCAAAAGCTATGGTTGTTTCTAACATAGCCACCTGATCGGCAGGCGTATATGGACCTCCTCCTCCAGATCCATCGCACACTTGCCATATATCTGGTTCTATGTCTCCATTATCACATCCATAACTATAATCTACAATTTCTTGATGCGTAAATTCACCTTCGCAATCATACAGTAAATCTAAGTAGCAATCAACACCATTGTCTAAAGTTCCATCTGAAGACACATCATCAAATGGTGGATCACCATCAAAGCAATGTCCAATATCGGCCTCTCCATCAGCTCCTGTTAAATCAAACATTGATTGTGCAGTTTCGAAACAGCTTTCAAAATCTTGAGCATGTAGCATATTGCTAAAAAGAAATAGCATACACACTAGCAAGAAGTGCATCGTTGTTTTTTTCATAATAAAAGTAATTTTTGGTTGATTCCTACTCTATTGAATTAGGCTTTTCGGATACTGCCCTTAAACTATTTATAGTTAAGAGGCAAATAGATTATTTTGTTACCCAAAGAATTGGAACGTTTAAAAAAAAATCCGATTTATGTAAAATAAATCGGATTTTAATATCACGCTTTTTAAACTTTAAAAAGGGCTTATTCTATAACAACTCTTTTCGTTATTATTCCATTAGCCGTTTTAAAGTTGAACAGATACAAACCTGATGGTAAATTTAAGTTTAAGCTAAAATTTAAAGCATCTTTATTGCTTACCTCTTTATTGATGGTTTTAACTAATAAGCCGTCATATCTATAGATTTCTAACTCCATAAATGAACTGTCTCCCACATCAACGTTAATATCCATTTGCCCTTTATTTGGATTAGGATGTATTGTAACCTCAGAGCGTTGTCTAGATTTAACAGGCCCATCACTCACGCCTTCACAACCGTCCCTATCTAATTGAAAAGTTCCAGATTCTGTTACCGTATTAACACATCCATTGGCATCAGTAATAGTCCAAGTCATTGTAATATTATAGGTTCCATTACTTAGTGTTTGGTAAATTCCATTTCCAGTCGTCACTATTGGAGTTCCTCCATTTATTGTAAATGAAAATTCTTCTTCAATAATATCGCTTGAGGCGCAACCAACATCGGTAGATGCTCCTATGAAATACAAACAATCGGTAATATATGTCACTCCAAAATCGATTATGTTTTGGTCGTCACATAAACAATCGTCTTCACATTCATAAATAAAATCAAAGGTGTAAACACATTCATGTCCTGCTGGATCTATTACAGTTACTGTAACTGTATACAACACATCAACATATACCAAAAATTGATTCGTATTCACGTCAACACCTGATGGGTTTCCTGCCCATGACACATTAATCGTTTCAAAATTTGTAATAGGATCTCCATTACTATCAACCACTGTAGTAGATACAACTCCTGACTCACATGGATCACAATCCTTTAACGCTTCCTTTGAACGTTCTAATATCGTAAATGCACGTTCTGCATCCGACTTACTAACTATCGTATTTGTAGCTCGTGATTCTAATCCATTAACTGAAGCTAATGTTGCTACTTCTTCATCTGGACATTCATCAAATACTACGGAAATATCATCCAAACAACAATCCTGCTCTATCAACACCGTTACACTTTCACTATAAGGATCTCCACACGTATCGAAACCTGTGATGTTAGCCGTAAAACTCGTTAAAGAACTCCCTGGTGGTACACAGAATAACCCATTTAAATCCGTTAATACTGGATCTGAGGTATTGTACACTGCGTTCTCTACATTGGTCGCATTAATTGTAACACAGTTTTCTCCACATGGAATCGTATAAGTTAACGTATCGGTTATGTCTTCTCCATTGGCTGTAATCGTTACAGCTTCTGGAACACAACATACTTCCAAATAACTAATGGTATATTCACAACCATTTGGATATGTTACCGTTACCTCATAAGTTTGATCCTCTACGGCACCATATAAAATATCTGATGTACTAATCTCTACACCATTTAATGTCCATGAAAACGTATATCCATCTAGTAATAACAATGGCGTATTACCATCTAAAACGCGGATTGGCCAAGAGTCTAACTCACATACATTATTCGTCTCACATAACTCCCAATGTGGCTCCACATATGGCTCGTCTGTACATACTTTGTCGCAATCTGTGATTTCAATATCTACGTCATAAGTGACCTCACATAATTCTCCTGTAACATTATCTTGTAGATTAAAAGAAACTGTTACAGTATAACTTCCATTTTCAGTATAAGAATGACTTGTAGAAACAGGTAACCCCGTAGTTGTTTCTTCTAATGAGTCGTCCCCAAAATTCCATGTAAATTCCTGAATTAAGGTCGCGCAACCATCTATACCAAACCCACTAAAATGAAACGAAGCATCACATGCATCAACAGAGTAATAGATTTCTCCTCCATTAATGCAGTCACATGCGCTAGATGAGCAATCTCCAATAGGTTCTGGCATTTCAAATAAACGATGACTTGCACAAAAATCATATCCAAACCAAGGTTCAATTGTTCCTGGATCTGTATAATCATAAAACCCTTGCATAATCCATGTTTCTACACTAAAAGGTGTATTAGTATTAAATGTAAGTTCATAAATTAATGCGTTACTATCTACCAAATTTGGCACGCCTAAATACACCCAAGTGTTATCTGAATTTGGTCTGATATAACCATGAAAATCTACTGGGTTTCCATCTGGTGTATGTATAGAACATAAATCAATTCTAAAATTATATGTATAATCATTAGTGTCATTACAAACAGCTTCAACCTCAACGAGATCAACTTTAATATTTGGAATTGCCGCATCATTTAATGACTCTAGATTAGAGAAACCAAATGAGTAAAAGCAACATAAAAAGCCTAATACGGCTATCAAATAATTTTTTTTCATAATTAAATTGGTTTATAAATTAGTTCTTACTCTATTGAAATAAGGCTTTTCAGATTTCGCCTTCAAGCTAAATTGAATCGATTCATAAGTAAGAGGGGTTTTGGGTTTTTTGTTACCCAACATTTTTAATTAACTTACACCTAATTAATTATCAACCTATTGTTGTTATATGAAAAATGATGATTTTATTCGTCAGTTTTTAGAAGGAAACCCAAAAGCCCTTGATCATATTTATACTACGAATTTTACGTATGTCTCGCATTATATTACAAGTAGAAGCGGCAGTATAAAAGATGCTGAAGATGTGTTTCACAATGCGTTACTAATTCTATATGTAAAACTCAAAGAGAAAAAAATAAACATACAATCATTTGACAACTATCTATTTACAGTTTGTAAAAATCTATGGAAAAGAGAAAACTCTAAAAAGAAGGTAACAAATACAGATGTTTTTCCTCTAGTAAGTGAAGAACTAAATTTAGCCTCTTTTTATTTAGAGCACAGTCAATGGGAATTGTACAAAGAAAAGTTCGAGTTACTTTCAAAACAATGCAAGGTGATATTAAAAATGATATTTGAAAAAAACTCTTACGAAAGTATTGTTAAACGGTTTTCTTATTCATCTCAAACGGTGGCAAGACAAAGAGTTTTTAAATGTAAAAAAAGATTAACCCAATTAATTAAAGAGGATTCTAGATATTCTAATCTTAAATTATAAATAATGAGCTTAAACAAAGATATCGATGATAGAATTATGAAATATCTTGATGGTCTAATGACAGCAAAGGAAATTGCAGATTTTGAGCAAGACCGGGAAGATAATGCTGAGTTAGATGATATGGTTTCGATACTGGAAAACATGAATGTTATTTATGATGACAGTAACTGGCCTATGCTAGGAAGTGACACAGAAAAACTAAAAGAAGCGCGTCTACTTTTTAGTAATGACGATGTACAATCATTTTCTAAGAAAGTAAAATCATCGGAAACTAAGTTTAAGAACAAAGCGCCTAAAACAATTAAAAAGCCGTTAAAATTCGTGTCAAGCATTGCAGCCGTTCTATTGCTAGCTCTTTGTATTAACTATTTTTTTAACTCAAACACCTCTGCAAATGAGCTTTTTAATGAATACTACAGCACTCAAGATTTACCATCATTTGCAACAAAAAGTAGCAATATTAATACTCTAATTGAAGCCGAAACATTATTTAAAGAAGAAAAATATACTGAAGCTTTACAGCTTTTCGATGCCATTACCGATGATTCAGGTAATCCAAATATTTTAATCTATAAAGCAGTATCTAATTTAAATCTTCAGCAGTACGATACTGCTTTAAAACACTTAGATAAGTTAGAAAAAAGTAATGCTATAGATTTTCACAAAGCCTATTGGTTTAAGGCTTTGTTACACTTAAAGCAAGATGAAAAAGGTAAAGCAATTTTCAACTTAAAGATACTCACAAAAAACGAAGGATATTTTAATCATGAAAAAGCTATTCGTTTATTAAATGCCTTGAATTAATCTAAAAATTAACTCACCTCCCTTTCCAGCTTTTAATGATTTCTGGGTCGTATAGTGCATATCCTCTTCGATCTGGGTCTTCGGTAACATTTAAATACGTTTTATAGAATCGTACTATTTGATTAAAACTATATCCATAAACACTACTATTTCTTGGGACTACCATAACCCTTCTACCGCTTGCTCCACCACGCTCATAATCTGAGCCAGTTCCGGGTAAAGCTGCATAAGTTTTAACTTTAGTATTGTGAGCCATTTGACCAGAATAGGTATGTACCATACCTCTAATTAAGAAGCCCTTCACTTCCAATAGTGTTCTAGAAAATCGTCTGGTATTAGTAGTACTTGGTGTTCTTGATCTAAAGAAAAATAAGGGGTCGTAGGCAAAATTCCTATCTGCAAATTCTTGGGTAAAGGATAGGTCAAACGTATCAGTATCTAAATGTCTTCCATAGCGTTTTGCTCTAAATTGTGGTGAACGCAATACCTTCTGAATAACTTTTTTATAAAGTCTACTTGCCGCACAACCCCAAACCCATACATAAGCATTATTTGCAAAAGCATTTTTATAATATAACCATCTTGTGAAATCCATATTAATCACATTGGTATCTTTTCTTCGCCCGTCTTTATCCCATGGATCACGTGTTCTAGATTGTGACCCATTGGTCTTAAACTCGTCTCTTTCAAATGTATTGACAAGTACGGGGCCTCCCCTCCAGCCATGACCTAAAACAGAAAATTCATAAACCGTTCCTGGTTCGTTTTTTCCTATGTTTTGAATATATGAATAAGCATCAGTAATAGATATCACGTTGGTGTTGGCCTGAATAAACTTTCGTTCTTCCGAATAATGTGTCGCATCATCTATGGCATCAAAACTGTCATTTTCCAGAGTCCAATGTATAGCGCCATTATTTACTGTACCTTTATCTACACGTCCATGACGAACATCAAATAAAATAAAATTCACGTTAGGATCTGTGCGCCAAGCACGATGTTGTCTTATTAAAAACGCCGCTCTTCTTTTTGCAATGGTCGCAATATTAGTTCTCCCATTGTGGTATTCATATCCGGCAACTAAAATCACATACTTTTTCATTATATACTTATTGATCAATAACGGGCTGTAGTTCAGATAGATTTACTTTTTTTCCCACATCTTGTTTAAGTTTATCTTTAACTGAAGCATTTACTTCCTGAACTTTGTAAGTCTTAGGCATTGTCAATTTAGAATAGTCTACATATTTAGCAATAAGTGACGTGTCTAGTGTTATAGGGCCATTAAATCTAGGCGGTCTGGGAGGTCCTACTGGACTTGGATCTTTAGCATTATCTAACTTATAAGCAAGATCATTTAACGCATACTCATATTTAGTGAGCATCGCCATTAACTTAGACATATCTACAGTTAGGTTATTTACTTCATCATTGAGTTCTTCATTTTTATTTGCAAGAGGCAAACTAAAAAATCCAACCACAAGAGTGGATAGTATCACTAAACCCATAAACATCCAAATTGTCTTAACGGCAATCTGTCTTGGCTCTTCTCTTTTTAACTCTGTTTTCATTAAATAATAGGTAAATCCTATCATCAACAATGCAAATCCCGACACACCATAACTTAAAAGTTTGCCGCCTAACATATCTACTACATTTTCCATTTTTTTAAGGTTTTATTGTTATTTCTTTTGTTATCACTTCTTTAAATTTTCCTTTTTCTTTGTTTCCATTTATATAGCGTTTAATAACTCTCATAAATAAGGTTCCTTCGTCTTCTACAACAAAATCTATTGGACTTGGTTCTTCTTCATTTGTGAATTCGACATCATCTAAGACTATTATAGTACCATCCTCCTTTTCTAACTTAAACTCCATTCTAACATAATCTAGATCTTCGTTTTCTAAACCTGGCCCTTCCCAAGTCACGGTTAAAGTATTATCTTGTTTTTTCACTTTAGGCTTCAATAAGAGCGGACCTCCTTTTGTTTTACCTTCTTCTAAATGGGTTAAATCTCCCTCTTTGGTAATCGCAGTGAATTTATAGTCAACCTCGTCGCCTTTATTAAGAACAGGAATTGTAATTTCTTCAAGTGTGAATTCTGGTTGTTTTGCTCTAAATAATTGACTAAATTCAAAATCATCATTAGGAGCTTTATAATTTATTTGTAACAATATTTCTAAATAGTCCTCTGTGTTTCCTGTAATTACAGGAATGATATGTGCGTTTTTAAATTCGAAAGGGTCAGCCACTATGGCTTCTTCATCAATGAGTGCAGCTGGGTTCTGTTTAAGCGTAGGACGTCCATCTAAAAAATGAAAATGACGTTCTTCTTCTATAGTAGCTTCATCATGCGGATGGGTTCTAATTCTCCAAACTTCTTCCTTATTTGCATCTGAAAGCGTAAGTATCTCTTGATTAATTTGTTTTCCGTTTTGATCTTTCGTTTTTATATAAATATCTACACCACCAACTTTGGTACTGTCTATGTTTCCGTATTTAAAAGTGAATGCCTTTAAAGGAGCTAGCACTTGAGGAATAATAATTAAGTCTTGTGATGTGCTAAAAATCACCTTACTAAAAATACTTACTGGTGAGCTCATATTATCTAAGTCATCACGATACGTAAATTTCACCTGATAATAATATCCTGCTGGTTCATCTGGTTCGGTAATCCAGGCAATATTGTGTTTTTCTTGATCGTCTTTCGTTGTCGTGTAACTTATTAATGGAACAGCATCGTTTGGAATAGCAAATCCTTCCGTTTGAGATACTGCATTTTTTCCATCTTTCTTTCTCCAAATAAGAACCTCGGCACTTAATAAATCATTGGTATCGTTTTCAAAATCATGAAGCATTTTTGTTTCTAAATGTTGCTCTCTCCATAAATCCCCAAAGGTGACGGTTTGTGTATAATTTTCTAAATCATCTTTAATCTGATTTCCCATTAACCAAAGATGTGATTGCGGATTATGCGTTTTTATAGTGGCAGATCTTTGACGGTAATCCACAAATATTTTCTTGTTATGAAATAGTTTTTTTCTTTGAAATTTATAAGCTACTCCAATCAAAATGCCATCACCTGGAGTTGGGTTTGGTGCTCCATCTGGGAGGTCTGGAATTTCTGGAGACACGTAAGGCCTGAAAAGTTCTCGCATTACTTTATCTGTAAATTCCTTTACCATGTCATCTACCATTTTTTTCATATCGGCATCTACAACTTGAGATATGATATTTACTTTTATATCTCCATCTTCTATCAGTTTTTCTTTAATGAATTCAAATTCGGCCTTTGCCGAAACCGTAAGTTCTCCATATTTTATGGCCGCGCCTGCCGCTACCATATGAGATACTTTCGTATGACATCGATCTAAATCTGCTTCTATAGTCATGTCTAAAGCAGGACGCATAGCTTTAAGTTTTAAATCGTACAGCACGCCAGCTACAGAGCTTCGGTCTCCCTTTAAGGTTGCTGCAATTAAGCTCGCTCCTTTTCTATCTAATCTCACATTAAATACAGCCTTTAGATCACTACTAGATAATGAAGGTTTTTTAGATCCAATAACACTCTCAACAAAGGACTCTTCGTTAATTAAATCTTCATTTTCAGTAGAGGCATCTAAAACAATTAAATCTATTGAGCCATCATACCATTCTGGTGGTGTGAAAATAAAATCTTCTTGTACTTTATATTCATCTATCAGTATTTGCCTAGCCTCTTGTAAATGTCTATCATTAGCAATACACTGTACACCTAACGACATTATTGCTCCTGCAGAATCTTCTAGTTCTTCAAGTCCGCCTTTAATTGCTCTACCTTCTTTAAATATTTGCAGAAAAAAGTCGTAGGCTCGTTCCTGATCTGGATTATCTGAGATGATTGGGGCTAACCCTACTTCGCTAGGTAAAAAGTATATAATATTTTCTTGCTCATGATCTCCATAGAACAAGATGTTTTTATATGTACCATATGGTTTTGATAAATCTAACATAATTACCAGATGTTTTCAGGAATGGTTATTTCTATTTGCTCAGAACTAGAGGTCTTCCAGTTTGATTTGTAACGGTCTCCGCTTTCACTTTTTACCTTTAATCTATACTTGTAATCAGTTGCAGAAGCGTCAATCATGTCATGAGTAAATGTGATGATATCTCCAACAGCATTAAATTCTAACTTCTTAGAATCGTCTGAACTCATTTTAATGTTGTTCTCCTCGTCTTCGTACATTATTGTAAGACGAACTTCTTTAATCTCATAGTCTTCAAAGCTGGGCGCCTCAATGAGCTTTGCTTTTATTGTACGCTCAGGTTTAACGTTATCCTTTATCATTAAAATTGGTCCGTTATGTGCTTTCCAAGCACCTCTCCTAATTGTACCATCAACTGTAATTTCTGTAGCCTTATATTCTAAAACCTCTTTTGGAGTATCAAGACTTGTGACAACCGCCAAGCTATGTGTATTAAGGTCTTTAGTGAAATTAAACTTCTCTTGAATCCAAGTTTTTCTAGTATGCTCCCAAATACGGATTTCGGTAATTATCTTTGAAGTTTTTTCCCAATCAACTTTGCTCATTAATTCTACAGACCACTTATTTTCAAAGGGGTTAGGAATAAAGAAATTAAAGTCCTGATGATCATCTAAGTCTAAAACATATTCTTGAGATCCTTCGATGTAATAGATAATTTGCAGATCTATTTTAACGGGATGCAACTTACTATAAAGGAGTGATAATAGTTTTTGGTCTTTATCATCTTCCTTTAGTAAAAACGACTGGCTCAAAATCTTTTTGTCAGTATCACGTTCTTTAACATGTATTGTACTTTCAATAAGGTGTGTGTTTTTAAAGATGGATGTATCATCTATTCCTATTTGAAGTTTTATATTTTCGAAATATTCGGTAGGATTAAAATATATAAACTCTGATGTTGTTTCCTTCCAATCTACTTCCATCTGAGCAGGCAAACCTGTTCCTTCATTATCTAAGTAAATTGTAGTTTTATAACTGTATTTATAGGTATTTGCATGCTGCCTTGTATACTTAAAAGTTCCTTTTACTAGTTCGGATTTATTAAATATAAAGGTGTGCTCATTTTCTTTTTCATTATTGGTTTCATCCCAAACAACACAATCTATTTTAACGGTTTTGATATTATCAATTTTAAACGTGTCCACTGCAATATCTACTGTTACAGTTTCAGTTCTAAATGGCATCTTATCTAACTTAATCCATTTAAGTCTATCTCCTAATCCTCCAACGTTTTCAATCATACTAGATAGCAAAGCTTGAGGGTAAAATGGATACTTTTTAACCTTGCGTTCTCTAAGATCTACAATGAGTTCATTAGTTTGAACCTCATCGTTGTTTCTTAAAATGTAGTGTGACCCAGGAATGATTGAAGAATGAATCATACCCACAGCATGAGCTAATCGGTTTTCTATTTTTTTACTCGCACTCAATGGTGGCACCGAAGGTTTAAACAAGCGTTTAATTGCTTCTGTTTTTAATTCATTTAATAATGTTTTTGAAGCATATTCTGTAACGTCTGGATCGAGTTCTTCAATTTCCATTTCAACCAAACTGGTTTCTTTCAAATCGTCTAGAGTATTGCTAATTTCTTCTCTAAAGAATATGAGGTTCTTGACTTTCATATCTTCAAAGTGCTTGTAAATACGTTCCCATTTAATACGCATTCGCGCTTTAAATGTAGGAGCTATTCCGAGCATATTCAGTTCATAATACACGTGTCCTGCTACCACATCTTCATTCAAAGCAGAGACGAGTCGCTTAGCCTCTTCTCCAGATGTTTTAACAACTAATGCTGCTCTATTGTCACCAAATATTGATGGCGAAATTCCAGAACTCACATACCAGTCTTTTGGGTCAGGTTCTTCTCCAGCCGATGCCAAAACCATATAAACTTTCCCATCTGTTACTGTTGCTGGAATAAGGCGTTTAGCATCCATTCCCCACTTTTCTTTAATTTGGAGTTTTGCGGTTTCTAAAATTTGCTCTGAGGCTTTTAAGGAAACTTCTAAAGATAAGCTCGTATCCATGACCTGATTAATCTCTTGGTCTGTACTACTTTCTGGCAAAATTGTATATGCCGAAATTGCTGGTCCTTCTGCTTTTTCAACGATACAAGGCTGTATATTAACATAATAGAATGTTTCAGAGTCTCTATCATCTCTAAAAATTGTGAGATTCCCCACGTCCATAAATGGTGGCTGATAACTTAACATGATACTATGGATTTACGTCTTTAATGATTAAAAATTTGCCTTTCCCTTCAAGGTTTTCAACTTCTATTTGATCTCCTTGTTCTGGATATAAAGTCAATGAATAATTGTACGAATCATGTCCTTCATCAATTCTAGGAATAAACCAATTTAGTGGCTTTTGAGCGCTTTCTGAGTTAAGAAAAAATTGATGTCTTATATCTTGAGTCCCATTTTTGTAAGCCATTTCAAGGACAACATTCTGGTACTTTTCACCAATTTTTAATCGACTCACATCAATCCCAACTTGTAAAATAGGAAGTATTAATGTTTGATCTCCTGAACTATCAACCCAACCACTTTTCGAAAATAAATTATCTCCTACAAGTTTATAGCGATATCTAAATTCTTGCATATCTCTATCTAATTGAACTAATTTAGCCGTTACTGGTTCCCAATCATCCTCGGCAGCAAGCTCCACTTTATCTTCACTTGTAAATTGATTGTTTTCATCTTTATACTGAAACTCTACAATGATTTTTTTCAAGCTCTGATCTGGCGACATTCCTAACTCGACATCTACTTCTAGGGTGTCTTCGTATGGATTTGGTGTAAATATATCTCCAGGTTGGTTTTGGGTGAAATAGTATTTTTGAGATGGCATTTCTATGACTTTCCCATTTTTACTGAAATAGGTTACGGTATATTCTATAGGCGCATCAATATGCTTATAGATAGCACGCTCTAGTTTTTTGCCATCAACCTCTTCTGGTGTAAACAACAACGTTGTTTTAAAATGATCTGAATCGCTTTCATTTTTATAATTAATATCCACTTGAATATTAATTACTTTATTATCTCCAGATAGTGAGTTTAACGTTGAATGTGGCTTAAAATTAGCAACCATCAATCCTACTTTTCCAACTTCAATATTTATTAATCCGTTGGTCTCTTTTACTGGTATAACTAGTGGCTCTGAAACCCCTTTAAAATACACCTCTGAGGTGTATTTTACGACGGCATCGTCTTTTTTAGGTCGTCTAAACAGCCATTTATTTTTAGTGGTATTTTTATCAAACAACCACGATTTTGATTCTTCAGCCGAAGGATACTCCGATATTACTTTTACTGACGATACGAATGGTGCTTCTTCCCATGGCGCATTTACTTGTAATGGGATTTCAACGGTTCCAACAATATCATCTGCCAAATCAACCACCTTAGTAATATTCTTTTTGTTAGCTTCAGAAACACCTTCTAAAAAGTTCATAATCGTTGCTTGAGGTGCCATTTTCCATTCCACCACATCACGCTGAGTAAAACGAAGTTCAACAAACGATTTTACCTCTTCCTTCATCAGTTCAATCATAGAGGTTTTGCGTTCCTCCTGAGTCATACCATGAATTCGAGATTTAATAATTTCTTTTACTTTTTCTTCGATTAGTTTAATGGCCATATCTCTCAACTCACTTACATGCTCGTCTGATATTTCGGTAGAACCTTTTTTAATTTCAATATTCAAAAGCCCTTCTTCTGTCATTGTTTCTACAACACTTGAAACATCTATACGTTCTACATCTGCATCTGAACAACCTTGATCTTGATTTTTCCAAACGCGGTCTACTTTTCTATCAATTTGTGATGTTTGCGTAGATCCTGCCCAAGCTCTTATTTCTAAACTTGGTAAGCGTAGTCTAAACTTTAAATCGTATCGCGTACTTATAGCCTTATCGCCTTGCTGCAATGCTTTATACCAAACAGCTGCTCCGTCTGGACTTAAACGAATGGCAAAGGCAGCATTATTATCGCCAATTAAACTTGCTGGTCCTCCTGCAGATGACCAAGACACCAAACCACCTTCTTTCTCTTCAAGAAGTGTCACAGTACCATCGGTATACTCTAAAGCCCCAAACGTAATTTCTCCTACTCGAGGCACATCTGGCTCAGGGACTCTATCCTCGCCTCTGGCCCGAGCAATTAAGCCCAAACGTTCTTTTTCTAATTTTACAATTTCACGTCGGCGTTGTTGTTGTATTTTCATACTTTTCAACTTTGCTGCCGCTTTTCTTTTTTCCTCTTCGGAAATCCCTAGGTTAATATCAAAATTGATATATCCTCCAGCTAAGCCTGCTGTAGAATTATCTGCACCATCTGCTTTATCTGTCCAAAACAGGCCATTAAAAATAGGCATATCACCATCCATTCTAATCTGTGGTGTTGAACGCGCTAGGTAAAACATATTTGGGTTCTCATCGTCTGGATATGCAATGATATCGTCGAGTACTGTTATTTGTGGTAAAGTTGTCATATCTAATGTTTTTTGTTTATCGTTTATGGTTTAGGAGGAAATACATAGAGAAAGTCTGTATACATACTTCCTGCTTCTTGCCACTCTCCTTCATTCACTGAAGAAGTAGTTACAGTATTGATCCTGTAGTCATATTTTCTATTATCAAAGTCTATGGATTGTAATAATTGTCTTGCTGTTTTTGACATTTTTATTACACCTTCGGGTTGGTCTTTATTTAATACGATAGAAAATGTATTATTGGGATCATCTTTTAATCTTGTTTCGATAAGTAAGCTAATCACGTTCATATATAGTAAGCGTTCGTCCTCCGAAAGTGTGCTCCAATTTTTAAATGGTGGACAGAGCACCTTTAAATTCCAAATTTCTGAATCTCCTGAAGCACGATCTATAACAGAATTCATTATAACTTCTGAATTAATATCTGCTCGCACTCCGTAAGGTTCACAGACCAGAGCTGTCCAAACCATATTTTTATCAGGAATAGAATCAACAGATGTGCCGTCAAGATTAATATCCACCTCTTGTTGTGGTTCAATTAAAGGCCAATTTTTTTCTCTTATGGTTGTTTTTAGGTCATTATCAACATGGTGCACTTCTTTTTTTTCTTCATCTACTGAAAGTAAGGTAAGTTCAACACCTTCGAGTTTTAATGGTATATCTGTTTTATTAATGAGTTTAAAACCTGATGGCCAAGAAGTTTGTCCGTTGCTAGAAATAAGCATTTCAGTATCAAGGTGAATATTTTGTAACTTCTCTAAGTTTAATTCAACATTAATCGGTTTACTTTTTGTGATAATATCTTCGCCTTCTTCTTTTTCTTGAAGTTCAAAGAATATTTTACCAATATTAACAGCTCCTCGTAAAAGTTCTCTTTTAAAAACCTCAAAAGACTCTAGACTAAAATCTCCTGTAATGGCAAACCCTTTAACAGGATCTATATTTATGAGTTCTTTTTTAAATTTACCAGATAAAGGATCATCGTCTAAAAATCTATCTTCTATTACAAAACTTACTTCTTTATAACCTTCAAGTCGAAGGTCTTGAGCATATTTAATTTTACCTCCAAATCTATCGCTTAATTCGCGCATTAGATCTTTTTTAGCTTTCGGATGAAAATAAGGGATCATATGAAAGATCACCTTAATACGATACACATAGGCTTCAGTTTCATTTTTTATTTTATATAGATTAATATCCACCATTGGTTGACCGAGTCTATCAACGGCTATTCTATAAACTTGAGGCAAGAAGAGTACCTTATTAGGATCATTTGTTAATCTATAATAAAATGAATGATCTTCATTATTACTAGCTTTATTAGCAAGTGTCCATTTATAGTCTTGAATTTCAAGATTGGAGAAGATTCCTCCAAACACCTCAGGATCATTTGGTTCGACATGCTTAAACAACTCCGTTTTTACAACAACTTTTCGAGGCTTTACATCTTTGTTTTTAACCTTTTTCGCTGCAACATGTATCGGTTTACGTGTTCTTGGGTCAATTGCTCTTCTCGCTTTTCTTATTGTGAATGGAGGCTTTTGCCACCATACGTCTGCAAGAACTTCAAACTTGGCCAAAATATTTGGGCTTGTAAATGCCTTATAAATGGCGTCTTTAACGTCTGCTTTAATTAAAGCATGTGCGTAAATGTGATTTGAAACATTTAATGCTTGAATTGGATTGGTTTTGGTAATCGTTAACGGAATTGTTTTAGTTGCTCCATTATGTTCATAATGAAATTTAATTTTAAGTTCTCTATAAGCCAACGGAATAACATTAGGTTCATCCCGATAAGCCTCTATAATTATTTTGAGATGTATATCTTCGTTATCGCCTTCAGAAAATCGTAATGCCTGTTCTCCTGGTATTTTTTCTTCAGTAGTTTGAAGTTTAAACCTAAATTTCGGCCTTCCGTATTTCTTCCTATTATATTCATATACACCATCACCAGAGGGAGCTGAATTTAAAGTATTTGTTATAGGCTGAATGAGCACAGCATGCACTTGAGTAAATAACTTTGCGTTATAGGCCTGAAACTGCATCTTTACAGGATTAATTTGCGTTAATCCTTTCAGCGTAGCTGGGTTCTGTGAACTTTTAGCTGCTACTCTTGATCTTATATCTCTTGGTTTCCTCTGAATTGACATGAATTAAATTTTTATATGATTATTAGGCGATGATCTCTTATAATTAAGCAAAGACCTATTGAGGTGTTACAATTGGATCTTCTGTACCTGGCTCAACTGGTGGCAATGGATCTTCAATAGGCTCATCGCTGCCTTCTGGGTCTTCTAAAATGAGAATGCCTCCTTTTGTTTTTTCCATAGGTATATCCACTACCTTTCCATCTCCAGCATACTTTAACGTACATTCGAATTCATTTCCTCCAGGATGAAAAGACAGAATCTCAAATGTTTTTAGAAAGTCGCTTTGATCTAAGCGGATGGTATCCTGCTTTTCGTAGTTATTGTTGGTATCCTTATAGCTTACTGTAGCGTAAACCATTTTCCATTTGGTCCAATCTAACAAGCCTCCATCAATAGTTAGTGCTTGTCTGTGACGTTTAAGATCTATTGGCGGAATATCCTCATCACTTTTGGCTACTTCCCAATCTGATGTCACGACCAAACCATCTACATATTGTACAAAGTGACGATACTTAAAAGAATTTGTAGCGCCTTCACGAAGTCGCATACTCCAATCCCAAGTTTCTGAACCTGTAAACCATTTTGAAAATTCTTCTGTAATGACATTTGCTTTATCTTCATAGATGATTTCAACTTTTGCCGTAGTTACAGAATTAGTATCCATTAACACATCAAAAGAGGCTTTTGCTCTTCCCACGAGATCATCATCAATTGATAATACTTCTCTCGTGTCTTCTATGTAATCTGATTCGCTTTGCGTACCATCTAAATAGATCCATTTTTTCTTGTAGCGATATGATTTATCTTCATGACCATACATAAAACATTTCCACGTATCTGAAAGAGACTCTTGGTTTAAACGAATTTGCTTCTTTGAATCTGGCTTGTTAGGCTCAGCTTTGTATTCCATGTCAACAACAACTTCTTTAACCATTGTCCAATCGATATCACCGGCAGTCACCTGAGTTGTTATAAACCCTAACTTATCGTAAGACACATTAAGAACACGATCACTAATATTATTAAGCTGTATTGGTGGTGGTGCATCGGCAGTTCCTTTATATGATATTTTGGCTTCAGCATTGTAAAAATCAACTAATTCTCCCTTTGCATTTCTAGCCATACTTACTCTAAAAGTGAAAACTTCTTCCCCTGTTTCGAACAAGAATGACTTTGCATTTTGGCGTACAATCCCAGATTTATGATCCTTTTGTTTGTAGTTCACATTTACAATAACAGAGTCTATATTATCTAGAACGAAATCGGCATTCACTTTTACCTGAACCTCAAGCATTTGTACTTCTGGACTACTTACATCGATATATCGAACAGCTGCTTTACGTTCACTTTCTGTAAGCTGAACAGACAATGTTCCATTAGGGTATCTTAAAAACTCAACAACTCCATTTTTCTTAAAATGAAAATTGATATCAGATACACTAGTTTTTTTAATATCATTTCTAAAATAGTAGTAATGGTCTTGATTCTTAACTCTTTTATCTCTATGAGTTAGCTTTAAATCAGAATCTGGTTGTATGCTCGTACCAGTTGATGCACCCTCTTCTCCTTCATCTTCATCCTTACTATCTCCTATAAATGCGGTTTCAAAAAATGATTTAATTATGGTCCCAAAGATGAGTTCCATTAAAGACTTTCTTAAGTTATCTTCTACTTCTTTTTTCTCGGCACTATTAGATGCCATATCTCCATAATCGGTTATTTCAATTCTAACAACTTTTCTATCAATCATTTGCTCTACTAACGAATTGATATCTTCTTTATCAACATCAACCTTATGATCATAGGTTGTTGTTTTTTTAGAGTACGTCACACCTAAAAACTTCTTAGTTTTTGTTCTTTTTCCTTGTTGAATGTGTTTTTTATAAGTTTCTTTTTGGGTTTGTAAAAACTCATATATTTGAGTTCCTTTAGCCCTAACTTTTACTTCAAGATTTGGAATATGAGCATACCCCTTTAAATCGTATCTAACAATTGCCTGAATGGGTGTTTTTTCATCAGTTCCTTTTTTTGTTTTAAATCCTTTTGAAAGCGCATCAAACATGAGTTGGGCACCTTCCACACCAAATGTGGCATACACTGCAGCCGAGTTAGAGGCTGTTAAGGATGGTTTAACTTCAGAGCTAGAACTTTTTTTGAATGTATCACCAAGCCCTTCCAATATTTCTAATCTTACTGTTCCGTCTTTCCAAGTTCCTGGATAGGTTAAAATAGGTTCAATTTTCCTTGTTGGCACTGCTCTTTTGTAACGTTTATGATAGCGACGAACGAACGCATGCGATTTTTGATTTAATATCTTTTTTAAGTAAGTCGTTGCAATTTTATGCTCCTCTTTAGACAAGGATAAATCGACTGTAACCAGTAACTGTCCTAATTGGGTTTCAACGAGTTCTTTATTGGAGCTACTTGCGTAGGCTATATCTGCATTTCTTGAGAAAAAGTTATAACTCAAAGCAGGTTTTCCATCTTGATCTCTTGCCACAACTGGTGTGGATCTTAAAGCATAAAATATATTGTCTTTTTTATGATCTCTAAATATTTCTACGTCTGGGAGTCCTGGAACTCCAATTTTATCTAATAATGAAAGCATGATATTGTGTGTTTATTTGTTATTCGTTTTATTTAATTCACAGTTGTTATTGGCAACATGAGTTGTGGTGTATTTGGAGGTATAGCATAGCTTTGCTCTTCTTGTGATCCATCTTTGGCAAAAATGCGAACGGCTGCTGTAAGTGCTACTGTAACTGGTAAATCTGGTATAATAGCAATATCTTCTACCTTACTCGAGTTTAAAAACAACACTGTATTACCTGGGTGAGATGGATCTGTACTACTTAAGTTAATTTCTATTGCAGCTAGACGTCCAGCAAAAGTGGCTTGACCTAATAAAGTAGCAACTTTTAAAGTCCTAAATCCGCTATTATCTAAATTAATGAAGGGTTGTTCTGTATCGTAATTAATCCAGTTACCTTCAAGTAATCTACCATCATTAAGTATAAATCGGCTTCGTCCTCTCCATTGTCTCGGATCTGATTCTTCTACTAAAACAGCAAAGGACTTGGTTGGAATTTCTGGTGTAAGACTAAGCGTTGTTTCTTTCTCTTCAGAATCGGCTGTAGTATATTTAATATCTACCAATGTTTGTCTCACTAAGTTATTACTACTAGCTAAGTTTGGTGTGATATTGAATATTCTTGCAAATGGTCTATCAACCACAACTTGAGAGTCTTTTATATTCTCTTCTTCAAAAACCAGTTTTTCATCTTTAAAGAAAAACTCTTGTTTTAAGTAATAATCGTATTGATTCTCCTCTGGAGGGTGAATTAAATAGCGTTTCATTTCGGCATTTGCGCTATTTAATATTGTGGTTCTTCCATTTGCTGATTTGGAAGGCGCTAAAAAGACTTGAACCGAACGAATACCATCATCACTAAACTGTAATTCACCAGCTTGAATCTCAACGGGAATTAATGGAGAATGTGTATCCATATTGATACTTAAGGCACGATCTGTTTCGTCTTCAAAAAGCTGAGATGTGATTTTAGTTTCTGGACTTCCAATAATAGATCCTGTATTATGAATAAATTCTACTTGATAATCATAAGACAATGTTCCATGGTCATCAACAAAGAATTTTATTTTATCACTCAAGTTATTTTGATCTAGAGTAATACTGTGTTCGTGCACACGTTGTGACTTGTCTCCTTTATTGCCTTTATATCCGTAAGAAATATGTACAATGGCTTCTCGAACATCATATTCTTCAAAATCAAAACTTGCTCTAACTTCTAATTCTATTTCTTTAAATGGTCCTTCATTTAGACGAGTTATCATTAATTGTTTATCTGCATCAAAAGCAGTACCTGCCAATGTTAATGCTCCGTTAGGATGATATTTAATCACTTTGGCTTCGGCCTTATCAAATGTGAACTTTCTTTTTATTTGTTGTGAAATTTCACGTCTTCTCAGTGTATATCCAACATTAATATCGACATCTAACGCTGAAGATGTTTCTTCTTCTTCCGGGTTTTCATCTTCTCCAGATTCTCCTCCAGACTCACCTCCATTGGGAGTCTCATCTTCTGAAGGTACCGTAACGCTATTGTCAGGCGGATCAGTGTCTCCACCCGTTTCATTGTCACCTCCAGAGTCTTCTCCCTCTCCTGTTTCAGCTTCTCCTTCTGGACGATCATTATCAGAGTTTGTTCCATCTACGCTTTCTTCTCCATTACCTTCTGTGGTATCATCGTCTTCCCCAGAACCTTCTTCGTCTGTTTCTTCTCCTGCTTCTTCATCGGTCTCATCATCTTCCATGTCTTCTTCCTCTTCTCCTGATTCTTCTCCATTTCCTCCATCTTCATCTTCTTCCTCATTATGTAATGGTGGATCGTCATGATCTTCATCTTCACCATCGGCATCCTCCTCTTCATCTCTAACTCTATTTGCTATAGTCTCATTGATTGCAGAACTATAGTCCTCAGTAGGGATTGCTGTAGCTTGAAATAGTGTTGGTCCCATTAATTTTTTCACCAACTCAATTCCAGTTGGGTCATTTCCTAAAAGATTGGTTTCAGACTCTCCTTCGGCATAAACAACTTGCTTCACTGTAATCGCTCCATCACTCATTAATTCTCTAATCATAACATCAATATCTGCACTTGCAGCAATATTGATATTATCATTTTTAACTCCTGCTCTTAAGTTAAATGAATGGTTCCAGAAATCTTCGGTGGCTTTAAAATCCACCGTAATTTCTAAGTTATAGGCCTTCATTACACCTAAATAGCTAAGGTCATAAACGACAGCCACCTGTGTTTGTCCTTCTTGCTTGAGTAAATTCCACATAATCTGAGCTGGTTTATTACTCAATCGTGTAGAAAACACTGCTGTTTGCCTAAGTCCCAAAGATGGCTTTGTTGAACCAGCAATAGTAACTTTAAAGTCTTCTGTATTGGCTTCTTGACTTCCGTCTGAACTGAAAACTACAAGTTTGACATCACCATCTTTAAATGGCACCATTGACAGATTTACACCATCTCCATATTTGGATTTAAGTTCATCTTTTATAGATTCAAACTTTTCTTCTGTAGGTCCTAATTCAACTTGAAGCGTTAAAAACCCACCTACACGAGATTCATCGTTATCAAAATTGGGGTCGTCGCCTTCAATAATTTCATCGTCTGTATAAACCACATATTGAACCGCTCG
The DNA here is from genome assembly GCF_947492715.1 of uncultured Psychroserpens sp. Classification (GTDB taxonomy): domain Bacteria; phylum Bacteroidota; class Bacteroidia; order Flavobacteriales; family Flavobacteriaceae; genus Psychroserpens. The sequence continues at coordinate 945,735 of NZ_CANLNS010000001.1, forward strand.
TCCATTATCTGCAATTTTTGCTTTTTCTTCTGGGAGGCAGTAAAAATTATTTGGATCTGTATAATCTTGATAGATAATACATCCTTGAATGACTTCTTGTTTTTCTGTACTTAACATAATTCTTATTTTTTATACATTTATATATGGTCCTATATTGGCACACCTAAACTTCTGAAGGTGTTCTCTCCAGCACATCCATAGGCATTTCCATTAAAATTGTCTTTTTGAAATTTGATGAGTGCTTGCCCAGTTCCTCGACCAAAATCGCCATCAATTGAGCCCGAATAATATGGGTTTCCGGTACTTGCGCTTCGGGTAGCTGCCAAACCACGTTGAAGGCGCTCTACCATGCTTCCGGTTGATCCATATCTCACTTTAATTAATGATGATTCTGATGCATTTGCCTTAGCAGCGTTATAGACATCTATACTATTTAAAAGAAGGTACTTGAAGGTGTTTTGATTTTCGGCTATATCGTCATAAACATTGCTAATGAATTTGTCCCAAGCATTCCAATTTCCGTTAGATTGACCACTAGGAATATATTGAGGAGGACAACCTGTAATAACTTGACAACCGTAACTGCTGTAGTAATCAGACAAGCAAAAAGATGTCGAATAACTGTTTCCTCTTATGGATCTAACACGTGTTGTACTTGGATTATTTCTGGCACAATGGATATTATCTCCTGGGTTTCCTATTGAAATAGCAGCCGATGCACCATAATTGATAACAGGTTGCCCAGCGCTCATTGTATAGTTGGCACGTCTAAGCGTTATTGAACTATTTAAGCGCAAAGCTCTGTGTTGTTGAAAGCCCGAACTACTTCTTGGATGTTGTCCTTTTATATAATCATAGAAACCTGGTTGCATACAATTAAATTGATGCATGCGTTTTCTGTTGCGTTCTACAAGTTTGAGATTTGGTACTGTACTAGATAAAAACACGGCCACTTTTCTTTGCGAAGGCAACCATTGCCCTATAAGACATCTTGGGTAGTAATAATTAATATTAACCCGTTGTAATAAATGACTTTCTTCAAACTGCATGTGCCCAGAGTAATCTAATAACGATTCGTTTGGCGCAGCAGGCAAAGCTCCTCTTATTCCAAAAAGGATCATTTCATCTTCTCTGTTCTCTAAGGATATATTATTAAATTCGAAAGCCCTTCTTAAAACGGCGTCTGATATTCTAAAAGTTTGTGCTGACATATCTTAAATTTTAGATAATTGTTTAATCATTTCTTTTTGCGTGGCCTTATTGAAAACACCGTTTATAGCAACACCAACTGTAGACTGAAATATTTTAAGAGCAGCTTCAGTTTTTGGTCCAAAAATGCCGTCAGATGTTCCTGGTTGACATCCACAAAGTTTTAAGGCATCCTGAAGTTCTACTACTTCAATTCCTGTATCTCCTCTTCTTAAAACTTTTGTGCTTATTTTTTTATTTTTCAGCGGTCTAAGTCGTCTAAAACCTAGCAATTGGCTTGAAGCATATGCTGTTTCTCCAACTTGATTGTTTTGGTTTCCTCCTAGTGTATAAATTCGGGTATGATCTTGAGAATACCCCATAAAAACTCCAACATGGCCCTTATAAGACTCTGGGCTTTCTCTCCAAAAAATAACAACATCTCCTGGCTCTGGATTCACTACTGGAATACCAACGTTTAACCATGATCTAGCGTTACCAAGGTCTGAAGATTCTACCTTAGCTTTTTTTGCAACCCAATTCATAAAAAAACTGCACCAAGGTGTTTCGTCATCGTTCACGTAACTGAAACCCGCTTCTTTAGCATAGTTTACAATTTTTTGATTATGCTGAGGCCCGGGAATTTCTCTAGTTCCTATTTCTCTTGAAGCAATATGTATTAATGAGCTCATGATATTTATTTTTAAATGTCGTTATTACTAAAGCTTCCGCTTTCATCAAAAAACAAATCCGCTTCTTGATTCAATAGAGATAAAATCGAAGGCAATAATGAAAGTGGATATCTTACGGTTAAAAAACCTCCTCTATTGATAAAAGCTTTTGATATTGCCTCATTAGACTCTGACATTGAAAAGTCAATATTCCCTATCGCTTTTTTATTGTTCTCAAAACCAAAAAGCCTGATGTTAGCGTTTGAATTAGAAATTCGTATTGAATAGTGGCTAATTTTTGCTGGATAACTTGTTAATGTTGACATTACATTTATTGTTTTATTGTTAACTTTTCTAGTGAATATAAATGCGTTTTAACCGCACTTATATTAGACTATAAAAATAGTAATAGAACAAGTTATAATGAGAACACAAACAACTGTTTTACAGTCGGTTATATCCTGTTTTTAAAAAAACAAAACCCCCTTTAAGGTATAAGGGGATTTCCTGTAGTGGAAAAAAATAAAACCCTAGAAATTAGGGTTTTTTTAGATTTAAGTTAAAGGCTAAAAATAGAGAATACCTTTGTGTATTTCAGCTCTAACTAGAAAAGTAAAATATATGTGATTGGTAAAATATTGTTAGAGATTGACAATTTTATTTTTAATAGCGTAAAGCACCAGCCCTATTTTATTTTTAATATTCAATTTTTGAAATAAGGTATCTCGATAACCATCAATAGTTTTTGGGCTCAAAAACATCTTTTCGGCAATTTCTTTGTAGGTTAATTCAGAACAAACAAGTTTTATAAATTCTATTTCTCGGTCTTTTAATCGACCTTCGGATGGTGTATCATCATTTAAAGAATTGATTAAAATGTTCGCAACATTTTTTGTGTGGTAATACCCTGTATGAATAACTTCTTTTAGTGCGGTTTCTAGAACTTCTTTTTCTACATCTTTTAAAAGATATCCTTTAGCTCCAGCTTTGAGCATTTTAATGATGGTTTCGTCATTTCCTTCTACCGACAGGGCAATAACATTGATCTGAGGGTATTCTTTTTTAATAATTTCTGTAGTTTCGATACCATTCAAAATTGGCATATTTACATCCATTAATACAATTTCGGGAACATTTTGAGGTGTTTTGAGATAGGTTAAGAGTTCTTTTCCATTTTTGCAGAGATAGGGCACCTTAAAATTATCAAAAGAATTCACTAACCCTGCAATTGCCTGAGACAATAAAATATGATCTTCTACGACTACAACTTTATGCGTTTTCATGGGTTAATATTTATAGGTTATGGTTAATTGTGTTCCTTGATCTGGTTTGGAAAAAATAGAAACTTCGGCATTTACTAATTCGGCTCTATTTTTAATGTTCTCTAGTCCGATACCAACAATTTTGTTTTTATTTTCAGCATCGAAACCTTGCCCGTTATCTTTGGCAACAATTACAAGTTCATCATGTTTATAATCTACAATGACATCTAAGTGACTAGCCTTAGCATGTTTTATCGTATTGGAAAAAAACTCCTGCATTATTCTAAAGAATACGATTTCGGTTTTTTCATCTATTCTTTTTTCCTCTCCCTTAACTTGTATAGATGCCTCTATAAAATTGAGTCTATTAAATCGTTCTATTTCTTGCGTAATAGCCTCTGTTAATTTCATACTTTTCAAGGCCTCAGGGTTTATGAGTCTTGATAAGGATCTTAACTCAGTCAGCCCTTTATTTAATGTTGCTTTGACGTCTTCAATATCTGCAGCATTTTGGAGTTGAATCTTTGCAAGTGTTAGTAATTGACCGATATTATCATGTAATTCCCAACTAATATTTCTAAAAGTTTCTTCTCTTATTTCGATTTGCGTCTTGGCAATTTCTTGCTCAAAATGCTTTTCAATCTCTTTTTGTTTTAATACCAGTGTGTTTTTTCTCTTTTGAAAAATCACAAACAGTACAACTAATATTAAACATAGAAATACTAGCGTAAAAACTGCTACTAGTATTGCTGTTGCTTGTCCTTTTTCCCACATATAAACCCTATAATAAAACAAATATTTAATATTATACTTAATATACTGCTAAATTCTAAAATGTATTCCAATCTCACCTCTTCTAAATAATAATTTCGTATCACTCTAATTGGAAGATTTCCAGAGAGATATAATAAGTACCCAACGCTAATCCAAAACAGTAAGTTTGTTTTAACAGATAACACCTCATTAGATTTTAATAGTTTCGAAAAGTAAAATACGATACTGACGATTAACAAAATAGCAGCTATAAAAAATGGAATTGTTTGAACACGTTCTAGGTAATTTTCAAAAATCATATTTATAAAAAAACTAGACACATAGATCAATAAGAAAACACTAGTTAAACGTTTATGTTTTTCCACTTTTAGGAATCTATTAAATAATAGAAACAAAAATGAAAAATTAATAAGATGAAAAATATTATAAATGATAAGGTTATTAGCTACAATACCATATTTTCTTAAAAAGTAGCACGTGAATTCATTTACGGCGGTATACCATAAAATCACCAAAAAGTATTTTAAAAAAGTGTGCTTGTATTTGTAAAAATAAATCGTACCTACAATAGCAGATATGAGCTCGATATATTTTACCGAACTTCTTATTGGAATAGATGGAATTTCTAATAACATAAACATTTTTTATCCTCTTCCGTTAGGTGGTGGCGACATTTCGCCCTCATTAAACAAAGTATTTGTAGTTTCTTTGTACTTTGGAACTAAGGTTTTAAACATATTGAAGCTCCCTTCTTGAATTCCATTTCTTTTATTATAAAAATCATATCGACCATCTTTTTTATAGTCTAACATTAACTCTTTAACAATTTTAAATTTTCCTTTTAGGCGATTTTTGCCGTCAGGTTCAATCACAAATGGTAGGTGACTTACATTCACATTATTACCGTCTGCCCACCCAGAATTCACAGTAGGAATCATAAAAAAGGTTTGCTGCTTAGGATGCTTTATGGTCTTTCCATTATATTGTCGTTCATTGGGGTATGCGGCAAAATAAACACGAAGTCCAGAAACCTCTTTTTTAGGGTTTTCTTCTTGGATTGCCTCTAAAAAGGCCATGTATTCTTTCATATCTTCTAGTGATAACCAAACAAATTTTGTATCCTCAAAAGAAGGGTCACCATACTTTTTTTGTAAGATGGGCTCAATAATCTTGGTTCTATTTCTTTGAAATTCTCTAAACATATTTACACCTTGTTCTTTAGATATGATGTGGTTTTTAAAGATATTGTCAAACGATCTTTTGTCCTTTTTTCGGTCACAAGAAACAATAAAAAGTGCTAATGATAAAGCCATAATTGATATGCGATAAATAGTTTTCATAATAGTGGATTTTTAATGTTTTAAAGTTAGTTTGTTTAAACAATACAGCTATAGGGGAAAAGCCCCTAAGTACTCAAGTTAATGCCCTGTTTTTTATGATAAAAACAGTATATCACCTTAATAACTGCGGTTGCGAGAAGCCATTAGGCCTTTAAAAAGTCTAAATATTTATATAGGGAGTATTGTAAAGATAGGTTTTTTTAGATGATTTTAAAACAACCTCATTTGTCCATCTTTATGATATTCATGCAATTGCGTATTTAATCTTGGCATTGCTTTATCTTTAAAATATTTCAATCGTGCTAGTCTTACCATATCATTAATATGTTTTGCAATTTGACCTTCGCCTCGCATTCGCTTTCCAAATCGGGATTCATTTAAGGTTCCGCCATGACAATTTTCAATTTGATGCAGTACCTTGTTTGCACGATCTGGCATTGTTTTTTCGATCCAATCTGTGAAAATATCTCCTATTGCACCATTTAAGCGCACAATGGTGTGGGCAATGCTTAATGCCCCTGCTTCCGCAGCCATTTTGGCCAATGGTAAAATTTCATGACTATTAATTGAGGGGATAATTGGAGCTAGCATCACATTAACAGGAATACCATTATCACTCAGTACCTTAACGGTTTCTAATCGTTTTTTAATCGTTGCTGTTCTTGGTTCTAGAATCCGTCTAGTACTTTCAGATTGTGATGTAATTGATATATTAACACCTATCAAATTATCTTTAGCCAATGCTTTTAAAACATCTAAATCTCTAAGAATCAAAGCGTTCTTAGTGATAATCCCAACGGGATGCTTGTATTTTAAAAACACTTCTAAACACTTTCTTGTGATTTTAAATTGATGCTCAGCGGGCTGATAACAATCTGTATTTCCCGACATTACAATTGGATGGGCCTTCCAGCTTTTACGCTTTATAAACGTTTCCAATAATTTAGGTGCATCTTTTTTAATCAAAATGCGACGCTCAAAATCCAATCCTGCGCTAAAACCCCAATACTCATGACTATTTCTGGCATAGCAATACACACAGCCATGTTCGCATCCTTGATACATATTCATAGAATATGCCATTCCAACATCAGGACTCTTAACCTTATTAACTATGGTTTTAGGAAAAACGGGAAGATAAAGCGTTTTGTTTTTATCGGCCTGCTCTCCTTCTTTAGCACAATATTCTAAAAAATCGTCGCGTTGTTCATGGCTTAATTCAAAAAAACGGTTTGGTACATTATGTTGTGCTCCTCGACCTTTAATGATTGATTTTTTAAACATATTATTGGTTTTTTGTAAAATTACAAAAAATCAAATCAAAATGAGTCGTCAAATATTAACTTATAAACAAATAACAAAAGGACAATTATTTTCCTAGAAAATCGGCCTTGCGTTTTTCCAAAAACGCCGTAGTACCTTCAGTAAAGTCTTCTGTTCCAAAGCACTTACCAAATTGTTTAACCTCAGTTTTATAACCATTAACACCATCCTTAAAGTTGGCATTAATAGACTTAATGGCTGCCTTAATAGCCACCGAAGAATTTCGCATAATTTTACCTGCAATTTTTTCAGCTAAGGCTATAAGTTCACCTTCGTCGGTGACATGATTTACTAAGCCATACTCTAGCGCTTTATTGGCATCAATCATTCCAGCAGTCATAACCATTTCCATTGCACGCCCCTTACCTACTAATTGCGGTAAGCGCTGCGTTCCACCGTAACCAGGAATAACGCCTAAAGAGACTTCGGGCAGTCCCATTTTTGCATTACTGCTTGCTACTCTAAAATGACATGCCATTGCCAATTCTAAACCGCCTCCCAAAGCAAAACCATTTACAGCAGCAATGACAGGAGTTGATAGGTTTTCGATATAATCAAATAATAGTTCTTGGCCTTTGGCAGCTAATTTTTCTCCATTTTTTACATCGAAATCAGCAAACTCACTAATATCTGCACCAGCGACAAAGGCCTTTTCTCCACTTCCTGTAATAATAATAACTTTAGCCTCCCTACTTTTATTGGCCACCTTAAGTGCATCATGCAGCTCTTGTATAGTGTCTTTGTTTAAGGCATTTAACTTGTTGGGTCTATTGATCGTAATAGTAGTAATCCCATTATGAGTATTGGATAAGATATTTTGATAATTCATAGTAGTATTGTATTGTTATAACTTCGGAAATGTCACTGAAAATGTTGTTCCAATTCCTTGCTGTGATGTAAAGGTAATATTTCCTTTATAAGTTTCAACAATATTTTTTACCATGGCTAAACCTAATCCCATTCCACTCGTTTTGGTTGTAAATTTAGGTTCAAAAATCATTGGTTTATTCTCTTCGGAAATTCCTAAACCATTATCTTCTACAGTAATATTTACCATATCATTTTCAGATGTAACCTTTACTTCAATTCGTGGGTTTTCCTTTTCTTCAGGGATAGCCTGAATACCATTTTTCACCAAATTGGTGACGACACGTATTAGTTGAGTACGATCAAAATTTGCCATAATCTCTTCATCTTCCGAAGAAAACACAATATAATCTTCACTAAAAATATCTAGTCCTAGCTTTACAATATTGGTGACATTTAAGGTTTCATTTTGTTGAGCAGGCATTTTCGCGAAATTCGAAAATGCAGATGCGATAGAACTCATTGTATCGATTTGCTGAATGAGCGTTTGACTGTATTCATCAACTTTTTGATGTATATTTTCATCTTCAGGATTAAATTTGCGTTGAAAACTTTGAACACTTAATCGCATTGGTGTTAATGGGTTTTTAATCTCGTGCGCTACTTGTTTTGCCATTTCTCTCCATGCTTGTTCTCGTTCACTTGTTGCCAATTTAACCGCACTTTCTTCTAGCTCATCAATCATACTGTTATAGGAATTAATAAGTGTTGAAATTTCTTCACTAGAAGATGCTATATCAATTTTTTTATTGCGTTTCTCTAAGCGTGTCTCATTGATTTTGTCTGCAATAGTTTTTAAAGTCCTTGTAATGTATTTTGAAAGCAATAGTGCCAAAATCACGGCAATGAGCATCATAAATAAATAGGCATAACCCAGTCGTTCCAAAAACTCATTGAGCTCTTTATTAAGAAAATCATCATTTTCTAAATACGGTAAATTAAGTATTGCTAAAGGTTTAGACTTTGAATCGTAGATATAGGTATAAGCAGATTGAAATGTTTCTCCATTTTTTTGATTCTTTTCAACATAACGATGGTCTGCAGAATTGGAAATTTCATTTAAAATATTAGTATCTATACATTGCGTTTTAGGATCTTTTGCAAAGCTATCCTTTGATGATTTTAAAAGCGTTCCATCTAAATCATACATATAGATTCTTAGGCTATGAATATCTGCTATTCTATAAATTTCATCTTTAAAAATGAGTGGAATTTTTTCAGTAACAACCTCATAAGATGTTTTACGAATTACATAATGAATATCACTAATAATGGCTTTTTCTTTACGTTCTAAACGGTCTTTATGATAATCTCTAGCTTCTTCATTATATTGATAAATAGTAACACCTGCGATAAGTATGGATGCAATTAGCACCAGTACTATCATTGCAAAAAAAATGCGGACTCGTAAAGACAGTTTGTTTAACCTCATTTCAATTTTTGTAGTGCTCTAAATGTAGCAATAATTAAGCCAATGTTATGCATCAGGATTTTTGCTTCTTATATTTTTATAAATTTTAAAACCTAACATGAGCAAAATAGCCAAGACCATGATCCCTATCACTCCAAATACCCAATTGATTGCACTTTTCAGAATTACTAAAAATACCACGGCAAATAGAATAAATGTAGCCCCTTCATTCCAAAGCCTCATAAAGTTAGATGTTTTCTTAACCTCATCTCGTTGTAATTGCTTATAAAATTGATGAGTTTTTAGTTGATAAAGTATCAACAAACCAACAAAAACTAACTTAACATGCATCCATGGTTGCTCTAACCAAATAGGCTGAAGCACAATTAACCATATGGCAAATATAGTTGCTAAAATCGCTGATGGCCAAGTAATAATTGTCCAGAGGCGTTTAGCCATTAACTTTAATTGCTTTCCTAAAATTTCTTTTTCAGGAGATGGCTTATGAAATGCTTCTATTTGATATACAAAAAGCCTTGGAATATAGAACAAACCTGCAAACCAAGTCACAATAAAAATAAGATGAAGCGCCTTTATATAATTGTAATATTCCATTAATCTTCAATAAATAAATAATTTAATTGTTTGCTATTAAATGCTTCGTTAAACGCTTTTATTTCCTTGCTAATTAATGCATTAAATGCATCTAACTCTGTTTTAATTTTAGTAGACAGTTCATTTTTAACTGCGATATCTTGATCTGTTGGTGGAAAATCTCCCATACTTACCAGTGAATTTAGATGACCTAATTTATTTGTTAGTCTAATTGGAAAATTCAAAGGATCTTGACCACTACGATTCTGAGTTTGATACAAAGCTTCTTCAATGTTTGTAAACGCTTCTTTTAATTCTTTAGACTTCTCTAAAAGCGCTTTCACATCATCATTGCCCTTGTATTGCTTTTCAAAAGCCGAGAGCTGCTTTTTAATTTTTCTAATTTTCTTAATGGACTTATGCGCATCGTCCATTGTTTTGTTTACATCTTTTATAAAATCAAACTGCTTTTGCATATCAGCTTGAGAGCTTTCCGATCTTGGATCTGCAATAATATTGAACGATTGAGATAGTACATTCCCATTCATATTTAGATGAACTTTATACGTTCCAGGAATTGCTTTGGGCCCATTTAAACTTGCCCACCATAAAATCATACCATCTAGTTTTTCGGCACCATCATAGGTCATATTCCAAACAAATTGATTCATTCCTTGTTTTACTTCAAGTTTATCTTTCTTCTTATTTTTAGTCGAATATGTTTTAATTGTATCCCCTTTAGTATCGAAATAGGTTAGTGATACTTCATCATTTGCCTTATCATAGTTTTTTAAATTGAAATAGGTCATCACACCATTAGGATGATTTGTCCCTACTGTTTTGCTTCCTTTACGACTTCCTCCACGCATACGATAAGTATCTTTAGGCTTTAACAGTTGATTAGCTTCAGAATTCGTATTATAAAGTTGATGTAAAACTGTTAAATCATCAATAATCCAAAGGCTTCTTCCTTGAGTAGCAACAATCAAATTATTGTCTTTTATTGCAATGTCGGTAATAGGAACAATTGGAAGGTTTAATTGAAATGGCTTCCAGTTGTTTCCGTCGTCAAATGAAATATACATTCCTGTTTCAGTCCCAGCATAGAGTAAGCCTTTTTGCTTTGGATCTTCGCGCAGTACTCTTGTAAAATGCTCTGCATTAATCCCTTTTGTAATCTTTTTCCATGTTTTCCCGTAATCTGTAGTTTTATATAAGTAAGGTTCAAAGTCTCCTGTTTTATATTTTGTTCCAGCCACATAACATGTTCCTGCGTCAAAAGCACTAGGCTCAATACTATTAATCATCATCCATTCTGGCATTCCTTTAGGGGTTACGTTTTCCCAATTTTGTCCGCCATCTTTCGTAACATGAATTAATCCGTCATCACTTCCAACCCAAAGTAAGCCTTCTGTAATTGGCGATTCTTGAGCTGCAAAAATAGTGCAGTAATACTCTACAGAGGTATTATCTTGAGTAATTGGACCTCCCGAAGACTTTAACTTTTCTGGATCATTTCTTGTAAGATCTGGACTAATAATTTTCCAAGATTGACCTTCATTTTCAGTCATATGAACATGTTGAGAAAAGGTATATAAACGATTAGGATTATGCTTCGAAAATATAATTGGAAAATTCCACTGAAAGCGATATTTCATTCCTTCGGCACCATGACCCATAGGATTATCTGGCCAAACATTAATAGCTCTAACAGTCCCTGTTTTATGATTCACCCTAGTTAAAAAGCCGTCATAACTCCCTCCGTAAACTATGTCGTTATCTTCTGGGTCTATAGCTATATGTGCCGATTCTCCACCTGCTGTACTTTCCCAATCGTCTTCAGAAATTGATCTTCCATCTGTTCTATGAGGAATTCTAATGGTTGAGTTATCTTGTTGTGCGGCATAAATTCTATATGGAAAATGATTATCTGTAGTCACACGATAAAACTGCGATGTTGGCTGATTTCTATAAGTGCTCCATGTTTCGCCACCATCATAAGTCACTTGAGCGCCACCATCATCTCCAATAATCATTCGACTAGGATCTTCGGGAGCTATCCATAAATCATGATGATCACCATGAGGTGCATTATGTGTGCTAAACGATTTTCCTCCATCGGTACTTTTATGGTAACGTACATTTAACACATAGACCACATCAACATCTTTAGTATCTGCATAGACTCTGGTATAATACCAAGCCCGTTGACGCAATTTTCGTTCACTATTTACTTGCTTCCAAGTCTCACCTCCATCTTCACTTCGATATAAACCACCATTATCTTTGTGTTCTACAATAGCCCAAACACGTTGATTATTTACAGGTGACACAGTAACACCAATAATCCCTAAAGTGCCTTCTGGAAACCCATCTTTTACTGAAATCTCAGTCCAAGTTTCACCATTATCTGTACTTTTCCATAATGCCGAACCTTCGCCACCAGAACTTAAACTATATGGTGTGCGTTGCACTCTCCATGTTGAAGCATATATAATTCTTGGGTTGGTTGGATCAATTATTAAATCGACAACACCAGCGTGCTCATTAGAAAATAATGTTTTTCGCCAAGTTTTTCCACCATCTTCACTTTTATAAACACCACGTTCTTCAGTTGGTTTATAGATATTCCCTAGAACACCTGCATATACGATATTATGGTTTGTAGGGTCTACAACTATTCTAGGAACATGACGTGAATTTTCTAGTCCAGAGGCTGCCCATGTTTTTCCTGCGTCAACACTTTTCCATATTCCATAACCTGAAGACACATTACCACGAACTGTTTTTTCTCCACCTCCAACATACATTACATTGGGATCACTTTTTGAAACTGCAATAGCGCCAATACTTCCTCCAAAAAAACCATCAGAAATATTGTCCCAAGTTCGTCCGCCATCAAGCGTTTTCCAAATACCACCTCCTGTTGCTCCAAAGTAATAAAGGTTTGGCTTATTTGGGACACCAGTTACCGCAGCACTTCTTCCGCCTCTAAATGGGCCTAAAAGTCTATATTCTAATGCGTCGTATTGTGATTCGTTAAAAGATTGAGCTTCTAGTTGTGTCGTATTTCCGAAGATAAAAAGACACAACAACGTAGTAATTAATCTCATTTTGTTGGTGGTTTTGTTAGTAGCTTTAAAAATAAGCATAAAAAAATATTAAGCCGTCGTCTTATCCAATTTTAACTTCACCTCGCGTCTTAAGAAGAAAGCCGTTACGATAGTTGATAGTACATCTGAAATTGGAAATGCTATCCAAATTCCTAATTCACCGAAAAAATTTGGCAGTATATACATTAGAGGAATGAAGAAAATCGCTTGCCTTGTGAGTGTGAGAATTAAGGCTGGCAAGGCCTTTCCAATGGCTTGAAAATATGCTGCTCCAATAAGCTGTAAAGCCAAAATAGGAACTGCAGCGAATGTCCAGCGCATATTATTAGGGGCCACCTTGATGACATCTAAATCTGTTGTAAACCATTTCGTAATAATCTCAGGAAAGACCATTAAACTAACAAAAACGATGGCTGCCAGAACCGTTGCATATTTAATTGCTGTATAAATAACCTCTTTAACACGTTGATATTGCTGGGCACCATAGTTATAACCAGCTATAGGAATAAACCCTTGAGTAATGCCAAAAACAGGAAATAATGCAAACATGCTCATACGCCCTACTATGGCGTACGCTGTTACCGAAGTTTCTCCTCCAAAATTAAATAATGCGTTATTAACAAGTAAAAACGTAACGCTCACTACCGCTTGTCTAGCAAGCGTAACGAAGCCCAAGGAGCCTATTTCTGAAACTATTGTTTTTTCTAATTTAAAATGCGAGATATTAATTTTTAATTCAGAATTACGTGACAGAAAATACCATAGTATAAATATAAAAGATACAATATAAGATCCTGTAGTAGCCCATGCCGCACCAGCCATTCCTAATTCTAATACATTAATAAAAATGTAATCAAATACTAAGTTTCCGATAGACGGAATTAACATGGCATACATGGCGAATTTTGGTTTACCTTCAGCTCTAATGACGTTATTACCCATCATAACAAACCCTAAAACAGGAACACCATAAAGTATGATTTCGTAATAGATTTTTGCCGGATCAAAAATGGTTCCTTTTCCTCCAAAGGCAGGAATAAGCGTATCTACAAAATATAAGCCGAATATGGCAAAAGACACTGTAAAAATAAAGGTTAACGTAAGTTGATTCCCAAAGGTTTTTAGGGCTTTGATCTTATTATTTGCACCTAAAGCTCTAGAAATAATAGACGAGCCACCAACACCTATTGCCATCCCGAGAGCAGCAATAAAAAAGGATACTGGAAGTACAACATTAATAGCAGCTATAGCAGTAGAACCAATCCATTGCCCTACAAAAATGGTGTCAACCAAAATATTAAGGGACATCACTAAGATTCCTATTGATGCTGGGACGGCTTGCTTAATTAACAATTTGCCAATGGGCTGAGTCCCTAAATCTTGTGATGATACTTTAGCCATTAAGCAGTAGTCGTTTCAAGCGACACCCAAGCGTTAATCCATTTAGATAATAAGTCAACAAATTCTTGATCATCGTTTAAACAAGGAACTGTAGTAAACTCTTTCCCTCCCATTTCATGAAAAATCTCTTCACCTTCCATCGCAATCTCTTCAAGGGTTTCAAGGCAATCACTTACAAACGCGGGAGTGACTATGGCCATCTTCTTAATCCCTTCTTTACCTAAGCGTTCTATGGTTCTGTCTGTATAAGGCTGTAGCCATGGATCAAACCCTAGACGCGATTGAAATGACGTGGAGTAAGTTCCCTCTTTTAAGTTTAACTTTTCAGCTATTAAGCGTGTAACTTCAAGACATTGATGCCTATAGCAAAATTGATGAGCAGGAGATGGTGTTGCACAACAGCTTCCGTCAATTTTACAATGTGATTTTGTAACATCACTTTTTCTAATATGACGTTCTGGAACACCATGATATGAAAACAAAAGATGCTCGTAGTCTTGCCCATTTAAATGCTTTGAAATAGAATTGGAAAGCACATCAATATAATCTGTATTATTATAAAATGCAGGTAAGTCGCTAATCGTTAACTTCGGAAAATGAGCTTTCCTAACCTCTTCGGCTAGCACCAATATGGTTTCTGTTGTTGCCATGGCGAATTGTGGATATAGCGGAATTAAAAACACCTCATCCACACCTTTGTCCACCAATTCTTGGAGTCCTTTTTTAATAGTCAAACTACCATACCTCATTGCTAAACCAACAGGTACATTTGTTTGTTTTTGGATAGCATCTTGAAGTCGTTCTGAAATGACAATTAAAGGCGATCCTTCTTCCCACCAAATTTTTTGATAGGCTGCTGCTGATGCTTTAGGCCTTGTATTTAGAATAATACCTTTAACAAGTAAGGTTCTTGCCCAAAGTGGTACATCAATAACGCGTTCATCCATTAAAAATTCACCTAGATACTTTTTTACATCTTTAGGTTCTGGGCTATCAGGAGAACCTAAATTAACGAGTAAGACTCCTTTCATGAATTCTTTAGTCTTTAGTCTTTAAAAGTTTTGTTCTTATACTTTCTGGGATGATAGAATCTACTAATTCTTTCATGGCATCATCATTACCAATAAATTTCCATCCTTTATATTTTGGGTCTTTTATAGCGAACATATTGGCATCCATATTAACAAGCAATGACAACGTTTTTAAATCGGAAGTTACATTTGTTTCTCCAAATTGAGTTTTCATAATACCAGACATAAATTCTAAGAAGCTTTTTTGTTCTTCTTCTGGTTTATCTTTTTCAGAAATAAATGTCATCCTCATTTTGCTATTATAAAATACAGCTGCATAAGTAATGTCTTCAACGTCCATCTTATCTGAGACATCCGTGACTTTATTCGATACAAATTCTATTTTCATTTCAGGAGAATTAAACATTTGCTCCATTCCTAATTTCATTTGTTCTCTAGATAACTTATCAAACACTTTTGGATACATATAATCTAATACGCCATCAAAGTTTTGATTTGTCATATACTCGTAATAGGTCTCTGCATTCTTAGTAATCTCTTCTTTGTGCGATTGAGCAAAGCCAGAAAGTGTAAACAAAACGACTAGTACTACTGTTGAAAATAATTTCATAATATATTTTAATTTGTTTTTGCAAAAATACGACAGTATTTCATAATAGACAGAATATTTGGACGTTCACTATATAAAAAGATGGGTTTACTCATTTTAATTTTTAGTACTTCCTATCTTATTTTATATTTACGTTTCTAATTAATCTTTATGAAAAAAATAATACTTTCCGCTTTAATCACCTTTTTTACTGTATTAGGTTTCGCTCAAGATAATAGTTTGCTTTGGGAGATTTCTGGTAATGGTTTGACTAAAAACTCCTATATCTACGGTACAATGCATGTAAGTAAAAAGGTTGCCTTTAGACTAGACGATGTCTTTTACGAAGCTCTAGAAAAAAGCGAATGTGTTGCTTTAGAATCTGACCCAACACAATGGTTAGAAAACTCTTATGAAGATTTAAGCATGAGATATAATGATCTCGATGGGTCTTACTCTAGTAATTTCTATTCGAGGCTATTTGGGCTTAAGCCTGTCGATGAGCTCATGGTGAGAAACATCATACGTTTTGACAATAACTTGATTAATGGTTACTTATATAGAAAAAACTCCTTTTCCGATAATTTCGAAGAAGAGACTTATCTTGATATGTTTATTTTTCAGGCTGGAAAGAAAAATAGCAAACCAATTGTTGGTTTAGAAGACATAAATGAATCTAGATTTTTAACTACTAAAGCCGCTTATAACCCTATTAAAGAGAAACCAGATGCTTGGTTTAGCAAGCTTTTAAAAACCGAAAACCCTTATTTACTTCAAGAAAATGTATATCGCGAGCGTAATATTGCTTTGCTAGACTCTATAGGATCGGCTACCAATACACCTTTTTATAGAGAACATATGCTTTTTAAGCGTAATGAAAATATGGTTGTTGTTTTGGATTCATTAATGCATAAAAAATCTGTCTTTTCTGGTGTTGGTGCAGCCCACTTAGCAGGTGAAAAAGGAATGCTTCAAATGCTAAGAGATAGAGGGTATACAGTAAAGGCATTAACCTCAAAACAAACCGATTTTGCGAAAAATGAAAAAGAAAAACTCGAAAATTTATTTACCAAACCAGAACTTTCTTACCATTCTACTCCAGATCAATTTATTGAAATCAAAAGTTTTGACAAACTAAGAGAGTTTACTTTTAATGGCGTAAAATATTATATAGCCCCAGACATGACTAATGGTGCTTATCTAACAATTAATAGGTTAAGCACTTTTGAATATTTGCCGAGCGAAAAAGAAAAAGTAAGTCTTGACTATATTAAAAACCTACTATATGAAGATATCCCTGGTGATATCATTGAAAAAAAAGAGTTTGATCTCCCTTTTCCTGGTATTAGCATCTTAAACAAAACAAAGAAAGGCGATTATCAAAAGTATCATATATACAAAACACCTTTAGAAATTATTGTAGTGAAATTTGGAGGAAAAAAGGACTTTGTACTTAATTATCATGAAGAAATTTTTAACTCCATAAAGTTTAAGTCAGAATCTTTAGAATACGCCAATTTTAAAGATCCATTTAAAAAATACACTTTTAATTTTCCGAAATATTACATTACAGATAACTTAAAAAATCCAGGTAAAAAATCAATACAAGGGTATGTAGGTACTGATTATTACTTTTTTCAAGAATCTCCCAATCATGATACTAGTTACATTGAGGAGGACGATTTTGAAGCCCAGTTTATTCATACCAATTTTTATAAAGAACTAGAAATTGAAGAAATTGAAGGGGCTTTTCAAAAAGGAACCTATAGTAGTTATGTGTCTTCTGCAGAAATTGACTCAGTACATCATAAAAAAATATGGTTAAAATCTGTTGTTAAAGATGGGAGTTATTATCTCCTTGGTTATGCTGGTTCTACAGAAGATAAAGCCAAGTCATATTTTGATTCGTTTAAAGTTAATACAGCAACGTATGAAAATTTCAAAACAATTACAGACACCACACTTCTGTTTAAGGCAAACTCAACCACAAAGGCTCCTTTGGTGTTTATGGGCTATAGAATGCGAAATAATAAGCCTTATGATCAGGTAATAAAGCGTAATACTTTCGTTTCAAAATCTAATGAAGAAATTGCCGTATCTAGAACCAAATTTCATGACCTAAAAATGTATGAAAATGTTGATAGCTTATGGAATAGCCTTTCCAAAAAACGAAGAAACAATTACTACAGAAACCGAAGTTCTTTTTCGGTTCATGATGAAAAACGTTATACCGAAAATGGTAACAACATTTATACCTTTAAATATCGCGATTCTCTGAGCAGTAAAGAAATTCTTGTTAAGTACATTCAAAAAAAAGGCACACTTTTTAGATTATCCACGCTCAAAGATAGTATTGGAGAACCTTCAAAATTTATAACTGAATTCTATGATTCATTTACACCAATGGATTCTTTACTTGGGAAAGACATTTTTGCCGATAAAACAGCTACATTTTTTGAAGCACTTAAGGCCAATGATAGTATCGTTTTTAAAGGGTATACTAAATTAAAATTCAATAAAACTCATGCTTCAACAATTAAGAATATCTTAGAAACTCATGAGTTTCCTGAAGATAAAGAAAATATAAAAACCTATTTGGTTGGACAACTTATTAAAATAGATAAAAGCCAATCAACCATAGGTCTTATAAAGCGTTTATATGAAGATTCTTATGCTAAGCCTTCTATTCAAAACAGGATTATAAACGGGTTGTTATCTAGAAGTTCAAAGTCTTCTAATGACTTAATAAAAGAACTCATGCAAATAGATATTCCATTAGGAAGTAGATATTCTGGTTTCAGTATTTACAATATCAGTTCCGATTCGTTAAAAGTTATGAAACAGTTATATCCTGATATCTTACAATACGCATCTATTGAAGAATATAAAAAGCCTGTTTATGGATTATTAGTAAAACTTTTAGACAGTAATATAGTAAAACCAAAAATCTATAAATCTGCAAAAAAGCAACTTATTAACGATGCTAAAATTGAGATTAAACGAAGTTTAAATAAAAGCAAGTACTCTAGGTTTGATGAAAATGATATGCTTGAAGGCTACACGAAACTTCTGTTTCCTTTTAGAAAGGAAAAATCTGTTGCTGCTTTCTATGACAAACTTATCCTTAGTAAAAATGTACATGCTTTAACAACCTACTATGCACTTCTAAAGAAAGAGCGAGAGGTGATTCCAAATGCCCTGAAAGCAGAAACCATTGATAACGAAAAAGCACAGGCCATGTTAGTTGCTAAATTGCACTTTCTAAAGCTATTAACGACCAATATTCTTAAAGAAATTGACTTAGACACTTATGCCAAATCTGGATTAATAACCAACAATAATAGTATCAAAACGAAAGATTCTATTGTATTGTTGGAAAAAAGGCAGTTAAACACAGACACCAAAAAAGCACTAATTGTTTATATTTATAAAAGAACTAGAGTTAATGAATCAAGAGAATCTTCTTATTTACATTTTATAGCTTTTGAAACCCCTAAAGGTGAACGCTATAATGTAGAGCCATACTACACCTCACGAAACAGTGGACGCTTTATTAATAACGGAACTTCCGAAGAGGATATCATAGATGACGTGATGCTTCTAATTAAACATAAAACTCGAAAACGTGTTAGCATTAATAACGAGGATTATTTAGGAGGAATGGATTTAGATTTTTAACCCAGAGCCATGAGATACTTTTTAGGAGTTGTGCCATACTTCTTTTTAAATGCAGAAATGAAATGACTAGACGTGCTATATCCAACTTTTAAGCCCACCTCATTTACATTGTTATCTCCAGCCTCTAAAAGTTTTCTTGCAACTTCCATTTTATAATCAAATAAAAAACTAAATACAGAATCTCCATAAATTTGTTTAAACCCTTCTTTTAGTTTTTTAAGACTCAACCCTATTTCTTCAGAAAGTTCTTGAAGTGTGGGAGGTTCAGCCATACGCGCAATAATTATGTCTTTGGCTTGTCGTATTTTGATAACATTGGCCTCATCAACAAGAAATGGGCATTGCTCTATATCTGCATCCTCGCTTCTATTAAAATATAGACTCAACAATTCTAAAGCCTTGCCTTTAAAATAAAGAGTTTTAATAGACGAGTTTAAATTATAATTAACAAGCTGATTAAGCGCAATCGCCATGGAAGGCGAAATTTTCCCATCCTTATAATACTTTTTATCCTTATTGTCTTCACTCAAAAACGTAATATAATCGGCCTCCTGTGAAAACAAACCATGAAACTTTTTGATAGATACAATAACAGAAACAAGCCAAGAATTAGGATGCACTTCTAAATGAATTGGCAAATCACGTTGTGGATTATAAAGCAACAACGAGTTTTCTTCTTCCATTTTCAATCGGTAATTACCTTGGTTGAAAATAAACTCACTAGAGCCCTTAATACAAAAATGAAATTGAATAAAGCTGCTATCAATCTCACGTTCAAGAGTTTGAATATGATGCTCCTCATTTTGATGAGTAAGTATGAAAAACCCATCATCTAATCTTGTTTCATTAAATGAACCTCTAGCGATGTTTTTTGAACCTGAAAAATCGGTATTATTTTTATTGTTATTTAGATTCATTCTAAACTAATAAGTTTTAAAGGCTTGATATGACTACAAAAGTATGATATTTATCATATAATATTAAGAAATGACTTTAAAAAACCACAAACGATACTTAAAGTTCTTCTAGCGTTGTTTTTTTTCGCCTGACCTTTTTATTTTTGCTAACGTAATTTTCCAAATCAGGTATGGAGCACTACAATATGTCTAAAGGCACAACATTTTATGCAATTGGTCTCAGCTATAAAAAAGCTGATGCCGAAATACGGGGTCATTTTAGTTTGGATGAAACGTCTAAGGTTAATGTTTTAGAACAAGCCAAACAAAATGGTATTGAAAGTTTAATTGTGACCTCTACATGTAACAGAACCGAAATCTATGGTTTTGCACAACACCCTTTCCAACTTATTCAATTATTATGTGACAACACTAAAGGTACTGTTGAAGAATTTCAAAATGTGGCTTATGTCTATAAAAACCGTGATGCAATTTCTCATATTTTTAGAGTTGGTTGTGGTTTAGACAGTCAAATTCTTGGTGATTTCGAAATTATTAGTCAGTTGAAAGTTAGTGCCAGACTGTCAAAAAAACATCAATTGTTTAATCCATTTCTTGAACGTTTGGTGAATGCTGTTATTCAGGCTTCAAAACGCATTAAGACCGAAACCGATATTTCTTCGGGTGCAACCTCTGTATCATTTGCTTCGGTTCAATACATCATGAAATCGATTAATCAGGTTTCAGAAAAGAATATTTTACTCTTTGGAACTGGTAAAATTGGCCGAAATACTTGTGAAAATTTAGTAAAACATACGAAGAACGAACATATCACCTTAATCAATAGAACAAAGGATAAAGCCGAAGCTATTGCAGGGAAATTTAATGTTCTTGTTAGAGATTATGCAAATCTACAGGAAGAAATTAATAATTCTGACATTCTAATTGTCGCCACTGGAGCTCAAAATCCAACAGTCGACAAGCATTGTATACAAACATCTAGACCTTTATTGATTTTAGATTTGTCCATCCCGAAGAACGTAAATAACAACGTTACAGACTTAGGAAATGTCACACTGGTACACTTAGATGATTTATCTCAAATTACAGATGAAACTTTAGAGCGTAGAAAAGCACATATTCCTGTTGCCGAAAACATTATTGAAGATATTAAAACCGATTTCAACGCTTGGTTAGCTACTCGAAAATTTGCACCAACTATTAAGGCGTTAAAACATAAGTTAACCGATTTTGCTACCGCCGAATTGGATACACAACGCAAAAAAATGAATGACTTCAATGAAGCGCAAGCCGAGTTAATAAGTAACAATATCATTCAAAAAATAACCAATCATTTTGCACATCATTTAAAAGGTGATGACGTCTCAACAGATGACAGCCTTGAACTCATAAAAAAAGTGTTTCAACTCGAAACAACTACAAACAATGCCTAAAACAATTAGAATTGGAACGCGCGATAGTGAACTTGCACTATGGCAAGCCAAAACAGTACAAAGTCAACTTGAACATTTAGGTCATAAAACAGAGTTGGTTCCTGTAAAATCTACAGGAGATTTAGTCCTTAACAAGCCTATCTATGAACTAGGAATTACTGGTGTATTCACCAAAACCCTAGATATCGCTATGCTAAATGAAGATATTGATATTGCCGTTCATTCACTTAAAGACGTCCCTACTCTACTACCAAAAGGTATCGTACAAGCGGCTGTTTTAAAGCGCGGCAACGTTAAAGACTGTCTTGTTTATAAAAACAACGAAGAGTTTTTATCGCAACGTGATGCAGTTATTGCAACAGGTAGTTTGCGCAGAAGAGCACAGTGGTTAAATCGTTATCCAACGCATACTTTGGTAGATTTACGCGGAAATGTAAATTCTCGATTACAAAAGCTAGAAGACAATAATTGGAACGCCGCTATTTTTGCTGCTGCTGGTCTTGGACGTATTGGCTTAAAACCAGAACAATCGTTTAATCTCGATTGGATGCTTCCTGCTCCTGCTCAAGGTGCTATTATGATTACTGCTCCTGAAAATGACGAAGACATTAGAGCCATTTGCGCCGAAATTAATCATGAAGAGACCGAAATCTGTACAACAATAGAGCGCAAATTCCTAAATCTTTTAGAAGGAGGATGCTCAGCCCCAATTGGAGCTCTCGCATTTATTAAAAATGAAGAAGTACACTTCCAAGGGGTTTTACTAAGTCTTGATGGAAGCAAAAAAATAGAAGTTCAACGTACTGTCCCACTAGGAAAACATGACGAATTAGCGCAATTTGGTGCCGACTTTATAATTGAACGCGGTGGAAAACGTTTAATGGATGATTTAAAAAAATCATCTAAAGATGTTAATATCTACTCTACCAAATCCTTAACCGATGACCAAAGGCAGTTGTTTCACAATAACGTTGTTTCGGAAAGCTCAGATTTTATAAAAATAAGTTTGAATCGTATGACGCCTAAGGTCTTAAAACCAATGCCTAAAAACGTCATTATTACCAGTAAAAATGCGGTAGAAGCATTGCTAATGAATTTTGCGTCACAAGAATTACAATTTGAGAATATCTACTGTGTTGGAAGGCGTACAAAACGTTTAACAGAACGTAAAATAGGAAAGGTGACACACACCGAAAACAACTCGAAAAACCTGGCCAAATATTTAGTTGAACACATTAATGGTACCGAAGCCACTTATTTTTGTAGTGATATTCGTTTAGATGAATTACCAACCATATTAGAAGAAAACAATATTACAGTTAATGAGGTAACCGCATATGAAACCAAATACGATCCGGTAAAAATTAATGAATCAGTACAAGGTGTCATGTTTTATAGCCCATCTACCGTTCAAAGTTATAAGCAAGAAAATCTTAGCGGTAACACCATAGCATTCTGTATTGGCGAAACCACAGCTAAAGAAGCCAGTAAACATTTTGACGATGTTAGAATCGCAAGAGTACCTACCGTTGAAAGTGTTATTGAGCTTGTAAATGAGAATTATATAAAGTAGGAAGGTTGTGGTGTTAATTTGTAAGCCTTCTAAAATGCATTGTTCATTACACCTACTTCAGTACTAACTAGGAAAAAAACTATGATAAAAAACGACTTATTTTTAAGAGCATTAAAAGGAGAAACCGTAGAACGCCCACCAGTATGGATGATGCGTCAAGCAGGTCGATATCTTCCTGAATTTATGGAAATCAAAGCTAAATACGATTTCTTTACACGTTGTCAAACACCTGAGTTAGCTAGTGAAATAACCGTTCAGCCTATTAGACGATATGGTATGGATGCCGCCATTCTGTTTAGTGATATTTTAGTTATCCCACAAGCTATGAATATCGAGGTACAAATGAAACCTAATTTTGGGCCCTATTTACCAAATCCTGTGCGTTCTCAAAAAGATGTTGATAATGTTATTGTTCCAGATGTAAAGGAAGCCTTAAATTATGTCTATGACGCTATAAAAGCTACCAAGGAAAAACTTAATGATGAAATTCCATTAATTGGCTTCGCTGGATCACCTTGGACTATTTTATGCTACTGTGTCCAAGGACAAGGCAGTAAAAATTTCGATAAAGCCAAAGAGTTTTGCTTTACTAATCCTATAGCTGCTCATCAATTATTACAAAAAATTACAGATACTACTATTGCTTATTTGAAAGAAAAAGTAAAAGCAGGTTGTAATGCTGTACAAGTGTTCGATTCTTGGGGTGGTATGCTATCTCCTGTTGATTATCAGGAGTTTTCTTGGCAATACATTCAACAAATTATCGATGCGTTAAAAGATGATGCACCTGTTATTGCTTTTGGTAAAGGGTGTTGGTTTGCACTCGGTGAAATGGCAAAGTCTGGGGCGTCTGCTTTAGGTGTAGACTGGACTTGTTCTGCAAGAAATGCACGTTATTTAACAGGTGGAAATATTACCTTACAAGGAAATTTCGACCCTACGAGATTGTTCTCTCCGCCTTCAGAAATTAAAAAAATGGTTCACCAAATGATTAATGAGTTTGGTAAGGATAAATATATTGTAAATTTAGGTCATGGAATTTTACCTAACATCCCGTTAGATAATGCCAAAGCATTTATTGATGCTGTAAAAGAATATCAACCTTAATTTCATTTAACTAAAAAATGATAAAGAATATTTCACAAGGTATACAAGCATATGCTGGTTCTCTAGCATTAATCTCTAAGTTAAATCTTTGGAAATTCTTTTTCATTCCAATTGCTATTAGTGTAATTACCGCAGCAGTTATTGGGTTATCGGCATATGGACTATCAGATAATATAGGAGACTTTATTGCTAAAATTTGGCCTTGGGATTTTGGTAAAGAAACCTTCACTTCTATTTCCACATTTATTGGTGGTATTGTGATTTTAGTGGTAGGATTAATTCTCTATAAGCATATCATAATGGCACTATCTGCGCCATTTATGAGTCCGGTTTCAGAAAAAATAGAAGCACATTTAACTGGTATAGAAAAACACAACCATAGAAATACTTCATCTCGCGAACAGCTATGGAGAGGTATTAGAATAAATTTACGAAACTTAGGAAAGGAGTTGTTATTTACCATCCCTCTCTTGTTGCTAAAATTCATACCTGTAATTAATATTTTTTCAACCGTTCTTTTATTCTTACTGCAAGCATATTATGCTGGTTTTGGTAATATGGACTATACTTTAGAACGACATTATAAATATAGGGAGAGCATTAGTTTTGTTAGAAAACATAGAGGAGTTGCTATTGGTAATGGCATTGTTTTTATGCTCTTCTTATTGATTCCTGTTGTAGGTATTATTTTGGTGTTACCTATGAGTGTTACAGCAGCATCGTTGAAAACTGTAAAACTCATTCAACAAGATAATTTGCTTCCCGAACACAAAACGATTGTATGATGATTGGGGGATTTGACGGTTTTGAAATCAACCCAATACATCAAGGTGATGTTTGGAAAATTTGCAACTTTATGGTGGCCAATGCCGATCGTTTAAAACGCTATTTCCCTAAGACATTAGAGCAAAATCTAAACCCTACCTTATCTCAACTTTTTGTTGACAAAAAGACCAAATTATTTCAAAGCAGAGAAGAGTTTTTATTCACTGTTAAACATACCGAAACTCGAGAATTGGCAGCTGTTATATATATTAAAGAGTTAGATTGGGAGAAAAAACAAGGTGAGTTTGCTTACTGTGTTGGATATCCTTTTACTGGGCAACAACTTATGTCTAAAGCCATAAAGTTATTATCAACCTACGCTTTTGATACTTTAAAATTAAACACACTTCAAATCATTGTTAATAAGAACAACATCCCTAGTGTAAAAGTAGCTGAAAGAAATGATTTTAAATGGCAAAAAACGCTTGAAAACGAATTTACTCCACCTGGTGAACAACCTTTAGATATGGAGCTTTATGAATTGTATAAATAATTAACTATGCCGCATTTTGTGATAGATTGTTCTGAAAATGTTTTAAAATTAAATAGCCCAGAAAAAACACTTCTGACAGTACATCAATGTGCGACTAAATCTGGATTATTTGATGAAAGTGATATCAAAGTGAGATTAAATCCTTTTAAGGAAAACTATATCGTTGGAGGAAAACAACAAGATTTTATTCATGTCTTTTCTAACATTATGGAAGGAAGAACAACAGATCAAAAAAATCAACTGTCTAAACTCATCATAAAAGAGCTTAAAGTCATATTTCCAACTATCGATTTTATAGCTGTTAATATTAGAGATTTTGAAAAATCAACCTACTTTAACAAAACAATGGTTTAATATGAAAGATACATTCTTCAATTACATTCACGAGCTACAAGATACGATTACTTCAAAGTTGGAAGCTATTGATGGAAAGGCTAAATTTCAAGAAGATATTTGGAAACGCCCTGAAGGTGGTGGCGGAAGAACTCGCGTTATAGAACATGGAAATGTTTTTGAAAAAGGAGGTGTTAATATTTCTGGTGTTCATGGTAAGTTGCCTGATTCTATGCAAACCTATTTTGGTGTAGAAGATGCCAATTTTTTTGCCTGTGGGTTAAGTTTAGTGCTTCATCCTAAAAACCCAATGGTCCCAACTGTTCATGCCAATTGGCGCTATTTTGAAATGTATGATCAAGACGGTAATATTGTAGATCAATGGTTTGGTGGTGGGCAAGATCTCACTCCTTATTATTTATTTGAAGAAGATGCCATTCATTTTCATCAAATTTGTAAAACGGCTTGTGATCATCACAATAACAATTTCTACGAAACTTATAAAGCCAGATGTGATGAGTATTTCTATAATTCGCATCGTAATGAAGGTCGCGGTATTGGTGGTTTGTTTTTTGATTATTGCAAAGCCACCAGCGACATGTCAATGCAAAACTGGTATGATTTTGTCACGGAAGTTGGTGATAGTTTCCTAGAGGCTTATGTGCCTATCGTTGAAAAACGTAAAGATTTAGACTACAACAAAGCACAACGCGATTGGCAAGAAATTCGTCGTGGGCGTTATGTTGAGTTCAATTTGGTACATGATAAAGGTACTTTGTTTGGCTTAAAAACGAATGGAAGAATTGAAAGTATCTTAATGAGTTTACCTCCTCACGTTCAATGGGTATATGATCACCACCCAGAACCAGGCAGCAATGAAGAAGAATTAATTAACGTATTAAAACAACCTAAAAACTGGGTATAAATGAAACTATTAAGTCGCGTATTTTTAATTATCAATTGGAAAACATTTGTTATCACAGGCTTGGCCATAGCTTCAACAGCATTTTGTTTGCATTTTGAAATCAAAGCCGATTTTCCATTAACACTTATTGGTACTGCTATCGTATTTCCAATTGTATTCTCTATTGGCGGCGCCTATAAACGTCGTGAAGTTGCATTAGATGAATACGGCTCTATAAAAGCGCATGGTCGTGCACTGTATTTTGCTGTTTCCGATTGGCTAGAAAACCCACCTCAGGAGTTAAAAGATGAATTAAAGACCCATCTTAAAAACCTTTTAAACTCTTGTAAACATGTATTTAATAATCCAATAAATGAACTCGAAGAAAACGAAAAAGCCGTTTATGCGAGTTTTGAAGGTTTATCAAAGTTTATCAAAAGCATGCGATCTCATGGTTTACCATCTGGTGAAGCATCACGTTCTAACCAATTTTTAAGTAAAATGATGATTTCTTTTGAACGCATCAAGCACATTTATCAGTATAGAACTCCAAGAACACTCAGAACCTATAGTGATATATTCATTGTTATTTTACCTATAATTTATGGCCCTCACTTTGCGCATAATGTAACGAGCTACAGTTTCGGTCTACAATATGCTGTACCTATCATGTTTAGTGTTATTTTGGTGGCTTTAGATAATATCCAATCACATTTAGAAAACCCATTTGATCAACAAGGTGAAGATGATGTTTATATCAACGAGGAAAAATTTATAAGAAATTTAGATTAAAACTATGTATCCATTAAGACGAAACCGAAGATTAAGAACTAACAATGCAATTAGAAGTTTAGTTCGCGAGACCATTATTTCACCAAACGACTTTTTGGTCCCTCTATTTGTTGTAGAAGGAAAAGGGATTAAGCAAGAAATTGCTTCTATGCCAAATTATTATCGCTATAGTTTAGATTTATTAGAACATGAAGTAAAAGAGCTTTGGGCACTAGGCCTAAAATCTGTGCTTTTGTTTGTAAAAGTTCCTGACAACTTAAAAGATAATAAAGGAACAGAGGCTTTAAATCCAAACGGACTTATGCAACGTGCCATCAAAACTGTTAAAAACGTATGCCCTGAAATGTTAGTTATGACAGACGTTGCTTTAGATCCTTATTCGTCTTATGGTCATGACGGTATTATTGCTAATGGTCAAATTATTAATGATGATACTGTTGATGTCTTAGCCGAAATGAGCCTGTCTCATGCTCAAGCTGGAGCAGATTTTGTGGCGCCAAGCGATATGATGGATGGTCGAATTTTAGCGATAAGAGAAGCTCTTGAAGATGATGGTTTTACAGATACTGGTATTATGAGTTATTCTGCAAAATATGCTTCTGCTTTCTACGGCCCTTTTCGTGATGCACTAGACTCGGCACCTGCAGATATAAAAGATATTCCTAAGGATAAAAAAACCTATCAAATGGATTTCGCAAACCGCTTTGAAGCACTCAAAGAAACCGAAATGGATATTGATGAAGGTGCAGATATTGTTATGGTTAAACCAGGCTTGTGTTACTTAGATATTGTTCGAGATATTAAAAATGAAGTAGAGGTTCCTGTTGCTGTGTATCAGGTTTCTGGAGAATATGCCATGCTTAAAGCGGCTGCCGAAAAAGGATGGTTAGATCACGATGCCGTAATGTTAGAACAAATTACTGCTATTAAACGTGCAGGAGCAGATATTATAGCTAGTTATTTTGCTAAGGATGTTGTGAAGTTATTGTACTAACTTTTGAAACGTATTCTTTATATAGCGTCTTTTATTATCCTTTTAGGAAGCCTTTTGACATATTTTGTTTTAAAAAACCAAGAAACCAATCTTGGTTGTGCTACAGAAGATATTAGAAAAGGGGCGTGTGGCACTTCAGGTTTTAACGAATCTGGCTTAGAAGGGCGATCACTTTTCAATACTAATTGCGCCGCTTGTCACAGCTTATATAGAGTAATGACTGGTCCTGCGCTAAAAGGTGTAGGTAAAAAATATGATTCGTTAACTATAATCAAATTTTTGCATGGAGAAAAGACAGCTATAATAAATAAAGACTACGATAACAACTGCATGGTTTTCAAAAATTTAACCAACGAAGACATCCTAGATATCTTAAAATATACAGATCATTCCAGATGAAAAAACAACTATTCCTGTTTGGTATCATTATAGTCCTAGGAGGTTTCATTACTTATGTCGTTTTAAAAAACCCAAAATCAAATACACAGCTTCAAGAGTCTAAAATTATTGATAACCCAATCACTTCAATGACCGATAACGAGTTGGAAGGTAAGCGGCAATTCGAGATTAACTGCGTCGTATGTCATAAATTAAACGTGATAGTTGACCCTCCTCTTTTACAAAAGAGAATTCATGATTATAATCTCAAGGAGTTTCAACAATTTATTCGAAACGAAAAACGAGAGCGAGTTAACAACTTTGGTATTGAGTGTATGGTATATTCTGAGATGAATAGACAAAAAATTAAATCTATTTATGACTATCTCATATACCAGATTCCTATAGACTATTAAATCTATTTACTACTACTGTTTGAGTTTTTTTATCTCGTCACCAAGATTAATCCCCCAGTTAATTCCTAACAAGGTCACAAGATTATCATCTACAGGAAAATCTTTTCCAAAACCACCTGTAATACTCAATTTTTTCGAATAATGGAATGTAAAGTTTCCGACAGATCTATATTGATCATCGTCTCCACTTCGTTTCAAATATTCGTATGAAAACTTAATTTTTTTAAATTCAAATTCTATTTTCCCACCAACATCCCAATAATCATTACTAAATGGGATTTGATTCTCTCCTATATTGAAACCGTCATCAACATATTTGGCAATACCGTATAAATGCAGGTAATTTTTACTCTTGTCATCTCTGTTACTAGATTTAACCAAATCTATTGAATAATCAAAAGTTAGCCACCCAGCAAACCGATCTAAAGACGATGAAAAATTATTATCATTAAATAACAGTCCATAACCAGCACCAAAATCGGCTCTAAATGTAGGTTTGATATTTTTCCTATTGTAATAAAAATTCTTCATTACTTTGAGTCTTTCTTTCATATAATAGTCAACCACTTTACTATCTATACCTTGATTTTTTGCCAAATCATAATAGGGCTTTTGAGCTTGAGCTCCGCCTTCTAAAACATTTATTCCTGGCATGGTAAGATTACTATTAGGACCATTGATCGCATTTTCAAAATTAAGTACATCTTGATCGCTTATCCCTTTCTCTGTTGATCCACTCACCTTGCCTCTTATACCATTAATAGCCTCAATTAATTCGGTTCTTCTATCCTCACCATAGACACTAAAAATATTAGATCGTATCCCAATAGAAAATGTCTTTTTCGCTTCAGCAAAGCCATTAAACTTTTTATCTATATAGCCAATTGATACAGACGTATTCGTAGAAACACCTTTAAATGGATCAATTTTGGCCGTAGATTTATCAATGTCTCCATTTTGATCAAAACTATTTTCGGTAAAACCCCTATAGGCTTCGTAAGATTCTCCTGTGTTCTCTTTATTTACAAACCACCAATATAAATTAGACTCAATAGCTATATTACCAGAGTCAAAACCACT
Source organism: uncultured Psychroserpens sp. (assembly GCF_947492715.1). Lineage (GTDB taxonomy): Bacteria > Bacteroidota > Bacteroidia > Flavobacteriales > Flavobacteriaceae > Psychroserpens. Next base: position 976,222 of record NZ_CANLNS010000001.1, read on the forward strand.
GTATAAATAAGTAGCCAAACTTCCTATGTTTTCAGGGTTCTCAATAGCTGTTGGTGTTTGATCAAGCAATAAAAAAGCGGGTGCTGTCGTGTTTTGAAACGTAAAATCGTTTATAGAGACTTCTTGTTTATTCTCTTGTTGCCCATAATTAGCCAAGCTTATAAACAATCCGCAGAGTAAAAAAAATAAATTTCTCATAGTATTATTTTATAGTGATTGAACAAACGATTTATGTGAACTTCTGAAATCTTCTAAAAACTTAATTTGAATTTCTTTTCTTATAAAGAACGTATTATCATCATCAAAATGAAACTCTGTAGGGAAGTCATCAAAATTAGAATAGAAGGTTTTTTTAGTATCTCGATCTGATATTTTAAATTCTATTTTGGTCGACTTGATAAATCTAAGCCTGTCTGGACTTGTATTTTGCACCTGATCTAAAGCCAAATTAACTCTAATATTTAGTACGCTGGGATTCTTGACATCAGATTTAGAAATGGTAGCAGAATCACCATTTCCTAGAGCGTTGTCATCTAAGAAGAAAAATGATGGGCCTCGATCCTTAGCGGCTAAACTACTAATTGTTACTTTAGCATTTATGGCTTGTTTATTTTCATACGTTTCAAATGTTTCCATAGTATATATTTTGTTATTGATTGGGTTTCTTCTTAATATTATTTAATAGTTGTTTTTATTAGTGCTTTGACATTCGAAATTTCGGCTTTATAATCACATAGCGCTGGGATTTGAACCTTTATCAAATCGGTCTTATCTTCTATTGTTTTCATTTCTATAACTAAGACTTTGTGTTCTACAAACTGAGCCTCGATAGTGATCTTATTAGCATCTTCATTAAATGTGACATGTAACTTCTTGTTTTCGGCAAACGCTTTTTCATTATCATCCTTATAGCCTTGGATCTTATCTTCTCTTTGCTCTATTTTTTCGACCTCAGCCTTTTTCTGTTTTTCAGTATTTAATAGATATAAACTTACCGAGCCTCCAATCAAAACGGCCACTGTCGCCATGGCAACCCAGAACTTTGCACGCTTTATACTTTTGGCTAAAGCAATTACGAAATTACCGTAGGTCTCATTAATCTTCAACGGGCTTCTTATATCCAATTTCTCAATATTTAATTCTTGCCCAACCGATGTTTTATATATAGCGACAAACACAACAGCAATAGGAAGAATGAAGCTAAAGTAAGCCCATCCGTTGGTACTATCCTCCAACATTCCTTTTACAAGACCAATTGCCGCATAAAACCCTAATAACGCCTTGAGATAAACATTATAATTATTGAGATGTCTAAAAAGGTTGGTAAAGGTCTCGTCTACTAACTTCTGACCTTTCTCCATCCAATATATATCGAAATCTTTTAAATCACTCATCTTGTTTTATTTTTACATATACGCGTTGCATAAAATCACAGCAAGGACACTTCACAACAATATAATCGTTAATAAGTTTCTTCTCTACTGACCGCATTAGGAGATCTATAGCTATCTCCTGAACTGGAGCTGCTACAGGTGTTAAAACAGGAGAAATCACAACATCAAAAGATTCATTGCAATCTTTCTTTTGGCATTCTACTCGAATAATCTCGTAGACCTTGGGTGCATTAGAAGTTTGTTCAGCGGCCATAATTATCTATTTAATTATGCTACTAAATTCTAAAATAGGGAGTGTAAAATCAATACCCAATACAAGGTATTTCAAATATAAAGTTACAAAATAATCTAATCCCTTTCAAAACTCTAATGTTAACAGGAATTCTAAGATTTCTTTAAAATGCCCATTATTACTGACACTTAAACACTTACATAGGTTAATGCAAGGTTAACTTATTTGATTTTTATCATTTTTAAAAATCTTCAACCTAGATTTGTATCATCATCAATCATTAAAATCAAAACATCATGAGAACTTTAAAAAACGATTTAATTACAGAACGACATCAAGGAACGAAATCGCACAATTGGAATTCAAGACGACGTTACAGATCAATAAAGTAAAAACACATGAATTCATCAATCAAACAATCAACCACTATGATGAGCATAATGTCTTTTTAGACATTGTGCTCTCTTTTATTAAAGATGATTCTTAATTTTAAGCGAACAAAAACATTGCATGAAGAAAAAAATCAACCTGTTAATTAGTTTATCTATTCTTGGATTAATTGCCTTATCTATTATTCAAGGCTATTTAATTAACAACACCTATAAACTCAAAAAAGAAGCATTCATCACTGAAACTAGACAGTCTATTTCAAAAATTGATGACTTCTCTCCTGCTTTAGATTCGTTATCAGATATTTGGCAAGACAATTTTCTAAATACCATAGCAGATTATAAAGCCAGTACAGCCACCAAATCAGACATATTAGAAGGTCTTCAATCTATAATAGACTCTATAAATGAAACCTATCGTGTTGAATACCAAAAAGAGCTGGTTAAAAAAAACATCCCTTATGGTATAAAATTCCATAAAAAAATTAGAGCTATTATATTACAAGATTCGGTAAAAAATGATACCATTTTCAATTTTGATAAAACACCGAAGTCCATTGTTTTAGGCGATCCTATTTCAGATGAAGATGCCATAGGTGTTAGCTCCACGCTCTGGTCTACAGATCACACTTCTAACAGAGTTATTAACGGAGAAGACAAAGAAATCACCTTCTATTTAGTGTTTTTAACTCAAGATAAAATGGACATTGCAGGTTGGAAAAAAATCGTTTTCAAACAAATGGTTGGGTTACTTTTATTATCGCTTTTAATCTTTGCCGTGGTTATTGGGTTATTGTATTATTCGATTAAGAGTTTAATCACGCAGAAAAAAATTGCCGATATAAAAACCGATTTTGTAAACAACATCACACACGAACTAAAAACACCGCTAGCAACCTTAACTTTGGCAACTAAAATGCTAAAAAAAGAGGAGGTAAAACAGCAACCACAACTTGTTGATAATACTGTAAATACTATAAAACGTCAAAATAAACGCCTTCAAAAACTCATTGATCAAGTTTTAAATAATAGTTTGGGTTATAACGAAATACAGCTTCTCAAAGAGAAGGTTGAAATTAAGCCATATATCAATACTGTTTTGGACGACTTTCTATTATCGGTTAAAAACGAAGACGTCACAATAAATCGAACCTTTGAAGGATCGCATACAACTATTGATCTCGATAAATTTTATGTTACAACAGCCTTGTTAAATATTCTAGAAAATGCTGTAAAATATGCCAGTGATCATATTATAATTGATTGTATGGTTGACAGTAATCATGAGCTCAATATTTCAATAAAAGACAATGGTATTGGCATTTCGGATAAAGATAAAAAACAAGTATTTGAAAAGTTCTTTCGCGTTGGAAACAAAGAAATTCATAATGTTAAAGGTTTAGGTTTAGGCCTATACTATACCAATCAAATTATAAAAGCACATGATGGAAAAATCACTGTAGTTAGCAAAGAAGGTCATGGTTCAACATTTACATTAACAATTCCTTTTAACCAATAATAAGCTATGAAACATATTCTTTTAGCCGAAGATGATGTAGATTTCGGTCATATATTAAAACAATACTTAGAAATTTCTGGATACCAAATTACTTGGGCTAAAGATGGAAAAGAGGCGTTAGAACAGTTTAAAAATGGGCATTATAATATTTGTGTGTTTGATGTAATGATGCCAAAAATGGATGGTTTTACATTAGCCGAAAAAGTCATTGATATCAACCCCGAAACACCATTCATTTTCTTAACGGCTAGGAAGCTTAAAGAAGATAAAATAAAAGGGTTAAAGCTTGGAGCAGATGATTATATTGTAAAACCTTTTGAAGCAGATGAACTTGTATTAAGGCTTAACAACATTCTAAAACGTACTGAAAAAGCAGCGCTTCAATTGCCTCAAAAAGATATTGTTATTATAGGAACCTACACCTTTGATACCCATAGACTCGAATTGAGTTCTGGTGATTATAAAAAACAACTCACGCAAAAAGAAGCAGAATTGATTCTCTTTCTTTTCAATCACAAAAACCAACTCCTTAAACGTGAAGACATCCTTAAAGCTGTTTGGGAAAATGACGATTTTTTCTCAGGAAGGAGTATGGACGTATTTATAAGCAGATTACGCAAATACTTCAAACAAGATCCTTCAATTTCAATTGAGAGCATTAGAAATGTTGGTCTTGAGTTTAAAATAAGTTAATAGAGATTATGTTATTGGTTAACGCTAGGTTAACGCTTAATCTTTTCTTTTTTAAGCCATTACAGTCGTCTACATTTGTATCAAACAATCATTAAAAACGAACAGTTATGAATTTTTCAAAATCAAAAGACAGACAAAACAGTATTAGAATTATCGGCCTAAAAAAAGGATTATGCTTAGCATTTAGTTTTGCTTTGCTCTCGGTTAGTGGTTTAAACGCACAAACAACTCCAGAACCACCAACTCCACCAAAAACGACAACAACATCAGGAACATCATATTCTATTTCAATAGATAATGATGATGACGAAAAATCAAACAGTTCTATTTCAGTAAAAACAACAGATGACTATTATAAATTTAGAGCGAGCTTTCACAAATCTAAGAATGAAGCTGTAAAACAGATGCTAATCAAAACCTTAGGTAAAAGCAATTTAGATGTTAATGGTAATACTTATCTATGGACCAATAGTAAAACTGGTGATGAAGTTTTTGAATGTAAACTCACTAAAGGTCATTTAAGAATATCATTGGATACAGATGTCGCATCAAGTGCATTTACAGAAAAAATCACCAAACTAGGCCAAGAATTAAAGTATCTTATATCTGGTACTAGTAGAAAAGAAGACGAGGCAAGACAAGCCGAACGTGCTCGACGAGATTTAGAACGTGCACAAAGAGACTTAGATCGAGCAAAACGAGATCTTGAACGTGCAGAACGCAATGCAAAACGATCAAAAGGCAATTAAACCAATCAATCAAACGAATATTCTATAATATTCTATAAATTAGCCATTAAATAAATTTATTTAATGGCTTTACTTTTATTATACGCATTTGTTTCTATTTTCTTTTCCTTTTTATGTTCTATACTAGAAGCTGTATTGTTAAGCGTAACACCAACATTTATAAACGTTAAGAAAAAGGAGGGCAAAGCCTACGCAAGTGCCTTAGAAACTTTAAAAAAAGATGTTGACCGCCCTTTAATTGCTATCCTAACCTTAAACACCATTGCGCACACTGTAGGTGCTATTTTGGTAGGTGTACAAGCAAAGGTTGCCTATGTTGAATTATACGGCTCACAAACAAGACGTATTTTTGGTATAGAGTTTACCGAAGAGTTAATGGTTGGGGTTGTATCATCTATTATGACTATTTTAATTCTAGTTGCTTCGGAAATTATCCCAAAAACAATTGGAGCAACCTATTGGAAACAATTAGCAAATTTTACAACAAAGGCGTTAAAGTTCTTAATCATTCCATTGAAATACACTGGGATTCTTTGGATTTTACAACTTACAACAAAATTGATTGGAGGTAAAGGTCATCACGGAAGTGTTTTAAGTCGTGAAGATTTTCATGTCATGGCAGATATGGCTCATGAAGAAGGTGTTTTTCAAGAAAACGAAAGTAAGATTATTAAAAATCTATTAACCTTTAAGGAGGTGTTTGCTAAAGATGTAATGACGCCTAGAACTGTAATGAAAGCTGAGGATGAAAAGACCACTGTTGAAGATTTCTTTAATAAAAATATGAATTTACGTTTTTCAAGAATTCCTATATACTTAGACAACCCAGATAATATTAAAGGTTTGGTTTTAAAAGATGAAGTATTTAAAGAAATGGCTCTTGATAATGGTTCTAAAAAATTGTCTGAACTCAAACGAAATATCATCGTTGTTGAGCGCAATTTACCCATTCCAAAATTGTTCGAACAATTAGTAGAAAGTAGAAATCACATGGCACTAGTTGTTGATGAGTATGGTTCAGTTAGTGGATTGGTGACTATGGAAGATGTTATTGAAACCTTACTTGGTCTGGAGATTATGGACGAAAGTGATAATGTTTCTGATTTGCAACATATGGCACGAAAAAGTTGGGAAGCCAGAGCTAAAAAGCTAGGAATTCTAGACGATGCTAATTCTAAAAGCGAACATGAATAGGCATGGAAACCTGTATCATTAATTCTCCTCTAGGATTCACTAAAATTGTAGGTGATGAAGATGGTATAGCTCAAGTAACGGTTTTAAACTCCAAAGAAAAAGAAACAGATATCATTCCCACAATATTGGAAGATTGTGTCATTCAACTTAGAGACTATTTTGAAGGCTCTCGTACAACATTCGATTTAAAATTAAACCCTCAAGGCACCGAATTTCAAAAGTTAATATGGACGCTTCTTGAGGAAATTCCGTATGGGAAAACCATTTCATATCTACAGTTATCAAAACGTCTTGGTGATGTAAAAGCCATAAGAGCTGTAGCCAACGCTAATGGTAAAAATCCATTATGGATTATTGTACCATGCCATCGCGTTATAGGCAGTGATGGCAGTCTCACGGGCTATGCAGGTGGGTTACACAGAAAGCAATGGCTTTTAGAACATGAAAGCCCCTACAAACAACAATCTCTATTTTAATGTATAAAGTTGCAACACAATTTTTAGAACGTTTTTTTAAACCCGCAACGATTTATAAATATGGCTTTAATTGGTCTCCAATGTATAAGCGAACCACAGCAAAAGTTGTTGAAGTTAGTGACGATTTACATAAAGTTGTCATTTCGATGAAACCTAGTTGGAAAAACAGAAATTTTGTAGGAACCATCTTTGGTGGCAGTATGTTATCTGCAACCGACCCTATTTATATGATTCAATTGATGCAAATTCTAGGCGAAAATTATGTCGTTTGGGACAAATCTGTTGAAGCGCAATATAAAAAGCCCGCTAAAAGCCAGATTTTTGGTGAGTTTACTTTTTCTAAAGAAGAGATTGAAAATATCAAACAAGACATAGTTAACAAAAATCAAATCGACATTGTTAAAACCATGAATCTTGTTGATGCCAAACAAAATATAATTGCTACTTTTAAGAAAACACTATATATCGCAGATAAACGTTTTTATAAAGAAAAACTAAAGCAACGTCAGACAAAACATTAACTTGGTTACAATGAAATTTTTAAAAAAACTCCTCAAGGTCTTAGCTCTTTTATTCGGTTTAATTATTCTCGTGCTCTACATAACAGATACAGATTACCTCATAAAAGCTGTAAGAACAATCTATATGAAAGGACATACAACAGCCTTTTTAGAAGATTATAAAGAATTTGACAACCAGCCAATTAGCGCCTCAGATGCACCTAAGCCTTGGCCAAACCATAAAGATTATAACACTGTAACAACAACGCCTGAGCTTGAAAAAGTTAACCAAGACTGGGGAACCATTGCTTACCTCATTATTAAAAATGATAGTATCTGGTTTGAAAAATATTATGATGGCTTTAATGAAGATTCTAAATCGAACTCATTTTCAATGGCAAAAAGTTATGTTTCAGGCCTACTAGGAAAGGCCATAATGGAAGGTTATATAAAAAGTTTAGATCAACCTGTTTGTGATTTTCTTCCAGCTTTTTGCGAAGGAAAAGCCTCCAAAATGACCGTTGGGGATTTATCGTCAATGGCATCTGGAACCAATTGGGATGAGGCCTACTATTCTCCATTATCGATTACTACACGTGCTTATTTTGATGACGATCTTGCAAAAGTAATGAATGGATTAAAAGTAGTTGATGAGCCTGGACAAGGGTTTAAATATGCCAGTGGTGATACTCAAATGCTTGCTATGGTCATAGAAAAAGCAACAGGTAAAAAAATGTATGACTACTTTGAAGAAAGCTTTTGGAAACCTTTAGGCTCTGAAAATGCTACACTTTGGCAAGTAGATAGTGAAGATCATGACTTAGTAAAAGCCTACTGTTGTATTGCGAGTAACGCCAAAGACTTTGCGCGCTTTGGAAAACTCTATAAAGACCATGGAAAATGGAATGGAAAACAACTTTTAGACTCTGCATTTGTTGCAAAATCAGTCCAACCTCGTTTCCCTGAAAGTCCAGAGTATGGTTACGGTTGGTGGCTTCGCCAAATAGGAGATAAACACTTCTTTATGATGCGTGGTCATTTAGGTCAATACGTTTTTGTAGAGCCAAATGATAACATCATTATTGTAAGGTTAGGTCATGAAAAATCTCCAGATATTGGAACTAAAACTTTTACTGATGATATTGGGTTATACATTGAAGAAGGCTACAAAATGCTGAACTCAAAATCGTAATATTTCTTAATAAATTAAAACTAACCATCTATGAAAAAGTTACTCTTAATACTACCTGCCCTGTGCTTATGCGGTAACATATTTGCCCAGAGTAAATACAACTTAGATTTCGAAATACTCGAAAATGAAACTGCCAAAGGTTGGGCGTCTCCATTAGGAAATGATAATTATAAAATATCATATGATACATCTATACGTCAAAATGGTAAGGTATCTGCTTCAATAGAAAGTATTAATGAGGAAGGTGGATTTAGAGCTATATCGTATCGCATTCCTTCCCATTTTAGTGGAAAAAAAATTAAACTTACAGGTTATGTTAAGACAGAAAATGTTAGGGATGGCTGGGCTGGTTTATGGTTGCGTTTAGATCCAAAAATTGGATTTGATAATATGCAAGATAAAGGTATAACTGGAACAACAGACTGGAAAAAATATGAAATTGAATTAGATGATTTACCCAACGCCGAAACAATTGTATTCGGTGGTTTAATTTCTGGTAAAGGAAAAATGTGGTTCGATAATTTAGAGCTTACAATAGACGGAATACCTATTGACAAAGCACCTTTAAGAGAATTATCTAGTGCAGAAAAAGATGTTGAATTCAACAACGGATCAAATATCAATACTTTGGAACTAGACGATACACGTCTTGCTAATTTAGATCTGTTAGGACGGATTTGGGGGTTTTTAAAATACTACCATCCCAACATAGGAACTGGAGCTGTTAATTGGGATTATGAGCTATTTAGAGTATTACCTTCTTATCTAAATGCCGCTAATAATTCGGAACGAGACGCCATACTCTTATCATGGATAAATAAACAAGGTGATGTTAAACCTTGTAAGCCTTGTAAGGCCCTAGATAAAGATGCTCAAATGGTCCCAGATTTAGATTGGATCACCTCTTCTAACTTATCGAGTGCATTGGAGCAAAAATTAAATATGATTGAAAAAAACAGGTTTCAAGGAACACATTATTATGTTGGGAGTGGTCAGGTAGGTCAAGCTAATTTCACAAACGAAAAGTCTTATGTTAAAATTCCGTATTCAGATTTAGGATTCAGATTGTTAGCTGTTTATCGTTATTGGAATATGATTCAATATTATTTTCCGTACAAAAATGAAACCGATCAAAATTGGAATTCGGTTTTAAAAGAAATGATTTCTAAAACTATTAAGGCAGAAACAGAAACAGATTATCACCTTGCTCTTTTAGAAATGGTGGTAAAAATAGACGATAGTCATGGTGTCTTCTCAACGCCAAAAACTTGGGCCCATTTCGGGACAAAATTCCCCCCTTTTGAAATTCAAATTATCGACAATAAAGCTGTTGTATCCAAATTTTATGATACCAATTTAGCTGAAGAAAATGATATAAAAATTGGAGACGTTATTACCCATGTAAATGAGGTTCCTGTTTCAGAAATTTTGAAAACCAATAATAAATATATATTTGCATCTAATCCATCCGTAAAACGAAGAGGTGCCTTTTTTGTCTTGTTTAAAGGCGATAATTCATCTTGCAATGTCACTGTAGAAAGGCAAGGAACTACGACGTCTAAAAAAATAAAGAAATATTCGTATTCAAACTTTAACCGTCAACAATCTAAAGATAAGTGGAACATGTTAGACAACAACATCGGATATGTTCATATGGGGAACTTAACGCGTGGAGATGTCACTGAAATGATGACGGCATTTAAAGACACTAAAGCTATCATATTTGATATTAGAAACTATCCGCAAGGTACTTTGTATGAAATTGCACCATACTTAAACACCAAATCTGTTGATTTTGTAAAATTCACGAAACCAGATTTATCTTATCCCGGAGCATTTATTTGGGAGCCCAGTTATCAAGCAGGAGGAGGCAGTAAAGAAGATCTTTATAGAGGGCAAGTCATCTTGCTTGTAAATGAAACCACTCAAAGTCATGCAGAATTTACTGCGATGTGTTTGCAAATTGCAGAAAACGCGATAACTATTGGAAGCCAAACCTCTGGAGCAGATGGCAATGTTAGCAAATTCAATGTGGTTGGAGGCTACTCAACAATGATTACAGGGATAGGGATATTTTATCCCGACGGCAGAAAAACACAGCGCATAGGCATCGTTCCTGATATTGAAATAAGACCAACCATTAAAGGGATACAGCAAGGCAGAGATGAAGTATTAGATAAAGCACTAGAGGTAATTGACAGTAATCTGATTAAGGACTAAAACATTTAACCATTAGTCTTAATCTTTTGTTATTTAACAAATTCTTAGTTAGCCGTCTATCTATTTCTTTCTTTTTTTGATTTTAAAACCAATCAACAATGAAAAAATTAATACTTCCTCTATTTACCTTGTGTACTGTTTTCAGTTGTATTGCACAGAGTGATTTCAACTTAGATTTTGAAACTTTAGATGGCGACTCAGCCAAAGACTGGACGTCATTTGGTGATGGCAATTACAAAATAAGTTATAGCGATGTTATTGCTCAACACGGACGCATTTCGGGTGTTATTGAAAGCCTTCCTGACGAAAGTGGTTTTCGAGCATTATCTTATAAAATACCTGCTTCTTTTGGAGGTAAAAAAATAAAATTAACTGGATATCTTAAAACTGAAAATGTTAAAGGAGGTTGGGCAGGCTTATGGATGCGAATTGATCCAAATGTAGCATTCGATAATATGCGTGCTAAAAAACTTCAAGGCACGAATGACTGGGAAAAATATGAGATAGAACTCAAGCTAGATGATAATTCAGAAGAAATACGTATTGGAGGTATACTCGTAGGAACAGGAAAAATATGGGTTGATCACCTCGAAATCACTGTAGATGGTAAACCATTAAATCAAGCCCCTAAGAAAGCACTTTCAAAAGCGCGGATGGATAAAGAATTTGATACAGGTTCTAATATTTCTTTTCATGATTTAAACGAGGTTCAAATTAAAAATTTAGAATTAATAGGACGTGTTTGGGGTTTTCTAAAATATCATCATCCAGAAATTGCGAAAGGTAATTTCAATTGGGATTATGAATTGTTTAGAATCCTGCCAAAATACTTAAAAACCACATCCAACACTCAACGCGATAATGTATTAATTGCATGGATAGATAGTTTAGGCAAAGTAATGCCTTGTAAATCATGTAAAGCGGTAGATAAAGATGCTTTTTTAAAACCAGATTTAGATTGGATAAAAAGCAACGAAATATCGGTTGCACTAAGTGAAAAACTTCAGTATGTAAAAGAAAACAGACACCAAGGAACGCATTTTTACATAGGCATGGAATCCTATGTAGGGAATCCAAAATTTAAGAATGAAAAATCATATTCTGGAATGAAATATCCAGATGATGGTTTTAGATTGCTTTCGGTATTTAGGTACTGGAATATGATCAACTATTTCTTTCCATATCGACATTTAATGGATAAGGATTGGGACAGTTGTCTTGCCGAATATATTCCAAAGTTTATTGACGCGAAAAATGAACTTGAATATGAGTTAGCAGCCATTCAAATGATTGGAGATATTAAAGACACGCATGCCAATCTTTGGGGTGGTAATGATAAAATTCAGGAACAAAGAGGTGATTATTATGCACCTATTCATGTTAAATTTATTGAAGACAAACTTGTTGTTGACGCACTTTTTAATGATGAAAAGAGTAGGTCTTGTGGTTTAAAATTAGGAGATGTGATTACGCATATTAATAAAAAACCAATTACTGATATTGTTTTAGACATGAGCCCTTATTATCCGGCATCAAATCAGCCTACACGATTACGCGATATTAGTTTTGATATTTTACGCTCTACAAATAAAAAACTTGATTTAAAAATTGACCGTGGAAGTGACCATTTTGAAACTACGATAAATCTTCATCCTAAACGAAATATTAAAGGCCATTATAAATGGTATAAAAAACGTACTGAATCTAGCTTCAAAAAATTGAATAACAATATTGGTTATGTAACACTACAAAATATTAAAGAAAAAGATGTTGATTTACTCAAAGAAGCGTTTAAAGATACTAAAGGTATTATTGTAGATATTAGAAATTACCCTTCCACTTTTGTACCATTTACACTAGGAAATTATCTCAATTCTAATCGTACAAATTTTGTTAAATTTACATCTGGAAATATCGATAACCCAGGTGAATTTGTTTTTAGAGATGGTTCGAAGGTAGGTTTAAAAAGAGGTTGGTCATACAAAGGACAAAAAGTAATTGTTATAGTTAATGAAATATCTCAAAGCCAAGCCGAGTATACTGCGATGGCCTTTAGAGCTGGAGATAAAACAACCATTATTGGAAGCACTACAGCTGGTGCAGATGGCAATATCTCTCGAATTAACCTTCCTGGAGGATTGCAAACAATGATTTCTGGAATTGGCGTATATTATCCAGATGGAACAGAAACGCAGCGTATTGGGATTGTTCCAGATATTGAAGTAAAACCAACAATTGAGGGCATTAAACAAGGTCGTGATGAATTGCTAGAAAAAGCTATAGACCTCATCAACCAGTCAATTACAACAAACGAAACAATTAAAGACTAACGATGTATTTCTTTTAAACTGAAATGAGCATGATAACAAAATTAAACATAGAAAATATTCTATTTTTAGACATAGAAACAGTTCCTGAAACTGAGCATTTTTTAGAATTAGACGTCATCAAACAAGAGCTTTGGGATCACAAATCTAAGTATCAAAGACGCGATGAATTTACAGCTGAAGAATTTTATGAACGTGCTGGCATTTGGGCCGAGTTTGGAAAAATTATCTGTATATCTATTGGCTATTTTAAACATGAAGGAGACATTAGAAGATTTAGAGTCACGTCTCTCTATGGTGACGAATCTAAGATTCTTCAAGATTTTAAAAACCTATTATTAACGCATTTCAGTGGTCATAAGTTTTTACTTTGCGCACATAACGGAAAAGAGTTTGATTTCCCTTATATCGCCCGTCGTATGATTATTAATAATATAGAATTACCTAACAAGTTAAATCTCTTTGGAAAAAAACCTTGGGAAGTTCCGCATCTGGACACTTTGGAACTTTGGAAATTTGGAGACTATAAAACTTATACCTCATTAAAATTACTTACTCATGTTTTGGGAATTCCATCTCCTAAAGATGATATCGATGGCAGTGAAGTTTATAATGTCTATTATAAGCTCAAAGATATAGATCGCATCATTACCTACTGTGAGAAAGATACAATTGCAGTGGCACAAATTTTCTTGAGATTAAGAGGTGATGAGCTATTACATGATAATGACATTGTTCATGTCTAAACCATTTACTTAATTATTACTTTCTGAGTTTTGCTTTGAATATCACTACTTAAGTGCACCACATAAACACCTGAACTCATTGTAGAAATGTCTATAGTATGCATAGTTTGAGAATTACTTAAACTCACCTTCTCAATTAAACGGCCTTGTAAATCATAGATAGTTAATTTAGAATCCATAAGTAAAAGCCCTTTAACAATTAACTCTTTTGGACGCGTTGTTGTATACATTTCTAAATCATTTTCGTTGGGCGTATTAACACCTAAAGTCGCTTCATTAAAGTGTAAAAAGTAACGTCCAATGCTGGTTAAGTTTTCGGTGGGCGTAATGGTATAATTTGTCGTATTAAGTAATGTGAACGTATTAGATTGCGTGTCTTCAATATATACTTCAACATTTGAGGGTATTGTACTTTCTGAAATACTAATAGTGAATTGTTGTCCTTGTCCAACATGAACTCCTAACGGAATGACAGCATTTTCTAAGGCGTCAAATCCTAAAGATTGTATCGCCATATCAATACCAGTACTCTCTTCTAATAAATGTGAGTATAAAGCAAAACTTGAAGGTGCTTGTTCTCCATAAATACTAGAATCATAATTAAAGTCCATTCCGTTTGAGGCATTATCTGTAACATAAAAATCTGTTTTATAACGTCCTCCTGAGGTTAAATTTAATTCTAATTGTAAATGTGCAATATTGGAGTTTCTTCCTGGAATAAAATCGTCTGTATTACCAGTGATTCGCATAGTTGATGTAAAGTCGATTCGTCCATTATTAGTTGCAGAAGCCACTAAAAACCCTTGACCAGGTGTAATAATAGCATTCGGGTTCGCTTCAGAATAGGCCATGTTCCATATGGTCCATCCGTCAGATGCATTCCCATCATATCCATAAATCCCAGCGCTTTCAAAATCAAATTGCGAGTTATTTGCTGCAAGAAAATCAAACAATCTAATATAAGAAGGGTACGGGTTTCCAACTAAATTCCATTCTGGGTTTGTTGGTCCGTCATTTACTATTGGTACACTAACATCTCTAGTGTTTACTAATCCCGTAAAAGTAAAAGTGCTTGCATCTGTTGAAGCGGCTCGGTATCCAGTTCCTGCGTACATTGGTGCGGTTTCGACATCGCTATACAGTAGGTAAGTATCTGTTATTTTATCAAAAGGACCAAATAAGAATAATGTGTTCCCCGTATTACTTACAATATTGGCATTAGACATTCTAAAATCGAAAAATGACTCGCCAAAAACGGGTGGTGCAACAAGGTCATTTCCACCAACGCTAGCTGTGGTATTAACGTATCTTCTGTACATCACTTTTCCAACCACTAAATTAGCAACTATTAAACTAGCATATTCATTAGAGTCTGAGTCAAGAGTTACATTATCATTTGAAATTAGATTTCCGTTAACGGTTAGTGATTTAGATTTTTCAACAAATACATTTGCACCTCCTTCAACTCTTATATCATTAATTTGAATATCATCAGATATCGAATATGTTCCATCTAAGACAATAGCATTATCTGTTCCTGTTGTTGGTGATGGAGAGTAAGGTATCCAAGTGTTATTCGTGTAAATCAAATCATTAGATCCAACTAACTTAATCGAATAATCTTCAACTTCACCCCAAGTAAAATCCTCACAAGATGTCGGAACACCATTATATTTCATAGAAACACGCATTCTCGTGTCTGTTTCTGTTGCACTAGATGGGATAGTAAAGTTACCGCTAACGCTTGTATTCTGATTAGGGTTAATTGTGAATACTTCTTCTCCAGAATCTTCAAAATCACCATCATTATTAAAATCAATCCAAACAGCATAGGCCTCATTGTATATTGTTCCAGTCCAAGTTGGCGTCACAGTAATTGTATATTGAGTACCTTTTCTTAGAATCGTTGACATTGCTGTAAAATCTGAATAGAACTGGGCATCAGATGTGTTATCAATAGTATTTAATTGAACTCTGCTAATAAACTCGTCATTAACATTATTACTTTGAGAGTCACAATAGGTTTGTGCAGGGCCAGATAAAGTAAGTACACCAACTTCATTGCTATCCATAGAGGTATTGTTGGCTCCATCTTTAGCAATCACTTTAAAACTATAGAGTGTTTCAGGAGACAATCCGGTAGCCTGATAAGTTGTGGCTAAAACATCTTGAGCAATCAAACTAGCGCCTTGATAAATATCATAACCAACAGTAGCTATATTATCTGTAGAAGCCTCCCAATCTAAATCTACTGTTGTAGTTGTAGTGTTACTGGCCAATAAATTTAATGGTGTCGTTGGTGCCTGTGTATCCAGCTCTAATGTTGTTACATTAATTGTATTACTAGCGGCTGAGCTGTTATTTGCAGCATCTTTAGCAATAACATAAAAGGCATAGTTTGTATTATCCGTTAATCCAGACACCTGATGGGAAGTTATAGAGACTGTGGCAATTAAATTATTGTCTTGGTAAATTTCATATGCCGTAACTCCTATATTATCTGTAGCGGCAGTCCAGTTTAAGTCTAAGCTCGATTGTGTAACATTACTAGCTGTCAAATTTGTTGGAGCAGTTGGAGCTTCTGTATCAGGTAATGTTCCTGTGATTTCAATTGCAAATGTTTCTTGATAATACATACAGGTTCCAACGGAATAAGTTACGACATAGTTGCCGTTTGTAGATGCAGACAAATCAATAACACCTGTATTAGAATTAATAGATAATCCTGTTGTGCTTGCAAATGTTCCGCCAGTAAGACCAGATATGGTTGGTGAGGGGTTCGCATCACTAACATCATAAGAATTAGCAGCATAAGAAAAATTCGCGAAATCATTGTAATGAATGTCAATATAATCCAATACTACGGCAGCATATTCTTTTGCAAAAGGCACTAAAGTTTGAGGTCTTGTATCATACACATTCCCATTATATGTTCCGAGATCCCTTACCCGCCTATTAACTTCTGTCATAATACCATCTATATGACCGCCACCTCCAACATTACCTCCGCTACTACCTGTTCCATTTCCAGAACCGTGTCTTCGATTATTGTAGAAATCTCCATCAAAATAAGCATTAGAATGAGGCCTTGTATCATCACAACTCGTATTTCCATAGTCTGAATTACTAGGAACAGCTCTATATCCAGAGGTAACACCGCATCCTGGGTTGACATTTGCGTTGTAAAATACAGCTGGTTGATTTTGAAATAGCTCTCCCAAACTATTTACCCCTCTTATTAATTCTTCATGGGTATGACTATTTAAGTTATTCGATACTAGATTCTTAATCGTAGATCTATTAATATTTGTAGTGCTATTTAAATTGCCTGTATTTAATTGTGTAGCAGTGATATTATATCCTATTTCTATTCTTGGTATGGTATGACTTTGACCGTGTAAATCAATGTATAAACCTTTACCCCAATTTGCTTCAACAGAAGCACTGGCCTGATCAATAAAACTATGCCAAGCATTCCAATGGTCTAAAGCATCTGAATCACCACAAGTGGCTTCGTTTTGTTCGCGGTTAGGGTCAAGTTTTGATCTGTGTAAATTATTAATGATAACATGTGCATAGCATCCTGTTAGTGCAAATATTTCAGCTTGAATTTCACGAATTAAAATGTCCGTATTATCATCACGTTCGTTAGTACCACAACTTCTATCTGGTAATGTCGAATCATTATCTGGGTAGAAGGTTCCTCCTATTGTTTGTCCAGACAACTTCACTCCTCCATGAGGTGCAGAAATAATTATAGGCAAATTCCCAGGTATATATTCTATATATTCTCTAGTATCTCCATTGAATTGTTCATAGAATGTTGATACGCCCGGAGTTTGCGCATTTGCCTGAATAGCCATAAGCAAAACTGCGATCAAAAAACGAAACTGTGAATTCATATAGTTTTTAGGAATGTAATAGCATTAATATATACAAGGTATTGATAATCTCTTTATTAGACTCATATTTTTGTTGTATGTCACAAAAAAAAAGCCCAGATACGTGATCTGGACTTTTTAAAGTTAATTGGTATTTCTATTGTTTTATAAATCGTTTTGTTAATGTTTTATCTTCTAAGGTAAATATAATTTGATAGATGGCTCCATCAAGTTCACTTATATTAATAGCATCGTTTTTAACGATTCCTTTTCCAACAAGTTGCCCCACCATATTATAAATCTCATAGTTAAGGTTAGAGTAATCAGATTTCACGTTTAATAAATCGCCTTTAACCGGGTTAGGGTATAGTGTAATGTCTTTAACATTAGCTATATCTGGTCTTGACGTCTCTCCTTTAGATTGAGCAGTAATCAGTCTAACATTATCAATTGCAATATCTGCTTGCCAAGTACCACCCGTTACTCTATTGAAACGCAGTTGAACACTTCCTCCAGCATATGAAGACAAGCTAACATTAGCCGACTGCCAAGAATTTCCTAAGTTACCTGAGCTGTTCCAGATACTTACCCAACTTACACCATTATCATTACTAGCCTCTAAATTAATAGTTCCCATATCTGATGAACCAAATTGATGGTAATTAAAACTAAAACTCGCTGAAGCCTGTCCGCTTAAATCAAAACAAGGAGAGTTTAATATAGCTTGCTTTGTTGGGTAGCCTGTATTGTTACCAGAAGCCTCAACATAGATATAATAAGTTCCTTCATTTGCACTTGATGGTCCTGTACCATTCGATGGTGTTCCATTAGCATCAACAGTCCAGTTTAAATCGTCAGCCGATGACTGCGTCCATCCACCCAACGTGTTTTCAAATCCTTCGGAGTATGGGAATGACGTTATTCCTCCAGAACAACTCTCTACAACAACTTCACCTTCGATTAGGCTAACATCATCAATTGCTATATCTGCTTGCCATGTACTTCCTGTGAGCCTATTGAAACGCAATTGTACACTACCTCCTGTGTAGGCATTTAAACTAACATTTGCGGTTAACCATGAATTTCCTTGGTTTCCTGTACTATTCCAAATGGATGTCCAGCTCGCACCATCATCATCACTTATTTCTAAATCAATGCTTCCCATATCATTAGAACCAAACTGATGGTATTTGAAACTAAAAGTAGCTTCAGTCAATCCAGATAAATTAAAGCATGGCGAGTTCAAAATAGCACGTTTATTAGGATAACCTGTACCATTCCCAGATGCTTCAACATAAACATAGTATGTTCCTTGAGTTGCACTAGATGGACCTGTACCATTTGAAGGTGTTCCATTGGCATCAACAGTCCAGTTGATATCATCGGCCGTTGATTGCGTCCATCCTCCTAGCGTATTTTCAAAACCTTCAGAATAAGGGAATGTTGAAATCCCGCCAGAGCATCCAGATGATGGTTCGGACACATTCACAGTTCTAATAACTTGAGTTGCGGCATTTCCTGCAGCATCATTAACATTATAAGTCACGACATAACTACCTGCGGTATTCGTGTCAACGGTAGCTCCTCCAATAACAATATTTGCCGAAATATCGCCATCAATATTATCGGTTGCTGTAGCTCCTTGCTCGTTATAAGTGTCACCAACGGTTAGATTAATTGTTGCAGCTCCTATTAAAGTAATTACCGGAGCTGTTGTATCTGCAGTAACATTAACAGTTCTTATAACCTGAGCGGCAGCATTTCCTGCAGCATCACTAACATTATATGTTACAACGTAAGTTCCCGCATTATTTGTATCTACGGCATCTCCTGCAATTACAATATTTGCTGAAATATCGCCGTCTATATTGTCTGACGCAGTAGCACCTTGTTCGTTATAGGTGTCGCCAACATTTAAATTAATTGTTGCGGCTCCTATTAAAGTAATTACCGGAGCTGTAGAATCTGGATTTACAGTAACTGTTCGTATTACTTCTGTAGCATCATTTCCTGCAGCATCACTTACATTATAAGTTATAACATACGTTCCTACTGCATTAGTGTCTACAGTATCACCACCAACGACAATACTAGAGGTTAAATCTCCATCGACATTATCCGAAGCCGTAGCACCTTGATCAGAATACGAATCTCCCAACTCTAGGTTAATTGTTGACGCTCCATTTAAAGTAATAACAGGAGCTTCAGTATCTGGTCCAGACCCTTGAATTATAACTGTATAATCTTCAACTTCCCCATATGTAAATGTTGTTTCACATGCATCAGGGATATCGTTGTACTTCATAGATACTCTCATTCGAGTAGAGTTTTCTACAGCACCAGCTGGTATTGTGAAACTTCCGCTAACAGGTGTTGTTTGCGTAGGTGCTTGAGAGAATACTTGCTCTCCAGCATCTGAAAAATCTCCATCTCTATTATAGTCAATCCATACTGAATATCCTTCATTATATAAAGTCCCTGTCCATGTTGGCGTAATAGAAATTGTATATTGAGTTCCCTTCGTTAGTGTTGTTGATATACTTGTGAAATCAGAGTAAAATTGGGCACCAGAAGCATTATCAATTGTATTTAATTGTACTCTACTAATAAATTCATCATTCACATTGGTACTTGCCGAATCACAATAATTCAATTGTACATCTGTAGTTGTGAAATTCACTGAAGCACTATAAGCAGAATTACTTCCACCAGAGCATTTGCTTCTTACTTGAGCTTCATATTGTGTAAGCGCTGTAAGCCCAGAAATATTTGACGAGATTCCAGTCACAGCAGTTGTTGTCCATGTCGATGTTCCAGTTTGACGATATCTCAAATCATAAGTTGCTCCTGGCACTGCATTCCAACTTAAAGTTGCAGTCGTTGTAGCCACATTAGAGGCCGCAAGACCAGTAGGAATATCTGCATTACAAACCACTTGACCAGCAATAGTAAAGTTAGAATTCGAAATATCAAAGAAAATATTGTTTGCTCCTCTTACCATTACTCTATTTTGATTTCCTTGATTATTTGGAACTAAAATATCGTGTGAGCCATCATTAGGAACACCAGATGCTAATGCTATTGGGTATGTGTCTCCGCCGTCTGTAGATAGGAATATATCAACATTTGCTGCATTAACACCATTTCCAGTAGTTCCAGCAACATTCCAAGTAACCGTTTGCGTTGTTCCCGCATTCCAGGTAACATTTGTATTCGGAGAGTTAACAACAAATGGGCCAGCGGTACCATTTACAGTGACAACCATATCGTCACTATTATTGGTTCCACCACCAGCTTGGTTGTCTCTAACTGTCAATCTAAAATTTAAGTTTCGAGCAACATTCGGAACAGCTTCCCATTGCCAAGAAGTTGCTCCTGTTTTGATTGTTGACAATCTTGGGAAATATCTTTTTGTATCAGTAGTTGGGTTAAAAGATCGAAATGCCACACCTGACGTTGCATTAACGCTTGGGTTCGTTGTAGAGGCATTATTCTCATCCATTTGTTCCCAGCAATATGTTAATACATCACCAGCATCCGCATCGGTTGCAGAGCCATCTAAAACAAATGCAGTTCCTCTTGGAATCGTATAATTTGAACCCGCATTAACAGTTGGTACGGCGTTACCTGTATTTGTATTTGTTTGACAACTCGTGGTTTTTATATAATCTGTAATCTGTTCTATAGAAGCTGCGTGAAAATAAGGATCACTATTAGATTGAACATCAGTAGCTCCTGTAATACCTGCATACCCCATTATTGTAGATCCACTTCCAGGTTCCATTTGTACGTTAGTTCCTTCGTTTCCGCCATGCGTCCATGTATGATTTCCTCCAAACTGATGTCCCAATTCATGCGCTACATAATCTACATCGAATGGATCGCCTTCAGGTACTGTATGAGAAGTCCATCCACTTCCTTTTTGTCCATTAACACAAACGCAACCAATACATCCTGCATTACCATTATTTTGAAGGTTTGCAAATAAGTGACCAACATCATAGTTAGCTTCGCCTATTACGTTAGTTAAAGTAGATTGTAATTGACCATTGTAACCGCCTGTAGAGTTTCCGTAGGGATCTGATCCTGAATTTGTATAAATGACATCATCAGTATTACCTATAAGTATCATCGTTACATTAAAATCACTTTCGTAAATACCGTTTACTCTTGTCATTGTAGCATTAATTGCCGCAAGAGCCAATGCTTTTGTTCCTCCATGATAGTTGGTATATTCCCCTGTTGCGGATACTGCCAATCTATACGTTCTTAAAATGGAGTCATCGGCATTTCTCATGGCGCTATCATCTCCTACATTTAAACGTTTATTCATACTCTCTGTAACTTCACATTCAAAATCATCATTAAAGTTGATTTTATCTGCTCTTTTAAATGCAGTATAGTGAGACGCATTATCTGTTAAAGCTTCAATAAATGTGGCAGGCATATAAGCCGATAGCCTCATACTTTGAAAACCTTTAGGCGAGATACTAAATCTAATAATTGCAGTTGGATCGTCAACACCTTGTCCTACATACGATCTAATATCTGGATATCTAGCTTGTAGTTCTGGGCTAAATATAGAAGCTTCAGCAACTTTAAAGCGTTCTAGTTTACCTTGATCATTTGGAAAAGATAAAATTATACCAGAAGAATTGTTATGAAGTGCTTCTCTTTGAGGTGCATTAACCAACGCCTGTTTTAAGGCTTCGATATTCAAAGTAAACGTTTGCGTTTTTGGCAAATTTAATTTACTTGATTTAATAGTTCTTGAATTGTCAATTGATTCTTTTTGCCAAAACGTCTTGTTCTGTGACATCGCAAAATTAAAACTCATTATGAAAATGAGGATCCCTAATTTAAGTTTCATCTGTGAAGTGTTTTTAATGATTAATAGCTTAAAATTTTCTATAAACTCCATTGAAGTTAATTATAATTTACTGTAATCTCCATATCAAAATCCTTAAAATTCTCAATTATATGCAAGATTTGTGGTTTTTCCGTAATTGCTTTTCAGATTAGTCCTACAAACAAAATATAGAATAAAAAAAAGTCCAGATTTACATCTGGACTTTTAGCATTAAGTAAACGGTTAGTGTTTATTGCTTAATGAATTTTTTAGTCATTGTTTCTTCTCCGTCGTTAACTTCAATGAAGTACATTCCAGATTTCAAACTAGACACGTTGATTTCTTTTACAGAATCTCCTTTCATCATCGTTTGTCCTAACATATTTAAAATTCTATATGTTGCATTTTCATTATTAGATAACTTAACAAATAATGTGTTTCCTTTTACAGGGTTAGGATAAATAATGAAATCTTCTTCAGACATAAATGAATTATCTGGTCTGTGATCGGTTCCAAGTGCTCTAATAGTATCTACTCTACCCGAACCATTGATACCTCTAATAGTTACTTGATCTATATAAACCTGATCTGCGTTAGCTGATGCATCACACTGGAATCTAAATCTAGAATTTGATGCAAAGTTAACATCAGATGCGTTTAATGTCACTGTAGCCGTATAGAATGTATTGTTATTAAAGTTTGTTCCACTAGCATATGATGCTACTGTACTATAAGACGATCCATTGTAGTAACGTAACCAGAAATCTTCTCCAGTTTCCATACTGTTTGCGTAGAAATAGAATTCAACTTCTACTTGATCATAAGGTGTTAAATCAAAAGCTGAAGATGTCATTGCTGAAGCCGTTCCTGAGTTGTCTCTTAATCTAATTGAGTAGTTACCTTCATAAGAATTTGAACCACTATATCTGAAGCAATCACTTCCGCCATCAGACCATCCATCCCATCCAGACTCGAAGTATCCTTCGCTTAAGACAGTTGTTCCTGGTGTTGAACAAGGTGCACAAGATGAACCTCCACAGTCTACTCCTGTTTCGTCTCCATTTTGAATTCCATCAGTACATGTTGGTGCAGGTGCTCCTCCTAAACAGAAATCTGTGGCTTGAGAACTTGTAAATGATCCTCCTGATGCTAATACACCTGACGAACCTGTAAGGCTATAAGATCCATTTCCGTAAGAACAGCAGATACCATCACCATAAACATCTGTAATTGTAAATGTATAGCATCCATCTGGTAAACATAAATCTTCAGTATATGTAGAACCATCTGCTTGGCTACCATATGTTCCTCCAGATGCTACTGTTTGACCACCACTATTAGTAAGCGTCCAAGCTGTTTCTTCCGGATAGTTATCGAAAGTAATTGATAAATTAACTTCATTATCAGAACAAGCTGTTTGACAAGGTGCACAAGATGAACCTCCACAATCTATTCCTGTTTCATCTCCATTCTGGATACCATCTGTACATGTTGGTGTTGGTGCTCCACCACCACATTTGTCAGATAATGCCAAACTTCTTCTTACCCCTCCTGCCTCTAAAACAGCACGCATTCTGTCTTTTTGACCTTGCGTAAATAGGTTCATACATGAATCATTAGTATAATCCATATAATTTTGTACCATATCTGTAGATCCACAAGATACTTGACCTACAGGACATCCTCCATTTGATGTTTGATGCGTTGGTGTATCTGCAACAAAATCGTTTCCACAATTAGAATCTCCCCAAATATGACGTAAATTAAAGTAGTGGCCAACTTCATGCGTCGTTGTACGTCCACCGTCAAAAGGAGCTGTAACGTTTCCTACTCTTCCAAAATAGTTATAAGCCATAACAACCCCATCAGTTGATGCATTCCCACCTGGAAATTGTGCATAACCTAAAATTGTTCGTCCACCGCTTGTCATTTTTGGTACTATCCACATATTTAAATATTCGCTTGTATTCCAAGGATCAACACCTCCAGATGATGATCTTTTCATATCATCACTAGTTCCCCAATCTTGTCTAGTAGTGGATTTTCTGGTAATACCTGTTGTTGCATTACCATTTGGATCTACCGTCACTAAACAAAACTCAATTTCCGTATCTGCGGCTTGAGACCAAGTATTATCAGCATCAGGGTTAGTACGTCTAAAATCTTCATTTAATACATCTAATTGAGATTGAATTTGAGCCACGCTGATGTTTTCAGTGCTATTACGATATAAAACATGTACTACCACCGGAATAGTAATGATGCTTCCATCAACCCTATTCATTTGCATTTCTTGAACTTTATTCTGTGTAAAGGTTTCAATTTCCTGCATTCGAGCCTCAAGACTAGGATCTTGCTGTTTTCTAAGTTCTAGATTTTCCATCGCTCCACAATTTCGTTCAAGAATGTCTTGAGCAAAAACGGAACACATTGATAGAAAGCACAATAGTGTAAGAGTAATTGTTTTTTTCATGTTAATTGTTTAAAAAATTAGTGTTTATTTTGAATTTTCGCTCGTGAAAGTATTAAAATTTTGTTAATATCAAAATTTAACGATAACGTTTTCGTTGAAGCGCAACCATATATTTTTTGGTTACGGTTTTTCCGTAAATTAGTACCAGAAAATGACTACATTTACCTATGGAGAATCCTAAATTACTTGATATAAAGAATTTGTCTGTTTCTTTTTTTTCTGAAGGCACAGAGAACAAAATAATTCACAATATCTCTTATCAATTATATCCAAATGAAATTTTAGGAATTGTAGGAGAGTCTGGTTCTGGAAAATCTGTATCATCCATGGCTATTTTAGGTTTACTACCAAAGACCATTTCAAAAATAACTCAAGGTAGTATTGAATTTAATGGTCGTAACTTAACAACCTTAAGCCAGAAGGCACTGCAACACATAAGAGGAAAAGAGATTGCGATGATCTTTCAAGAACCAATGAGTTCTCTAAACCCTTCTATGACGTGTGGAAAACAAGTTCTTGAAATACTGCTTCAACATACAAGCCTATCAAAATCTGAAGCCACAGCAGAAACATTATCGCTTTTTGAAAAAGTAAAGTTACCCTTAGCTAAGCGTGTTTATGGTGCTTATCCTCATGAAATTTCGGGTGGACAAAAACAGCGCGTTATGATAGCCATGGCTATTGCTTGTAAACCCAAGATCTTAATTGCCGATGAGCCTACAACAGCATTAGATGTTACGGTACAAAAAGACATTATAACGCTTCTCAAACAACTTCAGAAAGAAGAGCAAATGAGTATTATTTTTATTTCTCACGATTTGTCCTTGGTTTCGGAAATTGCAGATCGTATTGCTGTTATGTATAAAGGTGATATTGTAGAACAAGGTACAGTCTCGCAAATTTTTAAATCTCCAAAGGAATTATATACTAAAGCCTTGATTAATTCGAGGCCCTCTATGGACGACAGGTTAAAACAACTACCAACAATTGATGATTTCATGAATGATTCGCAAAATTCTGAAATTATAACTTCGGAGGAAAGAGCTCAAAATCATAAAAAGATTTACAGTAGACCTCCTCTTTTGGAAGTTATTAATCTTGAAAAAGAGTTCCTTTCAAAATCAGGTTGGTTTTCAAAACCAAGTGTATTTAAAGCAGTTAACCAAGTATCTTTTAAGTTATATAAAGGAGAAACGCTAGGCCTAGTTGGTGAATCTGGATGTGGAAAATCTACACTTTCAAATGCTATTTTACAGTTGAATCCAGCGACAGCTGGATCCATTATCTATAAAGGTAACGACATTACGACGCTTTCAGAGTCGAAGATGCGACAGCTTCGAAAAGATATTCAAATTATATTTCAAGATCCTTATGCATCACTAAATCCTAGGCTTACTGTGGGTAATGCTATCATGGAGCCTATGAAAGTTCATGATATTGGAAGCAATGATAACGATAGAAAAGCTAAGGTTCTAGAATTACTTTTGAAAGTAGGGTTAGATGATAGTTATTTTAATCGCTATCCACATGAATTTTCAGGCGGGCAACGACAGCGTATTGGTATTGCTAGAGCTATAGCCTTAGAACCTCAGCTCATTATTTGTGACGAGTCTGTTTCTGCACTAGATATTTCTGTTCAGGCGCAAGTACTAAACTTATTAAATACGTTAAAGCAAAATTATGGGTTCACCTATATTTTTATATCTCATGATTTAGCAGTGGTTAAATACATGTCAGATCAACTAGTGGTTATGAATAAAGGTGAAATTGAGGAAATGGATGATGCCGATATTATTTATAGCAATCCAAAAAAGGAATACACTAAAAAACTTATTCATGCTATCCCGAAAGGATTATAGCATGAATATTTTTTTAGTTAGGGTTAAGATGTTTTTGAGCAATCTTAGAGTGTTTTGAAAACCAGCTGTAAACTTGTTTTCAGTAGGTGTAGGTTTTGGTAGATTTGGGGCAAAAAAGTTCATTCAGTTAAAATTTATGATAGATTTGGGGCAAATCATAAATATTGGTTAATTGTAAATTTGGTTGTTTCGATTTGGTTTTGCTAATATGAAACTTATTTTCAATTAATCAGTTAAAACACATAAAAAATCGATGAAATGCATTGTTTTTTAACATTTACAAAGTGATAAGCAGAAAAATCTTACATTTTTTAAAGCAAATATTTCTTATGAAAACAAAAAAGCCACTTACATAAGTGGCTTAAATTTTTTAGTAATTGCTAATTTTATAATATCATCTCAGGAATATCGCCATCAATAATTAAAGTGCCTTCGGTGGCGCTTTCAATATCTTCAACAGATACACCTGGAGCACGCTCTAAAAGTTTAAACCCCTCATTTGTTACTTCCATAACAGCAAGATTAGTTACCACTTTCTTAACACAACCAACTCCCGTTAATGGCAATGAGCAACGCTTCAATAGTTTTGACGCACCTGCTCTATTGGTATGCATCATGGCAACAATAATATTTTCGGCACTTGCAACTAAATCCATTGCGCCTCCCATACCTTTTACCATCTTCCCTGGGATTTTCCAATTAGCAATATCTCCATTTTCAGCTACTTCCATAGCTCCTAAAATGGTTAAATCTACATGCTGCCCTCTTATCATTGAAAAACTCGTAGCTGAATCGAAAAAACTAGCTCCAGGTAATGTTGTAATTGTTTGCTTTCCTGCATTAATAATATCGGCATCTTCCTCTCCTTCAAAAGGAAAAGGTCCCATTCCTAGTACGCCGTTTTCACTTTGAAACTCTACTTCTATATCATCGCGAACATAATTGGCTACCAATGTTGGGATGCCTATACCAAGATTAACGTAGTATCCATCCTGAACTTCTTTGGCAATGCGTTTTGCGATTCCGTTTTTATCTAACATAATTAATCTCTTTGTCTAACAGTTCTTTGTTCAATTCGTTTTTCATAACGTGCTCCTTGAAAGATACGTTTTACAAATATGCCTGGAATATGTATTTGGTTTGGATCTAAAGTTCCAACAGGAACAAGTTCCTCAACCTCAGCTACAGTAATTTTTGCAGCACCACACATATTTGGATTAAAATTTCTGGCAGTTCCTTTAAAAATAAGGTTACCTGCTTCGTCACCTTTCCAAGCTTTTACAAAAGCAAAATCGGCTTTAAATGCATACTCTAAAACATACATTTTACCATCAAATTCTCTGGTTTCTTTTCCATCGGCAACTTCCGTTCCATAACCAGCAGGTGTATATACTGCTGGAAAGCCTGCTTGTGCAGCTCTACAACGCTCGGCTAACGTTCCTTGAGGAATTAACTCTACTTCCAATTCACCAGACAACATTTGTCTTTCAAACTCATCATTTTCTCCTACATACGAAGAGGTCATTTTATCTATTTGCTTTCCTTGTAACAATAATCCCAGTCCAAAATCATCAACACCAGCATTATTAGAGATACATTTAAGTCCTTTAACGCCTAAACGCACCAATTCTGCAATAGAATTTTCTGGTATTCCTGATAGCCCAAAACCACCAAACATAAAGGTCATATTATCTGAAACACCTTGTAATGCTTCTTGAACATTAGCTACTTTTTTACTAATCATTTGTCTTTAATTTAGCATTGGAAAATTACAAAATAAAAAAGCCATTCAAAAATGAATGGCTTGTGATTTTATAATAAAATTGTGCTTTAAAAATCGAGCACATCTTCCAATTCGTCTGATGGGTCTTTCCCTTCACCATCATTGCCTTTCCATTTGCTACAATCTACTTCTATTGAAAGGTCTGCTGGCTTTTCAAAACTCTCTTTAGAAATGCCTAGGTCTTTATCTGCGTAGCACGCCTTCATGTATAATCCCCAAATTGGAAGTGCCATTGAAGCCCCTTGACCATAAGCAATGGTCTTAAAATGTGCTGCTCTATCTTCGGCACCAACCCAAACACCTGTAACTAAATTTGGAACCATTCCCATAAACCAACCGTCACTTTGGTTCTGAGTTGTTCCTGTTTTACCTGCTATTGGATTAGTAAGCTCGTAAGGATATCCCGTAATTATTTCTTTATATAATGTTTGATTTGCTCTCCAGCTACCTCTTAATCTGCTTCCAGAACCAGACTGTACAACCCCTTCCATTAAGTTTACCGTTGTATATGCCACTTCTGCACTTAAGACGTCTTTAGTTTCTGGGGTAAATTGATACAATATTGTGCCATTTTTATCTTCTATACGCGTTACCATAACTGGTTTGTTATAAACTCCTTTATTAGCAAAAGTAGAGTAAGCAGCTACCATTTCATAGACGCTAATATCTGGTGTCCCCAAGGCAATAGCTGGCACAGGAGGGATATCTGAATCTACGCCTAAATTTCGAGCCATATCAATCACAGGTTCTGGTCCAACTTTATCCATCAAGCGTGCTGTTGCTGTATTAACAGAATTGGCCAAAGCATCTTTTAGAGACAAGAAACCGTCATAGCGTCCATCTGAGTTTTTCGCAGTCCAAGGCTCTGGGTTTCCATATTTATTAGCTTCAATAGTAATCTGTTGTCTTGGAATTGTATCGCAAGGCGATAAATGTAACTGATCTATGGCTGTAGCATATACAAATGGTTTAAACGTAGATCCCACTTGCCGTTTACCTTGTTTCACATGATCATACTGAAAATGTCTATAATTCATTCCTCCAACCCATGCTTTAACATGTCCTGTTTGTGGATCCATAGACATCATTCCTGGTTGCAAGAATGACTTATAATAACGCATAGAATCGATAGGTTTCATAACGGTATCTATTTCACTAGGCTTGCCGTCTTTCCATGCAAATATGCTCATTTGAGCAGGCTTATAAAACGAATCTCTGATCTCCTTTTCCGATTTACCATTTGCCTTCATAACACGCCAACGTTCTGACCTTGACATGCTTCGGTTCATTAAATCTTCTATCTCGTCTTTATCCAATTCTAAAAAAGGCGCTGTTTTATTTCGATCAGGTGTGTTTTGATTATCAAATTCGGCCTGAAGTCTAGGCATATGAAGAGCTACAGCATCTTCGGCATACTTTTGCATTCGCGAATCAATAGTTGTGAAAATCTTGAGTCCGTCATTATACAAATTATACTTTGAGCCATCTGGCTTTGGATTGTTTTTTATCCATTCTTTCATAAACTTATCTAAATAAGCTCTAAAATAAGTTGCTGTTCCTTCACGATGCGTTTCCGGCGAAAAATTTAAGTCTAATTCTCTAGCCTGTAAGCTATCTTTTAAGGCTTCGGAAATGTACTCGTACTTATACATTTGAGCTAGAACAACATTACGTCTATTCTTTACTCCAACAGGATTACGCGATGGTATTGGATTGTATAAAGATGAGTTTTTAAACATTCCTACCAGCATTGCCGATTCTTTTAAGTCGAGGTCTTTAGGCTCTTTTCCAAAGTAAATCCGAGAAGCGCTTCTAATACCATCTGCATTATTTCCAAAGTCATAAATATTAAAATACATCGCTATAATTTCTTCTTTGGTGTACTGGCGTTCTAAACGAATGGCAATTACCCACTCTCTAACTTTTTGAAAGATTCTTTGAAATTTGTTAGATGAAACTTGTTTTGTAAAAAGTTGTTTTGCCAATTGTTGAGACACAGTACTAGCTCCTCCTCCTCTTCCTAATTTTGATATTGCTCTTAGCGTTCCTCGAACATCAATTCCGGCGTGATCATAATATCTAATATCTTCTGTAGCGACTAAAGCATCAACCAAATTTTTAGGTAATTCATCATAATCTACAGGAGTTCTATTATCATCTAAATAGAATTTTCCCAAAGTCTTATTATCTGATGAAATAATTTCAGTTGCTAAAAATGTTTTAGGGTTCTCAAGAATGGTATGGTCTGGCATATCGCCTAAAAGTCCCCATGATGCTAGTAAAAACATGGAAAAAAAAGCGATAACACCTCCAGTAAAAATCATCCAAAATCGTCGAACATATTTTGAAAAATCTTGAGTTGAATTATTTGTAGATTTCTTTTTTGCTGTCGTTTTCTTTGCCATAATCAAGGTGTTTGCGCATGCTCTATTCTAAAACCAACATCTGTGATGCCTTCCAATTTATCAATACCATCAACACTACCATTTTGTCTCATGGCTTGTTGTATATTGATTGTATACTCTCCTTGTTCATTAAAAACAAAAGGAGTTTTATGTCCTTTGTACCACAATTTATTTTCTTTTACGTCTGTAAATCCCGTACCTAAAAAGGTGCCATCTGGATTTGTCATTGCGTATTCTAATGTATCGACTAAGGTCTTTCCATTAGGATAGTTAAGTTCTACAATCAGAAATAAATTGCTGTATTTAAAATCTTCTGTATTTCTTAGGTTAACAAATAAGTTGTAATTACTAGTAGAATCTGGCGGAGTTACTTTGAACTCAATAACATTATTCTTATCCCATTGGTCTGGAACAGATTTGTACTCATCAAACACTCTATTAGCGTCACAAGACACTGTAATAATTACAATGAGTAAACCAATGAACCAATACTTATTTTTTTGCATTGTTATTTTTCGATTTATTACGACGTCTTTGCTTCCCTTTATTATTTCTACGTTTGTTTTTACGTTTTGGATTATCAAAACGCGTTAAACTATCTTGACCAACAACGTTTTCAAACTCTGTTTTAGTATTTTCAATAAGTTCAGAAGCGTATTCTTCTAGGCTCGCCACTTTTTCTTTACGCTTGTTCTTCTCAATTATTTCATTCGCTTGTTCTGTAGTTAATTTATGCCAATTCATCCATTCTCCTTCATAGGCATACCACATATGACCTTTAAAGATGTCTGTTTTTTGACAAACTGCTTTACCTTTTTCGGTATATAATCGTGTTTCGGTTTTTGGGAAAGCCTTCAGAGCATCTAAATAAGCATCGAGTTCATAATTTAAGCAGCACTTCAGTTTCCCACATTGTCCAGCTAGTTTAAGCGGGTTTAAAGAAAGTTGTTGGTATCGCGCTGCAGATGTACTTACAGATCTAAAATCGGTAAGCCAAGTAGAACAACATAATTCTCTACCACAAGAACCAATACCTCCAAGTCTTGCGGCTTCTTGGCGAAAACCTACTTGTTTCATCTCAATACGCGTTCTAAATTCACGCGCAAATACTTTAATTAATTCTCTAAAATCTACTCGCTCTTCGGCTGTATAATAAAATGTTGCCTTGCTAGCATCTCCTTGATATTCAATATCGGAGATTTTCATTTGAAGTTTTAAATCAATAGCAAATTGCCTTGCCTTGACTTTCATTGGTTCTTCTTTATCTCTTGCAGAAGACCAAATATCAATATCTTTCTGACTTGCCTTACGGTAAATTTTTAAGACATTTTCTTCGTCATCAATATTGATTTTTTTACGTTTCATTTGAACTCTTACCAATTCTCCTGTAAGAGTCACCATCCCGATATCATGACCAGATTTGGCTTGCGTAGCTACAATATCTCCAATACTAAGTGTGAGGTTTTCTGTGTTTTTATAGTATTGTTTACGTCCATTTTTAAAACGCACTTCTATACCCTTAAAAGGCTCTTGTCCTTGTGGTAATGACATATTGGCCAACCAATCAAAAACAGTTAGTTTGTTGCAGCTATCTGTACCGCAAGTTCCATTGTTTTTACATCCTTTTGGTTGTCCGTCTTTTCCAGTTGAGCAACTGTTACAACTCATGAAATTTTATATATAATTCGGCAACTCAAATAGTTGTCGAATGACAATTAGTATTTATTTTGAAATGTAAAGATACTATTATTTATTAAGTAAAATAAATGCATATCTAGCTGCTACTTTTATAAAATCAGAAGGATACTTAGGTCTATTAATTATTTCGAAAATGAATCGAAAATATTTCTCAAATCCTTTTTATAAGGCAGGTGATCTGCTCTACCTTTTTTAAATATGTCATTGCTATTTCCTTGCCCCTTTCTTAGCGCTTTTTGTTCATCATAAGGAAGTCTATTTACTTCCATACATGCGGTCGAACAGCAATTCTCCATGTGCTCTTTGCAAGATGCGCATTGAATAAATAAAAGATGACAAGCTTCATTAGCACAATTCGTATGCATATCTGCAGGTTGGCCGCACTGATGACAATTGGCAATAACGTCTTCACTTATGCGTTCAGATCGTCTTTGATCGAAAACAAAATTCTTACCTAAAAACTTATTCTCTAAGTCATTGGCTTCAACCTGCCTCACGTAGTTAATAATTCCGCCTTCCAGCTGGAATACATTTTTAAATCCTTTATGTTTATAGTATGCACTCGCTTTCTCACAACGAATCCCTCCAGTGCAATACATCACTAAATTCTTGTCTTCTTTATGTTCCTTTAAGTCTTCTTCTATTAAATCTAACGACTCTCTAAACGTATCAACATCTGGAGTAATAGCGTTCTTAAAATGCCCTATTTCACTTTCATAGTGGTTGCGCATATCTACCAAAACAGTATTGGGATCTTCAATAAGATTGTTGAATTGTTCGGCACCTACATGAACCCCTTTATTTGTCACATCAAACGTATCGTCGTTCAATCCGTCTGCCACTATTTTTTTACGCACTTTAACTTTCAGTTTTAAAAATGCAAAATTATCATGCTCAACAGCAATGTTTAATCTTACATTTTCTAAAAATGTAATAGTATCTAAGTGATTTTTAAATGTTTCAAAGTTTTCTGCTGGAACAGAAAGTTGGGCATTAATTCCTTCATGAGCCACGTATATTCTACCTAGGACATCTTGTTCGTCCCACGCTAAAAACAAATGATTTCTGAAAATTTCGGTATTGCCAATTTTGGCGTACTTGTAGAAAGAGATTGTTAAGCGTTCTTTTCCCGCTTTTTCAATAAGTTCGGCTCTTTCCTTAGCACTTAAGTTATTGTACAGTTGCATGCTATACTAATTTTAAGGTTAAAAAGATTATTTTAAAATGCAAAGATATTCTTTTTCAAAGAATATCAAATGCTTGTAATAAAAAAGCCCTTTAGACTTTCTAAAGGGCTTTTTTGAGGACTAACTCGTTATTAATATTTTAAAATGTTCATCTTAAAACTAATACGAGTTAGCCTCCATCGGCTTTACAATTACTGTTTACATGGACAGTAACTGAAACACCTAATGCGTTGTTAAAAATAATTTTTCTAAAAAATCTCATTCCTCTGTAAGAATTGAATTTTGGATAAGCCATTTAAGGCTTGGTTATCATAGCAAGATTTCCCAATCTCAATTAGTAGATGCAAAAACTTTAAAAAGGTTGCGTCATAACCCTAAAAAAAATTAAAAGATGTTGTATTTTAGCTTTCCGCTATCAAAATAGTATTCATTAAAAATATTCAGATCAATGAGCAGTGAAAAAGAAGCAAAATTAAAGGCATTAAAACTAACATTAGACAAACTAGACAAGGCATACGGAAAGGGTACCGTTATGAAGATGAGTGACCAAGCAGTCATAGATGTAGATTCGATTTCTTCTGGATCTTTAGGTTTAGATATTGCTTTAGGTGTTGGTGGTTATCCTCGAGGACGCGTTATAGAAATATATGGCCCAGAATCATCAGGTAAAACAACATTAACATTACACGCTATTGCTGAGGCACAAAAAGCTGGAGGTATTGCTGCTTTTATTGATGCAGAACACGCCTTTGACAGAACATATGCCGAAAACTTGAATGTAGATATTGATAATTTAATTATTTCTCAACCTGACAATGGAGAGCAAGCTCTAGAAATTGCAGATAATCTTATCCGTTCTGGTGCAATTGATATTGTGGTTATAGATTCTGTAGCGGCCTTAACACCTAAAAGTGAGATTGAAGGCGAAATGGGAGATTCAAAAATGGGATTGCACGCTCGATTAATGTCTCAAGCCCTAAGAAAATTAACAGGTTCTATTAGCAAAACGAATTGTACAGTAATCTTTATTAACCAATTGCGTGAAAAAATTGGTGTTATGTTCGGAAACCCTGAAACAACAACTGGTGGTAATGCATTAAAGTTCTACGCTTCTGTACGTTTAGATATTAGACGATCAACACAAATTAAAGAATCTGACGGAAATGTTGCTGGAAACAAGACTAGAGTAAAAGTTGTAAAAAACAAAGTAGCTCCTCCTTTTAAAATGTGTGAATTTGATATCATGTATGGTGAAGGAATTTCTAAAGTGGGAGAAATATTAGATATTGCTGTAGATCTCGAAATTATAAAAAAGAGCGGATCATGGTTTAGCTATGGAGACACCAAGTTAGGTCAAGGAAGAGATGCTGTAAAAGCATTAATAAAAGATAATCCAGAATTAATGGAAGAGCTAGAAGATAAAGTTCGAGAAAGCATTAATTCTTAGGCAATAATCACATATAAAATAAAAAAATCCCTCTTTTTGGGATTTTTTTTTGTTTTTAGACGCAACCTTTTGCTATGTTGTGCATCTATTAATAGAAATCGATACGTATTTCTAAATTTAAAATGAATATGAAAAAGATAATTTTATTAAGCTTTTTGATGTTTTCGTTGTTCTCTTGTGAGATTTCAGACGACAACCCAAATTTTTATTATGAAGCCTTGCCTGTTGAATCTGTGGATATGCCTGAAACATTTCAATTTGGTGAAACCTATGAAATTTTGTTGACTTATATAAAGCCAACAGATTGCCACGTGTACAACAACTTGTTTTATGAAAGTGATTTAAATCAACGGGATATTGCAATAGTTACTGCAGTATTTCCTGATAATGGATGTACTGAACTTAATGAAGAGGAAGAAGTTTCTTTTAATTTTAAAGTAACAAATACAGGCATATATACATTTAGGTTTTGGCAAGGCGAAGATTCTAGTAGTGGTCTTGACACCTATTTGATTGTAGAAGTTCCAGTAGAAGAATAAAAACTAAATAAACCTAACCATTTGAGTTTAGAACAACTCATAGAGCGATGTAAAAAAAATGATGCTCAAGCACAAAGTCAACTATATAAGCTATATGCGAGTAAACTGTTTTCGATTTGCTTGAAGTATTCACGTAACTATGCCGAGGCAGAAGACAATTTGCAGGATGCATACATTACGGTTTTTAAAAAAATAGATCAGTTTAAAAACAAAGGCTCTTTAGAAGGTTGGATGAAACGAATAACGATTAACACTGCATTACAAAGGTATAGAAGTGCTGGTGTTTTTGACATTATTAATGAAGATCGAATTGAAGATGTAAGCGTTGATGTAGATGATGATGATATTAGCATTGATTTTTTGCTAAACATTATTCAAGAATTACCTGATCGTTATCGATTGGTATTTAATTTATATGCCTTAGACGATTATTCGCATAAGGAAATTGCGAACATGTTAGATATTTCGACAGGAACATCAAAATCAAATTTAGCTAGAGCTAGATTGATTTTAAAAGATAAAATAGAACAATACAAAGCGAAACCCAATTCGCAAAGTTTATAATGAGTGAAAAGAAAAACATAGACAAACTCTTTAAAGAGCAACTCAAAGATTTTGAGGTTGCTCCTAATGATGCTGTCTGGGAAAATATAGAGCGTGAGCTCCATAAAGACAAGCGCAAGCGTCGTGTTATTCCTATCTGGTGGAAAATAGCAGGTGTTGCCGCTGCGTTACTTTTATTATTTACCGTAGGACAAAAATTGTTTAGTCCTAATGACAGTGCTATCGAGCAAGAAGTTGTTGATACAAATAAGTCAAGTAACGATACTAGCAATGATACTAACGATACAGGTAACACAAAATCTTCAGACTTAAATACATCTAAAGATTTAGACGATACGCCAATTGTAGATAATCATAATTCTAAAAATGATGACCACAGTAGTATCACCGACAATTCAAACAACGATTTAACAAATTCAGAAGATTCAAATAACAAAACGACAGTAGTCTCTTCAAAAGAAAAAAAGAAGACATCATCATTTAAAGATAAATCGCTAATAAAAAACAAATCTTTGAAAGAACATGCCGTTGCAAATAAAAATAACAACCAACTTCCTCAGAAAAATAAAACAAAGACAGCAACCACTGTTAACACAAACAAAGAAGCTGTAGCCAATACCTCAAACGATTCTAAA
The DNA here is from genome assembly GCF_947492715.1 of uncultured Psychroserpens sp. GTDB lineage: Bacteria > Bacteroidota > Bacteroidia > Flavobacteriales > Flavobacteriaceae > Psychroserpens. The sequence goes on from NZ_CANLNS010000001.1 coordinate 1,013,173, forward strand.
TTAAACAAAGACAATGATTTAAACCCTGTTAACAAGGAGAAATCTGAAATTGACAAACTCATAAATGACATCAAAAAATCTAAAGAAACTCAAGTAACTTCTTCGACTCCTGATAAAGAAAATGCGGCATTAGCTATAGATACATCAAAATCAAAAGACGCAATTAAAAAAGAAAATGATATTGAAACAGCCATTGCAGAAGCCGAAAAAAATAAAGATGAAACCGAAGAACCAGAAGAGCTTCTAAAACGCTGGAGTGTTGCTCCTAATGTAGCACCTGTTTATTTTAATACTCTAGGGAAAGGATCTCCAATTGACGATCAATTCATTAACAACACCAAAGAAGGCGATGTTAATGTAAGTTATGGTGTTAAAGGAAGTTATGCTATTAATAAAAAATTAAAAATTAGAGCTGGTATTAATAAGGTAGATCTTGGGTATACTACAAATAATGTTGTGGCATTTACAAGACCTACAAGCTCTGGTAATAATACGAGGCAATTGCAAAATATTAAGCTTCATGATTCTACCACCACATTTATTAGTGCCAATAGTATAAGCTATACAACTGGTCCTGAGATTCTATTTACAAAAGAACAAGGCTCAATAGACCAACAGCTTGGTTTTATTGAAGTACCAATAGAAGTTGAGTACAGCCTAATAGATAAAAAAATAGGCTTAAACCTTATTGGAGGGTTTAGTACGCTGTTTTTGAGTAATAATGAAATATACTCGGTTCAAAATAATGGCGATAGAGCATTTTTAGGTGAAGCTACAAATATTAACGATATGAGTTATAGTGCCAATTTTGGAATTGGAGTGAACTATAACATTTCAAAACAATTACGATTTAATCTTGAACCTACGTTCAAGTATCAAATTAACACCTTTAATGATACGTCTGGTGATTTCCAACCGTTCTTCATTGGTGTTTATACAGGACTTAGTTTTAAGTTTTAGGTTTTTTAGTTGGTTAGATAGTTATTGCAAACTTCGCAATGATGACGAAAAGCTGCTCTGTGCCAAGGGCAGCTTTTTTTAACCGTTATATAGGTCTAATTGCTGTAACAATAAGTTCCGCGCTTCTTTATTAACACCTTTAGTGTCTTCTATAGTTAATCCTTCGGTTGAAATAAACTTATGAATTTTTGCACGCATTTTTCCAGGGCTTCCACTAAAAAAAGTATATGAAAATCGCTTTTTGTTATCCCCAAAAGTAATTGGAACAATAGGAATATGATGGTTAATTGCCATTCTAAAAGCACCATCTTTAAAATCATCTAAGATCACATCTTCGTCAGGTACTCCTCCTTCAGGAAAGATACAAATGCTCATCCCTTGTTTGAGTCGTCGCTGTGCTCTTAGAAACACCGTTTGCCTACTTTTAGCACTACTTCTATCTACTAAAATACTTGTTCGTTTATAAAAGAATCCAAATAATGGGATTTTTGCTAGCTCTTTTTTCCCTACAAATACAAAAGGGTTCTTTACAGTCACAAGCATCAACATGATATCAGTCATAGATGTATGATTGGCAATAAACATATAGCTTTTTTCAGGTTCGGGCGTTTGCTCTCGCTCTATCTTAACACGAAAACCCATACCAATTAAAATGAAACGCGCCCAAAAACGAGCAAGTTTAAAAAAGAAGGGATACCATGACTCTTTTAAAATAGAAAGTATTAAAATTGGTAAGAGTACAACAATGGGTAAAGCCACTAAAATATAGAACCAAATGCGGTATAATAACCAAAATATGTACTTAAAAAACTTCATATGCGCCAAAAGTACACAATTGTTTTGAGCTATTTAATTAAAAAAAATACCTTTGCTGACGATATAAGTTTAATTTATTAAAACAGATTTCCGCTGGAGTCTATCTTAAGCGGAGCCGAAAGGCGGAACGTAAATATGGCAAGAATACTTACAGGAATACAAAGTACAGGAACACCACACTTAGGTAATATACTAGGCGCTATTATACCTGCAATAGAGATGGCAAATGACGATACAAATGATTCGTTTCTGTTTATCGCAGACATGCACTCGTTAACGCAAATAAAAGATGCAGAAACACTTCGTCAAAACACATATTCAACGGCCGCAACATGGTTAGCATTTGGATTAGACATTAATAATACGGTCTTTTATAGACAAAGTGATATTCCTCAGGTTACTGAGTTATCATGGTATTTAAGTTGTTTCTTCCCTTTCCAACGTTTAACCTTAGCTCATAGTTTTAAAGATAAATCAGACCGCTTGGAAGATGTGAATGCTGGATTATTCACCTACCCAATGTTGATGGCTGCCGATATTCTCTTGTATGATTCTGAAATTATCCCTGTTGGAAAAGATCAGCTGCAACATATAGAAATGACACGTGATGTTGCTTCTCGTTTTCATGCTAAAATGGGAGGTGAAACGTTTGTTTTACCAGAAGGAAAAGTTCATAAAAATACCATGCTCGTTCCGGGAACTGATGGCGCGAAAATGAGTAAGAGTAAAGGAAATATTATAAATATCTTCTTACCTGAGAAAAAATTGCGCAAGCAAATTATGTCGATAGAAACCGACAGTACTCCTCTTGAAGATCCTAAAGATTGGAAAACGTGTAACTGTTTCGCTTTATATGCCTTATTAGCTTCTGAAGACAAGATTAAAACTATGAAAGCTAATTATGAGAATGGTGGTTATGGTTACGGCCATGCTAAACAAGCGCTATTTGAATTAATCATAGAAAAGTTTTCTACACAGCGTGAACGTTACAATCATTATATGGCCAACCTCAACGAAGTAGATGATGCTCTAGCCGTTGGTGCCGAAAAAGCTAAAGCGGTTGCTAATGACGTTTTAAAGCGAGTACGCGAAAAGGTTGGATACTAGGTAACATTTGAATCCTATTTCATACTAATTAGGTATGATACGATCTTTTCTTTTATGGCTAAAAGGTTATGTTAGATTGGTTTTGGTGTATGTTTTATTTTTCTTTTTAATTCGCCCAATTACTGAGTTCCTAACACTATTCGATTTTTTGCATGACATAAAAGACGAGACACTAATTCTTACGGTCATTTTATTAGATCTTCTGATATGCTCTTTTATCATTAAGTCGATTCAACATTTTTTTAAGAGGCTTCAGGATGCCGAATAAAACCACTAAACCAGTTCAAACAACTTTCCTGGTAATGGCCTCGTAATGCCTTTTAATTCCATGGTCAATAAAATACTAGCAGCCTTGAAAATGGGCATTTGGCATTCTAAAGCAATGACATCTAATAACTGCTTATCGTTTTCTTTAAGGAAATTATAGATCACTTTTTCTTCCGAAGTTAATTCTACAAACAGTCGTTTTTGTATTACTGGTTTTTTAAAATCTTCTAATTGCCAATTAAGCATATAAGCAATATCTAAAGGGTTAGATAATAGATGAGCTTGTTGAGTTTTAATCAAATTATTACAACCAATGCTTTGATTGTCTGTTGCTCGACCAGGAACGGCAAAGACATCGCGATTATAAGAATTAGCAATATCTGCTGTAACGAGGCTCCCTCCTTTTGATGCAGATTCTATCACAATAGTAGCCTCGCTAATGCCAGCAATAATTCGGTTTCGTTTTAGAAAATTATTGCGATCAAAACTTGATGTGCTCCAAAAGTCTGTAAGAAATCCACCATTTCGATTAACATCTGTCACGTACTTTTTGTGCGATTTAGGATAGATTTGATTCAGCCCATGCGCCAAACATCCAATGGTTTGGAGTTTGTGTTTTATGGCCAATTTATGCGCTGTGATATCTGTTCCGTAGGCAAAGCCAGATACGATGACAGGATCAAAAGCAGCGAGTTGATCAATAAGTTTTTCACAAAAACTCACACCATAACTCGTAATTTTTCGAGTACCAACAATACTAATAAGTCGTCGTTTTTGTAGATTGATATTTCCAGATTGAAATAATACCATTGGACCATCAATGCAATGTTTTAATTTCGTTGGATAATCGTCATCAGTAAAATATAGACATGTGATGTCATTATCCTTAATAAATTGTAATTCGGTCTCAGCAGCTTTTAAATGTTTGGATGCGCAAAGGTTTTTAATCATCGTAAGACCGATACCGTCTATTTTAAGGAGATTGGTCTTCTTCTCTTTTAAAACGGCTTCAGCAGAACCACAATGACTTATCAGTTTTTTGGCAGTTACATCTCCAATTTTAGGAACATGTTGCAAGGCAAGTATATATATCAAATCTTGATTTGTCATGTATAGTATATTTTCTATATGCAAGAAACAAAATTTTACTTGTTAATAAATACTTATTCGGAAGTTTTATTCGCATTTAAAAATTTTTAACTTTGTTTTTATGCAATTAGAGACTTACATCAGCGATTTATTATATAGATATGATTGTGTTATAGTACCACAATTTGGTGCGTTTTTAACACATCGTGTTTCGGCAAAAGTACACGAAACAACCAACGCCTTTTATCCACCTAAAAAAGCATTATCGTTTAACGAACAGTTGCAAAATAACGATGGGCTATTGGCTAATTATATTGCTGAAATTGAAAAGATTCCTTATGCGGTTGCTGTAGAAAAAGTAGTTAAACAGGTAAAAGCAATCAAGTCATATTTAGTTGAGGGAGAAACTATTGCCTTACATAATATTGGAGACCTCGTTTTAAACACTGAAGGAAAAATTAATTTTGAACCTTCACTTCATATTAATTATCTCACTGACGCTTTTGGATTATCTCAATTTACAGCTTCAGACATTACAAGAGAAGTCTATAAAGAGCATGTTGAAGAACTTGAAGAGGCTATACCATTAACCATAACTCCAGAAACTCGTAAAACCAGACCATATCTTAAATATGCTGCAGTAGCGTTAATTGCCTTAACCTTTGGAGGTTTTACGGCTTCCAACTATTATGTAAATCAGATTGATGAACATAACCAAATGGCTCAGGAAGAGGCCAATCAACAGATGGACATTAGAGTACAAGAGGGTACGTTTATCATTGATAGCCCTTTGCCTGCTGCAACACTTAATGTAGAGAAGCCTTCTGGAAACTATCATATTGTTGCTGGAGCGTTTCGGGTTGAAGCCAATTCTGATAAAAAAGTACAGCAACTTAGAGACAAAGGGTTTAAAGCTCGTAAAATTGGGGTAAACCGTTACGGACTTCATGAAGTTGTATATTCTAGTTTTACCGATAGAATTGAAGCCTTAAAAGCCTTGAGAACCATTAAGCGCACGCACAATAGTGATGCGTGGTTATTAGTAAAAGCATTAGACTAATTCACCAATAAAAGCCCATTATAATTGGTTACCTAAACAACGTTTTAGGTAACACTTTTATATTTCCTTATAATTTCATAAAATCACTTAGTTAAGATTTAAATTCATCTTACCTTTGCAGGAAATTAAACGTTTATTTTAATGGAGCCAAGAACAGCTTTTCAGTCTAAAACCATCATGACCGATTTGGTACTTCCAAGTGAAACCAATCCTATAAATAATCTTTTTGGAGGTGAACTTTTAGCACGTATGGATCGTGCTGCCAGTATTGCTGCTCGTCGTCATAGTAGACGTATTGTGGTTACTGCATCTGTAAATCATGTTGCTTTTAACAGGTCTATTCCTTTAGGGAGCGTCGTTACTATTGAAGCTAAGGTCTCTAGAGCATTCACAAGCTCTATGGAAGTGTATCTTGATGTATGGATTGAAGATAGAGAATCTGGTGAATGCATTAAAGCTAATGAAGCTATTTACACTTTTGTAGCTGTTGACGAGACAGGCAGACCAGTAAAAGTACCTCAACTTATTGCCGAAACTAAGCTAGAAAAAGAACGCTATGATGCTGCTTTGCGTCGTAAACAATTAAGTCTAGTGGTTGCCGGAAAAATGAAACCTAGTGATGCTACAGAACTAAAAGCTCTGTTTGTGTAATTAAACCTTTAACTCTTGTATAGGTCTTATAGTAGAATCAAATCTTAAATACTATGAGAACTTTAGTCCTTATTTTTTCGGTTGCCTGCCTTTTAAGTTTATCATCTTGTGCCACACGCGTTGTAGCTAAACCTGCAACAGTAACGGTTGTAAAAACTCCGCCAAAACACTATAAAATAGTAAGAGTTAAAGGAAAACGATACTACTTCTGGAATGGTAAACACTACAAAAAAACGAGAAGAGGTTATGTTATTGTAAGAGTATAAATCGTATTACTGAAACATTAAACACGTTTAGAATGACTTCTAAATTACATTTTGTAAATCCTAAAGTTATGTTTCAAAATGCGGCTACATTTTGTAAATCCTAAAGTTATGTTTCAAAATGTTACTACATTTTGTAAATCCTAAAAGTTATGTTTCAAAATGCGGCTACATTTTGTAAATCCAATGCGCTGGATTTTGAGGTTTTGAGTCTTTAAAAATGGCAAAACTTAATACTGTTTCTCCTTCAGCATTTGTAAATACTTCTCCTATGACTTGGTTTGTAGTTACCTTTTCTCCCTTCTTAACATATATCTTTGATAGGTTTCTATAAATAGTAATGTAATTACCATGTCTAAGCATAATAATAGGGTTTCCGTTTTTAACCACAATAATTCTTGACACCTCACCATTAAAAACTGCTTTTACTTGAGCATTTCGTCCAGTGGCAATCCTAACACCAGTACTTTTAATTTCTATTGTGGGATCTATGGGAGAGCGTTGTGTTCCATATTTCAAATTCACGACACCTCTTTCTACAGGCCATGGCAATTTCCCTTTGTTTGATGCAAAGTTTTTAGCAATAAGCTTGGCTTCTGGTGTTAAAGCAAATCCTTTTGATGATGATGATTTTCCAGCTTTTCTATTCGACTTAGCGATTTCCTCTCTAATAATGCGGTTAATCTCTCTATCTATTTCATTAATTTCCTGTTGTTTCCTCTTAATTTTAGTGGTATAAGAACTCATGCTTTTGCGAATAGTCGACATAAGTTTTTCCTGTTCTTTTAACTCTTTTTCAAGTTCTTTTTTAGCAAGCCTGTTTTCAGCAACGAGTTGATCTTTATCCTTTTTTTGACGTAATAAATCGGTATTTAATTCTTGTAATTTTTGGGTTTTTGCTTTTATTAGGTCGCCTTGTTCTTTTTGATAATCTGCATATTGTTTTATATACTGTAAACGTTTGTAGGCTTGTCTAAAATTTTCTGAAGACAACAAAAACATCACCCTACTCTGTTCCGATTTGTTTTTGTATGATTTTACAATCATATCGGCATACTCCTTTTTCAATGTTGTTAATTGATCTCTTAAACTAGAAATTTCATTCTGATTGGCATTAATTTCTCGCGTTAATAAATTAGCCTGATCATTAGTAACTTTAATCAAATTTCGTCTAACACTAACTTTATGATTTAAATCTTCCACTAAAGAAATCACAGATTTTTCCTCTTTCTTGTTCGAAAACAATAAAGCATTTAGTTGTTTTAATTCATTCTGAAATTTAACACGTTTAGCTTCTAAGGCTTTTTGCTTGTCACTCTGAGCTGCTACAAAAAAACAATTGAGTAGTAAACAAACAACACATATGTATAATGATTTATTTCGCATTTTCTAATACAATTTCATCAAAACCTGAAGGGATTTTGAATGGAAACCTCACCTCTTCGTTTACCGAAACCGATTTATATTCCATGACGATATTCAATTCTTCAGTATCTTCAACAGCTATTATCTTCATATTTTGAGGCAGGATTTCTTTGTCTACTTCCTGATACCCTAAATAGTCAATTTGCAAAAAACGTTTTTTTGATGGTTGCAATAGTTGTTGAGAATCCATTTTAAAATGAGAGGGGTTAAACAACAAAAACAACTCTAAAAATAGGTCTTGATTTTTTGGCTGTAATATATACGATGCTTCATTGGTAGAGATGATATACTTATCATCATTTAAATCGTACAGTGGTTCTCCTATCAATAAACTTTGAACTTTATCGTAGTTGAGTTCTATACCTAAAAGATTGCTTAACAACTCATAATCTCCATCAAAATATTGATTGTTTATTTTATCATAAAACTTCACATTATTAGGTGTAATCATTGCTCTTGCTAAGCCTAAGGTGGCGCTTATCCAAATGGTTTTATCTTTTTCCATTCTAAGATTCACTGTATAAGAAGACTCTTTAAGGTCTTGAATAATATCAATTTTAACCTTAGCTTGAAGCGTTTTAAATCTAGCGTCACGCTTTCCATTTTCTTTAATAAGTTGTTTTGCAGATAGATTAGAATCTACTTTTCCAGATGCTACAACACTCCGTGTCGATTTACAAGAGGTTCCAAACGTTACAAATAAACAAAGTAAACTGATTTTTAATATCTTCATATATTATTGATCTTTCAATAAGGCTGCAGCCTTTTTAGCAAACGTCTCAGATTGGGTAATATTATTAATCTGTTTATACGCTTCACTTAATTGTTTGTAGAAATCGGCTTCCATTTTTGGGTTTTCTACAACGTAGTCAATTCCCATTTCTAAGCTTTCAATTGCCTTTTCTGGTTTGTTAATTTTGTTATTAGCGACACCATTAATTAAATATAGGACAGGTTGTGCCGGAAATATATCAAGGGCTTCCATACTTTTTTTTGCGGCTTCGGCATTTTTATTTAAATCCACCTGAAGCAGTAATACATCTCTAATAATTTTAAAATCATTAGGTTCCTGTTTCAATGCTTCTAAGTAATAACCTAGCGCCTTTTCTTTATCGTTAGACTTTAGATAATATGCTCCAAGCTCTAAAAGAGTTTTCACGCTTTTATCTTCGCTTACAAGTGTGGTGATTTCAACCAAATCTGATTCATATTCGGGGTTTTGACCTACAAATTTCACAAAATCGTTAAGCACTTTTGTTTTGGCATCAGCCTTTATATCTGGACTTGTTAAAACAACTTTAATAGAGTTTATAGCGCTAGTAGTATCACCTTCATCTAAGTAGAATTTATATAAGGCTAAGTGCACTAATTGTGATTCAGGATTAATGTTTTGCAAACGTTTTGCTGCATCAAATGCTTTTTTTGTTTCACCCGTTTCGCTATATCTAAAAATGAGTCTTAAGTAATTTGATTCGTCTTCAGGATTACTCTTTACTCGTTCTTCTAAGTTTTCAATCCGATCTTCATCATTTCCTGTGATGTTATAAATTTGATTTCGGAGGTAATCTCTATCTTGACTATAACCCAATTGCTCGTCCATTTCGTCGAGCAATTTTAAAGCATCTTTATATTTTTTAACGCGAATATAGAGTGACGCCAAGTCTTGCTTATAATCTGGATGAAATCTCACTAATTGCTTTACAGTTTTTAAAGCTTTGTTCATTTCATTTTGTTGGATATAAACGTCATATAATTCGTCTAAAAACCATTCGTTATCGGGAGATTTAGACACTGCTTTTTTTAAGGCATCTTCTGCTGCTCCAAAATTCTTAAGGGCTTTGTAGTTTTTTCCTAATTCGAAATATAATACAGGGTCGCTATCTTTAAGTTCGATACATTTAAGAAGAGCATCTGCCGATTTTTGATAGTTCTCAATTCCCTTTTGTTTTAGAGCTTCAAAGAAATATTCTTGAAACTTATCTTCTACATTTCCTAAATCATCGTCAGGACGCTTGTTGAAATCAACTTGCGCAAGTGTAATCCTAGGAAATAGGAACATTCCGAAGACTAGAAGCAGGATATATAATTTAGTTTTCATTTTAAAGGGTATTCGCTATGGTTGACTAGTGTTCAACAATTATTCCAAAATAGAATAATCTCCAATACTAATAGCCTTAAAGCCACCATCATAGACAACATGATTTCCAATCATAGCATTGTCTAAATTAGCGTTTTTAATACTAGTATGGTTTTGAATTAAGCTATTTTTAACGCTTGAATCAGAAATCACGCAATTGTTACCAATAGATACATTAGGTCCAACCGTTGCATTATCTAATACTACATTCTCACCAATATAACAAGGCTCAATTATGTTTGAGTTATTATTTTTAACAGAGTTAGCAATCATTTGTTCTTCACCATCGGTCTTTAAAAAGCCTAGCATTTTAGCATTGGTTTCTAGAGTTACCGTCTTATTTCCACAATCCATCCATTCGTCAACGGTTCCTGTTTTAAAAACTCTTCCATCTGCCATCATACGCTTTATACCATCGTTTATTTGGTATTCGCCTCCATTCATAACGTTTTCATCAAGAACTTCTTGTAATTTATCTTTTAAAACTTCAACATCTTTGAAATAGTATATCCCTATAACGGCTTGGTCGCTAACAAAAGTTTCAGGTTTTTCAACGAGTTCAATAATCTCTTCATTGGTATTAAGTTTAACTACCCCATATGCTTCTGGGTTGGCTACTTTTTTAGTCCAAATCACACTATCTGCACTTGGATCTAAGTCAAATTCGGCACGAATAAGTGTATCTGCGTAAGCCACTACTGCAGGACCAGACAGTGATGGTTTTGCACACATAATGGCATGGCCTGTTCCCAAAGGTTGGTCTTGGCGGTAAATAGATGGTCTTGCTCCCAAACTTGTTGCAAGTTCTTTTAAACTATCAACAACATCATCACCAAACCAAGCCGGGTCTCCTAATACAAAAGCAATTTCTTCAATAGGTTGTTTTAGAACTTTCGCAATGTCTTTAACTAAACGATGAACTATTGGCTGACCTGCAACAGGGATAAGTGGTTTTGGTACTGTTAAACTATGTGGTCTTAGTCGAGAGCCTCGACCTGCCATTGGTACTATTATTTTCATATTATTATGCCTTTTTAGGCCATCTATTTTTTAATTGATTGTTTTTTACTTTACTCCAGTGCTTCCAAATCCGCCTTCGCCTCTAGAGGTTTCTGAAAGCTCATCAACTTCTATCCAATCTGCTCTTTCGTGCTTAGCGATTACTAGTTGCGCGATACGTTCTCCATTGTTTATAACAAAATCTTCACTAGATAAATTTACCAAGATTACCCCTATTTCACCTCTATAATCTGCATCAACTGTTCCAGGTGCATTAAGAACAGTTATTCCCTTTTTAGCCGCTAAACCACTTCTAGGTCTTACCTGAGCTTCATAACCAATTGGGAGCTCAATAAATAACCCTGTACCAACGACACTTCGCTCTAAAGGTTTTAATATCCTAGGTTCAGATAGATTGGCGCGCAAGTCCATTCCGGCCGATGCAATAGTTTCGTAATGTGGTAAATCGTGATTAGATTTATTAATAATCTTTATGTGCATGCTTTCAAATATTTCAGATGTAAAAAATTCTAGCTTCTTTTAAGTAATAACTTTAACTCCTTTCTCTCTAAAAAGACGATTAAGGCTAAGTAAAGTAACAAAAATACAGTTCCTAGTAAAATATCTCTATCAAAATAGTAATAAGTTATAAAACTTAATCCAGCACTTATTATGAGGTAAATACCTATGCGGCTAATATCATATGGAACAGGGTAATACTTTCTACCCAATAGGTAAGATATTAGCATCATCAATCCGTAGGCCATAAGTGTTGCATAAGCACTGGCCATAAAACCAATTTTAGGAATAAATATTAGATTAAATGCTATAGTAATCGCCGCTCCAATCAACGAAATATACATTCCAAAACGGGTTCTATCTGTTAGTTTGTACCAAATGGAAAGGTTGTGATAAATCCCTAAACAAAGGTTTGCGAGTAATACAATAGGCACAATATCTAATGCTAATAAATAGCTTTCTTTTTTTATGAAAATTGGTCGCAATAGGTCGATATACACCACTACAATCATTAAACCAATGGCGCCAACAATAGTAAAATACTTCAATATTGTGGCGTAGGTCTGTTGAGCATTTTCTTTATCCGCATGATTAAAGAAAAAAGGTTCAGCTCCCATTCTAAATGCCTGAATAAAGAGTGTCATAAACACGGCTAGTTTATAACAAGCACTATAAGCCCCATTTATAAATTCTCCTTCTAATTCTGGTAACAACCATTTATCTAAATTTTCGTTGATTACAAATGCTAGACCTGCAACCATTATTGGCCAACCATAATTGAGCAATTGTTTTAATATACTAGTGTCAAATTGAAGCTTTGTTTTAAAGAAATAAGGCGATACTAAAATTAAAACTACAGCACTAGCAATAAGGTTTGCAATAAAAATATATTCTACATCATTATTTACATTAAATACGTTTTTTAGACCTTTTAATCCGAAAGATTTGGATAGTAAAAGCACATTTAGTGCTACAATTATAAGCACGTTAATTAACTTAATTAAGGCAAACCTAATTGGTCTACCAGTAACTCTCAAGTAAGCAAACGGAATCACAATTAAGGTGTCAATGAGTGTAATTCCAACAAGTAAAGTATAAAAATCAGTATTGATTCTTAAGGTTTCTGAAATTGGTATTCGAAACAAAAACAAGAGGGTTCCAAAAAACAAAGTACTCAAGACAATCGTAATCATTGCCGTTGATAACACTTTGTTTTTATCCTTGTTCCTACTAAAAAATCTAAAAAAAGAAGTTTCCATGCCGTAGGTTAGAATGACATTGAAAAAAGCAGCAACTACATAAAACTCTGTGTTTTCAGAATAGTCTTCATTAGGCAATACGTCTGTATGTAATCGTACTAATAAGAAGTTAATGAGTCGTGGCAACACAATTGCCAAACCATAGATAACAGTATCTTTTAAAAAAGTTTTTAGTACGCTCAAAAGTTTTAATTTGTTCTGCTAAAAATACGTTTTTAGCAAACGTGAACCAAGGATAGTTATTGCTCGTTTGGTGGAGCGCTAGGAAAATTTATTGGTGCTTTTTGTTTAATATTTGAAATTTTATAGTATTGCGTTTTATTTCTTTTTTGATAACTCACAACACATTCATCATCATTTAAATCGAAAGAAATAGACGTCTTATTCATTGGCATTTTATTAGCGTATTCTTCTTTTGAGTCACTACTTAAAATAACATCTTCAACCTGGTTTGCATGTGTTCTAAATAAGCCTATATATAGTTGTTTATTTCCTGATGATAATTCAAGTTTAGTCATTTTACCCTTAAAATATACACTATCTAAAGCAATAGAGGTATCGGTAACAGGAATATAAATATTTACGCCCGAACCTCCATCTTTAATCCCTGCTGCCCAATATTGGTAATACACTTGCCCAAATTCTGTAGGCGGTTTGTTTTGTAATTTCTGAGAAGAAGAGCATTGAGAAAAACTTGCCATAAGTATAAACATTACTAGTAAAAATGACGCTTGTTTTATAAATTTCATTTTAAAATAATTAACTATTATAAATATACAATTTCAAAATTAGTGCCATAAAAAAAGTCTTGCTTGAATAAGCAAGACTTTAAAGTTATTATAATGCGATATTAATTCTCATCGTCATCAAGAGTTGCCATTCCAGATGAAGCTGTTTCTAAATATAAAGATGGTGGGCCATTTTCATAATATGTTCCTGCCACTTCATTTAATTGGCTAGTTTTATAATACTTTACAACTCCATTTTCAATATAGCTGATTACGCACTCATAATCTAATAGTTCAAATGGGTAATCATCTGGGCGTTCGGTCTTTTTAAACGTGTATCCTTTAAAGGCGTTCTCAAGAACTGCAACGTACTTTCCTTCTTTCTTAACTAGTTTACCTTTTAAGTTTCTAAAATAAATACTATCAATAGTTACATTCTGATTTACGTTAGTCAAAGGAAGGAAAACATTCAGACCTGTTGTTCCAACTTTAATTCCTGCATACCATTCTTGAAAGTAAACAGGTTTGAGTTTAAACGGAGCTTGATTTTCAAATTGTGTCGTGGCAATTTTGGGGCTTGCACATTGAAAAGTAGTCGAAATAATGGCTACCAGAGCAATGGCAAAAGTCAACTTCTTAAATAATTTCATGTCAATTTCGGTTAAGATTTGGAGGGTTAATATAATTAATATATTGAGTTTAATCGATTAAATATTCTTTTAATCGATTATCTGTAATTATTTGTAAGATTTTAGCACTTTCTTAAAACTTAATAAGACCTACCCTTAACGTTGATTTAACCGTATTAATTACTCAATCCTTTTAATATTATAAGTTCTTTTTTGATTTGTTTTCTAATAAAAAGTACCATTAACAATAAGACAACTATGGCTGAAGATTTAATATAAATATAAAACCCACTTGATAAATTATCCTTAAAAGAAGGTAATAACATAATAAAACCCGCACAATAGAGTATTATAATTATTGGTGTTACAATGTAATGTGTTCTTATTCTCTTTTTATAATAGCTTATCATATTTGAACTGAAAACAGATGAGTTTTCAGTGATATCAATTTCTTTTAGCTTTTTAATACTAAAAAACTCAATAATAACTCTAATTAATAAAGCGCTTATCATTAGTAATAAAGCAAGGGTAACAGTTGCATTATTATGAGCTTCTATATAGAAGAAAAAGCCTATCAAAACTAGTACTGTAGTTAACAAAACAAAATTTGCAATTCCTTGTTTTCTTTTGAGAATATTCATCTTCTGAACTATTAATTCAGGTCCATCTTTAGGTGTATTTTGTTCTGGTTGTTTCTCCCATTGGGATTTTAGATCCTTAAATGTTGTCATTTTTAACGCATTTAGTTAATTCATTTTTAATTCTATGGATTCGTACTCTAATGGCCTCGTGAGATAAACCTGTTATTTCTGCAATCTCTTTTTGAGGTAATCCTTCAAGTTCTAGTAGAATTATACTCTTGTTCTCTGGTTTTAAACAACCTATACATGAATACAGCTGTTTCAACTTAATGTCCATATTAGCAGAAGTATTTTCTAAAGGTTGCTCTAAGTGATTCAGGTGATCTGATATTCCTATCGTTTTTTTCTTCCTTAATTCTAAAAGACATGTATTTACGGCAATTTTATAAATCCATGTAGATATACTAGATTCCTGTCTAAACGATTCTAGGTTTTGCCAAACTTTTATAAAGACCTCCTGTGTCAAATCTTTTGATAACATCGTGTCTCCACTAGTATACCCTAAGCACAACCGAAGAACTTTATTATAGTTGGCTTCATAAAGGTGTTTAAATTGGTGGTCTAACGATTTCATTTACTATTGTAGTTCTTCATTAATAGTCTTTAAAAGCCATTTGGGTTGATCGAACATAATGAAATGAGCCGATTCTTTAGCATATTTAATCGAGTATTTCTCTAGGTTCTTATACTGTTCTTTATAGGTTTTCTTTACATTATCTTCTCCATAAGGTTGTGTAGCGGCAAGAATTGTTATAGGAATTCTAATTTTGGTTATAGGTTCTCTTAAGTCTAATTTAAGCAAATCGGTATAGCCATAAACATATGTTTTTCTATCTGCTTTTAATATCCATGCTTTGATTACATCATGTTTTTCTTTATTTAAGCACATCCCTGTTGCCATTTGTGTTGCCATAATCTCAAAGTTATTGGCATCCATATCTAGTAATCTTTGATTATAAGGGTTATCATAAACAATGGTATCACTATTAAAGTTCGGAATCATTAAGGCGCCCGCTGAAGGAAGTGCATCTACAACAATAATTTTATTATATCTGGCATTCTCATCTATAGCTAACCATAAACCTAAAGTTCCTCCTAGGCTATGACCAATTATAGTTGCTTTCTCTAGTTTGTTTTCTGTAATATATTGGTCTATCCCTTCTCTAATTTTAGAAAGCCATGGTTTCTCTATGGCTGGTACATCTCCAAATCCAGCAAAAGTGAACACATGACATTCATTTGTTTTAGATAATTCTGTTACAATCTCCTTCCAAACATCTCCTGTACATGTAAATCCAGGAAACAGTAGTATAGGTTTACCTTTTCCTTGAACTTTTACATCAAAGGTTTTAGTTTGAGCTTGAAGCCCGATGCTAAGTGTACAAATTATGAGTAATAAGATATTCTTAAATGTTTTCATATTGTTTTGTTTTAAATTGATTTTTCTCTTTAGATACAAAACCATGAAAATGTTACAGATTAAATTTAAAACATAAAAAACCCAACTCGTACGAGTTGGGTTTTTTATGTTTGTGCGTACCAAAACTATATCAATACGACAACTTAATAAGTATTAGTTGTTTAGCGCTTCTGCTCCACCAACAATCTCTAAGATTTCATTAGTAATCGCTGCTTGACGAGCCTTATTATAAGTTAATTTCAATTGATCTCTCAATTCTGTAGCGTTATCTGTTGCTTTATGCATAGCAGTCATACGCGCACCATGTTCTGAAGCAAAACTATCTCTAACAGACTTATACAATTGTGTTTTTAATGACTTAGGAATAAGTTGTTCTACGATCTCAACCTTTGAAGGTTCAAAAATATAATCTGTATTCGTGTTAGTTTCTCCTTCCATTGGTACAATAGGTAAAAACTGCTCTGTCATTACAATCTGCGTTGCTGCATTTTTAAATTTATTGTAAACGATTTCAATCTTATCGAAATCACCTTCAACAAATTTATCCATTAACATTTCAGCAATTTCAGCTACATTATCAAAAGTTAACTCATCAAAAACTTCGCTCTTGTTAGCGATAACACGATCTGTTTTCTTGAAAGCATCGTTAGCTTTTTTACCAATAGCTAAATACGACACCTCTTGATTTGCATAAGTGTCATTTGTTAGATTTGTAACCTCTTTAATAATGTTTGAATTAAAAGCACCTGCAAGACCTCTATTAGAAGTAATTGCTACTATAAGTACTTTTTTAACTTCACGCTGTGTCGCAAACTTACTTCCAGAATCTCCATCTAAAGTAGCACTCAAACTCTGTAAAAGTTCTGTCAATTTATCTGAATAAGGACGCATTGCCGTAATAGCATCTTGAGCTTTCTTCAATTTTGCAGCAGATACCATTTTCATAGCACTTGTAATCTGCATCGTTGAAGATACTGATGATATTCTATTACGTATTTCTTTTAGATTAGCCATATTTTGAAATATGAAAATATCCTGTGTTCAAATTGAGCACAGGATTATTAATTATGCTCTATATTTAGCTGATAAGTCGCTCGCTACAGTTGTTAATGTATCTGTAACCTCATCAGTTAATTTTCCTGCTTTTAAAGTGCTTAAAACATCTGAATGCTTAGCCTTTAAGAATTCAATGAAATCTCTTTCGAATTCTTTTACCTTGTTCACAGGAACGTCTTTTAATAAGTTTTTAGATCCTGCATAAATAATTGCAACCTGATCTTCAACTGTAAACGGATCGTTTTGTGCTTGCTTTAAGATTTCAACGTTACGTTTACCTTTTTCAATTACGTTTAAAGTAACAGCATCTAAATCAGAACCAAACTTAGCAAATGCTTCAAGTTCACGGAACTGAGCCTGATCTAATTTTAATGTTCCTGATACTTTTTTCATTGATTTAATTTGTGCATTACCACCAACACGAGATACCGAAATACCTACATTAATTGCTGGACGTACACCAGAGTTAAATAAATCTCCATCTAAGAAGATTTGTCCATCTGTAATAGAAATTACGTTAGTTGGAATATATGCAGAAACGTCACCTGCTTGAGTTTCAATGATTGGTAAAGCCGTTAAAGAACCACCACCTTTTACCATTGGTTTTAATGCCTCAGGAAGATCATTCATTTCTTTTGCAATCGCATCGTCATTGATGATTTTTGCAGAACGCTCTAATAATCTTGAGTGAAGGTAGAAAACATCACCAGGATACGCCTCACGTCCTGGTGGGCGACGTAGTAATAAAGATATCTCACGATATGCAACGGCTTGCTTTGACAAATCATCAAAAACAATTAATGCTGGACGACCAGTATCTCTAAAATATTCTCCAATAGAAGCTCCTGTCATTGGTGCATAAACTTGCATTGCAGCAGGATCTGATGCATTTGCAGCCACTATTGTCGTATATGCTAAAGCTCCTTTTTCTTCTAAAGTCTTAGCAATGTTTGCTACAGTTGAAGCTTTTTGTCCAACTGCAACATATATACAATATACAGGATTACCTGCATCATAAAATTCTTTTTGATTTAAGATCGCATCGATACAAACAGTTGTTTTACCTGTTTGACGGTCACCAATTACCAACTCACGTTGACCTCTACCCACTGGAATCATAGCATCAATCGCTTTAATTCCTGTTTGTAACGGCTCTGTTACTGGTTCTCTGTAAATAACACCTGGTGCTTTACGCTCTAAAGGCATTTGGTAAGTTTCGCCAGCAATTGGTCCTTTACCATCAATAGGGTTACCTAAAGTGTCTACAACACGACCAACAATACCTTCACCTACGTTTACAGAGGCGATACGTTCAGTACGTTTTACTGTAGATCCTTCTCTTACTCCTACTGAAGCACCTAATAATACAATACCTACGTTATCTTCTTCAAGGTTAAGAACGATACCTTCTAATCCACCATCGAATTCTACTAATTCTCCGTATTGAGCGTTAGCTAATCCGTAAGCACGCACAATACCGTCACCTACAGTTAATACTGTTCCAACTTCGTCTAATGAAGCACTCGCTTCAAAACCTGAAAGTTGTTGTTTTAAGATTGCTGATATCTCAGCTGGTTTTACTTCTGCCATCTTATTCTATTTTGACCCCTCGTTTTGCTTAGGGCAAGTTTAATTTAATGTAAATTCTCTTTTTAATGTATTCAATTGATTAGCAATACTTGCATTATACTGGACATCGCCCACACGCAAAATGAAACCACCTAAGATGCTTTCATCTACTGTATTTTTAATCTCAATTTTATCAGCACTTGTCAATTCTTTTACCTTGGCAAGTACTTTGCTTTTTAAATCATCTGTTAAAGGCACAGCTGTAGTAACATTTGCTACTTCAATATTCTGAGACTTTTCATATAATTCAACATATTTAGAAGCAACATCTCCTAAAATGTTCATACGTTTATTTTTAACCAAAACATCTAACAAGCCAGAAAACATTGGGTTTGCTTTAGGAAACACTTTTAATAAAGCATTTTTCTTATCAGTAGACTTAATTACAGCACTTTGAATCATGTCGTTTAAGTCTTTGTTGTCTGCAACAGATTTAGCGATTAGCACCATATCCTCATTAACGGCTTTCGCTGTATTTTGAGTTTGAGCTAAGTCTAAAACTGCTTTCGCATAACGAATTGCTGCTCTTGTTCCTGCCATGGCTTTAGTTTAATTTTGCTTCACCTAACATTGTCTCAACCAATTTTAATTGCTTGTCTTTGTTAGATAATTCATCTTTTACAACTTTTTCTGCGATCTCTACAGATAAGTTAGCTACTTGTGCTTTAAGATCTGAAATTGCGGCTTGCTTTTCACTTGCAATTGCAGCTTGAGCTTGCTCAATAATTTTGCTAGCTTGTGCTGAAGCTTCACCTTTAGCATCTTCAATCATCTTATTTTTAAGCTCTCTCGCTTCTTTAAGCATTGCTTCACGTTCTAAACGTGCTTCTTGTAATAACTTTTCGTTATCTGCTTGAAGGTTTTCCATTTCTCTCTTAGCATTTTCAGCAGAGTCTAATGCATTTTTAATCCCTTCTTCTCTTTCATTTACTGCATTTAAAATTGGCTTCCAAGCATATTTTTTAAGCAATAATAAAAGGAGTACAAACAATAATGTTTGCCAGAAAAATAGTCCTAAAGAAAAATCTTCTAATAACTTCATAATATATAATTGTTATATCAATTTAATTTTCAATAAAAGCAACCTTGCAACCAACCGTTACAAGGTTACTTTTTGGTTTTTAATTATACCGCAAATAATGCAGCAAATCCAATACCTTCAATTAAGGCTGCTGCGATAAGCATAGCTGTTTGGATCTTTCCGTAAGATTCTGGTTGACGAGCGATTGCTTCCATAGCAGAACCACCAATTTTACCAATACCAATACCAACTCCAATTACAACTAAACCTGCACCTACCATTACTGGGATTTCCATAATAAATATATTTAAAAATTAAACATTCAATATTTAGTATTCTTACAAGTGCTGTATCTCACCTTCATGTTCTTCGGCATGCTCGTGAGTTTCAGCAGCAAAACCAAAGTAAAGTGCCGATAACATTGTAAAAATATATGCTTGTAGCAATGCTACTAATATTTCAATAAGTGAAATTGCAAAGGCCAATCCAAATGATAATGGGCTTCCAATAACGCTTTTGAAAATAAACATTAAACCAATTAAACTCATTAATACAATATGTCCTGCTTGCATATTTGCATATAAACGTATTAATAATGAGAATGGCTTAATAAAGATTCCTAAAACTTCAATAGGAATTAATATAATGTACAGAACTACTTTAGCGTACCAAGGCATAGAGTTCCCTAATGGATCAAAAATATGCTTCCAGTAATCTTTCGTTCCTGTAAAATTCGTTAATAAAAAAGTTAATATCGCTAACGATGCTGTTACGGCAAGATTTCCAGTAACATTAACCCCTAATGGCGTTAAACCAAAAATATTTAAGAACCATATAAAGAAAAATACGGTTAGTAAAAACGGCATATATTTCATGTATTTTTTCTCACCAATATTTGGAATAGCAATGTCATCTCTAATATAAAGTACAATAGGCTCAAAGAAACGACCAACACCCTTTGCAATACCTCCATTTTTACCATATGAACGCCCTAAACTTCTAAATAAGAAAAACATTAACAAGCCCGTAAGGATAATCATCACAACACTTTTTGTTATTGACATATCAAATGGTTTTGCATTTGTAGGCTTATGGTCTTCATCATAATTGATGGTTCCGTTAGCATCTGTTTTATAAATGTGATTGTGATATAGTTTATAGAAGTTTCCATCAACCTCAGCTAATTCTTCTCCATGATGGAATTTTGATGACGAAAAGACTTTTAATCCTCCATCCCAAAGAATAACTGGAAGCGGAAAACCAATATATTTATGTTCGCCTTCGTCGGTTGTATATGAGAACAAACTAAAGTCATAAGAATCTTTCAAGTGGTGTTGAATATACTCTTTGATTTCAGATTTTTTATCTCCTTTCCCTTCACCTTCACTTGCAAACGAAGTAAAGGATACTAAAAGTAATAATAAGGTAATTGTCTTAACAGTTATTTTTCTATGCATATCACTTAAATAATAGTGGCTTAAAAATCGCTGCAAAGGTATGGTTTTATATCAAAAACAAAAACTATTTTGAACTTTATTTCTTAGGGTGTTTTTGTTTGTTAAAAAAGGCGGTTCTATTCTAATTTATTTAACCATTTTGCCAAGCTAGATGTTTCAATAATTAAACTCAAAAGGTAAGGTATAAAAAAGGCGGCAAACTCTAATTTAGATATGGTCCCATCTGCTTTATAGGCACCATAAAATAAAATAAAAAACACAGCAAATTTTACTAAACTTCCGGCAATAAACAAAAAGCCTAGTTGTTCTTTGTATTTGTCTTTCATTTTTTGCAAGAATGCAAAGATTAAAATAGCTAAAATGCCATTTACAATGTAAGCAAGTACAATTTTATTGTCAAATAATGGATATTCTAAATACTTAAGTGTTAGTACATGAAGTCCAAATACAACGACAAGAATTAATATAATCTTTAAGGAAAATTTTAGTAGCGATTGATTCATTTATTTATGAATTCGATTAAGTTGTTTAACAACAATAAAAAGTGAGATGGCAACACCTGCAAGTGTACAAAATATAATGAACATTTTTTCGCCATCATTGTATGTTGCATCAAGCCATTTACCCAGCATGACAAAGCCATAAATAATAGCTCCCATTTCTAGACCTATGCCTGTTAGCATTAAAGCTTGTTTAAGCGGTTTGTCCTTTTTCTGTTGGTCTTGTTGGTGGTTTGATTGTGGTTTGTTGTCCGGTTGCTCCATGACTTGTTTCTTTTAGGCTGCCTTTCATAGAACATGTGGCGTTAAAAGTGGCTCCTGGTTCTACTGCTAATTTACCAACGATCACTTCACCTTCAACATGCGCTGAAGATTTTAATGATAGTGTATCTGAAAGCAATAATTTGCCCATAAATTTTCCTTCAATATCGGCATTTGCGCTTTTTAATGTTCCATTAATGATTCCTGTTTTACCAATAACCACCTTTCCTGGTGTTTTGATATTTCCTTGAATTGAGCCTTCAATTCTGAAATCGCCTTCGCTAATAATATCTCCTGTAATAACAGTGCCTTTAGCAATTGTGTTCTGTTGTGAAATTGTTTCTGAAGCCATACGTCCTGTTTTTTTGTCTGAAAACATAGGTCTAAGTTTATTGAGATTCTAGGTATTCGTTTAAGTTTTTATGTCGTTGTACAATTTCGTAGTTAGGCGAAGAAATTGAATAGAAATTTCGGTCAATTTTGTTTTTGCTCTCTTCTAGGATCTCGGCAAAACCTGCTGCTCCTTGAATACTGGTTAATCCATGAACTACCACAAAGACTGTATTGGCGTCATAGATGTCTATAGACGTAGATAGTTCGAAATAGTTAACTTTAGAGATCGCATCGTTTAGTTGTTCTACAAAGTCTTTTATTTGGTCTTTCTCATCGTTATTGAAAGGGTATAATACATTAAAATGTTTTGTGGCATCATTACTCACAAATTCCTTTTTCGCTAAAATAGGAATCACAGATTTCATAATCTCCTGAGCCTGCTTTCCTTCATCGGAGTTTGGATAGGTTAGGGCAATAAAGTTTACGCCGTTCTTATAGGCTTCGAAACCATGTAATCTTCCATTAGCGGATGCCTTTAAAATTTCAAATTTTGGCACCATAGGATCCCCTTCAAACTCTGTAATATATTTTTCGGATTGCGAAATAACTTCTGCATATTCCTGATCACCAAACTTCTTAAATAAGCCTTCATATAGACTCTCTGGGCTATTTTCATCTTTGGCAAATTCTGAACGCGGGTTTAATAGTATTTTTGCATATCGCGAATCTGGGTAATTACTAACGATATCTGATTTCATAGCATTAGCTTTACTGCTTAGGCCCAATTCAGTATATATCTTTTGTAAATTGTATTTAGAAGGTAATATAAGTCGATCTTCTGGGTTATTTTGTAAAAGTGTTTCGAGCTTATTCATAGCTAACTCATACTCTTTGAATTTCTCTTTGTAAATCACACCTAATTGATAGTAGGCATAATTTCGGTCTTTGGCTAAGCTATCAATAACCTTTTGATCTGTAGGAATCTTAGAAATATAAAATTCTGGGTCAAATTTTTCATTTTCAGAAGCGCTTGCTACAATATCATTAGTGCCTGCAGCAGCTCCTCCAGGTCGAGATTTAGAATCTGAAAGTCTCCAGTTGTCTTTTAGCGCTCTATCTCCCCAAATTTTTACAAACTCATTTTTTCCAAAAGCAACTGTTGTTGAATTGTAAAAATAAAACTCTTGCTTTTGTCCTTTACTGGCCGTTGGGTCTACTCTTACAGATTTTCCTGATTTATTGACACTATTATTATTTGTTGCCAATCCTGAATTTGCCGATTTAAGACGTTCGGCTATTTCAGCCTTTTCTTTTTCAGCTTCAGCAATGGCTTTTTGTTTGTTCGTATAATCTGTAAAATAGGCCAATCGCTCATCATCAGACATATTAACTAATCTTAGAATGCTATCATTAGCCTGTGCAATATCCTCATAGTAGATAACATCTTCTAAGTTCTCTCGCTTTCGCTTAATTATGCGATAAGGTCTTGAATTAAGTTTCATATTGGTCATAGTACTGTCGTAATAAGCACCTGCCCTTTTGTATTTAGCTTCATCGAAGCTCATATCACCCAACGTTGCATAATCTCTAGACATCAATTCTTTATCTCCAAGATTTGTACGCAATGATTTATTGTAATAAGCGACTGCCAATGAATCACTTTTATTAGCTCTGTGAAACTCTGCAATTCGGTAATAAATTTTATCTAAAAACGGACGATTCTCTCGGTCTTCTTCGAGGTCTGTTAAATAGTCTAAAAACTCAGTTTGGTTGCCAGTTTCCATATCAAAATTATACGATTTGGCTAAATGCGCATTAATATAATATGGTCTAGGAATTTTACGATGCATGTCTATCACTTTATCAAAAGCGATATTGGCACTGTCTTTTTCACCAAACTCGTTATACAATTGCCCGATGATATAATTGAATCGTGCTTTTTCCTTATTCTTTTTGGTAAATTCTGCTGCTGTAGCTAATTCAACTAAAGCACTATCTTTAGATTTTATATTAATATAGGCTTGAGCTAGCATTGAAGTGGCATCGGCTAAATCTTGATCTTCAAGTTCTTCTTGATCTAAAAGGCGTTTTAGGTTTTTTATAGCCAACTGATTATTTTCTAATCTAATATTAGCCTTTTCCCTCCAAACTTTTGCGGTGTTAATTTTATCACTAGCTGGGTATTTGTATAAAATATAGTTGAACGCTTCCAATGCAGGAACAAATCGCTGGTCAAAATAACGTGCCTGACCCAGTAAAAGATAAGCTTCGTCAATTTGAGGGTTATACTCTTTCCCTTTTATATTCATTCCATGCTTTTGTACCGCCTTAATAGCCTTTTCTTCCGCACGCTCGAAATCTTGATTTTTAGATTGACCTGGCAATACGATTTCTTCTGAAAGTTGCATGCGTTCTATTGGTAAGAGTTCCCAATAGTTATCAGTTGCCGCATTATCAACAGTTTCTCTTCCTTTTTCTAACGCAATATTTCCGTTATAAAGAATGTTATATTTCGTGCCTAAAGCATGAAAATTTCTATTGATAAACGTGTCTTTTTTACGCGAACAACTTGTAACAATAAGCGTCACGCAAAACAGTGATATAAAGAATTTTAAAGATGTATTCAAGTGGTTTAGTTTTTTGTAAATACTATAACTAAAATCGCTTGCATATATTATGCAATGCTGTAAAAATAAGCATCTTTTTGAATTATCACCGAAAAATGGCCTGTTTTTAGATGTATTGTAAACTCTTAAACGACCTCTGAACCTGAAAAATGCGCCTCTAATTCTTTAAGAGTCGCCTCATTAGTTTCTAAGTCTTTTACAACCTCTCCTTTTTCCAAAACGACTATACGTTCGCAGACATCTGTAACGTGTAATAAATCATGGCTTGATACCAAAACTGTTACACCTTGTTTTTCTGCGAGGTTCTTAATAATTCCTTTCAAACGTATTTGTGTTGTAGGGTCTAAGTTTGCAAAAGGCTCATCTAGGATGATTACGTCAGGATTTCCTATAAGAGCGGCAACAATTCCTGCTTTTTTCTGGTTTCCTTTACTAAGATCTCTAAGATATTTTTTTTGCCCTAATATTTCGTCGTGAAAAAAGTCTTCAAACTGTGACACCAAACTGTCCACATCTGCCCTATTCTGCCCTCTCAATTCACCTATAAAGTAAAAATATTCTTCTGGAGTTAAATAACCAATAAGGAAACTTTCATCGATAAATGCTGATGTAAAGGGTTTCCAATCTTCACTTTTATCAACAACTACACTATTATTTGTAATGTTTCCTGTGGTTGGTTTTATGAGGTCTAATAGCAAGCTAAAGTAAGTTGTTTTACCTGCACCATTATTTCCTACAAGTCCGAAACTTTGTCCTTTTGGAATTCCTAGTTCATCTATTTTTAAAACTTGCTTTCCATTATATGCTTTTGAAAGGTCTTTTGTATAAATCATAATATTTTTGTCTTTTTAACTATCTTGACTAAACGCGTCAATCATTTTATATTTTGAATTGAGATATTTTTGAGTGATGAATTTCATTATTTTTTTATGAAATACAATTCCTAAAATACCCAATATTAGGAGAACTGCAATTGCGGCTTCAAACCCAGCCAACCAATTGGTAATACCAAACAAGCCCATTGGAAGCACCATTAAAGGAATACCTATTAACCACTGCACAGCTCCTGTCCCTTGGTAATTAAATGCAGCTCTTTTATCTAAGTCTATTTTTTTTCTGTTGAAAGAGCCTCCTAATAAAATCACATGAGAATTCACACCAATGTTATAGACCGCTGCGGCAAAATGCGCAATTAGAATTTTCCAACCAAAATATACATATGGAATACCTAGTACAAATAAAATCACCACACTCATAATCATAAGAATAAATTTAGAGCGAAGGTATTGCTCGTATTTAATGTTTTGACTCATAAGCATTTTATAGTATCCACTATCCCAAGCTGGAATAAATTGACCGAAATTAATAAGAAAAAATCCAGTAGAAAACACACCAATAAATGCATACATAAATACCATGTTTCTATATATAGGCTGTGGATAAAAGAACAATCCATATAGTAATCCAATCGCTAAAAGCATAACCATAGATTTAGTTCGTTTATTTCTCCATATCAACTTTAAATCTAATTGCATAAAAGGTGCAATATCCCCAAAACGCCTAGTCCAATCCATATTAGAAGCGTTGACAACAGTAGTCTTTGTTTTTAATGAACTATCAAGGAAAAGTTTAGACCTCAACTGTTTAAAATTAATCACATATAAAGCCACCAGTATAGCTATTGGTACCAGAACGAATACTGGATTATCGTAAATAGCTGTATAGCCTTGCGCTACGATATCTGCAAATGATATAACATTAAAATGATTTAAAGCAAATAATCCTCCTACGAGTACAATTACAGGTAGAAAAGACAGTTCTCTTTCTGAAGAAAAACTCTCTAAAATAAAATTCAAAAAATTAATGATAAGGGTCACTGCAATCGCTGTTAATAACCATGCAAGTACTGAAGCTGTAGGATATCCTTTAGTTAACAGTGTGATGCTAAATGGTATAAACGCAAACAGCGGTAAAAAATTAAAAAATGAAAATGCCGATTTCCGCAAAACATAATTAACCACTTTGCTGCGTTTTACAGGTAATGTAAGTAAAGGTTTTACCGACATCACAGGTAATTTCTGAAAAAAGAAACGCATGGCAATATCTGCAATAATATAGTAAAACATGAACGCGTTTAACGTTGACAGAGGGTCTTGATCTGGATTTATTTTTCCTAAAAGTTTATGTAAAAAGATACCTAGGAATAGAAAAATTCCAACAAAGTACAGCGCAAAAAAGATCATCAAGATATTAATCGCAATACTTTTACCAAAACTTGCCGAACGAAAAAACTGCTTCCATTCTAAGTTTAAAAAATGCTTAAGTTTCATATGTTTTTGGTTAGTTAATCACTAATTAGTTAGTGTATTTTTGAGCTATTTGAGATAATTCCATTCCCCAAGATTGGCCGATAGACATTCCTGCTTGAGTTAGCTCTGTTTGCTTTGATGCCAATTTTTTTCCTAAATCCGAATTATAAAAAGCTACCAAACCTTGAATCTCCTCTTTTGAGAATTCTTTCATATATACATCTGCTAATTTACTATATAAACCATCTAAGGTGCCATTGGCTTCTTTAGTATAGGCCTCTTTTTTGTCGGTAGGTACCATTGCTCCAATTTGCGAAATAGCGTTATTAAACATATCTGTAGTTCCCGTAAGTTTTATAAACTCAATGGTTTGCGTTTTAAACTCTGAATGATCTTGAGCCTGGATTGAAAACGTGCAAACAAATGCAATAAGGTAAATTAATTTTTTCATGGTTTGTGTCAATGTTTGATTATTATGAAATGTTAGTGTCGCTAAATTTGATTTTGTTACAACTAAAATACGATTCCTAGTTCGATTTGTTATTTTTACAAAAAAAATATTCATGTCACAATTTCACAATCTCACTATAAAGGAAATAACCAAAGAAACGGAAAAAGCTGTAACTATTAGCTTTGATGTCCCTCCAGAACTTAAAGATACCTTCCAGTTTAAGGCTGGACAATATATTACCTTAAAAACAACCATTAATGGCAATGAAGTTAGACGCGATTATTCACTTTGTACATCTCCTAAAAGCGGAACACTTAAGGTTGCAGTAAAAGAAGTAGAAGATGGCACATTTTCGGCATATGCAAATCACGAACTTAAATCTGGTGCTATTTTAGAAGTCGCTCCACCAAAAGGTCGTTTTGTCTTTGAACCTAACGATTCTAAAACAAAAAATATTGCCCTTTTTGCTGCTGGAAGTGGGATTACACCAGTATTGAGTATTATTAAATGTGCTTTAGAAGAAGAAGTGCAGAGCAAGGTGATATTGGTTTATGGTAATAAATCTACAAAAGACACCATGTTCTTAAAAGAACTTTTAGAGTTGCAACATCAATACAGTTCTCGTTTTTCAATTCAGTTTGTATTTAGTCAGGCCGATGAAGATGATGCTATTTTTGGTAGAATTGAAAAAAGCACAGTTAACTATGTCATGAAAAATAGGTATAAACATGTGGAAGTTGATGCGTATTATCTTTGTGGTCCTGAAGGAATGATACATACAGTTAAGGATGTTTTAACTGATCATGATATCGACGAAAACCGCATACACTTTGAGTTATTTAAGGCGGCCAAACCTGCTGAAATTAACAACACATCGGTTCCTGATGGTAGAACAAAAGTCACTGTGCTTCTAGATGATGAAACCTTAACTTTTGAAATGTCACAGAAACAATCTGTTCTGGAGGCTGCTTTAGATGAAGATATTGATGCGCCATACTCTTGTCAAGGGGGTATCTGTAGCAGTTGTATTGCCAAAATTACAGAAGGCAAAGCAACCATGAGGCAAAATAATATTTTAACAGATGGTGAATTGGCAGATGGACTTATTTTAACCTGCCAAGCTCACCCAACAACGCCAACACTTTTTGTGGATTATGACGATGTGTAAAATACACGTCATCTGCTAAAATTGGTTTTAGTCGTAATAATCAGCACTTTATCGAAAAAATCGAAGATATTCCTACAAATTCTTGACGGCTAATTTTAATCAAAATAACTTAGCCCACGATTAGAATTTAATCATAGGGATTATCTAAAAATTCTAAATCTTACCTCGTTCTTCTGGAGCGAGGTTTTTTTATTTTAAAGTCTCGTAAATTTTAGAAATAATGTCCTCTGGAGAAATAGACCTCATCACATCTTCATAACCTTGAGGTAAGACATTCCCATAGATAGATGTAGGTATTTTTGGATATTGTGTTCTATTTACTAGAACTGTAGAATCTTCATTTTGATTATAAGGTAAAAAACCAGCAAAAGGATGTGTAACGCCCCAAACTGTAACAACCTTTATACCTAGCATAGCAGCTATGTGCGCATTTCCAGAATCCATAGCGAGCATAAGGTCTAAATTGGATATGATATCCAATTCTTCGTCCAAGGAAAATTGACCTGCTAAGTTTATTACGTTTTCAAATTTATTCGCTATACCTTCTAATACTTGAGCTTCACTGTTTCCTGCTCCAAAGAGCAAAATCTTATATGTTTTAGCAAGCTCCTCAACTACGGTTGTCATTAAATCGATAGGATACATCTTCCCTTTAAAAGCAGCAAATGGGGCAATGCCAATCCATCGTTTTGTATCATTGCCTATAACATCTAGATATTTAGAACTAAGACTTGTCTTTTCTGAAAACATCGGTTTAGACATATCTAAAGGAAAGCCTAGTTTTTCAAAAACATCTACGTAGCGTTGTTGTGTGGTTTTAAGTTGTTTAAAATTTTTGCCAGATGTAAGCGCTCTTTTTTCTTGACGTCCTTTATCTATTTGTACTATCCTTTTTCCTAAGAAAAACAGTTTCAATATTTTGCTACGCAAAACATTGTGTAAATCGGCAACCACATCAAATTGTAATTGACGAAGTTCACGTGAAAGTTTCCATAACCCATAGATCCCTTTATGCTTACCTCTAATCTGAGCGCCAACAACATCTACATTAGGTATATCTCTAAAAAAAGGTCTAAAGAAAGGTTTTGTTAGAACGGTAAGTTTAACATCGGGATATTGAGAAGAAAATGCACGTAATACTGGTACACTCATAGCAACATCGCCCATGGCTGATAGACGGATGACAAGAATGTGTTTAGGTTTTGGCATGCTCTAGCTCTCTTATCACACTTAACTCTGTTAAGCATCTTGTAGATTATATTGCTAAGAATGATTTAAAATCAAAATTAGGCTGCTATAATTATGTTATTTCTGGCTTCTCAAAACAGGATTAAGTTCGTCGTCGTTATACATTTTCATTTGCTTATAAACTTTCATGTACTTATCTCCTTTATTTATATCATCTAAAAGCGTATCAATGGCTGTTGATAAATCAACACGTTGCTCTAATAAAATATCTAATTTTTTCTTACATGCATCTCTATGTGAATCTGAGGCATCTGTTCTGGTAGCTTCTTCATTCATATGATAGATTTTAAGTGCTAAAATCGACAATCTGTCAACTCCCCAAGCAGGGCTTTCTGTATTAATCGTAGCGTCTTCCTTGGCAACAACATCATCATATTTTTCTAAAAAATAACTATCAATGTACTCTACCATATCTGTTCTGTCTTGATTTGAAGCATCAATTTGACGTTTCAATTTTAAAGCAGCAACGGGATCTATCTGTGGGTCGCGAATAATGTCTTCATAATGCCATTGTACGGTATCTATCCAACATTTTCTATAAAGTAGATGTTCTAATAGGTTAGAGTTTTTATCATACACATTAGTAAATGGTTGATCTACAGTATTTATAACATGATATTTCTCAATAACATCCTGAAATATTTTATTTGCGTTTTCTGAAAACATAATCTCTTATTTTAAAGTGCAAATATATAGGTATTTATTAACTTTATCATTCTTAAATTTAACTTCAAAACATGCACATTCATAATCTATCGAAAGAAAATTCTATTTTAAATTCTTTTATATCTGAAATTAGAGATAATCGTATTCAAACCGATCGTATGCGATTTAGGCGAAATATTGAACGCATTGGTGAGGTTTTATGTTATGAAATGAGTAAAACTTTAGATTATAAATCAAAAACAATTACCACCCCTTTAGGAAAAAGTGATACGCAACTGTACAATGACGATATCGTGTTGTGTTCTATCTTAAGGGCAGGTGTACCATTACACAGTGGGCTTCTGAATTATTTTGACGACGCAGAGAATGCCTTTATTTCTGCCTATAGACATCATAAAGACAATCCTGAAACTTTTGAAATTATTGTAGAGTATTTGGCTTGTCCTAGTCTTGAAGGAAAAACGCTTGTTTTAGCAGATCCAATGCTTGCCACAGGTCAATCTATGGTTGCTACTTTTGAAGCATTAAAACCTTTTGGAACTCCAAAAAACATTCATTTAGTAAGTGTCATTGGAGCCCAAGATGGTGTTGATTTTGTAAATAATCATTTCGGAAAAGACACTCATTTATGGATTGCCGCCATAGACCAAACCCTTAGTGATAAAGGTTATATTATACCTGGTTTAGGAGATGCTGGAGATTTAGCCTTTGGAAAAAAGTTACAGCAATAAAAGAGCAATAGGTGTTATAATAATAACCCAGAGTAGTGTTTCTTTAAACCACTTTTCTGAAATCACCTCTAGATAATTTGTCATAATAATTGATAGTGGCGCAAATAAGAATAGAAACTCGCTTCCATTTTTAGAAGGAGCTACAGCAACAATGACTAGGCCTAATACCGCTGTTAAAATAATAAGTTTAAATGATGGTCTATAGCTCTTCATTTGAGACCTAATATTCTTAATATAATAGAATAAAGCCCATAGCCCAAAAGACAATAATATGGTTGATCCCACTATAATTTGTCTTGAATTTAATGCGCTAAAATCTAAACTAAAGTCAAATAATCCATTAGCAAAGCTTAAAATGTCTGTGTTGTTTAAAATAAGATATGAGCTTGTAATAACTGCCACTGTTGCTATGCCCATAAGTGGTATGATGTAGTTTTTTAAATCTAAAATTGCATATACTAGCAATGCTGCGAAAATGAGAATAAAAAACACTGAGGACCAGAAGTAAAACAGACTCGCAATAGCAATCCAAAATGAGGCATCAAATAACTTTTTCTTAATTGCTTTTTGAGACCTTAAACTTATTAATCGGCGTAATGCCAAGAGTACAAAAAAATTAGCTACTAATATTTGAGAGTTTAGAATTGTTGGCGGTAGTACTGCAAAAAACAACACATACAAAACAATGTTGTAGCTGTTCTTTTTTGTTAAGCCATTTCTGGTTACTAAAAAGTCGAATACAAAAACAGACATTAGGCATATTAGAAACAAACCTACTTGCTTTGCGACTGCAATGGCATCGAAATTTTCGGTTAATATTTTAAATTTAACTAGCACAAAAACAACCAACAGCATAATGCTAACTACGATGTAGTGAATTGGTTTTGATTTACTAAAAAAATTTGAAATCATTGGTTTAGTTTAAAATGAAAAAAATATGTAATTTTGCACTGTAAATATATGATTATACCCTTGAAGCTCGTTAAGAGATTCTAAAAATATCAACATAATGAAAGACTTTTTTTACGCAATACAAGATTTATTTGTTAACTTTTTATTCAAACCTTTTGATTGGTTAGCATCGTTGGAATTAGAAAACTGGTGGACAGCCAACACTGTTTCTTGGATTTTCATCATCATTGGTATTGTTGCCATGGCTTACTGGATGAAAGAGCTTAAAAAATATAATGATAACAATGAAGAAGATAAGAGTATCTCTTCTCATTCTTATCTATAAGTTATAAATCGAAACCGATATCTTTACGATAATTCATCTTATCAAAATGTAGTTTATCTATATTTTGATAAGATTTTTTTATGGCTTCTTTATACGTGTTTCCGTAAGATGTTATTGCCATAACACGACCTCCAGACGTTACAATTTTCTCCCCTTTTTCGATTGCTCCTGCATGAAATACAATAGAGTTCTCTACGTGTTCTAACCCAGAGATTTCTTTTCCTTTTTCATAAGATTCGGGATACCCTCCAGACACAAGCATCACTGTTGTGGCCGCTCTTTCATCAATCTCGATATTAATCTCATTTAAACGCTCCTCTGCTATAGCTTTAAACACCTCAACAATATCTGTTTTTAATCTTGGTAAAACAACTTCTGTTTCTGGGTCTCCCATTCTTACGTTATACTCAATAACTTTTGGGTCATCGCCCACCTTAATTAAACCTATAAAAATAAATCCTTTATAGGGCAAGTTGTCTTTAGCCAAACCTGTTACTGTAGGTTTCACGATTTGTTCTTCAATTTTAGTCAAGAACTCTTTAGTTGCAAAAGGAACTGGAGATACGGCTCCCATGCCTCCAGTATTTAAACCTGTATCACCTTCTCCAATACGCTTATAGTCTTTAGCCGTAGGCAAAATTTTATAGTGTTTCCCATCAGTTAACACGAAGCAACTAAGCTCAATCCCATCTAAAAATTCTTCTATAACAACTTTTGAACTGGCATCACCAAACTTGGCATCTACAAGCATATTCTTAAGTTCGGCTTTTGCTTCATTTAAATCATCAAGAATCAAAACACCTTTTCCAGCAGCCAATCCATCGGCTTTTAATACATAAGGAGGATTTAAAGTTTCTAGAAATTTATAACCATCTTCAACATTAGAGGGATTAAAACTTTGATACGCAGCTGTTGGGATATTATGCCTAAATAAAAACTCTTTAGCAAACTCCTTGCTACCTTCTAATTCGGCAGCCGCCTTTTGAGGTCCAATAACCGCTACGTGCTTTAGCCTTTCGTCATTTAGAAAGAAATCATGCACACCTTGAACTAAAGGATCTTCTGGACCCACAACTACCATATCAATATGATGCTTTAAAACTAAATCTTTAATGGCGTCAAAATCGGTAACGCTAATATTTACATTAGTAGCTATTTGAGCTGTTCCAGAGTTTCCAGGAGCGACAAAAAGTTTGTCACATAAAGGGCTTTGAGCTGTTTTCCAAGCAAATGTATGTTCTCTACCTCCAGAACCAAGAATTAAAATCGTCATATTGTCAATTTGTTTGTGCAAAAATAATTGTTTTTAGCGTCTTTCGAAGTTTACAGACAAGACTTTTTTTCTTTACTTTACAAGAAATACAAACACACTTTTTTTGAACCTTTTCGATTTTTCTTTAAAACTTAATGGCTATCCTTTGAAGGAAGCAAAAACAGAATTGGCTTCTATTCAAAAAAAAACCGATAAAGACTTTAAGCAATATATAGGCCAAAAACGTTATGACATTGTTGCGTATCATTTAAGTCAAAATTTGTTTTATAAATCTCTAGCTCCTAATCTCAATTTAGACAACTGGAGTTCAGTTCCAGTGATGACAAAAAAAGATTTGCAACAACCACTCAAAGAGCGTTTATCAACAGGGTTTACAGCTAAAAATGTTTACATTAACAAGACCTCTGGTTCTTCTGGTGACCCTTTTATTTTTGCGAAGGATAAATTTTCACATGCCATGACCTGGGCAATTATTCAAGATAGATTTGGTTGGTATAATTTAGATTTTAACACCTCTCGTCAGGCTCGTTTTTATGGTATTCCGTTAGATAAAAAAGGATATTATAAAGAACGTTTTAAGGACAGTTTGAGTAAACGTTTTAGATTTTCAGTGTTTGACCTAAGTGATGATGCTTTTGCGAAACACATAAAGAAATTTAAGTCGACAGCATTTGAATATATAAATGGATATACAAGTTCTATTGTTCAGTTTGCAAAGTTTTTGGAACGACAAGAGCTCATTTTAAGATCTATCTGCCCAACATTAAAAGCATGTGTAGTGACTTCGGAAATGTTATTTGACGACGACAAACGGCTTATGGAAAATCAATTTGGCGTTCCTGTGATTAACGAATATGGAGCTTCGGAACTGGATTTAATAGCATTTCAGAATCATAATAATGACTGGCAACTTAATAGTGAAACCTTGTTTGTTGAAATTTTAGATGATGATGATAACACACTTCCTGTTGGAAAAGAAGGACGTGTTGTTATTACCTCTCTCTACAATAAAGCACACCCTTTTATTAGATATGATATTGGAGATATTGGAGCCTTATCTGAAAAAAGCACACCTCGCATTCCCATTTTGAAAACATTAATTGGAAGAACAAATGATATCGCCATCTTACCAAGTGGAAAACGAGCCGCTGGATTAACCTTTTATTATATCACGAAGAGTATTATTGAAGATGACGGCAATGTTAAGGAATTTGTTATTGAGCAATTAGAAAAACATCGTTTTAAAATTATATATGTAAGCGCTAAACTACTTTCGGAAGAAAAAAAACAAACCATTATTAAAGCAATGGAAAATTACTTAGAAAAAGGGCTCACTATCATCTTTGAAAGACAAGATCAATTAAAACGATCTAAAAGTGGTAAATTAAAACAGTTCACTTCTTTTGTAACCTCAACGCAATGAAAAAAGACGTTTTAGTCATTACAAGCTATTTTCCTCCAGAAATTGGAGCAGCGTCCAATCGGATTTTCCAGTTGGCAACAGGTTTACAACATAGCGATTTTAATGTTAGTGTATTAACGCCTTTACCTAATTATCCAACAGGCAAGATATTTGAGGGATATCGAGGAAAGTTTAAACAAGTCTCTGTTGAGAACAATGTAACAATCCATCGTCTTTGGGTTTATGCTAGCAACTCAAAAAATAAGCTGTTACGCCTAATGGCCATGTTATCATATAGCTTTAGTCTCGTCTGGTTTTTTGCATGGAATAAAATTCCTAAGACTGTTATTGTACAATCTCCTCCATTAATAGTGGCGTTTACTTGCATGCTCTTTTTGCGAAAAAAAAATAGAAACCTCATTTTAAATGTTAGTGATCTTTGGCCTATTGCTGGCTTAGAATTAGGCGCATTTAAAAAAAATTTCAGTTATAGGGTTTTAGAAAAAATTGAGCATTATAACTACAAAAAAGCCAGCCTGATATTGGGGCAAAGTGAAGAGATCTTAACTCATATAAATGCAATGTTCCCGGAAAAGACAACGTTTTTATATCGAAATTTTCCCGACTTTAATGTCCCAGAAATAGTATCGCCCGAAAGCCAAGGGAAACTTAAAATTGTCTATGCTGGGTTATTGGGTATTGCCCAAGGAATTTATAAATTATGTAATGAACTTAAATACGATACTATTGAATTCCATATTTATGGTTCTGGAGCAGAACAACATAAAATAGAAACATTCGTAGCAGAACATCCTGAGTTACCCGTTTTTTATCATGGTCATGTCACTAGAGATGTGCTCCATACTGTTTTAATGCAGTACGATGTTGCTATTATTCCACTACTTAATCGGATTTATGGTAGTGTGCCTTCGAAAATATTTGAATATGCGCGTTTGGGTTTACCAATGCTTTATTTTGGTGGTGGTGAAGGTGAATTTCTTATTGAAAACCACAAATTAGGCTGGGTTGCAAAATCTGGCGACTATAATCATTTAAATAGTATTATTTCAACTATTAGTCCTTTTTCAGAAGCACAGAAAAGAACTATTCATAAAGAGGCCATAACTCATTTTGATTTTAATAGTCAATTAGAACGCTTAAAAGTTTTAATTTAATACGCCTTGTCTTCACCTCTTACGGCATTTAGAAAAGTTTGGGTGATGATTTTTAAATCTAATAGAAGCGACCAGTTTTCGATATAGAATATATCATATTTTACACGACCAATGATGTCTTTATCTGTTTCTATTTCGCCTCTAAAACCACTAATTTGAGCTAGACCAGTAATGCCAGGCTTTACAAAATGACGTACCATAAATTTGTCGATTTTTTTTGCATACATATTGGTGTGGCTTACCATATGTGGTCTTGGGCCAACAACAGACATATCTCCAAAAAGAACATTAAAAAACTGTGGCAGCTCATCAATACTTGTCTTTCTAATAAATTTTCCAATTTTAGTGATGCGCTGGTCTCCTCGTGTTGCTTGATATAAATGAGCATCCTTATTAGGCATCATAGATCTAAATTTGTAGCAATCAAATTCTTTGTAATTAAATCCATTTCTGGATTGTTTAAAAAACACTGGACCTTTCGATTCTATTTTTATTAAGATGGCTATGATAGGCGTAAGCCACGACAAAATAAAAATAACCACTAAACTTGAGAAAATGATATCAAAAATTCTCTTAATCACCATGTTAAATGAGTCCTCTAAAGGTATATTCCTAAGTGATAAAATAGGTATATAATCATAGTACTCATATTTTAATTTTTTAGAATAAATCTCTTTATTGTCGGGTAAGAATTTCAAGATTTTTAAATTATTATCTACAAAATCTGCTATGTCGCTTATTTGCCTGTTAGATAATTCTGAAATGGAACAATAAATTTCATCGATATCTTCTTCTTTAATATAATCAAAGTAATTATCGAGATTCTCATTCTTGTCTTTAATGCTGAATGTGTTCACATGAACATAGCCATATTCTGGATTCTTATTAAAGAAGGTTTCGAGTGCTTGAGTTTTTTTGTTAGCTCCAAAAATTACAGTTCTTCTAAAATTACCTCCAAAAGAGATACGGTATTTTTGAAGTAAATAATAAATAGTGAACTTAAAAAAAGTTACCCCTAAAAAAACGAAGAAGATATATTTAAAAATGGTAATTGGATAGATATTTAAATCGTGATAATACCCAGAGAACGCAAATACTATCAACGTAAACAGCACCATTTGAGTGAGAATTAAAGAAAAAATCTTTACCTCTCTTGTGTATCTATAAACTTGATAGAATTTAGAGTAAACCGACAAGGTCACCCAAGATATTGATGTAAATAGTATAAAAATAAATGGATCAATATTTTTAAAAAAATATAAAATGGCTAGACCATTAACCATACTTAAATCAATTAAATATGAAATTGGTCTTAAATAACCCGAATATCGTCCTTGTTTAAATAAGCTCAAATTATGGTTTTATATGTTTAGAAAAATCTCTGTGTTCTCTTTTAAATAAATCTTCTTTAGACAGGCTTTTAAAATACGCGTATGTTTTTTTCATGCCTTCCTCACGACTCACTTTTGGTTCCCAATTTAACAACTTTTTCGCTAAGGAAATATCGGGTTGTCTTTGCATTGGATCATCTACAGGTAAATCTTTATAAACGACCTTTTGTGATGTATTAGTAAGCTTTATTATTTCTTCAGCAAAATCACTTATAGATATTTCGTGAGGGTTTCCAATATTTACTGGATACACATAATCACTAAGTAATAATCTATAAATCCCTTCAACTTGATCATCAATATAACAAAACGACCGGGTTTGTGAACCATCCCCAAAAACAGTTAAGTCTTCTCCTCTAAGCGCTTGACCCATAAAGGCCGGTATTACTCTTCCGTCATTTAATCTCATTCTTGGTCCGTAAGTATTAAAAATACGAACAATTCTTGTTTCCAATCCATGAAATCTATGATATGCCATAGTAATAGACTCCTGAAAACGCTTCGCTTCATCATAAACGCCTCTAGGTCCAATGGTGTTTACATTTCCGTAGTAGGCTTCGTTTTGAGGATGTACCAAAGGATCTCCGTACACCTCAGAGGTTGATGCGATTAAAAGTCTTGCTCTTTTTGCTTTCGCTAAGCCTAATAAGTTATGCGTTCCTAACGAGCCTACTTTTAAGGTTTGGATTGGGATTTTCAAATAATCTATTGGGCTGGCAGGAGATGCAAAATGTAATATATAATCTAAGGGTTTTTCAATAGTGATATGTTTCGTTACATCGTGCTCAATAAATTCAAAATTTGGATTTGATTGTAAGTGCTCTAAATTACGGATATCACCTGTGATGAAATTATCCATACCAATAACATAAAACCCTTCTTTTATGAAGCGATCACATAAGTGTGAGCCTAAAAACCCGGCGGCTCCAGTTATAAGTGCCTTTTTCATTAACTCTCTGTATTTCGCCCTATAGATGCGTAATAAAACCCTTCACTCTGTACGTCACTAACATCATATAGATTTCGTCCGTCAAAAATAATAGGGTGTTTCATTTTTGATTTTAATTTATTAAAATCTGGTGTTCTAAATATACTCCATTCTGTACAGATAATCAAAGCATCAATATCTTCTAAAACATCGTACATATTGTCTGCATAATACAGTTTATTTCCGAGTTTTCTTTTTACGTTTGGCATGGCTTCTGGATCAAAAACCCGAAGTGAAACTCCTTGTTTTAATAACTCATCAATCATATATAAAGAGGGAGCTTCTCTAATATCATCTGTTTCGGGTTTAAATGCTAATCCCCATATACCAAATGTTTTACCTTTCAAAGTATTATCAAAATGAGAAGTGATTTTTGGCATCAGAATTTTTTTCTGAATGTCATTTACTTTTATTACAGATTTCAAGATATCAAACTCATAGCCATGATCTTGACCCGATTTAAATAGGGCTTTCACATCTTTAGGAAAACACGACCCGCCATAACCTATTCCAGGAAATAAAAAACGTTTACCTATTCTAGAATCTGTTCCCATTCCAACTCTAACCTTATCTACATCTGCACCCACTTTTTCACAAAAATTAGCAATCTCATTCATAAAAGTGATTTTAGTTGCTAAAAAGGAATTGGCGGCATATTTTGTAAGCTCTGCCGAACGTTCGTCCATAATTATAATTGGGTTACCTGAACGCACAAAAGGTTTATAGAGCTTTTGCATTAATTTTGTTGCTCTTTCAGAACTTGACCCAACCACAATTCTTTCAGGTTTTAAAAAGTCGTCAACGGCGAAGCCTTCTCTTAAAAATTCTGGATTAGAAACGACATCAAAAGGGACATTTGTTTCTTTGTCAATAGTTTCTTTTACGCGATCTGAGGTGCCTACAGGTACAGTGCTTTTATCAACAATAACTTTATAACTTTTTATGTTTTTTCCGATTTCCTTGGCAACACCTAAAACATATGATAAATCTGCTGATCCGTCTTCATCTTCTGGAGTTGGAAGTGCTAAAAAGATAATATCTCCATGTTCTAAACCTTCGGATAGATCGGTAGAAAACTTAAGTCTGTTCGCCTTAATATTTCGTTCAAATAGAACATCTAAATGAGGTTCGTATATTGGAACAACGCCACTTTGCATTTGTTCAACTTTACTCTGGTCAATATCTATACAAAGCACTTCGTTACCTGTTTCTGCCAAACAAGTACCTGTTACTAAGCCTACATAACCAGTACCAATTACTGATATCTTCATTAATTATATTATTTAAAACAAAAATAGAAAAATAAAGGTGGTAGATTATAATAATTTAATCTAAAAACAAGGATTACTTTTCTAGTGCGAGAATAAAACGGTCTAGGATGTTTTCTTTAGAATAATTTTTCACAACATAGGTTGCTGCATTCTTTCCTAATTTGATGCAGAGGTCTTTATCATTTTTCAATGTTTCAATACAATCCACGACTTGGTTTTCAGAATTATCACTGAAATAAAACCCTCCTTGTGAATCCTCGTATACGGTAGCAACCTCTGAATCCTTATTACCTGTAACTATAGAGGGTTTAGAGCTTGCCATCATCCCTAATAGCTTGGAAGGCATAACAGTATCTATGACATCACTTTTTTGAAAAAGGATATGTACATCTGCACTTGATAAAAGTACTGGTAATTCTTCATAAGGAACTAAGTTAAAATGTTTAACAAAGTCGTATTTTTTAATGGCTTCTACTACTTTTGATTTCTCGGCGCCTTCTCCCACAACTATAACTTCTATATTATCTATTGACTCAAGTTTATCTAGTACTTTAAAGAAAAAACTCCAATCCTGTTTGGCTCCAATATTTCCTGAATACAGGATTTTAAATTTTTCGGAATTTAAATGTGGGTGTTTTTTATCTATTTTAATTCTAAATTTAGAAGTGTCTAACCAATTCGTTAGATAATAGGTTGGCTTGTTTTTAACTTTCGAGTTTAGTTTGCTAAGCATTCCGTTGCTTATAGTACTTATGGTATTGGCTTTTTTAAATAGGCTTCTCTCAATCCAAAGAAGGAGCTTAATAAATACCGATTTATTACTACTTAAAAGACCAGAATCTATCGCAGCATCAAACTCAAAATCTTGAATATGAATCCATAATTTTGATCTATATCTAAGTTTTAAAAACCACCCAAGTAATATTGATGATGTAAACGGAACAATACAGATGACATGATCTGGTTTAGCGATTTTAAACAAATTAATAACATTTCCGAAGGTAAAACTAAGTAGATGTATAATTCGTTTTACGAAAGAAGGATTGGATGGTACATATTGCTTATATCTATAGACTGATACGTCGTTAATGGTTTCTTTATACCACCTTTTTTTGTTCTTATAATCTGATCGTATTTTCCATTGCGGATAATAAGGAAAACCCGTTACGACTGATACGTTATAACCTTTAGAAACTAAATATTCGGCTTTTTGGGTTGTATATAATCCAATGGCACTATCTTCTGGATAATAGTTAACACCAATAATTGTAATGTTTTTTTTACTCAAGCTACCTTTTCTTTAAAAATTTTGCAGGAGACCCAACATATACAGAAAACCCATCTAAATTATCAATAACCGAACTTCTTGCGCCAACTACAGTACCATCTCCAATAGAAATTCCGGGGGCAACAAAAACATCTGTGGCTAGCCAGCATTGGTTTCCGATGGTGATTTTTTTAGCATAGATTGGAAAATCTATTTTGTCATAATTATGAGAACCTGTACAAATATACCCTTTTTGAGACACGACTGTATTACTACCAATTTCTATTTCGCCTAGAGAATACAAGACAACATCATCACCAATCCAACTATTATCGCCAATAGAAACTTTCCATGGATAAGTCATTTTTACACTTGGTCTAAGCAATACATTTTTACCAATTTTAGCTCCAAAAATCTTCGCTAAAAAACGTCGCCATCCATACAAAAATTGTGGTGACAAGGCAAACAAAGTTCCTTGTACAACCCACCATAATTGCACTACAATTGCCGACTTGCCTCTAAAACCTTTTGGGGTTTTGTACAAGTTTAAATCTTGTATAGAATGACTCATTTTTTTATTTAGGCTCTAAAGATACTAACTGCATTGTCAATAAAGC
This sequence comes from uncultured Psychroserpens sp., assembly GCF_947492715.1. GTDB lineage: Bacteria > Bacteroidota > Bacteroidia > Flavobacteriales > Flavobacteriaceae > Psychroserpens. The sequence goes on from NZ_CANLNS010000001.1 coordinate 1,055,221, forward strand.
TTTTTACTTTATACTTTTCTTTAGCTTCATTAAAATTATGTTCTTGTATCTTATTAGAACTTTCATGGTTATCTGATAAGGTTTTCACCATATTTACGATACTATTAGGGTCATTTTTATTGACATAAAACCCATTTATAGATGCTTTGAAGATGTCTGGAATTCCAGCATGGTTTGTTGTTAAAACAACATTAGCAGTGGCCATCGCTTCCAAAATAGAGATAGGTTGGCCTTCCATGGTATACCATGTAGGTAAGATAAAAGTATTCGCCCAAATCAATAGGTCTTTTTTCTCTTGACCTCTCACGACACCACAATATGTAGTGTGTTTTAAATCATCAAAATACGCTGTCACTTTATCCTTGTTAGATGCATCTATATGCCCTGCTATTTTAGCCTCATAATCAACACCTTCATTTTCTAAAATTTTTAATGCTTCCAATAATGCGAAAATTCCTTTTTCTTCCATTAAATTACTCAAAAAAACAATTTTAGGTTTTTTGAAGGACTGTACCTTTTCTTTGACTTCATTTGATGTTGGGAACAAGTAATTTTCAACAAAATTATAGAGCACAAATATATTATCCTTGGGTATAAAAGGAGACATATTTCCTGTGAGGCTTTCAGATAGCACAATACCTTTAGAGGTTTTGCTCAAAAGTATTTTGAAAATCTGTTTTTTTAAACCCTTTAATAAGCCGTATTCTTTTCCAACATAATTCCCATGAATATGAGTAATCAACTCTTTACCGGCTAATTTAGAGAGGGCTATAAACAAGGTGTATTTTACTACCCCAAAAAAGGTTTGTCCGGGTGTTATATAAATTATATTGGCCTTAAATATTTTATAAGCAAAGAAGTTTAGTTTTAGATAGAACAAAAACTTAGATAGCGAAAAAGCACCTAAATTTTCATCAAATTTATTGTAAGAGGTGTTGATGGTATCAACACTAAAACCATCATGCTCAATAAGATTGTCAGCAACAACTTTATTTGCAAGAGAAACTCCCGTTGTAGGCTCTGGTATTGGACCTATAATTAATATTTTTTTCATTTGACCTCTTTAGGGTTTTCCTTCAGACTTGTAAATGCAAATAAATTAATAAAAAATGAAAAAAGCAGTACCCCGTTTTGTCTTTCTAATATATTTTCGGTTAATAAAGTCACTAAGAACAAAATTAAAACAGAAAAATATATAAAATTTGTTCTTTGGATTGCTCGTTTAAAATTAAAGAAAAGCGTATATATTAATGCTATTAATCCAAATACTCCTGAAGCTAGCCAAACACTTAAAAATTGATTATGCGAATTAAAATACAAGCCATTAAAAATAGTAGCTTTTTCTTCGTAACAACTTGTAAGTACAGCTTTGGTGTCTCCTACTCCATATCCAAATAAAGGACTTTCAAATATCTTACCAATAGAACATTCATAAATATTTAGTCTATAAGATGTAGAGCCTAAGAAAGACGTTTCTGGGCTAAAAAAAGCATTTACAAATTCTAAATATCTATTTCTAATTGGCTCAATGAGGTAAGAAAAAGCAAACAAGATTAAAACCAGTAAGAAAAATATAATAATGCTTCTTTTTCTTTTAGTTCTTAGAAAATAATAGGTGAATAATAAACTTAAAACAACTATAACGCCTTTTCTGGCCAAAACCACTAATATAATTACTAGGAAAAGTATTGAAATATAGAGAAGTACTTTTTTAAATTTAGAAGCAATTAGACGCGGTAATTGAGTAGAAATTATAAGTGCAATAGAGATATACAGTGACGCATAAATAGGATGCATTGAGTATTTACCATATTTAGAATTTATTCTCTCACTATAGTCTCTAAATATAAATTCATTGATGTGATCATTAAATATATTTTGAATGAAAACACCAATAAAAAAAAGCACAGTAGCTATGTAAAAAACGAAGTAGAATTTTTCTAAAGTCTTTTTATGGTCTATATCATATCTACTATTCACAAGATAAAACCCTATAGAGAATATTGGAAATGCTGCCATAACCATGAGGCGTTTAAACCCTAAGTCTAGATCTTTGGTGTAACTAAGTGATAGGGCTAAAACAAAAAATAAAGACGCATTAATAAATAATGGTTTTAATGCATCCGTTCTGCTGTGAGGTTTTTGAAATATTAAAACAATTGATAATGCTAAAAATAAAAACAGGTTAATATTTCTAATGTTTTCTGGTAATAAGATTGAAATTCCAAAAAAGCACAGTATAAATAAATACAGGTTTGTTATTTTATTCTTAGAAAACGGCTTAATCATTTATTGCTTTTTTTAAATGAAATTCTAAGGGCATAATCAATTGCTTTAGGGATCACCATTATGCCTATTAATGTTCCTATGAAATAAGAAAATCCGTTAGTAAAATCACCTCTTAAAAGAAATATAAGGTGCACCGCAAAATAGAACGCCATTATCCTTTTAAAAGGATCGTCGCTCTTTAACCAATACATGAATTTAACGATAAAAAAGGCTAAGAAAAAACTAAGTAATATAACTCCGAAAAAACCGAAATTTATATAACCTTCGGCTACAACAGGATTTGATAGATTACTATATTCGAAACCATAATCTTCAATAACATAATCACCTATGAGTTCTCCAGTAGAATATGGTTTAGATGCCCATAAACTTCTTGGAACAAAGAAGAGCAGGCCACTTAATAATTGATAACCAAATGAAAATCCATGCTTAACGGTATAATCTACAGTTGCCATGACATTTGCAAAGGCGTCATAATGTAAGGAGTTAAATGTTTTGGTAATGCTTTCTCGATTATATCTCTCAACGATTAGACCAGGATTTGCAAAAATTTCGTCTACCGAAGCATCTAGGTGAGTTAAGCCAGAAATTAATGGAAATAAAATAACTAAAGAGAAAAACAGGAAAACAAACGACTTAATATTGGTATTCAAAAGTTTAGGCATGAATAAAAATATAAGTGTAATGTATATTGGACCTATTGCATTTCTCTTTTCAGTAAGGGGGTTTTTAAAGAATATTAATAGAAATAAAAAACTTAGAAATATTACAAAAATTATTATTGTATTTGAAGTGATTTTATCTCTCTTTTTAAGATAAGTATACGCTAATACAATCGCTCCAAAAGGAATCATATAAAGCACTTTTTTTAATATGAGTTGCCCAGATACAGACATTTCATAAATCTTAGCACTTTTCCACTGGGACTCTGTTAAAAGTGTAAATAAATAATCATAGCTCATGATCAAGGTAATCACTCCAATAACTAGCATAATTAATAAATTGAGAGGAACATACCTGCTCATTTTATAAATAGACGTTTTAACCTTTGCTTTCCGCTGTCTTTTTTTAATATATACATAGCTTAAAAAAAACACGACATGCGATACTAATATGACTAAATTGGTATAGAACACTCCACTTTCAGTATAAGGGAAATAGTTTGGAAACGTATTTTCTGTAGCCGTAAATGCTTTTATCTGTACCATTGGGGCCAGTAAAAAAAACAAAAAATTAAACGTGATATAAGCCGATAAAAAAGGGGAATAATCTTTTTCTATTTTTAGATGATAGAGAAAAATTGCGGTTAAGAATACCCAATTTATAAAGAATGAAGCCCAAACAAATAAGTTAACAAAAAAAGAAACGAACAACAGTGCGCTAACAAATAAATATAAGATTATGACAATGTTGCTTAATTTCATTTTTAAAGCTTCTCTTTTTTCAGATTAAATGTTGAAAGATTTAAATATAGACAAATTAATTTTATCTTTTTTCCAGATATAAATCAATCCAATAATATTCCAAAAAGTAAAAGAAAACGCTGTACTTATCGCTGCTCCAATCATTTCATATTTTGGTATTAAAATGAGATTCATTACCACATTTATAACAAGAGCTACTAATAATACACGTTGAAAAAAAACTTGTCTTCCCGTCATGTTCAAATACAACCCAACGGGTCCACATAAGGTGTTAATTATTTGACCAAAAAGAATAACGTATAGCGCTTGTTTTGCCATAACGTAGTTTTCACCGAAAAAAGATAAGATTAAATTAGAACACATTATAATTCCAATTATCAAAGGTATTGATAGCGCTACATTTAATGTTGTGGCCTTGGTGATTACTTTCCTTAAATCTGGTTTATTATCTTCATAAAACAGTTTTGATATTTGAGGCGCTATTGTAGCGTTAATAGATGTAAGTATAATACCCACCACAGCCGATATCTTAATTGCTATACCATAATACGCTACAATTGTAAATGAAAAGTACATTTCCAAAACATAAACATCAAAACTTTGCATTATAAGTAATGAGATAAGGCTAAAAGACATTGGGAACGATACTTTTATAATCTCTTTATAGCTTATATTAAGGGCGTTTTTAATAACAGTTACTTCTTTTATTTTAAGTAAAATTAACACTGATGAAAACACTGCTAAAATTAAAAAAGACACTATAAAAGCATCAAATAGCAAGCCTATATTATCCACATAAATAATAATTAATACTAGCAGTAAGAGTAAACCAAAACGACCTACATTTCTTAACGTTTCTGATGTATACAGTAAGTCTAGAGCTCTTAATACCTCTAAATTAAGTAACGTAATTGCGAACGGCAGTAGTACAATAAATACCTTATTGAGTACATAAACGACCTCTGGGTCTTGGAAATAAGTAATTGAAAATAATCTGGACGTAATTAAAAACCCACATAGTAAAACAAGATACATGATTACTAAGAGCGTTATCTTTTTCTTATATAACGATACGATTTTCCCAAATTCACCTAAAGCATCTAGTTTTCCAGAAAACTGAAGAAATGAACTATTCATACCAAGTAATGTAAGTGCACTTAATACAATAATGGTAGAATTAAAGTAATTGTATTGTCCTACTAGTTCTTCACTAGCATTATTGGTTATGAGTAGTAAAACTAATATTTGTAAAGCCGCTCCAGAAGCTCTTAAAACTAAAACATAAAGACTCTTTTTAACTACAGAGTCTTTAAGTGTATTAAAAAGCTTTTTTAGTGGTCCCATATTTAAGTTTAGCTAATATTTACCAATTTAAGTCTTCTTCATAACCTAAATCTACGAGCATTTCTCCTGCATATTTTTTAAAGACCTTTTTTGCGTCTTCTGTAAAGTAGTTTTTCCAATCTCCTGAAATTCCTTTTCTTAAAAAGCTCGTGGTATTTTCCTCTCCAGGTTTACGTTTCGTTTGATTTTCAAATGAATATCTATTAACTGTTGCTCGAATATGCTCTTTATCATGGTTTGCTTTATTTGAGAAAAAGCACATAAGTTTTTCGGTTTCCGAAAAGGTGTCTTTCAGCATGTCTTCATATCTAATTAGGTATATATTATCTAATTTTTTTGAAGCATCTAGCCATTTTTGATTATAGTCTTTCCAATTTCCAGGATAATTAAAAAAGAGGAACTTAGACGGTTTATCTGTAAACAAAAACTCAATATAGGTAGCAAGGTTTGTTTTTATATCAGAATAATCTTCAAACTTCAACTTACTTCTATAGTAGTTTACTAGTTTAGGGTCTTTTTTGTTTTTATCATTCCATACCAAATGGTGAAAATAAGATGAGACCATAATATCTCGACCATCTCTTAGTAGCCAAACAATATGTTTGTTTTTATCAATTAAGTATTTAGGTTGGTAATGGCTGTGATATACTGCTTTTTTAAGTATAGGATATTGGTTTCTAGGAAAGGGTAGCTTTAAGCATCCTGACAGCAATTGAGCTAACCATGTGCCTCCAGATTTTGGATATTCGACAACTAAAACAGAAGTATTTATTAAGGTAACAGAATTAATATATAATAACCTAGTAGCATGTTCAAACTTGTTTAGTATCTGTTTTATTTTCATAGTTAAATTAATCTTTTTCTACCATAGGAAGTGTAACGTATACATTTGATAGCACGTCAGACTTTCCCTCCCAGCCTTCTATAGGTTTATCAATATCTGTTGGTCCAAAAATAATTTTTACTTTATCGGTTTTGGTTTTGGTTTTTATTTTACATTCAAACCAGTCTTTATCAACCTGTTCTATTGTGGCACCTCCATTTTCAAAGTAGCCTGTAGATTTAATCCCTTTTAGTTGACCTTGGGTTAAATCAAATATCGCATCAACCCTATTAGGATATACATCAGAAATTCTTAGTCCGAAGGCACTTACATTTTGGGTCTTTTTAACAAAAACAGATATTTCTATGTCTTTTTGGGCATCAATTTCAACATCATTTATAACAACGTACGCTGCTCTAACGATAGAGTTTCTAGTAACCTTAATAACATCTTTACCTTTAAATTTAAGATCGGTTTTCTCAACGCTAGTACCAATGATATTAACACTATAGCCATCACTTAGGTCACTTAAATTTTTATTATTTAAAAGGGTTCTAGATCTATTTGCAATTTGGTCGTCTTTTGTGGTATTTTCCTTTTTTTCGGTTGCTCCACCAATGCTCTCTTGCTTTGCTAGAATCTTGTTCTCAACTCGTGTATAAATAGAATTGTATAATTCTGGATCATCAGCGTAGTAGTTGAGACTAGCCACAAATTGTAGGCTATCTATATTGTGTTTAGAATAAATAAATGTTTCAGGTAAAATACCCTTGTCTTCAATAAGTTTTTTGTTCACCCCTTTGGCAGCGGCTAAAATTGAAACATCATAAATGATATCAACCATTTTCCCTTCAGAAATAAGATTATCTGGTTTAGGGACTTTATTAGAGCAGGAAAATAAAAGCAATCCTATAATGAGAAACCCTGTTATTGAAACTTTCATTTATATACGTTTTCTTTGGTAAATTAAACAATCATTCCGGCGGCAACAGTTTCATTAGTTGTGTCGTCTATAAGTATAATGCTACCTGTAGTTCTGTTTTCTCTATAAGAGTCAATCATTAATGGTTTTGTTGTTCTTATTTTCACCTTAGAAATATCATTCATTTTAAGGTCTTTATCGTCAACATTACGATCTAAAGTTTCGATGTTTATTTTATAGACAATGTCTTTGATCATTGCCTTTTGTTCGTTACTTGTATGACGAATACTATATTTTGCTCTTGGTTTTGCTGGGTTATTGTGCAACCAACAAAGCATTACTTCTATATCTTGAACAGGTTCTGGTTTGTTATTAGATCTTACAATCATATCACCTCTAGAAATATCTATATCATCTTCTAGAGTAATTGAAACAGACATAGGTGCATAAGCCTCCTCTAAGCTGTCTTTTAATGTGTCGATTGTTTTTATTTTTGAAGTAAAGCCAGAAGGCATTATAGTGACCTCATCACCTACTCTAAAAATCCCACTAGCAACTCTACCAGCATAACCTCTGTAGTCTCTATGGCTTTCACTCTGTGGTCTCAAAACTGTTTGAACAGGAAATCGTGCATCTACCTTATTAATATCACTACTAATATGCATTGTTTCTAAGGTATGTAATAAAGGAGCTCCTTGATACCATTTCATCGTTTCAGATCTATTAACCACGTTATCTCCGTTTAAGGCGCTTATTGGAATAAAACGAATATCGTGAACCAATAATTTAGATGAAAATTCTTCAAATTGATTAATCACCTTGTTATAAGCCTCTTCAGAATAATCTACTAAATCCATTTTATTGATACATACAATAATATGAGGTATTTGAAGTAAAGAAGCAATGAAGGAATGGCGTTTAGTTTGTTCAATTACACCGTGTCTTGCATCTACCAATATAATTGCGGCGTTAGCAGTTGACGCTCCTGTGACCATATTTCTTGTATATTGAATATGTCCTGGTGTATCGGCAATTATAAATTTGCGTTTAGGAGTTGTAAAATATCTATAGGCTACATCTATTGTAATTCCTTGCTCTCGTTCGTCTTTTAATCCGTCTGTAAATAAGGCTAAATCAACACCATCATGGCCTTTCTTTTTACTTGTATTCTCAATAGCTTGTAATTGATCTTCAAAAATAGATTTTGAATCGTACAGCAAACGACCGATTAATGTACTTTTTCCGTCGTCTACACTTCCCGCAGTTGTAAAACGTAATAATTGATTATTATCTAACATTAGCTTAATTTCTTTTTAAAAGTATCCTTGACGTTTTCTATCTTCCATTGCCGATTCAGAACGCTTATCATCACTTCTATTTCCTCTTTCGGTTTGACGCATTCCAGAAACTTCATCTGCTATTTTTTCTAGGGTATCGGCATCAGATTCTATCCCACCTGTGATGGTAATATCGCCTAAGGTTCTAAATCTTATCTTTTTAGTTACAATCTCTTCGTTGTCTTCAAGAACTAAAAACTCTGAGTTTGGTATCCAGCTATCTTGTCTCCAAACCACTTCTCTTTCGTGTGCAAAATACAATGACGGAATAGCAATGTTTTCTCTTTTAATATAGTTCCAAACATCCATTTCTGTCCAGTTACTAATTGGAAACGCTCTAAAATGTTCACCTTCAAAATGTTTTCCATTAAAAATATTCCACAATTCTGGTCGTTGGTTTTTTGGATCCCATTGTCCAAAATCATCTCTATGCGAGAAAAAGCGCTCTTTTGCTCTTGCTTTTTCTTCATCACGTCGTCCACCTCCAATAGCACAATCGATTTTATTGTATTCTATAGCGTCAAGTAAGGTTGTGATTTGAAGCGCATTTCTAGTAGCGTTTTTTCCTTTTTCTTCGGCAACTCTACCTTCATCAATAGATTCCTGTACAGAACCAACAATAAGTTCTACACCTAAATCTTTAATAATATCATCTCTAAACTGAATCGTTTCAGGAAAATTATGACCTGTATCGACGTGCATTAATGGAAAAGGAATTTTAGCAGGATAAAATGCTTTTTTAGCCAAATGTGTTACTAAAATAGAATCTTTCCCTCCTGAAAATAAAATTACTGGATTGTCAAACTGAGCCCATACTTCGCGTAAAATATAAATGGCCTCACTTTCTAATTCGTCTAAATAATTTAAATAATACTTACTCATTGTTGAGTTGTAATTTTGTTGTTATTAAATCTACTATTCTTTTTACAGAATCTTCTATAGATTCATCCTCAGTTTTTATCTCAATATCTGGAGTTTCTGGAGCTTCATAAGGCGCCGAAATCCCAGTCATATTCTTTATTTCTCCTGCCCTTGCTTTTTTATAAAGCCCCTTAACATCTCGTCGCTCACATTCTTCAATACTTGTGTTTATATAAACTTCGACAAAGTTAACATCTTTAACGATAGTTCTGATGTTCTCTCTGTCTTTTTTATATGGAGAAACGAATGCTGCTAAAACAACTAGTCCTGCATCAATCATTAAGTTGGCTATTTCGGCTATACGTCTAATATTTTCTTTTCTGTCTTCTGGAGAAAATGATAGGTCTTTATTAATACCTTTTCTAATATTATCTCCATCAAGAGCATATGTTTTTACTCCATTTTCAAAAAGTTTTTTTTCAACTAAGTTAGCAATGGTGGACTTTCCAGAACCAGAAAGGCCTGTAAACCAAATTAAAAAAGAGCCGTGTTTATTAGCTGCTATTCTGTCGTTTTTAGAAACCTGATAGCTATGGGGAATAATGTGTTTTGACATGTTATCTTTTTTTACCGAAAAAAAAATGTCTAATTCTGCCTAAAGGGAGTTTTAGCCAAAGTCTCTCGTGTAAGTAATACAATGCGAATTTCGTAAATAATTCTGTAAGTGCAATATATAATGCTATTTCATCAAAAGCATCTAAGACAGACCCTGAAATTACAAAGGTCATTGAAGTGGCAATAATGCGCCACGAAATTGTTTTTTGTAGTGTTTGTTTTTGTTTTACAGTTTTATGCACCAACACTCTTTGCCATATTCTCTCATGAACATAATACACTAAAAATTTAATAAGAAATTCTATAGAACCTATCTTGATAGCGTTCTCAATACTACAATGTCCTGTAATACAAGTAATGAGCAGAACAACTAAAATAGTATCTGTAGTTGCTACAATTCTCCATGAAATCCCTTTTAAGAGACTTCTAATATGCGACTCTTTCTTGTAAGTAGTCATAGTTAAGATATTAACTCTTAGAAACTATAAACCATGGGTTTAATAAGTTTTCTTTATTGTAAAGTAATGATGCATTTGTTTCTTTCGAAATAACCTCAACTCCTACAGCCTCACAAATGGCTTGTCCGGCTGCTGTATCCCATTCCATTGTTGGTGCAAATCTTGGATACACATCTGCACTGCCTTCGGCCACTAAGCAAAATTTAAGTGAACTTCCTTTAGATACAATTTCAACATCATAGTCTTTTTCCTTTAAATCATTAACATAATCTAAAGTTTCTTGGCTCATATGAGATCTGCTTCCTACAACTTGAACTAATTGAGATGTATTGGTTTTAGGTTGAAGCGGGATAGCATTTTCACTAATTGAAGCTAACGATGTATCATGTTCCTTCAATTCGCATTTGTATGCTTTATTTTGTTCTACATTAGCAAAGTACAATGTTTTCACAACAGGAACGTAAATAACTCCTAATATAGGTTTTCCTTCTCTAACCAATGCGATATTAACTGTAAATTCGCCGTTACGCTTTATAAATTCTTTGGTGCCATCTACGGGGTCTACAACCCAGCAAGTAGACCATGTCTTTCTAATCGTAAAATCGGTTTGCTTATTCTCTTCACTAATAATAGGAATAGATGTAGGTTCTAAATATGAGTTAATAACATCGTTTGCTTTCTTATCGGCTTCAGTTAAAGGAGATTTGTCATCTTTAAGTTCAACATCAAACGCCGTATCATAAACTTGCATAATAACATCTCCCGCTTTAAGTGATGCTTCTATGGCAGTTTGTAAGTTTTTATTTATTTCTATACCAATCATATATGTGTTTTATTCCGTTCTCTAATTTCATTTTATGCGTCCACCCTAAAGCATGTAACTTAGATACGTCGGTTAGTTTTCTAAGTGTACCATCTGGTTTATCTGTATTAAACACAAGCGAGCCATTGTAACCTATAACATTTTTTATGGTTTCGGCCAGTTCTTTAATTGAAATATCTTCTCCTGTACCAATATTGATGTGCGTGTTTCTTATTTCTTTTTCGCCTTCTAAAAAGGTGTCTTTAAAACCTCTATGTTCCATAATAAACACACAAGCATCAGCCATGTCTTTAGACCATAAAAATTCGCGCTTTGGTTTACCTGTTCCCCATATCTCAACCGTGTTTTCTGATACCCCAAAGGACGACAAATATGTTTTTGCCTCTTCAATAGTTGATAGTCCTGTATCTTTCAATATCTCGTCAAATGCTGATTCACTTAATAGTTTTGAAAGGTGGATTTTTCTTATTAAGGCTGGAAGTACATGTGATTTTTCTAAATCAAAATTATCATTAGGACCATACAAATTGGTAGGCATTACCGAAATAAAATCTGTGCCATACTGCAAGTTGTAACTTTCACACATTTTGATACCAGCAATTTTCGCAATCGCATAAGGTTCATTTGTATACTCCAAAACGTCTGTAAGAAGATAATCTTCTTTCATTGGTTGGGGTGCATTTTTAGGATAGATACATGTGCTTCCTAAAAACAGCAGCTTCTTAACATTATTAATGTAGCTATGATGAATTACATTGTTTTGAATCATCATATTGGCGTATATAAAATCTGCCCTATAGACATTATTTGCTATTATGCCTCCAACTTTTGCGGCTGCTAAAAACACATATTCTGGTGTTTCTGTTTTAAAAAACTCGGCAACAGCAACTTGATTAGTTAGGTCTAGTTCTTTATGGGTTCTTGTAACAATATTGGTATATCCTTTTTGTTGAAGGTTTTCTAATAATGCACTCCCAACAAGACCTCTATGGCCAGCAACATAAATTTTTGAGTTCTTATTCATTTTCAAAAGATGGTTTCATAAATTCTATACTATTAGGTACGAGATAAACATCATTGGTGCTTTTAGTGCCTCCTTCCCAAGTTGGTACTTGTCTGTCTTTATCTGTTGGACCAAATATAACATGTAAGTTGGTGGTATTTGCGTTTCCGGATAACGAACATATATACCAGCCATCTCCTAATGATTTGATACTTGCGTTTTCATTTTTAAAATCTCCTGCCGCCGCTACACCTTTTACTACACCTTTCTCCAGATCAAAAATAGCATCTACTCTATTTGGATATACTCCTGATATTCTTAAACCAAAATAACTTCCTAAATCTCCTTTTTTTACTGTAAAACTAACCCCGTAATCTGCATCCTCTTTTGATCCTATTCCTTTAACTCTCACATAGGCATTTTTAGAATCTTCGTGCCTTGAAATATGGCTTATGCTATCTTTAGAATTATAAATTAAATCAGTGTTTTTAATTAGAGTATTTACACGACTCCAACCTTTAATGTTATCACTCGTGATATTTTTAGTGGTTTCAGGTTGTACTTCTTTTTCCGAAGTGTTTTTTTCTGAAACATCATTTTTAACTCCCCTTTTAATATCAAACGATGTGGTGATCGAATCTAGCAGAATGGGCGCAAGTTTTCTGTTTCCATACTTGTTTAGGTGAGATAAATCACTAAAATCATTTGCCGTTAAATTGATTTGATTAAAAATTCGGTTAAAATTAAAATGTGTTGCATTATGAGATTTTAAGAATGTTTCAATGTACTTCATTTTTCCATATTCATTCTTTTCGTAGATCATGTTTAAAGCAGGAGCTGTAACAAAAAGTAATTTTATGTTCTTTTCTTTACATTTTTCTATAATCCCCAAAATCAAGTCTTCACTTTCAGCATCTAATTTAATTTCTGAAGCGTTATCAACCAGAGTGCTATACTCGGATGCTACTTGTTTATAATCCTTTTTCTTGTTCTTTAACTCTTCTTTTAAGATGTGTGATTCATTAAGTTCAAAACCATCAATGTTAGCTTTGCTTAAGTAGTCTGTTCTGTTTCTGGTTTCAATAAGCTCTTTTGATAGATTATCGTGAAATCTAATCGTAGGACTCATAGCTCTAGGGTACTCGGTAGGCTCGTAAAACTTTCCTATTAACGATAGGTATTCTTTAGAGAATTTTAATTCATCTAAAGCTGCCATTTGAAGAAATTTTAATCGCTCGGTTTCATATTTTTTAAATTGCCATGGCGATATTTCAATAACCAACACTTGTTTTGGGTGCAGTTTTTCATTTTCAATAAAGTGATCAAATATTGCCTTGGTGATAGCAAAGTGTTGTGCAGAACTGCCAATGTTAACACTTTTAGTGTGAAGTATACTATCTACATACCTTGTATTATATGTTCTTTGAGATAGTGAATTCCCCATATACACAAAATCATAGTCGTTATCCTCATTTAAAAAATTATTATATGTGGTATGAAAAAACTCATCTTGGATACAATAGCGATCAATAACTTTAACCAGTATTACGGTAATGATTAAGAATATGATTGATTTTATATATAGTTTACTCATTACACTTTAGATTTAAAATTGAAAATAAATAAATTGTGAAGTGTCGTCATCTCCATAAACACCATAAAGCATAATTGTAAACACGATAATAATATAAAAAAGCCACCTAAAGATAATGGATTGCTTATTAAAAAAAGACAAGACATTTTTACGACTATGGATAATTTCAAAAACTAATAATAATACAATAAACACAAAAAGCGGAATCATATGTGTTTTTTCTAGTCCTAAGTTGTAAATAGAATCTGAAACGACAGATACATAATTATTTACAAAAATATTTTTGATTAAAAGTTTAGCATTAATAAACGTGTCTGCTCTAAAAAATATCCATGCGAAGCAAACAATGATAAAGGTTACAATTGAAAAAAAGAGGTTGTTAGAAAACTGCTTTTTATCTAGACCTAGTTTGGCGTATACTTTTTTTCTGTTTTTATATGTTGCTTTTTCTAATACTATTATTAGTCCGTGAACCGCTCCCCAAATCACAAAATTTATAGCTGCGCCATGCCATAAACCACTTAGCAAAAACACCAAGAACAGGTTAAAATATGTCTTGTATTTACCTTTTCGGCTACCTCCTAACGGAATATAGACATAATCTCTAAACCAAGTAGAGAGTGAAATGTGCCAGCGGCGCCAAAATTCTGTAATGGACTTTGAAAAATAAGGGCTATCAAAGTTTTTCATTAAATCAAACCCCATAGTTCTGGCTGTTCCTATCGCTATATCTGAATAACCTGAAAAATCACAATAAATTTGAAAAGCAAAAAGAACGGTTGCCAACACGACGTCAATGCCTTGATAGGCTTCAGGATTATTATACACCTGATTAACGACTACGGCAGCTCTATCTGCTATTACCATCTTTTTAAACAACCCAAATGCTATTAAAAGCAAACCAGATTTTACCCTTTCATAATTAAACTTATAGATTTTAAAAAATTGAGGTAATAAATGTGAAGCTCTCTCGATTGGACCTGCTACTAATTGAGGGAAAAAGGAGACAAAAGCAAAAAAGGCTAAAGCATTTTTTGTAGGCTCAAGTTGTTTTCTATAAATATCTATAGTATAACTTAGGGTTTGAAATGTATAAAAACTAATCCCAACAGGAAGAATAATATTTAGAGTTGAGATTTCCATCTCTCTTCCAAATAATGTAAATGCATCAACAAAAGTTTCAATAAAAAAATTGGTGTACTTGAAGTAAACAAGGAAGCCTAAGTTAACAAACAAGCTCACAAATAAGAGTCGCTTTCTAGTTTTGGAATTATCGGTCTTATGCATTTTAAGGCCTACCGAATAATCTACTAAGGAGCTAATTGCTATTAAAATAAGAAATCGCCAATCCCACCAACCATAGAAAAAATAACTTGACACAAGGATCAAAACATTTCTAGAAACTAAGTTTTTGGAAACAACCCAGTAGAGTGTTAAAACTACTGGTAAAAATATTGCAAAATCTATAGAATTAAATAACATGGTTAGTCTGTTATATAAGGCGTTGAAATCATTAAATGCTTAATATTAGGTTGATCCCCAACAACATTTATCTTTAACTTGTGGGCTTGATGTTGAGCGCTATTAGATCTAAATAATTTGTACTTGTTTACATCTGGCTCTAGCTTAATTGTGTCTTTTATGATTTGATTAACTCTAAATTTAATTTTAAAGTTTTCTGGTGTTTCGTTTTTTAAAATTTTTTCTATTCTGAATAGATTGAAATCAGCTCCATTGATACGTATTCTTTTAGAGTTGGATAAAAACTTTTCAGTATTGTTTCCTTCGCCATCAAATCCTGTTTTCTCTCCTTCTAGTTTAAACTTAAATGTTTGATGTTCTCTATCCATATCAAAAATAGTTATCGTCCATTCTTCTTCAATAGGAAATGGTTTACCAAGAGTAACACGGCTTATGCCTGGCATCCAGCTTTCAAACCCTTTTGAAGGTCTTTCTATATGATAAGAGCTTCGAAACTCGGATGGTTTTTTATCATCTATAAATACCTCAACATAACACGTATCAACTTTTCTTATTGAACGTTCTAAAACAAGTTCTACATTAGTAGTAGTTGAAGGTATTTCGATATCCTTATCTAACTGATTAGGCTGGATTATTATTCTTAAGTTTTCTTCCTTAATGTTATAATCTATAGCATCAGATTTTGGGAATTTTGAAAGCACTATTTGCCTCAATAATCTATTACCTTTTTCATTTGGGTGTACATTAGGATCTATTGTATTCCCCATTAATTGGTTTGGTGATATTGTATTTTCTTCTAAATGTGTTTTCCATTGCTCCCTTACATTAACAAAACCGCAATTGTATTTTTTCGCTATGGTTTGAATAGCCTTAGAATCAAAATCGTGAGACTTATTTATAGACTCTAGTCGATCACTTGGTGTATCCCAAACATAGTGATGGTCCAATAATAAAATATCGGCAGGAGTTTGTTTTCTTATATTTTTAATAAAGGCATCATAAAGACTGTCTTCTATACCATCATAGGCATGGAAAATGATAAGATCTGGATTTTCTTGATATACATCATGTTGAACCGTTTTGGTTAAATCTGGTATGGTAAATCCTCCTATAGGTTTGTGTTTATATGTAATCTTTGCATAAGGAAAACGTGCCTTAAGAGAGTCTACTAATAAACTGGTTTTCATACCACCAATTATAGACTGCCCATAAAACAAAATCTCTACTTGGTTTGGTTGTTCTTTAGTGCTGTTATTAAGTAGATATAATGTTCTGTCTATGCCTGTATGTTTTATATCTTCTTGCTGAGCAGAAGAGTCGGCACAACAAAAACATGTCACAGTAATGATCGCAAAGAAAAGAACTAAAAAACCTGACTTATTGTATTTCATTTACTCAAAGTAGTTTTTAATTCTATAACCACCATCTTTTAAGTATTGTTGTTTTTGCATTAACTTAATATCGCTAGACATCATATCTTCAACTAATGCTGGTAGGTCATACTTAGGTATCCATCCAAGCTTTTCTCTTGCTTTTGTTGCATCTCCTATAAGTAAATCAACTTCAGTTGGTCTATAATATTTTTCGTCAACAGCCACCACTTCTTTTCCTATTTCTACCTGGTAGTCTGGATTACTACAAGATTTGATATAGCCTTTTTCATTTGAGCCTTTGCCTTTAAATTCTAGTTCAATTCCAACATGATCAAAGCTCATTCTAACAAAATCTCTTACTGATGTTGTTTTACCTGTAGCAATAACCCAATCTTCAGGAGTATCAGCTTGTAAAATCATCCACATCATTCGAATATAATCCTTTGCATGTCCCCAATCTCTTTGGGCATCTAGGTTTCCTAGATATATTTTATCTTGAAGACCTAAAGCTATTCTAGATGTTGCTCTAGTTATTTTTCTAGTAACAAAAGTTTCTCCTCTAATAGGTGATTCATGATTGAATAAGATTCCATTACAGGCATAGATTCCGTAGGCTTCCCTATAATTTACTGTAATCCAATAGGCGTACATTTTAGCAACTGCATATGGACTTCTTGGGTAAAAAGGAGTGGTTTCTGTTTGAGGTACTTCTTGAACTTTCCCATACAACTCTGACGTTGATGCTTGGTATATTCTTGTAGACTTCTCTAATCCAAGAATTCTAACCGCTTCTAAAAGTCTTAATGTTCCAACACCATCTGCATTGGCTGTATACTCAGGTGTTTCAAAAGACACATGTACATGACTCATGGCTGCCAAGTTGTAAATTTCATCAGGTTTTACATCTTGGATAATTCTAATTAGGTTAGTACTATCTGTCAAATCTCCATAGTGTAATATGAAATTTTGATCTTCTTCATGTGGATCTTGATATAAGTGATCTATTCTTGCTGTATTAAACAATGATGACCTTCTCTTAACTCCGTGAACTATGTATCCTTTTTTTAATAAGAACTCACTTAAATAAGCTCCATCTTGACCAGTTACGCCTGTAATTAATGCTATTTTTTGTTGCATTTTTTCAATTTAAAACATTAAAATAATCCTAATGTGGATCTATTTATTAATCTGCAAATGTATGATTTTTGTCGCTATTTATCACACAATAAAGCGAAGCTTAATGCTGTGATAAACTCTTAAGAACTTCATCTACACTTTCTTCCCAATTTTTAAGAGGCTTATTAGTAAGCGTCTCTACTTTTTGGTTATCCAAAACACTATACTGTGGACGCTTAGCCTTTGAAGGATAATCTTCTATTGGTGAAACATTTGTTGTTTTGTTTAGGTAAGCCGATATGTGAGCCCCTAGGCCATACCAAGTCGTATTTCCTCTAGCTGAAAAGTGATAGACACCATAATTTTTAATCGTATTTTTAATCAAGAAAACAATGAAGTTTGATAAGTCTAAACAACTGGTTGGTGTGCCTTGCTGTGACGTAATTATGGTGAGCTTCTCATCGGTTTTCAATTTGTTGAAAATCGTTTTTACAAAATTCTTATTGAATTTAGAGTATAACCATGAGGTTCTGATAATAAAATAATCTTCTAGGTTTTCTTTAATGTATTGTTCGCCTAAAAGTTTGGTTTCACCGTACTGATTTATTGGGTTGGTAGTGTCGTCTTCTTTATATGGTCTCGTGTTAGTCCCATCAAAAACATAGTCTGTAGAGATATGAATTAAAGTAACATCATAGGTTTTGGAACTAAGTGCTAAATGTTTCACAGCGTTAGCATTAGCATCTAATGCTATTTCTATTTCAGTCTCGGCTAAATCCACATTGGTATAGGCTGCACAATTGATGCAGTAATCAAAATCATTTAATTTAAAAAAGCGGTCGACCTCATCCTTTTTAGTAATATCTAATTCTGACTTTTCAACGAAAACAAAAGTAATAGATTCAATATAATTACTAGAAATCTCTTTTATTGTTTTCCCTAATTGACCATTGGCTCCAGTGACTAAAACTTTACTTTTCATTTAAATAATCTGACAGTGTTGGTAATTTTATGTCTTTTTCAGAAAGTATGGCATCGCCTTCAGAAATTCCCCAATTTATATTTAAATCTTTATCGTTAAATATAATTCCTCTTTCCGACAGTTTATGGTAAAAATTATCGCATTTATAGTTAATAATCGTGTCGTCTTTTAACACCACAAAACCATGTGCAAAGCCTTTTGGAACAAATAATTGTTTTTTATTGTCTTCGTTAAGCTCTATTGAGAATGATTGTTTAAATGTTGGTGAATCTTTTCTTAGATCAACGCATACATCTATAACGGCTCCTTTGACAACTCTAACAAGCTTTGATTGTTCATAATCACCAATTTGAAAATGCAGTCCTCTTAAGACATTTTTACTGGATTTAGATTCATTATCTTGAACAAAATCGATAGTTAAACCTGTTATATTTTGAAATTTATCTGCATTAAAACTTTCAAAAAAATAGCCTCTATTGTCTTTAAACACCTGAGGGTTTATAACGTAACAATCTTTGAGGTGTGTTTCTTCTACAGTCATAGCAACTATAAGTTTTGTAAGTATGCTCCGTAACCACTTTTAAGTAAGGGTTCTGCTAACTTTGTAAGTTGATCTCTATCAATAAACCCCATTTTATAGGCGGTCTCTTCAATACAGCCTATTTTTAGTCCTTGTCGTTCTTCTATAACCTGAACAAACTGCGAGGCTTGCATAAGGGAGTTAAAGGTCCCTGTGTCTAGCCACGCTGTTCCTTTGTCTAAAATTTGAACTTTCAAATCTCCTTGTTCTAGATACGTTTTATTTACATCTGTAATCTCTAGTTCCCCTCTAGCACTTGGTTTTATGTTTTTAGCTATTTCGATGACAGAATTATCATAAAAGTAAATTCCTGGTACCGCGTAGTTTGATTTTGGGTTTGTTGGTTTCTCTTCTATTGAAAGTGCTTTGTTATTTTCATCAAAATCTACTACACCATATCGTTGCGGGTCTTGAACATGATATGCGAAAATAATTCCTCCATCGATATCGTTCAATTGTCTAAGTTTTTCTTCTAAACCTGAGCCATAAAATATGTTGTCTCCTAAAATTAGTGCGACTTTATCATCACCTACAAAAGACTCACCAATTATAAATGCTTCTGCTAGACCGTTTGGATTTTCCTGAACTTCATATTCAAAAACACATCCATAATCCTCTCCATTACCAAGTAATTCTTTAAATCTCGGAGTATCTTTTGACGTTGAGATAATTAAAATCTCTCTAATTCCCGCAGACATTAACGTTGTTAATGGATAATAGATCATTGGTTTGTCGTAAACAGGCATTAATTGTTTGCTTACAACTCTTGTTAATGGGTGTAACCTTGTGCCAGAGCCTCCTGCTAAAATAATTCCTTTCATTAGTTTTTATATTTATCTAAATACCAATTGATTGTTTTTTTTATTCCTGTTTCAAAGTTCTCATCTGCTTGCCAGCCTAATTCGCTTTCAATCTTAGAGGCATCAATGGCATATCTAAAATCGTGACCAGGTCTGTCTTTTACAAATGTTATTTGTTTCTTGTATGACTGTTGTCCTGGTTTTATTTCATCTAATAGCTCACATATTTTATTAGCTATATACAGGTTGTCTCTTTCATTTCGGCCACCTATATTATAAGTTTCTCCAGATATTCCATTTTGAAACACCAAATCTATTCCTTTGCAATGATCGAGAACGTAAAGCCAATCTCTAATATTCTTACCATCGCCATAGATAGGAATTTGTTCACCATTAATTGCTTTTCTTATAATTGTGGGAATCAACTTTTCATTATGTTGTTTTGGTCCATAATTATTAGAGCAATTCGTTGTGACTACGTTCATTCCGTAGGTGTGAAAATAACTTCTTACTATAAAATCTGAAGACGCTTTAGAGGCACTATATGGGCTGTTAGGCGCATATGATGTTTCTTCAGTAAACAATCCTGTTTCTCCTAATGTTCCATAGACTTCATCTGTAGAAATATGGTGAAAACGTTTAGATTCACATCCAGGTTTAAATTTGTTTGAACTTTCCATCCAGTGATTTTTTGCAACGTCTAAAAGATTAAATGTTCCAAAAATATTGGTCTTGATAAATTCATCTGGTTTTTCAATAGAGTTATCCACATGAGATTCTGCGGCAAAGTGAATAATTGCATCAAAATCATGAGTTTCAAAAAGCTGTTCGATTAAGTTTCTATCACAAATATCACCTTCTACAAAAACATAGTTCTCGTGTGTTGAAATTTCTTTTAAATTAGAAAGCTCACCTGCATAAGTGAGCTTGTCTAAATTTATAACTTTAACAGTGTTGTAATTTTTTAAAAAATATGGAATAAAATTAGACCCAATAAAACCTGCTCCTCCAGTAATTAAAATTGTTTTATTATTCATATTCTCTGGCATACTTTATCACTTTAGTTGCTACATACATTAAAAATAAAGCTATGATGGCTAATGCTGGAAATATTAGCGCATATTTCTTAGAGAGTTCATTAGATCTCAAGCCAATATCCGTGAAATCGGATAATACATCATAATATACATTTTCCTCAATCTTTAATTGGTCTAATACTCTTATAGAATCTCTAATATTAATTTCATTTCTAAATAAATCGTATTCTTTGGTTGGTGTTCTTTCCTGAGTAATTGGCAAAAGACCATCTACTCCAATAGACAAAGTTCCTTTTTCAGACTCTTGGTTTAATATTTTTATGTATGTTTTTTGTAGGGAATCTATTTTTCTTAGGTCCTCAAAATACATGGATTTCTTAATGGCTATAGTCGAATCTCTAACACGCATCATTTTTTTTGAGTAGTCGTTATTGAAGGTGCTCTCTAGGCCTTTTGATAAATCTTTAAAAATATCTCTTTTGGTAGACTCCACCTTGATGCTAAAAAGATCGCTTGAGTATAAATCCCTGTTATCAACAAAGTCTTCAAAACTAACGTCTTGAGCTCTAATACTGTCAATAGATTTTACGTATTTATCATATTCCTGAATGAGTTGATTTTCGGTTTCAGGACCTATATCTATTTCAAACTTTTTAATTGTTTTTAAATCGTCTTCGGGAAGATCAAAAATAACACCCAAACTCGTATAGTTTTCACTTTCTAGCAAAGAATTATAATAATCTATGTTAGACACCAATTGATACTTTGAATTAAAGTAAGGTTTTACTAACATCTCAGAATAAAAAACAGGTTCTTTTATTTTTTCTAAACCATATCCAAGAATTAAAGCCAATAACACCACAATCGAAATTAATTTGAAGTTTTCAATTACAGCTTTGATTAAGTATATTATTGAAGAGAAAATAGCCTTGAGAATACTTGATATAAAATCAAATATCTTAGTAAAGAAATTTCCAATAGCGTTAAATAAAATCCCTAAATCGACGTCTTCATTTGGATTATTATTAGGTAAATTTTCACTCATATCTGTTGTTATTTAAATATCTGTTGTAATATTTTTCGTGTTATTAAATATGTTGGTTTTACTCCCGAAGTCCCTAAACCTCCAGAAGCCAATGTGCTTCCTGTTTCTAATGGGTTGTCACTAGCATAATAAGCATATCTTACTTTTACATTTGGATTGATGCTTCCTCTAACTTTTGATGCCGCTTGAATGGCCTTTTGGTAATGCGCTCCTTCCATCTCAAGACCAATAACGTTCCATGTCGAGTTATAGAAAAACTTTAATATCTCCTTATTTTGAAGTGAGGTTCCTAAAACTGTAATCATTGATCCTTCATAAACAGCTACACCTTGGCCTTCTAAATCTGATTTACACAATTCGTTCTTAAAAGGATAGTTATCTGCTGTTCCTTCAAAAATGTGAGCTGAAGGAATCATAATATCTCCTTTTCCTCCTTCTAAAATACCTGCCTTACCCATTATAGATACCGATTCTACGTTTAAGTGAACTTTTTCACCATTCACCTTAACTGGTTTTAATAATTCATCTATAGTCTCATAGGCCTGTTCTCCAAACGCATAGTCCATAACAAATAATACTGGCATGTCTTCTTTTTTAAAGGCATCTCCTAGTTCAATATCTGTTTTAGAAAAGTCAATTTTTTCTGTATCAAAAATTTGAACATCTATATTGGTTCCAGAGGTGTCTTTAATATAGGTCATTCCTCTCTGCAACGCTTCTTTGGTGATTTTATTGCGTAATGTTTCGTTTTCCTTTTGACTTATTGCTTCATAAACCTCAAATATGTCTTTTTTAGATGTAAGTGTTTTAAGAGCAACAGGTGCAAAAATTGAGTTCATTACACTGTGCATGTTTGCACTTATAACATGAATTGGACGGTTTAAAAGGTTATTATTATATAACACCTCTTTAATGTTGTCTGCCCAAATTTCTCCATGAATATGGTGTCCTAGTCGTTCACGTAATACAGGACTAAAAGTTACAGTTCGTTTATTATTTCTAATGACCTCTTCAATAGCAAGTTTTCCCAACCAGTATACTATATGTAATAACCGTTCAGGTTTTGTTTTAGTTGCAAATAAGGCGTGTGCATTTGTTAACTCTTCAAAGGTTCTCCCTAAAATATTTGCGGTATGCGTAATAGCAATCTCACGCTCTTGTTGCGTAAGTTTCTTTTTAGAAAGTACTGCTTTTTCTAGTTTAATCCAATCTCTGGTTGTTGCGCCATCTTCATCAATTAAAACACGTTTGCTTATTTTATGAGATTCTACGAATAAAAAGGTTAAATGTGTGAGGATATCATATATTTCAGAGCGTCCTCTTGTAATCTCAATATTCATTTGTTCGTCATCAATTCGATAACAATTACGACGTCTTTTAGGGGGAATAATAGGTTTGAAATGTGAGCTACCATAACCTTCATCACTTGTAAGGTTAATAAATGTGCATTCTTCGATTCCTTCTGGGAGTCGATCTACAACATAAAGTAGTCCCTCTAGTTCTGCCTTTTCTTCAGCAATAGAACCATATATTTCAGGTCGTAATAAAAGTAAAGATTCTCTAAGTGTTTCACCTGAAACACCCATTGGTTTATAGAAGCCACGATTAAACAAGTGTCTCATCGTAACATACATTCTTTCAATAGCATTCGAGCTTTCTTGAGCTCTCGTTCTTTCATGATGTTTCTTTTTACTCATACGCATAGGTTTGCGCACAAATATAGCACTATTTAGTTAATTTTTGATGGTATATAGCATCTGCGATTTTTCTATCATTAGATAATCTTGGTATCTTGTTTTGACCTCCTAATTTCCCAATAGATTTCATATAATCCTGAAACCCATTCTTTCGTACAGTTGTAATTTTTAAAGGTTGTAGCACCTTTCCAGCAATGAGGTCGTAATAATAGCTGTTTTGTTCCTGTAAAGAAGCATCGATACGCTCTGCTAAACTTAATATATCCTGAGGCTCTTTTTCAAATTCAATAAACCATTCGTGAAACGGCAATCCAGATTCAGGGTTTATTTGCGGTGCTACCGTAAATTCTGAAACACTAACTAACGATGACTCTATAGCCTCTTTAAGAGATTGCTCTACTTCTTTACCAATAACATGCTCTCCAAATGCTGAGATAAAATGTTTTATTCTTCCAGACACAATAACACGATAAGGTTTTGTTGATGTAAATTCAACTGTATCTCCAATATTGTAAGCCCACAACCCTGCATTGGTTGAAATAATCATTACGTAGTTAACACCAACCTTAACATCGGAAATCATTAATCGCTTAGGGTTGTCGTCAAAAAAAGTATTGGCTTCAATAAATTCGTAGAATATTCCTGAATTGAGCTGTAGCAACATCCCCTTTTCATTTTGTGAATCTTGAAAAGCAAAAAAGCCTTCACTAGCTGGATACAACTCTATACTATCTACTTTTCTACCAATAAGGTTTTCAAATTTAGATCGATAAGGTTCATAATTAACACCTCCAAAAATGAATAGGTTGAAGTTTTTAAAAACCTCTCCAACTTTTTGTCCAGTTTTCTCCTGAATTTTCTCAAAATACATCTGAACCCAAGACGGAATTCCTGAAATGATTGTCATATTTTTTGGTAAAGTCTCTTCGACTATAGCATCCACTTTTGCTTCCCAATCTTCAATACAATTGGTTTCAAAGGATGGCATTCTGTTTTTTTGAAGATATTTTGGGACGTAGTGCGCTACAATTCCAGAAAGGCGCCCTAATTGAATTCCATTGCTTTCTTCGAGAATTGGGCTTCCTTGTAAGAAAATCATCTTGCCATCAACAAACTTACTCTTTCCTGTTTCAGCAATATACATTAAGATAGCATTACGGGCTGCCTCAACATGCGTTGGCATGCTTTCCTTTGTTAAAGGAATATACTTAGCACCAGAAGTTGTTCCTGATGTTTTTGCAAAATATAAAGGTTTCCCTTTCCAAAGTATATTTTCTTCTCCAGCAACAACCTTATCTACATACGGTTTTAAATCTTCGTAATCTCTAATAGGCACTCGTTTCACAAAGTCGTTATAAGAGTTTATACATTTAAAATCATGATCCTTTCCAAACATGGTATTGTTAGCGTCCTTAATTAACTTTCGAAAGACTTTTTGTTGCGTCTCAAGCGGTTTATTTGACCATCTTAAAATGGACTTCCTAACGTTTTTGGCAAATAGTTTTGCTAGTTTAGGTTTTAGTGATATCATTAATTAAAATCTATAAATTGTGTTGGATTTACTGGATATCCTTTTTTCCAAAGTTCAAAATGCAAATGCGGACCTGTAGTTAGCTCACCTGTATTACCAGCCATAGCTATAACTTCTCCCGACTTTACTAGATCGCCTTGTTGTTTCGTGATTGAAGCATTATGTTTATATACAGATATGAGTTCGGAGCCATGCTCAATAATAATCACGTAACCTGTTTCTGCTGTCCATTCAGCAAAAATTACAGTGCCATCTGCAGTGGCTTTTACAGGCGTGTCTTTTGCCACTACAACATCAACAGCAAAGTGTTTTTCTTTTAAGTTATAACCTTCAGAAATGGTTCCATTTACAGGGGGAAACAGCACAAAGTTAGATGAGGAGGTTGTGGTTTCAAACACATTGTATTTATCTTCTTTATCTACTAATTCTCTTAGCAATGAATCCTCTTTTGTTGGTGCTAAATCTAAATCGCTAGGATCTATAGTCGAGGCATCAACGATAGAGTCCCTGTTAAATTCGACCGTACTAACATCTCCAGTAAGCACTTTTTTTATGGATGCATAATATTGTTCATTGAGATTAATTACCTGTTGTAAAGAATCTGTTTTATAATTTAAAACGGTGGCTTTCTTTTTTAACTCTGTAGATGAGTAACCAGGGATATATTCTTTTAGCGATGTAAAAGCTATTAAAAATATAGTACCAGCAATTAATAAAATGGTGCCTAAAGACAAAATAACAAACACATTAAGTCGTGTTAATTTTATAGCAAAGCGCTCTTCAAAAGTGTCTTCGTTTAGGACAACGAGTCGATACTTATGTAGCAGTTTTTTTGAGAATTTTTTTTGTTTGTTTTTATTCGCCATAAGACTACAAAATTAAATAAAATTACTCCAAGTTATTCTGAGGACTCTTAAAGTTTAAATTTAAACGTTTAGTTTGAAGTTTAATTATTAAATTTGCAGTTCAAAATAATATATTATGATATCAAGTTCAATTTTTTTAGGAATGCCAGGATACGGTTCTATTATATTAATCGTTGTGGTTATATTGCTTTTATTTGGAGGAAAGAAAATTCCTGAACTTATGAGAGGTCTAGGAAGTGGTATTAAAGAATTTAAAGATGCCAGTAAGGAAGATGAAAATTCATCCGCTACAGATAAAAAAGAATAGAAATTTTACAATAAAAAAAAAGCCAACATTAAATGTTGGCTTTTTTTTTATTGTATCACTAATGATTTTATAATCGATTCGAGTTCAAAGACATAATCTCGCTTCTCTACTGAAGGCGCAAACACATAGCCTTCAACAATAATGTATCTATCGTTTACTTTATCTTCTACGGCATAATTTATAAATGGCCCAGACATAAAAGCGTTTTTCAAATCCCAAAGCCCTTTGGTTTCAAATGCTGGTTTATTATCTACAATCGACTCTTTTATGTAGGGTGTGAAATGTGGCTCTGTGGCCATATGAGACCCATCAACAGATCCTTCTATATGAATTTTACCCACAGAATCGCGTAATCTTATTACATCTAAAACAGTACTATCGCCTTTTCTTATAGCAGATAAGGGCACCTCATATACCATTAAATCAACATTTCCAGTTTTAATATCTCTTCTAATCCAGAAAAAGTCACCATCAGATTTAGCAATTCTATATGCGGATGGAAACTTAAGAGATATGCCTAACTGTTCTTTAATCTTGCTATCATTAAACAGTGATTTAGATGTTCTTCGTTGTCTTTCTGTTATTTCTGTCTTTTTAAAAGCATTAATAATTTTAGCTGCATTTGTTTCGATTTCATTAATTATCTCTGCATTTGTCATTCCAGATACAACCACCATTGTTTGAGGGGTAGCATAAGCATCTGCAGCTACCTTAGTAGATGCCTCTTTTCCCTTTTCTATTTTTAGAATCGTTCTGTTCTTTTTAGCAAATCCTGTGAAAACTTGTGTAGGCATTTGACTCATTGTGAATTGAGGTTCTTCTAAAGATAATCCTTCAACTGGTGCCGCTAATACATCTCTAATAGCGTCTCCAACTCGGCCTTCCCATAATTGATTATCTGCCACAACGACAACGCTATTAATGTTTCCTGATGACTTACCTACAAAGCGTTGTGCTTTTTTATCATCACACGAACTAAATAAAACAACGACTAACAGTAGGCTTAATGCTTTTTTTATCATTTTTTCTAAATTTATTACGCTTACTTAGATACAACAAGCGTCATTCCGATTTTTAGTTTGTTACTGCTAATATCGTTCCATTCTTTGATATTTTGAACAGAAACTCCAGGAAATTTTTGAGAAATGCTCCAAAGTGAATCACCTTTTTGAACTCTATACGTAGATTTTCCTTCGGTATTTATAACCTTTTTAGGTGTATTACTACTTACTTTAGAACCAGAAGATGTTGACGGTTTTCTAGGATAAATAGTGAGGCGTTGACCTATTTTTAAGTTATTACTTCTCAACCCATTCCAGCGCTTAATTTGGCTCACTCTAACTCCATATTTTCTGGCAATTTTTCCTAGATAATCTCCAGATCGAACCCTATATCTTATTTTACTACTGGCGTCAAAAAACTGAGGAAGTGGCTTTTCTCGTTTATTCAGTTCCTCCTCCACAAATGCATAAATTTGAGTTTCATTTGTTACAAATTTCCCAATGGCTTCGCGTGGTAACCTCAGCGTATAATTTTCTCCTTTTATGTATGGAATGATATCGAGTTTATAAGATGGGTTTAAAAACTGTAGTTGCTCTATGGGTACATCAACCAATTCTGAAACCTGATCTAAGGTTATCATTTTTTTCACATGTAAAGTATCTGTTTCTACATAGTGATAGTTTGGTTTCTCTATCTTGAAGCCATGCTCTTCGGCAAACTCAAATATATACATGGTTGCTAAAAAAGCAGGAAGATACCCAGCTGTTTCACGAGGGAGGTGAGGTCTAATATTCCAATAGTTTTCATAACCTCCAGAACGACGAATGGCTTTAGTCACATTTCCTGGTCCAGAATTATATGCTGCTAAGGCCAAATCCCAATCGCCAAAAATCTTGTAGAGTTTAGCCAAATACTTGCTAGCCGCTTCTGTTGATTTTATAGGGTCGCTTCGTTCGTCTACATAACTGCTTACATTAAGTCCGTACTCCTTTCCAGTTCCAAACATAAATTGCCATAGTCCTGTTGCTCCAACCCTAGACCTAGCTCTTGGTTTTAAGGCAGATTCTACAATGGCCAAATATTTGACTTCTAACGGAATGTCGTGGTTATCTAATGATTCTTCAAATAGAGGGAAATAATAATGACTTAAAGACATCAAACGAGACATGGAGTTTCGTCGATGCTTTAAATACGATTTTATAACACTCTCCAAAGATGGATTGTATTCAATATTAAAAGGAGTTCTTGCATTAAGGCGCTTTAGTCGAGCCTTTAAGGTATCTGTAGAAAGCTCAGGGTAGTTTACTGGGTCGTATTTTAGCTCAGAAACAGATTTGTAAATTGTATCAAACAAATTGTTGCTGTATAATTCTTCTAACCATTTCTCATCAATTTCAGCAGCTAGCTTATGATCTTCTAGCTTTCTAGATGTTGTTGAGTCTATTTTTGCTTTAATCCCAAGGTGTTTCTTAAAATACGTTTTACCATCAATAATGGTATCAACCACATAGGTTTCACCTTCAATAAAGTCTGATTCTGTTAGTCTTTGTGTTTTAAAAGTCTTTGGAATTGAATCTTGACCAAAGCCAAAAAAGCCGCAGAACAGAACACCAAACGTTAGGGTTATTAGTTTAGATTTCATTGGTTAACTATTTATCTATCTTAAACGACAGGTCAGCTAAAATCGTATTTTTTTAGTTAAAATGAAAGTTTAATTAGACAATTTAACAAGACTTGTAAGACTATTCTTAATGTTAATGTGTTTATAAACAGGTGTTTATTTTAAAATTGCAGCTATTCCTGGGAGCGTCTTACCTTCCAAACTTTCCAACATTGCTCCTCCTCCGGTACTTACATAACTCACCTTGTTTTCAAAGCCAAACTGTTTTACTGCCGCCACAGAATCTCCTCCTCCAACAAGCGAAAACGCTCCGTTTTTGGTGGCTTCTGCAATAGCCTCTCCAAGAGCAATAGTTCCGTTGGCAAAACTCTCCATTTCAAAAACGCCTAATGGTCCATTCCATAAAATCGTCTTACACTGCATCACAATATTATGAAATAAGGCATTAGATTTTGGCCCAGAGTCTAGACCTTGCCATCCTTTAGGAATGGCGTTAACATCTGTAATTTGCGTCTCGGCATCGTTACTAAATGCATTAGCAGCTACAACGTCCACAGGTAAGTGAATTTGAACATTTTTTTCTTTAGCTTGTTTTAAAATATCCATAGCCAAATCCATTTTATCGTCTTCACAAATAGAATCTCCTATAGTCCCCCCTTGAGCTTTTATAAACGTAAAAGTCATTCCTCCTCCAATAATAAGATGGTCAACTTTGTCTAATATGTTTTCAATAATCGTAATTTTTGAAGATACTTTAGCGCCACCTAGAACAGCTAAAACAGGTTTTTCTCCAGTTTTCATTACTTTATCAATACTTTCAATTTCTTGAGCTAGTAAATGTCCGAAGCATTTTGTTTCAGGAAAAAACTGCGCAATAATGGTTGTAGAGGCGTGCGCTCTATGCGCAGTTCCAAAAGCATCGTTTACATAAATGTCACCTAATTTTGAAAGTGCTTCTGCAAATGCGATGTCGCCTTGCTTCTCTTCTTCATGAAAACGCAAGTTTTCTAATAATAATATTTCTCCTGGTTTGAGGTTTGCCGCAGCTTCCTCTGCTTCAAGACCGATACAATTCTCAACAAATTTGATAG
The DNA here is from genome assembly GCF_947492715.1 of uncultured Psychroserpens sp. Lineage (GTDB taxonomy): Bacteria > Bacteroidota > Bacteroidia > Flavobacteriales > Flavobacteriaceae > Psychroserpens. The sequence continues at coordinate 1,085,244 of NZ_CANLNS010000001.1, forward strand.
ATACACCTAGCACATCTTCAACTTTACTCACGATATGTTTTAAAGAAAATTGATCTTGAACTCCTTTTGGTCGTCCTAAATGAGACATTAAAATACAGCTGCCACCATCTTCCAGAACTTTAATTATGGTAGGCTTTGCAGACATAACTCGCGTAGCATCAGTCACTTCAAAATTTTCATTTAGAGGAACATTGAAGTCTACTCGAATTAGTGCTTTTTTATGGTCAAAATTGAAATCGTTTAAAGTTTTCACAAGCTTAAATTATTTTTAGTTGTTAGGCTGTTCTGTTGTAAATCCAGAATCGATTAGCAAAATAAGTTCTTTAATGTTTTCTGAAATAATTTTTTGGAAGTTTTTTTTCATAATTGGCCTCATAAGAACCCCTAAAGGTTTAAAATCGGCGAATACTTCTATGTTTAGCTTGGTGTATCCGTTTTTTATCTCCTCTAAAACATAATAAACATGGACCCGCTTTGTAAATGGAATTTCTCTGGTAGCTTCGCCATAAACTAATTGATTAGACGCTACTTTCTTTTTAATTGTGGTCTGTTCAACATGTTTTTTATTAATTAAACATTGATGTTTAAGCCCAGACCTATTCACCTTATTCTTTTCATATTCTAACCGATCTACCCCTTTTACCCATAACAACCTATAATCGAAATTACTAATGACTTCGTAGAGCTCCAGAATTGGAGTTTGGATTGTTTCAGTACTATCAAAAAGTTTATGTTTAGGAACATCATCAGGAATTGGTTTTATCACTGGCAACAGTGATTTTAAATGCTCTAAAGGTTCATAAGAGATCTTGATATTTCCAAAATCATAAGTTTCGGTTAACATATTTAAAGAGGCATCAAGAGTTTCTGGAATTAATGTTTCAGTAAACATCGCATATTCTTCTAATGGAACCTTGTTTTTAAGCAACCTATGAACTTTAATAACATTACTTCCGTATGGTTTCTTAATGTCCTTTATTGTTATGAATTCAATTTCACCATAATGTACTATAAACTTTAGGCTCAGATTATATGCCGAAGAGCATGCACCACAATTACATATGCGTTGGAATTCATAGCGTTTTAAATGCTTATGAAAAGCTAAATACATGTCTTTTACCTGTTCCCTAATTTTGTTTAAATCAACCTGGTCTTCAAGTTTATATAAAAATAGGGCGTCACCTTCAATTTCTGCTAATTCCAAACCCATATTGTTATGATCAATAAGTAATTCTAGAAGTTCAGAAATAATATGACGACTGTGGTAAATATCTGTATTATGCACAAACTCGGTAAACCCTGAAATATCAGGAATAAAAAGAATAGCGTTTTGAGTCATTTTTTAATCTATAAGCAGCATTTTGTATGTATAAAAGTAAGTCGATTTATTTTTTATTGCTGACAATATTGTGTTAAAAACAATAAGGAAGTAGCTCGTTATTTTTACAATTGTTTTAAATAGGTATAAGATAAGCAATATAGATATGGGTTAAGGTCTTAAAGATTTAAAAAAAATATGTAGGTTTGCTTCATGTTATTTTCTGAAATTTTAGGGCAAGAACATATTAAAAATCATTTGACCAAAAGCGCAGATTTTGGACGTGTTCCACACGCTCAATTGTTTGTTGGTCCAGAAGGTTCTGGAACATTAGCAATGGCCATTGCTTATGCTCAGTATCTCTTGTGTAAAAATACAAACGGAGAAAACACCGAAGGTAATGATGCTTGTAATCTAAAGTTTAAAAACTTATCACATCCCGATTTACATTTTGCTTTTCCTGTAGCAACCAATGATAAAATAAAAAGTCATCCTGTCTCTAGTCATTTTATGGAAGAATGGAGACAGCTTATAGATAGGCAGCCTTATGGAAATCTTTTTGATTGGTACCGCTTGCTTGGAATAGATAATAAGCAGGGCCAAATTGGTGTTGATGAGGCTCAAGATATCGTGAAGGCCTTAGCGTTAAAATCTTACGAAGGAGGCTACAAAGTGATGTTAATCTGGATGGCAGAAAAAATGAATACATCGGCTGCAAATAAATTGCTAAAACTCATTGAGGAGCCACCAAATAAGACCATCTTTATTTTAGTTGCTGAAGATGAGGAGCAAATTATAAATACTATTAGATCGCGCTGCCAAGTATTACATTTCCCTCCTTTAGCCGAAGAAGTTATAAAAGAGGCTTTAATTAGAAACTACCAAATCCCTGAGCCTGACGCTATTAAAATCGCTCATCAAGCCAATGGAAATTATAATAAGGCTTGTGATGTTGTTTATAGCGATAGTGAAGATACACAGTTTGAAGAGTGGTTTGTGTATTGGATTCGGTCTGCATTTAAGGCTAAAGGCAATAAAAGTGCTATTCACGATTTAATTTCTTGGAGTGAGACTATTGCAAAAACAGGTAGGGAGACTCAAAAACAATTTTTGAATTTTTGTCTTGATTTTTTTAGACAGGCCTTACTTCTCAATTATAATGCAGGTGATTTAGTTTTTATGGAGCCAAAAACAGGATTTAAGCTAGAGAAATTTGCTCCCTTTGTTCATGGTAATAATATTATGGATATTTCAAATGAACTTCAAGATGCTATTTATCATATTGAACGAAATGGGAATTCGAAAATCATTCTTACAGATTTATCGATTAAGTTAACGCGATTGCTGCATAAGAAATCGAATGCATAAATCTAAAACTCCACTCTAAACACGAAGTTTGGTGTTAATCCAAATGAAATAAAATCAGATTCAACAACTTCATAATCTGGAGTAGCGCTGTCATCTAAAGGATCTCCTAAAAAGAACTGACGATACAGGACATTTTTTCGATCATAGAGATTAATAACCGAAACTCCTACTTTACCTTTCCATCTACCATCTTTAGAAAACTTAAATTTATAGGTAGATGAGAAATCTAGTCTATGATAGGTAGGTAGGCGTTCATCATTGACATCTCCATAATTAAAAAATATAAAATTTTCGTCTGATGTTATCGATTCTAGAGCTCTATAGGGTCTACCTGTCCTAATTCTCCAGCCAAGAGATACTTCTAAGTTTTTCCAATTATAGGCATGCGACCAACTAAAATTATGAGTAATATCGTAATTACCAGGATAAGTCATATCCTCATTAAACTCCAGAGTATCAAAATTTAATTCCTGTATCGTAATATCATTGTTTAAAAAAGAATAGGCGATCCAAGTCCTATAATTGCCAATCCTTTTGTTAACTAATACATCCACTCCAAAAGCCTCGGTACTTCCTGAAGTATAAAAAAAGGAAACATCTCTAAAACCTCTTGTATTTGTTGTAATTCCTTTTATACTTCTATAATATGCTTCAACATCTATATTCCATTTGTTTTTCTGGAATTCAAAACCTGCCGAAAATTGCTTACTTCGTTGAATAGGAATACTATCACCAGAAGCTAAAGTCCACACTTGATTTTCTAACCCAAAGCCTAAATTTGAAGACTGAAACTCTGTAACCTGACTTATAGCTTGTGTCTTTGCTTCTAAGGCTGCTTTTAAAGTAATGTCGTTGGTGAGTTTTGTTTTCATCGCTAATCTAGGCTCCAAAAACATCTCATCGTCAACAGAATAGTGCGTTGCTCTTAAGCCTGCTATAACTTGATGTTTGTCGTTACTGTATTGATATTCAGAAAACAGCGTATGCGTATTATTAATTAAGGATAATGATTCTTCAAAAGGTACCTCATCAAACAACTCTTGAAAACTGTATAAAGAATAACTCACATCATTAGATGAAAATTGATATCCTCCGTTTATGCTATGTGATTCATTAAGTTTAATATTCGTTTCAATTGAAGCACCGAGCTCTTTAATTTCGTTTCTTTTTTCTCCTTCCTCAAAAAAGCCAAAAAATGTTTTCTCTCCAGAGTAGTCTAATTTAAAATTAGAGAAGAATGCTTCTGTTTTAAATGTTACGTTGTCATTCCATTGTCTATTCCATGTTAAGCTCGCTCCTCGGTTTTTTATATCTAGCCTATCTTGTGACGTTTCTACGTTATCTTCAAACCTAAATTCGTAATCCAAATTGTTGTTTGTATAAAGCGTGCTAAATGTTAGTTTGTCTTTTGGAGAAAGTTCGCTAATTATTTTGGCTGTATAATCAGCAAAATAAAAGGTATTATCAACACTTGAGTTTAGTTCATTTTCATCGATATAAGATCGTATATCTTGAAAAACACGATCAGAAAAATTACTAAAAGTTACGGTTTCAAAAACGTCAGTAAACGAGCGTCTCGCAGATATTACAAGTCCGATATTATCTGCTATTGGCGTTTTTACGTAAAAGTCTGCATGTGTAAAATTAGAACCAAAGCCTACTTTCAATTCTTTGGGTATATCGGGTGTAGAAGTAATATCAATAACACCAGATAAGGCGTTACCGTAGCGAGCTCTTGTTCCATTTTTTGTGAGATTAACCTCGTTAGTAACATATGGGTTAAATGCTGATAATATCCCAAAGAAGTGACCAGAATAGTACATTTTTATACCATCCCAAAGCACCAGGTTTTGATCTGGCGTTGCGCCTCTAATATATAGTCCAGATGCTGTTTCATCAGGGCTTTGCAAGCCTGGTAAAATTTGAAGACTTTGCAGAACATCAGGTTCAATTAAACCAGGTAATATCGCCAACTTATCAGGTGATACCGAAATGGACCCATCACTTTTTTTATTTATTCCAATGGTTGGGTATTCTAACAGGAAAACTTCGTCTAGTTCTTGTACGTCTGATAAGCTATTGTTACCAGCTCTAACTGTATAATAGCGATCAGTGATTTTTTTAAAACTAAGTTTTGATTGTGTGGTGATAGCTTGTAAGATGCCCTCTAAATCAATCTCGTTATCATTTAAAGTAATAAATTGATTGTCTAAAAGTTTGGTCTTAAAAGAAAACTTTACGGCATACTTAAGCTCAATGTCTTTTAATACATCTTCTAAAGGCGTTTTGTTATAGTTTACAGCTATATATTCTTGGGAGAATGCCGTAAACGAAAGCAATAGTATAACTATTAAAAATCTAAATTTCATTCGCTTTTAAAAAGAACAATCTTTTGTTCTTCCTCAAAAGTATATGAAATTTCCATAGCATCAAATAAAGTTTTTAACGCAGTATTAATATCGTCGTGTGTAAAGCTACCCGAAAAATGTTGGTTTTTGTCAATATCTTTGGTTACAAAAGTAACATTATATTGGTTTTGGAACGCTATAAGCACCTGAGTTAAAGGCGAATCAACAAAACTGCTTTCTCCTTGTATCCAAGATGGTTGTCCATTATTAAAACTCCATTTTTGAACTGCTCCGTTAGTGGTTCTAAAGCCCATCCCCTGTGTTAAAATCTCACCGTCTTGTCCAAATTTAGTCGCTTTTACTTTTCCTTCTGAACATTTTACTTCGAAAAAATCAGGCTGAACAGAAACATTAAACTTAGTTCCAAGTACCTCAACAGTACCTTCATTTGTTTTTACGATAAACGGAGTTCCTTTTTCAACTTCAAAAAATGCTTCTCCTGTAAGCTCTATCGTTCGGTCTTCTTCCCAAGTACGCTTTTTAAGTTCTAAAGTGGAGTTGGCATTAAGTCTAACATGAGAATTATCTGGCAAAGAAATGGCTAACTGTTCACCAAATCCTGTCTTATAAGTTGTTGTTGCATTCGCAAAATAAAAATACCCTAACGTCACTAATAAAACTGCCGCTGCTCCATACATCCATTGTTTTAATTGTCTAACAGATGATCTTTTTGTGCTTTTTAAGTTCTGTATTTTGAAATACTCCTTTTCAATATCATAGTCTGGTGCGTTCAAATTATCAGTCGCATCTATGATTTTTTTATAGTCATCATAGGCATCAGATGACTTAAGCGCTTCCATCTCCTCATGAGATAACTCGCCATCAAGCCACTTCCTAATAATCTCCCCATTTGTAATATCGTTCTTCATTTTTAATTTCTTATTACTTTAGTAAAACCGTTATACCCTGTTTTACCCTACTTTATATGTGACTTATTTTTTTTCTTAGTGTTTCTAATGCTTGGCTCATTCGCTTTTCTACAGCCTTAACCGAGATCCCTAAGAGCTCTGAAATCTCTCTATATTTCTTCTTATCAATTCTGCTCAACAAAAATACAACGCGTTGTTTTTCTGGTAGATCTGCAATGGCCATATTCAATTTAGTAAGAAATTCTTTTTCCTCTAATACGAACTCCGGACTTTCATTTGTTTGTTGATTAACTATTGTCTTTTGATACTCCAGCACAACCTTTTTATGTGCCACCTGGTTTAAAAACGCATTATTAGCTAAGGTAAACATATAAGACTTCGCTTTTTCTAGAGCTACCTTAGCACAATTTTTCCATAGTTTTATAAACGTATCTTGTACAATATCTTCCGCTTGTTGAATATCACCACACTTATAATAAATGTAATTTCTGAAGACTTGAGAATGTGTTTTAAAAAACAGTTCGTAGGTTTTTTCATCACACATTGAGGTGTTCTTTATCGTAGCCATGTATTTGAAAAAGGATTTGGCCCTAAAACTATGAAAAAATACTTAAAATATAGGATGTTAGTTAAGTCAAACTCCAACGAAATTATTGTAATCAACATTAGACTTTCTATAAAAATGAAAAAAAATGAAAAAAAAAGTAGGGTGTTTCATTTCTTAACTGTTTAACATTAATAACCATCAATTTTTAAACTCGTCTCAAGTTTACTAACAATATATAAAGCCATTTTTATGGCATTGACAAATTAGTCTTTTGGTTAGGATGAAAAAGGAAACACATATTTAGAGTTGGAAAAAAATTGTTATGAATTAGTTATCCTTTTTTAATAAAAAGAGAGGTGAATATCACCTCTCTTTTTTCTATTGCACTGACAATTAGTGTTTTATAATTTATTCTTCATCTTTATTTTCTGCGTTTAATGCTTCTATAATTACTTCTGTAATGTCATTACCTTCAGCACCATACATGACACTTCCTGCATCATTTGCTCCTAAAATATAAGTATATCCATTGTTTTTTCCGTAGTCTTTTACAAATGCTTTTACTTGTTTAACAAGTGTATCAATCTCTTTTTGACCTTCTGCCTGTAAACTTTGCTCTTCTGCTCTCAATTGATAATCTTGCATCTGTTTCTTCTGAAGTAAGGCTTGGTATTCTGTTTCAGCCTTCTTTTTAGACATTGAAGCCGATTTTGCTTGAAACAATTGTGCTTCAATTTGAATAGCCTGCTGGAAACTATCCGCCTTTTTATTAAACTTCTCAATTTTAGCTTGAAATTTCTTTTCGAAATTCACCTTCTTATTAAACTTACTTACAACTTCTGCATTATCTACAAACGCAATTTTTTGTTGTTCTTGGCATGATACTAAAACAAGTACAAAAGCGAAGACGCTTATTATTTTTTTCATTTTGGATTGTGATTTAATTTTTTGCAAATGTATGAAAGTCGATGTGTTTTTTGAACAAAAACACTGCAATAAGTTTTTTTTATTGTTTTTTGGCTTTCTATTTCTAAAAACTATCAAAACTTAGGCCGTCAAACACACTTTAATACGCTTTAAATTTTCCAGACACCTAATTATAAAGCCAGAATATCTAAACACCTTTAAATCGTCTAAAAACACGTTTTAGCTCTTTTTTATAATATAAATCAAAGATGAGAACTCTCTTGAGCGTCTTGCTTTTATATTAGAGCGCAACCCTATCCAAAATGCCTTGACAGGATTCATTGATCCGTTTTTATATTTCTCTGAAAGTAGCGCAACATAAAAGGCGTCAAAAATCATTGGAACGGTTTTTATCACCTTCATATTTTTAAGCATGACCAATTTAGAAATGGCTGTTTTAGAAAAGTGCCATAAGTGTCTTGGAACATCAAACGCTGCCCAATAGTTTTTATAATATAAGGCGTCATAACTTTTAAAATTTGGAACAGCAATAACTAAACGTCCATTAGGTTTTAAAAGTGATTCAAATATAGCAATGTGATCTTCCAACTTAGGAAGGTGTTCCAATACATGCCACAATGTAATAACATCAAAACTATGAGGTTTAAGTTTTAACAACTGGTCCAAATCAAAAACACGGTCTTCCGTTTTTTTATTAGCAATAGTTCGCGCGTCTTCATTTGGTTCTATTCCGGTAACCTCCCATTGATTCTCTTTCGCTATTTTTAAAAAATCTCCTGTTCCACATCCAATATCTAAAAGTGTTTTTTTGTCTACATCAAAGGAATTAATCAATCTGAGTTTTCGTTTTAATGCTAAAGACTTCACAAAGTGATAGGCTTTTTCAAACAGATTTCGCTTCGCATCTGTGTGCGAAATATAATCTTCACTCTGGTAATAATACCCTAACTTTTCTTCTGAAGGCTGTGGAAATGTCTCTAACATATCCAGTTCTTTATTATATAATAACTGAAAATGCTCTCCAGAAACAGAGTAATCCTTAAGTTCTAAATATGTTTTGTTTTGAGTTTTATTCGTCACAAATTGTAGATTAAAAAAATTGCATTAGGCGAATGTTCCACGTGAAACATTAAACCGATATATTAATTTTATCGTCCCAAATATACCAACAACACCGACACATCTGCCGGTGATACACCACTAATTCTAGACGCTTGAGAAATGGTGACAGGCTGAATTTTTGTTAGCTTTTGAATAGCTTCAGTGCTCATAGATTTCAATCTTGTATAATCAAAATTAGAAGGAATTTTAACGTCCTCAAGCCTGTTTAGTTTATCGGCATTATTCTTTTCCTTTTCAATATAACCAGAATACTTTATTTGTATTTCAGTTTGCTCCAGTACTTCTCTATCCAATTCATGCTCGTTTATATAGCTTTCTACAGCCTCAAATTTCCGCATGTCATCAGTTGTGATATTGGGTCTAGAGAACAACTTAAACATCTTATCAGATTGTTTTACTAACGAGGAGTTTTTAGACTCTAGAACGGGATTTGCTTCTTCCGGTTTTACACTAGTCTTCCTAAAAAACTCAACAAAATTATCCGATTGCGCTTGCTTCTCTTCCATTCGTCGCAGTCGTTTCTCACTCGCTAAACCAAGCTCAAATCCTTTTGGTGTTAATCTAAAATCTGCATTATCTTGTCTCAATAATGTTCTATATTCCGCCCTTGAGGTAAACATTCGATATGGTTCTTCCGTTCCTTTTGTAATTAAATCATCTACCAAAACACCTATATAAGCTTCATTACGCTTCAATATAAATTCTTCTCTTTCTTGTACTTTTAGCGCTGCATTTATACCTGCCATTAGTCCTTGAGAAGCTGCTTCCTCATAACCCGTTGTTCCATTTATTTGACCAGCAAAAAACAAACCTTCCACCAGCTTTGTTTCTAAGGTGTGCTTTAATTGTGTTGGTGGAAAATAATCATATTCTATAGCATAACCCGGTCTAAAAAACTTCACGTTTTCAAAACCAACCACAGATTTTAATGCTTTGTATTGCACATCCTCAGGTAACGAGGTAGAGAACCCATTAACATAAACCTCAACAGTATTCCAGCCTTCAGGTTCTACAAACAATTGGTGTCTATCTTTATCTGCAAAACGATTTATCTTATCTTCAATAGACGGACAATATCTTGGTCCGATACTTTTAATTCTCCCATTAAACATTGGAGAACGTTCAAACCCTTCTCGGAGTAAATCATGAACTTCCGGACTTGTATAAGTCATGTGGCAAGATCTCTGTTCGGTCAACGGCTTAATGCGCTCTAAATATGAAAACTTCTCAGGTCGTTCGTCGCCAGGTTGTTCAATCATTTTTGAAAAATCTAAGGAGCGACCATCCACTCTAGGTGGTGTTCCTGTTTTCATTCGTCCAGAATCAAAACCTAAATCAATAAGTTGTTCAGTAATTCCTGTTGCGGCACGTTCACCTGCTCTACCACCACCAAAGTTCTTGTCTCCTATATGAATTAAACCATTCAAAAAAGTGCCATTGGTTAAGACAACAGTCTTAGCTTTTACTTCAATTCCTAATGACGTTTTAACACCAACAACCTTATTGTTCTTAACAATAAGTCCAGACACCATTTCCTGATAAAAATCTAGATTTTGTGTTTGCTCCAATAATAGGCGCCAATCCTCAGCAAAGCGCATTCTATCACTTTGCACTCTAGGACTCCACATTGCAGGGCCTTTAGATTTGTTAAGCATTTTAAACTGAATGGCCGACGTATCACTAACGATGCCGCTATAACCACCAAGCGCATCAATTTCCCTAACAATTTGACCCTTAGCAATACCTCCCATAGCAGGATTGCATGACATTTGAGCAATGTTTTGCAAATTCATGGTAATGAGTAAGGTTTTACTACCCATATTGGCAGCAGCAGCAGCGGCTTCACTTCCAGCGTGACCGCCACCAACAACTATGACATCATATACTTCGTTAAACATAATTTATCGTATTGTTCCACGTGGAACATTAAGGGTTCAAAAATTTCAGTTTGCAAATATACGTCTAAATACTAATATATTAACCACGCGTACCTAAGTAGTAATTTTCTTTAGATCTCATCTCTTGGGCATCATCATCAGTTTTGTCTTTGTATCCACAATAATGCAACACACCATGAATCATAACTCGAGCGAGTTCCTCGGAAAAACTAACACCAAAATCTTTGGCATTATCTTTAACTCTTTCTATAGAAATATAAATATCTCCATGTAGCTCTTTTCCGACGGAATAGTCGAAACTAATAATGTCTGTTAAGGTATCATGATCAAGGTATTGAACATTTAGCCGATGCAAGTAATCATCATCACAGAAGATATAATTGATCTCGCCCTCCTTGCAATCTTCGTTAAAAATAGTGTTTGAAATCCATTCTGAAACATTCCCTTCCGTCTCTAGCTGAAAATCTGTTTCGTAGTTAAAACTAATCATTTGCCTTTTTAAAATACTCTTGAACTTTCTTTTTATAAATCTGCTGCAAAGGTAATGCTTGACGATTTAAAATTTCAGTAGTATTAAAATATTCCTTGGCTTTAGGTATTTGATTTGGCGTTGTATTGTCATAGGTCTTGTTATTTGTTTCAGATTTACGCTTGTTATCCTGACCTTGCATAAACGTTGCATTCTCTAATTTTAACAACTGATGCTGCAAATCCATCATCTTTTGAAGTGTTTGATTGGTAAAACCTTTATTAATCAAATCCAGTTCAATCTCTTCCATTTGCTTTAATAATTCTCCGCCTAAACCTTTTTTTCCTTCTTTACCTAATCTATTCTCAAGAGCCTGTCGTAACTGCTGTTGTCTTTGGTAAATCTCATACAGTTCTCCATTAATGTCTTCGCTATTTCCCTCTCCTTCTCCTTCTCCTTGACCTTCTCCATCACCTTGTTGCTTCCCTTCTTTTCCATCCTTACCATTTTTACCATCCTTAGGGTTTCCGTTTTCGCCATCTTGCTCGTTTTGACCTTCGCCTTGCTCTCCATTTTCCCCTTCTTTAGGTTTCTTTCCTTTGTCCCCTTTCTTCATGCCTTCTTCCATTTTCTTATTGAGCTCTTCCTGGCTCATAATAATATCTGGAAGCTGCTCGCCCTGACCTTGCCCTTGACCCATTGAAGGGTTCATTTGCATGTTCATATTATCTAAGACATCACTTAAAAAACTAGCAAGTTCATTAGTTGATGTAATGGTATACTGTTGAGATGATATTCCTTGATATATCTGATTTTCAGATAATTGCGACATGGATTTATCTATATTATAAAACACATTGGTAATTTGGGCATTAACCTGCTCTGAAATAGCTGGCTGTCGCAATGATAAAGCAAATAGGCTATCATCAACATGCTCAAAATGTTCTCTTAGGTTGTACTGTTTCCTCAAGAATTTACCATACTCATTATGATTCACCTCTATGCTCTTAAATTGGTTCATTAGGTTTTCCTGATCAAAGGAAAATAATACCAAGTTATCTAGAATTTGTCGCAAAACATCAATATCTTCTTGCATCTGTTCTCCGCCTCCCATTTGCATACCTTGTGCCATTTTCTGGCTCATCTGTTTCATTTTTTGAGCAGCTTGTTTTTGCTTCTTCTTCGCTTTTTGCTGTGAAGGTTGTTCTTCTTGCGGCTCCTGAGGCTCATTTTGCTCTTGTTCTTCGCCTTGTTCTTGTGGCTCCTGAGATTCTTCCTGTTCGTCTTTTTGTTTTTGCTCTTCTAAAGCCTCAGTAGCTTCTTTTTGGTCTTGCTTTATAGATTCTTCTGTTGGCTTATCTTGAGGTAAGTCCATTGGTTTTTGAAGTTCCTGATTTTCTTTTTCCAGATCTTCCATTTCTTTCTGGAAGTCTTCAAATTTTTCATTCAACTTTTCTTGCTCCTCTTTAGTGTTGTTCTCTTTCGATTCCTCAGATAACTTCTCCTGTTCCTCTGCAAGATCTTCAAGAGCCTTCATTAATTTCTCGGCTTTTTTAGCCACATAAAAGCGCTTGGTTAATTCTAGTAATTGCTTTAAACTTTTTTCTTTGTTTTTGTTTTGTTTCGCTAACTGTTCGAGTTTTTGAGTAAATTCTTCCTTGTTAATTTTATCCTTCATTTTCTCCAACTCCTCTAATAGTTTTTCATCTTTTTTGAGTTGTTGTTCATTCTCTTCCAAACGCTTCTGTAAATCCTCTTTAAACTGATCTTTTTCTTTGTCTTCATTTTGGAATTCTTCAATATTCTCTTTTAATTTCTTATTGAAGTTTTTCATAAGTTGCTCTTGCTCCTTCTGACGCTTCAAAAAATTCTCAAATTTCTTCTTATCGTTAAAATTTAATTCTTTCTTTTCCTTTTGAGTTTTTGATAACTCTTTTAGTTCCTTATCCTGTTCTTTTAGTTTGTCGAACGTTTTGCTTATATCTTTTATCGTTTCATTTTGCTCCTGAAGTTGTTTCTGTTCTTCCTCGTCTTTGGTTAATTTTCTATAACTAAATACCGAGCTTTTAGAACTTTTAAAACGATGTAATGCATCATTATCAAATACCTGAAAGTACAACTCATAATCCACACCTTCCTTTAGGTTAAGCTGATTAGGGAAAGCACTTACAAACTCATCGAAATTAGATTTAGAGACATCCATAATTTCGAATGACTTATCATCTGGATTTTCACTTGGATAATATACCATTTGAAGCTTGCTTAGGCCATAATCATCACTCACTTGACCGAAAAAATAAAGGGTTTGATTGTCTAGGGAATCCTTTTCCATTTTTACGTTCATCTCTGGATAGCTATCCTTAATAACATTAATTGAAAATGCCAGATTCTCATAATCTTTTAGCTGTTCGTTGCTAGTACTAATACTATAATCGGTGTTGCTAAATATACGTTTGCTTGCCTCAAATTTTCCCTCGGAAATAGGCTCAAACATGAGGGTGTCTTTCGAATAAAAAACAACATCATCAGTAGATTTCGTGTTTACCTTCCAGGTCACGTTAGTACCTTCAGGGATTGTAGAATTTCCAGTGCTTTTTAATACCTCATCTTGCTTTTTGGTATAGGCTGGATAATCAAGTACCATTTCAAAATTCACCAATGTAGGTACTTTTATAATATCTAAATTATACAGCTTTGATGTCACATCATTTGCAGATAAATTAAATGTCAACCCCTCTTTCGGTTGCGCAAAAACATACTCAAATTGACCTGGCGACTTTTGCTGCATAAAAAACGATTGTCCATTAAAATGAATCTGCGCGTTTTCAGGGATAATATCGCCTGCTGTATTCACAACAACCTTAAAGTCTTTATTTTCTATTGCCTTTAATTTCTCATTAACCACAAAAAACTGAAATGGTGCTGGTGGTTCGTACGCTGTACTATAATTTACAACGCGTTCATAGCTGTCGTTAAACCAATCCATTTTTCCAGTAAGTACAGACAGTAATAAAATCACAACAGGAATTGCAGCATACTTCAAATACTTTGTGTTTTTCTTAAAGTTTACAGCAAGTTTGAAAGGTATAGGGCTTAATTCTGCCGATTTCTGTTCAATACTAGCTTCTAATAATTCCGATTGTTGATTATTTTGATTTAACTGAAGAACGTTTAGCAGCTTATCATTCACTTCAGGAAAATGATTTCCTATAATTTGTGAGGCATCTTCGTAATCAATCCCTTTTTGGAGTTTAAATAATTTTGCCAAAGGAAATGCGATAAACTTAGCAAATAAAGCTAGTTCAACACTAACAAAGACCCAGAATAAAATGGTTCTTGCCGTTGGATTAAGCCATAAAAAATATTCAATTAGCAAAGTAACAATCAAGTATAGGAGCCCGATTGCAAAAAATAAAATAGCGCCTTTCAATAATTCGTTAGTGTAGTAACGTCTTATAAATTGCTCTAATTTGCTCTGTATTTGATTAAAATTACTTGCCATACTGATAATTAACTCACTAATCTACAATTTTATTTTAAACGGTAAATGCCTAAATTTGGTAAGATTCTGTTAATTTCGAGGAGTTGTGTTAAAATTAAGACCAAGTAAAACCTAAATTTAGATGAAAGACCTCAAATATCTCGCAGCTTTTTCGGTTCCTTTAGTGGCTTTTATAAGCCTTTATTTTAAAGGGTATTTCACCTATCTTACTCCTATTTATGCATTTGCAATAATTCCGTTGTTAGAGTTGATATTTCCGATTGACACTAAAAACCTCAGCGACGATGAAGCCGATCATAAATTGAAACGACAAATCTTCGATTGGCTGTTATACCTTAATCTTCCCATAGTTTATGGGCTTGTCATCTTTGGTGTATACGAGGTCTCTACCTCAGCAATTGAAACCTATGAATTGGTAGGCATGATATTGTCTCTAGGCATCGTTCTAGGCGTTAATGGGATTAACGTTGCTCATGAGTTAGGCCACAGACAAAACACCAAAGAGCGCTTTATAGGTAAGGCCTTGCTCCTTCCTTCTCAATACATGCATTTTTATATCGAACATAATTTTGGTCATCATTTGCACGCGGCAACTCCAGAAGATCCTGCCACTGCAAAATACAACCAGACCGTGTATTCGTTTTGGTTTACATCTACGTTTAGGCAGTATGTAAGTTCATGGCGCATTCAAAAAAAGTTACTTCATAACAATAATGAAGCCTTCTTTTCAGTAAAAAATGACATGTTGTGGTATGTTGTGTTTCAAATAAGTTACCTCCTTTTGGTCTTCTTTGTCTTTGGCGTTAATGGTCTTGTTTTTGCATTTAGTGCGGCCGTTGTAGGGTTTTTATTATTAGAAACCGTTAATTATATAGAGCACTATGGGCTGATGCGGCTCAAAACAAAATCGGGTCGTTACGAACGCGTTAAAGAAATGCACTCTTGGAATTCCAATCATGTGATTGGTAGAATTGTCTTATACGAGCTCACCAGACATAGCGATCATCATTTTAAATCCTCAAAAAAATATCAAGTTTTAGATTGCCATGATGAGAGTCCTCAAATGCCTTATGGTTATCCAACATCTATGGTGTTGTCTATGATTCCGCCTTTGTGGTTTCGTATCATGAATAAGCGCGTGCCTAAGGAAATGGTTGCTTAAAAATTTGATTTTTCAATACAGCATTTTAAACTGATTAAAATAATTTTTTAGCGCTATAAATGAGAAGTATTGCGGCAGCTAATGTTATGATAAAATAATACAAATTATTTAAGTTTAAATAATTGTCTGTCACGTATTTGGCCACAAAAAACAACAGAAATATAACGGATAAAAAAAATAAAATATACCCTATGCTTGATAAAATGTATGGAAGCAGTTTTTTCATTAAACAAATATAAACAAACGCATAAAACGACTCGATTCTCTTGAAATAATTAGACTCTACTCTATTTTTTTTGTTCTCTAATCTTATCAATCTATCTTTGCACTCTTAAATTTAAGATAATGACCAAACCCGTTCGTGTGCGATTTGCACCTAGTCCTACAGGACCATTACATATTGGAGGCGTTAGAACAGCGCTATTTAACTACCTATTTGCGAAAAAACATAATGGTACGTTTGTACTTCGCATTGAAGATACAGATCAAAACCGTTATGTAGAAGGTGCAGAAGATTATATAGTAGAGTCTTTACATTGGTGTGGGATTCCTTTTGATGAAGGAGTTGAGAAAAATGAAAAATTTGGTCCTTACAGACAAAGCGAACGTAAGCACTTATACAAACAATATGCAGATGAATTGATTGCTAAAGGTCATGCCTACTATGCTTTTGATACATCTGAAGAATTAGATGCTCACAGAAAAGATCATGAGGCCAACGGTAAAACCTTTATCTATAACTGGCATAATAGATTAAAACTAAGTAACTCATTAGCCCTTTCTGAAAGTGATGTTAAAGCAAGGTTAGAGGCTGGTGACGATTATGTGATTCGATTTAAATCACCTCAAGACGAAACATTACACCTCAACGATATTATTAGAGGCGCTATTAAAATCGACACCAATGTTTTAGATGACAAAGTCTTGTTTAAAAGTGATGGTATGCCAACCTATCACTTAGCTAATATTGTTGATGATCATTTAATGGAAATCTCTCATGTGATTCGAGGCGAAGAATGGTTACCTTCTTTGGCACTTCATTATCAGCTTTACGCTGCTTTTGGTTGGGATGCTCCAGAATTTGCACATTTACCATTAATTTTAAAACCTACTGGTAAAGGAAAATTAAGTAAGCGCGATGGCGATAAATTAGGCTTTCCTGTATTTCCTTTAGAGTGGACAGACCCTAAATCTGGCGACATTTCAAAAGGCTATAGAGAAGATGGCTATTTTGCAGATGCTATGGTTAATTTTTTGGCGTTTTTAGGATGGAATCCAGGTACAGAACAAGAAATTTTTAGCTTAGACGACCTTATTAGCGCTTTCGACTTGGATCGCGTTAATAAAGCGGGAGCTCGTTTTGATCCTGATAAAATTAAGTGGTTTAATCATCACTACATGCAGGCTCAAGATAATTATAGTTTAGCTGTAGCTTTTCAAAATTCTACAGAAGCATTATCAAGTATTGATACTCAATATATCGAAATGGTCATTGCTTTAATTAAAGAGCGTGCAACTTTTGTTAGTGATTTTTGGAATTTAAGTCATTTCTTCTTTGTTGCGCCTTCAACATACGATGAAAAAGCCTCTAAAAAGGCTATAAAAGAGGGTACAGGCGATATTCTAACCAAAGTTAAGGACTTGGTTAATAGTGTTGATGATTTCAGTGTAGAAGAACTTCAAAATACAATTAAAGGATGGATAACGTCTAATGAGATTGGCTTTGGAAAAGTAATGATGCCATTGCGTCTAGCACTTGTTGGAGCTTTACAGGGTCCAGATGTGTTTGATATCATGTACATGATTGGTAAAGCAGAAACTGTGAAACGTATAGATCATTTAATCGCTACGGCATAAGTTTAATTAAACCTAAGAATTTTATAGAACTTAAAAGGTAATCATTAAAGCAAAAGATAACATGCTTTGATTCCCTTCAAAACGGTTTGCATTACCTCCTACATTAAGATTTTGGTCGTTGAGTTTTTTGAAGATATTTGTGAATCCATAGCTATAGGCAGCTCTTAGTTTAAAGCCTCCTATTCCTGCCGATGCGCCCACTACTCCATTTACATTAAATTGTGAAATTGGTGTAATATCTTGAGCTAATAGGTTGTCATAGCCATTAATTACAAAGTTACTCTGGTTGTCGTCTTTTAGATCTAGTTCACTATTGTATTGTAATTGCGGACCTAAATCTATGGTAAGATTATCACTCAAAAGTTTAGCGTGAAACATGAACGCTAATTGCACAACTTTAAGTTCATATTCTATTTGTTCTTGGGTTATTGTTGCCGCCGAAGGTCTACCAGTTATTTCAAATGAGTTCTGAGAAAACTGTAAGCCATAACTTACTGTATACCATTTGTGAGGAATATCAACAGTAGCAACCATACCACCAATAAAACCATTTCCGCTTTTTGTGCTAAAGTTATCTGTTTTAATATCATACTGGGTTAATCCTCCAATAATTCCGAAACCATTTTTAATAGCGTAGCGTTTATGTTGTGCCATAGAGACTGTAACAAAACTAACACAAAAGACTACTAATAAAATAAACTGCTTTTTTTGCATGAGAATAATGTGTGATTTGAGCAAATATAACTTAAATTAGTAACTCATTATTTTATCTAACCATTAAAAAAAATTATATGGAAAATTATATTTATTACATCCCTTTTATATTTTTAGCCTTAATCATAATTATTTCGGCATTTTTCGTTGTTAAGCAACAAACGGCAGCTATTATTGAACGTTTTGGTCGGTTTGAAGCGATTCGTCAATCTGGGTTACGTTTTAAAATCCCATTAGTAGATCGCATTGCAGGAAAATTAAGTTTAAAAATTCAACAGTTAGATGTTATTATCGAAACCAAAACTTTAGATGACGTATTTGTGCGTCTAAAAGTATCTGTGCAATATAAAGTAATCAAAGACAAGGTGTATGACGCCTTCTATAAGTTGGACTATCCACACGATCAAATCACATCATATGTATTTGATGTTGTACGTGCCGAAGTGCCAAAAATGAAATTAGATGATGTTTTTGTTCGTAAAGATGATGTAGCAATCGCTGTAAAGTCTGAATTAAATGATGCCATGATGGAATACGGTTATGATATTATAAAAACCTTAGTAACAGATATTGATCCAGATGCACAGGTAAAAGCAGCCATGAACAGAATTAATGCCGCAGACAGAGAAAAAACGGCTGCGCAATTTGAAGGTGACGCTGCTCGTATTCTAATTGTAGAGAAAGCAAAAGCTGAAGCAGAAAGTAAGCGCTTACAAGGACAAGGTATTGCAGACCAACGTCGTGAAATTGCTCGTGGTTTAGAAGAATCTGTTGAAGTATTAAATAAAGTTGGTATCAACTCCCAAGAGGCGTCAGCGTTAATTGTAGTAACACAGCACTATGATACATTACAATCTATAGGTCAAGAAACAAATAGTAACTTAATACTGTTACCTAATTCACCTCAAGCAGGAAGTCAAATGCTTAACGATATGGTAGCCAGCTTTACGGCAAGTAATCAAATTGGTGAAGCCATGAAAAATGCTAAAAAGAAAAAATTAGAATAGACCAATATTGATTTCTAAAACGGCCTGGAAACATCACTTGTTTCTGGGTTTTTTATTAGATTTTAATCTTTTTGGAGTTTTTCTTTTTCTTTTCTGGCTCTTTAGTTTCTTTTCCTTTCCAAGGAAATGTTAGTGCTGTACTAGCGAAGCTTGTCCCAAAATTCACATTGGCATGATACACTTGACTCACAGCATCTTTTACTTGGTGATCTGATAATTCTTTCAGTGGATGAATAAAAACAGCCCATAAAATACCTTCCGAAACAGCATACTTTACATCTAAAGCCGTATGAAAATTTGCTACTAGAGCAGCTTTAAGCAAGTCGTCATCAAGTACATTTGCATCTGCTATTGGCGAAATAATACGCATCCTATTGTGGTTGGTATCCGTAAATGACACCAACTGAACATCTTTGACAAAAAACTGCCAAGCTCCTTTATTACCTTGAATTGAATCACTAACAGAAGTATAAATGTCGTTGAGTTTGTCGTTATTCATGTCTTGCGAAAATGTAAGAAATGGCAAAACAAATACAATATAGAATGCTTTTTTCATGACCTTGTGTTTTGTACTTCAGTCGAAAAAACCACCATATACAAACACAATAGTCTATAATTTATGAAAAGGGATGGCGCTCATCCCATTCTCTAACCGGATTAGCATACTTAACTACAAGTTTCAAAACAGTGTTTGCAATGACGTTATTGGTGTGTTTTAAGTATATATGCATTGGATATGGCTTTGCTCCTATTGAACTCTTAATTTCCATTGCAGTTCTAGCAAAAACAACCTCTTTATATTGATGCTGGATACCAAAAAAAGCCATATCAAAGAGCATATTCAGATACATTTGGTGCTGATGCTGAAGCTCTTGCTTATAGCCTAAGAAATAGGTTTCAAGTTTATCGTGATTTAAAATTAATGTATAAAACCCAACGAGCTGATCCCCTATAAAATAACCGAACAATTTGAAACGTTCTTTAAGCTGAAATTTTAAACTATAAAAATGGTCGCTATGGAGTTTAAACGAATTAACCCCAGCATTATCTGATACATTTTGGTACAACTGGTAGAGCTCATTTGAAACCACCCTAACCTCATCAAGGCCTAGTTCCCTACATTGAATGCCTTTACTTTTCTTTCGCGCAGTTTTATAGCGTCTGCGGTATTTTTTATTGAAAGAATTGATATAATCTTCAGGTGATTTCCAGTCTGGTCTCACCGTAAAAATCATATTTGGTTGCACCTGAGCTTTATATAGTTTTTGCCTTCTGAAAAATAACTCGCTTTTATGAATCGGGTCATCCTCAAAAAAATCTTTGAAACCAATGATTCTTATCTTCTTATCAAATGTTTGCCTAATTGTTTTTGTTAGGGCATCGATACCTTCTGAAATGGTGTTTAAAAACTCATCTTGTGTTATAGCTTCGGCATTAAAGTACATGCCATGTTGACCTGTATGCATAAGGTTCCCTATAATGAGTGCATTACCTTTTACAATTTTTGAAATAAGCACCTTTCCGCAGCGTTTAAAAAACTGATTGGACGTTTTTCTAAACACGTCATCCAAATACATTTCAACACGCTGTATCGTGGTAATACCAACTAATCTTTCCGAAGAAAAAACACCAAGAAAGTAGGTTGAAATATTTGTTGGACTAGAACCCTCTAAAGCCTTTAAAAAAGGTGTTTTTAAGAAAACGTCTTCAACAGGAAGTTTATCCCAAGTCTCAGGTAGGTCGGCAACCGAATGGTATAATTTAAAGTCTATCAATGCGAAAAAGAAAGGCTGAAAATTACAATTCTCAGCCTTTAAAAGTGTTAATTCTTTATAAAAATTTTAATTCCATCCACAAAGTATTGCTCCCATTACAGCTAGTGTTACAATCCAGTATCCTGCATTAATAAAAATATACTTTGCGCTTTTGCGTTCAAATAATGCGATCGTTCCAATAATTGGTAAGGCACCAAAAACTCCAAAAATAGTCCCATGAAGCGCGCCATGTTTGAATGTTCTAAAAGCATTTCCGTAATCTCCCATAAACGTCTCATAAGACGCTTTTGCGTTTTCTGGTTCTCCACCAACCATGCCTAAGGCTCCCCATTGGTGGTTGGTAAATTGCATGAGTAAGACTGCTAACAGCGCTGCAAAAACCAATGATAAGCCAAAAATAATGGCCATATTAGCACCTTTCATTTTCTCTTCAGTCATTTCTGCTGCACGCATCCATGCTGTTCCAAAAACTTTAGGGTTGTACCAAATAGCTCCAATAACTAAAGCTGCAACAGCAGCAACAGGTATTGCTAAAGGGGTAATAGGTAATGTATCCATAATCTTTAAATTTTTTAGTTAGTACGTTTAAATGTACAAAAAAACCTCAAAGAGAAATCCTTTGAGGCTGTTAAAACTATCGGTCTTAGTATTTATAAAGCGCTAGCTTCATTAACTAAAAGTTCATTTTTATCCTCTAGAGCTTTTGCAATAAAGCTGTTGATATCATCATTACGCTGCAGGCCATTTTTAAGTAATACGCCCAAGGCAATCATGGTTGCAATACGCGTTCCTACTTTTTTAGTAGCAGTATTGAATAAAGGTTGTAGGTCATCATAACTTACTTCTTCAGCAAGTTTTAAAATTTCAGCTTTCGACTTTTCTTGCTTCGCTTCAGGAAGATTGGTGTACTTTTTTCCTAGCTGTTTAATCACTTCAATTGCAGGACGTTGCTTTTGCTGTTGTGGTTTATTATGGTTTTGGTTTTGTTGAGGCTTTGGTTTTTGTTTTGCCCAAGAGTCTCTTAATCCTACCGTTTTATTAAACACTAAATGTTCTGGTGTACTATCATCATCAACATTAAAATAACCAAGACGTTGGAATTGAAAACGATCGCCAATAGACACATCTGCCAAACTTGGCTCTACAAAGGCTTCTATAGTTTTTAAAGAATTAGGATTGATAAACTCCATAAAATCTCTGTCTTGATGACTGTCTGGAGCTTCATCCATAAATAAACGATCATACTCTCTAACCTCAGCTTTTATAGCGTGTTTTATAGAGACCCAATGTAGTGTGCCTTTAACCTTCTTTTCGGTATCTGTTGAATAGGTACAGTGTATTTCGGTGATGTTGCCATTAGCATCTTTTACGACATGTTCTCCTTTGATTATGTAAGCGTTTTTTAGACGAACCTCACTCCCCAATTTAAGTCTAAAGAACTTATTGCTTGCCTCTTCTTTAAAATCGGCACGTTCAATATAAAGTTCTCTTGTAAAAGGCACTTGTCGCGACCCAGCGGTTTCGTCTCCTGGGTTATTTTCAGCTTCTAGCCATTCTTCTTTTCCTTCAGGGTAGTTTGTAACAATAAGTTTTATAGGGTCTAAAACAGCCATAACTCGAGGCGCCGACTTATTTAAGTCCTCACGAATGCAGAACTCTAATAATGATACGTCGATAACGTTTTCTCGTTTAGCCACACCAACACGTTCAATGAAATGTCTAATAGCGTTTGGTGTGTATCCGCGACGTCTTAATCCAGAAATTGTAGGCATTCTTGGGTCATCCCAACCTGAGACAATGCCTTGCTCTACCAACTTAAGTAATTTACGTTTACTCATAATGGTAAAACTTAAGTTTAATCGCGCAAACTCTCGTTGTTTAGGAAGCATCGGAAGTTCTTTTGACGCATAACCATATACGTGTTCCTTAAACCAGTTATACAGTTCTCTATGCGGCTTAAATTCAAGCGAACATAAAGAGTGTGATATTTGTTCGATATAATCGCTTTCTCCATGAGTCCAATCGTACATAGGATAAATACACCAATCATTTCCTGTTCTGTGATGGTGTTTTTTTAAAATACGATACATCAATGGGTCGCGCATCAACATGTTTGGGTGTTGCATATCTATCTTAGCTCGGAGAATGTGTTCGCCTTCTTCGAACTCGCCGTTTTTCATTCGCTCAAATAAATCGAGATTATCTTCAACACTTCTATTGCGATAAGGCCCATCAACACCTGGTTGGGTTGGAGTTCCTTTTTGTTCTGCCATAGCTTCGCTGGTTTGAGAATCTACATAGGCTTTCCCATCTTTAATGAGTTGAACAGCCCATTCATAAAGTGTTTGAAAATAATCTGAAGAATACAATTCGTTAGCCCATTCGTAGCCTAACCAAGCAATGTCTCTCTTGATAGCGTCCACATATTCCTGTTCTTCTTTTGCTGGATTTGTATCGTCGAAACGAAGGTTAACTGGGGCTTTATATTTTTCACCTAAACCAAAACTAATTCCAATAGCTTTAGTGTGACCAATATGAAGATATCCATTAGGCTCTGGTGGAAAGCGAAAGCGAAGTTTATCTTTTGACAATCCGTTTTGTATATCTTCTTCAATGATGTGCTCTATAAAATTGAGCGATTTTGTTTCTTCAGACATGCTTTTAAAATAATAGGCAAAGTTATAGAAATTAAGTGAGATATGTATATAAAAAACCCGTTCCAAATCATGAGATTGAAAGGGTTTGAAAAAGAAAGTTTCATTTATTTTAATACGTGAGGAAGCGGTTTTCTGTTGCGTATTTTCCGCCAGTTAAAAATTAACTTTTTTGTATTATCATTTTTTTAGCTTTTTGGTTACTGCGTTAGTATATCATATTCCGTTATTTCTAACTCGGTCATCCAATGAATAGAATCTGCTGGCGCAGCATTAATCGTAAAATAATAAAAACTTTCTGCCCATTGTTGACTAAACCCGATATTCATATAATAATTAATATATGGTAAATGATTGGCGTGACCCACAGGAAAATCTGTGGCCTCTGTACCACTACCATCAGACCATGAATGTACACCAATCATGGTGTTTACACCTTTTGTACGCTGAATACCAGCCAAGAAAAAATCTACACCACCTGAAGCTATTAGACCATTGTCCATTAAACGAATATTCATTCCTTTTTGATGTACTTTTAAAGATAATTGCAAATTAATTGTGTCATCGGATGAACCGTCACAATTTTTAATTTGTATTCTATCAACATTAGGAAATTCAGCTTCTAAATTATTGAAATCGTCTAAAGACGAACTCCCAATAGTGCCATCCATTTCTATGGTTGTATCATTATCTAAAACTTTAAAAATACCGAATTGTCTTTGTTCGATTTGGTTTGTATTGCCATCATCATCACTACTACAACTAACTAAAACTGTTGTAAATAAAATTGTAATCACTCTTAGAATCTTCATTTTGTTCATTTATCTAAATTTTAAAATTAATATGATTTTAAACCAAAAAAGCATATACATCTGTAACACCCTTAAGGTGATTACTGAAGTATATGCTTTTCACATAAAACTTTCCTAAATCATAATTCCAATGTCTTCTTCAGTGGTGAATTACGATCTATTTTAAAAAAGTTCTTATTAATATAACAAGTGGAGGTTTTAAAACCCTACAAAAAAACAATACAAATTAATGGTTGTATCACTAAATTGAAGTTTCCCACATGCTTTAAAATATTACTAATGTACTCTAAACTGTTTCCTGAGTTCCCTTTTGCATTATTGTCTATAGGTTCCATCTGGTAACACAGTTGGCAAATTATACTGCGCATCAGTAAGTAATCCATATACCTCAGTATCTGTATTCTGTACTAAAGCCTGTGTGTTTAAATCCCATTCTTGTTGAATTTCAGCTAAACGAGTATCTGTAGCCTGTGCACCTAAAATAGATGTCATTGCCCAGTAGAAATATTCTGTATTCATACAATTGTAATCACACGTGGAGTCATCATAGGTATACCAAGCTCCAGCCGGATAAGGATTAGGAATGCTTGTAAATTGTCCGCCTCTAGCGATGTCCATAGCATTTGAAAGTTGAGAACCTGCTTGTTCTCCAAACACATTAGGATATACCTGAGAGTAGCCTGCATGCGTAATAATATGCCAAACTTCTTCTAAAGCCGCATCAAAGCGTCCTGTTAGCCCACTAGATACATATGTGGGGTTTGTTTCTTCGTTACCTAAATCTTGTCCTTCTCTTCCATTTGGAAAGTCGATGTTATCTAAATCATTCTCTGATGCCCACATGAATAAAAATGCTTGATTAGCTGTCATTTGGTCTACCACAGCTTGGTTATCTGGTATGCCATCTTCATCGTTATCTAAATATTGTGCCATCACATTTGCAGCATGCAACAAATTGGCATCTGATACATCTGAAACGGCATAAATATCTATACCGAAAACCACCACTTTTCTATTTGCGGAACTCAAAATACCATCATTATTAGCCACAATGCTAAAGTTAGGATCGTTTCCTGAATTAATAGTTTCTGTTGTTGTAGTTGTTGTACTATCATCGCTAGAACAAGATGTACAACTCAAGATTGTTGTTAACATTAACACTGCTGTTATTGAAAATAATTGCTTCATAATTGTTTTGATTTAAGGATTACTTTTAAATGAGTAACAAACTAACGACCAATGTTAATCATTATGCGCAGCAGCAAGTCCGAATGGCGTCTATTCGGACATTTTTAAAGACAACTCAAAAGCTTTTGGTGTCATTCCTTCTATAGACTTAAAAGCGGTATAAAATGTTGATTTCGACTTAAAACCAGCTTCTTGAGCTAAACCAAGAATTGACAATTGTTTCGCTTTGGGAGATTGTAATAGTCGTTTAAATTCATCAACCCGAAAATGGTTTATGAACTGATAAAAGTTAGTCTTAGCGTGTGTATTGATGAGGCTTGAAAGCTCTTTTTCCTTAACGCCTAAAGATTCGGATAAGCTACGTAAATTCAATTCTGTATTTGTAAATAGTTTACCTGAAATGATTTTCTCTTTAAGTTTTTCAAACTTCTGGTTTGTTTCATCGGAAGGCGACGCTATTTCATTTTTAACTTGTATTATCTCTTCTGTAGTTGTGAATAATTTGTTTTTAAAAATTTCAGATTGCGAAAAGCCATTATAGCCAATCCAGTATATCATAAAAAGCGTTAGAATAGAAGATAGTAGTACAAAATGCGTCGCAATATCTTCATTCTGAAACGCAATTATATCTTCTGTAATCCAAAACGCATGAAATCCTAAAAAAACAAAAACTATAGCCTTAATCCAAGACAGTGTTTTATGTTCTAAATCTGAATAATAGTTAGTGACATGGTTTTTATGTTGTTTTAAAATTTTTAAAATGTAAAGTAACAAGCCTATATTAAATAGATACTCTAGAGGTCTAAAATCGTCCATTTCATTGTTAAAAAAGAAAACAATATTTAATAGCATTCCAGGAATAAATAACACTAAAAACCACTTTTTAAAAGTATTATTTATTGTAAGGTTTACGTACAACATTAAAAAAAGAATTGTAAATAAAGTCGTTTCTAATACAGGGGTAATTGTTTCGGTGAAATTGTGAGAAAATGCATTATAAACCTCTATAGTTAAACTCCACAGAAATAAACATAAAAATATATTTGCTCTTTTGTTCTTAGATTTTATCGTTAAAAATAATAAGCCTAACATAAATGCTGTAGCTATGGAAAGAATATCTACAACTGATGAAAAAGAAAATTCAATTTGCATGAAATTGTTTTTGATAAAATTACATTCTTTTTTTAAATAACTTTGCTTTTATAAAACTAGTATATGGGAATCATAAAAGTTGAGAATATTCGTGTATTTGCGCATCATGGTTGTTTAAAAGAAGAAACTAAAATAGGTAGTGATTATCGCGTTGATTTAGAAGTAAAAGCCGATTTACAAACCTCAGCAACAACCGATAAATTGAGTGATACTGTTGATTACGTGCTTTTAAACAAGATTGTTAAAGAGGAAATGGAGCGGGCATCTAAACTTTTAGAAACCGTTGCAAAGCGTATATTAGATCGTATTTTTAACGAGGATATATTAGTTAAAAAAGCTACTGTAAGCGTAAGTAAACTTAACCCTCCTATTGGTGGTGATGTAGAAAGCGTAACGATAAAAATGACCAAAAGACGAAAAAACTAAGGGTTTATAGTGTAAAATGGTAATTTTTTATACATTTGCCTTCCTCGTTTGTGAGTAACAACGAACAAGGCATCTTGGCCGAGTGGCTAGGCAGAGGTCTGCAAAACCTTGTACAGCGGTTCGAATCCGCTAGATGCCTCTAAAACCTTCAGTAATTACTGAAGGTTTTTTTGTTTTATGCAGCCAGATTACTTCTTAATCTTAACATAGTAGTTTAAAAACCTATAGAGTTGAGAATAGCTTGCACCTTTAGAGTCTGAGATCAATTGAAAAAAATAGCGTTCGTTATTATGGTCTATAATTCTTGCTACACCGATAATGTTGTCCACCTTATTTTTAATTTCAAAATGCACTCTATCAATCTGTTCAGAAGTGGTTAAAGAGTCAATATTACTAACGCTTAATTCACTAGAAGGATATTGCCTAATTAAGCGATTTCTAAACGTCTTCCATTGCTGGAAAAGGGATTCGTCTACATTTTTATCCACTTTGTTATAAATAAAATAATACCCTCTAGAGGTTGCTCTAACAGGTAACTGTGTATCATCATCTGCGATAGATAAATAAAAGCCATCTGGTAATTTAAGTGTCATCTTTTTATTTAAAACAACTACAGTATCTTCAATTAGTTTCTTACTGAAATGTGCCTGTCTATTTCTATCACTTAAATAATTAATAGTATTAACATGGTGTCGCCTTTGATAGGCTTTTTCTTGTTGTTCCTGAAAATATTTATCGTATTGTGATTGCTCTGGCGGATTGTTATTTTTATTGTATCGTGCAACCGATCGTGCTACTTTTAACCCTAACAATACAATAGAAATTACAACAGAAGCTGTAATCCACGTAGAACTTCTATTGAGCTTCATTGGGTCTCTGGCGCGTTCTTTTTCTATAACAGCTGTGTTTTCAACGTAATCTTTGCAAAACCTATCGAAATCTGGTTTTTGGTCTGTAAGTCCACAAAGAATACCTGTTTGCAAATTGTTTTTTCTATGAACACAGTTTTTGCAAAACCTTAGACGTTCTTTTAATAAAATATCTTCGTTATTCATAACATTATGAGGTGTTAAGATCTTTTAATTACAACATAATCAACTATGAGCATCATAACTAAAAATAAAAACCCAAATGTCAAAATTAATGAACCATAAGGCCAATGTTGAATTTTAAAGAGTGTGCCCCATAAAATTAATGTTATGGTCAGAATACAAAGCCCATAATAAAAGAACTTTATAAAGCCATTATTTATAAATTTTCGTTTTGAAAAGTAGCGTAGTCCGTCTTCAATAAACCACCAGACAAAAAGAACAAATAAGACCAATTCAAAGCCATAAGCTATAAAGTTAATGTGGTACGTTTTTAATACGATATTTATGGTCCATACAAGAACCAACCCAAGTTTTACAATATCAATACGTTTTTTTTCTTTTTTGTTTAAAAACCGTAGACTATATAATAGCGCTAATGGAATAGTGCTCATTAATAACAATTGACTAGCATAAGGCCAGTGTTGGACCTTAAATAATATGGCGCAAACTAGAAGTATTAATGCTATTCTAATTGGAAATGTAAGCGTTTTTTTAGTCGAGTTTTGCACTGTAATTAGAATTAATTACCAATAGGATTAACACGCTCAATTTGTTCTTTACTTTTTTCATAAAGTTCTGGAAACAAACCTTGGGTTAATAATAGAATTCCAAAACCTAAAATCACTAAAGCAACGATTTTTTTAGTTTTGAAAATGAGTCGTGGTGTTAATTTATTTTTTAATCGTTTTGCCAAAGCAATTTTCACTAAATCTGTTAAAAAATAAACCGTCAGCATTGTGATAATAAAAATAAGCACGCCATTTTCAGATTCAGTAATAGTACTTCCTATAACAATAAAACCAAGCCAACCGAGTAATACTCCAATATTAATAAAGTTAAGCAAGAACCCTTTTATAAATAGTTTTCCGTAGGCATTCTTTTGAATTTCAACACGATGATATTCTTTCACAATAGATCTAAAAGATTTAGACGTCTTTATAAAAGAAATAAAACCATAGACCGCAAGAAGTATCCCTCCAAAAATAAGGAAGTTGGGGTCATCTTTAATTTTATCAATAAGGTTATTGGTACTATAAAACGCTAATAAAATAAAGACGATATCGGCTAAAATAACACCTAAATCAAATATTAAAGCGCTTCTAAATCCTTTTGTAGCACTAGTTTCCAGCAGTACAAAAAATACTGGTCCAATAGTAAATGCTAGGATAATTCCGAAGGGAATAGCTGCTAAAATATCATCAAACATATAGGAAATAGCTTTCCTACAAAACTAATAAAAAAGACGCGTACTCAATGCGTTTAGCAAACAGATTAGTTCATACGTTTAATTCGACCGCCTAAAGTTGTTTTTTCTTTAATGCTTTCTGGGTTTCCATAAATATAAATATCACCACCTGCAATAACGCGTGCATCTACTGTTTTAGACGCATTAATATCGGCCTCTCCAGCTGCTTTTATATTTACAGATGTGTTTTTAGTTTCGAAGGCTTTACCTTCATAAACGCCACCAGTGTTAAGTGTAATATCCTGAGAAATAGCTTTACCTCTTGTTTCTACAATACCACCAGAAACGGCTTTTATATCTACTTGATCAACGTCTAAGCCTACTTTTAAGTGCGCTCCTTCCTGTGCCCTTAGTTCTATTTGATTTTGTTCTATAAGTTCGTTAGATGTGATAAATGCACCTTCATTTCCATCAATAACGTCTAAGGTTTTATAATGTACAGTTACAAACGTACGATCGCCATTAAAACTCTTATCAGTTTTCATTCTAATTTTTAATTTCCCATCTTTATTAATAACCACAACGTCATCAATATCATCTCCTGTTATTTCTACTTTAGCTTCGTTTGATTTCACTAGATTAACAGCAATTAAGTCATAAACTTTAACTTCATTAAAATCTCCAACGCCCTTTTCTTTTGGGTTTTGAGCTGTTGTTATAGAAGTAACTAATATTAATGCGAGGGTTAAAAAGGTTTTCATATTGTTGTGTTTTAATAGTATTTACGTTTGATATCTATATAACAGATGATATAGTCGAATAATTGTTACACTTATAACAAATTTAATCCATACCAAGATCATTAGTAAAAGACGCGCTCATATCTATCTCCTCGTATGGAATTCCAGTAAGATTTTCTACTAGTCTAAGAATCTGTTCTTCAAATTCTTTTTTAGGCATGTTTTCATAAGTGGGTTTCGTCTTTATTTTTTCAAAAACGTAATCTGCTAGTTGCTGCACAGTAGCAATATTTTCGGCATGATTATCTGGTATTTGAATCTCAAAAAGATCTTCAACCGTCATGATTAATTCTACAGTATCTAAACCCATTTTTAAGCTACATGTACAGCCGTTCCGGTTACAGAAACAAAGAAATAAGAACCACCAACAGTTTCGATATCAACACTAATTCCAACGACAGCATTAGCATTTAAATGTTGAGCATTGGTTTGCATTTTTTGAAATGCTTGTTCCTTAGCTTCATTCATAAGATCTTCTATAATTGTCATGTTCTTTTCAGTTTTAAAAGAAAACTTTGTTTTTAATTCAGAAGATGTTCCTGTTACAATGCCTTTATATTCAACAATTTTAAAACCTTCAATAGAATTTGTTGTGGTTAGAATCATAATTATATCTTTTTTAATTGGTAGTTGTTTTTTCTGAAATGTTACAACACAAAATTATGAGATAATTACATATAAGTATTTACGAGTTTTCACCAGGTTTGCCGATAAGCGTAAAATCTAAGTGTTTTTTAACAAGATCTGTGTTCTTAACTTTTACTACAACCTCATCACCAAGCTGATACATGGTTTTTGAATTTTTACCTATAAGTGCATAGTGATCTTCATCAAATTCGTAATGATCATCAGTCATATCTCGCGTACTTACCATACCTTCACACTTATTAGAAATAATTTCTACATAAATTCCCCAATCTGTCACTCCAGAAATAACACCTACAAATTCTTCATCCTTATGATCTTCCATAAAACGGATTTGCATGTATTTGATAGAATCTCTTTCAGCCTTAGTTGCTAGATTTTCCATAGTACTCGAGTGGTTACACTTATCTTCATAAATGTCTTCACTAACCGATTTTCCACCATCTAAATAATGTTGTAATAAGCGATGTGCCATAACATCTGGATAACGACGAATTGGTGACGTAAAGTGACTATAATAATCAAACGCTAATCCATAGTGGCCAATGTTATGTGTAGTGTACTCTGCTTTACTCATAGATCTAATAGTTAAAGTATCTACAAGGTTTTGCTCTTTTTTACCATTTACATCTTTCAATAAATTATTTAAACTATTAGAGATGCTTTTTCGGTCTTTAAAATTGAGTTTATAACCAAAACGACCTACAACATTTTGCAATGCTGCTAATTTACTATCGTCTGGTTCATCATGTACACGATACACAAATGTTTTCTTTTGTTTTCCGATAAATTCGGCCACTTTTTTATTAGCTAGTAACATAAACTCTTCAATGAGTTTATTAGCATCTTTACTCGTTTTAAAATACACACCAACTGGATTTGCATCCTCATCTAAATTGAATTTAACCTCAACTTTATCAAACGAAATAGCTCCTGTACTCATACGCTTTCGACGCATGATTTTAGCTAATTCATCTAGTTTTAAAACAGCATCAGCAATAGCTTGATCTGCTTGATACGTCTTACCTGTTAAAGACACGTCTTTAGGTATTGTATTTGATTTCGTTTCTATAATTGATTCTGCTTCTTCATAAGCAAAACGTGCATCAGAATACGTAACTGTTCTACCAAACCATTGGTCTTTAATTTCGGCTTTATCATTCATTTTAAACACTGCAGAAAACGTATACTTCTCTTCATGTGGTCTAAGTGAACAAGCTCCATTTGATAATATTTCAGGAAGCATTGGTACCACACGATCAACCAGATATACCGATGTGGCGCGTTCGTAAGCCTCATCATCTAAAACCGTACCTTCTTGTAAATAATGCGACACATCTGCAATGTGAATACCTATTTCAAACAAACCATCGTCTAAAACTGTAAAGGATAAAGCATCATCAAAGTCTTTCGCATCTTTAGGATCTATTGTAAAGGTTAAATCTTTACGCATGTCACGACGTTTTGCGATTTCTTCTTTTGTAATTGATGTATCTAAGGTATTTGCATATGCTTCGACTTCATGAGGAAACTCGTAAGGTAAACCATACTCTGCAAGAATGGAGTGAATTTCTGTATTATGCTCGCCAGGTTTTCCTAAAACTTTTAAGACTCTTCCGTATGGAGAATCGGCTTTTTCTGGCCAATCTTCTAAAGTTACTAATACCTTATCGCCTTCTTCAGCTTTATTAGTTTTATTAATTGGAACAAAAATATCGGTATGCATTTTATTTCCATCTGGAATTACAAAAGCATAGTTTTTATGGATTTGTATGACACCTACATATTCGGTTTTTGCACGCTTTACAATACTGGTAACTTCACCTTCTATCTTACCACGTTTTCTTCGTTTGTAAGCATAAAATTCTACTTCATCGCCATCTAAGGCCTTATTCATATTATTGGAAGCAATAAAGATATCTTCATCAAAATCATCGCTAATAATATAACCAGATCCTCGAGAAGCCATATCCATAATTCCTATATGATACTCGGTATTAATAATAGCTTTATACTTGCCCCGATCTATTTGTTCAATCTCTTGTTTAGCGGCAAGTTTGGCTAGAGTTTTTATAATTTGATTTCTACTACTAGCATCATTAACACCAAGTTTAGCAGCAATTTGTTTATAATTAAAGGATTGGTTTCTATCTTTTTTTAAAATACTAAGAATTGTATTTGTAAGGTTTGAAATCCCTTTTTTGGATTTCCTTTTTTTCTTTTTTGTCATTATAATTTGTAATCATTTTCATTTCCTAAAAGTGTTAGGAATTCAGTCTTTAAAAAACTTAATATAAGGAGGAGTGAAGATATTAAGTTTGTGCAAATCTACGGTTTAATTTTTTAATCGTGTTTAGAGACTGTTAAATTAATGAAAAAGACCTGTAAATTTTACAGGTCTTTCTTTGATTGTATTAAAGGTTTAAAGTTATTCTTTTATAAGTTTTTTAGATGTTTTTCCTTTGTTGGTTAAAACTTCAACAATGTAAGTTCCGGGTGTCAAGGTTGACGTGTCTACTATAGGTTTTTCGGAAATCAACACCTCTTGACCTAAGGTATTATAAACAGATACTTTTTTTAATTGAACCGAAGCATCTAACTGGATTGTGAATTGGTTTTTAGCTGGGTTTGGGTATAATTTAAATGGATATAATTCAAAATCTTCAGTATTTAAAATTAGATTTAAATCAAAAACTCTTACATGTCCTGATCCAGAGCCAGAATCATCATTTTCGGTAGCTCCAACAGCTAAAATACTACCATTTGAAACCAACATAAGCGCGCTTCCTGAGAGATCGCCATCTGCTTCACCATAAATATCTTGTCCGATTTGTGTCCAATTATTATTTATAAATCTATAAATACTTGTACTACCTGTATTTAGAACATTTCCATTTATGTCATTTCCTGGAGCACCTACAGCTAAAACATTACCATTTAAAGCTAAACTTATATCAGCACCAAAAAAATTAAAATCAGATGCGCCATTTAAATTTTGACCTATTTGAATCCAATTATTAGTTTGATTTTCATAAATACTTACTTGACCGGATTGTATACTAACTGAATTACTTTCAGGCGCACCAATAGCTACTCTAGAGCCGTCTGAAGACAAACTTACGCTACTACCAAAAATATCACCAGAAGCTATACCATCAATATCATTACCAACCTGCACCCAAGTATCTACCTGATCATATTGATATACTCTTACGTGTCCAACAAAATTATTATTTGAAGGCGCGCCAATAGCCACAATTGTGCCATCTGAGGACAAACTTATACTACTACCTGATAAATCACCAGAAGCTTCACCATTAATATCATTTCCTATTTGAACCCAAGCATCAATTCCATTGTATTGATACACCTTTACATGCCCAGAATTATTTCCATTATTATCGTTACCTCTGCCACCAATAGCAATTATTTGGCCATTAGACGAGATTTTTACACTGCTACCAAATTCATCAAATTGAGCTTCGCCATTAAGATTTTGACCCATTTGCACCCAAGTATCAATGCTATTATATTGATACACTTTTACATGACCAGAACTACTTCCATTAACATTATTACTTTGAGCAGCTATAGCTACGATTAAACCATTAGACGATAAGCTCACACTATTTCCTGATAAATCGCCAGAAACTTCACCATTAATGTCATTTCCTATTTGAGTCCAAACACCAGCTTGATTTTCATAGATACGAACATGGCCAGATAAACTACCATTTCCGTCATTTCTAGTAGCTCCAATAGCTAAAAAATTACCATTTGAAGACAAACTAACACTATCTCCAGAGCGATCAAATTCTGCTTCACCATCAATATCTCCACCAATTTGAACTTGTCCAAAAATTAAAAATGGACATAGTAAAAAGAAAAGAAATTTAATAATATTCATAACCACACTATTTTCTTATAAAGGTAGAAAAGATTAACGACACTTTTTACTTATCAACATATATATACATATCATCTTTTTTCTTTTAAAAATTTAAAAATAAAATGATGGTTATTATAGCTTGTTAATAGTTAGTATAACTTTTTTAAACTTTACTTTGATATATGACTTATCAGATTTATTGCATAAGTAATGAACACTAGTTCTTTTACTAAACTCCTTATTTTAAATAGAATTCATAGTTCTATTAACAACTGTTCATAACCACTGTTGACAACTAAAATTTAATAAGTATTTATTATTTTAGTGTTGGTATCTTCTAAATACAATGCTCATAACTTGACTAAAAAAAAGGACTAACTTTTTAGGTTTTAATGTTTCAGTTTTTGCTTTAAAAAAAAGATGACACATACAAGAAAAAGTTTTACAATCTTACCAATAGATATTAACAAGTAATGAGGTATAAACACCTAAGAAGTTAACACGCTTGATTTTTAAAGATTAATAGTTACGATTCAAACTTATATATTATGAATAACTAACTTCATTATCCTTCGATTTATTTATAAGCAATTATTAACTTTAAGGTTTTAAACAACACCCTAAAATTATGACCATTTCAATAGGTAACGATCACGCAGGAACCGAGTATAAACAAGCTATTGTAGCACATTTAGAAGCTAAAGGTTTTATGGTTAATAACTATGGTACAAACTCAAGTGATAGTGTAGATTATCCAGATTATGTACATCCCGTGGCTAATGATGTTGCTAATCAAAAAGTAGATTTCGGAATTTTAATCTGCGGAAGCGCTAATGGTGTAGCTATGACCGCAAATAAACATCAGAAAGTGAGAGCTGGTATTTGTTGGACCAAAGAAATCACTGAACTTACTAGACAACATAATAATGCTAATATTTGTTGTATTCCAGCACGTTTTACAGCATTACAACAAGCCATACAAATTGTTGATACGTTTCTTAATACAGATTTTGAAGGTGGTCGTCATCAAAACCGTGTCAATAAAATTCCAGTATCTTGTTAATCTAAATTCATGATAGAGATTACTGTAAAAACCTTCCAAGAGTTATCCACTCAAGAACTCTATGATATACTTCAATTACGAAGTGAAGTCTTTGTTGTAGAACAGGATTGTGTATATCAGGATTTAGATGGTAAAGATCAAAATGCATTGCATGTCATTGGTTATAAAAACAGTAAGGTTGTTGCTTATACTAGAATTTTTAAACCAGGTGATTATTTTGAAAACGCTAGTATCGGTAGAGTAGTGGTTGATGCTAAAGAACGCACTCATAAGTATGGTTATGATATTATGGAAGCATCTATTAATGCCGTGAAATTAAAATATAATACATCTACAATAAAAATCTCGGCACAAGTGTATTTAACACGCTTTTATAATAGACTTGAATTTCAAGAAGTGGGAGAGGAGTACCTTGAAGATGGGATTCCACATATTGATATGATTTATAAAGCATAAAATAAATAGGATAGCACCACAGTTTATCGTTAAAGATGTTTTAGCTTCGGTTAAATTTTGTATCGATAAACTTGGCTTTAGTGTTAATTGGATACAGAATATGGAAATCGTGATTTTGAAATAGAAGATATTGACGGCTATATTTTATGTTTCGGAATGTCTATAGAAGACTAATTACTCTCACCAACATAAGTGACTAAAATCTCAACACGACGATCAAATTTTGGTTCACCACCTAACGGAAATTTTCTGCGCATACCAACATATTTCATACGTTTTGTACTTACGCCTTTTTTAGCTAAATAATCATAAATATATTTTGCTCTGGCCACAGAAAGATTACGTTTTTTAGTTTTACGATCTATAGCATCTCTACTGTTTTGGGTACAACATACGTGGCCTTGAATTGTAAAATAAATATCTTCTCGTTCTACTAAGGCTTTTGCGATACTTTCTAATGTTGGTTTAGATTCAGGAAGTA
This sequence comes from uncultured Psychroserpens sp., assembly GCF_947492715.1. Lineage (GTDB taxonomy): Bacteria > Bacteroidota > Bacteroidia > Flavobacteriales > Flavobacteriaceae > Psychroserpens. The sequence goes on from NZ_CANLNS010000001.1 coordinate 1,122,030, forward strand.
ATTTACTATAACCTGTTTTAAACAAAATGTTATCTAAAGTGAATTTATCACCTGCTTTTAATTCACCTTTAATAATGTCTTCAACCTTTGGTTTTTCTTCTACAACTTTTTGAACTCTAGGCGGATTATAAGGTTGAACGATAATTTCAACTTTTCTATTAAGGCCTCTAATTTTATGAATATCCTCTTCTTTAACTAATTTCAGTAGTATTTCTCCTTTACCATCAACGTTTGTAATGATAGATTCGTCAAACTCATTATTCGAAAAAATAGTTTTTATAGAGTTAGCTCTATTTTGAGATAATACCATGTTGTATGAATCACTACCTCGATCGTCGGTGAATCCATAAATAGAGACTTTTTGAATATCTAAGGCTTCTATTTCCGATAAAAACAACAGTAATCGGTAATGTTCGGTAGGCGGAATATCATACTTATCGGTTTCAAAATATACCTCATGAGTCATTTCCTTTTGAGCACACAAAAGTTGAGTAAACATCAAGAATATGACGAGTATTTTCTTCATTTTAATACCTTAATAGATAACTAAATATAATTTTTTTTAACGTTTTCATCAAATTTTTAAGTCAGTATCAATCTAGATAACTCAAATAATTAGATGGGTTTTTTAATATTTCAACAGCTTTTTGAATTTCAAAATTATTGGCAACATAGTAGGTATATAAACCTTCACGATAGAAGTAACGCTTTACTATTTCATCAGAAAGCAGGGATAATAATTGTGTTTTATTGTCGTCAATTGCTTTGCTTTTATAACGATTTAAAGCCGAAATCAAATCAGTGTAATCTGCATTGATTTCTTCATTTAAGTACTCTTCTTTTGCCACTGAAAGTGCATTTGCAAAGGCTTTTTCTGTTTGTGTTTCAAAGTTAAAGTTATTAGCAGCTAAGAACTTTTTGAAATCATTAAAATCTGAATCCTTCAAACTAAAGTTATTCAAGTCTGTAACATCATGCGAATAATAATATGCCGTTGCATACTTAAAGATGAGGTTTTCGTCAATAATTGCCTTGGTAATCGTACTCAGTTTTGTAGCATCTAATTCTAAATCAGGCTGTACACCTCCACCATCATAAACAGTACGTCCCTTTTTTGTTTTAAAGGCATTATAATTTTCTTGTTTTACTCTTGTTGCATTTCCATTTTCGTCACGATTCCAATAATCTAAAGCCTGAATACAGCGGCCAGAAGGTGTATAATATCTTGAAATGGTAATTTTCATTTGTGTACCATATGTGAGCTTCTTAGGTCGTTGAACAAGACCTTTCCCAAAACTACGTGCGCCAACTACAACAGCACGATCTAAATCCTGTAAAGCTCCAGAGACAATTTCACTAGCAGAAGCACTACTACCATCAATAAGTACAACTAAAGGAATTTCTGTATCTATAGGTTCTTTTGAAGTGTAATAGGTTTTGTTATACTTTTTAACTTTAGATTTTGTGGTTACAACAAGTTGATTTTTCGGCACAAAAATATTAGTAACATTTACAGCTTCACGCAATAATCCTCCTGGGTTTCCACGCAAATCTAAAATTAGTTTTTCGGCACCTTGATTTTTTAAAGCACGTAATGCACTTATCGTTTCAGCAGATGTTTTTTCATTAAATTTTCTAAGTACTATATATCCAATATTATCATTAACCATCGAATAATGAGGCACAGCATGAATATCAACAGCCTCTCTTTTAATAGTTGCTGTTTCGGTTTTACCCTCTCTAAGATAGGTGACATTTACATTGGTTCCGGCTGCACCTTGAAGCAAGTTTCCGGCATCATCTTTAAAATCGGCAACTACAACATTATCAACTTTAATAATTTCGTCTCCAGCTTTGAGTCCAGCTTTGTCAGCAGCATAATCTTTATAAGGTTCTACGATCACCAACTTGTCTTTTAAAGTAAGCACGTTGGCTCCAATACCAGTATAATCGCCAGCATTATTTATTCTGGCAGATTCAACATCTTGTTCGTTATAATAGTTAGTATAAGGGTCCAAATCTTCAAGCATACTTTTAATCGCAGTATCCATAAGATCCCCAGGATTGGTTTCATCTACATAATTCATATTGAGCTCTTTAAAGAGCGTAGTGAAGATTTCTATTTGTTTAGCAATTTCAAAAAAATCGCTTTTGAAAGCGGTTCCACCAAAAAAAATAGTTAAAGCTAATAACGGAACGATTATCCGCCTGCGTAGTAGTTTTCTCATGATTTCCATCATTTATTGTTGGGATACTTTTTTAGAAAAAGCATCTAAAAGTTGTTTCATTTTTGAGTTTACAGAATCAAAATCTGTACCATCCTTACCAATGTACAAAATCATTAACGCATAAGACGATAAAATGTTGTTAAAATACTCTGCTTTATTAAGACGATAGGCTTCTCTAAGTAAGCGCTTAATTTGGTTTCTATCTACAGCATTTTTAAAATGACGTTTGCTTACAGAAACTCCAGTTTTAAATTGAACGCCCTCCTCATCGAAGCTGGCTTTTAAATAGACTAGGCGCAATGGGTAAGTGACCATCGATTGTCCTTCGGAAAAGAGCTCTTCGATTAATTTTTTGCTTTTCAGCTTTTCTTTATTAGAATAAGAAAGCGACATTTAATTTTTAGAATTTTGAGAAATGAGTTGTTGAAGGTCTACAACTTTGCTCTCCAATTCATGAAGCCTATCATACACATCGATAGGTTCTGGCATTTGTTTAGAAGCAAACATGGTGACATACCAAACTTCCATAATATCTTCTGCATTAATAGTATAAGTTGGATAATTTCCATCTTTGTTATCACTCTTTAGGATAAGTTTTCCTCGCTCTCCAATACGGTTTATCACACGTTTTAAAACCACGCCATCATTTTTACTAATAATTACATAAACCCGACCATCTTTAATATCGTTAAAATCTTCAACATAGCGACCAAACACCATATCACCATCAAAAAATGTACGTACCATAGAATTTCCCTTGACTTCAAAACATCTGAACGTACCATTTGTTAATTGCGGCATATGAAACGCAGGCAAGGTTTCAATGTATTCGGCATCGCCATAACCATCTAAGTAACCAGCTCTCGCTTTTGCAGGAACATAAACTACATTTTCTTCACCATCAGGAGTGGTAGAAATAACTTGTGGCATTCCAGAATATGTTGGAGTATTTGGAAGCTCTGATTTTAACATCACCTTACTTTTTCCAAAGAGGTAATCGGGATTGATATTAAATTCGTCAATAATTGAAGAGAGTACATCGTAACCAGGTTTGGTTTTTTTGCGAGAGCCATCTGCTTGTGGCCTACCATTAACTATACTATCTATAGTGGTTCCAGTAACACCAATGCGTTTAGAGAACGCATAATTGTTTAAATGAAAATGATTAATAATGGCTGTGATTTTTTCATCGATCTGTTCCATAATCTTGATGTTTTTAAATATAACTTTTTACAAAATTATTTGTAATTTGTTTGTTTTAATTTGTAAAATGTTTTATATTTGTGCTCTATTTAGATGCTAAGATACTAAAATTAGTTAAAAATCAAACATTTGTGAGATTTTATTAGCATTTTCTTCAGATTTTAAATCCAAAAGATGTCTTATTAAAATCTAAAAGAGTATCGTATTCCAACATTTTATTGAATACGATAGAAGTTTATGCCTTTAGTTATTAGGGCTTTACGTTAAGGTTAACTGTTAGAAAAGCGAAACGATAACAGTTCTTAATTGAGCTTAATAAAACAAGTATAAACTTTAAAAAATTAAAAATGAGTACAGAAATTAAAAACACACTCTTTCGATTTGTATCGATGAGAGCCCCTGAGTTAACAGACGACAACAAACCATTAGATGGTTTTGTTTTTAGAGACGATGGTGTTACTAAGGGAGCTTTTGATACTGCAGTTGCTAGTCTTACAGATAGCGCATCAAAATGGCAAGCCATGAAAACGGCCGCCGCATCTTTTGAGGCTTTATCTGTAGAAGCCATCAAAAAAATTGATCCGGCATTATATGAGCTATCAGTGTCAATTGCTAAAAACCGTTTGTCTTATGATGTTGAAAAGTTTTTGGAAATGATCCAACCACTTCGAGCAATAGAAGATAAAGAGGTTTTAGGTAGATTATGGGATAATTTATTTTATCAAACCTTAACGCAAGAAACATTTTATGCCAAAGAAACAATCATCCAGTTATTGATTGCCAATCATGTGCTGTCTAACTATGGTGGAGACAAAAATAGGTTAGACGCTTTATTAAATGCTAAAGTCGTATTACCTAAAGCATTGTTTGGTGATAGTGAATCTGAAAATGCTAATCAGCAGAAAGTAAGTGCCTCTAAAGATGAAGCGCCTAAAGCATCAGTTCCAACAAGCGATATGGCTAAGCAACAACGTATTGCTCAAGCCGAGTTTCACAACCAACAATTAAACCAATTGTCTAAAGAGTTAAAGCGTGTTGAAAAAGCCTATCAAAAGGAAAGAACCGCAGCATTAGAGCTCGCAGAAGCTGGTTACCAAAAGGAGGTTAAGCCTATTCTCGATCAATACACTAAAGATGTAGAGGCCGAAAAGAAACGATGGTGTGAAATTAAAGACCCTAATGTCGATTACGATCCTAAAGACCCATGTAACCAACCTAATACAATTCCAGAACCTGTATTACCAGATTTCAAGTTTGATTTCAGAAAAGAATTAGATTTTGAATTTTTACAATCAAAACTAAGCCCAGAAAGCTTTGAAACGCTATCAGATTTAGTTTTAGGAGGTGTAGAGGAAAAATCTGGAAGTATGGAACGCATCGAACAACCGACATTTGATACGTTTACTGAAGACTATGAAGGCTTCACAGATATTGACGGACACATTCATGAGGTGATTTCTGGGAATGATAATACAATTTCAGAAAACGCCGAAGATGAAGGCACGACTTTAGTAAGTGTTGGTGGTGTGGTTGTTCCTGTAAATACAGGAAATACATTCCCAGATTTTTCATATCAATTGTGTTCTAAACCAATTGTGAAGCCGCCTTTTGGATTGAAATATAACGCTGATCTTAGAATTAGTGTTCCAGATGCATCATGGCAGGTTGCAAGTTTCGATTATACCTTAGAGCGCACAGATCAAGACCATACCAACAATGGTTTAGAAACCTACAGTGTATTAAGGTTAGGAAATACGATCTTTTTAAAGAACATTAATATAGGGTGGCCTCGTCTTTCAGAACAAGCACAGTTAGAGTCGTTCACTGGTACAATTACATTTACAAATGGCGTGGTTAAAACGTTTAGCACACCAGATTTTGTATTAAGAACTTGTACCTCGGGAGTATTAATTGGTGAAATCATTGACCCAAATGATAATGATAATCCGCCAAATCCAGGAACATCTAACGAAACACCATTTGTACCAAGTGGTTTTGGCGTAAAGCAATTAGGTATTGCAGATTATAATAAAGTAGAGCAATCTACTCAAGGTTATGTGGAAGGTGATGTAGCGCATATCGAAAACGTCATGGCTCGTGAGTTTAAAGAGCGTAGCACAAGACGTTTACGTCGAAAAGAAGACACATTTACAAGTTCTTCTGAATCTGAAAGAGAGCAATTGACCGATACGACTTCTACAGAGCGTTTTGAGATGCAAAATGAAGTATCTAAGATGATTGCAGACAGTAAAGATTTTAGCGCTTCTGCAGGTGTTAATTATAACCCAACAGAGAAACTTAGTTTGTTTGCTAACGCGAATTACGCAACGCATAATTCTAAAGAGCAAAGTACGCTTCAAGCGATTACAAACTCTAAAGATATTACAGAACGCGCGCTTGATAGAATCGTAACTAAAGTAAAAGAAGAACGTATCGAGAAAATTGTCGAAGAGTTCGAAGAAAACAATTCTCATGGGTTTGATAACCGCAAAGGAGACAAGCACGTGGTAGGTGTTTTCCGTTGGGTAGATAAGATCTTTAAAAACCAAGTGATCAATTATGGTAAGCGTTTGATGTTTGAATTTATGGTACCTCAGCCAGGAAAATTACATAAACTTGGAATGGCCGAAAATAATGCAGGTAACACTAATGATACGATGTTAGTTGAACCTACAGATCCAAGAAAATCAACAACGCAAAGCCTTAAGGATTTCACAATGCTTACCGATTCTAAACTGAAATATTGGGCAGGAAAGTACAACGTTGAGTTTAACCCTAAGCCAAAACAGTACATTTCTGTTGGGGAATCGTTCCATGTTAATTTAAATGGAGGATCATCCTTAAGTCATACCGAATCTAATTCTGGTAATGGTAAAATTAAGGTTCCTGAAGGTTACAAAACTGTTAGTGCTAGAGGGATCTTTAACGCATCTAGTGATGGTGATTTACAAGGAAATATCTTGTCGTTAACTATTGGAGACTATACAAAAACGTATAATAATTCGTTTGGAAGATACTCATTACAGTTAACTGGTCCTATTGCCGAATTTGTTAATGAAGTTCCAGTATCTTATACGCTTGGTAACCATATTAGTGGAGATGTTTCTGCATCAGTTAGATGTAGATTAACAACAGAACACGAAAACAAATGGAAACAAGAGACTTTTAAGGCTATCATTGATGCTTATGAAGATGCTTTAGCAGCATTTAATGAAAAACTTGAAGCTGAAACCGAATTAGGTGTTCAAATTAAAGGGACAAACCCAGGGTTCTATCGCGAGTTTGAGAATAAGATCTTACGTAAAAACTGTATTTCTTATTTAATAGACCAAAATCCAGGTGCACAAAACACCTACGGAAAGTCTAACTTATTTACAACAACAGGTGGAGGCCCAGCAACTTTTGGTAATCTTGAAGTTAATGTAAATCAGGCTTTAGATAACTACTCAGCTTTTGTGAAGTTTATGGAGCAAGCCTTTGAATGGGATATCATGTCGTATAACCTGTATCCTTACTATTGGGGTAATCGTCAAGACTGGTCTAACTTATATCAGTATGATGAAACCAACGATCCATTATTTAGAAATTTCATGCAAGCAGGTATGGCGAGAGTTATTGTAACAGTACGTCCAGGCTTTGAAGAAGCGGTTCGTTATTACATGCAAACTGGTCAGATTTGGAATGGTGGAGAAGTTCCTGTAATAGAAGACGAGTTGTACTTATCTCTTGTTGAAGAATTACGTCAGCCAGAAGGTGAAAAACTTGGTAAAGCTTGGGCTACTAGAGTGCCAACAGCGCTTACCATATTGCAAGCACAAAGTATTGGCTTAAACGTTAATAAAGCCTTACCGTATTTAGATGATCTTTCTGATTTTGAAAATCCAGATGAGGTACCACAATCACAGCAGTTTGAATTAAACGATGCCGAGATTGGTATTTCTGAAAGTGATGGAGAACGTCATATTGAAAATGTAGATATCGTTAATGGTTATTTACAGTTAAATACCGACGACACTCCAAGACAAGTTGTGGCGCAAATCTCTATGCAATCTATTAAGAATGCCATAGACGACTTAGTCTAATAACTTAGCATCCTTACCCTTTTTGTTACTACTGAACTTGTTTCAGTATATCAAAACCTACCCTCTCTCAAGGTCTTTGAGAGAGGGACAGGGTGAGGTTTGTTTTAAACGAATGTTTAACAATAAAAAAAGAAAATCATGAGTGATTTTAATAAAATAATTGAATATCTGAGATATACGAGGCAAGATGAAGAAAATGAGGCTAAAACCACACATAGACCAGCAATTATTATTACCGAAGATTTTGATTTAAATGCTCCATTTCATGAGGAAGATTATATCTATGTGGATAAGGAAAAGATAAAAAACCACGATGGTTATTATACATTGCAACATCTTTATAATGCTTATTATTCAAGGTTGTATTTAAGAACAATATCTAATGATGAAATAGAGTATTATATAAGAAAACCAATTGAAATAGATGGAGAAGACCATTATCAATATAAGAAACTACCTTATGGAGATTGGCATGTTAATAACCCTTTGTCGTTTACCGAAGTAAAAGTGGGTTATACATTTTATTACAGTTCAGAGTTAGAAAAGTGTATTTATTTGCCTTTAAATGAGGTGGTAGTATTACCAGAACAAATTACATACCATCCTAAAGATTTAAAAAACAATCCATCAGGAGAATATTCTTTTCAATTTAAGGATGCAGAAGGTTACTCTGGAGAAGAGCTTGAGACGGTTTGGGCAGAACTAGATCCCACGGGATATTCTAGAGCATATAATAATATCTCTTTAGCTAAGAGAAAGGTTGAATTTATTAAGAATCAAAAACCAGGCTTAATGCATCTTTTTCCTAAAATTGATCTTAATTGTAGGCAAACAAAACTAAGGTATAATTATTATGAAAAAGGAGTGCCAAACAATAGCTTTTTAGGCGATCCTGTTTTAGAGCTAAAATTCAATCATTTCGGGGCGCAACTTTTGTTTTTGAATGCCACGATATTTTATTATTTCAATGAGTTGGATGACTTTGATGTGACCAGAGAAAGACAGGCTTTTTTTGATGACTATACAAGTTTTGTAGATGATTTATTGAATACAAGAAACAATAATAAAATATTAGAGGTTTTGTACTATGTGCCAACCTTTCATTTTAAGAAATTAGATAAAAATTTCTTATGGACGGTTCTAGATAAAGTTTTAGAAGGCTCAATAAACAACATAGGTCTAGATACTGAAGATATTGTGTTGCACTTACTTAAAGGGTTGCTAGAAACATCTACTAGTCCAGATGCATTTTTGCTAAAACTTATTAAAGAAAGAGAAAACAAGGAAACACGTTTTTCTATACTTTATAAAGGGATGGATGGCGAGAATTTTGTCTCTTTGATTTGGTTTTTATATGATACATGGGTAAAAAGTACATTTACAGATTTAGATAATACTTTATTTAAAGCTAGTGATGGTCCATTGCCAATACCCTATAAATCCGAAAAGTTCATAGGGTTTTATAGTAGCAACAAGAATTTTGATTTTATCTCCAATAACAACATTTATGTGACTGAGGATGAAACTTGGGTAGATAATGCTATTAGTGTGTTTGATCCTGGAGCGGGTAAGGCTATTAATCAATTAGTAGAAGAACAGAATAATTATACCTACCATTATTTCCATCCATTAATGCTTGTAGATGTCGAGCAAGAAAGCGCTATTCCAATACCAAAGTATATTCCAGCATTTTTCTTAAAAGCCAATGAAGATAAAAGTTTTTGGAGTAATGTTGTAACTGGTATAGAATATGGTGTAGACATTATAACCACATTATCTGGTGTTGGTAATATTGCTAAGTTTAGGCATTTATCAAAGATCGCTAAAGTAGCGTCTAGGTTTAACAAATTTGATAAAGCGAGGAAGTATGCAAGTGTGGTTTCAAAGATACGTTTGGCTTCTGGTGCTATTGAGATAAGTAGTGGCACGGTAAATGCGTTGATAAAGCTGGCAGATTTAAATAAATCGCCTTTTTGGAAAGAACTCAGTACCTTTTTATTTTGGTTAGAAATGCTATCTTTAGGAGGCGAACTTACCGCAGCCATAAAGAGTGGATTACGTAAGAGTGCAGACGATCTTTTAAAATATGAAAAGGAGCTAGAAAACCATTTAGACGATTTGGTTATCGATGGCAACAAACTAGACTCAGTTAGAAAAACCAAGATAATAACAGAAATGCGCCAAATGGCTAGTTCTACCACTGGCAGAGGGCTTTCTGGTTTTGGTGGTGTTGCAAGATTATATGCTAGATTTTTAAGCAAAAGTGTTGATGATGTTTCTAAAGTTGTAAAAAAAGCAGAGGAAGACATACTTAAACTTGCAAACCCTACTGGAAAAGTGAAACCGGAAGATCAATTGGAATGGGCTTTTGTTCATAATGATAAGAAAGGATTCCGAACAATTAAGCCAGTAACCTCTAAAAAACATGGATTTGTAGATTGGGATGATATTTTTGATGAAGGGGTACTTACTAAACCAAGAATAGAAAGTTTAAAAGGAGCAGTATATACTCATAATCACCCAAATTTTTCCAGGTTTAGTTCCAGCGATATTACAACTTTTTTTGAATTTCAACTTAAAGAAATACGAGCTATTAATGCTGATGATGTGATATATAGCCTAAGACTTAAACAAGGCGCAAAAATTACTAAAAGAGAAGTAGATGATATTATGGACATTTATAGAAGAAAAGTAAAATACTGGGTTAAGCAGTTTAATCTTGATATGAACTTATTGAATGATCGTATACTATTAGAGGATTTTAAGGAAGAATTTTTATTAGATATTTTTAAAAATGTATTAGATTACCGAGTAATTATATAACAGCAAAAACAATTTATTATGATAGATAGAAACAAATCAGAATGGCTATATTATAGAAGCATATATAAAACAGCCGTAGGGAAAGAGGACTGGGATGACCCTAAATGGAGAGAACTACATTTTCCTAATGAGGAAATATTTTGTAATCAACTATTAGAAAGTAGTACAGAAGATTTTGTTAAAACATTAGTATGGATATTCAGAGATCGATATCCTATAGAGTTTTCATATTTAAAAACTTCTATGCATGGTCTTGATGAGCAAGGCATACCAAAGTATAAAGATATTAACACCAGAAAGGCGCAAGACATTGAACCAATGACTGTGGAATCTGAAATACTAAATGATGTCAGAAGTGTTACAGTGCGTTTTAAACAACCTCAATCAAATGTATTTATGTGGATAGAAACAGAGTTAGAGGGCCTGGATTATATTAAAGAAGGGGAAACTCAAATAACTTATCGCGTTACAGACAGTCCTATAGCCCACGTTGAAGCTATAGAGCAAGGTTTTACCATACATGTTAATAAAGACAAGATAATTTACTAACCCCGATAGCGCGGATTTGTAATCCGTGCCAATAAATGATTTATAAAAAGCACACATTTTATGAGATGTGTGCTTTTTTTGATTACAGTTTGTCGTAAATTTTCTATATTTAAAAATAAAATAAAAACGATGTTAACAGAACAAGAAATGCTAGAAATAGCAGAAAAATTTTTAAGAAAAATGGAAGAAACATCAGATTTAGAGTTGATGTTATATCCAGATAATCAAGTAGTAAGAAAACCTTACGGCAATATTTATTATTTTGACAGTATAAAGCATATTACAACTGGTGAGCATAAATACGCCATTGTTGGAGCAGCACCTTTTTTAGTAGAAAAAGAAAAACGAAGGATAGTTACTTTTAGTACAGCTAACACTTTAGAAAGTCAATTGCCAGATTATGAAAATGGAACTATGGTACCGTCTTTACACACCTATTGGTATCCAGATGAAGATCGTTATAGTCATAAGTAGGTAATTATGCCATAAAAGGAAAGACAATCAGATGACACGGATTTGTAATCCGTGTTATGTTAAAAAAGATTAAGCACACATTTTAAATGTGTGCTTTTTTTAAAGCCAAATTGTCTTAATTTTAGAACGTGTTTATAATTTAAGCCTCAACAATTCATGACAGACGATTTTTTAGAGCAATACTACCAACAATCGCTTAACCAACCCGTACCTTACCGCAAAGGCAAACTTTGGGGCTACGCTAATATTTGGGGCGATATACTTATCGACCCACAATATGATAAGGTAGATTTTTTTTATCAAACAGAGCTTTCAGATCTAGACAGTTATCGCGCTCTAGTTAAAAAGAACGGACATTTTTATGTCATTAATAAAGACAATATCAAATGCTCTAATCAGTACAAAAATGCTGAGGTTGTAGATCCTTATGATACCGAATTTGTCTTTTTCGAAGTGACCTCTAATAGCAATACAATTGGTGTGTTTTTTAAAGACCAACTTATTTTAGAGCCTATCTATGACGAAGTGGAAGCCGATAACCAATACATAAAAGTAAAACGAGACGATAAATATGGGCTGGTAGATTATAACGGAGACTTCATTATCCCTCTCGAGTATGACGCTATTGAAGCTGCAACAGACGAAGAAGAATTAAGACTATTAACCCATTGGGACATAACGCTTAATGGGGAGACTTCTCGTGAATCTATCGTAAACAATACAGGAATAGGCATCACAGGCGAAGACATTTTTGACGATGACTTTTTTAGCACTATGGTTACTTCAATTACAAAAGAAAGCAATATTTTAAATCGTATTTCTAATGGTGATAAACACGGTGTACTCCTGATAAAATCCAATAAAACCATCAAGCCCGAATACGATGCTATAGAGGTCGCTTATAGAATGTTATACGAAGAACCAACTCAGGTTAAAGATTATAACGCCATGGGACAAAAGGTGTTGTTTATTGTTGAAAAAGAAGGTAAATTCGGACTTATAGATGAAGATTCAAACGTTATTTTACCTACGGAAATGGATAGCATAAATAACAATGGCTATGATGTTTTTAAATTAGAGAGAAACCAGCAAAAAGGCATGTACAACCATGCTAAAAAAGCGCTTTTTTTTACGGATTATGACGAGATATCTTTTCCAGAATTTATTGACCTAAACGCCAAAGAAGATTATAGAATATATAAGATTAAAATGGAAAACGGAGACTTTGATTATATTGGAGAAAACGGTATCAAATATTACGAGAATTAATAAAACTAATTAAATAGAACTCTTACGTATCACTATTAAAAATATGACCTATACATATACAAACAATTTTGGCGAAGAAGCAAAATTTAGTGATTTAAACCATTTGCAAGATGTTTTAAATAAACCCTATCACAGTTGGGAAGAAGGTTCAGGGGATTCGGCAATCCATATTGACGATCAGCAGCGTTTGATATTTTTTAAAATTAAAGAAGGTATATTTATTATGCAGCACCCAGACTATCTCTCACCTACGATTAATAATGATCCTATTAGTATGCATAAACATTATGTTGGAGGGCAAGAAATGAGTATCTCTAGCGCAAATCTATGTCACAAAACCATAGCCTATCAAATACTAAAAGACTTTATCGAAACAGGACAGCTGTGTGATGACTACGAATGGGCAGAAATAACCACAGAATAATAATTTAATCCGCAAAATAAAAAAAATGTATCTCGCCTTAGACGTTCACTATAAAGATAACTACGCCAAAAGTGTAGGTGTCACCTTTTTAACCAAAGATGATGAGACACCTCAAGAAACACTTATTAGCACTTTAGAAGACATAGCGCCTTATCAACCAGGCGAATTCTATAAACGCGAATTACCTTGTCTGCTAGAGGTAATTTCGAAAGTAAATCGTAACGACTTACAGGCTATTTTGGTTGATGGTCATGTGTATGTCGATAATGATGGTCAGTTTGGTTTAGGTGGATATTTATATGAGGCATTACACAACCAGGTTCCAATTATTGGTGTGGCTAAACGTGCCTTTCATGCCAATAAAAATACCATTATAGAGGTGCTAAGAGGCACAAGCAACAATCCACTGCACATTTCAGCCATTGGTATAGATGTCGCCGAAGCTGCACAATTTATAAAAGAGATGCATGGTAATCATAGGCATCCAACACTTCTCAAAATATTAGACGGCATTACTAAAACCGCATAAAACAAATTACAAAATTTAATACATAATCTTTGTGAAATGTTTGCATACATTCTGTAATATGATTATATTTGTATTCGCTTTTCTAACAAGGTTTAACCTTAGTTAATAACAATTCGTGTTAAGTGGAAACTCGTAAAATCTAGATATATCCTATTCTGGTTAAGAAAAACATCAACAAAAGATATCTTAGATATAGAGTTTGGTCTACTTAAAATCAACTTAAACATATGTGTGAATATCAACACGATGTTTCTTGAGGTGAATACATTTTTATTCACTTAAATTAAATACCATTTTAAATGATGAATATGATCACTAAAGCGCTATCTGAGTATGGCGTTAAGGAAACTGTTGGCTCCAAAGACAACCTTAGAATTTTAAAATACTTTAATGAAATTGGTTTTGATGGCTCAAAACTTAAAGACGAAACAGCATGGTGTAGTGCGTTTACTAATTGGGTGGCTAAAACCTCTGGATATGAATATTCAGGGAAACTAACCGCAAGAAGTTGGTTGCGCATAGGCACATCAACAGCAACGCCAAACGTAGGTGATATTGTCGTGTTTTGGCGCGAATCACCTAAGAGTTGGAAAGGTCATGTTGGATTTTTCATTAAAGCCACAAAAAGCTATGTGTATGTTCTTGGAGGAAACCAACGTAACATGGTATGTATCAAGGCATACCCAAAACATAGAGTGCTAGATTATAGACAACTAGCACCAAAAGAATAACCTATAAAACAATAGATATGGAAAAAGTAATCAAATTTTTGTTTTGGTTGCTAGCACTCCTATCTCCTGTTACTGCAGTTATGGTAACAATGGTGTTTTTAATCATTGTCGATTTTATTACAGGCGCGTACGCCTCATTAAAAAATCAAATACCTATTCGTAGTTCTAGAATTGGGCACACCATTTCTAAATTCTTTATCTACAACCTCGTCATTTTAGCAGCGTTCTTTTTAGAAAAGCACATTGTTAATGAGGTGCCGTTTTTAAAGATTATTGCTGGATTTATCGCTATTACAGAGATCAAATCCATCTTAGAGAACTACAATACTATTTATGGTGTTAACCCTTTTAAAGCCTTAGTTAATGTAATCAAATTAACACTGCTTAAGGAAACCATAGAAACGCTTACAGAAGATGATGAATCGAAATCAAAACCCGATTCTGAGTAAAGTAACAAAACATTAAGCCTATGATGTCTCTAAGTGAGTTTTAGGAAGCAAAACCGCTTAGAGACAGAGGCTTTCATTAAAACAGCAAATTATGAAAACACCACATATATCAACAGAAAAAACACTGCTATTAACGATTTTAGCGATTGTCATTTTTAATATGCTGCTTAGACAATGCAGTAAAGGCAATTCTAAAACCGAAGATAGCCCCCAAATAACTATTGTTAGAGATACTGTTTGGCAAACTAAAATAGACACCTTTAAAGTGCAAACCATAAAATATCAAACCGTTTATGTAGATCGAGATTATATTAAAACGGTATATAAAACCAGGCCGCAAACTAAAGATTCGTCTGCCTTTGTAAAAGCCAGAGCTTATAAAGATACGCTTAGTAATGATGACATCGATATTTTTAGTTACAACTTAGTAGACGGACAACTATTAGATAGTGAGATAGCATACAAACTGAAAGTGCCGAGAGAAATCACAGTGACTAAAACCATTGAATATCCAAAAACCTATAGAAGTGGTCTGTATCTCTTTTCTGAAATAGGAGGCAACCAAAACCGCTTTGATAATATCAGTTTGGGTTTACAATACAACCGAAAAGGAAAATGGTTTGTGAGTTATAGAGCAAACCTTAATCAATTACAAGAGCCTACACATAACATTGGTATTGGTGTAAGGCTATTTAAATAATAGAGACCAATGTCAAAAAGAAAATAGATGTCTCTTACCGAAATACTAAAAGCCCATGCAGATCAATCTGCTTTAAAATATCCTGAAGCCGTAAAGCTCATTATGCGTGATGCGATTGATCAATTATCGGCCTCAGAACTCACGCATAAAGCGTTAAAAACAGGAGATACGTTTCCGGAGTTTACATTATCTAATGCCAAAGGAATTGAGGTATCTTCAAGCAGTTTATTAGAACAAGGACCTTTGATTGTAGCATTTTATAGAGGAGGATGGTGTCCTTACTGTAATATCGAATTAAGAGCCTTACAGGATGCCTTGCCAGAGTTTAAAAGTAGAGGTGCTCAATTGGTAGCCATAAGCCCTGAAAGTCCTGATAATTCCTTATCTACGACCGAAAAAAACAACTTAGACTTTGAAGTGTTAACAGACACAAACAATGCCTTAGCAAAATCTTTAAATTTAGCCTATCAATTACCAGAAGATTTAGTAGCGCTATATGCTAATAGGTTTAAAATAGATTTAAATAAAAGTCAGCAAAATGATAATAATGAGCTGCCTATTTCGGCAACTTATGTTATAGATACTTCAGGAAAGATTAGGTATCATTTCATTGAAGAAGATTATAAATTACGAGCAGACCCTAAAGCAATTTTGAATGCATTATAAATGAAAAAGGAAATAAAAAAACCTCAGCTATTGCTGAGGTTTTTTTATGATATAAAGTTTATTTATTCAGAAACAGAGTAGGTATTATTGTCCTTATTGATATCTGCCATAAATTGATTAGGATCAATTTGTACAGCCTTTACAGGCTTTGAGGTTTCTAAACTATACGTTGGATACGCCCAAGCCCAATCGGCTTTTGTTGTTGCCGACGTTACTTTTTCTCCACGCATTTGACGCAACGGAATGTAAAAATCTTCGGTAGAACCGTCTGTATAAGTTACAGTTAGATCAATAGGCATTGGCATGAGGCCAATACGTTCTAAGGTTACCGTATTTCCATCAACACTTTTAACCGCATAGTCTATGGTGTTGGTCGTTTGACCAAAATCCATTAAATACCAATCCAATTCCATGCCTGATATTTTTTCGGCAGTCCGAATGATATCCATAGGTTTTGGGTGTTTAAACGAAAAATCGGCAAAGTACTTTTTGATGGTTTTCTTTAAATTGTCTTCACCCATTATATAGCCTAGTTGTGCTAAAAACACTTCACCTTTACTATAAGCTGATCTCGAGTACGCCCGATTAACAGCATAGCGATCGGCATGTGTTGTAAGCGGTTGCTCTAAACCAGATTTGGCTAAATTAATATAGCCATTATAACCACCAGTATAAGGATTGGTTCTGTTTGAATTTGTTAAAGCATGCAAAGCTTGGTCTTCAATATAGCTCGTGAAACCTTCATCCATCCACTCATGTTTAGATTCATTACTAGCCAATATAAACTGAAACCAGCTATGTGCCATTTCGTGAGCAGTAACACCAATTAAGCCATTAATGCTGCCTTCACCAACAATAAGTGTACACATTCCATACTCCATACCACCATCGCCACCTTGGATGACAGAATATTGTTTGTATGGATATTTCCCAACATGCTCACTGTAATAGTCCATTAGTCGTGCTGAAATAGGTTGGAGCTTTTTCCAGTTGTCTAATTTTTCTTGAGGCATTGTCTTTTTATAAAAGAAATGAAGCATTGGTCCATTGGCAACTTGTAATCGATCATGAATGTATTCTGGATCTGCTGCCCAAGTAAAGTCATGAACATTAGGCGCTATAAAATGCCAAGTGAGCTTTTTTCCTTTAGTAACAACTTCCTTATCAGTATAACCATGTCCAATGTCTTCGGGGTTTTGTAAGTAACCAGTACCACCAATAGTATAATTTTTGTCAATGGTAATTTTAACATCAAAATTTCCCCACACACCATGAAATTCCCTTGCTATATAAGCGTTAGCATGCCAACCTTCGTCGTCATATTCTGCTAATTTAGGATACCATTGTGCCATAGAGAGGGCAACCCCTTCTTTATTATTACGTCCCGAACGGCGAATTTGAACAGGCACCTGACCATCAAAAACCATATCAAAATCAACAGTTTCGCCTGGTTGAATCGGGGTATTGAGTTTAACCTCTAAAACAGTTCCAGAAAGTTCGTGTGATAGTGTTTTTCCATTTTGTTTTAACGACTTTACTTTGATATAACCAATTTCATCTGGATTTAATTTCGCAATTCTACTTTCATAGATAGGATTTTCTTTTGTTCCAACATTAGTGGCCATTCTTCCATCTGGATCCTTTATACTTTGTATACGCGCATCCATTTCACTTCCTGGTTGAAACGCGTTAAAGTACAAGTGATAAAACACTTTGTCTAAAACATCGGGTGAATTATTTGTGTATTTTATATTTTGAGTGCCCTTAAATTGATAGGATTCTACATCCATATCAATACTCATGGTGTAATCGGCTTGTTGTTGCCAATACCCATCTTTTTTATAGGTAATTGTGTTGTTTTGTGCGATGATTTCCGAAGAAAACAATATCATACAGACACACAATATTGAACCAATTTTAAATCTCATAATACTAAAATTTAATTTATTTAGAATTTGCAACTTGCGATGCCATGATTAATGCGTTATAAGCATTAACAATTTTCCCAGAAGTTGAAATTTCTGAAAGTGTTTTAGCGTCTTTATTTTCACCAACTGTCACTTTTGCTTTTATAGGAAGACCAGAATCCATAAGGATTTTTTTAACCTGAGCAGCAGTTAAACTTGGATATTGCGAACGAATTAAGGCCGCAACACCAGCTACATTTGGAGCGGCCATTGAGGTGCCACTATTTAAATCGTATTCATTTTCAGGCATGGTTGAATAAATATCACTTCCAGGAGCAAATACATCTACATTTACTTTACCATAGTTTGAAAAACCAGAGACCATATCAGACCCATAATTTTGCGTAAGTGATCCTACAGTAATAAAATTATCTGCAACTTCAGGACCAGTACCAACAGCATCATTTGGGAAGTTTTTAACCACATCAATATCTGCACTATCGTTTCCTGCGGCATGCACAAATAACACATCTTTTTCTGCAGCATACACAATTGCATCTCTTACCCAATCACTATGTGGAGAGAATGATTTCCCAAAACTCGCATTGATGACCTTTGCGCCATTATCTGCAGCATAACGAATAGCTAATGCCACATCTTTATCGTATTCGTCTCCGTTAGGCGTTGAACGAATGGCCATTATTTCTACGTTATTAGCCACACCATTCATCCCTTTTCCATTATTACGCTCGGCAGCAATTATTCCAGTAACATGTGTACCATGACTTTCACTTTTTCGAGAGGGTCTAGGATTGTTGTTTCCATAACCAGGTTTATCATTTAAGTCATTTGGATTATCACCTGTTTTACGACCTTTTAAGTTTTTGTTGAGGTTAGCATTTAAACGCTCATTAATACCTTCTAAATCGCCTTTTATTTCTTTTCTGGCTGCAGCTAAAGACTCAATATCGTTGCTATAAATAAATTGAGCCACTTGTTTTGCTCGTCCTAAGGCTTCGTCTTCGGTTTTAATAGCAGCGACTTCTTTTTTTGTGTAATCAGCTTTTCCAAAGTGTGCTTTTAATTTATCATCGGCAGACACTACGGCTTGGTAAATTTGATCGTACTGTGCTTTATAACCAGAATATTTTTCATATTCAGTCTTGTACAAGGCTTCAGCTTCGGCATATCGTGGGTTACTTTTATCTCCAGATGCCAATAATCGTACATATTCTAATTGTTCGTCGTAGGCATCTCCTAAAAAATTCCAACCATGAATATCATCAACATACCCATTATTATCGTCGTCTTTTCCGTTGTTCGGAATTTCATCTTTGTTTGTCCAAAGAACATCATCTAAATCTTCATGGTCTATATCTGTTCCAGAATCAATAACAGCCACAATTACTGTTTGCCCCTTTTTTCCTTTAATGATGTCTTTATAAGCTTTATCGACGCTCATTCCAGGAATGGTGTCTTTTGCCAAATCTAAATGCGACCAAGTGTTTTGCTCTTGTTCGGTAAATTCAGATTCTTTAATAGGTGATGTATCTATATTTTCAACAGGAGTAGAAAGCACGCCTGTTGTTGATCCACAGCTCAACATAATAGTTGAAATGAATATTGAATAGATTACGGGTTTAAATACATTTTTCATAGTCATATTAATTAAAAATATCGTTTGTAGTATAAGTGTCTTTTAGTCGAACACCTTTTTCGGTGTGTTGAACGCTTATAATCTCATTATGAGCATCGTGCTCCAAAAATAAATAGAAATTTTGATCTGCGGCTAGGTTTAAAAAGCGCTCTTTTTCATCTAAAGTTAATAAGGGTCTAGTATCATACCCCATTACAAAAGGTATAGGTAAATGCCCTACTGTAGGCAGTAAATCTGCCATAAAACAAATGGTCTTTCCTTGGTAATGAATCATAGGAATCATTTGTTTTTCGGTATGACCATTAGCAAAAAAAATATCGAAACCTAATGCAGAGTTTTTTAGTATATCAGTTTCTGGGAGTCTGGTGAACTTAAGGTGCCCACTGTCCTCCATAGGTAATATATTTTCTTTTAAAAATGAAGCCTTTTCACGACGATTGGGCTGAGTTGCCCATTTCCAATGGTTTTCGTTACTCCAAAAGTGTGCATTTTGAAAGGCGGGTTCATAGCCAGTTTTGTCTTTATTCCATTGAATACTTCCGCCACAATGATCAAAATGCAAATGAGTCATGAATACATCTGTGATGTCGTTGCGATGAAACCCATATGCTTTTAGCGAGTTATCTATAGAGTCATTACCCCAAAGATGGTAGTAGCCATAAAACTTGTCACTTTGCTTATTTCCCATACCTGTATCGATTAAAATTAATCGGTTTCCATCTTCAATAAGCAAACAGCGTGCCGCTATGTCTATCATGTTGTTGGCATCGGCAGGATTGGTTCTTGTCCATAATGATTTAGGGACAACACCAAACATAGCGCCTCCGTCGAGTTTGAAATTTCCAGCATTAACAGGATATAAATTCATGGATGCAAATTAATAAATAAGATAATGAACACGATAGGTTTTAGCAGTTTATTATGAATTGAATAGTAATGCAATAGCAATACGATATTAACTTATGAGAGTTGTTGTGACGAGTGTCTGGTTTCTAAAATTAAAGAATATCAGATGAAATCACAGATTTTAGTCGTTTTCCAAAATCTAAAAGCGCTTTTATTTCTTTTGTACTTGCTAAACGTTGCTTACTAAAAATAAGTAAACTATTTCCATTAGACTCTATATGATAATATGGATTGCTCTCAAAGAAATGAACTAAATCGTCATTAAAAAACTGTTTAATTGTACCTGTGTTTTCACCTACTAAATGAAAGCGTTTCGAAAAGTCTTGATGTTGTTCAAAGTTAATATCAGAAAACCCAGCTATAGCATATACCTTGTCTATTAAGGTCTCTCTGTCTAATGAGAAAACAGGAATAGACGTATTTAGATCAATGTGTAACATTGATGCTCTTACGACTTCTTTAGCGATAAATTCACCTTCCGAAAACTCGATATCAAACAACTTAAATTGATTGGTGCTATCGATTAACTCATTATAAATATGCTTTGGTTGTTTCGTTTTAAAAAACAAGAAAGGGCTTAAAAAATCGGTGTTTTTATTCTTATCGGCACTATATGAGAGACTGTAATCTTTAGCTATTGTTTCTAGGTTTTCTTGTCTTTTGGTTAGGTTGTATCCAAAGAGTTTAGGTACTGCAGCAAGTTTCCTTAAAGCAAACGGGTGTTTAGAATCGGCATCATGCATGTCTAATCCAATAATATCAAAATGCCCTCCTTTTTTTGCAAATGCACTTTGATAGTTATGAAGGTTTTCCATGACCGTGTGATCAACGAACTCACACATAGAGAAATCTACGATAACATCATTATCTTCTGAAATAGCATCTAATTTTTGTTTCAGTCTATAAAAGTTGGCGAAAGAACAGAAATGCTTGACACTCACATAATAGTTGGATGTTGCGTCTTCTTCTTTAAACATTAAGACATTTGGTTTTACCCAGTGTCTTAAAAATAGTGTTACATTTTTGTTGATGATAAAATGGATGATAACAGTAACAAGTACACCTGCCGAAATCCCAATGATTAACCCAAGTTTTAAGGTTATTAAAAGCGTAACAAAAAAGATAATAAGTTGCTCTTTCCCTACGGAAAAGATCTTTTTAATTAAATCAGGTGACGCCAATTTATAACCTGTATATACAAGAATAGCCATTAGGGCAGGCAAAGGAATTCTTGTCATTTGTGTGCTAAAGAGTACGATAAAAACAACAAGGAAAAAGGCATGAGAAAAGTTAGCCGATCTATTGGTTCCGCCATTATTAACATTTACAGAACTTCTTGCAATAACTGTAACCACATTTAAACCACCTAAAAACCCACTTCCAATAGTTCCTAAACCTAAGGCTTTTAAATCTCTATTAACGTTTGAGCGTCTCTTTTCAGGGTCTAATTTATCTACTGCTTTAATACTTAACAAAGACTCGATACTCGCAATTAGTGTTAACGATATAACACTTCCCCAAAACGCCAAGCCACCAATATTTGCAAAAGAGACTTTTGGTAATTGCGTTGTGATTTCAGAAAATGTAGGAATCGCAGGAACCATATATTCTCTAGCAATTGGGTTGTCTTGATGTAACACCATTTCAAAATAATAGCTAAAGCCTATCGATAAAATAACAATCCACATTGGAGCAGGAATGAGTTGTAAGTATTTGTTTCTTATTTTAGAATAGAAAACCATGATAAACAAGCTTAAAATACCAGCTGCTGCCGCATAAATTAAGCCTGTGTTTTCATAATGTAAAGCATCTTTTATTGTGTAAGGAATTTCGATGAGGTAGCTTATCGGACTATCTCGAACAATTTCATGACCAAACATTATATGAAATTGTTTTCCTAAAATGATAAGCCCAATGGCAGCTAACATACCCTGAATAGCTGATGAGGGGAAAAAATCGGCAAGGTTGCCCATACGTAAAAACCCAAGAAGCATTAGCAAAACTCCCGAACAAATAATAGCAGCATATGCCGCTTCCAACCCTAAAGTACTAATAGCTCCAAGTGTTACAATAACCAAGCCGTTTCCTGGGCCTGTAATCGTTACATGACTACCTCCTAAAATAGAAACAATAACACCTCCAACGATAGCTGTAATAACTCCCGCGATGGCAGGTGCATTACTAGCCATAGCAAGGCCTAAACCTAATGGCAAAGCAATAAGACTTACTACAAACCCTGAAAAGATATTTTTAGGGAGTTGCTTAAAAAAAAGGGCTGTATTGTTTTTCTTTGGCGTCATCTAATTATTAAAACATCAGTTGGTAATTCAGATAAAATATATTCGATATCATGTGGAAATAAACGATCCCAAAAACCAGATTTCATTGGTGCATTCATCACTAATAAGTCGGCTCTTATAAATTGAGCATAATGCCCAATACTATAACCTCTTTTTCCAAAAATAGATTGTGTTTTTGTCTCTAAATCTTTTTTATAGGCATCAGGAACTTCAGAAATAATATTTCTTACACGAGACTCTTCCCTATGTTTAAGACGTTCTTTAACGATTGCCGATTTCCGAAGTGATTTATCATCATCTACGCTAACAGCAACTTCTTGTTTTGTAATTTCTTCTACGATTGTAATGCGCTTAGATCCTAATTTGTGTGACACAAAATAGGCGGTAGAAATTGTCTGTTTTGTTTTCGGGTCATCAAGACCATTAACCACTATGTGTTTACAAGCAATACGCTCTACAGATGGTTTAATGAGTAACAAAATAGAACATTTTGCTTGCCTTGTTATTTTTCTAGCGATAGTTCCTAAATAGTACTGTACAAGATTTTCTTTTTGAAGCGCTCCTAAAATTAAAAGGTCTACTTTTTTTTCTTCGGAAATAGATAGAATAACATCAACAGGGTCTCCTGTTTTAAAAACCATTTCATAGTTGAGGTTTTGATCTATAAAAGGCTGAAGTATATCTAGAAGCTGTTGTTCTTTTTCTTCAGACAATTCGCCAACATGAATAAGCACCAGAGTGCTCTCAAAAAGCAAGGACAATCGTGCCGCTTCATAAATATTAGCCTTCAGGTTGGGAGAAAAAGCAACTCCTACCCCAATGGTATGGAAAATTTTGTCAGTCAAGGGCTATAAAAATCAATTCGGGCGGTAAGGTAATATTTTTTTTGGGCTTACTGAAACAATAAATGCTTACTCGTATTTTTATTGTTTTTGAAGTTGTTAAAATTGATTTACCTTTAGGTTTCAAAATTTTGAATTTATGTTAGAATTAGCAGGAATTATTATCTTAGGAATATTGGCGCAATGGGTAGCTTGGAAATTTAAAATACCAGCAATTTTACCGCTAATTTTAATTGGGCTTTTAGTTGGACCAATTGCAGCCGAATTTTTATCTGGAGATGGCACAAAATGGATTGAGCCTATATGGAATCAAAAGGAAGGGTTGTTTCCTGGAGAAAGCCTATTCTATTTTGTATCTCTTGCCATTAGTATTATTCTTTTTGAAGGCGGACTTACATTAAAATTAAGTGAAATAAAAAATGTTGGTCCAGTAATTACCAAACTCATAACAGTAGGGTCTCTTGTCACCTTTTTTGGTGCTGCAATAGCCGCTCATTTTATATTTAATTTAAGCTGGGAGATTTCGTTCTTATTTTCTGGGTTAATTATTGTTACAGGGCCAACAGTAATTACGCCTATTTTAAGAAACATTCCTTTAAAGAAAGACATTTCGGCTGTATTAAAATGGGAAGGTATTTTAATTGACCCAATTGGGGCTTTAGTTGCTGTATTAGTGTATGAGTTTATAAGCGTAGATGCAGGTGGAGAATTTACCAAGACTGCACTAATTGAATTTGGAAAAATTGTACTTTTTGGTTCTACATTTGGTTTTACGTTTGCGCATGCATTAAACTTTATATTAAATAAAAAACTAGTGCCACATTATCTTATGAATGTATTTTCATTAGCTGCAGTATTGGGTGTTTTTGTGTTGTCTGATGCATTTGCTCATGAGTCTGGTTTATTGGCAGTTGTAGTTATGGGAATGGTTTTAGGAAATTCAAACTCTCCCTACCTAAAGGACATTTTATACTTCAAAGAGTCTTTAAGTGTACTGCTCATATCAATATTATTTATACTTCTGGCAGCGAATATTAACTTTGATGAACTCTTACTTATTTATAATTGGAAAACAGCATTACTTTTTGCAGCAGTAGTATTTGTAATTAGACCTCTAGGCGTGTTTTTAAGTACACATGGTTCTAAGTTAAAATTAAATGAAAAGCTATTTATAAGTTGGGTTGGTCCTCGTGGTATTGTTGCCGCAGGTATTGCTTCCCTTTTCGGACTTAAATTAGCAAGTAAAGGTGTTACTGGCGCACAATATATTACACCTTTAGTGTTTATGATTGTGCTTGGTACAGTTTTATTAAATGCAACTACAGCAAGATTATTTGCAAAATGGGTAGGCGTTTTTCTTACTAAATCTAATGGAATACTAATTGTTGGAGCTTCAAAAGTATCCCGCTTATTAGGGCATTATTTAGAGTCAAACGGCAGACATGTAGTACTTATTGATAGCAACGAAAGTAATATCGCAAAAGCTAAAGAATTAGGTTTAGAGGCATTGAGCACTAATATCTATTCAGATACATTAATGGATAATATAGAATTAAATGATGTTGGATATCTTATGGCACTCACAGGAAACACAGATATAAACAAATATGCCATCAATAAGTTTAGTAAACAGTTTGGAGAAAATGGATCGTTTAGATTGGTCTCAAGAGAAGAGGTCTTAGATGAAAACAACATCCCTCATGAAGGGTTATTTTCGCATACCGATGATTATAACTCACTCTCTGAAGTCGCAAAGCGACACCCATCAATACAAGAAATAAGTATTAATGATAAAGAACACTATAACGCATTAATTGATATCACTAACACCAATAAAGACATGATTCCATTGTTTGTTAAAGACGGTGACAATGAGATTCATATTATTTCGTCTTATAATAAGGAAGTGGATACTATTGGTGAAAATTCTAAACTTGTCTATTTAGGAAAACCTTTCGATATAGAAGAGGTGACCCACGAAGAATAAGTATATGGTAAACCCTCGCTTTAAAAGTCAAAAGCAAGGGTTCTCCACAAATTATGATTATCTATAATTAACCATAAATTTTCTTTTCGTTTACTTCTCTTCAGTCATGACTTTATCTAATTCATCAAGAACCCATCTTAATGTCGCAGACACCATGTTGTCTTTATTAATACCTATCCTAAAATTGTCTTGATCAAACTCGGTTCCGTTAGCCTCGAATGTTCTACTCAAATAAGACACCACTGGAACTTCAACACCGAGAGACGCTTTATTGCATAGCCTAATGTTTACACCTGTATATAGGCTAGCTCCATAACCCGTTACATCTTCTTCAAATCCAGAAAAATCACGAGTTCCTGTTTCATAGTAAGCATTGGCACCATAAATAAGTTGCACTTCATTAAATGCTGTTAAGCGATCAAAGTAAGTATACTTAGGACCAACTCTAAAAATACTTTCATCAAAATTATCAGCACTTGCGTTATGATATGTTGCATAAGCTCCTATGTAACCTGCACCATTTGGGTTTTGTCTATCACCTGTGATTCTACGTAAATATTCAGCACCAACACAGAATGATGTTTCACTGTTACCGTCATTATCACTCCACCCAAATCCAGCACTTCCACCAATAGTATTATTTGCCCATGCAACACCTTCATCAAATGTGTCAACAACATCATCGTAGCCAAAATCAACACCACTAGACCACTTAAGCGGAGCATCGTCATCGTGATCTAAGGTAGCTAAATTGTAAAGCCCTTGGGCTTGAATTGTCATAAATCCTCCTAAGCAAAATAGGAGCATGATTAGTTTTAAATTGATTGTTTTCATAATATGTGGTTTTAAAAAATTGATTACTTGCGGTTGCGGTTTCCAAAGGTGTATACCAATGATAATGCGAGAATGTTATTTTTGTTTATTAACCCAAAGGTTGAATCGCTTTTTGTTTCACTACCTTCTGTTTTGATGGTTTGTTCTTCATAAGTCAATACATTGGTTTGAACCATTAAAGACCATCGCGTTGTTAGTAAAATATGGAGTCCAATAATTAATCCGGCAGTTAAGACATTGAGATCATTTTTAAAACCATCATTAAACTTGTTTTTTCCGAAAGCGTATTTTGCAAAAATCCCATACTGCAAAAACACTTGCTGGAACTGTTTTGCTAATAGAGAAACCATGAGTAATTTTAAAGAGACGTTAAGCAAATTGGTGTTTAGGAAATCGCCATTAATACTGCTGTAACCTATTCCAAAAGCGCCATAAAAAGCAGCGTTTTGAACTAATGCCAATCTAAGATAATATTCAGCATGCATACACCATAGAGTCTCTAAATCGGTAAAACCAAACCCCACGCCAAATGCTATCATATTAAGAGCATATGCTACAGCATTTTTTTGAGCTTCGAATTGTGTAATACTTTTAGGTGCATTGGAAATGTCATATTGTATTTCGTCGTCTAGGTTAATTTCATAAGTTCTTAAATCGATGGTTTCAGAAGAAAGAGATAGCGAATTATATTCAGTATTATTTTCAAAGATATTTTGAGCCTCAACTCGTGTTGTTATGCTCGATATAAATAGGAGCAACACCATTGCTAATAAATGCTTGGTTTTCATAATATGTGAATTTTGGTTTAGATTAAAGTTATATGATAGAACACTTCAATGCTCCAAAATGTGATAACTAACACAAAAAACAACATGTTTAACCCAAGGTATTAGGCAATGTTTGCCTTATAGGTTCTGGAAAGGGGGATTTCTATATTGGATTTTAAAAACAGAGATTTACTATTTAATGCATCTATGAAGTTTTTATTTATGACATACGATCGATGTACACGAACGAAATTTGGCGGTAATGCATTAAGAATATCTTTAAGTTTATTTCTATCAATGATGGTCTTGTCGTCTGTAACAAATTCCAAATAATTTCCATCAGATTTTATGTATTTTAATTTATCTAAATAGATCTTAGACTTATTGTTTAGAATAACAGCAATCTCTTCAACTTTTTTAGCAATTTGTTCCTTTTCGTATTCAACGGTTTTAAGTCGCTTTATGGATCCCATCAATTTTTGCCCTAAAAACACCGCAATTAATGTTGCTAATAATGCCAATAAGGTCCATTTCCAGATATTCTTTTCATTGGTGGAAATAAGTAATTCTTTAGCCTGGTTTTCTTGTTTAAGCAACAGGATTTCTTTGGCTTGTTTTTCGGTTTCAAACTTCGAAGTGATTTCGGCAATACGTTCGCGTTCTTCTAATAAATTGAGGGAATCTCTTACTGTATTTATTGTTGTAGAAACTCGTAGCGCATTTTTATAATCGCCTATGTGCTCGTAGGCGCGATATAACAAGTCGTTAATTTTTAGTTTAAACTGTCGCTTCTCAGAATTCTTAAGAGCTTTATTAAGATATTCGATTGCCAAATTGTAGTTTTTTAAATTGAAATAGGCTTCTCCAACATAGGCATAGCTTTTGTCTTTATTAGCCATATAGTTTATGCGATCTTTAATTTTTACAGACTCGAGATTATACTTGATAATGTTTTCATAATCTTGGAGTTCAATATAACTCTGTGCCATATTGTAATAAATAATAGCGGCCAATCTCGAGTTACTTTTATCTTTAATTCCAGAAAGCAGTTTTTCTGACATGATTAACTTTTCTTGTTCGTCATGCGTGGTAGGCAATATGTTTTCTCCTTTTGCCGAATGATTATCTGCTCCAGAAGCTAGGGATTTATTATAAAAATAATCGGCTAAATCATCCCTATTAAGTTTGCTGTAGATAACACCAATTTGTAAATATGCTTTTCGAAGCCCTTTATCAACAGCGCCTTTTTTGTAATGAATTATGGCGTTAAAGTAATGTTCTAGAGCCAAATCATAATTTTCTTTTAGGTACTTTATAGATCCGAAATTATAATAGGTGTCACCTTTTAATCCTTCGGGAAGCGAGTCTAAGTGATTAAAATTGTATTGAAAGAGTTGCTCTGCCTCATCATACTTTTTTTGAACAAGAAGATAGGTGTTCTTATAAACAATAGACCTCGCAATTAAAGTGACATCATTAAGCACAATACTTTTTGCATAGGCGATTTCGGCATAATGTAAAGCACTGTCTTGATTTGTTTTATGAAACTCTTGAGCTTTGTTTAATAATGTTCTTATTTCAGATTTTGGTGTGACTTGAGCCAAACCAAAAAAAGAAACAAAAAGCATAGCGATAAGTATGAAGTTTCCCCAATTCCTCATACCTAAAAATACAAAAACGGAAGTAAAGTTCTTCCGTTGATGGTATAATTTTTATTTTAATGGCTAGTCGTTAAGTTTTAATACAGCCATAAATGCTTGCTGAGGTATTTCGACGTTACCTACTTGACGCATTCGTTTTTTACCTTTTTTCTGCTTTTCTAAAAGTTTACGTTTACGTGAAATATCTCCACCATAACATTTTGCAGTTACATCTTTACGTAGGGCTTTTACAGTTTCACGAGAAATTATTTTTGCACCAATAGCTGCTTGGATTGGAATATCAAACTGTTGTCTTGGTATCAATTCTTTTAACTTTTCACACATTTTTTTACCAATATTATGTGCATTGTCTGCATGAATTAAAGCTGAAAGCGCATCTACTGTTTGTGCATTTAATAAAATATCTAAACGAACAAGTTTAGAGGTTTTCATTCCTATTGGAGAATAATCAAATGATGCATAACCCTTAGATACTGTTTTTAAGCGATCGTAAAAATCGAAGACGATTTCTGCGAGTGGCATTTCAAAAGTTAATTCAACACGTTCTGGGGTGAGATAAGTTTGATTCATAATCATGCCTCGTTTCTCAATACAGAGTGACATCACATTACCAACAAAATCAGCTTTGGTGATAATAGTTGCTTTAATAAAAGGCTCTTCAACACGATTGACTGTTGTAGGTTCTGGTAAATCAGAAGGGTTGTTTACAACAAAAGCTTCGTCTGGGTTTTTATTAGTATACGCATGATACGACACGTTAGGAACTGTTGTAATTACAGTCATATCGAATTCGCGTTCAAGGCGTTCTTGTATAATTTCCATGTGTAGCATTCCCAAGAATCCACAACGAAACCCAAAACCTAAAGCGGCAGAACTTTCTGGTTGGAATACTAAAGATGCATCATTTAATTGTAATTTTTCCATAGAATTCCGAAGTTCTTCGTAATCTTCGGTATCAACGGGATAAATTCCAGCAAACACCATAGGTTTTACATCTTCAAACCCTTCTACGATGTTGGTTGTAGGGTTTTCAAAATCAGTTATGGTATCACCAACTTTTACTTCTTTAGCCGTTTTAATTCCAGTAATCAAATATCCAACATCACCAGCTTTTACAGTTTTCTTTGCAACTTGATTCAGTTTAAGAGTGCCAACTTCATCTGCAAAATATTCTTTACCTGTAGCGACAAACTTAATTTTTTGCCCTTTTTTAATTTCACCATTAAAGACTCTAAAATAGGTTTCAATACCTCTAAAAGTATTGTATACTGAGTCAAAAATCAAGGCTTGTAAGGGCGCGTCTGGATCTCCTTTCGGCGCGGGAACACGTTCAATAATCGCTTTTAAAATATTATCAACACCAAACCCTGTTTTTCCGCTAGCATGAATAACTTCTTCAGGATCACAGCCTAATAAGTCCACGATATCATCTGTTACTTCTTCAGGATTGGCGCTTGGTAAATCAACTTTATTAAGAACAGGAATTATTTCTAAATCATTTTCTAAGGCTAGATATAAGTTAGAAATGGTTTGTGCTTGTATGCTTTGTGCGGCATCTACTATGAGCAGAGCTCCTTCACAGGCAGCGATAGATCTAGATACTTCATAAGAAAAATCAACGTGACCAGGAGTGTCAATAAGATTAAGCACATACTCTTGTCCCTCAAATGTATATTCCATTTGAATGGCATGCGACTTAATTGTAATACCGCGCTCACGCTCTAAGTCCATACTATCTAACAACTGATCTTGTTTTTCGCGAGCGGTTACTGCGCCTGTAAAGTCAAGTAAACGGTCTGCAAGTGTGCTTTTTCCGTGATCTATATGTGCAATAATGCAAAAATTCCTAATGTGCTTCATAACATCCTAATTCATCTCAATAAAGATTTGCAAATATAGTTGATTTATTATGCATAAAACGCTATAAATGTTTACAAAAACCCTAATAAGTGTGGTAAAACCGTAAAAAGGATTTAAAAACAAATGTTATATTGCAGGCAAAACCCTAATTAATTTTGAAAACCCTACTCAATATTTTACTATTATTTGTATGCTCTTTTTTGAGTTATGGGCAGAGTCTATCCGTTTCTGGGATAGTCATTGATGATAAAAACGCACCTATAGAATTTGCAAATGTTATTTTATTAAATGCAGATGAAAGTGAGATTTTAAAGGGAACTTCAACAGATGAAAACGGAACTTTTAATTTCAATAACCTCGAACCTAATACTTATGTTATTAAGGTGAGTTTTATTGGGTTCAATAATTATCAGCAAAAAATTATACTTAATGGTAATTTAGACTTAAGAACGATTCAACTAACAGAAAGTGTAGAGGGTTTAGATGAAGTCAATATTACTGTAAAAAAGCCAACATTAAAACGAGAGGCAGATCGCCTCATTTTCAATGTTGAAAACACAGCTTTAGTAGAAGGAAATATATTAGATGTATTGAAAAGCACACCTAGTGTTTTGGTGCTTGGAGATGAGATAACCGTTAAAAACACCAGCCCAACAGTATATATAAATAATAGAAAAGTACATTTATCATCTGAAGACTTAAACCAATTGCTTGAAGGTTCTTCTGCAAATGCGATAAAATCTGTTGAGGTTATTACAAATCCTTCGGCACGATATGACGCTGAAAGCGGCGTTGTTTTAAATATTATAATGAGTAAAAACCTCATTACTGGTTATAGAGGAAGCATTTCAACGAGATACACACAAGGCGTTTTTCCTAAATATAATGCAGGAACAAGCCATTTTTTCAAAAACAAAAACCTCAGTTTTAATGTAAATTATAATTATGCCAAAAACAAAATAAATAGAGGAGGAGATGAAAGTATTAATTATTTAGATAATGCGAATGCAATAGATGAAAACTGGCGCTCAATTACAAATCGAAATACATGGTCTGAAACTCATAATCTAAATGCCAATTTTGACTATTTTATTAGTGACAATAACACATTGAGCTTATCATCCAATGCATTGTATGTACCGTATTTTAAATATAAAATTGTAAACAACACGACAATTAGAGATAATACGGGGGATTTTTTATCCAGATTTAGTGCAGATAACCTCTCTAGACATGACAAGTACAACTTAGGTTTTGATTTAGATTTTAACCACAATTTTACTAAAGGGCAATTAGCATTTAATGCACATTTCACGGCCTATAATTATCAGAGAGGTCAAGGGGTGGTAAGTGAATTTTTTGATGTTAATGATGATTTTTTAAATAGATCTGCATTTAACACTAATGCCAATCAAGACACCCAAATCTTTACAACTAAATTAGATTACAGTTTACCGTTGAGTGAGAATTCTACGTTCGAAACAGGTATCAAAATGTCTAATATTAAAACAGAAAGCGACATCATGCAATTTGATGTTGATATTAATACAGGAGATGAGACCATAGATATTCAAAATTCGGATGCTTTTGATTATGACGAACGCATTTATGCAGGATACCTCAATTATGCATCAAGTACTGATGATTATAATCTTAATGTTGGTTTGAGGGTAGAACAGACTAATTTAGAGGGACAGTCTCCTTTAACTAGCATCTCTAATACTCAGGATTATTTAGAGTTATTTCCTAACCTGAGTTTTCAGTATAATATTTCAGATGGATATAATGTTTATGCAAATTACAAACGAAGCATTGCTAGACCAAGTTATACTGATTTAAATCCGTTTCGTTTTTTCTTTAATGACAATTATGTAGTCACAGGAAACCCTAATCTAGTTCCGACGTTTTTAGATCATTATGTTGTAGGAGCTACATTGTTTGATTTCTTGACAGTAGAAGCATATTATCAAAATTATGATGGTGCAATTTCTGAAATCCCTAGACAAGATAATGACACAAACATTATTGAATATACTTCAGTTAATTTTGATAAAACAGTTGAATATGGTTTCGATTTTTTAGTCGATTTTAATATTACTGATCACTGGAACACTTATTTTGTAACTTCTTTCTATAATATCGATGAAGAAACCGATTTTGGCAATGGATTTGTGAGCCAAAGCCAATGGTCTAACTATTCTAATATTACGAATACGATTTCATTATTAAAGGATAGAAGTTTAAGCCTATTTTTGGATGTAATATGGATTGGTGAGAACCTTCAGGCGTTCCAAATTGTAGAAGACCGATTGTTTAGTCAGATAGCGATTTCAAAAACAGTTTTTAATAAACAGGGCACTATTACTTTAACAGCAGGTGATTTATTTAATATGCAAGATGAGAAATCGCGAGTGCGGTATCAAAACCAATTTAATTTCACCAATTCAGATCTCGATACGCGTATTGTTACTCTTGGGTTTCGTTATAGATTTGGAAACACTAGGTTAGAAACAAATGAAAGGGCTATTGATCTTGAAGAACGTGATAGATTAAATAAAGAAGGAAATTAACACCTAATTAGTCTTGCCATTCTGCAATAAATAAATTAGTATCTCTCCCACCACCATTATTGCGATTGGATGAAAACGCTAAATACTTTCCGTCATTAGAAAACACAGGAAATGCATCAAACGTCTCACCATGCGTTACGCGTTCCAGGTTTTTGCCATCAAGATCTATTAAATAGAGATTAAATGGAAAACCACGCTCTGCCTCAAAATTAGAAGAGAAAAGAATTTTCTCCCCAGACGGGTGAAAAAACGGACTCCAATTGGCATTCCCCAAATCTGTTAATTGTCTCAAATCACTACCGTCTGCATTACAGATGTAAAGCTCCATTTCTGTAGGCTCTACTAAACCTTCGGCAAGTAAATCTTTATAGGCTTTAATTTCTTCTTCAGTTTTTGGGCGTGATGAACGGAAAATTAATTTTGTCCCATCTGGCGAAAAGAAAGCGCCACCATCATAACCTAATTCGTTGGTAATTTGTTTAACATCACTACCATCAATATTCATAGTATACAATTCTAAATCACCACTTCTTGTTGAGGTAAAGACTATTTTGTCACCTTTTGGAGATACGGTTGGTTCTGCATCATAGCCAACTTCATTGGTTAATTGTTTTACAATGTTACCTTCTAAATCTGCAACAAAAATGTCATAACTATCATAGATAGGCCAGATGTATTTTCCGTTCTTGCGCAAAGGTGTATCAGGGCAGGCTTCATCACCAAGATGCGTAGAAGCGTAAATGATGTGCTTGTTGTCAGGCAAAAAATAAGAACATGTTGTACGCCCCTTTCCTGTACTTACCATGGGAGGCACAATACTATCCATAAATGTTTCATTTGCATTCATCAGGAACATTTGATCACAACCAACTCCCCATGCCTTGTTATTAGATTGAAATATAATTTGTTTGTCATCAAAACTCCAGTAAGCCTCTGCATTATCTCCTCCAAACGTAACTTGTCTAATAGACTTAAAGTGCTTTTCTCCTGGGTATATTAAAGAATCTTTTGTGGTTTCAACAACTTGAATTTGTGTTTCTTTCTGAGCTTCTGGAGCCGTTTTTGAATCACTTTTACAATTAAAAAGTAAAACACCTAAGATTAGAATATATACGTATTTCATCTGATAAATATTAACTAAATTTGTGTAAAATTAAGATATATAGCTATGAAAAACCTAATTGTGGTTCTTTTTTTGATGGTTTTGTTCTCCTGTAAAACAGATTCTAAAGAGGAAACCAGAACGATTTCTATTGAAGAGGATGTTGTTTTTTTGGCATCTGATGAACTTGAAGGAAGACAAACAGGAACCGACGGTGAAAAAGCTGCTGCCAACTACATAGCAGAACGCTTTAAAAACTTAGGACTACAGGCTAAGGGAACAAATGGTTATTTTCAAGCCTTCTCATTTAAGCCTCAAACAGATCCGCATCAGAAAGTTAACTATACTGTAAAGGATGGTGATAGTACTATTACAGGAACAAATGTTATTGGGTTTTTAGATAATAATGCCGAGAACACTATTATCATTGGGGCACATTACGATCACTTAGGCTATGGAGCAGAAGGGTCATTATATAGAGGAGAAACGCAAGAAATCCATAATGGCGCAGATGACAATGCAAGTGGTGTTGCTGTAATGTTAAGCCTTGCCAAGAAGTTGGCAACGGCTAATTCTGGAAACAATTACTTATTCATGGCATTCTCTGGAGAGGAAATGGGCTTGTTGGGCTCTAATTATTTCACAAAAAATGCTACGATAGATTTATCCAAAGCAAACTACATGATTAACATGGATATGGTGGGACGATTGAAGCAAGATAGTACGTTAGCTGTCTATGGTGTTGGAACATCACCAATTTTAAAACATGTAATTAAGGCAAATAACTCTAAGTTTAAGATCATTGAAAATGAATCTGGTGTGGGCCCAAGTGATCATACCTCTTTTTACAATAGCGATATTCCCGTAATGCACTTCTTTACAGGCCAACACGAAGATTACCATAAGCCCGGTGATGACACACCGAAACTTAACTATGAAGGGATGGATATGATATCAAGCTATATTTTCGAGATCATTTCAGACCTTGATGACAATGGAAAATTACCGTTCAGAACAACAAAAAATGAAAGCGACGACGTGCCTGTGTTTAAAGTTGCTTTAGGTGTGATTCCCGATTATTTGTTCGACGGAAAAGGGATGCGGATTGATGGTATTACAGAAGATAAAGTTGCTCATAAAGCAGGTCTCGAAAAAGGTGACATTGTTATTAAACTAGGGGATAGTTTGGTGACCAATATGAATAGTTATATGCGCGCACTTTCGAGTTTTGAAGAAGGAGATAAAACGAAAGTTGTTGTGAAACGTGGCGACATTGAAGTTGAAAGAGATATCGAATTTCAAAAGTTTTAAGTGCTAAAAACCAAGAACGATTTTATTAATAAAATTCACTTGATCATTTCGGTGGTCATTGTTATTCCTGTAGCAATTATATATGCTTTTTTCCCTGAGACTCAATTTGAATTGTTACCTAAAACGATTGATGAGCATAATTTTTATAAGGCTATTACAGGACTTTATTTAGGGTTTTCAATGTTGTGGATTATAGGTTTAACTAACACCAAATATGTTAAAACAGCACTAATTACTAATGTTATTTTTATGCTTGGCCTTGGCTTTGGAAGATTGCTTAGTATTAGTATAGATGGCTTTCCAACCTCAGGTTATATCTTTGGAACAGTTGCCGAATTAGGTCTTGGCATTTATGGACTCTGGGTTTTAAAAAGAGAAGCGCTTGACTAAAACTTAAAAAGCTGTAATTTTGCGCAAAACAAAATAATTTTGGTAAAGATAGGTGACATAGAACTTCCTGATTTTCCATTGCTTTTAGCTCCAATGGAAGATGTAAGCGACCCGCCGTTTCGTGCTTTGTGCAAGGAGCAAGGTGCCGATGTGGTC
The DNA here is from genome assembly GCF_947492715.1 of uncultured Psychroserpens sp. GTDB lineage: Bacteria > Bacteroidota > Bacteroidia > Flavobacteriales > Flavobacteriaceae > Psychroserpens. The sequence goes on from NZ_CANLNS010000001.1 coordinate 1,158,407, forward strand.
TATACAGAGTTTATTTCGAGTGAAGGTTTAATTCGTGATGCTGCGAAAAGTGTTATGAAACTTGATATCTATGAAAAAGAACGTCCTGTTGGTATTCAAATCTTTGGAGCCAATATGGACAGTATGCTTCAAACTATTGATATTGTTGAAAAATCGAATCCAGATATAATTGATATCAATTTTGGGTGTCCTGTAAAGAAAGTTGTGAGTAAGGGAGCAGGAGCAGGGATACTAAAAGATATTTGTCTTATGGAAAGTTTAACTGCCGAAATGGTTAAACGAACGAAACTTCCTGTAACCGTAAAAACGCGACTGGGCTGGGACCATGATTCTATTAAAATTGTTGAAGTAGCAGAGCGCCTTCAAGATGTAGGTTGCAAGGCTATTTCAATTCATGGACGAACGCGTGCCCAAATGTATAAAGGAGAAGCCAATTGGAAACCAATTGCTGAGGTGAAAAATAATCCAAGAATGCATATTCCTGTATTTGGAAATGGCGATGTAGATTCACCAGAAAAAGCCGCACTTATGCGCGATAGTTTTGGTTTAGACGGTTGTATGATTGGTCGTGCGACAATTGGAAACCCTTGGTTTTTTAAACAAGTCAAACACTTTTTTGAAACAGGGACTCATTTAGCGCCTATATCAATGGCAGAACGTGTTGAAGCCGCAAGACGACACCTACAAATGTCTATCGATTGGAAAGGAGAAAAACTTGGTGTTTTTGAAACAAGACGTCACTATACCAATTACTTTAAGGGTATTCCAAATTTTAAGGAATATAGAATGAAAATGGTGACTAGCGATGACTCAAAAGATGTATTTGCTGCTTTTGATGAGGTTCTAGAAAAGTTTGGTAGTCATCAATTTATATAACTTATCCTTTTACTAAATCTTTGGTAATGCGTTGAGATGCTAACTTCGAAGCCAAAACTCCTAAGACTAAAATGGTAAGAATCACTACAATAAAGTTGATGATTTTTAACTCAACAGGATACGCCAATGATGGTGTAAGCATAATGAGTTCAAATTGTTTTTGAAGAAATACAATAACAAATCCCAGAGATAAGCCTATTATTCCTGCTAGAATTGTCATTAAACTTCCTTGTAAAAAGAAAATACGCCTGATGTCTTTTGTCGTTGTTCCAAGATTAAACAACGTATGAATAGATTCCCGTTTATCTAAGATCATCATAATTAGCGCACCAATAACATTAAATAGAGCAATGATAATCACCAAAGTAAAAATAAGGTAAACCGCTACATTTTCGGTATTGAGCATTTTATAAAGCGCATCATTAAGTTGCGCTCTATTCTTAACGTCAATTTTAGTTCCTAATGCGTTTTTTAATGCTTCTGAAACTACAGTTTGGTCGGCTTCCTCTGTTAATTTAAACTCCAGAGACGATACTTGGTCTTCAGCATAATTCAATAAATACCTAGCGGTTTCAATATTAGAAAAAATATACTCGTTGTTCAATTCTTCGTTAATATCAAGGATACCAACATTATAGGCATTTACAGAAGTGAAAGCTCCAGTTACTGAAGTGATTTGTCCTTTTCCAGGTTTAGGCACGTAAATTTTTTGATGCCTTGTTAAATCTAATGTGCCATATGAGAGTTTTCGAGAAACGCCACCACCAGATACAATTTGATCAGTGCCTCGTTCGAGCCAATTTCCGTAGTAAATCATTGAGTCTATAGATGTAACTGTTGTGAAGTTTTCATCTACACCTTTTAAAGTTACGATTTGATGTTTGTTGTCAAACTCTAAGACAACGCGTTCTTCAATAATTTTTGAATACCCCAAAACCCCATCAATAGATTGAATGGCGAGTGCATCGTTTTCTGAAAGTATAAACGACTTGCCCTTAGAGGGGATAACTTTTAGATCTGGATCAACAAAGGATGAAAACTCTAAACTAAAGTTCTTTAGTCCAGCAAAACCAGAAAGCACTATAAACAAAGCTGCAGAGGCAATTACCGTTCCTGAAGCGGCAATAATAGTCATAATGTTTATAGAATTATTGCTGCTTTTTGAAAACAGATATCGTTTTGCTATGTAAAGTGAAAAGTTTATAATAAAAGGTGTTTTGAAGGTTTTGAAAACCCAATTATTTTTTCTTTCGTTTATCTAACAAATCTTGGTCTTTAATTGGGTTGTCTTCTCCTTTAAGTGAACGCTCTATACCTTCAATATAGTCTAAGGAGTCATCAATAAAAAATTCGAGGTTTGGCATTCGACGTAATTGATGTTTGGTGCGTTGAGCCAATTCATGTCGAATTAATGGTGTGTTAGAACGAATACCCTCAAGTAATGCTTGGGCTTCTTTGTTTGGGAAAATGCTCAAATATACTTTTGCGATGGATAAATCTGTTGTAACGCTTACCTTGCTTACCGAAATAATAACGCCTCTCAAGCCACCATCTGTTGCTGCTTTTTGTAATACCTCGGCTAAATCTTGTTGGAGAATACCTCCTATTTTTTTCTGTCTTTGTGTTTCTTCCATAGTTACTATAATAAGTAATCATCTGCAAAAGTAGATGATATTTAAGGATTATCTTATTTTTGATGGCAAAATTCATACCTTATTATAAGATTTCCGTTTTAAAAGGAAACCCAAAATACATTTACATGAAGAAAATTGAACATATCGGAATTGCCGTAAAAGACCTCGAAGCGTCTAATGCATTGTTTGCTTCACTCTTTGGAAAGAAGCATTACAAGATTGAAGCCGTAGAGAGCGAAGGCGTTATGACGTCGTTTTTTAAAACAGGACCGAATAAAATAGAGCTATTACAAGCCACTAATGAAGACAGTCCGATAGCAAAATTTATTGAGAAGAAAGGTGAAGGAATCCATCATATTGCCTTTGCAGTAAAAGATATAGAGAAGGAAATCGAACGTTTAAAAGGCGAAGGATTTAAAATGATACACGAAAAACCAAAGAAAGGCGCCGATAATAAATTGATTGCATTTTTACACCCAAAAGCGACAAATGGCGTTCTCATTGAGTTGTGTCAGGATATTGACTAAGAATATTGATACAAATTTCTTGCAGTCTTTGAAAATATGTAGTAATATTGCACCCTTATTGGTCCCATAGCTCAGTTGGTTAGAGCACCTGACTCATAATCAGGTGGTCCTTGGTTCGAGCCCAAGTGGGACCACACTTAAAACCCTTCATTGCGAAGGGTTTTTTGTTTCGTATCCAATTACATTTAGATACTTTTATTTATGAGGGACTTTTAATAAATCGTAAATAAACGCCAATTAATATAACTTCTACTAAAATAAATAGGATGACCATAACACTTTAAAATTTTAGACTTATATATAAAACAGGCTGTTAAGAGAAAACCCTAAAAAATCGTTTAGTTTTAACAAATTTGATGACGATTTTTAAATAATTAATACGATTTCAATTCATGTCTATCCCATGAGATTTTAAGATGTTTTGAAATTCTTTGTTCGTTTGAAGGTGATCAAAAAACTCATCATATTCTCTTTTTAAAGTTCTTGTTTGCTTGTTTCTTATCGTATCTAAATGAAAAAAGACACTGTCATTATTTTTTAATGCAGAATACACAACAGCCAATTGATGACTTTTCTCTCCAGGATGTGCATTTTTACGAATAGAATCTATTGTACGATAGGCCTTAAGGGTGTCACCAGTTTTAACATAACAATAGCCCAGAAAACGATTGAATACGTTTTCTACTTTTACAATTTCTTCGAGATATGGAATTGCCTTCTTAAATTTTTTTTGATCCATAAATAATCTAAAATAAGACCTGTTGATGACAAATTGATTGCTGTCATCATCTCTATTTTGAATTTTATCCATAATTGTTTCAGCGCGCTCATATTCTTCATTTGCTAATAAAGCATTAAAGTAACTATTGGCTGTTGGAAAAGATAAAGGGTCTAAGCGATAAGCGATTTCGGCTTGCTCTAATTGTTTTTTATACTGTCCAGTGTAAAAGAAATATGTAGAATATTGGTGTCTGGCAGTTAGATCATTAGGTGATAGTTTGATGGCTCTTTTAAAGGCTATTTCGGCAGCATCATGGTTTCCTTCAATATTATTTATTAAGCCTTTTACAGAATATATTCTTGAAATCTTATCATTTATTTTTTCTGCTTTATCTAAATAATCTTTTGCCAAATTAGAGGCTTCAACGGGATCTCTTCGGGAGTAGTAGGTTTCTAAATATATGGAATTGGCGATTTCGGCATAAGCAAGAGCATAGTTAGGATCTAATGCAATAGCTTCCTTATACAATAAGATACTCTTGGCTAAGCTCTCAGTATTGCGTTTATCCGCTTCATTTCTCCCTTCTAAAAACAACTTGTAGGCGTCTATGTTTTGAGTTGGAATAACATCCAAACCTTGAGCTTCCTCAAAAGATAAATTAATTTCTAGGGCAGCTACAATTTCTTTAGAAACCTCTGTTTGTAGGCTAAATATATTGGTTAAGGTTTTGTCGTAATTTTCGGCCCATAAATGTTCATCTGAAACGGCATCAATGAGCTGAGCAACGATTCTAATGTCATTACCATATTTTCTTATACTTCCTTCTAAAATATAAGACACCCCTAGTTCTTTTGCAATTTCAGGAATGGTCTTTTTAGTATTCTTGTACTGCATTACAGAAGTTCTAGAAATCACGTGCAAATCCTTAATTTTGGACAATTGTGTTAAAATATCTTCAGTAATCCCGTCTCTAAAAATTTCTGCGTCGGATTCAGCACTTAAATTTTCAAATGGTAAAACAGCAATAGATAGTGCTTTAGAGTTTGCATGAGCAGTATTAAAATGTTGAAAAGCAAATACACCTGCGATTGTAAGAGCTATAAGAAGCATCGCAATTATCAACCATTTAGTTTTGGAGTTTGATGATGAATTTGTGGCAGAAGACCCTTTTAACTTGCCTTTGACATCCTCAGGTTTTGGAACCACTAAGTTGTCATTGGATATAGCAAATATCGGCATTGCGCCATCAACATTTTTTAATTCATAAGCATCTAAAAATTGAGCGTCTATGTCTTGATGACTTCTAATTTGATCGTGAACTTTATCTGAAATTAGAACACTTCCAGCAACAGCACAAGATTCTACGCGAGATGCTACGTTAACGGCATCGCCAATAATGTCCTCATCAGAATAGATAATATCTCCAACATGAATCCCAATCCGAACAGGAATTTTAGGATCTTCTAAAAAGGCTTTTTGTAATTCTATAGCGCATTTCACAGCTTCAACACTACTCGTAAAAATACTTAAGGTGCCATCTCCAAAATACTGAATAATCTTACCATGAAATGCATCTGTAGTCATTTCAAATGTACTGCGATGTCTGTCTCTAATATTCAGAGCCTCTTTTTCATCGCGCTGCATTAAAGCTGTGTAGTCTTCAATGTCTGTAAACATTATGGCGGCCAAAAGCCTTTGCTGTGACATTTATGGATTAATTACGTTAGGTGCTACTAAGTTAATTAAAATTGTTTTGTCATGAGACCAATGCACATTTCTGAAATAATAATTAATATCTTTAACTAGAAATTTATCAAAAAATGCCAGAGCTTAATCTCGTTAATTTTTTATCCAAAGTCTCATTCTTCTCAGAGGTATCAAAAAAATCTCTAAAGAATTTAGTTGCGAACTCTACTGAGGAATCTTTCAGAAAAAATGAAATCATTATAGCTAAAGAAACTATTGGTGATGCTATGTATGTTATTATTAACGGCACAGTTAAAGTTCATGATAACGATCATCAATATGACACCTTGTTGCAAGGAGAATGCTTTGGCGAATACGCCTTGATAGATAACAAAAAACGATCGGCATCTGTAACCACAATAGAGCGTACAAAGGTTCTTAAAATTGAACGTATAGATTTTCTAAATTTGATGACCGAAGATGGCGGGTTTGCACAGGGCATTTTGGCTGTTATGATTAAGCGGCATAGAGAATTGGATGCTATTCAAGAACGGTTAGCAAGGTCTAAACTGGAACTTGAATTAGAGAGCTCTAGAACAACCGGACTCGTGCAAGGCGCTATGGATGCTATTATCATGTTTGACAGTAATTTTAGAATTGTTCTTACAAACCCATCGGCGAATAAATTACTTGAAAATGATGATACACTACAGCGCAATGTGCTTTATTTTTTTGATGAAGATAGCGCTGAGGTCATCGAATCACTAATAGATGAAGCTCAGCACAATAAAGCAAAAACCATTAATAATTACATTCCAAATATTGTAAAAGTTATAGGGTCTAATGAAACTGAAACCTTAAATGAAGGAACTATTAGTAAGTTTGGAAATGAAACTGAAACGTTCTACACGCTTATTCTTAGGAATATAGAAGAACGATTAGATGCCGAAAACCAAATTAATTTTTTAACCAATCAAACAGAATATCTCAATAAAGAGATTAAGGAACTTACAAGCGGTTATGGCATTATTGCCGAGGATGTAAAAATGCAAAATGTTTTAAGTCTTATTAAGCATGTAGCTCCTACAGATGCCACAGTCTTAATAAATGGAGAAACAGGAACAGGGAAAGAGCTTGTATCTAGAGCTATCCATGAAGCTAGTAATAGAAATGACAAACCTCTAATACGTATAAATTGCGGGGCCATTCCAGCGAATCTTATTGAAAGTGAATTATTCGGACATAAAAAAGGAGCGTTTACTGGAGCGACAGCAGATAGGAAAGGACGTTTTTTATTGGCCGATCAAGGCACAATATTTTTAGATGAAATAGGTGAAATGCCTATAGATTTACAACCTAAATTGCTACGTGTTATTCAAGAAGGAGAATTTGATCCTGTTGGAAGCTCTGAGACGGTTAAGGTTAATGTCAGGATTATTGCTGCGACACACAGAGATTTATTACAACACGCCAACGACGGTAAATTTAGAGAAGATTTGTATTATCGTCTTAATGTATTTCCAATTGAAGTACCAGCCTTAAGAGATCGTGGTAATGATATCTCTTTGATAGCAAATGAAATGATACGTCATTTTTCAAAGAAATTGAATAAAAATATTGTAGATCTAACAGAGGCAGACAAGTCTTTATTAATGTCATATCAATGGCCAGGCAATGTTCGAGAACTTCAAAACTTAATCGAACGTGCTATAATCATCTCTAAAGACGATAGAATTAATATTAAGGAGGTGATTCCAAATGATATGTCTTTTAGTAATGCGCAACAAGACCCTATACGGGAGAAAATTTATACTTCAAAAGAGTTGTCTAATTTAGAAAAAGAGAACATTTTAAAAGCTCTAAAACAAACACGCTGGAAAATTTCAGGAACACATGGCGCTGCCGAACTACTTCAACTTCCTGCGACCACATTGGCATCAAAAATCAAGGCTTTTGGTTTAGAACGCCCTATATAATTCACGAAATATCGTAAAAATAAAAACGAAATATCGTTAATTAACGAATTTGCGTTTACAGAAACACAATACAAATTAGTTGTAAATTGTTGATTATCAATATTTTATAATGTTTGGCATGACGTTGGCTTTAAACCAGTCAAATTAAAATGTTTAACAAATAAAATTTAAAACAATGATTACAACAGCAAACATTAAAAACGGAGTAAATGTAGACCAATTAGTAGACACTATTGGAGCAGTTCAAACCAATCCAGAATTGGCAAAATTTCAATTTAGATCTAAAAATGATTGGATTACAGGAGGACATTGCGTGTCTAGTATTAAAGGGTTTTACGGTGTTGGCGCCGAAGATGAATCTCGCCAAGAAACATTCACTATGGAGTGCGATCATCCAAACGTATTATTAGGTAATGACAAAGCACCAACACCACCAGAAGTAGTATTACACGCTTTAGGATCTTGCCTTACAGCAGCAATGACTTATCATGCTGCGGCCAATGGAGTTGATATTGAAAGTGCAACATCTACTTTAGAAGGTGGATGCGATTTACATGGTTTCCTAGGATTGGACCCAGAGGTACGTAAAGGTTTTGATGGTATCAAAATGGTACTTAAAGTAAAGTCTGATGCATCTGCAGAGCAATTAGAAAATTTCGCAAAATTCTCACCTGTATTTGATATGCTTTCAAATCCAACTCCAGTTTCAATAGAAATTGTAAAGTAACAACAGTTTAAAAAGGCTGTTTTCACATAAACAGCCTTTTTAAATGCCAAAAAACAGAAAAATGACAACTATAAAATTAATGCCATCATTGGCTTCAAATATGGAGAACTTTTACACAGGCAGATTGTATTCGTGTGTAAAATCTTCTCGAGGAGAAAAATGGCACAGTAGAAGACGATTTAAAAAATGAGCATCACAACACATTAAAAAAGGATTATTGATACGTTGATAGTCCTTTTTTTAACGGCAATTTTATACCAACAATGAAAACAAAATCACAACAAATTATTACAGCAAATCAAGCTGTAGCCCATATAGCTTACAAAACCAACGAAGTGTTTCCTATATATCCAATTACACCCTCTTCTGAAATGGCAGAATTGGTTGAAGAATGGAACGCAAAAAAACAAACAAATAATTTTGGGACATGCCCTACGGTTTTTGAAATGCAAAGTGAGGCTGGTGTTGCTGGCGCTATGCATGGCGCTCTCCAAACGGGCTCATTAACATCAACATTTACAGCATCCCAAGGTTTGTTGTTGATGTTACCTAACATGTATAAAATTGCTGGTGAATTAACACCAAACGTGATCCATGTTGCTACAAGAAGTATTGCCACACATGCGTTGTCTATTTTTGGCGACCACAGCGATGTTATGGCTGTAAGAAGTTCAGGCTATGCTATGCTTGGCGCATCATCTGTTCAAGAGGCGCATGATTTTGCCTTAATTTCCCAAGCCGCTACATTAGCGTCTAGAGTTCCTTTTGTTCATTTTTTTGACGGTTTTAGAACGTCTCACGAAACAGCTAAAATTGAAATAATCCCGAATGAAACAATTTCTAAAATGATGAATTCTAATCAAATTGATTCGCATCGGAACAGAGCCTTAAACCCTAATAACCCTATTTTGAGAGGCACCTCTCAAGGTTCCGATGTGTTTTTTGAAAGTAGAGAAGCAATTAATACGTTTTATAATGCATGTCCTAATAGCGTTCAAACTGAAATGGATAAATTCGGTAAACTCACAGGAAGAGCATACCAATTATTTGATTATGTAGGCCACCCAAAAGCGGAACAGGTTATCGTAACAATGGCATCATCTACAGAAACAGTCGAGAAAACGATAAAACAATTAAATAGTGCAGGAGAAAAATACGGATTAATAAAAGTGAGATTGTTCAGACCTTTTAGTACAAAACACCTTATTAAGTCTCTACCGTCAAGCTGCAAGTCAATTGCGGTTTTAGATCGAACAAAAGAACCTGGAGCTTCTGGGGAGCCACTTTTTTTAGATGTCTGTCAGTCGCTTTTAGAAGCATTCCAAAATAAAGAACTGCAAGAACTTCCTAAAATTGTTGGAGGACGTTACGGGTTGTCTTCAAAAGAGTTCACACCAGCCATGGTTAAATCAATCTATAACAATTTAAAAAAGACATCTCCAAAGCATAACTTTACCGTTGGTATTTCAGATGATATCACAGGCTTGAGTTTATCAATCGACCATGATTTTATATTAGAAACAAAGGCTTTTGAAGCCATATTCTATAGTAAAAAACCAAACTCAGAGGACAACGAACTCACACCTTTATCACACTTAATTGGTGCTAATAAAACAAACTACGTTCAAACATATACCGAACTAGACTATAAAAAATCACAATCAAGACTGGTTAATCACTTTCGTATTGATGCCACTCCCATAAAGGCACCATATCTAATTTCTGATGCTGATTTTATCGCTTGCCAAAATGCACACTTCACCGAAAAAGACAACGCATTACAACGCATAAAATCTCAAGGGACATTGCTAGTTAATTCTTCACAATCGTCTAAATCTTTTTGGCAATCGCTTTCAGCAAAGACACAAGAAACAATTGTTAATAAGGATATCGTATTATATATAGTAAACCTCAAAAACTTAAAGCTAAGCTATAGCGTAGGAACTTCTAAAGTTTCAGCATTTGATGCTTGTTTCTTGTTTTTAAATGCAGGTTTTGTCTATTCCAATAATTTGGCTCAGTTAATGACAAAAATTATAAAAGTAGATACGTCAAATCAAACTAATTTTTCCGTTGAGAAAACAGATTTTCATAAAGAACAATCGTCTACGCTTTTCAGAAAATTACTTAACGGCAAAGATGATGTCATTTTAGTTAGTGATGTTCCTTATGATGGTACGTTTCAAACCAACACCTCTATATATAACACCAAGAGAGATGCTGAAATGATAGCCCAATGGAATCCAGATGCATGTATTCAATGTGGCGCTTGCAGCATGGCTTGTCCGCTAGGCGCACTCCGCATGAAAGTGTTTAATAATGAAGCCTTAGAAAAAGCACCATTGGGTTTTGAAGCTATAACTTCGGAAGTCTTTGATCTTATGAACCTTAGTATTCAAATCAATAACGATCAATGTAACGGATGTAATAATTGTGTTGAGGTTTGTGATGTTGATGCTATTCAGCTAGAGACAAAAAGAAATAAGGCAAATAACAGTTGGAGCTATTTTAAAACCTTACCAGAATTTGATCGAACAAAAATAGATGTGACTAAAGTAAATGAGCAGCAATTGCAAGAGCCGTTATTTAAATATGCTACAGGAGATGATGGCTGTGGTGAAGCACCTTATTTGAAATTATTGTCTCAATTATTTGGAGACCGCCTACTGGTAGCAAACGCTACAGGAGCGAGTTCTATTTTTGGTGGTGCTTTACCAACAACGCCTTGGTCTAAAACAATACATGGAAAAGGGCCAGCTTGGTCTAATTCTTTGTTTGAAGATAATGCCGAATTTGGTTTAGGCTTTAGATTGTCATTAGATCATCAGGAAAGTGAAGCTAAACGGTTACTTAAAAGTATGATGAATACTATTGATTTTGATTTGGTCCATGATATTATTTCAGCTAGTCAGCACACTGAAATTGAGATTATTCAACAAAGAAAACGCGTAAAACGGCTAAAGACTATTTTGAGTTCCATAAACACTAACGAGGCAGATACCCTTTTAAAAATTGCCGATAGCTTGGTTAAAAAAAGCGTGTGGTGTGTTGGTGGCGATGGTTGGGCCTATGATATTGGCTTTGGAGGTCTAGACCATGTTATAGCATCTGGAAAAAATGTGAATATCCTAATTTTAGATAATGAAGTGTATTCTAATACAGGTGGGCAAATGTCTAAAGCGACACCATTTGGGGCTAAAGCGAAATTTGGTTTTAGTGGAAAAGTGAAACAGAAAAAAGACTTGGGTTTAATGGCAATGACCTATAATGATGTTTATGTAGCATCTGTAGCTATTGGAGCCAATCAGGAACAAACACTTAAAGCGTTTATCGAAGCTGAAAGTTATGATGGCCCTTCAATAATTATTGCTTACTCACATAGTAAATCTCATGGTATTGATATGAAAAATCCAAGCCAATATCACAAGGCAGCAGTGAATTCTGGACAGTGGTTATTATATAGAAACGATCCAAGACGTATTACTGAAAATTTAAACACATTACAATTGGATTCCGATTTGCCAAATATGAGAATTCAAGATTATTTAAAAATGGAAGGTCGTTTTTCTACATTGTTTAATAGAGACCCAAAACAATTTGATGCTATAATGCAATACATTCAAAAACAAGTAGACCTTAGGTTCGATACGTATATGGCTAAGGCATATGCAGCGCCAGTTAATAGAAACAAATTACGTCGTAACCATAGTATGAAACAGCAGCTAGCTTATGGGAGTTAATCCCATTTGTTTTCGAAGCGAATTAAAGAGACCTTTTTAAATAATAAGGTCTTTTTTTATTCCCATCCCATTTTCTAAACGAATTCTAAACAACTCTTAACGAATTCTAGAAGCACCCAAATTTAGGTGTAATGCCAACATATCTTTGAAGTATCAAACAAGTATAAACCCATAAAACAGAATACTATGAAAACTTTAAAGCACACCCAAACAGAAAACAAAACACAATCCAGAGTCTCTAAACTCTTTCAAGCAATTATGATTTTAGCAATGTTATTTATCGCTTCAGATATCTATGCGCAAACCAATGAAGTAGAATTTGATGTTTACACCAATTCTGCAGCCAATGCAACCCAATATTTACTTGGTGATGATGTTGCCTTGAGAGATTGCGCCTCGGTACACTGTGAAAAACTAACAACCGTAAATATTGGTACTCGCGTAAGATTGTTAGCGAAAAGTGAAAACGCACAAACCATTAACGGCGTAAAAAGCAGATTTTATAAAATAAAAATGGGACCTCAAGTAGGTTGGATCTGGGGAGGACTCATTTCACAAAAAACAATGGTAAGCCAAATGAACCCTGAAATTAAATTTGTCTTTGGTGAAGCAGGAGTAGATTATAAAGGATACAAACGCTTTCAATTAAGAGCAGTGAGAAATGGTGTTGAGATTGATAAAATATTTTTGAAGTCTGAAACATTAAGCCATGAATTGGTAAGTATGTTAGACAAGCAAGACAACAAATATGGTACAGATGTTATTACATTATGTAGTAATGAAGGTGAAAGCTGCGATACAACAGAGAGTAAATCATATGTTGTATTTAAAAACAACAAGCTAGCGCAAACCACAACTTTGGTAGCCTTAGAAAAAGTTAAATTTCAAAAAGCGAATTATGCTTTCTCTTGTGAACTTGATAATGAAAAATAAAATTAGTTGATGTTGTGATTCATGTTTTTAGCGCTGTACCTCTTTTTAGAGTACAGCGCTTTTAGGCGTTTCATAAAATTGTATATACTTCAATTACAAAAACTCCGTTCAAAATTGTAAGTTGCATAAAATCTTAAACTCAGGGTTGAAATTTAAAATAACACATATAACAATCGTACTTTTCTTGAGCATGTTCTTCGTTGGAAATGCTCAAAACAAGCAATTGCGAGCGTTTACTTTAGAAGATGGATTGCCGCAGTCTCAAGTCTATGCCATGACCCAAGATAGTAAAGGGTATTTATGGTTAGGTACTCAAGGTGGCGGGTTGGCGCGTTTTGATGGTAATGATTTTAGAGTGTTTAATGAGGCCAACGGATTGCTATCTAATTATATAAATGCGCTTTTAACACAAAACAACACACTATACATTGGAACAAAACGCGGACTTAGTATTAAGCATAAATCTAAGTTTACAAATATTGAAACCCCCGAAATAAATAAGATCTCTCTCATAAAAAATGACCTATTTGTATTAACACATCAAGGGATATATAAGGTTAAAGAAAATAAAACGGTAGAAAAAATAAAGGTGCACCCCGAAATTGATATACTCCAAATTAAGGACATGATGTTTTTTGATGGTTACTATTGGATTGCCACTCAAGAAGGTCTATGGCAATTAAATGAACTTAGTGCATCTGCCAGTACTTTTGAAAAATTAGAACGTAATGATTTTGCCGCATTAGCAGGTTTTGATCATAAGGTATTCGCATCTACATTTAATGATGGTACTTTAGTATTTGATTCGAAAAATGTTGACGATGTGGTTCTTATTAGAGAACCGCTGCGTATTAATGATACAGCTATTTTAAATACTGATGAACTTTGGATTGCAACTGACAATGATGGGATTTCTGTTATTGATACTTCTACGAATTCCGAATTGTTTACGCTAACAGGCATTAACGGGTTGTCTGTGCCTAATGTTAAACAAGTGCTTCAAGACCGTCAATCTAATATTTGGATCGCAACCTCAGGAGGTGGATTGTATAAATATTTTCAAAATAATTTCAAACATTTTAATACCGATACAGGCCTCAATGGCAACCGTGTTTATGCAGTTCATCATAAGAATAATGCCATTTGGATATCAACTTCAGAAAAAGGACTCATGCGAATTGATGATTTTGGAATTCATGATGTTGACATTCCAGAAGCATTTTCCCAAGTTAAAATAAAAACCATAACGAGCGACTTAAATGGAAACATTTGGGCAGGTTCTGAAGGAAGAGGTTTATTATTTCACGGAAAAGTGATTTCTGATTCTATCATACCAGATTCATTAAAAATTCGAAAAAAAGCATTTCCAAGAACAATTGAAGTTAATAGAGTACTAAGTACCGAAAACGGATTTCCATTAGACGATTGGATTCGAAAAATTCATATAGATAAAAACACCATATACGCAGCAACATATTCTAGTGGCATTGTGAAGTTTAGATATGACGCTCAGAGGGATAGTTTAACCGTTTTAAAAGTATTTGGCACTCAAGATGGGATTCAAGATCTGTACATTAAAGACATGGTTAAAGGTGATAATGGACAGCTTTGGTATGCCACTCGAAATGGTGAGTTGGGTTACATCCAAAATAATAAGGTGACGCACCTTGGTGCCGTACTAGATTTAAAAACACCAATTAACAGCATATTATTTCATAACAAAACGTTGTTTTTGGGAACTGCAGGAAAAGGCATTTGGTGGTCTAATGATGATACTTTTAGCACATTTAAAAAACTCAAAGGCGCAAAAAAAGGATCTTCAGAAAATATCTATCAACTCATTTTTGATAACCAAGGCTATCTCTGGGCAGGAACAGAACGCGGTGTTGATAAGCTAGAGTTAGATAAAGATAATGAGATTAAAGATGCCTTTTTCTTTGGGCGAAATGACGGTTTTTTGGGTATCGAGACTTGTCTAAATGCGGTAGATAAAGACGCTAATGGTCACTTATGGTTTGGCGCTTTGTATGGTCTTACCGAGTACAGGCCAACAGAAACCGACCAAGAAACTAAAAAACCGAAACTCTTTTTAGAAGATGTCAAAGTCGCGAATAAAAGCGTAGACTCTATCCAATTAATATCATGGACAAATACAGATAAGGTTTTAAAGCTAAACCCTGATCAAAGACAAGTTAGTTTTTCATTTAAAACAGTTGATATAGATCACCCAAATGGTGTTGAGTATCGCTATAAGTTAAACGATAATGATTGGAGTCCATGGTCATCAAAAGAAACTCAGGATTTTTCAGAATTAAATTTTGGAACACATGACTTTTTGGTACAATCTCGAAATCATCGCTGGAAGGAAAGTGAACCTTTGCGTTTTTCGTTTTACATAGAGAGCCCATTATTAAAAAAAGCATGGTTTCAATGGACTATTTTAGGTTTAGCTATTTTAGGTTTAGCGGCTATCGCACATCAATATATTAAGCGTATAAAACGCAGAACAACTAAAGAAAAAGAGCGTTTAGAATTAGAAAACCATTTGCTTACGTTAGAGCAAAAAGCATTGCGATTGCAAATGAATCCACATTTCATTTTTAATGTACTTAATGGTATAAAGGCAATGGCACCAACAAAGCCAGACAAAATGAATGAAACCGTAAATAGCTTTGCAACTTTACTTAGAGAAACTTTAGTAAACTCTAGAAAGGATACCATTAGTCTAGATCAAGAAATAAAAACACTGAAACATTATGTTGAGGTTGAACGCTTAATGGCCGAAAAGCAGTTTGACTACGCTATTGAGTTAAATACAGATTTGGATGCCGAAGAAATATTAATTCCGCCAATGCTCATTCAGCCTTTTGTAGAGAATGCTATTCGTCATGGTATTTTGAAAGGATCAAGAGCGGGTAAATTAAGAATTCAGTTTGACACAACTGATAACCTTTTAAAGGTAAGTATTACGGATAATGGTATTGGTATTTATAGTTCGCAGCAGCAAAAACCCAAAACAGATCATCAATCTATGGCCCTTACAGTTACGAGAGAGCGTTTAGAATCGATCTCAGGTAAGAACGCATTGGAGATTTCAGAAATAAAAAATAGTGATGGAAGTATAGGTGGCACCGCCATTGTATTTACGATTCCATTAGAGACAGATTACTAGTAAACAAGAAGATTAATTATGCTAACAGCAATTATAGTAGAAGACATGAAGGATGCTATGGAGCTTTTAAAAAGTGACATTCAAAATCACCATCCAGAGATTAAAATTATTGATACAGCACAAAGCGTTGTTGAGGCCGCGAAGGTTTTGAGAAAAACACAACCAGATATCTTATTTCTTGACATTATGTTAGGTGATGGAACAGGATTTGATGTTTTGGAAATTTTCCCAGAGTTAAAATCGAAGATTATTTTTGTAACGGCCAGTGATGAATTTGCTATCAAAGCCTTCAAATTCGCTGCTATTGACTACGTGTTAAAACCTTATGCAAATGAGGAGTTGGCTCACGCTATTAATCGTGCTAAACAACAGATACAACCAAGCAAAGAGCGACTGAACATTCTAAAGGAGACCTTATCAGCACCAGAAAAGAAACCAGATAAAATTTCCCTTCATACCTTAGATAAAATCATCATTGTTAATTTAGACGATATTGTGCGTTGCGAGTCAGACAGTAATAACACTATGTTTCATTTGCAAGACCAACGAAAAATTTTTGTAACCAAAACATTAAAATATTTTGCCGATATGCTAAAGCCTTACGGGTTTTTAAGAATTCATCAGAGCCATTTGGTTAATTTACAATGCATAAGCGCCTTTATTAAAACAGATGGAGGCTATTTGATGTTAAAGAATGGAGAAAATGTGCCGGTTTCGGTTAGAAAAAAAGCAGAGGTTATTGAAATTTTAGACCAAATGCATCGCTAAGTTTGATTTTTTATTAAAAACTCATGAGCAAAAATCAAAGAAAAACTCGCAGTAGTTTTGTAATGTGCCTAGTAACAATAATTTAAAGTGAAAAACATACTGATTTTCTTTTGATTATGATAAAAAAGCATATATTTGATTTTAATATAAATTTAACGCAAAAGGCAAAAAAAGCGCTTTTCGTCGATTTTTTTTGCGTTTTATGGATGTTTTTTTGCTATTTAATTTTGTTGAGACCTTTTTTTTTATACATTTACGCCGTAATGAGAATACAAAACAAGAAAATCATAGCCTCGATCTTATTTGTATTAATAAGTTTTGTATGTGCAGCGCAAGGTGGCGATCCGCCCCCACCTATGCCACCTCCACCTCCAGGGTTACCTATAGATGGCTTTACAACTATAGCCGTAATTTTAGGAGCGTTTTTTGGTATAAAAGCGACGCTTAAAAACTCTAAAGAAGAGCTATAGCCTAGCTTCATATAGCTTTTGTATATATTTCCCTAAAACATCAAACTCTAAATTAATTTTAGAACCAATTTTAAGGTGCTTAAAATTAGTATGCTCGTAAGTATATGGAATAATAGCAACGCTAAACGTTTTTTTTCCTGAATTAACGACAGTTAGACTTACGCCATTTACAGTTGCCGACCCTTTTTCTATAGTTACGTTTCCGAGGCTGTCATCATAGCTAAACGTAAAAAGCCAGCTGCCATTTTCTTCTTTAATGTCTTCGCAAATTCCAGTTTGGTCAACATGCCCTTGAACAATATGGCCATCTAACCTATCTCCCAGTTTCATGGCACGCTCAAGGTTAACGTCATCCCCAATTTGCAAATCGCCAATGTTAGTTTTGTCAATAGTTTCCTTTATAGCTGTTACTGTGTACTGTTGTTCAGAAATATGTACGACTGTAAGACAAATACCATTATGAGAAACGCTTTGGTCTATTTTTAATTCTGAAGTTATCTGACTTTGTATTGTCAAATGAAGATTATCATGCTCTCTTTTAAGATTGGTCACAACGCCAAGATCTTCGATAATTCCTGTAAACATAGTGTCGAATAATTGGTTAAATTTGCAATTGTAAAATTACGGACTATAGATAACATCTTAATGGAAAAAGCTAAAAAAATAAAACTTGGAATTTCAATTGGTGATCTTAATGGTATAGGATCTGAAATCATTATTAAAACCTTTGAAGACAACCGCATGTTAGAATTTTGCACACCTGTAATTTTCGCATCCATTAAAACAATGTCCTTTTTCAAAAGACATTTTAAAAGCGCAATAAATTTCCACGGCATTAATCATACAGATCAAATTGTTCATGGAAAAGTTAATGTGGTTAATGTATGGAAGGAAAATGCAAACATAAACTTTGGAGAAGAGGATGTTAAAATTGGAACATATTCTGTTAAGTCGCTCGAGGCAGCGACCGAAGCCTTGAAAAAAGAAGCTATTGATGTATTGGTTACAGCTCCAATTCATAAACACAATATCCAATCTGAACAATTTAAGTTTCCAGGACATACTAATTATCTCGCAGAAAAATTGGGAGGTAAAAGTTTAATGTTTATGGTTACAAACACGTTGAAAGTAGGATTACTTACAGATCATGTTCCGGTCAAAGACGTTCCTAATCATATTACGGCCGAGCTCATAAATGAAAAAATAGAAACAGTTTACAATTCCTTAAAACAAGATTTTAGAATTAATAAACCAAGGATTGCAGTATTAGGTATTAACCCTCATGCTGGAGATAATGGTGTCATTGGTAAAGAAGATGATACAATCTTACGACCGACCTTACTTGAGATTAAGGAAAAAGGGAAACTGGTTTATGGACCATATTCGGCAGATAGTTTCTTTGGTTCAGGAAATTATAAAAACTTTGATGCTATAATAGCGTCTTATCACGATCAAGGTTTAATCCCATTTAAAACAATAGCATTTGGTCATGGTGTAAACTACACCGCAGGATTGAATAGAGTTAGAACATCACCAGATCATGGAACAGCCTTTGAAATTGCAGGGAAAGGTGAAGCAGATAATGGTTCTTTTAAGGAAGCTGTGTTCACAGCCATTAAAGTTTTTAAGAACAGAGGAGAGTATTCTGAATACTCGAAAAACCCTTTAAAAAAGGCGCCAAAAAAGATATAAACATTTTTTGTTTATAACCAACGATTAATAAATTAAAATTTATATATTTGCAGGCTCAAAATGAATGCGATGATGAAGCCCTTAAAGGAATTTACGATACCATTTATTGGTCTCAAGGTTGGAAAGCACCATTTTGATTATCAGATTGATAAAAAGTTCTTTGAACATTTTGAGTATGATGATTTTAATGATGTTAACGTTAAAGCAGAGTTGTTGTTTGAAAAAAAGACAACCTTGTTGGAGTTACATTTTGAAATTTCTGGCATTGTAAACGTTAATTGTGATCTTACCAATGAACCCTATGACCAAAGTGTTGAAGGAACGTTTAAGTTGGTGGTCAAATTTGGTGACGATTACAATGATGAATTTGAAGATATATTAATTGTTCCTCATGGGGAATACGAAATTAATGTGGCACAATATATATATGAGTTAATCATATTATCAATGCCAGCAAAACGAATTCACCCAGGAGTTGAAGATGGCACCTTAGATTCTGAGATACTTAAAAAACTAGAAGAGCTAAGTCCAAAAGGCTTAGAAGAAAAAGAAGAAACATCAGAGGATATTGATCCTCGCTGGAATACATTAAAAAAACTATTAACGGATAAATAACATATAAAATGGCACATCCTAAAAGAAAGATTTCTAAAACAAGAAGAGATAAGAGAAGAACACATTATAAAGCATCTGTTCCTACTATAGCTACTTGTCCTACAACAGGAGAGGCTCACCTTTACCATAGAGCACATTGGCACGAAGGTAAGTTATATTACAGAGGTCAAGTTTTGATTGACAATTCTGAAAAAGAAGAAAACTTAGCATAAGTATTATGCACGCATATAATAAAACGCTCAGCAATGAGCGTTTTTTTTATGTTTAATTTCTCAAAGTCTTAAAAACGACTTATTTTGCGTCGTATTCGTTCAAAATTTAGTAAATTCATTAATGTTTTGCCTTTTTTTGACGATTTTTGCCTTTTTAGGACTGTTTTTTAAAAAATTAGTATGAGTAAAATCACAGCTGCAATTACAGGAGTAGGAGCTTATTTGCCTGAGTATAAGTTGACCAACCAAATTTTGGAAACTATGGTCGATACCAATGACGAATGGATTACTACACGGACAGGTATAAAAGAGCGTAGAATCCTTAAAGAAGATGGAAAGGGAACCTCTTTTTTAGCTATTAAAGCTGCTCAAGACCTTATCAATAAGAAAGGAATTGACCCCAAAGATATAGAATTAGTGATAGTTGCTACGGCAACTCCAGATATGAAAGCCGCTTCTACTGCTGCTTTTACTGCAACTAATATAGGAGCGACCAATGCTTTTTCTTTCGATTTAGAAGCGGCATGTTCTAGCTTTCTTTACGGAATGTCTGTAGCTTCACGTTATATAGAATCTGGAAAATATAAAAAAGTATTACTCATTGGAGCAGATAAAAATTCTTCAATGATTAACTATAAAGACCGAGCAACATGCATCATATTTGGAGATGGTGCGGGCGCAGTATTATTTGAACCAAATAATGAAGGGCTAGGTTTACAAGATGAACTTTTAAGAAGTAACGGAGAGGGACGAGAATTTCTTCATGCACAATATGGAGGATCGTCATACCCATCAACACCTGAAGCCATAGCTGAGGGAAAACATTTTGTATTTCAAGAAGGAAAAACAGTATTTAAGAACGCTGTCTTTAATATGGCAGATGTTACAGAGCGTATCTTAGAACGCAACAACTTAACCAATGACGACATCTCTTGGTTAGCGGCACATCAAGCGAATAAAAGAATTATTGAAGCCACGGCTAACCGCGTATCTTTGGATCCAGCGAAGGTAATGATGAATATTCATAAATATGGAAATACAACATCTGCTACATTACCATTGCTCTTGCACGATTACGAATCACAATTAAAAAAAGATGATATAATTATATTCGCAGCCTTTGGAGGCGGATTTACTTGGGGCTCTATTTATTTTAAATGGGCCTATAATTCCTAACCGACTTTTAACTAACTAATTAAAAAGACTAATAATTATGGATATTAAGGAAATTCAAAACTTAATCAAATTTGTAGCCAAATCTGGCGCTAGTGAGGTTAAATTAGAAATGGATGATGTAAAAATCACCATCAGAACTGGTTCAGATGACAAGGGAGACTCAACCACTTATGTTCAGCAAATTCCTGTAAGTCAACCTGTAGCTCAAGCTATGCCAGCAGCAGCTCCAGCACCTGCTCCAGCAGCACCAACAGAAGCAGCACCAACTTCAGACGACTCAAAATATATTACTATCAAATCGCCAATTATCGGTACATTTTATCGTAAGCCATCTCCAGACAAACCAGTGTTTGTTGAGGTAGGTAGTACAATAGGAGAAGGAGATGTATTATGTGTTATTGAAGCAATGAAGTTGTTCAACGAAATTGAATCAGAAGTATCAGGTAAAATTGTTAAGATTTTAGTAGACGATTCTTCTCCAGTAGAGTTTGATCAACCATTATTCTTGGTAGATCCATCATAACCGTTTAAAAATTCCAATTCACAGCGCATCGTATTGATGACCCAAAACCTAATATGTGGTTTTTTGGTACTTGGAATTTGAAATTTTTAATTCAAGAAGTTATGTTTAAAAAAATATTAATAGCCAATAGAGGAGAAATAGCACTACGTGTTATTAGAACCTGTAAAGAAATGGGTATCAAAACAGTAGCAGTGTATTCTACGGCAGACGCTGAAAGTTTACACGTGAAGTTTGCAGACGAAGCCGTTTGTATTGGTCCACCATCAAGTAGTGATTCTTACCTTAAAATATCAAATATTATAGCAGCAGCAGAAATTACAAATGCCGATGCTATACATCCTGGGTATGGATTTTTATCCGAAAACGCTAAGTTTTCAAAAATTTGTGAAGAACACGATATTAAATTTATTGGAGCATCTCCAGAAATGATCGATCGTATGGGAGACAAAGCCAATGCAAAAGCAACAATGCTAGAAGCAGGCGTACCATGTGTTCCAGGAAGTGAAGGCGTTATAGAAGATTTTGAAGAGTGTAAAAAATTAGCAGAAGAAACCGGTTATCCAGTAATGCTTAAAGCATCTGCTGGTGGTGGTGGAAAAGGAATGCGTGCTGTTTGGAAACCAGAAGATCTTCAGAATGCTTGGGAATCTGCACGAGCAGAATCTAAAGCGGCCTTTGGTAATGATGATATGTATATGGAAAAACTCATTGAAGAGCCAAGACATATCGAAATTCAAGTTGTTGGAGATTCAACAGGTCGTGCTTGTCATCTTTCTGAGAGAGACTGTTCTGTACAAAGACGTCACCAAAAATTAACAGAAGAAGTACCTTCTCCATTCATGACCAAAGCCTTACGTGATAAAATGGGAAAAGCTGCTGTAAAAGCCGCTGAATTTATCAAATATGAAGGCGCAGGAACAGTGGAGTTTCTTGTAGATAAGCATCGTAATTTTTACTTTATGGAAATGAATACGCGTATTCAAGTAGAGCATCCAATTACAGAACAAGTAATAGATTTCGATTTAATTCGTGAACAAATTCTTGTAGCTGCAGGTGTGCCTATTTCTGGTAAAAACTATACACCAAACTTACATTCAATAGAATGTCGTATCAATGCCGAAGATCCGTTTAACGATTTTAGACCATCACCTGGACGTATCACTACGCTGCATGCACCAGGAGGACATGGTGTTCGTTTAGATACTCATGTATATGCAGGATATGTGATTCCGCCAAATTACGATTCTATGATTGCGAAGTTAATTACTACCGCACAAACACGTGAGGAAGCTATCAATAAAATGAAGCGTGCTTTAGAAGAATTTGTTATCGAAGGTATCAAAACAACGATTCCGTTTCATAGACAACTTATGGAGCATCCAGATTATTTAGCTGGTAATTATACCACTAAATTTATGGAAGATTTCGTCATCGAACGAACTCCAGAAGATTAACAATTCAACTCCGAAATTTATATTTCGGAGTTTTTTTTCTCTTATTATAGTGTTCTTTTATCTCGAAGTGTCGAGACAAAAGGCAGGCTCTCGCAAGTCGCTCTCTACGAGGAGCTCCAACAGTTGCTCCATCCTTAACACAACCCGATATTTCTTGTTATATTTAAGAGAGCTAATAACCAGCTTTAATGTTTAAGACTAAAGAATCTATTTTTATATTTCTTCTGTTTTTATTGTTCTTTCCTACTTATGCCATAGTCAACAATACTATTTTGTTTTTGTTTGATTATACGTTTACTGGAGGTGAAGTCTCAAAACTGTTTAGCTATAATTATACAGGTAATCTACTTGGTTGTTTAGGAGTGGCGAAATATATAGAACTATCAAGTTCATTTAATTTTTTTCAAAAAAACGGCGTTCTAATGATTACATTTTTAGTTTCGGTTGTAACATTTTTAATGATTCTCAAAAGAAAGACATCAAAAAATTATCACATCAAATGGCTGTTGATTTTCGTGTTTTCATTATTTCTATTTACAGGCTTAGAGTTCTTATATCACTTTATTTTTTATACAACACAAGTGGATGTTGACTATATTAAGGTCGTTTTTTGGCTATTGGCATTCAGTATAATAGCCACTATTTTGGCGGCTGTTATGTTTATTAGATATTTCAGTAAGAAAGAAAAATTGCAAATTTTCCTGCTAGTTATACCAGCTTCGTTTTTAAGTGGTTATTTTTGGTATATGTATGTAGGACCAGCAGTTCTGCCAATTTAAATTCTATGAATCTATCCTATTGGGAAACAAAATCATGGCTCACTAATATCGATTATACAATCGTAGGAAGCGGTATTGTTGGGCTTAATTGTGCTCTAGAATTAAAGCAACGGTTTCCAAAAGCGAAAATTTTAATTGTAGAGCGCGGAACTTTACCTCAAGGCGCTAGTACTAAGAATGCAGGCTTTGCGTGCTTTGGAAGTTTAAGTGAAATCATAAGTGATCTTAAAACACATACAGAAGATGAAGTGTTCCATTTGGTAAAAAAACGAATTGATGGTTTGAGCTTACTAAGGCGTATCTTAGGAGATGAAACCATCAATTATCAAGAGTTAGGAGGCTATGAGTTGTTTTCGAAAGAAAGCAACCTATTAGACGAGTGCCAATCTAAAAAAGGAGCTATAAATACACTTTTAAAGCCACTATTTAATGCTAATGTATTTCGTTTTGAACCTAATCACTTCAAATTTAATAATTGTCATAACAGTTTAGGTTTTAATCAATTTGAAGGCCAAATCGATACAGGGAAAATGATGATGTGTTTAACACAGCTTGTATTAAAATCGGGAATAAACATACTTAACAATATTACTGTTGAGGATTTTTATGAAGAGTCAAGTATAGTGCATGTAAAAACGGATAGATTCGCGTTTAAGACTTCAAAACTGCTTATCGCTACAAATGGTTTTGCATCTAAATTAGGTATTTCCGAAGTAAAACCAGCGCGTGCTCAGGTACTTATAACAAAGCCAATTAGTAAACTTCACATCAAAGGCACGTTTCACTTAGACCAAGGATATTATTACTTTAGAAACATCGATAATCGTATCTTATTTGGAGGCGGAAGAAACCTTGATATGAAAGGCGAAGAAACCACCAATTTAGGTCAGACTCAACATATTCAGGATGCTTTGGAGACTTTATTAAAAACAACAATTTTACCTAATACTTCATTCGAAATTGATCAAAGATGGAGCGGTATTATGGGCGTTGGTCATCAAAAAAAACCAATCGTTCAACAACAAAGCAATAATGTGTATTGTGGTGTTCGATTAGGAGGAATGGGCGTGGCAATTGGAAGTTTGGTTGGGAAAGAATTAGCTAACTTATTGTAATGAGTATTAAAGAAGAACTTTATAATTTATGCCAAGCATTTATTGATGAACGCTTACAAACGATTCAAAAAACGATTAATGAAATTCAAGAATCGTTACGCTCTGAAACTAAAAGTTCTGCAGGAGATAAGCATGAAACAGGCCGAGCAATGCTACAACTAGAACGAGAAAAGGCAGGGCAACAGCTAGCTGAAATTCAAAAAATCAATCAACTCTTATTAAAAATAGACCCTTTAAAATGTTCAGAAATCATTGGTTTAGGAAGTCTTGTAATGACAACTCAAGCGAATTATTTTATAAGCGTTAGTGCAGGTGAACTGAAAGCTCAACAACAGTCATTTTATGCTATCTCAGCACATACACCCATTGCTCAGTTGCTATTAGGAAAAACCACTGGGAGCGATATTCAATTTAGAAATCAGGAATTTAAAATTATTGAAGTACTCTAATTTTTATCCCAATCAATTTCGGCTTATCTTTAAAGACATTGTTTTAGAAAAAGAAATTGAATACAATACCCTCAACATTTGATGTCATTGTGGTTGGTGGTGGATTAGCTGGTTTGTCTAGCGCAATTCACTTATCAAGACAACAACTTAACGTGCTAGTCATTGAGAAAAATAGTTATCCAAAACATAAGGTTTGTGGTGAATATATTTCTAATGAAGTATTACCTTATTTCAATTATTTGGGTATAGATGTTTTTGCACTTGGTGCTAAAAAAATTGACAAATTTCAATTATCTACAACTAAAAATAAACTTATTTCTACGAGTTTACCGTTAGGAGGCTTTGGTATTAGTCGTTTTTGTTTAGATCATGCTTTAGAACAAAAAGCAATAGATTCCGATGTTAGTTTAATACAAGATACTGTAGATGATGTTCGGTTTAATAATGAGCAATTCACTGTAGTTACAAAAAACCAAAAACAGCTTAAATCGAAGTTTGTGATTGGAGCCTATGGCAAACGATCCAACCTTGATGTAAAACTCAATAGGCAATTCATAAAAACTAAATCTCCTTATTTGGCTGTTAAAACCCATGTCAAAGGAAGTTTCCCAAACGATATGGTAGCGCTTCATAATTTTGAAGGCGGCTATTGTGGTGTTTCAAAGGTAGAGGGCGATAAGATTAACTTGTGTTATATAACAAATTTTGAATCCTTTAAGGCATTTAAGAACATTGAAGAATTTCAAGAGAAAGTTATTTTTAAAAACACCTACTTAAAACAAGTTTTTAAGACCACAATACCACTTTTTGAACAACCATTAACGATAAGTCAGATCTCTTTTGACCATAAGAAACCAATAGAGAATCATATCATTATGTGCGGAGATACAGCAACACTCATTCATCCGCTATGCGGCAATGGAATGAGTATGGCCATACGCAGTGCTCAAATAGCATCAACACTTATTGTTAAATTTTTTAATTCGGAAATCACCAGTAGAGATGCACTAGAAAAGCAGTATCTTAGAGAATGGAACACAACGTTTAAATCGCGATTAAAAGTTGGTCGAATAGTTGCTAATTTGTTTAATAGGCCTCATTTGTCGGAGTTTTTAATGAAAGGACTACAATGGTTTCCGGGTATTTTACCACAAATAATTAAACGAACACATGGTAAATTAATGCAGATTGAATGAGCATATTTGTTAGTACAAAATATAGAAGTGAAGCCAACGAGATTATGGACGATTTGGATTATAATGGGCCTATACTTCATGATGCGCTTGATAAGCTAGCAAAGATTAATAAATGGTTGGGCGGCAATAAGGTAACCCTTAGCGGACTTAAAAAAGCACTTAAAGAACATCCCAAAGAACAGCAGATTACTATTATTGATTTAGGCTGTGGAAGCGGAGATATGCTGAGGTTTGTTTCGCGTTTTGGAAAACAAAATGGGTATAATTTTCGATTATTGGGCATAGATGCAAATAGGCACACAGTAGATTATGCTAGAGCGTCATCAGTAGCTTATGAGAATATTGAATTTAAGGCTCTAGATATTTTTTCAGAAGAATTTAAACAACTAAACTACGATATGGTATTAACCACATTGTTTTTACACCATTTCAAAGAGGATGAGTTAATAGCGTTCTTAAGACCTGTTTTGGAGAAAGCAAAATGGGGTGTTGTAGTTAACGATTTACATAGACATAAATTAGCATATTACTTATTTAAACTATTATGTATAACAATCAAAAATAAAACGATAATTGAAGACGGTTTAACCTCGGTTTTGAGAGGGTTTAAAAAACGAGAGTTGGTGGCGATATCGCAGCGATTAAATGCCGATTATAAAATTCTATGGAAATGGGCGTTCCGTTTTCAATGGATATTAAAACAAAAATAATATGAGTGTAAGAATAACAGCAGTAGCCAAACAACTACCTAAGTACACTAGAGAGACTGAAGCTATTATTCCTTATTTAAAACTTTGGCTAACTGGTCAGGATGAACGTTTTCAGCGCAAGGTTGTAAAGTTGTTTGAAAACGCTGGAGTAGATAGAAGATACTCAATTATGGATGCCGAAGCGGTGTTTACCAAAACCTCTTTTGAAGAAAAAAATGACATTTATTCGCGTGAAGTTATTAGACTAGGTGAACAATCATTAATAAAAGCACTTGATAAAGCACATCTTAAACCAACAGATATAGATTATATTATAACCGTAAGTTGCACTGGAATTATGATTCCATCTTTAGATGCCTATTTAATCAATAAGCTCAATATGAAACAAGATATTGTTAGGCTTCCAGTGACAGAAATGGGATGCGCCGCTGGTGTTTCTGGAATCATTTACGCCAAGAATTTTTTAAAAGCAAATCCTAATAAACGTGCTGCAGTTATTGCTGTAGAATCGCCAACGGCAACATTTCAACTGGAAGATTATTCTATGGTAAATATTGTAAGTGCAGCCATTTTTGGAGATGGCGCGGCGAGTGTGATTCTGTCGTCATATGATAATGAAAAAGGCCCGACAATTAAGGATGAAGCGATGTATCATTTTTATGATGCCGAAACGATGATGGGTTTTAAATTGGTAAATACAGGATTGCAAATGATTCTAGATAAAGCAGTTCCTGAAACCATTGCCGCACATTTTCCAAAAATTGTACATCCTTTCTTAGAACGCAACGGAATAACAATAGAAGCTATTGATCATTTGATATTTCATCCTGGAGGAAAGAAGATTGTACAAACGGTTGAGGACTTATTTGGATCGCTTGGGAAAAATATTGATGACACCAAAGCAGTGCTTAAATTATATGGAAATATGAGCAGCGCAACTGTACTTTATGTGTTAGAGCGCTTTATGGATAAACAATTGCCTAAAGGTGATCGAGGTTTAATGTTAAGTTTTGGTCCTGGTTTTTCGGCACAACGCATTTTATTAGAATGGTAAAAGAATTTCAAGATAAAAATTATTGGGCCCTTATTTTAGGAGGTTCTAGTGGGTTGGGTTTGGCTACAGCTAAAAAACTCGCTAAACATGGGATGAACATTTGTATTGTTCATCGTAACCCAAGAAACCAAATGGATGCTATTGAAAACGAATTTCATAAAATTAAAGCAGAAGGCATTCAGTTTAAATCTTTTAATGTTGACGCTTTTAAAGCTGAAAATCGAAATAAGATCATTTCAGAATTAACAACAATTCTTGGAAAAGAAGGGCGAATTAGAACACTAGTTCATAGTGTTGCTAAAGGGAATTTAAAACCCATGATAGATGATGAAAAACCTACGTTAAAAAACGATGATTTTAATCTTACAATTAATGCTATGGCTATTAGTTTATATGATTGGACTACATCTGTTTTTGAAGCAAAACAGTTTTCAGAAGATGGAAGGATTATTAGTTTTACTAGCGAAGGAAATACTAAAGCTTGGAAAAACTATGCGGCTGTATCAGCAGCGAAAGTAGCTTTAGAAGCCATAACCAGAAATATTGCTTTAGAGTTTTCGCCTTATGGCATTAGAGCCAATTGCATTCAAGCTGGAGTAACTGATACAGTGTCATTAAGAATGATTCCTGGAAGTGAACAAATTAAAGCAAATAGCTTAAAAAGAAATCCGTTTAAACGATTAACGCAACCTGAAGATGTGGCGAATGCCGTATATCTTTTATGTAAAGATGAGGCCGCATGGATCAATGGTTGTGTGATTCCTGTAGATGGAGGTGAGCATATAAGTTAATTGATGAATTCTAAACAAATCATAGCATTATTGCCCTATCAAGACCCCTTTTTGTTTGTTGACGACTTGACTGAAATATCTTCTAAAGGGATTTCTGGGCATTATACGTTTAAAAAAGAAACCCATTTCTATAAAGGTCATTTTAAAAACAACCCTATAACTCCAGGTGTGATTCTCACCGAATGTATGGCCCAAATTGGTTTGGTGTGTTTAGGAATTTATATACTGAAAGATGAGTTTGTAGAAAATACCAATCCAAAAATTGCTTTGACTTCAAGTCAAGTCGATTTCTTTTTACCAGTATATCCAGGAGAAAAAGTGACAGTTGTATCAGAAAAAGAAGTCTTTAGATTTAATAAGTTAAAATGCAATGTAAAAATGTACAATGAGAAAGGTGATTTAATATGTCGAGGAAAAATCTCAGGAATGATTAAAGCATGAAAAACAGAGTTGTCATAACAGGATTAGGCGTTGTTGCACCAAATGGTGTTGGTCTTGAAGCGTTTTCAAAAGCTATAAAAAAGGGTGTTTCCGGAATTACGTTTCATCAACAATTAGCCGATTTAAAATTTTCATGCTGCATAGGAGGAATACCTCAAATTTCCGAAGAAAAAAAACTTGAATACCTTACGCCCTTGCAACTAAGAGGTTTTAATAGTTCTGGTATTTTATATGGATGCATTGCAGGAATCGATGCGTGGAAAGATGCTGGATTATCCATAGACAAAGACAGTGAATTAGATTTTGATAGCGGAACTATTTTTGGGACAGGAACATCTGGAGTTGAGAAATTTAGAGAAGCCATCTATAAACTTGATGATCATCTGGTTAAACGTTTAGGTAGTACTGTTGTGGTACAGACTATGGCAAGTGGTATTAGTGCATTTCTTGGTGGTATTTTAGGTTTTGGGAATCAAGTAACAACGAATTCTTCGGCATGCACAACAGGAACCGAAGCAATTCTCATGGGCTACGAACGCATCAAAAGTGGTCAAGCGAAACGGATGTTGGTTGGGAGCTGTAGTGATCATGGCCCATATATTTGGGGTGGATTTGATGCCATGCGCGTGATGACTTATAAGCACAATGATATGCCTAAAATGGGTTCAAGACCAATGAGTGCTAGTGCTTCTGGATTTGTACCTGGGTCTGGAGCAGGTGCTTTAGTTTTAGAGTCTTTGGAGAGTGCTTTACAAAGGAATGCCACCATTTATGCTGAGGTTTTAGGCGGACAGATTAATTCTGGAGGGCAAAGACGAGGAGGAACTATGACTGCCCCAAATGCTGAAGCCGTTCAACGATGTATAAAAGAAGCTGTTGCGAATGCTAATATTTTGGCTAGTGATATAGACACCATTAATGGTCATTTAACGGCAACTTCAAAAGATAGTTTAGAGATAGATAACTGGGTAAAAGCCCTAGGTAGAAATGGAAAAGATTTCCCCTATATCAATTCCTTAAAATCTATGGTTGGTCATTGTCTAGCTGCTGCAGGAAGCATTGAATCTGTAGCTACTGTATTGCAACTTAAAGAGCAATTTGTGTTTCCAAATATTAATTGCGAAGATGTCCATCCAAAAATCTCCGAGATGATTTCCGAAGATAAAATTGTAAAACAACACTTAAGAACAACCTTAAATATTGCCGCCAAAGCCAGTTTTGGTTTTGGCGATGTGAATGGTTGTATTATCTTTAAGAGATATAATTAAACTATGACCAAAGATCAATTAATTGCCAAACTAAAAACCATCGTTGAGCCTTATATTCAGGATGAAACTGCCTTTGTAAACCTCTCTGAGGACACCGATTTTATCAATGATTTAAAGATTAATTCTGCCAATTTGGTCGATGTAGTTTTGGATGTTGAAGATGAATTTGATATTCGAATTGAAAATGAGGATATGGAAAAAATGATTTCGGTAAAAGCAGCAATGGCTATTGTTAATGAAAAGCTAGAAGCAAAATGATAGGTAACGATATTGTTGATTTAAAACACATGAATAATACATGCCATTGGCAACGACCTCGTTTTTTAGATAAGGTTTTCACGTTAGAGGAGCAAGAGCTTATTTCGACTTCGGAAAACCAACACGCTATGGTTTGGCTACTTTGGAGCATGAAAGAAGCGGCTTATAAACTGCATGTGCAGCAATTTGGCAATCGGTTTTTTAACCCAAAACGATTACAATGCCAGATCATTTCCGAAGGTAAAGGAAACGTAAGTATTGAGAATCAAGTGTATGTTACATGTTCGACAATTACTGATGATTATGTTTATACTGTCGCTACAAAAGACTTAAATGAACCTTTCAATACTGCGGTTTTTAAATCTGAAATATCCACCTATACTGTCCAGAGCGACGCATTGAAACAAGAGGTACTTAGAACGATATCTAAAACAAAATCGATACCCATTGACACATTAAGTATCAAGAAGAATACACCCGGAATTCCAAAGGTTTTTTATAAGTCAGAACAATATTCAATCGATATGTCATTAACGCATTGCGGGCGATTTTCGGGGTTTGCGTATTAGTTTATTTGCTATAAATTATAGTAGCTTCTGGAAGACATTCTTCAATAATGTGCTTACCCAAATTAAGCCAACGCTTGGCACGATCTAAGACCCAAGCATCAGAGCTTACTACAATATGTTCGCTTTCAGCTAAGCGTTTATCAGGATTATTATCTAGTATTATTTCCCAATTGAAATCATGCGATTCAGCCAATGTTCTTAATATGGTTTTAAGTCGACCACTATTAGAAACAGGTTTGTCAAAAATCCAAATCACTGTATTGTTTTTAAGAAGTTGACCAACAGTAATCAAAGCCTTTTCTGTTTGTTGCACGCGTTTGTAGGTGCCGTGAACACCAGATAAGTCTCTGTAAGCGCCATCTAAACCCTTAAAGAGGTAAGCTCCAGACAAGGCACTTTCTAAAATAATGAGGAGATTAAATCCGTCAATACTAATGGTTTCTGAGGCTATATTTTCGAATGGAATCATGTGAGCTTCTCGTCTTTCTATTTGTTCTTGTGAAGCACTCATGCCTTGAACTGCTTGTTGTTGCCTAACATTTAATCGGTGTTTATTTCCAACGAGTTGCAATGACGATTTTTCGGCATAGCCTCTAGAGAGCAAATAGTGCATATCTGTGATCGCATCTTTAAGTTTCTGATGGATTTTATCAGAACCAAAAAGCTGATCGTCATTACTGTTTTTTCCTCTGTTTCTTATTTTAGACATTAAAATTAATTTAGGAGGTTCTCTATTTCGGTTTAAGTTTAGAAATATCTCCTCTGTATATATTAACAGGAAATATGGTTTTATCTATGACCTGATGTTCCATATCTTCCATTGGAAATATAGGGCGTTTGGTTTTAGAATTAATAACTTTCAAACTCGCTAATTTAGATCCTCCAGAACGTTTTTTATTAATTTTTTTGGCATATTTTACAATTAAACCAACAAGAGCTTCGTGTTCTTTTATGAGTAACGGATTTAAACAGGTTAGATATAAATAATCATGTATAGATTTTCTCACTGTCAAGTCTTGCCCGTATAATTGATGGAATAAAAACCAATATAATTGGTTCTGACTCACAGCTATATTTCTCTCAATTTCAGTAGGAGGAAGAATAAGATTGCCATAAATACTAATGATTGAATTGTCGTCTAAAAACAACAACTCATTATGCGTAACGTTTGCCTTTTTAATGGCACGATTTAATTTTTTATAACGCCAATAAATAATCACGCAAATATCATGAAGTTCTACAGGAAATCCATTTGGATAATGAACATTTTCAGGGTGTAAAAAACCATTTTTATGCTCTAGAAGCACTTTGTAGAATTGTTCATTTAATATCTTGAGTTTCATAAAATCAATTTTAAAAAGGAGCATAAGCAAGACTCGAACTTGCAACCTCGGATTTGATGTCCGCTGTTTTTCCAATTAAACTATTACGCTCCCAGTATTAAATAAAGTGAGGGTGTATGGGATTCGAACCCATATCCTTCTGCGTGACAGGCAGACGCTCTTCCTGTTGAGCTAACACCCAATATTATAAAAGTAGAGAATGTATGAGATTCGAACTCATAACCTCGGGGTTGTCGACCCCGCGTTCTTCCAATTGAACTAACATTCTCCACCATTTTTTTAAAGTAGCAGACGGGACTCGAACCCGCAACCTTCGCTTGGCCGGCGATGTTCTTCCAATGATCTTGAACTACTGCCACAAAAATAACTTACCAAGCTTCAACTCTATAATTTTTCAAGAGTTTTCCGGCTAACTTTTTTTGATGTGTTAATGTCTCGATAATAGGATGAATAATACGAGATGCACCATCTACTGGATCTAAGGGAGGGATATAACCACGTTCATATTGTTTTTCTCTCAATGATTCTATCGCTCCTGTAGAAACCCAGCCAACATCAACGGCACTCATACAAATATTATAACCCTCATATTCTTTGGCTGAGGTTCGTGTGAGCATATTCAAAGCGGCCTTTGTCATATTAGTATGCGGATGAAACACCGTTTTATTAGCATAACTAAACTGGCCTTCAGAAGAGGTTACATTAATAATAAACTTCTGTTTAAATGCAGATGCTTTCATTAATGGCGTAAGCTCCTTTATTAAGAAATATGGTGATATTTGGTTGATTAAATTAACTTCAACCAACTCATACATTGACACATCTTCCAATGTTGAGTTCCAACTGTTTTTAGAGCTTAAATCTACGGGTTGCCCAAAACGATTCAGTTTTAATTCTAAATCACTTACAGATGCAAGTGCTTGCCTGTTTTGAATTATAGGCGTTTTGTTTTCAATAAGCTGTTGAGAAGCCCCATAATTTAAAAGCAACTCTTGCTCGTTCTTAACAATTGGCTCATAATATTGGTCTGAGTATTTTATCGTTTGTGCCGCATTATTTATTAATATATCAAGGCTGTCATGATGAGATGTATAATACGAAATAAAATCTTCAACAGATTTGAGATGCTTTAGATCTAACCCATATATAGTTAAATTGCCCGACCAAACATTATAATCTTTTTCCTTCTGAAAAAGAGCTAATGCCGAAGCAGGAAACCGTGTTGTTACTAAGACATTGGCATGACTTCTTAAAAAACGCAATGCAGTGGCGTAACCAATTTTTACTCGACCTCCAGTTATAATAACATTTCTAGAACTTAGGTCTACAGAGGCAAAACGATTGGCATAATTGAGCTCAGCACATGTTGGACATAACCTATTATAAAACGAATGAACTTCATTATAAGGAGCATTACATGAATAACAATTTTTAGGAATATTGATGGTTTCATAAGACTGCTCTGTTCTTATAAAACCATTATATTCTGTAGTATTGTTTAACGCGTTTTGCGCAATTTTAGAGCTTTTAAGTATTTGCAAATCGTGGGTTCTTTTAGCTTTATAACTAGACGATCTGTTTTGTTTTTTGGCATTCTTATGAATTTTAGAAATCAATGTCCCAAATGTTTGATTATCTGGATTATCTAAGGGCTTGTCTTTTAACTCAGACAAAACCTTTAAGCAGGATTCCCATTCTTTCGATGTGAAATTATACGACTTCATAATTTAAGTTATAAAAAGGGTTCTAAAAAACCTATTAACAATTGATCTTTGTATGACCATCGCATACCATGACCACTTTCTACTCGTATTTCGAAAACGATTTCATGTTTGTAATGATGAAAGGTATTCCACCAGGTATGCTGTTCAATTAGTGTTGTTATGATTTGTTTTACTTTATTTTGTTTTTGCTGCGGTGTCCCTTTTATATTGCCCCAAAAAGCATCTTCAGAGCGGTCTGTATGCTTTTCCCAAGCCCGAACACCTACACTTATTTGTGAGTTAAATGCGCTTAAAGAACTATCAATAAGCACCTGTTTTTTTAATGGTAAACCCTCAATGGTTTTTAGAGTTGCCGACGTTTGTCGTTGCCCCATAATTAAAAGGATGTGATCAAAAGGTGTATTTTGAATCGCTTCCACAAGTTTTGCCATAATAGCTATATCATTACTAATTTTTTCATCTATTATTTCTGAAATATCAGACTCAAAAAACCTGTATGAAGTATCTAAATTTGGCGTTATCTCTTCTGAAAAATGAGGCAATGGCAAATGGTCTGAAACCCCGTTCTCATGAAACCTTATCAACCCTTTTGAAAACCTTTGAATGTGTTCTCGCTCAAAGAACAGTCCATAGGATTTTAGCCAATCTTTGGAAAACAAAGATTTTGCGTCTAATATAAGTTGTGTTAATTGATCTGCTGTCATGATTACTTATGTCTTTGGCAAATATGATACAGTTGTACGCAGTCTTTTTACGTAATGATTAATAGTTGTTATAAAATTCTGTTCTTATAGACGCCAACAATGTATTAATATGAGCCATGTTTGGTCGTTCCATCAAATTAGAGCTTTTATAAATATCGTCTAATTCGCTTTTCATGTGTTCGGCTTTATTAACCAGGTCATCATATTCAAATTCGGCATTTTTCACAGACAATAAAAAATCCCGATCCAAGCGTTTCACATTAATACTCCCATCCAAACCAATTTCTTTTGCCATATGCAATAGCCTAAAAGTATGCATCATGTTTTTAGCATCATAGTTTTTGCTATGAGAGATATTGTTTTTATAGCGTTCCTCATTTCGAATATCTACCCAGTTCCAATACTCT
Source organism: uncultured Psychroserpens sp. (assembly GCF_947492715.1). GTDB lineage: Bacteria > Bacteroidota > Bacteroidia > Flavobacteriales > Flavobacteriaceae > Psychroserpens. The sequence continues at coordinate 1,194,117 of NZ_CANLNS010000001.1, forward strand.
TTATATGTTTTACAATACGCAGAGTAGCCATCCACATTAAAATACAATACAGCTATAGGCTGTTCTGGTTTTGGTACAGAACTTAAACAAACCTCGTTGGCATTAACTCTTGCAATCCCGTTGTAATTTAGATTTTCGTGATAAAACAGGTTGTAACAATCCTTCATGTGAGGTAAATTTACTAGTCCGCAGTGTTCAGCTTTTAAATTATTATTCTTAATAAAATCTTTAAAAGGTATCGATTGTTTATCGGCTCTTATGTAACAAAAATCCTCTACTGTTTTACGCTCTTTATCGATTGGGTTAACAATTTTTTTGTTTAAACCTCTTGCTTTTTTAATTTGAGTAAAGGCATAATTAGCAAAGGTGTTTTTGCAAAGTTTAGATAGAAAGTCTTTTTTTTCAATGCTATCAAAAATGGGATGCTTATACAGGATGCACTCGTCTGGAGCATTTAAAAGTTCTAAGATATTTGGATTGTTTTTAGACAATAACTCTACAAACTTATTCAGTTCATAATAGGCAATGTCATTAGTTTCGTTGTTAACTTGCCCAATATAATTAAGCCCATAAAACAGGTTCTTAGGCAAAATAAAAACGCCTCTTATATCTGTATCAGAAGCGGCAGTATCTAAGCCATATGCTTTACTGCCGCTAATACTTTCAAAGATGATTGCTCCAGATGTTTTAAGATCTTCTATGGTCATGATATTGTGTTTAAGAAGAAACTATTAAATTCTTCTGGATTTGATTTTTTATGCATTACATCGTTTTTTATACGATTATTTTCTGCAACAGTTTCTCTAACCAATGTAATTAAAGTAGGATCAACTGGTTCTTGGCTTTTCTCTATTTCCCGACTTTTCAAATCAATTAAGTCATCTAATATTGAATGATATTTCATGTCGATTATAGGATAGAGCTCTTTAAATAAAACAGGCGGGATGCTCTCTTTTTTATAGATCCAATTGGCACATAAGGCTGTTCTAATCGCATAGAAAAAACTTTTAAGTGTCATTTTTTCTGTATCTAAAGTTTCTTCAAAGCCTTTACTCATACTGCTATAATGGTAAAATCCAGAAACTGGATTAAAGTTATTTGTAGCGAGTGATTTGACGTCATTTAAAAACGATTCATTGGCTCTATAGATTACTGGAGAAAATAACCACCCTAAGAATGAAGCATTTGATTTTGCTAATAGTTTAAGAGCCTTTCTTAAGTCCCACCCTGAACCATCAAGATCGTCATCGGTCATAAACTCTATAGTGTCTTTTTGCTCCCATAGATTCAAATACCAGTCTGTATTGTGTTTGTACACAAAACGAATGTCATAGTCTGAATCTGGAGATTCAAAACCCCAAGCCCTGCTTCCAGATTCCACTGCAAATAGGATCTCTATGTTACGCTCCTTTTCTATCTCGGAGAGTTTTTCTAGTATTTTAGTTTTCATTGTTTTTAATTTTTATTTTCCAAAAGACTATAAGCTATTGATAACCGATTAGCTTCTTCTTTATGTGTTGTGTTTAAGAAACGTTGTTCAATTTTCTCAAGGATTTTTGGATGTGCATATAATTCTGCTAACCTTTCGTTTATAGGCTGAGAATAACCTGTTAAGGCTTTATCTACAATATTTGAAATGAGCTTTTCTGAATCAGATTCTAATAAAATCTTAGATAATGTTTCAAAATCATTGTAAAGTAAATTCAATGAAATGAAATCGTCAATATGTTCCGAGTTCTCATTTAGAGCCTGTATTAGAGCACATTCTAAAACAGAGTTTATAGCTTTAATCTCTTTCGCTTCCCAACCTTCCCATTTAGCATAGTCTAACTTTTCAAAAGTTAAAAAATCCTCTCTTACATCTGCTGAAAATATTACAAGTTCTAGTATTCTTGGTAAAAAGTGCTTGTAATCTTCAACATCTCCAAAAGTGGTCATTGCTGAGGTCATAAAATGATAAATATCGTCTTTATCAAGTGATTTAATAGGCTTAGACAATAGCATTTTTATTTCGGTATCAAAGACGCAACAATCACAACTCCTATCTCTTAAGTTTCCCAATATTGTATAAGATTTAAAAGTATCGTATAGATGATCTATAGCTTTTAAAAGTTGTGTTTTCATTGTTTTTAATTTTTCAAATTATGTATTGAGCGACCTATTAATTCAACGAAGGCATCAATATTATTATTTCTTTTATAAAGATGCTTAAAAGCATTGTAATGTTCCTTATGAATCAAGTTATCGTTTTCAATTTTCACCAATCTCGGGTAACTTCTATTGGAACAATCTTTTACCAAATGTCTAGTAAGTAAATCGTGTGTTAAACTTCTTTCAACCTTGATGCAAATAATATCCTCATATTTTTCCTTAATTACTTTCGAAAGATTATAACGATTATAATAGGCATGAATAAAATAAATTTGACCATTATTGATTTTTAGAAGCTCTTTAAGTTCTGATTTATCCTTACGTTTTTGAATTCCCCCAGAAATAATAGTATAAATTATAATTGGAAGGAAAATAACCGCAGCAATTATGATAATTGGAATGGCAACTATAAAACTCATAAGTCCTCTTATAATTTCTACTATTTTCATGGTCTTGTTTTAAAAAGCAGACCGACTAAAACCAATTAAAGTCAGCCTGCTTTTGCGTTTTCAAAATTCACTTTCTATTTTTTTTACGTTTTTCTCTTCTAATCTTCCAAGGTGCATTTTTTTGCCAGTCGCCTGCCATAATACAACCATAAGGCATCACTTCATCAATAACTTTACCTAAACCAAATTCGTCCATTTGAGTTCTTACGGCTTTTGCATTTTTGTAAGCACTAGGAAGCTCAGTAATATCAATTTCCTTAGAGAAAAAACGAACATCCAAACCTCTAGTTTCTTCATTAAAGATCTGCATGATGCTTCCTGTTTTGCTTTTTCTATGTTGAGTTCTACTCACATTTCTACCAGCACCATGAGGTGCAAAACCTAAATTGGTTGTAGTTGTAGCGCCTTCAACAATTAAAACAGGCTCACTCATGTTTAATGGAATCAATCTCGGACCCGTAATATCTGGCATAAACTTAGCATCTAAAGGCGTTGCACCTTTGGCGTGATAAAACAAATCTCCATCCTTGAACACAAAATTATGTTCGTTCCAATACCTGTTTTCAATAGCGATCTCTAAAGTATCTGCCACCGAATTATGAATCACTTCATGATTGGTTTTTGTCCATTGTCTGATCACCTGCAACGCGTCCCAATATGATTGTCCTTCTTCAGTATCAAAAGGAATCCAGGCGTTTTGTTTTTTTGTGTCTGGCGATAATTCCTTTCTGAAACGTTCGGCTATTTTCATTCCTTTAGTATACAAACGTGCTCCAGGACCTCTTGATCCATGATGCGTTACTAACATGGTATTTCCCGTTTTTTTAGATCTACCAACAAACAAGAAATGATTACCATCACCTTGTGTTCCTAAGTGTGATCTGGCTATTTTCACCATTTCTTTATCATTCAAGAATACGTTAGTTTCAAAAGCCTCTAATAAGTCCTTCGGAAACCGAAATTGAGTGTTTCTATCACGTCCACCAGGACCAAAATGCGTATTGGCGTGAGCAGCGTCAAGGATGTCTTTAGGATCTGCTTTACCGAAATCGGTTAGCATCACCGAGCAGCAAATATCGGCACTATGCATTCCTGGGTGAATGGCGTTTTTTGCAACAGCCACACCTCCAACTGGAATAGTTCCGTCTGGACCAGCAGGACAAGCGTCAGGCATAATTGCACCATCAACAAGTGTTGGTGTTTTCATTAAAGTCTGCATAGAGTTAATCACTTTAGAAACGTTGTCTTCTTCCAGTTCGTTTTCTGCTTTAATATTTATAGAAAATGCCACAGGAGCATTATGCAAAGCTATTGGGTCTGGTGACTTAAATTGTTCTAAGTACGATGCCATAGCCTCACCTTCTAAGCCATTGTCATTAATATGAGCAATAGCTTCTTTCATCCATTTTCCTTGTCTATATCCTAAGGCGATTAAATCGTGACCTGTTGTTTTTGTTTTCATTTTCATTTCCCGTGAAAACGGTTTTTTTTTAAGTTAAACTTTATTTTTAATGAGATTCCTCGACTGTGCTCGGAATGACATTACAAATATTATAACGTATTACGCAGTCTTTTTGCGTAGTTAAATATATGTCTTATTTATAGTGAAATAAGTGAATAATGCTTTGAAAATAGCCTTAATATTTGTGTTAGGATAAAAGCCAGAGCTATTAATACAGTTAATTTCTACAATTTTCCAACCGTTATGTGTTAAGCCAATATCCATTACGAAAGCGTCGGCAATATTAAAAAGGCTTATCATTTGCTTTGCAAACTGAATACCTTCTGGTGGAACATTTAACTCGAATGCGCTGTTTTCATTAAATTTATAATAACCTGCATCTATGATTTGTTCGCCTACAATCCAAAGTCTTGCTTCCTTACGAATGTCTTGTGGCTTTGAGATTTGGATAAGCGTATTTTCGTTGAGGTTTTCTGATCGTTTACTCGCAAGTGCTTCATAAACATAATCAGACCACGTATGCTTGTTGAAAACCTGTCCTGTGAACACTTTTGCATCACGAAAAGGCTTAATAAATAATTGGGTGTTTGTTGTCCAATCTATGTTATCTGTAAGTTTCATGACTTGAAATTCATAGTTTAACACATGGTCTTTGTAGTGTTTTGAATAGATTTCAAATAAGTGATTATTCCCATAAAATGAGTTGGGTTTCCAATCGGTGTATTGCAATGCCAAACGTGCTAATCTTACCGAGCCATATACAAAAATATCTTGTCTATTTGTGTTGAGTTTTAAGTGTTTCGTTTCTTTTAAAACTTCAATGGTTTCATAAGGATAATTTAGCTCATCTAACACATCGTAAATTCTGTTATGATCGGGATCTGAGTATATATTTGATTGAATTAAAAAGTACATGTTTTCAATAGTGTTTGTTTTAAATTAAGCCTACAAGATTGGGCTTGTAGGCTATTGAAACTTCGTTCTAATTAAAAAGTTTTAAAAAACTATCTTTTTCTAAATTTTCCAAAGAGAAATCAAAATCGGCTTCGTCTTTATAATCTGTAATTTGAGCTCCTAAAGCTCTGACTAAACTATCAAAAGATAAAGATTCATTCCATTGTTGATATAAAGCTTTGGTTGCTAAATTTGATACTTCAGAATTACCAGACACTCTAGTGTGACCTGCACCAAAGTTTAATAATACAAAGCACTGTTTGTCTTTTTTGGGAATTAACATTCCTAAAATAGTTTGCTTTTGTACAGACTCACATCTAATATCTGCAAACAGTTTGTTTGGATTCATCATATAGTCTTTAGAAACAGAATCGCCTTTACCGACGATAATTTTGTAGCCACAATCGGCTGCTCCGGAAAACACATTGTTTTGAATCAAAGTAGGAACATTTAATCCCTTGTTAGCATATAAATATTCTACGGCGCCATTAGGTGCTGAGGTTATATCTCCAGAATACATAAGATTGCCTTGTTGTTGATTATATGCGGCATTCCAACCTACTTTACCTGCAATGTTTAAGCCTGATAAATCTAAGTCTCTTGCTCCCCAAGCATCTTCCCAATAAATACCGACTGCTAACTTTTTACCATAGAAACGCGTCCCAGTAGGAATATTTCCCACATACATTTTTTCTGATGTTGGTAAAGCATAAGTAATGTCCTCAGGAAAAAATAAGCGCTTACCTGATAAATCAAAACGTTGTTTTAAATACTTAAGCAAGAACGCGTAATTTTGCTTGAACACCGTGTTTTCAGGAACGACTCCTTTATATTTAGCTGCTTTATTTTTCTTCAAAAGATTAACAAGCATGTTCTTTCTAACTACGGTAGAAACAGTATTAGATTTGACCCAAGATTTACCATTTCTAATTCTGTATAAAAAAGCATCTTGACCTTGGTTTCTGGTGTAGCATGCCGACAATGCTTTAAACAAAGCAAAAGGCGTTGCGTTATCTAACCAGTGAATATCGTTATCTGTTATTAATGCATTTGTGACATCGTTTAACGGATTAGAAATTAAAGGCTTGTGATACGTTTTAGATAGCTTGCTAATCTTGTTGATCGTTTTAGGAGCTTTACTTTTGAATGCCAAAAACAAAGGTTTGAATCGGTTAAAAATTTCCGCAAGTTTTTCTAATCCAAACGTATTAAATGCTTGCGCTGGATTGTATGAACTGTCTTTGATTAATTCAATTAATGCGTCGTTTTTGATTAACAAGGTGGTGTCTGTAGCTCTATAAATGATATACCTAAAAAATTCAACAGGATTACTAGGGTAGATGTCATAATACTCGGCTAATTTTACAACGGCCTCTTTGTTTCTAATGTGTTCTTTGCCAGTAAACGTGTATCCTAATTCATCTACTAAAACAGTAATCAAGGCATCTACTGTGTCTTCTTTTAAAGCCATACCAGATGCTAAGATGTTCAAGCATTTCTGAGTCATCTCATCTATTGAATAGGCATTTATTATCTTATAGCTGAGCTTTACATTTGGAATACTTAAAATTTCTTCTGGAATATAAATGTCATCTCGAAAGTTACTTCCATAGGTTGACAGATAGTGCTTAATTTGCTCCATGTATAACTCATATCTTGAGCTATTTCTAATTTTAAGCCACGACTTGTGGAACGTTTTATTTAGATCATTGCCACTGAGTTTTTCAGCTTTTAAAAAAGCCATGATTCTATCTTTTGCCCAAAGTGCATTTGGTGCTATAATATAGCCTTCATCTGAGATGTATGGCTTGTCGTTTGATGTTTTCGCTAATACGGCGTTAAATAATTTTAATGTATTCATAGTATTCATATTTAAATAAGTGAGGTGTATGGATTTGATTAAAAGTCAATGAAATAGGAACACCTTTTACCTATTATTCTTAAAGACGAAGAGTAATTATCCTGCACCCAATGGGTACAAGTCGTGAATTTATAGGAACTCTATTTGTCTTTTAAGACGAGATGTAGATACAACCAGAAGACCCTTCCGGGCGCTGGACTCGAACCAGCTAATTATAGGAACATCTTATGTCTTTTACTAACGGAAAGTAATTTCTCCGATGAATATTATAGGAACTTTCTGTGTCAGTAATTTTAATGTAGTCCAGGTGGGACTCGAACCCACGCCCCGCGGATTATGAATCTTTACAGGAACTTTTTTATGCCTAAAGCGAAAAGTATTTTCGCTGCTCTACCTTCTGAGCTACTGGACTATTTTTTTAAAAAAAGCGTTCTGAGAATACCTTCGCTTATAGACAAGCTTTCCTAGAATTATAACTTTCGTCTTCTCTAGTTTTCCACATTCTTCTCATTGCTTAGAGTGTCATGTACTTGTCTGATGCCTATTTACATTGTAGCTGTTCGGCAACTTAGACTTGGCTTGCATAGTGGCTTATTGCCACGCTTTGCAATTACGAGGGTTGGCTCCCTCACCATTCGTAGGCGTCCTCTCTTGAGGCGGCCTACTAGAATGTTCACCGCACGACAAAGGTTTGCGACCTTCATCGCCCCATATATTGCAATGGGTTTAGGCAACTACTAGCTGCTACAATGTTCGAAGTCTTTTGCGTTTACGATATGGGAAAAACCCAACTTCTGTATGTGAAATAACAGCGTTCTATAATTGAACTATATCTTTTGACCTAGGAGAAGGGCTTCGAAAATGGCTTCGTAGATTTTAGCCTACAAAATACCAACCTTCTCCTTGTGTACTTCCCAGTACACGATATGTTAAGCTACCGAACCGTTTCCAATCGGGTAACTCTAATATTGCAATACGCTCCGTTCGGTTGGATGACCTATACGTAACCTATTACTACAACTTTTCCTATTGATGTCTCCATCGCAAGCCTATCAAGTGTCGGCTACAAACCCTCTTTTACTTCAGCGGTTGCCCCTTGCAAAAAGTGGTTTGTGTTAGTTGCTTGCTTACCTGTACTATTTTCAAAAGAAAACAGTCTCCATTCACAGTGCCTGTAAATAGATTTATCCTTGTTGCCAAGTTTATCTAAGGACGATAAGCCGCCCTATCAAGCGATAATCGAGATTAACGCATGATGATTTTTTTATGATTGAAGCTCTAATCTGAGCTTCATTTTTATTTCAATGAACTTTTTTATTAAGCTCCACCAGAATCCCTCGGTCTGGTGGAGCACTACTACCAAAGTCTAACTAACAAGACTTCTTTATGATTACACTGCAAATGTTTAACCCTATTGCGCAATCATTTTGCGTAGTAAAAAAATAGTTTAATTTTCACAACTTTTTATAATGACATCTAGGACTTTTTCTGGGTCGCAAGCATAAATTCCTGAGCTATATACAGGGTTTGCTTCAATTATGGCCCATCCTAAATCTTTAATGTATCCAAAGTCTACAACAATGGCTTCTGGAAGTTTTACGTTTGAGTCATTTAAAAATGCACGTGTAAACTTTTCAAAACCATCCTTGTCTTTCGGAATATTAGAATCAATAAAATAGCGTCCATTTTTAAGATATGTTGAATAGGTTTGTATGGTGTTATTTAGAACAAATGTTCTAACCTCACAATCCCATTCTACAACATTACTTGTATATACATATTGATCTTTATCTAAGCTATGATATCCATTAATAGCTTCTTTAGTTTCGTACACACCAGCTTTAAAATATTTTGTATCTACTGGTTTAATGAAACTTTCATTTATTGAAACATCTTTCAATCTTTGGTGAACTACCGTTCGTTTTAAATACTTATTAGGAACACGAGCCAACCAATTTCCTTCTACATTAGATAAATGGAAACCACATTGGTGTGCGACATGTGTTGTAAAAAAATCTTCACCATAAACACCTACTATGTTTTTGCGCTCATTAAAAGGAACATTCCATTTTATGCAACGCAAACTTTTTAAATCTCTACTATATGTTGCCTGATTTATTAAGTTAGAATCTGTGCTATAAATAGGCGATAATGCTATGTATTTTGTTCTCATTTTATTTTTTAATTACCATATAATTAAAACTACGAAAGCTTCTTCCTTAATGAATTTGCCAACTCGTTTTTCAATTCGCTACGAAAACCTGAAAGCCCAGGAATATCGTTATACTCTACAATGTGTAGTTCTCCATTTTCGTCCTCAAGAATATCAATAGCCAGAATATCTGCTTTAAGTTCTTTTTGTAGCATTAATAGCTTATTTGATATTCCTTTTAAAGGCTCTATTTCAGTAAAGTCAGTTGTCTCAATATTAGCTTTCCAATATTTTCCTTTTCTAGACATTGCCCAGATTTTGTCATTAATAATGATATATCTAATATCTCTTTTATAATTAATATAAGGTTCTGTAGTAACGTAAGTTTTAGACACAAAAAGTAAATCTCTAATATCTTGCCATTGACTCTCATTTTGTATTAATACCTTTCCATATCCTCCATGATAATTTCCAACTTTAACAACAAAAGGAAACTCCATCGTTATGTTTTTTAAATACGAAGATGCCGTAACTACGTTAAAGTCTATTATTGGTAGCCCCATTTTTTTAATCATAAAAAGCATGGACAATCTATCAAAACCTTTTTTTAAGGTTTCCGACGAATTCACGCAAGGAATACCGGCTAACTCTATTAAATTTAGAGCTGTCGTCTGTATTTCCGATGGGCGAATAGCTCCTACTCGCCAAAGAATCCCATCGGGTTCAATGACACTTTCAGAATCGGCTACAAACAACCTATTGTTCTTTAATATCCATGAGGTGTTTTGAATAAACTTTTGTACTACTTTAAACTCAGGTAAAAAGTCTTGCCAATAAGTTTCTCCATTTATAACTAATATTGTTTTCATTCTACTACTTGTTATAACCTGAGCAGTATTCAACAAAGTACTGCTCAGGTTTAATTACTATTCTTTTGATTAACTGAATTCTACGAAAACCACTAATCTTTAATACAACTGCAATAATTCTTGTCTTACAAGCTTTGCCGAGTATTGATTCAGCTGTTTTGTTAATCGTTTTTGTTCTGATTTCTCAAGAGTTTTATATTGAATTTCAAACGCTTTTAAGAAATCTTCAAAAGCATCTTTAGATAGCAAACCAATAAGTTTACCAATTTGGATACTATCCAAATTACTTTCTTTACTCATTACATTTGCCAAACGATTAGGGTTGACATAGCGTTCTAATTCAGACAGTAAAATATGTGCCTCTTTTGACAACTCAATCTGTACTGAATGTTTTGAATTAGCTTTGCTTTTTTCGCTCCATTTCGCATTTTTATTTTTAATAATAACACGACTTCCGTTTGGTAAAAAATGTGGCTCTATAGGTTTAATAACTACACCTTCACAGATATTATCTGAGATTTCGGGTAGCTTTAACCATTCAGGAATTTTACTGTCAAAGGCATTAGGATAATCCAGCACCTCTTTTAGTATTCCTCTGCAAAGTGTTTTTGCATAGAAGAAACCGTGGGTTTCTAATAGTTGATTAACCTCAATGACGTTGAGATAAAACTCCTGATTGATCATAATATCAAATGCATAGAACTCATTATAAGGTGCGTAAAACACTCCTTTCTGAACCTTAAATGCTCCTCTAACTTGCTCTACATCTGGATAGCTACCGCCAAATAGCTCACCAAAAACAGTTATACTTTCTGTATTTGGGTATTTGATTTTTACAGCTTCAAAGAGAGCTAACATTTTTTCATAGTATAGCGACTTGATTGAAGCATGGTTGTAAAACGTATCAGTATCTTCTAGAATACTAGTGCGTTTTGCAGACCTTAAATCCTTCCCGTTGGTGATTAGACTAAAATTAGCACCATGTACTTTTTCTTGCACCACAAAATCATTACTGTTTGCGGTAGCTATAGCCACACGCTCAATAAATTCTTTGCGGTATGCATTCTCGATTGAATTATATTTTTTAAACATCATAATTTTATGGTTTTAAGGGTTAATAATTATTTTAATTTTCTAAACGTTAAACTTATTCTTCCGTTTTCAGTATTAGCTTTTGTTATGGCATGTTGCCATATATTTTGGATCTCATTATTCACGTAAATCAATGAACCAGGTATAAGATTAAAGTCTACAGTCATACTTCTATCTTCGATATTTCTGAAGCAAAGTGTTCTTGTTTCTCCAATAGAGATAATTGCTACGCCTGTGTTTTCTTCAAGTATATCTATCTGGTCAGAATGAAACCCCATTCTTGAACTTCCATTTTCATAATAATTGATTAAGCAGTTATTAGATCTATAACCAACTAATGCTTCAATAGAATCCCTAATTTCTTCTAGTTCTTCTGTGAATTCCTGAAAAAGATATTCCATCTGAGCGTAATTGTAAGGCCTACCAAAACTTGCTGTTTTTCTATTAGCCATACGCGTATCCCATATGGTATTACTTATTAAGGTTTCAAATAATAAAGCATGATTGCTTAAAAAGTTTTCTATGTAAACTATTCCTTCCATGATTGTATTAAACGGCTTCATCTCATTTTAAGAGTTCTGCCAGGTTCTAGGCTAATTAAAACCCAGCAGAATCCCTTATAAAAAGAATAGGAATCTATTCTAGAGTGAAGTATTTTAAACCACTTTATCTGCGCAAGATGAACTTGCAAAAGCATGTGGTTTTGCTTTAAAAACAAAGCCCATTCCAAGAATGTAACCCATAGCATCTTTTAGGGCTACGTTAGATTGAAATTTTGGATCTGTATTGATATCGGCATGAACCTCTAAAGCAACATCGTATTTATCTAGAATATCACAAATAGTATAAGCGACTTCTACAGACATTGTTACTTCCTTGAGCATTCGTTCTTTAATACCAATGTGTTTTGTGCCTTTGTAATTTCTCATAAACATGAATCCACCTTTTCCTTCACGTAAAACCACAATAACAGTAGCATACTCAATATGAGATTTATAGGCTTGAGAATCTGAACCTACACAAACCTTTAAGCGATATCCAGCATTTTGCTCTTTCACAATGGCGCTTTCAATCAATTCTGTAATAGGTTGATTGTAGATTTTCCCACTAAAATTTCTCCATTTTTGTTGTACGATTTTCATTGGTCTTCATAGTTTAAATTAATAACAATTACTGCGGAACAAACTGGATTTGAACCAGTATCTTCTGGGCTTCAACCAGACGCATAGACCTACTTTGCTATTGTTCCTTTTTAGGGTGATTCCGAGATTCGAACTCTGTTCTCCTCATTCACAGTGAGGTACTTTACCACATAAGCTAAAACCACCATATTTTAGTTCTGATAAAAGGATTTGAACCTTTATCCACAAACGTATCAGGTTTGTACTTTACCAGTTAAGCTATATCAGAATATGTTAACCTGACAGGATTCGAACCTGTACCGGAAGATTCAAAATCTTCCATGCTGCCGTTACACCACAAGTTAATTTGTAGGTTTAATAGGATTCGAACCCATACCACAAGGGTCGAAACCTTGCATGCTATCCATTACACCATAAACCTAATTGTACTTCGCCTTGGATTCGAACCAAGAAATCACAGCGCTTAAAACTGATGCCTTTTCCAGTTTGGCCAGCGAAGCATAAGTACAGGAAGAGAGACTCGAACTCTCAAAATCTTGTTTCTAAAACAAGAGTGTATGCCAATTCCACCATTCCTGCAGTTGTTGAGATGTCAGGAATCGAACCTGAATCCTTCGCCTTATGAGAGCGATGCTCTACCAGATTAAGCTACATCTCAATATGTTGAGGTAATAGGATTCGAACCTATGACTTTCACGATGTAAGCGTGATGCTCTAACCACTGAGCTATACCTCAATTTGTACTCTATAAGGGAATCGAACCCTTGTCTTCCGGTAGAAAGCCGTTTGCACTAACCACTATGCTAATAGAGCATGTTTTTCTTTTATGGCGTTACCCTAAAGGGGCAGGCTTTCGGTAGTCGCTCTCTGCGAGGAGCTTCAACAATACCTCAATCCTTAACGCGGTTGTTTAGCGGTTCATACGAGAATCGAACTCGTGTCTCCCGAGAGACAGTCGGGAAGGATAGCCATTACCCCAATGAACCATATTGTACATCTACTAGGATTAGTTCGTATCATACATATTGTTATAAATATGTACTCATGAACGCTTCGCGTTTCGAACCAAAGAACCTAAAGATTAGAAATGCGCAGCATTCACGAACACCTTCATTTAAAATAAAAATGGGTGAGCTAAATCTTTAGTGCTATCCCTTACACCATAGATGTGTGTTATTAATTATGAGCATCTATCGAGACTCGAACTCGAAACTATAGATTGGAAGTCTACTATGTTGCCAATTACACCATAGATGCTTATTGTAGGAATCATAGGATTCGAACCTATTTAGCTTTAGCACCAGTTTTACAGACTGGCTCAACTCTCCAACGTTGACGCATTCCCGTATTTTGAGACAAGGATGAGGATCGAACTCATAAAAATTGGTGTTGCAGACCAACGCCTTAGCCATTCAGCCACCTTGTCTTTTGCGATACCGATAGGATTCGAACCTATAACCTGATGGTTAACAACCAACTGCTCTGCCTTTGAGCTACGATATCATTTTGTGGAGCTACGGAGACTTGCACTCCATTCTGCGAATTGCAAATCCACTGTTTTGGCTTGTTAAACTATAACCCCATTATGTTGCGGAGAGTAAAGGAATTGAACCTTCACCGCGATATTGCGGACTTGTTTAGCAGACAAGCGCAACAAACCAATATTTGCCTACCCTCCAAAATATTTTTCAAGAGCATTTTTAATTTTATTATAAATACTCATGTTTTTAATGGTGCATTTCCATGCGCCATCTGGCACGTTCACTAAAAATGTCTACTAGACATTTTCTTAACGTTCCGTCCTGTCTAAGAGACAGGATTCGAACCTGCAACCTCTCACTTCCAAAGCGAGTAAACAGCCATTGTTATTCTCCTAGTTTTGCGGAAGGAGTGGGAGTCGAACCCACACGAGTCGTAATCTCCGAACACTTTTCAAGAGTGTGGCCACCGCCTATTGGCTTGTCCTTCCTGGTTTGTTGACGCAGTGAGAGTCGAACTCACATCACCTCGATTAAAAGTCGAGTGCTTTAGCCAGTTAAGCTACGCGTCAGTATTATTTAATTTCGGTTTACACCATAAAAAAAGCACCTCTTTTTAAGGAAGGTGCTTTTCTTAAATCTATAGATACATCAACTCATGGATCTATAACCTTCCTATTAAATACTATTGATCTGGCATCGCCGCCACTACGCAAGACTTCCATCTGCTTCGGTTCGAGCAGCCAGATCATTTCTTGATATATATGTTTTAAATAATTTCGCATTATTATCTTGTTTGTTTTGATGTTGCAAATATGAAACCAATTTTTGAATTTCACAAGAAAAATTTCAATTTAATTTATTGATAATCAATATGTTACGTTCATTTTGGATAAAGAAATTCCTGTCCGTTTTTTAACGAATATTCAACATGTTGTACAATAGTCTGTCTCCCAATTGTTTCACTGTTTTAAGCGTCTATTTTTGTCTTTTTACTTTTCGATAATTACTTTTAAAAAAAATTAAAAAAAGCGCCCAACTTTTAGGTTGGGCGCTTGCTATTCTAATATTAACTGTGTTTAAATCACAATGCTCTCTTTAAAATATGCATGAAACGCCCACGAAGATGATTGAGTTCAATGACCATCCATCTATAATCGCATCCACTAAAGTGCGATATCGGTTGTTTATGTATTAATTGTTTTACCATTCTATTATTATTTACCCTGCAAAGATTATGTGTTAATACGCATTGTTTTTGCGTAGTAAATTATTTTTTTAATTATTTGGATGCGTACATTTTGTCTCTCCTGTCTATTTCGCCTAAGGGGCTTCCTTTGAAAGTTAAAATGTTTACGAACCCATTTTGTTTGGTGATTAAAGAGTCTTGTTCTTTAACGGCTCCAATACTTTTGTTGCCATAGTCTCCAGTAAACTTATTAGTCGCTGGATCAACATCTCCCCAAAGATTATTTGGTTTTCCGCTATCTATAGGTTCAACAAAATAGGTGATTCCTGTAACTTTAGAACTCACGATGAAACGACCAGTCTTATCTGTTCCTGTAAGAAATCGTTTCATTAATTCTTGACGTGTCATAACTCTTAATTTTTAATATTACTCGTTTTTAAAATGGTGGCTCCCACGTTTTTTTACTCATAATCTGCTTCACTTCTTCATAACTTATCGGATAAAAATCATGACAATCTACGCCAACATCGAAACTATTCATTGTTGGATCGTCGGGTAAACTACCATGTGAATGACCATAAAGATGCCATGTGCCTCTGAAACTAGATCTCCAAACTCGCATTGCATAGTGCAAGAGCATGATTTTCTGCTTGCCATTTGGGGCATCGGAATCATTGACATTGAGTTCGAAATAATCTTTTATCCATTCAAATCTATTTGGGTTTGCCAAAGCAGCACCTTCATGATTGCCTCGAATTAAAAAGATATGTCCGTTTAATTCTTGTAAAATGTCCCGCATACGCTCGGCTTTACAGAGTCCGAAATCGCCTAAATGATAGACTTTATCATGTTTATTTACACGGCTATTCCAGCGTTTTATGAGTTCCTGGTCCATGTCTTCTACACTACCAAATGGACGATTGGTGAATTTTATAATATTCTCATGACCAAAATGATGATCTGAAGTGAAATATATGTTTCTTGTTTTATTCATGTTTTCTAATATGTTTTACAAATGATATTTAATCATTTTTGTTATTTTTTTTCGACTTCTTTTTATTCTTTTTTTTCTTTTTTGAAGTCTTCTTTTTCTTTGGTTTTATTTTGTTCTTGACCCTCGTTATTTCAGAATCTATGAACGAAATAAAACTGTTGTTGTAAACAAACAACTTCGATTTTTTAAAAGTTTTTAATGCCTTTTTATATGCGCCTTGGCATTCAAAAAGTTGAGCCTGTAATACCATAAGCTCTCCTTTTTGAATTGACCTTACAGTAGTTGCAAAATCAATTAGTTTTTGTGCTTCGTCAAAATCATGATTCCAAATTAAAACCAAAATGTATTTTGGATATACTTTTGCAAAATCCATCTTGCTAGCAAGCGCTTCTGCAAAGTAGTGTTTGGCCTTTTCATAATCTCCAAGTTGCTCTGCTTGTAAACGACCCATGAGATATAATGCATAAGCGTTATCGCTCTCATAAGACAAAGCATAATTTAGATTTTCTACCGTTTCTTCTAAATCGTATGGATATGCATCTATTGCTTTTAACACGTAGTTGCTTAACAAATTCGTGTCCATTGTTTTTTATTTTAATAATTTGTTTGGTGCGAAAACATTCGCTTTAGCCCATAATTTGAGCCTTATATTTTAACTGTTTGGAGGAGGTTTAGCAGATCTGCTATAGACTGAAAACAAAAAATCCGAAACAGTTAAACAAGTGCTTCGGATTTTTCATTGTGTTTGAAAATGTATATTAACTATACGCTCGAAGCATCACAGAAAGGGCTTTTCCCTCTGGATTTCCTGAAATAGGTATGAATAAATACATAGCTTCGTGTTTTAGTTAATATTAATTTTTTGCCTGAATTGTTTAATTCGCTGTTGCAAATATTTAGATTTATTTTTCAATTTTCAAAATTTATTTTTTCATTTTCTGAAAATTTCCAGCCTTAATACATAGTATTAACTTTTTTTGAAAAAACAAAATCTGAATTCAAGTTTTTCGTTTTTTACTTGAATTTCATCACTACGCAGTATAATTGCGTATATTTAATTTTGCTATGATAATCATGCTAGACAGCATATGAAATTTAAGTTTTTTCTTTTTATTATTCTTGCCATAAGTTTTCAAAAATTGGACGCTCAAATTAGTATTGCGGATGAAGAAAAATTAGCAATATTTTTATTAGAGCACATCAACAAATTGAGAATAGAAAAAGGTAAGCAAGCTCTAAAAAGGCATGAAGATTTAGCCAAAGCGGCAAAGATACATTCTACCTACATTTCAAAGCGAAATAAGCTCACGCACATTCAAATTAAAACGGCTCTGCCGCAACCAAAAGACAGGGTAGAAAAATTTAATACATCTTTCGCGAATATAGGAGAGAACATTTTGTATTCAAAAACGATTAAAACACCACTATCTTCAACTGGTTTAAAGCGATTAGCTTTTGATATGTTTCGTTCTTGGAAAAACTCGCCTGGTCATTATGCGAATTTGATTTCAGATAGTTTTACGTATGGTGATTTTGGATTTACTTATAACGCAAAATCGAAACGTGTATTTGCTGTTCAGGTCTTTGGTAAAAAAGGACATGTGATAGACGGACAATTATCTAAAAATGCTTTTGGTATACAGCCAAGAGATGTGTCTTGCCATTATTTAATTGGCAACAAAGGCAATATTGTTGTTAATATGGGTAATGCGATATCTATCGTTGACGATGAGGTTATCTTGTCTCACCACAATCTTGAAACGATGCATGAAATATTTGAAAGTGTAAAGGATGGTTTGGCTATTGATTTGGTAGCGAGGGATCAATTGCAATGTGGTGAAGAGAATAGATTAGACGTTTCAAATATTTATGAAGGCACTTTGCTTGAACCCAAATATAGAGATGATATTTTCGGGAGTAATACTGCACAAAACCCTAAACGACTTATTGTGTCGTTGGGAAAAATCCCGGAGCATCTTAAAAATAAAGATTTAAGCCCTAATTTGATTTTAATAAAAGATGGGAAGAAATGCAGTTATGCAGTGCCTTCAAATATTCCTAGTAGAAGATATGATCTTAGACCTGTGGATCCTGAAATTTTAATCCCAGACGAGACTTTAAAAACCGAAGGAGTTCATGGGATTTATGAAGTGAGTTTTGATTTTAAAACTGGAAAAACGATACCAATAATCAACCCCGAAATTCAATTAGAAGGTCGTAAGGTTCATTCTATCGATATCAAAAGTTTCACTTCGGTTGATGGTAATTCGGCAACAAACAACGTATTACACAGTAAACGTGCGAGTTACATTAGAGATTTTTTAAATAAAAATTTAGAGTTAAGCGAGATTCCCATTACTATTAACGCTAAAGAAAATTGGGATTTGTGCTTTTATCATTTAGAACTTTTAGGTTTGGACCGAACCTTAGGGCGAAACAAAGAAGCGATTAGAGCCTACATTCTCAATAATTTGGATGATAAATGGGAGGAATCTCTTAGCTTACAACGACAATCAAAAGCTATTATATATACCATTGGAAGTTGGAGTGAAGCAGATAACCTTCACTTAAACAACAACCTAACCAATGCTCTCTTAAATAAAAACTATGATTTGGCAAATCAAGCGCTAGCCGAAATGTATTTTTCGGGAAAAGATGACCTTTTTTTAAATGAAGAATTCATACGAGATAAATTATTTGACAAGCCAGAATTGGTTCAAAACGTAGCGGCTTTATTGTTGAAAAACATCAGTTATTATGCTACTGACAATATCGTATTTTTTGTTCGAAACTGGTTATCGAAACCTGATTTGCTTTCAGAGGAAGCTCAAAAAAACCTTTTGAACCTTTATACTATTACGTCTAGAGAACTTCTTAGAAAATGGGACAGTAGTGTAGAAGATTTTTCTAAGGTTTTGCATCCTGAGAAAGTAGAACCCCTTTTCGAGAATTACAAAAACAAAGATAAAGTAAGCCCGTTGTTTCTTAATTTTCATATGTCTAGTATCGAATACTTTGGTCAAATCAATTTCAGTCCTAAAATAAATGAATCGTTCGAGTTTATCACAAACTACTTTAAAAGCGCTGCTAAAAGTGTTAAAGATGATACAGATTTAAGCCTGTTTTTTAATAGTTGGAGTATGTATACGATGACCGTAGATCGTTTAATGGAGCGGTTTGATATTGGAAAAATGGATGAGAATTCGGCCTTTGTCTTGGCAAAAACTTTTGTAGCAAAGACTAAAGACTATGATCCCGAAATTTTGCTAAACATCCACAAACTGTCCATATCATTTAATAAAGATAGATGGTGCAAATGGATTAATAAGGACTTTCAGAATTTACGCGATGACGGCGTTAAAAATTTATTTTGTAAAACTTGTAATAACTAAACAATGGCAGTTAACAAAAATGCTCTAATACGATATAAAACAATTGATAGATGTCTTCAAAACAACTTTAGGCAATGGACACTCAATGATCTAATTGATGCTTGTTCTGATGCTTTGTATGAATATGAAGGTAAGGATGTTGATGTAAGTAAGCGAACAGTTCAGTTAGATATACAAATGATGCGAAGTGATAAACTAGGTTACAATGCACCAATTGTAGTTTATGATCGAAAGTTTTACAAGTATGAAGATGTCAATTATAGCATTACCAATAGTCCAATTTCTAATCAAGATTTAACTAAATTATCTGAGGCGGTATCATTTTTAAAACAATTTCAAGGATTTTCTCATTTTGCCGAGTTAGGTAGCATGGTTCAGAAGTTAGAAGATCATGTTTACACACAACAAACACATGAGAAGTCATTGATAGATTTTGAAAAGAATGACAACCTAAAAGGGTTAGAGTTTTTAGATCAGCTCTATCAGTTTATTTTAAAAAAACATGCGATAGAAATGACCTATCAATCGTTTAAAGCCCGACAAGAAAGTACCTTTACGTTTCATCCATATTTACTAAAAGAATTTAGAAACCGATGGTTTGTGATAGGAAAAAGAAGGTCATCAGAAGGGATTATGAATCTAGCCTTAGATCGAATCGTTTCCATAGAGAAAAGCCCGCAAACATTTAAAATCGATAAAGACTTTGATTCTGAAACCTATTACAATCATGCTATAGGTGTGTCTATTAGTCCTAACTTAGAGCCAGAGCACGTCTTGTTATATGTAAATCACAAACAAGCCCCTTATGTGCTTACAAAGCCATTTCACCATTCGCAAAACGTAGTAAGCCGAGATAACTATGGTGTTACGATTTCTTTAGATGTTCAATTAAATTTTGAATTAGAAAAAGAAATTTTAGGATTAGGAGAGGGTATAAAAGTAATTTCGCCAGAGCGTTTAAAGCGAAATATAAAAACTAGATTATATGATGCTGTAGATGCTTATGAAACGGAAATTGATGACAAAAATTTACGCACTTTATCAAAGCGGTTGGAGTATAAGGGTTTTGGAATTTTAAATCATGTCTACTCTAAACGTGATGTGAGAAAACTTAAAACAAAATTAGATGCTTATATAAAACAGCATCATGACGAAAAGGTTTTTGGCATGCGAGAAGTACTTTTAAAAATGCCAGAACTTAAAGCTATTTTGTTTAATAAAAATTTCAGAAAACTTGTAAGATCTATAGATAAAGATGCGTTCTTAACTAAAGCGATATACTTCGATAAGACGCCTAAAGATAATTGGTTTGTAAGCTGGCATCAAGATATTCCAATTAACGTTTCAGAAAAAAAGGAACTAAAAGGATTTGATTCTTGGACCAATAAAAAAGGTGTTATTAGCGTTCGGCCACCAGAGGAAATTTCTAAAAATACGTTCTCAATGCGAATTCATTTGGATGACACAACATTTAAAAATGGTGCTTTAAAGGTTATTCCTGGATCTCATAAAAAGCGACTAAGTAGTGAAGATATTAAGTTGATTACCACAAATTCTATCCCATTTATTAGTGAAGTTGGTTCTGGAGGTGTACAGTTATTAAAGCCCTTATTGCTTCATGCATCTTCTGAATCTAAAATTCAGCGACGCCGACGCGTACTTCATTTAGAGTTCTCATCAATAGAGTTACAACATGGGTTAAGGTATTCAGAAAAGGAACAGTTGTAAAATTATTTTAAATAGAAAATGTCTATGACATTGGTAATATTTCTATCACTTTTCCATAAACATGTTTTGTCCATCCGTTAATTCTCCCGCGATTATTTCCAATTAATAATCCGCGTTTGCTGTTTTTGCCTTTCACAATATGTGTAAAACAATATCCTCTAACTTTACAATAAACAATATCACCTACGTCACAGTTTTCCCAAGTTATAGGAATGAGCTTTACAGGCTGTTTAGATTTTAGAAGAGGTAACATAGAATTACCAGGTTCTTTTGAAATGATGGTTTCACCATTTTGAAGTTTTTGAATTTTCCAATTCATAATTTTAAATTTTAAAAGTTATATAAGTCAATATTGACGTATATATCCTCCAAAATTTCACAAAAGAACATTCAATGAACTAGAACAAATATATAGTAAATTATTTAACCTGTTTTAAAAACACAATGCTTTGGCTCTTAAGCGCAGTAGTATGTTCGAAAAAAAGAGTGTTGTTATCTGTTTCAGCTTCAATTAAATAATAATGACCTTTAAAGTAGCTTTTGGAAACGGTTACTTTGAGTCCAGATGTTTTGGTTATTTGAAGTTGATGTGCATAGACAATTGTATTATTTATACGATTAAACTCCCCAAAAAATGAAGCTATCAAGGCTGTTTTTGGCTGGTGATACAGATGTTCAGGTGTATCTATGGCTTCAATTTTATTGTCGTGTAAAACAATCATAGTATCTGCAAAACCAAGTACATCATCCTTGTCATGAGTTGCGAGAATGCAACTAATATTTTTACGTTTTAGGTATTTAAAAATACGTCGTCTTAGGGATTGTTTTTTAAAATTATCGATATGGCTAAAAGGCTCATCGAGTAAAACAATTTCAGGTTGTCTTGCCAAAGCTCTTGCCAGAGCAACACGCTGTTTTTGTCCACCCGAAAGTGCTTTAACCTTTGTTTTTGCGAATGCTGAAAGTTCAACAACTTCAAGAAGTTCTGCTGTACGTTCTTTTTTTTCTTCAGGAAAAAAGTTAGATAGAAATTTTCCAATGTTCTCTTCTACTGAAGTATAAGGCATGAGATCAAATTCTTGAGTCACATACTTCATGAAATCATATCCAATAACGAGGTTGTATTTTGGTCCGAGAATTTCGGTGTCTTTCCAGTAGATATTTCCGAAGTTTAGATCGTACTCACCATACAATAGTTTTAATAAGGTACTTTTTCCTGATCCGCTTTCACCTATAATGGCAAGATGCTCTCCTTGTTCTACTTTAAAAGTGAGGTCTTTTAGAACAGGCGTTTTATGGTATGAAAAAGTGAGGTTTTTTACGCTTAGCATATGATGCAAAAATACTACAAAAAAAGTCGCTCGATACATGAGCGACTTTTATATAAGATTGTGAAAAAGGGCTAGCCTTTTACTTCTCCTTCGGTTTTGCTTGGCAATACATCAAATCCCATATTATATAACGTAAAGCCAAAAATATCTGCATATTGCTCAATGGTTTTACTAATTGGTGTTCCAGCGCCATGACCAGCATCTGTTTCGATACGAATGAGCGTTGGGTTATTACCAGTTTGTTTGTCCTGAAGTTCTGCAGCAAATTTAAAACTATGGGCAGGTACTACACGATCATCATGATCTCCTGTGGTCACTAATGTTGCAGGATATTGAACCCCTTCTTTAACATTATGAACAGGCGAATATCCTTTTAAATATTCAAACATTTCTTTATTGTCGTCTGCAGTTCCGTAGTCATAAGCCCAACCAGCACCTGCCGTAAATGTATGATAACGTAGCATATCAAGAACACCAACAGCTGGCAATGCCACTTTCATTAAATCTGGACGTTGAGTCATTGTTGCTCCAACTAATAAACCGCCGTTAGAACCACCTCTAATGGCTAAGTAATCACTAGACGTATACTTATTTTCGATGAGGTATTCGGCAGCGGCGATAAAATCATCAAATACATTTTGCTTTTGCAGTTGTGTTCCGGCTTTATGCCATTCTTTTCCATACTCTCCACCGCCACGTAAATTAGCCACAGCATACACACCTCCTTGTTCCATCCAAACAGCATTAGTAACGCTAAAAGATGGATTTAAACTAATATTAAAACCACCATATCCATACAGAATAGTTGGGTTTTTTCCGTTGAGTTCAATACCTTTTTTATAGGTGATAATCATTGGAACTTTAGTGCCATCTTTTGAGTTATAGAACACTTGTTTACTTTCAAAATTGTCACTGTTAAATTCAATAGATGGTTTCCAGTACAACTCAGATTTTCCAGTATCAACGTTATAGGTGTAAATACTACTAGGTGTGTTGTAGTTTGTGAAAGAGTAATAATCGACTTTAGCGTCTTTTTTGCCTCCGAAACCACCAGCGTTTCCTACACCAGGAAGTTCAATATCTCTAATAAATTTTCCATCAAAATCGTATTGCTTTACTTTAGAAACCGCATCTACCATATATTCTGCAAAGAAATAACCACCACCACTTGAAGGGCTTAGTACATACTCTGTTTCTGGAATAAAATCTACCCAATTGTCTGGAGTTGGGTTTGAAGCATCAACAGTTATAATTTTTTGATTTGGTGCGTTTAAATTAGTAACGAAATATAATGTGCTTCCCTTATTGTCAATAAGATATGTATCAGAATCTGTGTTGTCTAAAATGGTAACCATTTCGCTATCAGGCTTTGTGAGATCTTTCATAAACAATTTATTTCCAGAGGTCGAAACACTTGCTGAAATAAACAAATAGTTATTATCTTCTGAAAGATATGCACCAATGTACCTGTGTTTTTCAGAAGGTACGCCTCCAAAGATTAATTGATCATCTTTCTGAGGTGTTCCTAGTTTATGATAGTATACTTTGTGTTGATCTGTTTTTGCAGATAATTCACTTCCTTTAGGTTTATCATAACTTGAATAATAAAAACCGTCGTTTTTATACCAAGACATACCACTAAATTTGATGTCTACTAAGGTGTCTTCTATTATTTCTTTAGTTTCAGTATCCATGACTAAAACTTTTCTCCAGTCACTTCCACCTTCTGAAATAGCATATGCTAAAGTCTTCCCATCTTCAGAAAAACTTGCGCCTCCAAGTGAGATAGTACCATCATCTTTGAACGTATTTGGATCTAAAAATACAGTTGCTGTACTAGGGTCTTCACCAGTTTTATGCCTGTAAATCACATACTGATTTTGAAGACCATTATTCTTATAAAAATAAGTATAGTCGCCTTCTTTAAATGGAGCTCCAACCTTTTCGTAATTCCAGAGTTTTGTTAAACGGTCTTTTAACTCCTCGCGATATGGGATGTTATCTAAATAACCAAACGTGGCTTCGTTTTGAGATTTCACCCAATCTTCTGTTTCTTTACTTCTATCATCCTCGAGCCATCTATAGGGGTCTTTTACATCTGTACCAAAATAATTGGTTACGGTATCAACTTTTTTTGTTTCAGGGTAATTTACCACAATGTCCTTTTTTTCTGTTTTAGCGTCCTCTTTACATGAACTAAACACAATTATAGCAATTAATAATATTGAAATTTTTTTCATAATGGGAATGTCTTGATTAGTATCTCAAAAATAAGCAAAAAAGCCTCTACAACTTAATGCAGAGGCTTTTTTAAGATATCATTAAGATTATTACTATTGTTTAATAAATTTTTGACTTTTAATACTGTTTCCAGATACAATTCTTAAGATGTAGTTTCCTGTATTTAGAGCACTAACATCAATTGTATTTTGGTTTAATTTTGCATTCATTACACGCTTACCTGTAATATCAAATATGGTGTAGATTGCATTTTGTAAATTGTCATTACTAGAGATTTTTATAACATCTTTAGTAGGATTTGGATAGATAACTAAATCATTAACAAACGACTCTTCAGCAGTAAGTGTAGCACCTTCTACAACCTCTAAAGGCGCATTAATAGCAGGGTTAGTTACTGTATCAATAACACCAGAAGGCCAATAAATAACAACACTATCAATTGTTGTTAATGAGCCAATTCCGAAGTGCGTATTAATAGTACTCATATATTCAAAGCCTTCTCCACTTCTAACATCTCTAATTTGAACACCAGCGCTTGTATATAATTCTACTCGAGCCCCAATACCATCAATATTACTTACCGTTCCAACCGTATTAATTTTAATCCAATTGTTAGATGTTGTGCCATTCCAATAGATAACTCCATTATAATAGGTATCTAAAAACCCATCATTATTTAAATCCCCAAAAGAACCATTTTTATAGTTAATTTGATTAGGGTCTAAATCTTCAAAAGTCATATCTCCTTTACCATACATGATTGTACCGTTACAGGCAATATCTAGGAATCCATCGTTATCAAAATCATGACTTACATTTTCGTGACCTGTAGGCGCCGAACTTACATTTGCTGCAGTAGTAACGTCTACGAAAACACCGTTTCCGTCATTTCTCATTAATTTATGACTTCCAGAACTTGCACCAACAAAAAGGTCCATATCACCATCATTATCATAATCTCCCCAAGAAGAAGACCAAGTTTGCATTGGATCATCTAAACCTAAAGCTGCTGAATTTTCTGTATAAGTACCATCGCCATTATTAGTAAGCATGTTATTTCTTCTTCTATCTGTTTCACCACCACATTTAGCAATAAACATATCTAAATCTCTATCATTGTCGTAATCAATCCAGATTGATCCATAATTTCCTCCTGAAGAGTAGTCACCTAGTCCACCTTGGTTAAAGGTTAAGTTACCATTTCCATCATTGATATAATATACGTTAGGCGCTACATCATGACAGACAAAAGCATCTAAATTTCCATCGTTGTTGATATCGGCGAAATTTGATCGTTGAGAAAACACATATTGTGCCCCTGAAATTTCGGTAAAACCAGTACCAGTATTATTTGCTCTCATAAAAGTTACACCAGATCCGTTTCCATATAAAAGATCAGTGTGTCCGTTGCCATCAAAATCTGCGGCTGCCATACTCCATGTTGGAAGGAAATCTGCATTAGGTGTTGTAATATTAACTTCATTAAAGCCACCAAGTTCTTGTTGGTAGAAAATATTCACGTTTGTACTTGATGCTGATACGATATCATCTAAGTGATCGCCATTCATATCTACAACTGTTAAATCATATCCTCCAATAGGAAATGCTTGTGTTACGAAATTTACTCTAGCAGGTGAAAGGGTGTTAAGTATAACAGGTCCAACCCAATTGCTATAATCCGTGCCTCCACAATATCCTCTTACATATACCTCATAACTTGTTCCAGAATTTAAACCAGTAAGAGAATGAGGGTTATTTGATGATGTTGAGGTTCCAGATCCAGCAGGAACTCCAGAGCCTGGAGTTTGCACAGCAATTTCCCAGTTTGATTCATTATTTCCAGCTTGCCAGTAAATATCTGCAGAGTCTACAGTTACGTTATTCGCTAAAAGGTTTGTGATATTCGGACAAGCAGGAGGTGTTTGTGAACTTATCGTTGGTGATTGAAAACAAAATCCCCATCCCCAAACATTATTATCGTCATAAGAAATTCTATATCTAAAATTACTTAATTGATTTGCTGTAAATGCTGAAATATCTAGAGGAGATGACGTAAAACTTTCAGCAGCTCCGCCACAAAAATTATCGTTAGGAGGATTTGCGGTTCCGTCAAGAGCGGCACCCCAAACAACCCATGAACTAGCATCGGCATCCCAATATTGTAATGTTAGTAATTCTCCAATGTGATTAAACACATAACTTGAGCCTACTGTTATCCAGTTTTCACCAGCATTGCTAGCGGCTGTTAAATTTATAATAGGAGATTCTGCAGCGATATCATCGTCATGACCATTTTGAGCGTCGTCGTCGTCGTAAGCGAAGCTATTATCTTGAGTAGGGTTTGCCTCAAAAACAGCTGCGTCAAATAAGTAGTTACCAGTGATAGACCAGTTAGGGTTTGGCCAGTTTGCCGGTTGATTTAAAGTTTGGGAAAAACTAAAAAATGCACTTAAAATAAAAAGTGTTAGCGTAATTTTTTTCATAGGTTTTTCGAGATTAATTAAGAAAGTTTATAAAAGTAAGAAAAAAGCCTCTAAATTCTTAGTTTAGAGGCTTCTTTGTTTAGTTTTTGATAAATTTTTGACTTTTTATTGATGTTCCAGATACTATTCTTAGAATATAATTACCAGGAGATAGTTTTGATACATCTATTGTTGGTGTTTCGAGTTTTGAATTCAAGACTCTCTTTCCAGTAACATCAAAAATTGAATAAATGGTAGAATCATTAAGCTGTAACGATTCAATATTTATAACATCCTTTGCTGGACTTGGATAAATAATTAATTCATCTGTTAAGGAATTTTCTAAACCAAGTGTTGCGCCTTCTACAACCTCTAAAGGTGTATTAATTGAAGGGTTAGTAACTGTATCGATAATTCCAGAAGGCCAATAAATAACAACGCTATTTATAGTTGCGTCAGTACCAATTCCAATATGTGTATTTAATGAGTTCATATATCTAAATCCGTCACCACTTTTCACATCTCTTATTCTAATTCCAGATGGTGTATGTACTTCTACACGAGCGCCAATACCTTCAAGGTTACTAACTGTTCCAACTGTATGAATTTTAATCCAGTTGTTATTACTTTCAGCGTTATTAATATATAAGTTTCCAGAGTTAAAAGCATCGATATAACCGTCATTATTTAGATCTCCATAAGATCCAGATCCAGGAAAGACGTTGGTGTAAACATTAAATGTCATATCACCATTTCCAAATAAGATATTATTTCCAGAGACTAAATCTAAGTTACCATCATTATCGAAATCGAAAGTTACCGTTTCCGTAGAGTTACTTGTAAGCGTATTTATATTAGAACCAGCAGAGATATCTGTAAACGTACCGCCGTCATTTCTCATAAGTTTGTGAGCACCAGAACTAGCACCAACAAATACATCCATATCGCCATCGCTATCGAAATCTCCCCAAGCGGCAGACCACGTTTGCATTGGATCTGCTAAACCAATAGCAGCAGCATTCTCTGTATAATTTTCATTTCCATCGTTTGTATGCATTTGGTTTGTTCTACGCGCTGTTTCACCACCACATTTAGCGATAAACATATCTAAGTCACGATCATTATCATAATCTATCCATATAGATCCATAGTTTCCTCCAGAAGCATAATCTCCTAGTCCACCTTGATTGAAAGATAAATTTCCACTTCCATCATTTAGATAATATACATTAGGTGCCACATCATGACAAACAAAGGCATCGAGATTTCCATCATTGTTAATGTCTACAAAATTAGAACGTTGAGAGAATACATCTTGCGGGCCAGAAACTTCTGTAAATCCAGTTCCAGTAGAGTTTGCACGCATAAACGTAACACCACTACCAGCACCATATAACAAATCTGTATAACCATTTTCATCGTAATCTGCAGCCGCTAAACTCCAGGTTGGAAGAAAATCTGCGCTAGGTGTTGTAATATTTTTTGTTGTAAAACCTCCACCAGCATTTTGTTCTCTAATATTCACATTTGTCTGAGAAATTGAAACCATGTCATCCAATTTATCACCATTCATGTCTACAACAGCAATTCGGTAACTTCCAGACGAACCAGACGATTGCGATGTAAACGTTATAGGCATTGGAGGCGGTGGCGTATAGTTGATTGCTTCTAAACAGAAAGCAACATCTGCAAGTCCTGTTCCTTGGAAATCATAGATTTGAATAACTAAATCGTCTCCAACTGTCCAACCGTTTATGCTTTCGGTAGCAAAAGTATCTGTACAAGCAATTTCTGTTAAGCCATCAGAACTCCATACTACAATCCCAGGATTTCCAGGGTCTTCAGAAGAGAAAAATAATCCATTAGTGGTTGCGGTCCACGTAAAGAACTGATCCCGTCCCGAAGTTCTACATGACCCTTGAACACCACTATCGGTTGTTCCATCAGTAGAAAATGGTAAATTAAATGTAGGAGATGCGCATCCTGTTCCTTCAACCGAAGGCGTAATAGGAATTGCTCCTGCAAAATTGTCATTAGCAGGTTGTCCAAAAGACAGAGAGCAACATGCTAAAATTGTTAATACTAGTAATTTTGATTTCATAACTCTTTATTTATAATTTATTCACATTCTCCGCTAAGAGAATTAATCCATTCGTCGATTAGTCTAACACCTTCCGCGTGTTTTAAAGTTCTTCCTAATAAAGGCATTCTGTTTTGCTCTTCAATAGAGTTGACTCTAAATCGAAGGACAGACGCATCAATGTCTCCAGGAACAACAATATGTGTTGCGCCAGCAATTTGAGTGTCTGGTGTTACACATAATCCTTTATTTGTATCGTCATCGTTTTCATTAAAAGCGAATCGCATAGGTCTATACTCACAATAGCTTTCTTCTGAATGACAATGTGCACAATTAATATCTAGGTAAGAGCGAACTCTTAATTCTAAATCTAGAGATTCATCTTCCCATTTTACAGTAGAAACTATAGATGTAGGAAGGTTATCTTCTAGATATCCGAAGTTTATCCATTTTTCTAACTGGTTAAAGGTGCCGTCTGTATAACTTAAATCTCTATTAAGGTTTTGAGGTTTTGGTCCAATAGGTAAAGGTGTACCAAATTTATTGTGACATGTGAAACATTCATTTCTAGAAGGAATTCGATAAGTAGCATTATTTGTAATACCATTTTCTATCCATTCAACATCTGTAAAGCTTCCTGCATTAGTGAAAGTTGCTTCAGTTTGTTCATCATTCCAAACATATTTTGCAAAATCCCATCCATCTTCAGTCATATACATTAATCGCGTTTCAATTATTCTAGTTTCATTACTAGGTTGAACATTATCGTAATAGAAATTCTTAATGAGCACTGAGCCAATTGGGAAATCTAATGGTGTAAAATCACTATTATAACTTGCCTTTGTCCCATCGGGCATCCAAACAAATCGCTTTTTATGAGCGTAATCTGTAAATAAGGTAGAATTCAAATTGTAAGGTAACACTCCGTATACAGGGTCTAAATCTTTTAAAACTCCTTCAAAGAAGTTGTATTCTGAAAGCGTCGCATATGGGATGTCGTCTAAATTAAAATTTACAGGTGATGTAGGTGTTACCACAACAGTTACAGTACCTGTGGCACAATTATTATTGTCACTACAAATAGTGTATTGAAATGTATCGGTCCCGACAAAATCTAAAGTTGGTGTATATAAGATGACATCATCTGAAGGATTGTTTGGCGTATTATTTGGGTCTAAAATTTGAGCAGTACCATTTTGCGGAGTTTGAGCAGTAAGTGTTCCAGTGTTAGGAACATTAGTGTCATTTAACAATACCTGAATTTCAATAGCGTTATTTTGAGAAACCTCCACAGAATCTGCGTTAGCCTCAATAACTATAGGTACATAATTGTCGTCCTCACTGCATGAGTAGAAAGTTACAATGAGTATAACTATGCTAAGTAAATTGAGGTAATTTTTTAACATTTATAGTAAAATTTGGATAGTAAATATAGTTACAAACCCATCAATCCTTACAATTAATTAGTTGTAATACACTTTTTATCAGACGACAAGGGTCTAAATGCTAAAAAAATCTATAAAACAATATTAGTTGGTTAGGAACTTTGCAAAGGTTCTATTAATTAAACAACTTAATTATGAAAAACCCTACTTTTATATTAGAAATAAAGTGTTATAATCCTTGTTTTGTCAAACAATTCATAATCAAAAAGTTTATTTTTTCAAGAGCGAATACCTTTTCTAATCGTTTTGAATACTAGTTAGCGTTTAACCAAGAGGAATGAACAATTTCAAGAATTGTAATAATCTCTTTAGTAACATATTGACAATATAATATCACTTAAACTAAATTATTAGCCACCAAATATTCTGCAATTTGAATTGTGTTCGTAGCAGCTCCTTTTCTAAGGTTGTCACTTACAATCCACAAGTTTAACGAATTGGGTTGCGACGTATCTCTACGAATTCTTCCAACAAAAACATCATCTTTACCATTAGCATAAATAGGCATTGGATAGGTATTGACGTCTACATTGTCTTGCACTACAATACCAGAAGTTTCATTGAGTAACTGTCTTATTTCTTGAACGTTAAAGTCGTTTTCAAATTCAACATTTACGGCCTCACTATGACCACCTGCAGTTGGGATTCTAACTGCAGTTGCAGTTACAGCTATGGTGCGATCATCTAATATTTTTTGGGTTTCATTTACCAATTTCATTTCTTCTTTGGTATAGCCATTAGCTTCGAAAACATCACAATGTGGAATAGCATTTTGATGTATTGGATATGGGTAAGCCATTTCTCCTTTAACACCTGCCAACTCATTTTCTAATTGCCTTACCGCTTTTACACCTGTACCTGTTATAGATTGGTATGTAGATACTACAATACGCTTAATCTTATATTTTTTATGAAGAGGAGCAAGAGCAACAACCATTTGAATGGTTGAACAATTGGGATTAGCAATAATTTTATCGTCAGAAGTTAAGGTATTTGCATTAATTTCGGGTACAACTAATTGTTTGCTATGGTCCATTCGCCAAGCTGAAGAATTATCAATGACAGTAATACCTGCTTCAGCAAATTTAGGAGCCCATTCTAAAGATGTGCTTCCACCAGCAGAGAATAAAGCTAACTGCGGTTTCATGTCAATAGCATTTTGCATGCTAACAACTTTGTAGTCGTTCCCTTTAAAAGAAATTAATTTACCAATAGAACGCTCTGAAGCGACAGGAATTAATTCCGAAACAGGAAATTGTCGTTCTTCAAGAACTCTTAGCATAACTTCGCCAACAAGACCAGTGGCACCAACAACTGCTATTTTCATAAGAAAAAGGTTTACATATAATATTGAACAAATGTAGTTATTATATCATTTTGAGGTCTAAAAAAAAACATAAAAAAACCGCTTCATTTAATGAAGCGGTTAAAGTTAAATATATAGTGTAGCGATTAGTTACAAACTATTTTTTTAAGGCATCTCTTATTTCTGTCAATAAATCAACTTCAGATGGTCCAGCAGGAGCTGGCTCTTCGGCAGGAGCCTTTGTTTTGTTATAAGCTTTTACAATAATAAATAGAACAAATCCAACGATTATTAAATTAATGATGGCGTTAATCCACTTACCATACATGATGGCATTTTCTGGTTTTTCAACAGTTCCATCGGCGGCCATAACGGCAGGAGATAGAACGTGCTTCATGTCTTCAAAGCTAACACCTCCAGTAAAATGACCCACTAACGGCATCATAATGTCGTTTACAAATCCACTTACAACCAGTCCCATTGCACCAGCAAGTAAAACGGCGACAGCAAGATCAATGACATTACCTGTCATTATAAATTCTTTAAATTCTTTAAGCATAATTAATGTATTAAGTTAGTTATTAGAACCCTAAAATAACTAAAAAAAACGAAATGTTAAAAAATGAAAACGACTCATTTTAAGACAATACGCTTTACACGTTGTGAAATAGCAGTGATAATTTCATAAGAAATGGTATTTGCAGATTGGGCTAACTCCGAAGCATTAGACGCTTTTCCAAACACAATGACTTCATCGCCTTCATGACATTCTATATGGCTTATATTAACCATAATCATATCCATACAAACGTTTCCAATTATAGGTGCTTTTTTATTATTGATAACAACATATCCTTTTCCGTTACCATATTGTCTGCTTATACCATCTGCATGACCAATAGGTATCGTGGCTGTTTTTTCGTATCCTTTACTGGTATAAGCCCTATTATAACCTACAGTTTCTCCTTTTTCTATCTTATGAATTTGAGAAATAACAGATTTTAATGTTGCAATGGGTATCAAATTATGGTTCTCTTCTTTAGAATTTCCAAAACCGTATAAACCAATTCCGGTTCTTACCATATCGAGATGGGCTTCCGGATAATTAATAATTCCAGAGGTGTTTGTAAGATGAAGTATAGGCTGATAATCAATAGATTTTGAGAACTGCTCAGCTATTTTTTTAAAGTTAATAATTTGAGATTCTGTGAAGTCCTTTTCGTTTAAATCTTCACTTGCTGCCAAATGAGAAAACAATGATGCCGCCTTTATAGATGAGGTATTTTTAAGTTTAGATACGATATAGTCTACATCATTTTCCCAAAACCCCAAACGATTTAAACCCGTATTAAACTTAATATGTACAGGGTAGTTTGTTTGGTATTCCTGTGTAGCTATTTCAATAAAGGCATTTAAAACTTTAGCATTGTATAAACTCGGTTCTAAACAACGTTCAATTAATGTTTTGAAATTAACAGCCTGAGGATGTAAGACCAAAATAGGAGTCGTAACTCCTGCATCTCGTAAGGCTACACCTTCGCTAACATAGGCAACAGCTAAATAATCTACATCTAAATCTTGAAGGTAATTGGCAATGGTAACGGCATCGCTACCATAGGCAAATGCTTTAACAACCGCTAAAATTTTAGTGTTAGGTTTAAGTTTAGACTTAAGATACTCGAAGTTGTGTTTGAGCGCTTTTAAGTCTATTTCTAAAACAGTCTCTTTAGCTTTGGGCATTGGTTTTACTGTCTTTGTTAGAAATTTCTTCTGGATCAGTAACCTTCATATGTCTAATTTTATCACGCAACATTGCCTTATAAAAAGCAGCCCGACTCAAAGGTTCATATTCATCAACTTCTCCAAGTAAAACAAGTGCGTCACTAGTGGCTTTACGATAACTGTATTGTGCCAAGTTTCCTGTTCTTGTGCATATAGCATGTACTTTGGTTACATACTCTGCTGTGGCCATCAAATTTGGCATAGGACCAAATGGGTTTCCTTTAAAATCCATATCTAAACCTGCTACAATAACACGAATACCTTTATTAGCCAAATCGTTACAAACCCGTACTATTTCATCATCAAAAAATTGAGCTTCATCAATTCCAACAACATCGCAACCATCTGCCAAAATAGGAATATTTGCCGCAGCTGGAACAGGTGTAGACCTAATTTCGTTTGAATCATGAGAAACGACCATATCTTCGTCGTAACGAACATCAACCGCTGGTTTAAAGATTTCAACTTTTTGTCTAGCAAATTGGGCGCGTTTAAGTCTTCGAATCAATTCTTCCGTTTTGCCAGAGAACATTGAGCCACAAATGACTTCAATCCATCCAAATTGTTCTTTATGATTTACTGTATTTTCGAGAAACATTTTGTAATTTTAACACTAAAACTCACCTAAAGTTCGTTTTGTATAAAGGTGGCGTAAATTTATTAAAAAACAAAAACCTATTTGGGAATAAAAAATAAAAGTTATGAAGAAGAAGCTGGAAGCAGATTTAATAAGCATTGCTCATAGAATTTTAAAACTTAAAGGAAAGGAAGATGTAGTAAAATTGCATGCTGAAGTTGCTGCCTTGTATGAAAAATTAAGCGTTCTCAAGTTTGCAAACGAAAACTTTGAGGGCGATTTGCCAACAATTGGAAGCAATTCATCATTCTTTGGAATGCTTGATACGGCATTCAACAATAAAGTAAGTGACAATATTGAAATTGAGGATAAAATTTACGTTAATCTTGATGAAAAAGAAGACGACCATATTTATGAACCAGTGATGGAAAAAATCAAAGATATGGTAGCCCAAATGCCACAGGAAACTCAGCAAGTTGATGAACTCGTTGAAACTGCTGTTGCAGAACAACCAAAGACAGAAACTCATTTAGAAGATATTACAGCAGGTTTTGAAGAAATTCCTGTTTTTGAACCCGTATCTGAAGTTAATGAAAATTTGAAGCAGTCGTTAAATGACAAGCTCAAAAATGGTGGATTAAACATTGGACTTAATGATAAATTAGCTTTCATAAAACATCTCTTTAATGGGCAAGTTGAAGATTACGAACGTGTTTTATCCCAGTTAAAAACAATAAGCTCACTTAAAGAAGCAACACATCTTATAAAAGACATTGTAAAACCAGATTATAATAACTGGGAAGGTAAAGAAGAGTTCGAAGAACGCTTCTTAGCAATTATTGAGCGTAAGTTTCAATAAGAGTTTTCGACTGCCAATAGATGAAAACAACCAAAATAATCTATTGGATTTCTACAATCCTTGTAGCACTAGTATTTCTGTATTCTGCTCAGATGTACTTTTTTAAAACAGAAATGATTAAAGGCTTTTTTGAGCATTTTAATTACCCAACCTATATTGTAATTCCACTTGCTATAGCTAAAATTGCAGGTGTTGTTATGATTCTATGGCGAAAAAGTCAATGGCTAACAGAGTGGGCCTATGCTGGTTTTTTCTTCGACTTAGTTTTAGCGACAGCAGCACATCAAGAAGCTGGTCATGGATTAGGTTTATCGGCAATGGCAATTCCTGTACTAATAATATCTTATTTCCTAGGGAAACAGGAAAGACCTAATAATTTAGATATACCCAACCAAGAATAGGTTTTTCTCCAGTATTTAAATACAAAATATAAAAATAAGTACCAACTGGTAAAAGACCTAAGTTGTTTGGTATGCCTTTATTTGGTGTGCCATCCCAGTCGTTTTTGTAGTCTTTGCTTTCGTAGACTAGGACACCCAACCTATTATATATTTTGAGACGATTATTCGGATATTCTTCAATACATTCTATGGAGAATACATCATTTAAGCCATCACCATTAGGAGATAACCCTTCAGGAATGTATAGACAAACGTCAACCGTAACTTCGGCATCATCCATGTTATTGGTATCATCTCTATCTGGTTCCTCTAAGTTGCTTAAAATTGCAGTGTTCAGTAAATCTGAAGCGGATGAAATTTGAGCTACTATTGTTAATGTTTCAGATTGATTACTATCTAACGCATCAATAGACCAAATGAATGTGGATTGGTTAAATACTCCTGCAGAAGTTGTTGCAGATATAAAGCTCATCCCACTAGGAAATACATCGAGAATTTCAATAAGTGTTCCTTGTGAGGTTCCTAAATTTGTGGCTGTAATTTGAAATGTTACTTGATCTCCAATTGAAGCTTCTTGTGGCGATACCGCTTTCAAAATTTCAATATCAACATCCGAATCATCGTCTAATACGGTTAAGGTCGCATTAGTTTGGGAGGTGTCAACGTTGTTCTGTGACTCAAAATTATTAGTATCATTAAGATAGACTCCTGGTGTATTTGAAGATACAACAACACTAAAGGTACAAGACGAAACACCATCTGGGAAAACCAAATTAGTAACACCAACAAAATTATCTCCAGTAGTTCCTATAAATGTAGCCGTACAACCATTACTCATTACCCAATCTGGCGCCGAAACCAATGTGATTTCCGCAGGAAATACATCTGTAAATGAAATATCACTTTGAGACGGATTTGAAGGTAAATTAGTTATAGTAAACGTCAAAGTGCTTTCTTCTCCAATAGTAATAATTTCGGGATTATAACTTTTGTCAAGAACTGGAGCTACGATTTGAACATTACTTATAGACGTGTTGGTTTCAGGAGAAATTTCAGAATTATCATTTTCATTTGGAGTTGCTATGGCAATGTTATTATAAGCACCTCCAAAGTTTGGAGCAGTAACCGGAATTGTAATTCTTATTGTTGATCCAGCGTCCATGTTATCAATGGTTCCAGTAACAACATTATTGTTTATGGCTAAACCAGAGATGCAAGTTGCATTACCATTAGTTACCACACATGATGGCGAACCATTAATAGTAAAAACATTATTAATAGTATCTTCAAACGAAATGTTAATGGCATTCGAACTGTTTTCACTATTGGTAATATCTATAATCCAATCAAAGTTTTGATTAATATTTACTTGTGTAAATTCTGGAAATGTTTGAACCACCAAGTCCACGCAAGGTGCAATAAAGGTGACAACATCATCTTCATTGTTCGCTGGGTTATTGTCAAAAGAACTATTAGCATGATTAATTTCAACCATATTATAAACAGGAATAGCATTAATATCGCAATCTGTTTCCCAATTTACTGTAACATGAAAGCTTACCGAACTATTGCCAGGCAAATTCCAATTATCGGCTTCGGTAATTTCCCAAAATATGTCAGGTTCTCCATTTTGGGATATGCCATCTAACGGTACACCAATATTTGCAGTATTAATTGTTGAGCATTCGGCATCTCCAGTCGTTGACACGCATTCTACGGCAACTAATGTGCCAGTGTAGCCAGTATTTCCTAGATTTTCAGTGAAATCTATGAGCTCAATAACTGTATCAAGATCACTAAGATTTGAAGCGGTAATCTCATAAATAACATTACCAGCTTGCATCGTATTATCTGGAGATTCTCCAATAGGCAATGTTGGACTTATTTGCGTTTTTGAAACTTCCAAATTTATAGTTGGACATGCTTCGGTTGCAGGTAACATTACAAAGTCTGTTTGCGTACTGTTTTCAATATTGGAGTCAAATATATTTGGTTCAAGAATATTGGTTCCACTTCTAATATTAGCCATACTAATATCTGTACTGAAAGAACATTCGGGCTCTAGAAATATCGCTACAGTGGTAATGGTAACGGTTGCACCGACAGGCAAAACAAAAGCGTCACTCACCCAAAACAGCTCATCTACATTTATGGTGACATCCTCGCAACTCACATTTCCAGTGGTTTGAGTACAGGTTACTGTAAGAATCTGCCATTCTATTTGTGGTGATAAATTTTGAAGAAAAAATGCAATACTGGCATCCAATGGGCCATTATTACAAACGGTCGTTTCAAAAGTGACTTCTTCATTCCAATCGGCTACTGTATCAGGATCTGGATCGGTTTGAATGGTATCAATACAAATATCAGTAAGCTGACATAATTCGGCTTCTAATAACTGAGTTATCACAGGATCAGACATACTAGGCGATATATTTTCGTGATCTAACTCTATCCTAATAGTACTAGATACGGCAATAGGTTGTTGTTCTACAGCGCATGAAGGATCTAAATATTCATAAACCATTTCAAAAGTAACAGAGCCTCCAGCAGTAAATACGTGAGGAGTGCCAATTGTAAACATAGTTGTAGTTGCACTAATCAAATTAGGCGATCCAGGAGCTAAACCCGAAACATCTGGGCATTCTGTGTCATTCGTTGTGCCAATACATTCAATAGATTCTAGACGTACGTTTGGTCTCCCATAGTCTAAATCTGAAACCAAAGTAAGTTCACCTACAATATCTGTAAGTGGAAAATCTATAGCGCTGTTATTGGTAATCGTAAATTGATAGGTTACAAAACTATTCCAAGAAGGGATGGGAGTGCCTTCTGGAGGAGACACTTGAGTGTGGGCTATTGAAAAATCGATGGCGACATCAATAACATCAATAGAAATTAGAGATTGATTGTTAGAATCATTGGTGTCTGTGGTACCATCTGGAGGAGTAATAATGGCGTTAATAGCAATACCTCCAACTTGAGAAGGGGCTGTTACTTCAATTTTTAATTCCACACTAGAATCACTGGGTAAACTAGCAACGCTCCCTGTGAGGACACTTCCATTTAAAATCAAGTTGGATGCATTGGATGCACCTCCTGAATTATTTTGAGAACTTATAGCATTAATATCGAGATTTGCTAAATCGGGATCCATGGTGATTTCAAATGTTGCATCAGAAACCGCATTTCCAGAGTTTATGATGGTAACGATATATTGAAAATCTTGGAAAATTTCTACTTGAGAAACGCCATTTCCGCCTACATTTTGAGCTTGCGCAACGATAGACAAATCGGTAGTTTGGCCGTAAACAGAACTACATAGAAAGACTAAGATAAAGAAGCGGAAAATATTCCTAATCATATAGGATGGTTTATTGTTAGACGCTAAATAATATTAAAGGTTGTGTCAATATAGTTGAAAACATTGTAAATTTGAAAAGAAATCTCTTACAAATGAGTAAACTCTATATTGTACCAACACCTATCGGAAATTTAAAAGACATGACCTTTAGAGCTGTTGAAGTTTTAAAGGAGGTCGATTTAATTTTAGCCGAAGACACACGAACTTCTGGAAAACTGCTGAAACATTTTGAAATTGGAACTCAAATGCAA
This sequence comes from uncultured Psychroserpens sp., assembly GCF_947492715.1. Taxonomy (GTDB): domain Bacteria; phylum Bacteroidota; class Bacteroidia; order Flavobacteriales; family Flavobacteriaceae; genus Psychroserpens. The sequence goes on from NZ_CANLNS010000001.1 coordinate 1,233,129, forward strand.
AGCCATCATATGCACAACGAACATAGAATGGTAGAGCAATTGGTCCAAAAATTTAAAAGTGGTTTATCTATTGCGCTTATAAGTGATGCGGGCACACCTGCAATTTCAGATCCTGGGTTTTTATTAACAAGAGCTTGTATTGAAAATGGTATAGAAGTAGATTGTTTACCAGGAGCAACGGCCTTTGTGCCTGCGTTGGTAAATTCAGGATTACCAAATGACAAGTTTGTATTTGAAGGATTTCTACCTGTGAAAAAAGGACGTCAAACACGATTAAAATTATTGGCGGAGGAAACTCGGACTATAGTATTTTATGAGAGTCCACATAAGTTGATAAAAACCTTGGGCAATTTTTGTGAGTATTTTGGTGAGGACAGGCCAGTTTCAGTATCTAGAGAGTTAACAAAACTTTACGAAGAAACGATTAGAGGTACGGCAAAAGAAGTTTTAGACCATTATACTAATAAGCCTCCAAAAGGGGAAATAGTGATTGTAGTAGGAGGGAAAAAATGATGCAAGATTTACTTCATGACATAAGACAATGTAAAATTTGTGAAGCGCATTTACCGCTAGGACCAAGACCTATTGCTACAGGGCACCCAGACTCGAAAATTGTAATTATTGGTCAGGCGCCAGGAACGAAAGTTCATGCCTCTGGAATTCCTTGGGATGATGCTAGCGGAAGACAATTACGTAAATGGTTAAACGTTTCTGATGCCGATTTTTATGATGAAAGTAAATTTGCCATCATACCCATGGGTTTTTGTTACCCAGGTAAAGGAAAAAGTGGTGATTTGCCACCACGAACAGAATGTGCACCACAATGGCACCAACCTTTGTTTGATTATATGAAACATGTAGAATTGGTTGTTTTAATTGGGATGTATGCTCAAAAATATTATTTAAAAGATCGTGCTAAGCGTACCTTAACGGAAACGGTTGCCAATTACCAAGATTACTTACCTGAGTTTTTCACCTTACCACATCCTAGCCCTAGAAACCGATTTTGGCTGGCAAAGAACCCTTGGTTTGAAACCGATGTGTTGCCAGAGTTGAAGAAGAGGGTAAAACATATTCTATAGTTTAAATGTAAACAATAAGAAGCCCCTCCATTTCTGAAGAGGCCTCATTCAACAACTAAAATATGACAACCATCAATTCAAAATCTCAATTGTATTTCCTTCAATCCAAGTTTTGTATTCATCACCATAATATAAGTAGGTTGTGCTTGCAGGAGCCTGATAATCACCCGCGATATCTGCTTTGAGGTCTAGTCTTATGGTTTTTGTTTCGGAAGGCCTGAAGAACCTCCAGTAAAACACCAGATAGTTATCAAACACTTCATAATAGGCTACTTTTTCTTTTTCTAATAGTTCTTTCAATTGCCAAGGCTGGGCTGTAGTTCCTGATGGAATACCAATAATGGAGGTCACCATTCCTAAAGGCTCTTCTTTGATGTTAGATACATGTATCGTCATGCTCACATTGTCTCCAACTTTATATTTATTCTCAAGAAGTTTTGTCTCTAATTTTAGTGGACTTTCTGAAGACGAATCAGGAACATAACTGTCCCAATTTATAGTTAAACAGTATGGAAAAGTGACTTTATCATTTGCAAATTGTACCTGAATCTTTTGTTGCCCTTGTTTAAAATAGGTTGCTAAACTATCAATGACAATCTTTCCTTGATCGTTGATGCTCAATCGTCTTTTTAGAGACTGTCCGTTAATTGTTAATTCTACAGTATCATTACCTTTGATAATGAGTTGTTTTTGCATTTTAGTGTAATTAATCAACGCTTTTAATGCCATAGCTGTAGATTGTGTAGAACCAAATCTGTCGTGTTTTCTTAGACCTACTAAATACTCAATACCTTTAGAAATTAAGGTTTTGTCTGCGTGTGCTTCTCTCATTAAAGCCAACAAGGTAAAAGCGGTAGTTTCTATATGTTTTGCATTTCCGTAGGATCTTGTAATGGTATTTTCTACTGGTAAGCCTTTAAAATCGTTTTTAAAGATCTGATCTTTAAGTTTACTAATGAGTGTGCTTGCATTTTCTGGCTTATCAAGATTATAACTGGCTAAGGCCATCATGGCCATTTTATAGGCATCTTTACTTTTTAGAGCATCTTTATATGCCGCTTCGTATTCTAGGTTGAGGTCTACATCAATTCCTGCTTCACTAATCGCATAGACAATATAGGCATTGGCAACATCTGCTGGAGAGCTCGCAAAACTATCATAACCTTTAGTGCTTTTTTTGAAGCCACCTTCCCCATCTTTTCTGCTCATGAGCCATTGTACGGTTCTATCAATCATGGCTTGATCTACATTACCATAGACCTGTTTCATCTCGGTAAACTCTAAAATGCCGTAAGCTGTTAAGGTTTCATGAGGCGGTGTTTTTCCAAACCATTCAAAACCACCGTCTTTAGTTTCAAACCCTATAAGACGCTTATAACCTTTATCAATAAAGTCTAAAGCTTTAGCTTCTATTTCAGGATTGCTTTTACCAGATTCTTTAAGGTATTGAAGTACCATAATGTTTGGATATGTTGATGATGAGGTTTGCTCAAAACAACCATAAGGAGCTCGTATTAAGGATTCTATGCCATTCATTACGTCTCCAATGACATCAGTGTATATGTTGAAATTGGCGCTTAGACTTCCGTCAACAACACTATTAATGTCAAATTGGTAGACTCCAGATTTAGATCCAGAAATGGAGGTTTGTGTTGGGAAGTACGGACTTAAAACCGTGACGTTTCTTTTAACCACATCACTTAGTGTTTCTGAGTTTATACGAACTTCAAGTGTTGCGTTCTCCGCTTTTTCAATAGGAACAACACGAACATTTCTCAATACCGAACTGTTGGCATTAACAGTGACTTGACGATCATAATTTTCGGCAAACTTTAATTGTTTTGGTAGTATAATTTCTATGTCAGTCGTAATGTCTTTATCTGTTTCGTTTGTTATGGTTAATGGTAAAACCACATCATCTTTGAGTGCCATATAGTTTGGTGATTTAAAATCGATATTCAATAATTTTTTTGTGGCATAAGTTTCTTCTTGCCTTCCAATCATACCATTAAAGCCAACACCTTCAGTAGTAATTTTGAAAGATGTGATGGCATCGTTATTGTAAAACTCAACCTCTGCTTGCCCATTTTCGTCTGTTTGTACAACAGGGTTCCAATAAATCGTTTGTCTAAAATCGGTTCTCTCGTTTATGGTGTTTCCACCTACATAAACAGGAACATAGAATTCCTTTGCTTGAGAGAGACGTGATGGTTTTGAGTTTTGAAAATTGGCAATACCGTAGTTATTGAACTTTGCATTATTTAGTTTTTTCTTCGAACTGTTATTAATGTAACCACCACTATTGGTTTGAATAACAATAACACCATTACTGCCTCTTGAACCATAAATTGCAGTAGCTCCAGCATCTTTTATTACGCTAATACTATGGAGGTCTGAAGGATTAAGGTTTCGAAAAACACTTTCATCTACAGGAACTCCATCAACTATAAACAAAGGTTCAATGTTTCCAGAGATACTTCCAACACCTCTCAATTGAACGGTTGAGTTTGCGCCTGGCGCACCATTGGATGTTGTGATGTTAATTCCGGCCACTTGCCCTTGTAATAATTGTACAACAGAAGATGCATTTGAAAGGCTTTCTTCTGCGACTACTACCACAGAAGCGGTTGTTGAGCTCTTACTTGTTGTTCGATATCCTACAATCACTACTTCATCAAGTTGACTAGAATCTTCTGTAAGTGCAATTTCTATTGCTTCTGCTTCTTTTAGAATTTTCTTTTTTAAAGGCTTTTCTTCTTTATCAAATGTTTTAATACGCTTAACATTTTCTTTGTGGGTAGCGTCTTTATGATGTTGATAGCGACCATTAATGAAGTTCGTTTTTTTGATAAATACAGATTTTCTATCATCTCTGTAAGCTAATAGCACAAGATGCTGACTATCTGTGAATTTAAAAGTAAACGTACCATCGTTTTCGGTGTCAAATGCATGTATTTTATGACCAAGTCTATCCATAAGAAGTAAATGGGCTGTTATTGGTTTTCCTTTTTTGTCTACAACGGTTCCAGATTGAATAGCATGTTGTTCTGGTAAAAACTCGGCATTTTCTAATGTCACTTTTGGATCCACAATATAGTTTCTCCAACCATGAGTAAGCATCAAATAATCTAACGCTTCGGCAGACTTTTCTTTTTTAGGATTGAGGTAAAAACTTGGCTTGTGGATTTTTCCTTTTAATTCTGAAGACACTAACAAGTACGATAGGATATGATCTTGCTTGTCGTCTGCAAACGATAGTAGCTTGTTGTCTGCAACGGCAATTGATAAATTAGACGGTAAGGGGAGGCCTTTGCCATCTGTGGTATTGATCTTTAGCTTTACTCTTTCACGAGTTTCGTAAACGGTTTTTTCTAAATCTATATCAACGTTTAACTGTTTATGTGGGTTTACAAACACCAAACGCTCAGCTACAATTTGATTGTTGTTATTTGTGATACTGAATTTTGTAATTCCCATTGGAAAGTCTTCCGTATTTATACTAATAAAACTTTCCTTGTTAGATATTTTCTTCTGAAGTAATACTTTAGAAGCACTTGAAACCTCTAAACGCAATGATTTTTTTTCAGTAGAAAACAGAATGATTTTAGTCATGGACTCTTCAGTTTCTACCGAAAATCGTGTTCCTTCTTTTTGAACTTTTGGAAGTGCAATAGCACGCTCAGAAACAAAAGGTGTTTTAAGTTTTGCTGTATAAACTTCACCTTCTTTTGCATTGAGAATAAAACTTCCCATCCCATCATGAAAACTTGAAAACGTAGTGATTAAACGTCCATTGCTATCCAATATATCTCCTGAAACATCGACTGGTTTTGTGAATTCGTTAATGGCTTTAAATGCTATGGTGTTGTTGGTTCCAGCAATTATTTGGCCGCTTTCAGGAAACAACTGAAAATCAATATTATCTAATGCTACAGGAACACTTCTTGATATAGATTCTGTAGATCCTTTGTAAGGGATAAGGACGTTGAGAACTACATCTGTAGTGACCAAATCTTTTGGAAGTGTAAACGTCGGATTAATTTTTCCTTCGCTATCTGTCACAGCGTTTTGAGTGCTTATTTTTTGCCCTTTTACTGAGACTTCATACGTGATTTCTGTGTTGGCGAGCGGATTGTTTTTTAAGTCTTTAACTTCAAAATCGGCTATCACCTTGCTGTTTTTTCCGTAACCTTCTTTTTGAAATTCTAGTGTTAAAAGTAAGTTAGGTTTCACTACTTTTTGAACAGTAATCTGTTTCGTAAAAAAGGTGTTTTCACCAAAATTACGCATCCAATTCGTATAGACTTTTAAGGTATAAATACCTCCTACCCAATTGGTGTTAATGTCAAAATCACCATAAGCATACCCATCTTTAATTGATAATCTTAGAGATTTAACGACAGCGCCTTTAGGTGAAATAAGTTGTGCATGTGCAACATCACTAAGGTTAGAAACCGTATTGTTTTCGGTAACGATATAAGATTTAAACCACAGTGTTTCTCCGGGGAAATAAAATGGTCTATCAGTCTGTGTATATATTTTCTCAATTGGAGCTATTGTATTTTGATACGCCTTAACAGCCGTCAATGATGTCATGACAATAGCAGTTAAAAGAAAATAAACGCTTATTTTTTTTATAGTTTTCATAACGATTATATTTTAATGTTAAGCATAAAGCCAATCTCACTAGTTATTGGCATATTAAAGAAGTTTAATCCAAGACTAGAAGGTGTGTCATAAAGGCTGCGATAAGGAGAAGCACCATCAAACTTGGCCCATGTGATAAGGTTATTAGCGTATAAACTAAGCGTTAATTCTCTTATAAATGTAGAATGGTCGTTGTCAAATTCGAAGTTATAGGAGAGGTCGATTGATTTTAAATTAACATAGCTCCCATCTTGAATTGCGGCTTCGTCAACACCCGAAAACCCATAGCGCACAAATCTGTTTTGTGAAATATCATTTTGCGGATTATAAAAATCAACAGGAACTGTATTTTGTTGTCCTAGCTGATTTACACCTGAGAAAATAAAGTTGGTAATGGTTCTTTCATTGGCAGACTGTTGAGACCTCCCTAAATAATTGAGCACATTTTGAGTGCCATTCCACACGTCGCCTCCTTTTTGAATATCTAAAACAACTTTTAGTTCTAAATCTTTCCATACAAATGATTGTTTAATTCCAAAATTAAAATCAGGAATTGGATCACCAATAATTTGTGGTTGATTGGCCACTAAAGGGAATCCTTCGTTATCAATGATTATGTTGTTTTGATTATCTCTAGCATATGCCGATCCAACAATAACTCCGGCAGATTCTCCTACAATAAGATTTTTAGACACCGATGAAAATCCAGCAATTGGAACACGTTCTTCATCACTATTTATACTAGTAACTTTTGCGTTATTAGTAGAAAAAACAAAAGATGAATTGTAATCGAAATTGTCTGTTATTCTAAGTCTTGAATGAAGACTCATTTCTAATCCTTTGTTTGTTACATCTGCAATGTTCTTTAATGCGTAGTTGTTGTTCTCAAAAATTGGAAATACAGAACCTTTGGTTTGGGTATTGAAATAACCCAGATCAAAACGGAAATAATTATGGCTGAGGTAAAATTCGAAATCTACACCAAACTGATAACTTCTTTTTTCTTCTAAATCTATGGCATCACTCAAAAACAAATCATTATTAGCGGTGTAACTTAAACTTTGAGAGGGTAATAAGCCCAGACTGTTATGACTTTGATTGTTGTAAAATAATGACGCGTTATTAACGTCAAAAGACGTTAAGGCATAAATATTAAAGAAGGTAAAACCATAAATATCAAATATTCTTTCGATGTCTGCATTAAGTTGTAAAAATGGAAGTGCCCACTTGTTGTTTTGAACAGATGAGATATACGAATTATTTCCTACAGTAAACTCAACATCAGAATAGTTCAATCCGTAGGTGAATTTGTTTAAAATCTGCAATGTATTTCTGTTCAAGCGATTATTGATGGTATTAATCGTTTGCGGGTTTTCAAAGCTAAACGGATTAAATCCAATACCTTCATGGAGGTTATATGTTAAGTCTTCAGAAGAAAAGTCGAGTTTAGAGATCACTTTAATTTCATTTTTGTGATCGTCACTTTCGTATTCAAAATCAAGTATGGCGTTGAATACATTCTTCTCAATAGTTTTGTCACTAGAATACCCATCATCAAATCCAGCAGAATTAGTTACCAGCCCAAAATTTTGAGTATCTGTATTTTTGGTATAACTTAAACTGTTATGAATATTAATGGTTTCAGATAGTTCTATTCCATTTTTAAGATAAGCGACAAAGAATTTGTTTTTTTCGGCGTTGCGATTGTTGTCTAATAACCAATTAGGATTATTGAAGTTTGCATTAAAACGACGTTGCGTATTATTAGTTAAAACAGGGTTTTGAGCATTGCTAAAACTGACTGGAGTTGCCCAAGCGTTTAATAGCGTGTTATTTAAAAATCCATTTATATTAGGTTGATTGTCTCTGTTTTTACCATATTTTAGATAGGCTTCCCATAACAGTTTTTTAGAGTTACGGTAGCTTTGATTAAAAGAAATTTTCATAAAATCGCTAACACTTCTTTCTCGATTGAAGACATCTTTAAACAGAGTATTTGAATAATTAAATTCAAGAATACTTCCATCTGTAGATGCGCTAAAAGAAAGGGTGTTATCTGTTTTGTATGTTGTTTGTAAAACAGCATTGTCATAGGGGTTAGATACCGTCCCATTACCACTACCAAGAGCAACTAATTGTCCGTTAACATCATAATCATAGGTGCTACCATCAAATTCTAGATTGCTCAATTTTGGACCATAGGAAAATGGATTTCCTGTTTCGGCACCTAAAAAAGCAAGCTCACCATTTAGAGAAGCACCTTGGACATAAACAGATTGTAACTTAGGCAAGTTCTCATCTTTAAAAAATTGAGTTCCGAACTTACTATTGAATTTAATTTCAAAATAGATATCGGAATCAAAATAGTTTAGATCTACTTTGTTTTCCTTGACTTTAATGTCTTTGATACGATTATATTGGTAATTATTTACTTTGTTGTAAGTTTTATTAGAAAGATCCAAACTAGGTACATTAAATGGAGTATTGCTAGTCGTTTTTATAGCATTCTTGTAGGCGTCATTTTCAATGGGTTTAATGGGAATTTCATCAACGAAGAAATCGTTAGACTCCAATCCTAACATGCTTGATGTGACCTTTACCTCTTTGGTTGTCATAGCGATGTACTTAAATACTAAAGTTTCTCCAACTCTGCATTTAATACTGTAATCCCCATCAAAGTCGGTTTGAACACCTCTATTAGTGCCTTTTACTATAACACTAACACCAGGAAGAGGAAGACCATCTATTTCAGAATTGATCGTACCACTCACAGTACCTTCTTGAGCAAAAAGGTTTGCCGAAACAAGTATGACTAGCCCTATGCATAGTTTTTTAAGTAATTGATTTTTCATAATATTGACGGTTTAATAGTTCAAATCTATTTCAGTATTAAAGATTTGGAAACTAGAAATGAGTGAAAGCTACGTTTCAATGAGTGAAGTATTCCAATAAAAAATCCTCTTCGGATAGAAGAGGATTTTTTATTTTGATGTTAAAAATGGCTAGGGATAACTTAAATACCCTTTACATTTTTGAAGATTTTTGGACGTATTATATGATCTTTATTTAATATTGAGAACCATTGTGTTTACCACTTTCCCAGCCGTGTTTACCTAGGTATTGATCTCCGCTTTCTACTGCGCCTTCTTCAATAGAGGTTCCCATAGAGTCATTCCATCTGTTGAGGTATCCAAATAGAGAAATCACACCAAGCATTTCAACGATTTCACCTTCATCCCAGTGCTCATACAAACGTTTTTTGATATCGGCATTTACGGCATTAGGTACAAGAGAAGCCGCTAAGCTAAAATCTAATGCAGCACGCTCAGCTTCCGAAAAAGCAGGATGCGTTCTATATTCCCAAATATTATCTAATTGTTCTTGCTCGGCACCATAACGCTCTGCAGCACGAATGGCATGAGCTTGGCAATAACGACAACCAGTAGAATTACTGCTTACCCAAGCAATCATACGTTTTAATGCAGAAGTCACACGACCTTCATTAGCCATGACTGCTTTATTTAAGTTAATAAAGGCCTTACTAATAGCTGGTCTACGTTGCATGGTTAATACAGAATTTGGGCAAAACCCAAGAGTTTCGTTAAAAAATTCTGCAAGTTGTTTTGTTTCTGGATCGTGTTCTGCTGATAAAGGTGTAACTAATGCCATATTTTTGTTTTTTTTAGTAGTATTTTTGAGTTAACAATAAACGAAAAATTCTTTAGATATGTCTCATAAAGTTGTCACACATTGGAAAGGAAACTTACAATTTGAATCCGATAATCCAAACGGAAAGTTAGTTACTATGGATACAACTCCAGAACACGGAGGTCATAATTCTGGGTTAGGACCTAAAGCCATGATGTTATCGTCCTTAGCAGGTTGTTCTGGTTTAGACGTGGTCTCTATTCTTAAAAAGATGAAAGTGCCTTTTTCAGATTTTAGAATTGATACTTATGGAGAACTTACCGAAGAACACCCTAAATATTATCATACAGTAACTGTTGAATACCATTTGTATGGTGAAAACCTCGATGAAGCTAAGATTAAAAAAGCAGTAGACCTTTCTATCGAAAAATACTGCGGTGTTATGGAGATGTTTCGAAAATTCTCGGAAGTAAAAACGTCTATTCATTATCACAACGTATAGCGAAAATTTTCTATATTAGCATATGCGTTGGACTCTAAAACCAAAACAAGATCCGATTACTGTTGACACTTTGAAAAAAGCGTTGCAGGTTGATGCGTCAATAGCTACGCTTTTAGTGCAGAGGGGTATAGAGACTTACGAAGAAGCCAGGACATTTTTTCGCCCAAGTTTAGATGATTTACACGATCCATTTCTTATGAAAGATATGGACAAAGCCGTTGCTCGTATTGAAGCTGCACTTCTTCAAGGCGAGAATATTTTGGTTTATGGCGATTATGATGTTGATGGAACAACATCTGTGGCCTTACTATCATCCTATTTAGAAACGAAATCGGATCAAATTGCCACATACATACCAGATCGCTATGATGAAGGTTACGGCATCTCTTACAAAGGAATTGACTTTGCTCATGACAATGGGTTTTCGCTCATCGTTGCGCTAGATTGTGGTGTAAAAGCTATTGACAAAGTCGACTATGCTTCTGAAAAAGGAATTGATTTCATTATATGCGACCATCATAGACCAGGTGAGGTATTGCCAAAAGCTGTGGCTATTTTAGACCCAAAGCGGAACGATTGTGAGTATCCTTTTAAGGAGTTATGTGGTTGCGGTGTTGGATTTAAATTAATACAGGCTTTAGCTTCAAAAGAGGGTAAAACTGTAGAGGAACTTTCGGAATACTTAGATTTAGTTGCTACTGCTATTGGCGCTGATATTGTTCCTATTGTTGGAGAAAACAGGGCCTTAGCTTATTTTGGATTACAAGTTATTAATTCGCAACCAAGACCGGGAATTCAAGCCATTATTGAGCAGGTTCAAAAAGATAAACTTACAATTACAGATGTCGTATTTATTGTTGCGCCTCGTATTAATGCGGCAGGGCGAATGAAACATGGTAACTACGCCGTAACCTTATTAACTGAAACTGATGCAGTTCTTGCAAAAGCATACGCTCAAGAGATTAACGCTTTTAATCAAGATAGACGAGAAGCGGATAAGCGTATTACTGAAGAAGCGCTACATCAAATTACTGAACTAAATGAAGAAAACCGACTAACAACGGTTGTTTATGACGAATCATGGCATAAAGGGGTTATTGGTATTGTGGCGTCCAGACTCACCGAAACCTATTATAGACCAACATTAGTTTTTACTAAAAGCGGAGATAAACTTGCAGCTTCAGCAAGATCGGTTTCTGGTTTTGACGTTTATAATGCGTTACAGGCATGCAGTGAACATTTAGAACAATTTGGAGGTCATAAATATGCCGCAGGTTTAACACTTAAGGAGGAGAATTATGATGCCTTTAAACAAGCATTTGAAGATGAGGTTTCTAAAACAATTGACAGAAATTTACTCACACCAGAAATAAAGATAGACATGTGTCTTGACCTGCGTCAGGTAGATCAAAAATTTTGGCGAATCATTAGTCAATTTGCACCATTTGGACCAGAAAATAGAACGCCTATTTTTATGACTGAAAACCTTAAAGACACAGGATATGGAAGGTGTGTTGGAGGTGATGATAAGCACTTACGACTAACGGCAACGCAAGATGGTTATAACATTGTTGGTATTGGATTTAACTTAGGTGATAAAATAGACATCATTAAAAACCGAAAGCCATTTAACGCAGTATATTCTATTGACGAAAACCATTGGCAAGGTCAAGTAAGTTTACAATTAAAACTACGAGACATTAAGTCATAATATTTCTTTTTGGTTTTCGTTACTCCATTATGAAACACATTACAACTATTATTTCCTGCTTAATTTGCAATATTATATTGGCGCAAAATTTAGTTGTTAACCCAAGTTTTGAGACGTATAAGTATTGTCCAGAATTTATAAGTAATTTCAATAAAAACGTGACCTCATGGTCAACACCTACTTTTGCCACTACTGACTATTTCAATACGTGTGCTGAACGCATGAATAGTATTAATCATGCAGGAAACCAGAAAGCCAAGACAGGAAATGGCTATGTTGGAATATATACGTTTTCTGATAAAAATTATCGCGAATATATTCAAGGTGAATTACGCCAAAAACTGGAGGAAGGAATAACTTACAAGTTGTCTTTTTATGTGAGTTTAGCGGAGTATTCTACGCATGCTATAAGTCATATAGATGTTTTGTTTATGCCAATTCCATTACAAAATACAAATTCGAATCAAATCAATATAAAACGTTTATCTAAACAAGCTGTTGCATCAAATTTTTTAGAAATACCTCATGACGATTTCTATGCTGATACGGTGAATTGGATTAAGATAGATGTAGAGTATACGGCTTTAGGGTTTGAAAAATATTTTACCATTGGAAATTTTAGCTCTAATCGCAAAACGAAAAAACAGAATGTATTGTCTTCAACAGGTAAGCAATTTTCGTATTATTATATTGATGATGTGAGCGTTAAACCGATTGCTAAAAACGAAACTCAATTATCTACTGAAAAAGAACAGGAGAGTTTTGAAAATGAAACAATTTATACCTTTAAGAATGTCCTTTTCGAATTTGATAAGGCCAAATTACTGGATACTTCTAAAATTGAACTGAATAGCTTATATACATACCTATTTACGAACCCTGATTTGAATGTTGAAATTTATGGACATACTGATAATACAGGGACGGAAGTAAGAAATCTTGAATTGTCTCAACAAAGAGCTCAGGCGGTTTCTAAATATTTAATGTCATTAGGGCTTCCTAATGAAAGAATTCAATTTTTTGGTTATGCTAGTTCTAAACCAATTGCAACCAATACAACAGCAGAAGGACGTGAACTTAATAGGCGTGTTGAATTTAAATTGATTAAGAAAATCAAAGATTAATACTTTGCTTTCGTTTATTTTTGTGGTAAATATTAGACATAATCACAAATTTATCTAATTGGCTAAAAACGATCCATACGCAGCATTACGGTTTAGAGAATTCAACATTTTTTTGATTCTTCGTTTTGCATTAGTTTTTGGTTGGTCTATGCAATTTGTAGTCATAGAATGGCAGGTCTATGCACTAACCGAAGACCCATTGTCATTGGGGATTATTGGTCTTTGCGAATTTTTACCAGCTTTTTTTCTTGCTCCTTTTGCAGGCCATATCGTCGATAAGAAAGAAAAACGAAATTTATTTGCACTTTGTATTTCATTGTTTTCTTTAATAAGTTTTGGATTGTTTTGGTTAACATCGAACACGGTTGAGTCTTCGTGGGAAACAAGTACTATTTTATATGGGATTTATGGGTTAGTTTTTTTTGGCGGTGTATTGAGGGCATTTTTTGGTCCTACGATATTTTCGTTAATAGCATTACTCGTTCCAAAGAAAGCATATCCTAATGCAGCAACATGGAGTAGTAGTACATGGAAAGGTGCAAATGTATTTGGAGCTTTATGCGGTGGGTTTTTAATAGCTTGGATAGGTGTAAATCAGACCTTAGGGATCGTATTTCTACTAGTAATGGTTGCCCTGGTATTGGTATTACAAATAGCTAAAAAACCAATTTTAAATAAAGGAAATAATGAATCAATAAAAGAAAGCTTAAAGGCCGGACTTAGCTTTGTGTTTAACGACAAGGTTATTTTAGGCGCTTTAACTTTAGATATGATGGCTGTCTTGTTTGGTGGCGCTGTGGCAATTTTTGCTGTATTTGCAAAAGATATTTTAGACGCTGGACCAAAAGGGTTCGGTATTTTAAATGCAGCGCTTTCATCAGGTAGTATTATAACCATGTTAGCAACAACCTATATACCTATTACAAAAAATACAGGGAAGAAGTTACTCATTTCTGTATTCGGATTTGGGTTTTGTATGATCATTTTTGGAGCATCTAAACTTATGTGGTTGAGTGTTTTAGCATTATTTTTCTCAGGTGTTTTTGATGGTATTTCTATGGTTGTACGTCAAACCATACTTCAGCTTAAAACTCCAGATAATATGAGAGGTCGTGTTGGTGCGGTAAATTCTATGTTTGTAGGATCTTCTAATGAGCTGGGAGCTCTAGAGAGCGGTATTGCTGCCAGGATTTTTGGTGCGCCTTTAGCTGTTATGTTAGGCGGAACAGTAACCTTAATTGTTGTGGCGGTAATGGGAGTTAAAAATAAACCGTTACGTGATCTCGATTTAACAAAAGATATTGAAGCTCACGAGGCAGAGACCGATGAGACTACTTAAATGTTTTCAATTCCATTTGATTGCCATCAAAAACGCCATAGGTATAATAGGTTATCCAATCTCCTAGATTGATGTATTTTGATTGTTCATTGAGTTGAATATCTAAAGGCAAATGTCTGTGTCCGAATACAAAGAAGTCTCTATGTTCTGTTTCTAATTTTCGTTTACAATATTGCACTAGCCATTCTTTATCGTTCCCTAAAAATTTAGCATCGTCATCTCCAGATATCATTTTGTTTTTAACAGACATATAATGCCCAATGCGCATACCAAAATCGGGATGTAATAGACGTCTAAATAGCCATTTACAAATTGGATTTGTAAATACTTTTTTCATGCGTTTATAACCCTTATCTCCTGGGCCTAATCCATCACCATGACCAATAAAAAAACGCATATCATTAAAAATGAATTCTTTGGGTTTATGAAATACAGGAATATTAAGTTCTTCTTCAAAATATCCATTCATCCATAAGTCGTGATTACCAACAAAGTAGTAAATAGGAATTCCGGAGTCACTAATTTCAGCAAGTTTCCCTAAAGTTCTTGTAAATCCTTTTGGAATAACACGTCTGTACTCCATCCAAAAATCGAATAAATCACCAAGTAAAAAGATGGCTGCAGCGTCTTTTTTTATTTCATCAAGCCATGCTACAAATTTCTTTTCGCGAGGTAGGGAGGCTTCTTTTGTTGGTGCCCCCAAATGATTATCTGACGAAAAGTAAATTTTCTTGCCCTCTGGGATTTTTATGTGAGTTGGCTTAGTCATTATCAGAAGCGAACCACTGTGCGTATGAGGTTGCCGTTTCTTGGAGTTTTAATGAGTGTAGTTTGATGGTATTAGGTAAACGTTGTTTTATCTTTTCAGCAAAATCAATAACCATCATTTCACTTGTAGGTTGGTAATTAACCAATAATACATTATGGCCTCGATCTTCAAGTTCTTTGGCTAACTCAACA
The DNA here is from genome assembly GCF_947492715.1 of uncultured Psychroserpens sp. Classification (GTDB taxonomy): domain Bacteria; phylum Bacteroidota; class Bacteroidia; order Flavobacteriales; family Flavobacteriaceae; genus Psychroserpens. The sequence goes on from NZ_CANLNS010000001.1 coordinate 1,248,142, forward strand.
TGTGGTGTATTCTTATTAAACACTGTCGCATGATCAAACACATCTACGATTTCTTCTTTAACAATCTTCTTGAGATCACTAAAATCAATAACCATCCCATATTTTACGTTGGTATTGTCTGAAATAGGCTTCCCAATAACCGTTACATCTAATCGATAGCTATGACCATGAACGTTTTTACACTTTCCGTCGTATCCATAAAGGGCATGACCAGTTTCAAAAGAAAATTGTTTTGTAATGCGAATGTTACTCATTATCGTTTTTTATTACGGTTGTAGAAATAAACAATAACTAAAACGATTCCTAAAATAAGAAATAAACCGTTTCCACTTATAAATGACATGATATCCATAGCGTTGTTTTTAGGCTTGCTTTAAAGCGTATTATTCGCCAAAGTTACGTCTTTTGTGAAAGTGATAAAAATAGTTGTCTGAATTTTATGATTAGCGGAATACCTCTTGCAATAATCCATAAGGTTAATGCAATAAAAACAGCGTATAACTTAAGGTCAAAGCTATCTAGTAAAAATAAAAGTGGAATAAAGACTAAACCAGTTGACAAAAGGAGTAGGTTTCTAAGAAATTTCATTTTCCCCATGCCTTTAAATATCCCATCAAAAATAAAGGCTAATGCACAAAAAGGTTGCATTGCCAAAACAATCCAATAGACGTTATAAAACTCATTGAGTACGGTTTGGTCTTTCGTGAAAATAGAACCAACAACATTATAAGTTATAAATCCAATGACGGCTAAAATAATTCCAATACCAATGCCACATTTTATCAAAAACCGACTTAATTCCACCAATTTTTTATAGTCTTTTGCTCCTAATAATTTCCCAGACAGAATGTTTCCGGCACTGGCATAACCATCAATAATGAAAGCTCCTAAAAACCAAAGATTTATAGCAATGGTATAGGCTGCAATGTATTGTGTTCCATATAATGTGGCGAAACTTGTTGCAAAATATAAGGTGGCATTTAAGGCTAGGGTTCTTACAAATAGATTCAAAACCATAACCGTAAATGTTTTAATTTCTTTATTAAACGGAAATGTAACACGCAACGAAATATCGGTCTTTTTTAGTAAAAAATAGGCTGAGCATAAGGCCATAATAATTTGAGCAATTACACTGGCGTATGCGGCTCCTTTGATATGCATAGGGCTTATAAGTCCTTCTATACCATAAACAAAAGCAAAGTCCAATACAATATTAACGACGGTTCCAACAATAGCAATAATCATTGGAATGTAGGTGTTTTGAAGCCCTCTAAATGTGCCAAAAACAGCAATAGTAAAGAGTGTAAATGGAAAGCCAAAAACGCGAATATTGTAATACTCAACACTGTAATCTAATATTTGACCAGAGGCATTATAGAAATTAAATATTTGAGAAGAGAATGGTAATGTGATGGCTATAATTATGAGGCTAATTGATGTGATAATAAAAATAGCCTGAGCAGGAAGATTTTTAACTGCATCTAACTGATTAGCGCCTAAATGTTGGGATACAATAGATGAAATAGCACTTCGTGTTTGACCAAATACCCAAATAAGCATAGAGATAAAGGTCCCAACAATTCCAACAGCGGCTAAGGCTTCGGCAGCATTATGATCTACATTACCAATTATAGCAGTATCTGTAAGCGACAAGATAGGTTCGGCTACTCCAGATATTAATGCCGGAATGGCTAATTTATTGATGTTTTTTAATGTAATGTCTGTTTTCAAAAAATACGCTCGTAACAATAAAAAGGAAACTCACTTTGCTTAGGAAAATAAATATTACCCAAGCGCTGATAGCCACGAAGTTCGTAAAATTTTTGGTTTCTTTTGTTCTCAGAGAAGGTGTCTAATCGAATAGAGGTATAGTTGTTTTCTATAGCGTGTGCTTCTGCAAAATTCATAAGTTGACGCGCATAACCTTGACCTTGATACTTTGGATGAATGGCTAACCGATGAATGTAGATATTGTTTTCATTTGGAGTCAACCATGTCACAGGCATATACTCCTCGTCCATTAAGGTTGAGATTACTATACAGCCTTTAATACTGTTTTCAACATCTAGCACATATAATTCATCGCGCTCTACATCATTTTGAAAAGCAGATGGGTTTGGATAATGTTCGTTCCACTGAAATATTTGTTGATCGATCATATGTTTAGCACATGCCTTTGTGATGCTTATGATAGCATCTATATCCTTTAGAGTTGCTTTACGTATCATATTAATAGTTACCTTTGCAAAAATTTATTTTAAACAAAGTTACTTTTAAATATTTGATTATGAAGTCTATTCTTGTTCCTGTTGGTTCCTCTAAAAATGCTGAAAGCCATTTACAGTATGCTGTTGATTTTGCTAGAGCATTTGGTGCCAAATTATATGTTGTACAGATTTATAATGTTTATACAAAAGCAGGCACTATGATAAAGATTGATCACATATTGGAGCGCGAAAGTGTTACTTTTTTAAATAGTCATGTGTCTAAAATTGATACCAAAGGAGTAGACGTTGTTGTTAAAACATTTAAAGGAAAACTGGTAGATACGATAGAGTTGGCATGTGAAGCTCTAAATGTAGACCTCATTTTATTAGAGCCTCGAACGAACTCAATTAAAGATGAGGTATACTTAGGCAAAACTTCAGGGAAAATTGTTAAGCAAACGAATATTCCGGCATTAATTGTTCCAGAGGGTTATGTTTACAAACCGATTGTAAAGATTTTATTAGCCGTTAAATCTGCTATCATTAGAAAAGAAGATGCTTTAGATCCTTTAAAAGCAATAAAGAACCAGTTTAAAGCTGTAGTGAATTTACTTCTGGTAAAAACGCCATTTTTCAATGAAGGCGACTTAGATGTTAATGATGATTTAGCGAGTTTAATTACAAATACTACAGTAAGTGAAAACGCCACAACACATCAAGGTGTTTTAGAACATTATACCAATAATAACCCTGATTTATTATGTGTTGTAAGACGTAAGCGTGGGTTTTTTGTGAAAAAATGGGAAAAGAGTACCATTTTAAAGAAAGACTTTAGTAGTGCTTTGCCTGTATTGGTTTTAAGAGGTTTGAAATAAAAATTGGGGCATTAGCTCATTTGGCTAGAGCGCTACGCTGGCAGCGTAGAGGCGATCGGTTCGAATCCGATATGCTCCACACTGAATAACAGGGCTTCACAGTGATGTGAGGCTTTTTTATATGATATGGAAATGTGTTTTAATATGGAAGCGCTTATTCAATTAAAAATAGATACGTGCTACGGCATTTGTAGTAAGCCCTAAGGAAAACCTAGAGAATTTATTGACTTCAGTATTTACATTGACTCTATAATAGTTGTTAATGGCATTTTCTCTATTTGATATATTCCAGATGGATGCACCTATTTCTGATCTAACAGAATTACTTAATTTGAACTTGTAAATGACTGAAGCATCAATTCTTAAATAGTCTGATAATCGTTCATTATTTCCTTGATCAAAATTTACATTATCTTCAACTATTTCATTTCCGTTTAACGGTATAGACGTAGGTTTTCCTGTTCTGTAGTTTACTCCTGCTGAAATATTCCAAGATTTGTTACTAAAGGTTGTTCCTAGAGCAACCGAATGCGTTATATCAAAATTACTGGGGAATTCAATATCTTCAAGTGTTTCAAAAGTGTAAGTATTGTTCATGTATGAATAACTTAACCAAGTATTGAAATTGCTGAATTTCTTTCTGCATAAAAACTCAAAACCATAGACATCATAACTGCCTTTTTGCTTCGCGAATTCATATTTAGTAGTAAAACTTTGACTTTGGGAAGTTATGCCATCTACTATTTTATAATAAGCCTTAGCATCTAATAACCAACCATTATTTTTGTATGTTATTCCAAATGAAACTTGCTTACTTTGAATGATTGGGATGCTATCGTTGTCAGTTAATTGCCAACGCCTTTTCTCAATACCTAAAAAGTCATTCTGAAAATTAACGATTTGTGATGTACTTTGATGTTTAAATTCGCCTTGTGCTTCAATTTCAATATGCTCTCCAATAGATTTTCTTAAGCTTAATCTTGGTTCAAGAATTAACTCTTCAAATCGTGTTAAGTAATTTACTCTCAGTCCGCCTCTAACGGAAAAGTCTTTATTTGGGTTTTTGTACCAAACTTGACCAAAAGCACTATGCTCTCTTAATATTTCTTCGTCTCGTCTCACAAATCGAGGTAAGTCAATATCATTTAAGTTTATGACCTCTGTTTCTGTAAATTGATAACCAAGATTAAAGCGCCATTGATTTTGTTCATACAGGTTGTTTAACAAGACACTTGTTTCAGAAACAATATTCTCCTGTAGCTGTAGCTGATTGCTCAATACATCAGCGTTAAGAGCTTCAAGTTTATATTCGCTATCATAAATATTGATTGTTGATGACAGCCTCTCACTCCATTGTCTTTTGTAGTTTAGCCCTACTGCTAGACTGTTTTGCGTAATATTACTACCTCTGGTTCTTAATACGCCATCAATATCAGCCGTTTCATTGAAGCCTAAATCGTTATTAATTAGTATGAAATTTAGTCTTATAAAATCTCTACTCGTAGGCTGATATAACCATCGTAGCGCTGTATCGTAAAAGTCGAATTCCTGATTAGAATTAGTAACATTTGCAATATTATTTTCTGCTTCTGTGTCCTGAGTCACTCTATCGAAATAAACATCGTAAGTTGGTGTTCTTACAAAATCGTTCAAAGACTTTCTGGATGCAATCTGAAGTGACGACTTATTGCCTGTTGGAATATTCGAAAACAATTCTGCATTTAAAAAATTAAGACCAAAAACACCTTTGAATTTAGAATCAATTTGCTTATCTGTTTGCATTTGAATCGTACCAGAAACTCCATCTGTCAATGCTACATCTGAGCCATTATTAATAACGTTTGCAGTTTGAGTCATAAGCGGATTAAAACTCGAGATGAGACCAAAAAAATGTCCCGTTTGATACATTTTGATATCATCCCAAAGCATCAAATTTTGGTCATTAGAACCACCTCGGATATTTATATTAGAAACAGTTTCATCAACACTCAAGATGCTTGGTAATGCCTGAACAGTTTGTAAGACATCTGATTCAATTAGACCAGGTAAAAGACTAAATCGTTTATAGTCTATTGAGGTTGTCCAATTGTGTCTTTTATCAATACCTTTAACGAGATACGCTTCAATGAGAACTGGGGAAATTAACTCTTGCTGAATAAGCATTACTATTATTCCACAATCCTCTAAGTCAAAATATTTCACTTGACGCTCAATGGTTTTCAATCCAATATGTCTTATGATTACTAGTTCATTTTGGGATCTTATTTCAATTTCAAAATAGCCATTTTCATCGGTTACTGAATGAGCAAATTTACCTGTAATAGTAGCGCCCATAAGAGGTTTTTTTAATTCTGAATCTTTGATATAACCACACAATCGTATTGACTTAGAAATAGTATAAACTAAATCACTAACTCTCTCAAAAATTAGATTGGTTTGTTTTTCGAGATTTTTAAGTTTTGAATTTAAACTTAAATCCTGTGATATAGGGGTTACAATGATGCTTTTTAAAAGATTACTTTCATAATTAAAGGTAATAGAATGCACTTTTGTAATTTGCTCAAGTACTTCAGATACTGGAACTTTTTGCTCTGAATTTTGTCCGTGCGACTTAAATAATTGAAAAAAGCACAGAAATAGAAATATGTAAAACCTAGTTCTGTCCATTCCTTATAATGACCTCGTTAGTATTCTGAATTTCATAGGTCAAATTAAGGGGGTTCGTTATAGACTTTAAAGCATTTTCAAGATTGTCATGTTCAAAAGCACCTATGAATTGAATACTCAAATCAGATGAATATTGTACCTTAATATTGTATTGCTTTTCTAGCTCGTCAATAACTTCCTCAAAAGAAGCGTTTTCAAATACACTCATATTTTTAAGCCAGTAAGGCTCTGCTACGACAATATTCGATTTTATACTATGTCCTGATGATAGAACAAATTCAGTACCAGCAGGTAGCCTTATAATATCATTATTATATGTGACTTGAACTAAGCCTTCATAACAAGAGACTTTAAAAATGCTATCCCTAGATAATACATTAAATTCTGTACCAAGAACACTGACTTTCCCAAATTTTGTATTTACATCAAAGCGTTTTCCTTTTTCAACATCAAAAAAGGCTTCTCCAAAAAGGTCTAATGACCTATTCTTATCCCAATTAGAATTAGAGTATTCTAGACCAGATAATTGGTTAAGATTTACAATTGAATTATCAGGTAAAGTGATAGTTTGGTTTTGAGCTAAATTGGTCTTAAAAGAGCTTATTTGATCTTTGTTTAACAACGTAAACAATGCAAACCCAACAACAAGAGTAGCAGCAATACTAAAAGCAACTTTTAGCCAATTATTAGAAGTATTTTTTTGAGAAGCTAACTTTTTGTCTAACATATCAAAGGATTCGACTTTAGCATTTAAATAACCACTAAACTGTTGTGCGCTGTCAATAATTTCTTTATAGAACGTTGCATTTTCTAAAGCATTGAAAGACTCTGCCTCTAAAAGAGACAAATCATCATTCAACCATTTTTTTACTAAATACTCTTCGTTCATAAAATAGGGTTATATTCTTAAAACAATTTAAATTATAATTGTCCCAGAATTATTTTCGCTTGAGCTCTTCAAGCTCATTTTTTAATTTGTTAAAAGCCGCATAAATTCTGTGCTCAGCGACTTTTTTGGTGATTCCTAAAATTTCTGCAACTTCTTTATGAGTTTTACCATCTACCTTGTTCAGTAAGAATGCAACTCTTTCTTCTTCCTTTAACTGTGATAATACACGTTCAAATCGGGTTAGAAATTCTTTTTTGCGTAGAATAAATTCTGGAGATTCGTTTGTGTAATCCTTTGGTTTTACTTGTTGATGTTTTAAAACAACCTTTTGGTGCTTGACCTCGTTGAGCATCATATTATTTGCTGTGGTGTATAAATATGATTTAGCAGTTTCTGGCTTGATTTTAGCACAATTTTTCCAGAGTTTAATAAATGCTTCTTGAACTTTGTCTGCTGGATTTAATAATTGACCATATTTATATAAAAGAATATTGCTCAATGATTGAGCATACTTCTCGTAAAGTTTTGAGAAGCGAGTCTTATCACATATATCTTGATGTAATGATTTTGACAAGGATTCAGTTTTTCAATTTCTATATAGAAAGATAAATAAAAAAAATTCATCTTTTCTTGGGACAATTTTTTAATGGGTTGTTTTAAGAATAAAGAGGTTATTTAAAAACTAATTGATTAACGAACTTAAGATTTAATAAAATCCATTCCATTATGAAAACATTGAAACCAATTTTACTACTAGTTATAGGTTTTTTATTCACTATGACATCTTGTAGAACCGAAGACGATTTAGCAATCGACCCGCCTGTTGAAGACACTATTGAAGCGAATTCAACAATTGCTAACCTTATGAGTAACGTTGCATCCAATGATGGTTCTGACGATAACATTATAGATAATGCCAATTGTTTAAGCGTGCAGTTACCCGTTACCGTAACAGTTAATGGTATCGAGATTACCATTAATGATGATGATGGTTATCAGGATATTGAAGATATTATCGACTTATTTGACGACGATGTAGATTCTGTTGTGATTTCATATCCAATAACAGTTATACTAACTGATTTTTCCACTGTTACAGTCAACTCAGATTCTGAATTAGCAATACTAGTAGCAGATTGCAATGGCGAAAACGAAGATGATGACGATATAGAATGTATAGACTTTCAGTATCCAATTACGGCATCTATATATGATGAAAACAACGATTTAATCAATTCTATAACAATCAATAATGATAATGATATGTATGATTTTATTGATGATTTAGACGAATTTGCAGCGGTAACAATTAACTTCCCGATTATAGTGATTTTTATAGATGGAACTACGCAGACTATAAATAACATACAAGAATTAGAGGGTGTCATTGAGATTGCAGATGATAGCTGTGATGAAGATGATGATAATGATTTTGATGATGATGATTGTGATAACTGTACGACCAATGACCTAGAAACTGTTTTTGCGGATTGTTCTGAATGGACTGTTGATAAATTAGAACGCAATGACGATGACCTTGAGGACAATTATGTAGGATATGTATTTGAATTTAATAGTGATGGAACAATTTTAGTTACTCAAGGAACTAACTCTTTTAATGGAACTTGGGAAGCTTCAGGTACAGGTAATAATATTTCCGTCGTTATAAATGTTACAGGATTGCCTGATTTTAATGATACATGGAATTTACATGAAATTGAACAAGATGATGACGAAGTAGATGTAGACCTAAGATTAGGTGATGATAGATTACGCTTTGAAAGTGATTGTCAGTCTAATGGGTCAATCAATGACACGGCTTTAGTTAACGCCCTTATAAATGGAGATTGGTATATAACTTATTTCTTTGATGATACTGACGAAACATCAGATTTTTCAGATTACGTATTTAATTTTTCATCTGATAATACTGCAACAGCGACAGATACAAGTGGATCTACTAATGGTTCATGGTCAACAACATCGGGAGATGATACCGAGCTTGGATTAAACCTAAACTTTGGAACTGGTATTCCCTTAGATGAATTAGCTGACGATTGGGATGTTCTTGAAGTAACTAATGATATAATTAGGCTAAAAGATGTTAGTGGTGGAGATGGTTCGGAAGATTTTTTAACCTTTGAAAGAAACCCATTCGACGGAGGCAATGGTAATGATGATTTGGAAGCAATACTAACAGACGGGTTATGGATAGTTGCATCTTATACTGAAGATGCTGATGACCAAACCTCTAACTATTCAGGTTACGAATTAGATTTTAATATGGATGGTTCTGTATCAGCATCAAACGGTTCTAATACAAATAATGGAACTTGGTCTGTATTTAGCTCAGGAAATCAAATGGCTTTAGATTTTGTAACAGATATACCTTTTGAAGAATTTAATGATGATGACTGGGATGTTATTTCTGTTTCAAGTACTGAAGTGGTTATCCAAGATGTGAGCGGCGGCGGCGGAACAGATACTTTAACTCTTCAAAAACTATAGTTTATAAACGTGTTAAAAAGGTGAAATATGATATAATTAAAAGCCCAAAACGAAAGTTTTGGGCTTAATTTTGAACTAAACCGCGTTTAGTTCTCCCTTAATTAATTTTTAATAAGCTTTTTAGTCAGTATGCCTTCAGTGTATTTAAGCTCTATTAAATATAGTCCTGAAGTACATTCGGAAATATCAAAACGTTGACCGTCTGTTATGTTTGTTTCTTCTTTTATCAACTTCCCTGAAATATCATAAATAGATACTTTTTCTATTTCGGAATTTCCTAAGTGTTTAATTCTAAATGTTCCATTAATTGTTGGATTAGGTATAAGAGACACATCACTTTCATTGCTGTCCAGATCACTAACAGATAAGGTATCACAAGACCCTGAAATACCATTAGCAGAAGTGACTCTGAAATTACCTTCTACATTCATTAGTTGAAAACCATTTAAACTTCCGTTTAAACTATTTGAAGACTTGTCAGTAACCATAGCTATTGCAGTATTATCTGTATCTACCATACCTTGGTTGAGATCAAAGTTTAAGATTAATCCAGTTTCACTTCCATTTAATTCGCAATTTCTCGAGTCTGCAATGTCGCTAGCACTTCTTGCATAGTTCCATATACGAATATCATCCAGCATGCCTTGTAAAGGATATGGATCGCCACCTGCCGTGGTACCAGCACCAATTCTTAGAGGGCTACTATTAGGTGTTAAGTTTCCTGAAACGGCTTGAGTTCGAACGTTTATACCATCAATGTAAAAATTCACTTCGGTACTACTTAAGGTCACAGCTATATGGTACCATTGATCTGGAGCCACAGTATTCCATTGATAATCGGTGAAATTGGCACCAATCCCAGCATGATAAAAACGAAAAATCTTATTTGCTCCATCGGTTAACAACATAAGTCCGTATGACTCGGTGTATCTGGATTTAGCAAAGATGCATTCCCAGTCCCATCCGTTTGTTGTTCTATTTATTTGATCAAAATTCACCCAAGCCTCGAAAGTAAAACTTGTTGTGAAATCTAATAAATCATTATCGGGAAGTTCTATATAATCCCATGAAGCGACTTGCCCATCAAAGTCTAATCCTGTAGCAGTTTGGGCTGTTGAAGTTTGGTATAAAAATACCATTGCAAGTAAAAAAAGTAATTGTTTTTTCATAATTAAATAGGTTAAATAATGTTTGTTACTCTTATGACATGTAATTCTGAGCTTACCCTATTTTTTTTATTAAAAAAATTGTAATTCATCATGAATAAATGATGTTTAATCGGGTTTTTTAAAATACTTAATCGGATATAAAAGAAGTATACAAGCGCATTGGGTATCTATTAGTTCATTATTTGGAATGTTTCATTTTATATTTTATAGGAGGTATATTAAGAGTAGTAGAACATGAGCCAGGGATACTAGTAAAGTAAATGGGATGATTACTCTATAAAATTTATAGTTTTTGTTATACATGGGCTTCATAAATATTTGGGATTCATATGGTCTTTTCTAATCTAATACAAACTTAAATCCGCTAGAAATAATGCTAGAGTTAAGTCCGTCACTTCTATCATAAATGCTATACTTTATATCAAATGACTTAAGACCAAAATTGAAGATTTTAAACGTTGTAAAAATATCTGTATATCTAAACCCTAAGCCATATTGATTGCTATTAAAACCTGATAAATCGTAGTCTGATGTATAAAACTCTGAGGAGGACGTATGGGCTTCATAAGGTGCAAAATAGTCTGCCGCGGTTTGGTTATAAAACCTATAACTAGGATAGAAGGTAAATTTACCGTTACCCAATTTAATAGGAAGTTCAATACTTATTGTATGCGAGTTAATTCCCCAATCATCAAAATAATATCGATAATACGTTCTTAACGCCATATTTTCATTTATATAGTAGTTAAAGCGAGCTCCAATTGGAATTTTGAATCGTGTGTCAGGCAATCGTTCGATATCATCTGCTAGTTGAAAAACATCAGTATTTGTTGGTGATGTATAATTAGGAATATTTGCTGCATTTCCTATATAATAGTTTGGTCTATCATTAAAATAAACGCGTTGCATGGGGTTCGCGAGCCATCCTTTTTGTTGGATAACATCTAAAAACAAAGAGAATTGTGCATTTTTACTCACTATTTGAGAAAAACTAAGGGATAAGGAATAAGAATTTCTTGACTCATCTTGTATAAGTGTTGTATTGAATGGATTCCAAACTATGGCGCCATTTTTATCAATGGCCTGCCCTTGTTGATCTAGAATATCGATACCACTAAAAAAACCGTTATTAAGATCTCCACCAGCTTCATTATACGAGTCTATTTCTGTTGGGTATCTTGGGCTCCAAGTGTCTAGAAAAACTTGTGCTTTAATTCCTAATTCTGTGTTCTTTTCATTAAACAATTTAGTGAATCCTCCACCAAAGCCGATTGAGGTATAGTCGTATTCAGTTGCAAATCCAGCATTAACACTCCATATATTATTTCTATCATCTGAACTATGACTATAACTAACAGTAACTCCTCCCCAAACATCCTTTGCAGAGGCTCCCGATGATTCTACCCACGGACTACCTGTTGGAGATGCATTTGCATTGCCTTCGTTGTCATCGTCATCTCCTCCTCCAGCAGAAGCTCCAGAAGAATCAAAAGGATCTAAATTACTCGAAGACGCCGAGGTATATGCAGAAATTCCTGCATCTATAGTTAATACATCATCTGCATTTAACGGTATGGCAACGACAATAGTTGGGGTTATATCTGTAAGATGCTCGTCGCCTATGCCTCCAGTTACTGAAGCATGAGTTCCATCTTGTTGGTAATAACTCATTAAAAAATCAACTTCTGTTGTTTCTAATACGCGTTTTTTATAACCTGAAGATATAGAATCTTTATTCTTATCTTGAGAATGCAAAAGCAAAGAGAAGAAACACAAAATCGATACGAATAGATATTTCATATTAGTTACAGCCACAGCCTCCGCCTGTTTTTCCTCCATTTGCTCCAGAAGCACCTTCTCTGTAGACATGAAAATTAGTTTCAAAACGATCTATTTTGTTTGCGGATAATGCCATATCTGGATCATTAATATTAACTTTATCATACTCTTTAACAGCCACGCATGAGCTTAGAGATAGCAGTATTACTGTAATAGAAATTCCTTTTTTTATCATCATTAATTTTTTTGATTGTTTTATTTTATATTGATGTTTTTAGAGTAGAATACTTTTCCGGTATCATCAACAATAATGCACTCTATATTTTGTAATTGATTAATAAAGTCTAGTCCAACATCTATTCCCATAACAAAGATTGATGTTGCTAAGGCATCGGCTAGTTCGGCGCTTACGGAAAACACACTTACACTTACAATACCGCTGCTAGGATAACCTGTTCGTGGATCAATAATATGAGAGAATCTCTTTTTGTTAAGCACAACGAACTTTTCATAATTACCTGAGGTAACCACAGCGCTCTCATAAATTGGGAGAAGTGCAAATACTTTATTTTTATTTAGGGGGTTCTTAATTCCTATTTGCCAATCTTTACCTGAACGTTGTTTTCCCCATGTATTCATGTCTCCAGAAGCATTAATAATTCCACCCTCGACACCTATTTTTTTTAATAATTCTTTAGCCTTATCTGCGGCATATCCTTTGCCAATAGCTCCAAACCCAATTTTCATTCCTTTGTGTTTTAGGTATATAGAGTAGTTGTCTTCATTTAATATTATGTTCTTATAGCCTACTTTTTCAACAGATTTTTTGATACGGTCTTCAGATGGCATTTCGGTCATGGATCCATCAAATTTCCAAATGCGATCCATAGATGCATAACTTATATCAAAAGCACCTTCTGTTAGTTTAGATATTTGAATGGCTCTTTTAATCAAATCAAAGAGTTCTTTATCTACAGTTACAGGTTTGATGCCTGCATTTCTATTTATTTCTGAAGTTTGAGAGTTTTTGTCCCATGAAGAAATTAATTTTTCTATTCTTGATATTTCAGATACTGCTGTATCTATGTATGTGTTGGCTTCAATAGAATTTGTAGCTATAACAGTAATATCAAAACGACTCCCCATTAGCTTTAAAACACGTTTGTAAGTGCCCTGAGCTAAGGCTGTATAGTTAACACAAAACAATAGACCCAAAATAATTAGCTTCTTCATTTATCTATTTTTTAAAAGATTCTAATAATTTTATGTAGGCCTCAGGTGTTGTCTTTTTAAATCCTGTCTCTCCTAAGACATTACCTTTTCCATCGAGTACAACTACATGTGGAAAGTATCCATATTTGTTATACATCTCAGCTAACTTCTTATTGTGATTTTGCTGCTTTTCGCTTAGCGCATTTTTTTTTCGTCTAGGGAAGTCTGCTTTTAACATCACAAAATGAGACTTTGCATAAGACTTAAATGTTTCCGATTGAAAAATAGTTCTATCCAATTTCATACAAGGTGCGCACCAATCTGACCCTTGAAACACTAATATTATAGTTTGTTCATTCTCTTGAGCTATAGACTTGGCAGTTTCCAAGTTAGTATTCCAATCTTGTGAAAAAACACTAAATGAAATTAAAAATGGTAAATAAAGAAGTAGTTTCATGGTAAAGAATTACGTATTGGTCTCTATAGTTAATACACGAAAAAACAACTTCACCCTATTTTTGATGATATATTTTAGTGCTTTGAGTATTTTTGAACTCTCATTAGTTAAAAGATGTCAGAAAAAGAACCTTCTATTTGTGAAGAAAAAATTTATAACGAATTATTTCGGAAATACTACGAGCCAGTAACGAAATACATTTATTATAAATGTGGAAATTTACATCAAGCAGAGGATATTGTTCAGAATGTATTTATTAAAATTTGGAAGCTTTGTGCTACTATTATTTACTCAAAAGCAAAATCTTATATTTATTCTGCATGTAACCATTCATTTTTAAATGAAGTCGCGCATGAAAAAGTAGTTTTAAAGCATCAGAAAACAGTAGAAGAACATACAAATTATGAAAGTCCAGATTTTTTAATAGAAGTTGATGAGTTTCGAATAAAACTAAAGCAAGCTATTAACATGTTAAACCCTAAAGAAAGGGAGGTTTTTTTATTAAGTAGGGTTGAAGATAAAACATATAAAGAGATTGCAGAAATAACAGGTCTTACAGTTAAAGCAATAGAGCGTCGAATGAGTAAAGCCTTGAGGGAATTACGAGACCTGCTTGGAGCGCATATTAAAGTATAAAAATAGGGTAGGGTTTAATTTAAATGTCTTATAGTTAGAAGCTTATAATATATGATGAAAAATTACGATAATGATGATACTTTTTTAGGACGCTGGATTGCAGGAGAACTATCTGACGAGGAACTTATTGCCTTTAAAAAGACCGAGACATATAAACAGTTTAAACTCATTAATAGGGAGTCTCAATTATTAGATGGTCCCGATATTGATGTCGAAAAGGCACTGCATGATGTAAAGCAGAAACTAAAACAAAACAAACCTAAAACAATTCGTCTTTGGCAAACTATTACTGTCGCTGCCATGTTAATTATAGCGTTAGGTGTATTTTTCAATTCATCAAAAACCTATACAAATGCAATTGGTGAAACGCAAACAATCGTTCTAGAAGATGGTTCAAAGGTGCATTTAAACGCTAACTCCAGTCTTTCGTTAAAGCGCTTCTTTTGGTCAAATAATAAAACGGTAAATTTAGATGGTGAAGCCTATTTCATAGTTACAAAAAACAATGATTTTAAAGTAAAGACTTCAAAGGGTATAGTTAAGGTATTAGGAACAAAGTTTAATATAAAAGACAGATCTTATTTTGAATTGAAATGTTACGAAGGAAAGGTTAAGTTTTCTCAGTTGAGCGATGCATCTTCTTCGAAAATTTTGACCCAAGGAATGCAAATAATAATTGATGATAATCTGGTTGAAGATGTACTTTTTAAAGAAGAATCACCTTTGTGGAGAAAAGGTGTTTCAAAATTTGACGAGCAACCGTTACATCTAGTATTAGAGGAATTAACGCAGTATTTCGATATCACTTTTGATGCTCATAACATTAACAAAAACAGATTGTTTTCAGGAAGTTTTAATCATAATGATTTGGATTTGGCGTTAAAGGCAACATTAATCCCAATGGGAATAAATTATAAAATCGAGAAGCAAACGATTATCCTGTCTGAATAAAATACAAAACCTAAATTTGGATTCCCAAATCAACAAATATGAAACATTATTTTTTTGTTTTAGTATTCTTTTTTTCTATGACGATTTTT
This sequence comes from uncultured Psychroserpens sp., assembly GCF_947492715.1. Taxonomy (GTDB): domain Bacteria; phylum Bacteroidota; class Bacteroidia; order Flavobacteriales; family Flavobacteriaceae; genus Psychroserpens. Next base: position 1,263,581 of record NZ_CANLNS010000001.1, read on the forward strand.
GCGCAGCAAAAACAGAATTTCAAATACACTCAAACCCCTTTGTCTCAAGTATTAAAAGAGCTTCAAGAGAAAAATAATGTATCCATTTCGTTTGCGTCTGATGTTGTCGAAGGTATTCTTGTTAGTCTTGATTTAAAGCAAGTTACTTGGGTAGAGTTTTTGTCGGTTTTAGAAAGTGAAACGGGTTTGATTTTTAAAAAAATATCCGACAATCAGATTATAGTCACGCCCAATATAGATCGCGATAAACTGCTGCCTATTGAAACATTAGATGATGTTATTATTCTGGGATATGTTACAAACGGGATAGATAAAAAGAAAGACGGTTCTATTGTTGTTGATACTGAAAGGTTAGGGATTTTACCTGGAATGGTAAATACTGATATCGCACAAAGTATCCAGCTAATTCCTGGGGTTTCAACTTTAGATGAATCGGCTACAGGAATACAAGTTAGAGGTGGTTCCCCAGATCAAAATTTAGTGCTATACGACAATATTAAATTATTCAATACTGGATATTTCTATGGCATGTTTTCGTTATTTAATCCTTTTGCCACCCAAAAAGCTACCATTTATAGATCAGGAACAAGTGCTAAATATGGTGATCGTATTTCTGGGATTATAGATATTTCTAGTGGCAATAAAATTTATGAAAACACTAAAGGAGGATTTGAAATAGATGGTTTATCTATAAATGGCTATGTTAAAACACCATTATCAAGTAAGATAGGGTTATATCTATTTGCAAGAAGGTCGTATTCGGACCTATTAAAAACGCCTACTTACAATAGTTATGTAGATAAAATTTTTACAAATTTTGGTGTTGCTAGAGATATTAATGGAAATATTTTGCAGTTAGAAACCGACGATGATTTTAGTCCAGAAACTAGCAATAATACATTTAATTTTGCCGATGTTAGTACTAAGTTGATTTTTAAACCAAATGAAAGAAATAACATCGAATTTAGCGCATTGTATACTAGAAATCGTTTAGATTTCGATTTTAAAGGTGGAGATGAAGTCCTTGTAGATTCGCTAATCACTCAAAATAAAGGACTAAGTTTTAACTGGAAACATAAAAGTAACGAAAAGCAAGAAGAGGAGATTACAGCTTACTTTTCTGAATACAATTCTTTTTATCAGAACGATGAAATCAAAGATGAAACAGGAGATGGTATTTTAGACCTGAGCGAAGTTAATATTAGAGAAAATAATATTACAGATATTGGCGTCAACTTTATGTCCTTTAGACAAATTACTGCCACTCAGAAACTAACATTGGGTTATCAGTTGTCTTATACAGATCTAGATGTTACCATAAGTAAAGAAAAGCCTCTAGAACTTGAAAAAGAGGTCTTATTGCAAGACGATCATAATCTTAAGAATGCATTATTTGCAGAGTACAGTATAGGCTTAAAAAATAAAGGCTTGATTAATGCTGGTTTGCGATTTTCACATTATGGTAGTTTAAATGAATTTTTAATTGAACCTCGTGTCAATTTTGAATACCCTTTAAGCAAACGTCTCAGAACAAAAATCGCAATAGAAAGAAGAAATCAACCCATTTCACAGTTAATAGAGTTTAATCATACAGAATTACGTCTTGAAAATAATTTATGGCGATTATCAGATAATGATCAATATCCATTGCTCTCTAGTAATCAAATTTCAGGAGGATTATTGTATTACCATAAAAACTTAAACATTGACGTAGATTTTTATTATAAAGAACTAAAAGGACTAACAACTTTTACTAACGGATTTAGTAATCCCTTGGAAAATTTAGAAAAAGGAGAAAGTACTATAAAAGGGATTGACGTTTTATTAAAATATAAGCGAAAAAACTATAAAATTTGGCTTGGTTATACATTTAATGATATTATTTTTCGGTTCCCAAACTTAGCCGATACACCATCTAAATTTAATGGTAATAACGACATTACCCATCAATTTAGAATATCCAATTCGCTTAAATTAAACCAATGGCAGTTTGCAATAGGATGGCAAATAAGAACAGGTAAACCAATAACGCCTGTAAACAGTTATACTATAGAAGTTGATGCTGATGGTGAAAATGCGGGAGTTGTAAATTTTGGCGTAATAAATAGTGATAGATTGCCAAGCTTTCATAGATTAGATGCGTCGGTTTTATATGATTTTAAGATTAAAAAAACAGATGCACAATTTGGTATATCATTTTTAAATATTTACAATAGGATAAAACCAATAAACGTAATTTACAAAGCAGAACGAAAACCTCTAGATGATGGTGGGATTGCTATAGAAGGCACAACTGGCGAAACACCAGAAGAGCGAGAAATTATATTAGAACAGGTAATTCAACGGTTTTCATTAGGGTTTACACCTAATATTTCTTTTAAGTTGTTTATTTAATTAACTATTAATTTCCTGAGGTTATAAAAGCAATCGTTTTAATAACTACAAGGTCTAATGGTTTTGGTAAATCATTTTTTTTCCAAGGATGACTTGCTCCAAATACGTGGTTAGAATTATCTATGGTAATTAATGTGTTTTTTGGGTTCCAAGAATGTAAGGCCAAAGCCTCATCAAATTTTACTGAAGGGTCGTCTTGGGCATGAATAATTAACACAGGTTTAGTGATTCGTTTTATGGCAGATTCAATATGTAATCGACTTTCATTAGCTTTAAAATCTTCATAAAACTGATAGTTATGAGGCATTTGTTGTTTAGTTCTTCCGTTTAATACATATTTAACTCCGTCTTTCCTCCATTGTTCTAAATCTCCAGTGGTAGATGTTCGTTTTCCAAAACTACTTACACTCGCCCAAGTAATGAGTTTCGTAATACTGTTGCTTTCAGACGTTTTTAATATTGAAATCCCTCCACCTCGAGAATGGCCTATTAAAGTAATATTATTAAGGTCTACCTCTTGCTTATATTCAAACGACTTGGACCTAATGAACTCAATTAAATCGTCTAAATCGTCAAGTTCTTTTGAGTAGTTGTTTTCAGCAAAAGCATCTAAGTCTGGAAAATCGATTGGGTCTTCAACGGTTCCGCCGTTATGTGAAAAATTAAATTTTATAAAAAACAGATTACTGTTTTTAAACTTTTGGGCCACTAAATCCCAACACCCCCAATCCTTAAATCCTTTATATCCATGGCAGAAAATGACTATGGGTTTTTTATTTCCATTTGCATTGAAAAAAGCGTCCCAAACAATTGGCTTTTTATTTGTTCTGTATAAAACTTGATTTTTACGTATCATGTTATTTCTTTTTCATTGAAATCTACATTCAAATCATAAATCTCAATAATTAACTTTTTGAGTTCAATTTCAAAAGCGTCTAAGGTGTCCTGTGTTATAGAATGATTCTTGGTTCTACTATTACTAGTTGGTTTAGTTGCAAATTTTAAGACACCAGAACTTAGGTTTTTAAATGAAATAATTCCTGCTTCTATTGGCAGGCTAATCATCGAAGACTTATACATCATATATGCATACATGAGTATTTGAAAACTCTTGCTATACTTATTGTAATCTGTTGAAATAGCTTCCCAATTAACTATTTCAACTTTTCCAGATTCTACACGTCCAGTTTTATAATCTATAATTCTTGTTGTGCCGTTATATTGATCTACGCGGTCAACTTTTCCTGTAAGAAAAACTGTTTTATCGAGTTTTTCTATATATACAGGGACTTTGTTTTCGGTTTCAATAGCAACAATTTTAATGGTATTACCTTTAGTAAGATCTTGAATTTCTAAATTCAAAAAATTTGATATATAACGTTGAGCAATCTCAAAAATAATAAGATTCTTACCAGTTGTAATATCTCCTTCTTTAAATTCCGCTTTAAAGTGATGATGTACGGTTTTAGTAATCTGAGATTTCATTTTTTTAATGAGGTCAACAGTGAGTAACTGATGTTCTAGCGGCTTATAAAAGTCTTCAAGCGTATTGTGAATGACAGTTCCTAGGGTATTAAAAGCTACACTTTCTTCAACCTCTTCATATTGTTTAATTCCTAAGACTTTGTTATAGTAGAAATCTATAGGGTTTCGTATATAATTAGTCAATGAGGAAGGCGAAAATCCTTTTTGAGCTACGCTATCTAAGATACTAAGTACATCTGGTGTTTTTTGAATTTGCCTTAGATTTTCATCTATTGAGGGCACATGAGCAGATATGACATAATTTTTTATTTGATGCTTTTTCTCTACTTCCAATTGGGTAATAAACCTGCTTTTCTCACCTCCATTAAGAACATCAGGTTCTGTATTATAAAGAATATAGGCCGATTTTGCGCGTTGCAAAAGACGATAGAAGTGATAGGTATAAACGGCATCCTTCTCTTTATAGGTAGGCAATTCATTTTCTATTTTGACATCAAAAGGAATGAAGGAGTTATAACTTTTTCCGGATGGCAAAATACCCTCGTTAACTGATGTTATAATAACGGTTTCAAAATCTAAAACACGAGATTCTAACATTCCCATAATTTGTAAGCCTTTGAGAGGCTCTCCCTTAAAGTCTAGTGTTTCACTTTTTATGAGCTCACGATATAAGCTCAATAAGGTTGCAATCGCATTAATATGCGAAAAGGAAGTGTTTAGAGTGTCTAGGGTATTAAACACTTGATAGAAGCGGTATAGATATTCTAGAGCCAATAAGTTGTTTTCTTTGTCAAGACTTAGGGCGGTTTTTATGCTTGCAATAAGAGCGAGGCAATGACGTATTGCAGTTTTTGGCTTATCATCCCAGGAACTAAACAATACGGTTAAGAGCTCGTGATGTTCGGGAGCTACATGCATTAAGTCCTCTAAAGTTAGAGATACTTTATTGTTTACTTGAATATGATTTATAATATGCTGAGCCTTATTGATCCCATTAGTTTGAAATAGAGGTGTTATAAACTGATTTGACAATACCTCGATAATGTTTTTGTAGTATAATGTTTTAGAGTTCGATTTGTGAATATTAAACAATGCTTCAAATAATGATGCCAATGGGATAACTTTTAGCGGCAGTCCCATTGTGATGTTTATAGTATTTATAGATTTAGGAATCGAATTTAGTAGTGGTAATAGCAGTGATTCATCGCCTAAAACAACGGCAGTGCTTTGTAAGTTTCCTTTTTCGGCATTAATACGTTGTAATAATTCGCCAACATATTTTACCTGACTGATGTTTTTTGGGGCGCCAATAATGTGAATGTCCTTTTCTTGAGAATAGGACTCACCAACCCAGTTGAACTTGTGTTTATTAAAGTATTTCCAATGTTTTCTATGGGATCGCGTAAAAAGCCCTGCGTCGTGAATAGGATCGTCTATAAAGGCTTTGTCTATGTCCCAGTAGATTTGGGCCATATCTTGTTGCAAGAGTTCTTGGATGATAATTTCTTCGGCTTTGTTAAGTGCATTAAAACCTACAAAGACGAATGATTTATTAGAATTTAGAGCAATATATTGTTCAATATTATTAACGGCTTCACGATATACCAGACCTTGATATGCCTTTTTCTTTTGTTTTAGCTGTTTCTGAAACTTTGAGTAGTATATTTTCAGACGATTCCAAAACAGGATATAATTTTTTATGTACTGGGTGGGTTCTTCATCTAAAGACCAATGATGATGTTCAATTTCCTTTATGGCCAATAAATAATCAAATACATGATTTGGTTTGATGAGGTAACGATCTATTTCGTTAAAATCTTGTAATAGCAGTTGAGCCCATTTAGAAAACTTATCAAAAGGCTCTATATTTTGTTTGGGTGTATTTTTAAGGTAGACATCATAAAACTCAAATAAAAGCTCCGCATTAGTCGCATATTGAAAATCTGAAAGCGTTTCTACAAACTCCTCAATAGATATAATTTCGGGAGAAAATAGTGTTTTATTGACATGATTAGAGATGGCTTGTTTAAGAAAAGTACCTGCACGTTTACTAGGCAAGACAAAAGTAAGTTGAGAAATATTATGATTAGTTTCTATTAAATTTAAAATAACCTCGTCTATGAATGTTCTCATTCTATAAAAATAAAAAACGCTCCGAATTTCGGAGCGTTTTTTTATTATTTATGTTTGGAGTGAAACTTATTATTTAAGTTTTACTTCTACACGTCTGTTTTCTTTTCTACCAGCTCTAGTTTTGTTAGTAGCTTTAGGATAGTCTTCACCAAAACCAGCAGCAGTTAATCTGTCTCCGCTAATTCCGTTAGCAATTAAGTAATTTCTAACTGCGTTAGCTCTTCTTTCAGATAACGCTTGGTTTGTAGATTTAGAACCTACACTATCAGTATGACCTTCGATAGAGAAATCAGCTTTAGGATACTCTTTAAAGATTGCTACCATTGCTTGTAATACATTGTCAGTTTCTTTTTTGAAAGATGCTTTTCCTGTATCAAATAAAATATCTTCAGCGTAGCTATTTAAAGTTTTCATTACTTCTTCAGTAGGCTTAACTTCTGGGCAACCGTTGTTAGCAACAGTACCAGCTTCGTTAGGACATTGATCATCTTTATCTAAGATACCATCACCATCTGTATCAGGCCAAGGACATCCTTTGTTAGCAGAAGGACCTTTTTCGTTTGGACAGTCATCAGCATTATCAGCAACACCATCAGAATCAGCATCTGGGCAACCGTTTAAAGCTTTTAAACCAGCAACTGTAGGACAGTCGTCATCTTTATCAGCAACACCATCAGAATCAGAATCTGGACATCCGTTAAACTCAGCTAAACCAGCTTCGTTTGGACAATCATCTTTAGAATCTTCGATACCATCGTTATCAGAATCTGGACATCCGTTGAATGCTTCTAAACCAGGAACGTCTGGACAAGCATCATCTTTGTCGTAGATACCATCACCATCTGTGTCTTTTCCACCAAATCTGATAGAAATACCAGCAGAATGTTGCCAGTGCTTAGGTAAGTAATCTTCGAAAGCGTGCTTATATGAAGTTTGAACGTTAAAACCTAAGTTATCGTTAAACCATACATTAAGACCTAAAGTACCATTTAAAGTACCAGCTCCGATTTCATCAATCCAAGTGTAACCACCACCAACACCTAAGTAAGGGTCAACAGTATTAGACTTAATAAGGTCAGCAAAGCTGTAAGAAATAGTTCCATCAGCAGCATAGTAAGATAACTCATCAGCTCTAGAATCTCCTACTTTCTTAATTTGGTTAAGAGAACCAGCAACAGAAATACTAAACCCATCACTTAAATATCTCGATACAGAAAATCTAGATAAAGAAGGTAAAAAGTTGTAGTGATCGTTTGCGTTAAAAAATTCGTCAAAGTATTCGCCTAATGGCGCATCTTCTCCAACTGGATAAAGGTCAACAGCATTGACACCGATATCAAATTTCCACGGGTTGTTTTGGTCTTGTGCATTAGCACTGAAGCTTAATGATAATAACAAAACGAATAATAATCTGCTAAGATTTTTCATATTCTAAATAATTTTAATTTTAAGTGTTAATTAAAGGCAAAAGTAAGTTGTTAAATTTTATTAACAAAGACAAATATATAAAAATATTGATTATACGTACTAAAAATAAGGAGTTTGGACTGATTTTAAATAATTTCAAGTGTTTCGCCAACCTTAGTAAATGCCTCAATAGCCTTATCTAAATGTGCTTTTGTATGAGCTGCCGAAAGTTGTACGCGTATTCTTGCTTTTTCTCTTGGTACCACTGGGAAAAAGAAGCCAATAACATAAATGCCTTCGTCTAAAAGCATTTTAGCCATGGTTTGCGATAGCTTGGCATCATAGAGCATGACTGGTACAATAGCCGAATCTCCATCAATAATATCGAAACCAGCCGCTTTCATTCCTGCTTTGAAATAATTGGTATTGCTTTCTAAAGTATCTCTTAAAGTCGTATCATTGGCTAACATATCAAATACTTTTATAGAAGCACCCACAATGGCTGGGGCCAGAGAGTTAGAAAAAAGATATGGTCTAGAGCGTTGACGTAAAATTTCAATAACTTCTTTTTTTGCAGTAGTATAACCACCCATAGCACCTCCCATAGCTTTTCCGAGTGTTCCTGTAATAATGTCTATACGACCTAAAACACCTTTTTCTTCTAGAGTTCCTCGACCTGTTTCACCAATAAATCCAGTGGCATGACACTCATCAATCATAACAAGCGCGTCATATTTGTCGGCTAAATCACATATTTCATCTAAAGGCGCTACCAATCCATCCATTGAAAACACACCGTCTGTAACTATAATTTTGAATCGAGCTCCATTGTCATTAGCCGCAATGAGTTGCTGTTCTAAATCTGCCATATTATTATTGGCATAGCGATATCGAGCTGCTTTACATAAACGTACACCATCAATAATAGAGGCGTGGTTTAAAGAATCTGAAATTATAGCATCTTCTTTTCCTAGCAATGGTTCAAATACACCGCCATTAGCATCAAAAGCAGCGGCATATAATATAGTATCTTCGGTTCCATAGAAATCAGCAATTTTTTGCTCTAATGTTTTGTGTATGTCTTGGGTTCCACAGATAAAACGCACAGATGACATCCCAAAACCGTGAGTATCCATTGCATCTTTTGCGGCTTGAATCACATCTGGATGTGATGATAGACCAAGGTAATTATTGGCACAAAAATTCAAAACGGTCTGTCCTGTATTTAATGTGATCTCAGCACCTTGAGGAGAGGTTATAATACGCTCTTCTTTAAAGAGACCATCATTTTTTATAGTTGAGATTTCGTTTTGTAAGTGTTCTTGTATTTTTCCGTACATGATTGATTGATTTTTTACAAATTTAAAATTCTTTTATGGTAATATCATCATTAATATAAATTAGTATTTTTTTTATCACTTCGAAGTTCATTTCTTCCAAAACATACTGATAATCGAAAAGCTGTTCTTTATGACTAGAATCTTGCAATCCTGTTTTATAGTCTATAATGATGGCTTGGTTTTGAGCGTTAACAACAACTCTATCTGGGCGCAATAGTTGTCCGTTTTTGGATATAATATCTCGTTCATTGTAAACCGTATAATGGCTTTCAAAAAGTGACTTTAAGTCGTTATGGTTTATGAGTTTATTAATGATATTTTCTAGGAGTTTTGATTGTTTAGAATTAATAATTCCTGTGCTCAAAAAATGATCTAATGCGAAATTAACATCGGCCTTTGTTTTTATCAACGACATTAATTGATGAACCAGATTTCCCCGCTCTATGGCTTGTTCTTGAACCGTGTCCCATAAGCTACCTGAACTGGTAATAATGTTGAGGTTAAGATCTTCTTTTCGGGTTGAAATAAATTCTTGCTGCTCAACGGTTTGGAGTTGGTCTTCTTCAATGAAGGCAGGTGCTTCGCAAGCTCCAAAACTATAAGTCATTTGTTGGTCATTCCAGAGACCTATAGACTTCAAATAATTGATAAATAAACCAGAATAGAGCGTTAGTTTTTCTTGCTTTGCTTTATCTACATCATATTCTGAAATAATATATAACTGAGACATTGCTCTTGTTAATACAACATAAAGCAAATTAAGGCTGTCTAGTTCTAATTGAGAACGATAATCATTATAAATTTTGGAGCCCAATTCGTTAAACGCCTCTAAATCTTTATTTAAGTTGATATATAAATGAGAGAAACCACTAAATTGATTTTCGTTTACAGGGAACCACACTTTCGGACTCATATCAAAGTAGATATCCTGATTTGCATATGGAAATATCACGACTGGAAACTCTAAACCTTTAGATTTATGAATGGTCATAATTTGAATTGCATGCTCGCTTTCGGGAGATACAATACTTAATTTGTCTTTTTTGCGATCCCAATAATCTAAAAACCCAGAAAAACTGGCATTGTATTTTTGGGAGTAATCAAACACTTCGTCTAAATAAAACTGGATGTACGCATTGGATGTTTCATTCAAACAAAATCCTCTTATGACGCTTTCAATAGCTTCATATATGGGTAACTGCAAAAAGGTATTGTAATTAAACGTAAACCCATAAGTATTTAGAGTTTCAAATAAGGCACTTGGTTTCAGGTGAATTAAACGACTGAAAAACTCATGCTTGTTTGTAAGGTTTAATTTTTCTTCTGCAATAAAATCGAGAAGTTTGATTTTCACTTCATCGTTTTGTGTTTGCAGACTTAAGGTGATAAGTTGATTTATAAATTGTACTTCAGGAGCATTTTTGAGCAATAAAGTTTCGGAAGAGATAATATCAATATCTAAATCGCTTAAATACTCTGCTATAGCAATGCCTTCCTTGGTTTTTCTAACAATAATGCAAATGTCTTTTGGTTTAAAACCTTGACTTTTAGCTTTTTTTATAGTACCTAAAACGGCTTCGCAATACAGGTCGTTTTTGTCATTGTCTTTGATATTTAAAAATGACATGTCGACGTAACCACCAGATTCAATAGAGATGTCTTGTTTGGCATTTTTATAAAGCTGTTGGTGATCTGGATTGGAGAACGCGAAATTTGCAATATGATCAAAAAAGGAATTGTTAAATTCTACTATAGTTTGATGACTTCGAAAATTGAAATCTAAATCTTTCACCACCTGATTTAAAGCAAGAGGTTTGTCTTTTTTAGAATACAAGTCAATAAATTGCTCGGCACGACCTCCTCGCCAACGATAAATAGCTTGTTTAGCATCTCCAACTAACATGGCTGTTCCTGTTTCGCCTCTAAGGTTTTCTGCTGATATGGCATTGTTTACCAACGGGATTAAATTTTGCCATTGTAAACCCGAAGTATCTTGAAACTCATCTATAAAATAATGCTTGAATTTTTCACCTATACGTTCATAGATAAAAGGCGCAGGTTGTTCCTTAATTTCACTATTGATGAGGTTGTTAAATTCGGAAATAAGCAAAATGTCATCCTCGTCTTTAATCTCTTTAAGCGTTTGACCGATAGCACTCAAAACCGATAAAGGCGTTATGTTTTTTAGAGCATTTTTTAAAAATTTAGAGGTGTAAACTAGTCGTTTGATGGCTAGATAATACGTTTCTATTTCTGGTAATAAACTATCAATTAATGTCGCTTTTTGAGCCTCAATTGTTTTATTATAAATTGATGTATTGGAAGCTATGTTTTCTTGCAATTTATTACTGTAAAGCCCATTAAAATTTAAGGTCTTAACTTTTTTAAAGTGATTGGGCAGAGTTTTACGCGTAAAATCCTCATCCTCCAAACCGTTATCTGTTATAAGGTGAAGCGCTGCTTCGGCTAAACTGATGATTTGTTGTTCTATGGAACTTTGTTGTTTTTGAAGCTCAATTTTAAGCGCTTTGAAATCTGCTAAAGTTTTGTCTTTTAATGCGTTTAAGTAATAGATTTCGTTTTCATTAACCAATAATTGAGCAATAGCATTAAAATCATAACTAATGTCCCAACTCCTGTCGTCATCGGTTTTTTCTATTGCAAAATCGACTAATACTTTGGTAAGCTGAGCGTCACTTCCTGCTTTGTCTATAAGTTTATCAACAGCCTTGCCTAGCATTGTTGCAGTGTCTAATTCTACCTCAAAGTTTACAGGTAGTTTAAGATCATAGGCAAATGTTCTAATTAACTTGTGGTTAAACTTATCAATAGTAGAAATGTCAAAAGCGGCATAGTTATGTACAATACGCTTTAATAATATTTTTGACTTGTCATGTAGTTCTTGCAAATCAATATCAAGCTCGTCTATTAAAACTTTAGACATACTGTTTGGAGCTTCTAAAATATGATCTTCAGAAAACGCCTTAAGCATGTCAATAACACGCTCCTTCATTTCACTAACGGCTTTATTGGTAAAGGTAAGTGCCAGAATATTTCTAAAGGCTAATTTGCTATTAGATTGAAACAAAATTTTAAGGTAATCTTTAACTAAGGTAAAGGTTTTTCCGCTCCCAGCTGAAGCATTATAAATCGTAAAATTTGTTTGATTTTTCACGCTTAAAATTATAAAAACTATCTATGAGTTCATAGGTATTTAATATTTTTAATTGCGCTGTTTTATATGTAAATTTGAAGGAATTAAATATTAACAATAAAACCAATAATATTATGGCTTTCGAATTACCGAAATTAAAATATGCATATGACGCATTAGAACCACATATTGATGCGCGTACTATGGAGATACATCATTCAAAACATCATAATGGATATACTACGAAATTAAATGCGGCCATCGCAGGTACAGATTTAGAAGGAAAATCCATTGAGGATATCTTAGATAATCTAGACATGACTAATAAAGGTGTGAGAAATAATGGTGGTGGTTTTTATAACCATTCACTATTTTGGGAGGTAATGAACCCAGAAGATAGAGGCTATCTTTCTGGAGATTTAAAAGATGCTATTGATGCTGCTTTTGGTTCTAAAGATGCTTTTATTGAAGCCTTTAGTAAGGCCGCGGCGACACAGTTTGGTTCTGGATGGGCATGGTTATGTGTTCACAAAGGAGGAAAGGTTGAAGTATGTTCTACACCAAATCAGGATAATCCTTTAATGCCAGGAGTAACATGTGGCGGAACTCCAATTTTAGGATTGGATGTTTGGGAACATGCGTATTACTTAAACTACCAAAATAGAAGACCAGATTATATTGAAGCATTCTTTAAAGTTATTAACTGGAATGAAGTTGAGAGACGTTATGCTGAGGCAAAGTAATTGACTTCTCAATAATAAATTAGAAAAGCAAACTCAATTGGGTTTGCTTTTTTTTATGAGTCTGAAATAAAAACGAATATTATTAGGAAAGGAACGAGGTGAAAATGAAAAAAGGTGAACGAGAGTTCACCTTTTTTGCCCCAAATCTACCATAAACTTAACCTACTTATGTTATGGTGAAACAAATATAACGGCACTTTTATTTAATATTTTAATTTTTTAGACCAACGACGAATAAATTGGCTTAAACGGAAAAATCACTGTTTCTGATAGTTTAAGAACCTTAAATGAACTTCAACTTTAGATAAGTATACAAATAGATTGATTAACAGCTGTTTATTAGATCTTTTAAAATTTGAAGGTTTTGAGGATTAACTTATTGAAATACTAATAGTTATGTAAATAAAAAAAGGTGAACAGAAGTTCACCTTTTTTTGCCCCAAATCTACCATGAACTTAACCTACTTATGTTATGGTGATACCAATGTATGTGTTTATTGGAAAAGGTTGATTAAATATTAGACGAAATGCATTTTTTTCTGGTAAAAAGCACTTTTTTTAGGATAAAGTGTAAAAAATTCAACAATTTATCTAATAGGCTCTTTCTTTAGTTCCTTCATAAAAATTAACAAAAGCTCTGTTAACCACTCGATTACCTCCAGCGGTAGGATAATTTCCTGTAAAATACCAATCTCCTAAATTTTTAGGACAAGCCTCATGTAGATTTTCTATAGGCTGAAAGATCGTTTTTACTTTAGCTTTCACTGTATCATCAGAAATGAGTTCGGCAATCTTATCTGATATCTCATCTGATGTGAATTCGTCGTATAGATCTTTTACGAAATTTTTAACCTCCGTATCTTTTAAGTCTAATTGTGCTTTACACTTCTTATAAACTTCTTCAACCATATGATATTTATCGTTTTCTTTTAGCAGTTCGAGCATTGCTCTAAAGGCAATAAGGCTTTCTAAATTTGCCATATCTATACCATAACAATCTGGATATCTAATTTGAGGCGCAGAAGAAACTACAATAATTTGCTTAGGATGTAAACGATCCATCATCTTAATAATACTCTTCTTAAGTGTAGTTCCTCTAACAATACTGTCGTCAATTATAACCAAGTTATCCGTTGGTTTAATAACACCGTATGTAACATCGTAAACATGGGCCACTAAATCATCACGGCTACTATCCTCAGTTATAAAGGTTCGAAGTTTTACATCTTTAATAGCAATTTTCTCAATGCGAGGTCTTTCAGAAAGGATGTCAATAACACTTGCTTTTGAAAGTTTTCCGTTGCCATCTAATATAGCCTTAGTTTTTCTTTCGTTGAGGTATTGCTCAACAGTTTCTATCATTCCAAAGAACGATGTTTCGGCTGTATTTGGAATATAAGAAAACACCGAGTTTTTTGTGTCATTATCAATAGCTTTAAGCACTTTAGGCATTAAAAGTTTTCCTAAGTTTTTACGTTCTTGATAGATTTCAGCGTCACTTCCTCGAGAAAAGTAGATACGTTCAAAAGAACAGGCTTTACGCTCGAGGGGTTTAATAATTTCCTGAATAGAAACCTCTCCAGATTTTTTGGTGATAATAGCATGACCAGGAGCTAATTCTTTGACGTCATCAAAATCTACATTGAACACGGTTTGGATTACTGGACGCTCTGAGGCTACAACAACAATCTCATCATCTTCAAAATAATAAGCAGGACGAATTCCTGCAGGATCTCTTAAAACAAAGGCATCTCCATGACCTAAAAGTCCAGCCATAGCATAGCCTCCATCCCAGTTTTTGGATGCTTTCTTTAAGATCTTAGCAACATTAAGGCGTTCGGCAATTAATGGAGAACATTCATTTTTATTATACCCTTCTTTTTTTAGTTTCTTATAAATTTTGGCAACAGCATCATCTAAGAAATGACCAATTTTTTCCATAATAGTTATGGTATCTGCCTTTTCTTTTGGGTGCTGACCTAACTTTACCAACCCATCAAATAATTGGTTAACGTTGGTCATATTAAAGTTTCCAGCAACTATAAGATTTCTGTGCATCCAGTTGTTTTGTCTTAAAAACGGATGAACACTTTCCACACTATTTTTACCAAAAGTACCATAGCGAACGTGACCTAAAAGTAATTCCCCTACATAAGGAATGTGTCTTTTTTGAAGCGCAACATCATTTTGATATTCTGGATGCTCCATTAATTCTTCATTAATACGCTCGTTAATTTGCGCAAAAATATCTTGGATAGGTTGTTGAGCGATAGAGCGCACACGACTAATGTATCGTTCTCCAGGTTTGGTATCTAGCTTAATGCTTGCAAATCCAGCTCCATCTTGTCCTCGATTATGCTGTTTTTCCATCATGAGGTACATTTTATTTACACCATAAAATGCACTTCCATATTTTTCTTTGTAATACTCTAATGGTTTTTTAAGTCTAATGAGTGCAATTCCGCACTCATGTTTTAAAGCATCGCTCATTGTTGTGTTGTTGTTTTTGAGTGAACCAAAATTAAAAATTTTGGATTTAGTTTTAAATAAAAAACGCGCTCAATTTTGAGCGCGTTGGTTTATGATAATTCAATATTAAATTGCGTGAGTTGTTTAAATTGTTGCATGCGTTTATGCACTTCGCTATTTTCTAAATTAACCATGCGTTCGGTTCCAAATTTCTCTACACAGAATGAGGCTAATGTTGATCCGTAAATCACCGCATTTTTCATGTTTTCAAAAGAGTAATCTTCAGTTTTTGCCAAATAACCAGCAAAACCACCTGCAAATGTGTCTCCTGCTCCAGTAGGATCGAAAACCTCTTCTAATGGTAAAGCAGGTGCATAAAACATATGATCATCGTGAAATAACAATGCACCATGTTCCCCTTTTTTAATAACCACATATTTTGGACCCATCTCATGAATTTTACGCGCTGCAACAACTAAAGAATACTCTCCTGTTAATTGTCGTGCTTCTTCATCGTTAATGGTTATGACATCAATTTTCTTTATGACGTTGTGTAAGTCTTCAAGAGCACAATCCATCCAAAAATTCATGGTATCTAAAATAACCAATTTAGGTTTTGATGTCATTTGTTCTAAAACACTCATTTGTACCATTGGGTGCAAATTTCCTAACATTACAACTTCTGAATCTTTATATGCATCTGGAACTACAGGATTGAAATCGGCTAGGACGTTAAGTTCTGTAGCCAAAGTATCTCGAGAATTCATATCGTTATGATAACGTCCACTCCAAAAGAATGTTTTTCCGTCTTTAACAATTTCAACACCATCTATATTGATGTTTTTGTTAGACAATAAATCTAAATAATCTTGAGGAAAGTCACCCCCAACTACAGATACAGCTGCTGCATCAACGTTAAAGTGCGACGCGGCTAAACCAATAAAGGTCGCAGCACCACCAAGAATTTTATCTGTTTTACCGAAAGGTGTTTCAATAGCATCAAAAGCTACTGTTCCAACTATAACTAATTTGCTCATAAAGCGTTTTAAAATTTGCTGCAAATATACAGCGATTAATTTCAAACTCAATTATTTTTATTAGTAATAGTTTTATTTACTATGCGTAGTTGTTTTATGTAAATCTTTAAAGGTTTTATATGGCCCTTTAATAAGTAAGCTGTTTACTACAAATGAAGGTAAACTTCCTTCTGGATTTAAAAATAACTGCTGCGTCACTTTAGTTTTTCCTTCAACTTCTTCTAGCAACCAATGTCCCATTAGTTTCTTTACACGAATGGTTTTGTCTTTTTTTGGAAGTTCTTCAGGTAAACTTTCTAAAGTTAGTTTTATCGTTTTTGAATTAATTTTATTTACGGTAAGTAAAGTAATAATATCTCTATCTTTTATTGGCCAAGGTAAATCTTTGTGTGCATAAAATACGTGCTGATTTTCGTTGAGTTTTTTTACATAGTAACTCGTATTTGGTTCGCAGTTTTCATAATAGTCTGGAGCGGTTAAAAGCTCATCCAAAATATGTTTAGACCCTGTGTCTATTGTGGTGACTGCTTTGAATTCTTTTATATTTGAATTTGCGGCATCACGCGTATATATTTTTATGTTATCATCATCTTTTTTTAATGTCCATTCATTTTGAGAAAACATCAAAGTGGGAAGACAGAAAAGAAAGGCTATTATGCTTTTTTTCATGGCAATATCAATTTCAACCTTAGTAGTTAAAAAATGCATTGCATTACAGAAGTCTTTAAAATTTAAGGTTATTTTCTACCAAAATCTGCTGGAATTTCTCCCCATGCTTTAGTTTCCCATTTTACGATGGTAGTTGTATAGGTGTTCTCTTTTAACCAATTTACGGCACGATCAACAAGTTCAAATAGCGCTTTATTTTTTGCATTACGCTCTAGTTTTGTGTTACAAGTTTTTTTTCTAACCCAGCTCATTGCTGTTTTAGAATCGGTGTAAATAAGAAGATTGCTGTTTTTTTTCTTTAAAAGAGCTAGGCCATGAACAATAGCTAAAAACTCGCCAATATTATTAGTTCCTTGCTCAAAAGGACCTTGTATAAATAATTGCTTTTTTGTTTTAGTATCAACGCCTCGGTATTCCATTTTTCCTGGATTTCCAGAAGATGCTGCATCAACAGAGATAGATTTATAATTGGGTTTACCAATTTTTTTGAGTTGAGTTTCAGAAAGTTCACTAGTAAATTTTTTATGCTTTCCGATATAATCTTTATAATCACCTTTTAATGCTTTTTTAGCGGCATCAAACGTTTTAAACGATTTATATTGTGCACCTTGAAAGTCTTTGATTTGAGCTTTGCAGTCGTCCCAAGATTCAAAAACACCAGTATGATGCCCTTTCCAAACGGTATAATATTTTTTTTTCTTTTTTGACATTTTAATTTAATAACTAATTTTCAAAAACAGCAACAGCTCTAACGGGTGATCCCGTACCACCTCTAATTTTAAGCGGTAAGGCAATAAATCTAAATCTTGGCCTACCAATTAATTGATAAAGATTTATCATGTTTTCATAATGCGTGAACCCAAGTTCTCCGCAAATGTGATGAACCTCTTTATTAGAAACTCCCGAAACTCCAGGAGACATTGTTTCAACTCCAAACGCAGCAATGTTCTTTTGACCCAGCCATCTAGTAGCGCTAGTGCTTAGCCCTGGACCATTACTCCAATCTTTTGTACCATAGGTTTTTCTATAGTGATCTGTGTAAATTAAAACAGTATCATTTTCTAAAATGGTTAAATTTTCTTTTTTGCAGGCATTTTGAATGTCTTCAATTTCAATGAGTTCTCCCAAGTTTTTATAAGATAGGTCTATGCATATACCTTCAGTATAGAACATAGATAAAGGCATCTTGTCAATGGACTGTCCGGCATATTGTTTAGCCATATGATTTATAGCATCTACATGAGTACCTGTATGCTCACCAAGTTCTAACTTATGTACAGCGGGCGTCTTTGTAGAGGTGTTGTGCTCTCTATCCCACTCTTCATGTGTATTATGAATAGACATTTTTACTTGAGGTAAATCTTTATAAACAGGCATGCCTTCATAAATCTCTTGGCTTAAATCTATAATTTCAGTCATTACTATTCTGGAATTAATAACTTTTCAACGACTTTTGGGAAGTGAATCATTTCTAATTCATGGATTTTTTTAGCCACATCGAGAGCAGAATCTGACGTATTAACGTCACATTTTGCTTGAAAAATGATAGCGCCTTCGTCATAATGCTCATTAACATAGTGAATAGTGATGCCAGTTTCTTTTTCTTTATTGGCAACTACAGCTTCATGAACATGCATTCCGTACATTCCTTTTCCTCCATATTTTGGTAACAAAGCAGGATGAATATTAATCACTTTATTGGGGAATTCTCGTAGTATATGCTCTGGGAATTTCCAAAGAAAACCAGCCAATATAATGAGATCTGGTTGAGAAGATTTCAATATATTAAGTACATCATTAGTTCTGGTTAAAGCGACTCTATTGAATGATAATGCACTTATTTTCAATTTTTTAGCACGATCCAAAACTTTGGCATGAGGATTGTTAGTGAGTACCTGAATGACAGAAGCATTTTCTCTGTTGTGAAAAAACTTAATTAAATTTTCAGCATTAGTGCCACCTCCGGACGCAAAGATTACAATACGTTTCATTTACAGACAAACAGTTAGTGTTATTCAAAACAAAAAAAAGAATAATAATTAACAATTAGACCGTAAAAGATAAATTCTTCAAAGTAATTTTAGTAAATTACAGACACATTTTTAATGTAAAGGTGTGTATTGAAATAAAGTTTTTTTATTTTTGCGACCTAATTAAAACTTAAAATTAAAAAATTATGTCAGACATTGCATCAAGAGTAAAAGCGATTATCGTAGACAAATTAGGAGTTGATGAAAACGAAGTTGTAACTGAAGCAAGCTTCACTAACGATTTAGGAGCAGATTCATTAGACACTGTTGAGTTAATCATGGAGTTCGAAAAAGAATTCGATATCCAAATCCCAGACGATCAAGCTGAAAATATCGCAACAGTTGGTCAAGCTGTATCTTATATAGAAGAAGCAAAATAAGAACTTTATTTTATGGAATTAAAGCGAGTAGTAGTTACCGGTTTAGGAGCACTTACACCAATAGGCAATACCAAAGATGAATATTGGAATGCCCTTGTTAGTGGAAAAAGTGGTGCCGCGCCTATAACACATTTTGATGCTGAAAAGTTCAAAACACAATTCGCTTGTGAAGTAAAAAACTTTGAAGTTACTGACTTTATTGATAGAAAATTAGCAAAGCGAATGGATAAATTTTCGCAGTATGCAATGGTAGCTTCAGATGAAGCAATTGCAGACTCGAAACTAGATTTAGACGCGTTGAACAAACTAAGAGTAGGTGTAATTTGGGGAGCAGGTATTGGTGGTTTAGAAACATTTCAACAAGAAGTGTTAAACTATGCTGCTGGTGACGGTACTCCTCGTTTTAACCCATTCTTTATTCCAAAAATGATTGCTGATATTGCACCAGGAAACATATCTATAAAATATGGTTTTATGGGTCCTAATTACACAACGGTTTCTGCTTGTGCTTCTTCTGCGAATTCAATGATTGATGCTTTAAACAATATACGTTTAGGTCATTGTGATGTTGTAATTACTGGTGGAAGTGAAGCTGCAGTTACCATTGCTGGTATGGGAGGTTTTAATGCTATGCACGCTATGTCTACTCGAAATGATAATCCAGAATCGGCTTCTAGACCATTTGACGCAAACCGAGATGGTTTTGTGTTAGGTGAAGGAGCAGGAGCTATTGTTTTAGAAGAGTATGACCATGCGAAAGCTAGAGGCGCTAAAATCTATGCTGAAGTTGTAGGTGGCGGATTATCATCTGACGCTTACCATATGACAGCACCACATCCAGATGGTATAGGTGTTGTAGCGGTTATGAGAAATTGTTTACAAAATGCTGGTTTAAATCCCGAAGATGTAGATCATATTAATACACACGGAACATCAACACCTTTAGGAGATGTTGCCGAATTAAAAGCTATATCTGAAGTATTTGGCGGCCACGCTAAGAATATTAATATAAATTCTACTAAATCTATGACAGGACATTTGTTGGGTGCTGCTGGTGCTATTGAAGCTATCGCTTCTATAATGGCTATCGAGCATGGAATAATTCCTCCAACAATCAACCACGAAACGGTTGACGAAAACATAGATTCAGAATTAAACTTAACACTCAATAAAGCTCAGAAAAGAGATATTAAAGTTGCTATGAGTAATACCTTTGGATTTGGCGGTCACAACGCTTGTGTATTATTCAAAAAAATAGACTAAATCCCGAATGAGCTTCATTCGTAACATACTAAAAAATTCCCGTTTCCATAAGGACGGGAATTTTTTTTTACTACTTAACGCTATTCTAGGTTATAAAGTCAAGAAAAAATCCTTGTATGTAAAAGCCTTCACACATCGTTCAATGAATATCAAGGACAATGATGGAAACGCAATTAATTATGAACGTTTAGAGTTTGTTGGAGATGCTATGCTTGGTGCTGTTATTGCATCGTATCTATTTGAAGAAGTACCTCATGGAGATGAAGGTTATTTAACTAAAATGCGCTCTAAAATTGTAAGTAGAGAGCATCTTAATGAACTTGGAAAAGAACTCAATTTAATTGATTTGGTAGAAAGTAAAATTCCTAAATCAAATTTTGGCAACAATATTCATGGTAACCTTTTTGAAGCCCTGGTTGGCGCCATATATCTCGATAAAGGATATAAATATTGCGAAAAATTCATCTATAAGCGTGTGATCAAACCTCATGTTGATATTGAAACACTCGAAGGTCGTGTGATAAGTTATAAAAGTTTGCTCATCGAATGGTGTCAAAAGGAAAAGAAAACTTTCGATTATAATGTGTATGAGGATACTGGAAACGACGACCTAAAACATTTTTCTGTTAAGCTATCTATAGATGAAAAAGTTATCGCTAAGGCACGAGCTACATCAAAAAAGAAGGCAGAAGAAAAGGCTTCCAAGCGTGCATTTTTCGCATTTCAAAAAGAAATAAGCCGAGCCTTTTAAATAAAAAATAGATTCAATTTTAAAACTTCCTAACTACAACGTTTTCGTTGTGATACCTGACGCAAGATTAACCAAAACTTCACATATGTATAGCTTTTATGTGTTATATTTACAACTTGTAGTTGATTAATTATGGCATTTCACAAGTTACTCGTAGACGATTTTTATGATGCTTCTTTTTCGCTTCTAGCTATTCATTGTAGATTAGAAGATTATCGATTGGCTTACCTTCTTAATAAACACTTAGAGCTTAATTTAGAACGCAAGCCACAAGATTTGGACTACAATTATTTTGATGCAGCTTTTTCTATTTATGAATGGGAAAACAAAAAGTTTGATACGGTTTGGAATCTCGTTTCAAATATTTGTAAAAAGGAAGAAGCAGCGCTTCAAAGTTCTGGTTCGTTGTTTGAAAATTCAACAACCGTAACAAGAACATTTAACCTTCTGCCAGAATTAAAAACGGTAGATTATCTTATTAAAGTTTCTAATGAACATAGACACTTTAATGAAAAACATATTCTGAATAAAATTCAAACGATACCACAAGTGATTACAGCATATAGTGTGGATGTCGACCAAATAAAATCTAAAGACCACTTAATTTTTGACTAATGTTAAGAACAAAGAAAACCAAAATAGTAGCCACATTAGGTCCTGCCACAAGTACTAAGGATACACTTAAACAAATGCTTGAAGAAGGTGCTAATGTGTTCCGTATCAATTTTTCACATGCCGATTATAAAGATGTTGAGGAACGTGTAAAGATGATAAGAGACCTTAATGAAGAATTTGGTTTTAATGCCGCAATTTTGGCTGATCTTCAAGGACCAAAACTTAGAGTAGGTGTTATGAAAGGAGAGGTTATTGTTAATGAAGGAGACGAAATTATCTTTGCTACAGGAGAACGTTTTGAAGGGACTAAAGAACGGGTTTACATGACTTATGATAAGTTTCCACAAGATGCCAAACCAGGAGAGCGCATTCTTTTAGATGATGGAAAGTTGATTTTTGAAGTCGTGTCAACCGATAAAAAATCTGAGGTCAAAGCAAAAGTAATTCAAGGTGGTCCATTACGTTCTAAAAAAGGAGTTAACCTTCCAAATACAAATATTTCACAACCAGCTTTAACCGAGAAAGATGTGAAAGATGCCATTTTTGCTTGCGGATTAAAAGTAGATTGGATGGCCTTATCTTTTGTGCGACATGCCGAAGATTTGATGCAACTAGAAGAGCTTATCAAAGCACATAGCGATCACAAAATTCCTATCATAGCAAAGATTGAAAAACCTGAAGCAGTAGAAAATATTGATAAAATTGTGGCCTATTGTGATGGGTTGATGGTAGCCAGAGGTGATTTAGGTGTAGAGATACCTGCAGAGGAAGTCCCACTTATTCAGAAAAAACTGGTGTTACGTGCTAAGCGCGCTAGAATTCCTGTAATTATTGCTACTCAGATGATGGAAACAATGATTACAAGCCTTACGCCAACGCGTGCTGAGGTTAATGATGTCGCTAATTCTGTTATGGATGGCGCAGATGCCGTAATGCTATCTGGAGAAACATCGGTTGGAAATTACCCTGTACAAGTAATCAAGCAAATGGCTGGAATCATTAGAAGCGTGGAAGATTCCGATTTAATTCAGGTACCTCAATCACCACCGCACATAAAAACAAAACGTTATATCACGAAGTCTATTTGTTATCATGCCGCACATATGGCCAATGAGATTAGTGCTAAAGCCATTTCTACGTTAACCAATAGTGGATATACAGCGTTTCAAATTTCAGCTTGGAGACCAAAAGCACATATTTTAGTATTTACTTCTAACAAACGTATCTTAACACAACTTAGCTTACTTTGGGGCGTGGAAGCATTCTTTTATGACAAATTTGTAAGTACAGATGAAACCATAGAAGACGTTAATGCTATTGCCTGTAAAAAAGGCTATCTTGAAGTGGGTGACATGCTTATCAGTTTAGCGGCTATGCCAATTCAAGATAAAGGAATGGTAAATACATTGAGAGTAACCGAGATTGCAAGTTGTAGTTTTTAAATTTTGGGCGTTACCACAAGGGTCGCGCTTTTCACTATATCTTTTTACATCAGTTCTCAATACAATGCTTCCCCATTTTGGGTCGCATCATTCGAACTGATGTAAAAAGGATGCCGTTGCAATCGCTAACGCAACTAACGTTTTTATTCAATGATTGTTTTCAAAGAGGAGTGGTCTTATACTTTAGAGCGAACAAACTCTAAGTCTTATATATTGACCGTTGTTTGCGGAAGTATTGGTATTTATGACATTAAAATTTCACTTAATCCTGAGGAAATTCAAAACCTTATTAATCGAGGGAAACCTTATATCCTTCAACTAGTTCGAAGCATACAAGAGTCTCCGTATAAATATACCCATCGACAAATAGATGATGTGTCTAAGTAGTGTTAATTTTATTTATTTTCAATGTATATCGCTATAGCTAGCCTTATAAATTCTACTGGCACCATTATCGTATCTGTTGATTTGTTTTAAAAGTTCATCTGTATCTGTATATCCAGAATCCTTTTTTTCAACATGAGTTCTTCTACTTGTAAAATACAATGTTTCAGTTTCTAGGTTTACAAAAGGGCAATAGTCAGTTTGTTTAGAATTAATTGTTTCACCAAGGTTCGTAGCCGTTTGCCATTCACCATTTACACGTTTACTTATATACAAATCTCCACTACCAATACCATCTGGTCTGCGCCAGCCACTAAATAAAATAAAAGACTCATCTGGAGCAACAAAGGCATTAAATTCGGCGCCTTCAGTATTTACACCAGCACTTAGAGCAACTGGTGTTTCGTAGGTAGTGCCATTCCATGTGCTCATAAAAATGTCGTCTTGCCCATTCATATTTTCTTTAATCGCAGTGAAATAGAGATTTTTATTCGAGGCAACAGATGGATAAAACTCATCAAAAGAGGAATTTACTGGAGTTCCTGCATTAATTGGTTGCGACCATTTGGCATCAACTTTATCACGCTCAACATACCAAATGTCAAAATCCTTAACATTAGTACTATCTTTTGACACAGGTCTGTTAGAGGCAAAATAAAGTCTTAAGCCGTCGGGCGATAAAAAGGGTTCGAGATCGGTATATCTACCAGAAAAATCTGCTATTTTAGGACTACTCCAAATAGCATCTTCTTTCTGAATATACATAATAACCGAGAGTTCCCTAGCCGGACTTAACAAGGTGAAATAAGCCTCATCTTCTTCGGAATTAACTGTGAAATCACGTACGTTGATAAACTGAGAAAAAATCTCTGGAGCAAAGGGTGTCACAGCACCTTCTTTATATGCTATATCAAAGGCGTCTTCTTTTTCAGAGGAAATTACTTCAGGCTGTTCTGGTTTGGTATTGCAATTAAATAACAACACGCAAAGCGCTAATGTTAGTGTTGATTTCATGTGGATTGATTTTACTTTACAATTTAAAAACTATCTTATCTAATACCCAGATATTAACACTATTTAGCATTTATAGGTACTAAAAATCAAACTTTAATTGAACACTAACAGGCTTTTCTTTTACCTTAGACACTTTTGTTTTTGACGTTTCTGTATTTAAATTGGATAAAGAAATACCAAGTAATCTTACGGAGTTTTTCAATTTATCTTGATAGAGCAAATCTTTTGCGGTTTCCAAAATGATGCTTTTATCACTTATAAAATAAGGTAAAGTTTTGCTTCGAGTTTGAAGTGTAAAGTCGCTGTATTTTATTTTAAGGGTTACCGTTTTTCCAGCAACATTACTTTTGTCGAGACGTTTGGCTACTTCTTCTGCTATATGATTCAGTTTTTCGAGCATAAAAATTTCAGAAGATAAATTCTCATTAAAAGTACGCTCTGCTGCCAGCGATTTTCTAATACGATTTGGCTTTACTTCACTGTGATGAATCCCACGAACAACATAATAGTAGTACTGACCAGATTTTCCGAAATTTTCATTGAGGTATTCTAACGATTTCGATTTTAAATCCTTACCAGTAAAAATGCCTTTTTGATACATTTTCTCCGCCGTAACTTTACCAACACCATAAAATTTACGAATATCAAGATCTTCTAAAAACTGAAGCACTTCTTCGGGATTAACAGTTTTTTGACCGTTAGGTTTATTATAATCGCTCGCTACTTTGGCTATAAATTTATTAATAGAAATACCTGCCGAAGCTGTTAATCCTACTTCATTATAAATACGTGTTCTAATCTCCTGTGCAATTAATGAGGCACTGGGATTACCTTTTTTATTTTCAGTAACATCTAGATATGCTTCATCAAGAGATAAAGGTTCTACCAAATCTGTATAATCATAAAAAACCTGACGCACTTTTTGAGAAATTTCGTTATAGCGAGCAAAATCGGTTCGAACAAAAATGAGTTCTGGACAAAGTTTAATTGCTAATCTACCAGACATGGCACTTTTAACACCAAACTTACGTGCTTCATAACTTGCAGCACTAATTACACCTCTCTTACCGCCTCCTCCAACGGCAATGGGTTTACCTTTTAACTCAGGGTTGTCCATTTGAGCAACAGAAGCATAAAAGGCGTCCATATCAACATGAATAATCTTTCGTATTGGTAAATCGTTTGACATCATGTAAATTTAGACATTAAATGTCTTTTTTCATGATAGAGATAGAACGTAAATTTTTAGTAAGCTCAGACGTCTTTAAAAATCAAGCAGATAAACAAACTCATATTGTTCAGGGGTTTTTAAATACGCATCCAGAGCGTACGGTTAGGGTTAGGCTTAAAGATGACAAAGGGGTTTTAACGGTAAAGGGTAAGTCTAGTAGTGACGGCTTATCACGTTTTGAATGGGAAAAAGATATTTCTAGAACCGATGCTGAAGCACTATTAAAACTTTGTGAACACAGCGTAATTAGTAAGATAAGATTCGAAATTATTGTAGGTAAGCATGTTTTTGAAGTTGATGAATTTCATGGCGATAATGAGGGGCTGATCGTTGCAGAGGTTGAGTTAAACAACAAGGAAGAAGCATTTGAAAAGCCTGAATGGCTGGGAAAAGAAGTCACTGGAGACCCGCGTTATTATAACTCTCAATTAAGTAAAAAACCATTTAAAAATTGGGCATCATAAATTAGAATATTATGAATACAAGAATTTTATTTTTTGCTGTTGCATTAATGTTAATGTCTTGCAATGACAAAACAGTACAGGCTGAAGTAGATACTGAGAACATTACAGAAGACGTCGTAAGTAAAAAGAAATCTATCAAAACTCTCAAAGAAGAACTACAAGCTAAAGGATATCAAACCTTTGATTATATAGATGAAAAAACAAAAGATACTATTGTCATGCAACAATATTTTATCGCCTTCTTAAAACGTGGTAAAAATAGATCGCAATCTAAAGGAGAAACGGATAGCCTACAAAAATTACACTTAGCACATTTGGGCAAAATGTATGATATGGGTTATGCTGATATTTCTGGTCCGTTTGGAGATAATGGAGATATAAGAGGGATTACTATTTATAATGTACCAACTCAAACTATGGCAGATAGTTTGGCAAATGCAGATCCTATGGTAAAAGCGGGTCGTTTAGAGATAGAAATTCATCCTTGGTGGGCGGCAAAAGGTTTCCCTTTACGATAACAAAAAACCCACTCTATTGAGTGGGTTTTTAAGTATGTTATAAGTTTAATTATGCTTTCTTTTCTGCACAACATCCTTTTTTGCAGTCATCTGCACATGCCATTTTTTCTTTAGCACTTTTATTAGCACAAGCGGCTTTTTCTGCTGCAGTACATTCGTGCTTTTTTTCAGAAGAGAACGTATCAACAGTTTTCATGTCTTTTACTTTATAAGTTCCTCCTGCTCTGGCAACAGCTTCTTCTAAAGTATTAGGAGTTACCATAGCTTCGTCATATTCAACCATAGCCAATTTTTTGTCAAAATCTACTTTCGCAGATTTAACACCATCCATCTTTGCTATTTTCTTTTCAATCGTTTTTGCGCAACCCATAGCACAAGTCATTCCTTCAATACCGAATTCTGCCTTAGCATATGTTGCGTTTGGATCTAACTTCTTTGCCGCATTCGTATTAATCTCTGTTTTAGATTCTACCGTTTTTACTTCTGGAGTCGTTTCACTCTTACAAGCAATCATTGATGCCGAAATGAATGCGATAGCTAAAATATTTCTTAATGTTTTCATAGTTAAATTTAATAGTATTTCGAACAAACTTAATAAATATTGATGTTCCTTGCATGAAAATTAACGAATTTTGTGAATTAGTTAAGAAAACCTATGCAAAACACTAACATTAAATGGCTGTATCTACTGATTTTATCGTTAATATGGGGAAGTTCATTTATTTTAATTAAAAAATCTCTCTTAGGATTAACACCTTTTCAATTAGGTGCTTTGCGCACAATTATTACTGGTGTCTTTTTGTTTGCTGTAGGGCTGAAAAGTATTAAGTCTATTAAAAAATCTGAATGGAAATGGGTTGTGATCTCAGGACTTTTAGGTTCATTTATTCCAGCGTTTTTATTTGCTATTGCTGAAACCGAAATAGATAGTGCTATAACATCTGTTTTAAATTCCTTGGTGCCTTTAAATGCCATTTTATTGGGCTTTGCAATCTTTAAGATAGGGTTTACAAAGCGGCAATTGCTAGGCGTGATTATTGGTTTTATAGGTACCAGCATTTTGATTTTAAAAGGAGCAGACTTAAACCCCAATCAAAATTATTTGTATGCAGGGTTTGTAATTGCCTCAACTGTGATGTACGCCCTTAATGTGAATATTATTAAAAAATATTTACAAAACGTAAAACCATTGAGTATTGCCACTGGTAATTATGTGGCTATCATTATACCAGCTATTATTATTTTACTCTTTACAGATTTCTTTTCGGAAGAGACTTATAGTAATGTGCATTTTAAATCGGCAATGATATATGTCGTGATTTTATCTCTCTTTGGAACGGCTTTGGCAAAAGTATTGTTTAATACATTGGTTCAGATTTCCACACCTGTTTTCGCCTCTTCGGTAACCTATTTGATGCCAGTTGTTGCTTTGATTTGGGGATTATTAGATGGTGAATCGTTTGGTATAATGCAAATTATTGCAAGTACTATTATCTTACTTGGTGTTTATTTGGCAAATAAAAAAAAGGCATAAAAAAACCCGAAGCCTATGGGACTTCGAGTTTTTTCAATTAGTATCTAAGATTTAATCTTCAAAATCTGCATCTGTAACTCCTGTATTTAGAATTGCTTCAACGAGAGTAGACTCAACTACTTGTGGACCTAAAGCTCCACGTTTTGTGTGAGGGAATTTGATACCTTCAACTTCTTTGTAGTTTGAAAATTCAGCTTCTTGATTTTGTGTTTGTCCTTGGAAATTGATGACAGAAACCTCTTTAACTTTCAGTCCAGATTCTACATCATAAAACGATGTGATTGAAACAGAACTTCCAGGGATTTCTACTTTATAAGCATCTTTTCCATTTACTTTTTCAATACCAGAAAGTTTTGCTTTTCCTGAAGCCATAAATCCTAGCTCAGGGAATACACCTATAGATGGCTTTAAATCATCTAACATGGCTTGAGGCATTGGTATTTTTTGTCCGCCTTGCTTCATGTACATTTCAGTGTCTTTTGCAACTACAGACATCATAGGAGCTCCATTCATAGACGTTACTGTCGCAAATTTATCGGCAGTTCTTTTTTCTTCAACTAAAACAGTTGCTCCCATTGCAGTTGCTTCATATTTTAAGACTACAGATGTGATTCTACCAACCTTTTCTTTACCACCAATAGCTTCAATGTAATTAGCTAAAACAGTATTAGCATTCATGCCTTCAGGCATCTCAACATCGTAGTTTGGTTTATCAACGGCATTGGCATAAGCGTCATAATATTTAATAGGAATTCCTGTTTTTTCAAGGTTTTCTAAAACTTCACTTCCTTTTCCAACAACGATAAAACGAGCATTTTCAGTTTTAAAATATTTGTTAGCTACACGGTTTACATCATCTGCAGTAACAGCGTTTATTTTTTGCAAGTATGTTGTATAGAAATCTTCAGGAAGATCATTCAATTTAATGTTTAAAGCATAACGTGCAATGGTTTGTGGATTTTCTAGAGCCAATACAAAGTCACCAACATATTTAGCCTTTGCGTTTTTAAGAGCATCTTGAGCTACAGGTTCGGTTTTTATACGATTAATCTCTTTTAAAGTTTGTACAACAGCACTATCTGTTACCATATTTCTAACTGCAGCACCTGCTGTAAAACGAGATGCGTACTCGTCCACACCAACACTAGAACGTGCACCATAAGTATAACCATGTTCTTCACGAAGATTCATGTTGAGGTAACTGTTAAATCCACCACCTAAAATTTTATTTGCGATTAGTGTTGAATGATAATCGTCATCCTTCATTTCTAAATCAACATTGTTTGTTAATGAAATATTAGATTGTACAGCGTTTGGCATATCAACAAAGTTGATTTGTGTGTATTGGGCATTAGGCGCTTCTTCAGGAACATTATAAGCAATGTCTACTGATTTTTTCCACTTTCCGAAGTGCTCAGTAATTTGTTTTTTTACAGTGTCGTAATCAACATCACCAACAACAACTAGATAGGCGTTATTTGGATTAAAGTACTGTTCATAGAATGACGCAACATCACCAAAAGTAACATTACCCGCTGTTTCTTTTGTAGTAAACTCTCCATAAGGGTGTTTTTTACCATAAGAAAGTGCACCACCAACACGATTTGCAACGGCATCAACACTTTTTTCACTAGTTTTTAATCCTTCGATAAGTTTTTCCTTCTCTTTTTCGAACTCTTCTTCGGTTAATAATGGATTGATAGCTGCATCTGCCATTAATTCTAAAATTCGATCAGAATACTTAGATAATGACCTTGCAAAAGCACCACTAAAACCAAAATTAATACTTGCTCCTAAGAAATCAACTTCTTCGTTAAATTCATCTTTAGAGATGTTAGTTGTCCCATTCCCCATCATGGCGCCAATTAAACTTTCAACACCTGCTTTATCTCCAACAGTCATTGGTTTATTATCTATGGTTAAAGAATAAGAAACTCGAGGTAATTTATGGTTTTCAACAACTAAAACTGTTAGTCCATTTTTTAATTTGAATTCTTCAGGTTTGTCCAAAGAAATTTTTGGAGCAGGTCCTGGCTCTGGCATTTTAGATCTGTCAACTTGTGCAAATACACCAACAGACATTAAAAATGCGACTATAAATATTGATATTTTAAATTTCATTTTCATCTTATTTTTTAGTTGTCAGTTTTCTCTTTTGGTAAGTATTCTAACTCAACACGTTGGTTAGGGTTCAAGTATTTTTTTACAACATCTTGAATTTCTTGTCTCGTAATTGATCTATAAATATCAATTTGGTTGTTGATAAGATTGATGTCGTCATATAGCATGTAATATCTTACTAGAGAATTGGCAATACCTTGAATACTAGAATTAGAATTTACAAATCTGTTTTCAAATTTATTCTGAAGTTTTTGGAAGTCTTTTTCAGAAATCAATTCGTTTTGCATTTTTGCTATTTCCTCGTCTATTTCAGTAAGTAAAGTGTCTAGAGATGTGTCTCCAAGTGGAAGTCCATATACAGCATAGATGCTGTAATCCATTTGGTCAATGTTGATAGCACCAACTTGAAGCGCCATTTTTTTCTCGTCTACTATTTTCTTATATAATTTTGAGGTTTTTCCATCACTCAAATATGCAGAAACCATGCTCAATACATAAGCATCTCTGCTTTTAAAACCAGGTGTTCTGTAAGCTGCGATGATACCAGGAATTTGAATATTTGGGTCATAGAACTTTGCTTCAATTGTTTCTGTAATTGGTTCTTCTTTAGGGAATGCTCTAACTGGGTCTGTTCCTCTTGGAATATCTTTGAAGTATTTTTTGATTAATTTTTTAGCTTCGTCAGAATCTATATCACCAGCAACAACTAATGCTGCATTATTAGGCCCATACCATTTTTTGAAATAGTTTTGAAACTCCTCTAAGGTAGAAGCGTCCAAATCGGCCATTTCACCAATGTTCTTGTTTTTATATGGGTGTACTTTAAATAGGTTTTCGCTAACAGCAAATAAAAACTGTCCATAAGGAGAGTTATCATAACGTAAACGTTTTTCCTCTTTTACAACTTCATTTTGCGTATCTACACCAACTTGGTCAATTACAGGATGTAACATACGTTCTGATTCCATCCAAAGTCCTAATTCTAAATTGTTTGAAGGGAATACTTCATAATAATATGTTCTATCAAGTGAGGTGTTTGCATTATTGCTTCCTCCATTAGAAGAAACGATTGTAAACCATTCTCCTCTGTCGATATTTTTTGTTCCTTCAAATAGTAGGTGTTCAAAAAAGTGAGCAAATCCTGTACGAGGTGCTTCAGGCTTTCCTCCTAAATCTTTTCCTCCAACATCATACATTACACCAATCGTAACCACAGGAGCAGTATTGTCTTGATGTAAGATAACGTGAAGTCCATTATCTAAGTCAAATTCTTCAAATTCAACTTTTTGAGCGTTGGCAGAAAAGCCAACAAGCATCAAAGAAGCTAAAAATAATAGGCATTTTTTCATTGTGAGTTCGTTTTAAATTAATTGTGAGTTTGTTTTAAATTTTTCAACATGTGTCATAAGTGTACCATTTTTATAAAATGTTACATATTTCTCACAAAAATAGCGAATAGCATCGCTTTTTTCGAGGTTTTAGGACTAAAAAAATCTTAAAAATGGCAATTTTGATCAAATTTTTCACGAACTTTAGTAATCTTTCGATTTAAAAACCAGACAGTTATGAATACTTCATTTTCGGTTGCATTAAAATACGGACTGTTTATTACCATAAGTTTAATCGCTTATTTTCTAATATTAAAATTGTTTGACTTGCATGAAAACCCTTGGTTACGTCTACTCAATGGAGTAGTTATGTGTGCGGGAATTTATTTTGCAATAAAAAACTACAAGCTGAGGTCTGGCGGTAATTTCTCTTATATCAATGGCATAAAAACAGCCTTAATAACAGGATTTATGGCCACGTTTTTATTTACAGCTTTTATGTCTGTTTATATGTTTCATCTCGACCCAGCATTTACCGAAAAAATATTAGGTGAGTGGTTTACAAGCTATGGAACAGGAGCAGGAATCCTTGTTTTTATTATTCTTATTGAAGGTTTAGCTTCTACGGTTGTTTTATCTCTTGCGTTTATGCAAGTCTTCAAAAAAAGTTATAATATCCCTCAAAATCCTTAAAACGTTTGTAGATTAATAATTTAGGCGTATATTTGCACTCATTTTTTGAACAAATTAATTAATAAAAACGTTACGCTATGTACGCAATTGTAGAGATAGCAGGGCATCAATTTAAAGTTGAAAAAGACCAAAAAGTTTTTGTTAACCGTTTAGCAACAGAAGAAGGTAAGAAAGTTTCTTTCGATAACGTTCTTTTAATTGGAGATGGTAACAATGTAACTTTAGGCGCCCCAGCTATAGACGGAGCACAAGTAAGTGCTAAAGTCTTAAAGCACCTTAAAGGTGATAAAGTGATAGTTTTCAAAAAGAAAAGAAGAAAAGGTTACCGTGTAAAAAATGGACACAGACAATCTTTATCTGAAATCGTAATCGAATCTATCGTTTCTTCAGGAGCTAAGCCAGCTAAGAAAGCTGCTCCGAAGAAAGAAACTAAAGAAGCCGAACCAAAAAAGGCTACTGCTCCAAAGGCAGAAGCTAAAAAAGCTGCTCCTAAAAAAGCAACTGGAAAGGCAGACGATTTAAAGAAAATCGAAGGTATTGGACCAAAGATTGCATCAACTTTAGTTGAAGCAGGAATTGTAACTTTTGCTGATTTAGCAAAAGCAAAACCAGCAAAAATTTCTGAAATCATTGCAGATGTTCGTGGAAACCACGTGACAGATACTTGGCCAGAGCAAGCTAAATTAGCTGCTGATGGGAAGTGGGATGAATTGAAGAAATGGCAAGATGAATTAGATGGTGGTAAAGCCTAAGGCATTCCACTTAAGTATAACAATATAAAACCTTAAGACAATGGCTCATAAAAAAGGAGTAGGTAGTTCTAAAAACGGTAGAGAATCAGAATCGAAACGCTTAGGTGTTAAGATATTTGGTGGACAAGCTGCAATTGCAGGAAACATTATCGTAAGACAAAGAGGTAATACACATCACCCAGGTGAAAATGTGTATGGAGGAAAAGACCACACTTTACATGCTAAAGTTGATGGTGTTGTAAAATTCACAAAGAAGAAAGATGGTAAATCTTTTGTTTCTATTGAGCCGTTTGAAGCTTAAACTGAATTTTACCCAATAATATAAAACCCATTCTCATTGAGAATGGGTTTTTTGTTTATAAGGTTTGTTGTAGTAAGTACTAATTTCTAAGGTCTAGTAAAAATTAATCTACAATTTCCATTTTCTTTAAAAGAAAGCTAGCATTCATATTTTGACAAACACCTGTTTTTAGTTTGTAATCAAAATAGAGTTCATCATTGACGATTTCGGCATCAAAATAATAGTTTTTAACTTCGTTGAGTTCTTCTGAAATGTCACAAAGACTCAAATCGTGTGTTGCAATAATACCTGTTGCACTGCCTGCCACTAATTTCTCCACAAATTTTCGCGAACCTATAGCTTTGTCTGTACTATTAGTGCCTTTTAAAATTTCGTCAAGAATAATAAAGTGAGGTTCTTTTTCAATTTCATCAACAATAAATTTTAAACGTGTTAATTCTGAAAAGAAATAACTACTATCATCTGTTAAAGAATCACTGGTACGCATACTTGTAATGAGCTTTACTGGTGCGTAGGTACTAGAAGTTGCACAAACAGGTAAGCCTGTATTAGCCATAACAATGTGTAAGGAGATGGTTCTTAAAAAGGTGCTTTTGCCAGCCATATTTGCCCCAGTAACTATAAAAAACTCTTGATTTTTAATAGCAACATTACTCGTAACACGTTTTGTTTTATCTAATAACGGATGGCCTAAATTTTCTGCCTGAATTACAGAATGATCTATTGAGATTTCAGGATAGGTATAGTCTTGATGGTTAAAGGCATAAATGCCTAAGCTGTTATAAGCATCAAAAAACGAAACTACTTCAAACCAATCTTCAACCTTATGTGCATAATTAGAAATCCATTGTTCAACTTTAAATGCATTTTTAATATCAGATAAAAGATAACCATTTCCGAAGAGGGCAGAAATGAGATTATTTCTATTGTCTAATGCGTCTAAATGTTTTGAGAATTCAGAAAAAATGGTTGATGCTTTCTTGCCTTCAGATTGAATTTTCTTTTGTTTTTCCTGAAGAAATGTTGAACTAAAATTTTCATTTTCAATTTGATTTAAAAGCGATGCGTATTGCTTAAACGTATCCTTTGTTTTATCTGAATTAGAAGCTAATGTATTGATGCTTTTTAAATAGATACCTGTTAGCCCTAAACCTGCGAAAATCCAGTAACCGAAAACACCTATATTAAGAATCTCGAAAATGGCTAAAACCAACAATGTTATAGAAACTATGGCGAAAGCCCAAGGCACCCATTTCATATGTTTTGGAATATAACTCTTGTGATTTTTTAACCATTTGATAATGGTTGGTGCTGGTGTTTCGGTTGTTATTAAACTTGCTGTCGCAGCATAAAGTTGAGTCCATTCGGTTTTATGAGATAATTCTTTAATAGCTTCTTGGCGTTGTTTGATAGCATTGGTATTGTTGGCCTTTAATGCATTGGCCAATTGGGTTTTCCCTTCAGTTGAAATGGTTCTATTTATATATTGAAAAAAAGAACCTTTCCCAAAGAGGTCAATATCTAAACTGTAATAGTGTTTTGGATCTTGAAATTGTACACCTGGATCTCTATGGTAATACGCTCCCGAAGCAATTTTTAATTCTTCTTCATTAATATGTACAAGTGCCTTATGAAGTTTGCGTTTTGCTTTTGTATCGGTATACCTCGAAAGGAAGACGATAAAAACTGTTAATCCAATAACTCCAAAAGCTGTGGCCATTTGCCAGTTTGGAAATGCGATATAAATGGCGCTTGCTGTAAGAAGAAAGGTAATAAGACGTAAAGTACTAAGTAATAGTATACGTTTCTGTAAAGACGTTACTTCATTTTGGTTCTTTGATAACTCAGATTTATAGAATGATATGGGATTGCTCATATTTTAATTTGAGGTATAAAGAAACAAAAAAACCCATGATTATACTTGAGTTTTTGAACGAATAATTAGGCTTTTATAGGTTTAAAAGGTTTTTATTATGTTGGTTATTTTTTAATAGAGGGATTTTAGCATTACGCACAGGTAAATAAGCGAATGCTATTTCGTTTCCGTTTCTTACAACAGTAAATTCGGCTTCGTGCTCAATAGAATCAAGGTAATAGCTTCTGCTAATTATTCGGTCTCCAGCGCGCAATCCAACCTTATATGCTGCAGAATTTTCGTCTATTGAAACAATACTTTTCTTGTCTTCAGAAAAGATAAAACCTAGATCAAAGACTTCTGACGTTGGAGTATATTCAAAACCAAAACTCTTGAATATGTGTTCTAAATTATAGAGTTGTCCGTTTTCAATATGTGCGTCAAAAAAAGGTTTAAAATCGTCGTTGACATAGTTGTTTACGGTTTGAATGAAATAGGCGTGTGTGATTTTCTGTTTGTTTTTAAGGGCATCATTTTTAAAATCTAATAAAACGTTATCTAAACAATATTTACCTTTACTGTCTTGCTTTATTTTTTGATCTAAATAAAAGGCTAGAATAGCGCCGCGACGATAGGGTAACTTTTGCATTCCTTCTTTACCACTCCAGAAATTTTCGTAAGTCATTTCACTATTTGGAACGTCTTTAACAGGAGACGTATAAAGTGATTTAATAAAGTTGTTAAACTCATTTATGAAATAGCTTTCGTCTAGATTAAATATGTTCCCTTTTGCAATATTTTTAATAGTGTAATAATCTGTAAACCCTTCACTAAACCAGTATTGTTCTTCTTCATTATCATTTTTAATAATATGTCCTGTCCAGTTATGTTGTAATTCGTGATTAAATAAATAGACTAGGCCTTGCGTTTCTAGGTACTCATTGTTAGATGCATTAGTGGCAAATGAATTGGTTAGTCCGGAGCCTTGAAAACTACTTCCTCTTTCTTGAATTGTTGGGATTAAGGTAACAGCAAAATAGTCTTGGGTATGATCTTGCCAGAAATCACGCTGTTTAACAATCGTTTTTTTCAAAATATTTACCATTGTTGAGTCTTGAAAAACCTTCCAATCTCCTCTAATAGCAAAAGCGACATTATTACCTTTTATATTTATATCATAGATTCGAAAGTCACCTCCAGTGAAAATTGCGGTATGGAATTTTTCTTCTGAAATATGTTCTATGTGTTGAACACGTTCATTACTTCCAAAGCTATTTACAATGGCATAATCTTCTGGAAAATTTTCCCATTTAATAACAACATTAAAGTTGTTGTTTGAGGCGTCTATGATGGCTTTAGGAAGCATTAGGAAATTGTGGGAAAACAGGTGGAAATAGTCAGATTGAATGATTGGTCTATACGTATCCCATGTGGTTAATTCACCTTCGCTATCTTGCTTTATAGTGTATTCTAGCTCAACGTGTTTTATGTCTTTAGGATGGGTTATTTGATACCATCCACTATCTCTATTTGAATGGATACTACTTTGTTCTGAAAGGACTTTAATATCTCTTATAACATTATGTAAACTGTCTTGTCCCCAAGCTGTATCTTGAAAAAGCAAAGTTGATGTTTCGTTACTTTTAACCTTAAAGGCCATTTTAACTTTTAGAAGTTCCTCACCATTTTTAGTTATTGGCGATATGGTATAGTCAATAGTATTATCAGAATCTTTTGAACAAGAATAGAAGAATATTGCGATAACAAATAAGATGATTAGTCGTTTCATTTTTTGATGGATGCTGGTTTAGTTCTGTATAAAAGACGATTGAAATCGACGTGCGTTACAAAACAAAAAACCCAAGTCATTACAACTTGGGTTAAAATATATTTAGAATATGGTTGGTTAGTTTATCCTTTAAGTGAGGCCTTTAAATATTCTTGGTTCATACGAGCGATGTTTTCTAAAGAAATCCCTTTAGGACATTCTACTTCACATGCGCCAGTATTTGTACAATTTCCAAAGCCTTCTTCATCCATTTGTTTCACCATGTTCAAGACACGATCTGTGGCTTCTACTTGTCCTTGAGGTAGCAATGCGAATTGCGATACTTTAGCTCCAACAAATAACATTGCGCTAGAGTTTTTGCACGAAGCCACACAAGCGCCACAACCAATACAAGTTGCTGCACTAAAGGCATCGTCTGCATCATGTTTATTAATTGGAATAGCATTAGCATCTATTGTATTTCCTGAAGTATTTACAGAGATAAACCCTCCTGCATGCTGAATACGATCAAAAGCACTTCTATCTACGATTAAATCTTTAATTACAGGGAAAGCGGCTGCTCTAAATGGCTCTATATAAATAGTGTCACCATCTTTAAACATACGCATATGTAACTGACAGGTTGTTATGCCACGATCTGGACCATGAGCTTCTCCATTGATATATAAAGAACACATACCGCAAATACCTTCACGACAGTCATGATCAAAGGCAATAGGTTCTTCATCTTTATTTATTAATTGTTCATTTAAAACATCTAACATTTCAAGGAAAGACATATCAGGAGAAATATCATTGACCTTATAGTCTACCATTTTTCCTTTATCGTTAGCGTTTTTTTGACGCCATATTTTAAGTGTAAGATTCATATGATAATGAATTTATTTTCTAATTTTTTTCGTTTAAAAAGTCTTGCCCTATTTGACCAACATCCAATCCATTTTTTTCGAAGTCCATTGGTAAACCTCCAGTTTTCTTTAGAATGAAATTTAAAACTAATGCAGCTACTAACGTTACAATAAATATAATAATGCCATAAAAAATTAAACCAAATACAATAGCAAAAAGACCACCACCTAACATGGCAAAGCCTCCTGCTAAATCTTGAGACGCGCCAACTGCTGAACCAATTAACATTATAGGGACAATTAGTATTAGCATAATTGCTAGATAGGTTAATGTTGCAATAATCGCATATTTAACTGGATCAACCTTCTTTAATTTAAGTGTTAAAGTATTCATAGTTAGTTGGTACTTTTTTTATTTATAACTTCTTTGCTTTAGTTCAATATCTTTAAATTCTAATTCTTCCTTATGTAAAACGGCATCGCTAGGTTCTCCCTTATATTCCCATGCTGCTACATATGCAAAGTTATCGTCATCACGTTTTGCTTCACCTTTTTGTTCTCCATCCAGTTCTACTGAATCTTCTCTAAAGTGTCCTCCACAAGATTCTTCCCTGTTAAGTGCGTCTTTAGCGAATAATTCTCCTAGTTCTAAGAAATCTGCAACACGACCAGCTTTAGCTAGTTCTTCATTATACTCATCATTTGTTCCGGGCACTTTAACTTCTTTCCAGAATTGCTCACGTAATTCTTTTATTTCCGAAATCGCTTCAGTTAAACCTTTCACATTACGAGACATACCAACTTTATTCCACATGATTTTACCTAATTTCTTATGGAAATAATCTACAGAATGTTGTCCTTCGTTCGTGACAAAGAAATTTAGTTTGTCTTTAACTTCTTTTTCGGCATCTTCAAATTCTTTCGTATCTGTTGAAATAGGACCAGTACGAATATCATCAGATAAATAATCTCCTATAGTATATGGTAACACAAAATAGCCATCTGCTAAACCTTGCATTAAGGCAGAAGCGCCTAAGCGGTTAGCTCCATGATCAGAAAAGTTCGCTTCTCCAATACAATAGAGTCCAGGAACTGTAGTCATTAAATTATAGTCTACCCAAACGCCTCCCATAGTATAGTGAACTGCAGGATAAATCATCATTGGTGTATTGTATGGATCTTGATCTACGATCTTCTCATACATTTGAAATAGGTTTCCGTATTTGTTTTTAACAACTTCTTGCCCTAAAGACTTTACTAGAGCCGCATCATTCTCGTCTAAACCTTTAACGTGAGCTTGTTCTTTCCCGTAACGTTCAATTGCAGAAGCGAAATCTAAAAATACGGCTTCACCGGTTGCATTTACACCATAACCAGCATCACAACGTTCTTTAGCCGCACGAGAGGCTACATCACGAGGCACTAAATTACCAAAAGCAGGATAACGACGTTCTAAGTAGTAATCACGATCGTCTTCAGCTAGATCCTTTGGTTTTAATGTTCCGGCTTTAATAGCTTCAACATCTTCTTTTTTCTTAGGAACCCAAATACGTCCATCATTTCTTAAAGACTCAGACATCAAGGTTAGTTTAGATTGATGATCTCCAGAAACAGGAATACATGTTGGGTGAATTTGAGTATAACAAGGATTTGCAAAGTAAGCACCACGTTTGTGGGCTTTCCAAGCAGCTGTTACATTGCTTCCCATAGCATTTGTTGATAGGAAAAATACATTACCATAACCACCAGTTCCTAAAACAACTGCATGCGCCGAATGTCTTTCAATTTCACCTGTAATTAAGTTACGCGTTATAATACCACGAGCTTTTCCATCTACAACAACAACATCAAGCATTTCGTGACGGTTATACATTTTGATTTTACCACGACCAATTTGGCGATTCATTGCTGAATAGGCACCAAGTAACAATTGCTGTCCTGTTTGTCCAGCAGCGTAAAATGTTCTTGAGACTAATACTCCACCAAATGAACGATTATCTAATAAACCACCATATTCGCGTGCAAAAGGAACGCCTTGAGCAACACATTGGTCAATAATATTTGCCGAAACTTCTGCTAAACGATAAACGTTAGCTTCTCTTGATCTATAATCACCTCCTTTAACAGTATCGTAAAACAACCTGTAAGTGGAGTCTCCATCACCTTGGTAATTTTTTGCGGCATTAATACCACCTTGAGCGGCAATCGAGTGCGCGCGTCTCGGAGAATCTTGAAAGCAAAATGCTTTTACATTATAACCAAGTTCTGCTAAAGTTGCGGCTGCAGATCCACCAGCTAAACCTGTTCCAACGACAATAACATCAATGTTACGTTTATTTGCAGGATTTACAAGGTCGATGTGATTTTTATAGTTAGTCCATTTGTCTGCAATAGGACCT
Source organism: uncultured Psychroserpens sp. (assembly GCF_947492715.1). GTDB lineage: Bacteria > Bacteroidota > Bacteroidia > Flavobacteriales > Flavobacteriaceae > Psychroserpens. Next base: position 1,304,124 of record NZ_CANLNS010000001.1, read on the forward strand.
TTAGGTATTTTAGAATCTAAAGCCATAATTATGATAATACATATTTAAGATGATGATAAAGCGCAATAAAAACAAAGCCTAGTGGGATTAGAATAGCGTATGCTTTTCCAAAACCTTTTAGTCCTTTAGTATATTTATTATTTGCTCCAACCGATTGAAACGCAGAGCTAAAACCATGTAAAAGGTGTAGCGCTAAAAACACAAAAGCAATAACATATAGAATAGTTCTTACATGACTGTGAAATTTATGTTGTAATTCTTCGTAATATCTAAACCCACTATCGGCAACATCTGGATTGATTAGGCCAGACATATCGCCTTGAATGAATTTTGTGTTGATTTCTGGAAACCAAAAATCGTAAAAGTGCAATCCAATAAAAGCCAATATTGCCAATCCACTCCAGATCATATTTCTACTCATCCATGAAGAATTTGCAGCACCATTATTTTTTGCATAGCTGATGTTTCTAGCCTTTTTGTTTTTAAGTTCTAATGCAAAACCCATAACGAAATGGAAAATTACACCAAGAATTAATACAGGCTGCAATACATATTGAATGACCCAAAACGTGCCCATAAAGTGAGAAACATCGTTAAAAGTATCTGGACTAAAGACAGAAAGAATATTAATTGCAAAATGTTGAAGTAAGAAAATCATTAGGAAGAGTGCTGAAAGTGCCATAGCAAACTTTCTTCCTATCGACGAATTTAAAATTCCGCTCATTATAATTGTAGTTAATTATTTGTACTACAAAGATAAGGTTCATAGGTATGCGCTACAAATTTTAGCTTCTATTTTAGTTATTTAGAATGGGTTTAATTAAAAGTTAAATCTAGGGTTCACAATAGAGTTGTATATAGATCCAAATTGATAGCTAAAACCTATGTTAACCCAGTAGTTATAACCCGACTGAAGTTGTTGTTGTTGTAGTAATAATTCTTCAAGCGACACATCTCCAGCAGGAAGGTTAATCTGGTTTCGTGTAATTCTATAGTTACCACCAACATTGAAATTAAACCCTTTAAAAACTCGAACATTGGCGCCTAAATAAAACCCAAAGGAATGTAAATCGGTATCATGTAAGTATTGACTGAAAGAGGCTTCACCATTAATATTTCCCCATTCCTGACGAATACTTCCGCCTAAAAGAACAGAGTGTTCGAATAAAAGTTCCTTTTCCTCACCAAAAATAGAGCGTTCAATATAGTCGTTGAAAACAAGGCCATTTCTATACGATAATATGAGTTGTTTTTTGGCCGATTCGGCATAGTTAAAAAAGTTGTACTCAATGGCAGGTCTAAATCTCCAAAACAACTCGTAGTTGCTATAGGTGGATGTTCCAATATTTCCGAAGAACCCATAAGACCAGTGATCATTGATGCTTAAAACATCACTTACATTTAAAGATTTGTTATTATTTATGGCTACAATATCGTCGCCATCAAAAGTAAAAGTTGATTTGTTTTCACCAAAATTAAGTCTGAGAGAGAATTTATTTTTCTCTGTCACACGTCTGGCAGAGACATTAACGTTTAAATTACTGGATTTATTAGATTCTTGTCCGTTAAAATAACCGCCTGCTCCAATACGAAACACCCAGTAATTCCATGGGTCTTTTTCTGGTTTACTGTCGGTTTCGGTTTCTGGGCTAGGAACAGATACTGTGACGTTTGTCATGGTACCATTGGCGATCCAAAATCGTACTAAACCAAGTTTGATATATTCTAAAGTACGTTTTCTTTCATCATCTCTTGTCATATTAGAATCTGTTGAAAATTCTAATTTGTAGTTGATGTCTTCAAACTCGTTTTTTCCAATAAAATCGATTTCGTAGGAACGTCCTCCACTACCATTTCTTTGAGTAACAAAGAACAAATGAACATCGCTAAGGCCTTGGTCTCTCACAAATTGTACGTTACCTAGATTTTGCCTCATATAGGTGTTGTCACAGACGTTACAATCAAGAAATATTTTAAGATCATTACTTGTCTCATCTTGCGCAAAGGCAATAGAAGAGAGAAATAATGCTAGGAGTAGAAAGGCGGACTTTAGCATAATTTATTATAGTTAGGTTGCAAATATTAGTTATATAAATGTATTAGTGTTGTAGTATTTTAATTTTTTTTTAAAAGTGATAATTTGTTCCGTGTAAAACTAAGTAGGTGTGATTTAATAAATGTCAAAAAACTGCAAAAGAAATGTCAATTATTTTAAAACGTGTCTATAATCTACTTAGATGTTGTTTTGGAGTTTTAATAATGGGCTTAATTTGAAATACTAGGGATTAATCCTCTTAGTCCCATATCTACTACCTGTTCTCCAGCTTGGGGTTCGTATTTTCCGTCTGAATTTACTTCAATCCATTCAAAACTATTGTTTATAGAGAATGATAGTGTTACTACAACATCTTCGGTTTCTGCTCCAGAAATGCTTAATCCATTTTGAAATTCACCTGTAACTACACAAGATCCTTGTGGTATTGGAGATGAATTAAACAAAGGATTAGGTACTGTTGTTGCGCCTTCTGGAGCTTGACCTTGCGAGGTAAACCCTAAGGCTTCAAAGACCCAAAACCCTTGAGCTTTATTTTCATTTACAGCGATAGTATTTCCATTGAGATCAAATGATGTGATGTATGAATTGTATCCTACAAAACTTGCTAATGTTCCAGAAATATCTTGATTGTCTACTAAGACATTGATAGTGCCTTCTTGGTAGGCTAAAGACACCCTTACCCATTTATAATTTCCTGCAGAAACAGTACTTAATGGAAGGGTTAGAAATGTTTCATTATGACCAGCAAAAACGGCATTTTGAAAATCAATGGCTTGATCACCTCCGGCATTTGTTTCATTACCTTCAAAAATAATTTCGCCAGTTCCTAATGCGGTTGTTGCTAAAGGAGCAAACTCAATATAATTAGCACTCATTCTATTAATTGTAGGTGATTGTGCCGCATTGCCATCTGCTACAGATACTGGTTGACCAAGATTACCTAAGCGTTCTTGATTAGGGTTAAATTCTAGTTTAATGATGAGGTTTGGGCCAGTAACTTGTGCGGTGTCATCTTGGTCTTCACTACATGAAAAGACTAAAAGAAATACCAAGGCACAAATTAATCTTGATGTATTCATATATTTCTGTTAGAGTTTCTAGTATAACTCCTAAGCCCAAGCTTTATTTTATTTCGAATCTTGTTTTTTCGCCGTCAACTTGAATGGTGTATAGCCCTTTTGGAAGGTAATACTTACCATTTTTTGCTTTATTTATTATGATTCCAGAATTTTCTTTTAGAAGTGCTTTTCGACCTTTTTGATTGAGAGACAAGTCGTAACTAGTATAGTTAAACCCTTTATCTGCTGTCATTTTTATTTCGTTTAATACTGCACCTTTTTCTGAAAGTACTTTCATTGTTTTTTCTCCTGAAACATTAGAAAAGAACGATATTTCTATTTCCGGTTCAAAAGGGCTAGACCATTGACTAAATGAATCTCCCCATCGTGATGAATACCTAGTGTCATTAACCTTAAACAGCGTGATTGGTTGAGACATCATTTTAGTGTCCATTTGTTGAAGAGGAGCAATATCAACTTTGTAAATACTTCTTCCATGGGTTCCTATTAGCAAATGTTTTGCATCGGGTTGTACTACAATATCGTGCACAGCAACGTTTGGAAGTCCGTTACTAAACGCTTCCCAGTGTTGTCCCTGATTAAAAGAGACATAAGCACCATTATCTGTTCCTAGGTATAAAATGTTTTCATTTTCAGAATCCTCCCTTATAACATTAACAGGAGAAGCAGGAATGTTTGAACTAACGTCTTTCCATGTTTTTCCATAGTCATCGCTCATATAAGTATAAACTTTAAAATCGTCCCAGCGATAGCCATTAAGTGTAACATAAACACGTTCTTTTTTATGTTCAGAAGCGACAACACGACTCACCCAAAGATCTTTAGGTAATGTACTAGAAATGTTTTCCCAGCTTCCTCCAGCATCTTTGCTAATATAGACCAGGCCATCGTCACTTCCTGTATAAATTAAACCAAATTGAAAAGGAGATTCGCTTAGTGTTGTTAAAGTACCATAGGCAACGTTCCCTTTTTTTCCTCCATTAGTTAAATCATCACTTATTGCTGTCCAGTCTGAACCTTGATTCATAGAACGCATGAGTTTATTCCCTCCTAAATAAAGAATGTCTTGATTATGGGGAGACAATAATATAGGTGTTTGCCAATTAAAACGATATGGATTTTCTCCCAGTTCATGTTTCGGTTGTATGTAGCTCTGTTCATCAGTTTCTAGGTTTAATCTAAAATAATTTCCAAATTGAAAACCAGTGTACACAACATTGTGATCTCTATTATCTATTTGAATTTGCATACCATCACCTCCCATTATACTTTCCCAAGGATACTGTCCGCTTTGATGCCATCTTTTATTTTCTCGGGCATTATTAGCACCAACCCAAACCCCATTATCTTGAAGTCCGCCATACACGTTATAAGGCTTTGCGTTGTCAACATTAATTGCATAAAATTGCCCTACAGAGGGTGAATTATTTTTAATCCAGTTCTCACCATCATCATAGGTGATATTTACCCCACCATCATTACCATTAATGAGGTGATTAGGGTTTTTAGGATTAATCCAAAGTGCGTGGTGATCTGCATGAACGTTTTCAGCACTAATAGATTTGAACGTTTTTCCTCCGTCTTTAGATTTTACAATAGGTACGCCGTAAATGTAGATATTGTTCGCGTCATTTGGCGCCACATAAATATGCCCAAAGTAATAGCCATAACTGTAATAAATATCATCTAGGTAACCATCATGGGTTTTCTTCCAAGTTATTCCCCCATCGGTACTTTTATACACTTCTGTTCCAATAACAGGGGTGTCAAACAATAATGAATTGGCGTTTTCCAAATATTTTGCAAGGTCAATAGGTTTCACATTTCCACTACGAACCATGTGTTTAACATTGTCTGCTCTATACTTTTCTTGGAAACCGTTTCTTTTTAAGTACGCGTTTAGCTTTTTATTATCTAATGTTAAAAATGTTTCGGTAGACATGGTTTTGAAATCTTCCTTAGTTAAACTATTAGGAGTCTCTTTTTTGTCTTCGGAAGCGCGTCGAAATTGACTATCATGAATAGCATAAATAATGTCATTATCAAAAACTGCTAGACCAATTCGGCCTACACCTTTACCTGTTGGGAAACCACTTTTTTCGACAGAAACTTTTGCCCAAGTATCTCCACCATTGGTACTTTTGTAAATCGCAGAATTATTACCACTTCCGTCGAAATTCCATGCTTTACGATCTTTTGTCCAAGACGACGCGAACATAAGATTGTAATTATTTGGGTCGCGCTGTACATCTATAATGCCGCTCATGTCGTCAACAAATAATTTTTGAGACCACGTTTTTCCGCCATCTGTAGTTTTATAAATACCTCGCTCTTGATTTGGAGAATATAAATGACCGGTAGCACCAACTACAACTTCATTTGGATTGTTAGGGTTTATTAAAATTCGACCAATGTGATGAGAGTCTCTAAGTCCCATATTTTGCCATGTCTTTCCGTTATCAGAAGACTTTAAAATTCCAATTCCAGCATAACTTGATCGGGATGAATTGTTCTCTCCTGTTCCAACCCAAATAGTTCCATTGTTCCAGTCTACTGCGATATCACCTACATTTTGGGTGTTTGATGAATCTAGAATAGGCTTAAATGTTGTACCATTATTGGTTGTGTGCCAAACACCTCCAGAGGCATAGCCAACATAGAACTCTGTTGGGTCTTCTGGATTAACATCTAAATCTGTTACTCTACCGCTCATAATTGTTGGTCCGATATTTTCGAGCATAACATTTTTAACTAAAGACGTTTTTGAGAGTTGTTCCTTTTGGGCAATAGCATTCTCAATGGTTTGTGATGAGGTTGCAGGTTGTTGAGCAATTACTGTAGTAGTACTAAGAATAAGCGCAAATGAAAGAAATCTTGAATAGAACATATTGGTTAGAATTTTATTGGCATGAAATTACCAATTTTTTAAATAACAACTATGATTTTGGACTGTATTTAACGCTTATGCATTATAAATATTTAGAACACTTTAAAGCTGTCTTTTGTTAATAGCTTCAAAGAATTTTTTCCGATAAGTGTTGCCTATTGGTAGTTGTTTTGCACCAATCCATACACTATCATTATCAATCTTATCTATATGAGAAAAAGCAATAATATATGACTTATGAATTTGAATAAATTGGGTTTTAGGCAATCTATCTGATAGATGCTTTAAGGTAGAATAGGTTATAATTTGTTGACCACTTAACTGCACTGAAACATAATTTTTTAAGCCTTCAATAAACAGAATATCTTCAATAAAAACCCGATTAAAATTATGCTTGCCATCCGTTTTTATAAAGATGTAACCCTCTTCATTGTCTTCAGTTTTAGAAGGATGCAAAGCATGTTTTTGCGCTTTTAGAACTGCTTTGTAAAAACGTTCAAAGGCGAACGGTTTTAATAGGTAATCTGTAGTGGCTACGTCATAGCTATCTAAGGCAAACTCTGAATATGCCGTAGTGAATATAATTTGGGTGTTTGGTGTAATTATTTTTGACAATTGAATGCCTGTGATTTGTGGCATCTGAACATCTAAAAACACTAAATCTATTGTATTAGACTCTAAAAAAGCTAGTGCTTCCAAAGGTTTGGTAAATGTCTCTTGTAACCTTAAAAAGGCTACATTAGACACATAGCGCTCTAGCAACCGTACAGCTGCTGGTTCGTCATCTATAATAATACATTTTAATTGTTGCATTAAAGCGGTATTTTTAAATAAGCGAAGTACATATTGTTTTCGTTTTCGGTATTCAATGTGTAGTTTTTATCAAATAAAAGCTCTAAACGTTTTTTAATATTATGAGATCCAATTCCCTTGTCCATATAATTTTCAGAAGCATTTACTTCATTTGTGGTTTGAATTTCCAAAAATTGATCTTCCACATTAATTTTAATAGATGCTGGGTGTTTTGAATCGTTTATGATGCCATGCTTACATAGGTTTTCGACAAAATGAATAAGCATGAGTGATGGGACTTTTTGGGTGCTTACGTTTCCTTTTATTGATAAATCCACATAAAATTCGTCTTCATATCTCCGTTTATAAAAGTAAAGATAATCTTGAATGAAATTGACTTCTTTAGCTAATGGCATAAAATTATCTTTAGAGTCATACGTGACATATCGTAATAATTTAGACAGTTTTAGAATATCATCTGCGGTTTCGGTTTGTGTTTCATATAATTCTGAGTAAAAACTATTTAAAGTGTTGAAAAGGAAGTGTGGGCTTATTTGAGATTTTAGCATTGCCATTTGAGCTTCTTGATGCTGTAATTCTAATTGATGCATTCTAGATTTATTTTCTGCGAATCTAAAGAACAAAAACATTAGACTACTAAATAGACAGGGCCTTAAGGCGTACAAAGCGCTATCTGTGAGATAAATGGCTACGATATTTTGTCTTTCTAGGTTATAATTATGGAAATTAAACAACTCTAAAATTAAAACCTCTTCTAAAAGAAACCTAACAACAGCAAAACATAAGGTCATTATAACAAATGAAAACAGGTATTGCACAATTTTATTAGGCTTTAGAAATCGCGGAGCGAAAATCAGATAATTTAAAATGTAAACAGTAAAATAGGCAATGTTATAGGTAAAAAAGAGTATAACTGATCCTGGTTTAAACCAAGTTGTTCTTCCTTGATTAAAAATTAAGTCGTTAGAATATTCCCAGGTTTGCCCTATTAAAATGAGTAATAACCCAAAAATAATATTGTATTTAAGTTCTTTAGATAACCGCATGCAACGAATTTAATACCATTCTATAGAGTTGTTTGTTTAATTATACGAACAGGTTGTTTTTTTACACCAATACCGATATTTATGGGATCACTTCAAAAATAGAATAAAACAAGGCATTGACATAATCTACATATGCGTATATCATATTTTGAAAATCCTCAAAACATAACGTACTAATATTACAATAGCGTTTAACATAAACTTTTTATCACATGAAAAATACTTTTATATTATTGCTTGCTATTATTGTATGTCACACTGTAGAAGCTCAAAACGAACCACCCAATTTAGATACAGAGATTTTAAGATCATACACTCATTATTTCTCCATTAAAGACAATACAATTTCTGGAGAAGGTAAATCGGTTATAGAAGCTATTGCTAATCAATCACAATTTGTGGTTTACGGTGAAATGCATGGTTCAAATCAAACTTCAATTTTTAATAAAGCATTTATTCCTTTACTTTCTGATGCTGGATTTAAGTATTTTGCCATTGAGGTTGGACCACATTCTGCAACTAAACTCGCCGAATTGTCTACACCAGCGTCCAAAACGGTTGAAAACTTAAACTCCTTTTATTCAAAGTATACGGTAGTTCAAGGCGAAGAGGTTGCCGAGCCCATTCCATTTTTTACGAGCATCTCAGATGCCGAATTTCTAAAAGAAGCACGTGTTCGAAATATGCAACTTTGGGGATTAGATCAAGAATTTTATTTCTCGGCTTTTTTCTTAATGGATGAGCTAACAAAAACGGCAAAAGAGCATCCAAATTACAGCAACATAGTATCGCTTCAAAACCAAGCTAAAGCAATTATGTTTAAGCACTTTTTAGCCGAATTTAAGAACGAAATCGATGGCGCCTATAGTCGCATTAAAAAAGAAAAGGTAGTTAGGGACTATTTTGATGCATTTGATAAGTCTAATGAAAAGGCACAAGCTCTTATTAAAGATTTAATTATTAGTTGGGATATTTATATTAATTGGAGAAATGACTCTCATGTAGATCGAATTAGCTACATGCGTAATAATTTTATGAGCCATTATAATCAAGCGACAAAAAAAGAAAGACAACCAAAGGTTTTTACGAAGATAGGGAGTCTACATGCTAAAAAAACATTTTCAAATGGTGCATATGACATAGGTGAACTTGTAGAATCTTTAGCACAGAAAAACGGAACCGTTGCAACAACCATTAACTCATGGAAACCATATGAAATTGGAAGTGACGGAAAAATCATCGACAATTTTGAAAGGTATAAAAGAGGGTATAAGCGCTATAAGGTATTTATGCCATTGGCAAAACAAGATTCTTGGGGTATTATTAATTTGAAAGCAATAAGAGAGGCACTAGAGAACAATGAAATTCAGCTACCTAAAACAGGAGATTATCATAAATTGAAAAATCTCATATATGGTTATGATTTTCAGCTTTTATTGCCTGTAGATGAAGATCCAGTACCAAATAGATCAAATTAAGTCCATTGAAAACAATAGAATTAAATGGGTCATTGTTTTTGAATTTGTAATAAAAATGTTAATTAAATTGAATGGTTTTTATTTTTTTAACTAAAAAAATCACTATTTTTCAAAATATTAACTAATAACTTTATTAAAAATGGAAGAGTATTTACCTTTAATTATCCAATTAGTCAGCGGTGCTGTTGGTGGAAATCTGGCAGGATCACTAATGAAGAAGTTTTCTTTAGGAACACTTGGTAACTCAATTTTAGGACTCCTTGGAGGAGGGCTTGGCGGTCAACTTTTAGGAATGTTAGGATTAGGAGGCGCAGAAGCAGCCGCAGCTTCAACTAGCATGGATTTATCAAGCATACTTGGTAGTGTTGCTGGAGGTGGTGTTGGAGGTGGCGTTCTCATGGCAATCGTGGGAATGATAAAGAATGCTATGGGTAGTAAATAACTCTATAGTAATACTATAAAAAGGCGTTCAACATGTAATTTGAACGCCTTTTTTGTGCTTTAGCATTATTTAATTTATTCTACAATGAATTTTTTGCTTATCGTTAAATGGTCCATTTGTATTTTAATAAAATAAACTCCCGAATTTAACTGACTTACATTAATAGTGTTTAAGTTATTCGATGTATCTCCACTTTCAGTAAATATATGTCTTCCTCTAACATCATAAATACTCATATTTTCTATCGAAATACTAGACGCATTACGAATATTTAAACTGTTTTTAGCGGGATTAGGAAAAACAGATATATTTTCGATTAAAACACTTTCGTCTACGCCAAGTGTAGAACATGCCGAATAGGTCATTTGAGGTTGAGAACATACCGAAGTATTGATGTTAGTATTCATAACATTAGTTCCTCCTGCTAAGTCGCTTGCACCAAGATCTCTACTGTTTTGACCATTTGCAATGGAGTAATGCATTACTTCTCCAGAATCAATAATATGGGCTAATTGGTGACCATGTCCTAATTCGTGTACGGCAACACTTTCAAAATCTACTTCAAAACCAGTAGCAGTACCAGGACCATACTCCCAAGAGAGAGCAGATAAACTTCCAGTAAATGTATCGTTAAACACAATATCCAATTCGGTAACAACCGCTTCGAGTCCACCACAAGAACCAAATCTTGATGTACAACGTCCAAGAACACCTTGAGGTAATTCTGTACCATTATCAAAACGAATAATGTTTATTCCATCTGATGCAATAACATCTGTTGTTGTAACTGCGCCAATTTCCCAATTAATACCTGTGGTACAAACCCATGTATCAAAAGCTCTTAAGAACGAAGCCTTAGCACTCGCATTGGCATCAAAATCTGTAAACATTTGCCATGTGTATCCGCCATTTCCATTAGTGTCAAAATGTTGAGAAGAAAAAGCGTTAGTCCCATTAGAAGGGTTGATTTGAGAATAAAAGACTGTTAATGTTTGACTTGATACGTCAGAAGACCCACCACCATTAGTAGTTACTCTAATGTCACCAGTTCCAGCTCTAGAAGGAACTTCTACGATGATTTCAGTATTTGACCAGCTTACAATTTGAGTAGAAAGGGCAGCATAATAAACAGGAGTTCCCATATTGTCTTCTCCACCAGCATTGGCATCTCTAAATTCTACTGTACCTTCTGTAGCTCCAAAACCAGCTCCAGTAATTGTTAATTGATCTTTTACACCTCCATTTAAAGTTGTAGGAGCGAAACTTGTTATTGAAGTCGTACCATTTCCATTTCTGTTGGCATTATTACTTTCGAAAATAGCATCCACATCAAAATCAGAAACCTCGAGAATAGCTGTATGATTCGTTAGGGTTCTAATTTGATTATAAAAAGTACTTGTAATACCTTCTTTAGCTTGAAAAGGATTATGAACGGTATTGTTATTTAGATTATACTTATAAAACCCTTGCGATGATGCAAATGGTTTAAACGTGGCTTGGGTACTATTATTAGTTAAAGACACATCGTTATTGTGAAGCATAAAAACACCAAGATCTCCAATATTTAATGTTAAACTAGGAGTTACGATCTCAGATTCTGACCCAACTGTACCTCCTGGAGTAATAATTTCGATGGTTTCAGTTATAGATTGACCTTTAAAAATTTTATAGACCTCTACAGTATTCACAGTATATATATTGTGATGGTCATTATCCCAAAAAGAAGCCTTCGAGATTACTTTTCCTTCTATAATTTTTGAAGAAGATTGTACTTGTGTCTGCAATGGAACCTCATATAAAAGTTCTTGAGCATTGGATGTGTTTACTACTAATAGGGATAAGCATACTGCTAATAACACAGTGGTTAGTGTAGTTTTTTTCATGTCGTAAATTTAGGGTTAGTAATCGAAATTTGCATTTCAACGAACAAATATAACATTTTAACGACAAAATAAAAGAATTAGTTAATCTATTTATCTTTACGTCACTTTAGGTTTCATCCTATCAATATATTGGAATAAAAATGTCAAAAGCCAATTTCGAAAATTATTTAAGACTTGTTATAAACGACAATCGGTTAGAAGACGGGGTTTCTGAAATATCTGGGGTTTTTCAAAAGATAAGTTTAAAACGAAATGATTTTTTCGTTAAAGAAGGCGAGGTCTGCCCTTATTTCTGTTTTATAGAAGCAGGTGTTCTACAACATTCTATTTTAGTGTCAGGCGAAGAAAAGACAACGTATTTAGCGATGACGAACTCTTGTACATCGGCATTAAAAAGTTTTATCAACAATGAGGCTTCAAGAAAAAGTATAAAAGCGATTAGTGCGTGCGAACTTTGGGTAATTAATCTTGATGGATTCAACTATTTATTAGAAAATAACACTGGGTTTTATAAGTTTTATTACAATCTAATTGAAAATCAAATTTACCTTATAGATGATTATCGAATTGATTTGTTGACACTTTCTCCAGAAGAACGATATAAGAAGTTATTGAGTAATGACTCCAAATTACTACAACAAGTTCCTTTACACTATTTGGCGTCTTTTTTAGGGATTTCAGACCGACATATGAGTAGAATTCGGAAAAATATAAATTAACGCCATTTGGCTGGTTAAATACATTTTTCTTTAATTATTTTTGAAGAAATAAGTATTCATTGATTCCTGCTTTGTTGGGAATATAAATTCATAACCTCATGAAATATCACAAAATTGATCGTAACCTTTTTATTAAAAACCGAAAAAACTTCATGTCAAAAATGAAGCCAAATAGCTTAGCGGTTTTTAACTCTAATGATATTTATCCGATAAGTGCAGATAGTACAATGCCATTTGAACAGCATCGTGATATATTTTATTTAAGCGGAGTGGATCAAGAGGAAAGTATTTTGGTTTTGTTTCCAGATTGCCCAAAAGAACAACATAGAGAAGTTTTATTTTTAAAAGAAACTAACGAGCATATAGCAGTTTGGGAAGGTGAAAAATTAACCAAAGAGGCAGCCTTAGAAACAAGCGGGATAAAAACGGTGTATTGGCTTCAAGATATGGAGAAAATCATGTTTGAACTTATGACACAGTGCGATACTGTTTATATTAATACTAATGAACATTATAGAGCTTCAGTTGAAACAGAAACAAGAGAAGATCGCTATACAAAATGGTTACGAGAAAAATATCCTGCACATAGCGTAGCAAAGAGCAACCCAATATTACAACGACTACGTTCTGTTAAAGACACTATAGAATTAGACTTATTACAACAGGCCTGTAATATCACCGAAAAAGGATTTCGTCGCGTTTTAAATTTTGTTAAGCCTGACGTTTGGGAGTTTGAAATTGAAGCTGAATTCATGCATGAATTTCTAAGTAATCGCTCTAAGAAATTTGCATATACACCGATAATTGCTTCAGGAAATAATGCCAATGTCTTACACTATATTGAAAACAATCAGCAATGTAAAGCAGGCGATTTAATCCTAATGGATGTTGGAGCTGAATACGCTAATTATGCTAGTGATATGTCTCGTACAATACCAGTTTCAGGTCGTTTTACAGATAGACAGAAAGCCGTATATAATGCAGTAAATCGTGTGAAAAATGATGCCACGAAGTTGTTGGTCCCAGGAACAATATGGGCAGATTACCATGTTGAGGTTGGGAAGTTAATGACTTCAGAACTATTAGGATTAGGTTTATTGGATAAGGCCGATGTTCAAAATGAAAATAAAGATTGGCCTGCCTATAAAAAGTATTTTATGCATGGTACGTCTCATCATATGGGATTAGATACACATGATTATGGAATTTTAACAGAACCAATGCAAGCCAATATGGTATTTACTGTAGAACCTGGAATTTACCTTCCCGACGAAGGGTTTGGTATTCGTTTAGAAGACGATGTTGTGATTCAAGATTCTGGAGAACCATTTAATCTTATGAGGAATATTCCAATTGAAGCCGATGAGATAGAGGAACTTATGAATTAAAATATGGAGATATATTGATGCTCGTGTTATGTTTGCGATTATTTAGCAATGTATGAATCTTAAACGTAGAAACACAACTCAAAATGATTAGGCCATAAAAATAGTTTACATATCAGTTGTAACATTTTCTTCACCTTAGCGTCTTAAATATATAACATCTTGTAACAGTCGTTTTTCAGCATGAGGAAGAAATAGGAAAAATGACATCGTTAAAATTTGTGTAGTAAAATGCACATACCTCTTTTTTAAGAAGAGGTATGTGCATTTTTTTTGTTTAAAAAGCTATTGTATAATTTAAAATAAAAGAAAAATGAAGAATGTATTAATTACCATGTTTTTAGTAGTAACATCTTTGTCCTGTAGCGGGCAATTGAATGTAAAGGAACTATCAAAAACCTATAACGTAATAACAAAAAAGGAATGTGATAATAACAACGGTTATTGGTATAACAATAAATGTTGGGCAAACTTTGAAGATGAAGGCATATCAAAAAAAGACATAGATGGCGTTGCAAAAGAGCAATTTAAGCTGATAAAAAACACAAAGATAAAAATCAATGAGAAGAACTATCCTATAATCTTTTTTATGCCAGAGGAAGACGGAAATGAACTCTTTTTAATTACAGTATTTAAAGAAGGAGATAACGAAAAAACGCTATTACAGATTGCAGAAAATGTGTCTATATTTAATGATAAAAACTTCGAAACGCATGGTTTAATATTTAATGGAAACCTTGTTAAACTATCTGAAGAGGAGAGTCCAATTTTAGAAGATTTGTACAATAATCCAAAAGCCATTGGAAACATTAATGTAATCGTAAATGACATAGAAGAATTAGATGTATCATTTAAGGGGAATCTTAACGATGTAACTTCAGATTCGACATATGATATTTCCTTTACCACAAACGAAGCCATTATGGGAGCAGGTGATAGCACCATAGAGATTAAGGATAATGAAGCACATATAAATGGAACTTTAGGGACGCTTACTTTTATACAGCTAAAAGACGTCATCAAGAATCACCCTAATATCAAAACTTTAGTTTTAGGAAATATCTCGGGTTCAGTAAATGATGAGGTTAATATGCATACTGGACGTTTGGTTAGAGAACATGGCTTCACTACAAAAGTATTGAGCAATAGTGTTATTGCTTCTGGTGGTGTCGACTTATTTTGTGCAGGTAAAGAACGTATTGTTAATAAAGGTGCAAAAATTGGTGTACATTCTTGGGGAGCTGGAGCATATACAGCAACAGATATTCCAAAAGATCATCCTGCCCATCAATATCAAATAGAGTTTTTCACAATGTGTATGGGTAAGGAAGATGGTCCAGAATTTTATTTCTATACCTTAGATTCTGCTAGTTTTGATGACATACATTGGATGAGTGATAATGAGATTAAAAAGAGGAAAGTAGCCACAAAATTTATAAATTAAGAAACAAGTTTAACTATAAAAACAAATCCTTAAAAAAGGTAAAACACATGAAAAAGATAATTGTATTAAGCGTATTTGTATTAGCCTCAATCTTTAGTTTAGATGCTCAAGAGCAGGATACAGCAACAAAAACCACCCCAAAATGGGAAGTAAAGGTAATAACAAGTGTAGAGTCTATAGTACCAAATGGCCTTGGTAGATCAAGATTGATTTCTGCAAATGAAAACAGAGATTATAAAAAATTCACATCAACGCAAACGGAAGATGATAATGGGAGGAATAAATCGAAACGGAAAGACATTCGAGTTAAAGATTTTGAAGAAACCAAATTGTTAAATTTTTATAACCTTGGTGGTATTCGTTTTCAAAATATTGCTGCCAATGACGCCGTGATTTCATCAAAACTAACCTCTATGATTGCAGAAGGTTGGGATCTGGTTTTTGTCACGAGCGCAGTAGAAAGTGACGCGGGAGGAGAAGATGGCCAAGGCATCTTTATAACACGTTATATTTTTAAAAGGAAACTTTAAGCATTTTTAAAAGCCGTATAATGATTTATACGGCTTTATTGTTTTTAGACAACAAGCCTACACCTAAGCAAGTCACAATAGCAGGTAAAACCCAGCCCAATTGGTGTTTTGCAAACGGAATATATGGAGTGACATTTGATAAACCATCTGACGGACTTACTTGTCCTAATACGTCTGGAATACTAAATATAAAAGTGATTAAAACAACGGCTCTAAATACTAGTGGTGTTGCAAAGCGTTTAGGCAGTATATTCAGAATAATCAAGACAATAGTTATGGGATAAATAAACAGTAATACAGGATAAGCGATAACGATTATAGAATGAAAATCTAACTGACCAACAATAACACCAAACACGCAACTAATAATTGCTGTCATAATATATACCAATTGCGAGTTACCCAGCAAGCCTTTAAAATAATCTGCAGTTCCTGCAACAATACCAACAGCAGTTGTAAAACAAGCCAATGCTAGTAAAATACTTAATACAGTGTTTCCAAAACTTCCTAACGCGTCAATACTAATTCCCCTTAACAAATTGGCACGTTGCATATCACTGCTCAATTCAGAATTAATAATAATCTCAGAGCCATAATAGGCACCAACCGAAATTAAACCTGCATAAATAACAAACAAACCTAATCCTGCAATCCAACCAGATTTTGCAATAAGAGATCTTTTCTCTTCAAAGTTTCCTTTATTTCTAAAGTTAACAGAGATAATAACAACAGCGCCTACAACAACAGCACCAATGGCGTCAAAAGTTTGGTATCCTTCAAGAATACCACTTACTATTGGAGTTTCAAACTGGGCGGCGCTTGTGGTCATTTCAGAAGAAAACAAACCTATGCCAATAACCATTAACAACATAATAACGATTAATGGAGTTAAAAACTTTCCTATAAAACTCAATATTTTAGAACGGTTAAGTACAAACACTAAAACTAAGGCGAAATAAATGGCGCTGGTAAGTAAAGGACTAGTGCCAAATGTTGGATGAATAGCTATTTCGTGCGTTGCTGCCGCTGTTCTGGGAGAAGGTATAGCAATAGAAATGATATAAACTAGAACACAATAAATAAGACTAAATTGAGGAGAAACCTTTTTCCCAAAGTCATATAAAGTGCCTTGCAATTTTGCATGCGCCAATATCCCAATAATTGGAATGACAACAGCAGTAATCATAAAACCGACTGCTACCCAAAGCCATTTTTCGCCCGCATTATATCCTAATAAAGGCGGCAGTAACAAATTACCAGCTCCAAAAAACAAGGAGAATAATCCAAAGCCTGTAATAAAAAGTTCTTTTCGAGAATTCAATTAGTTAGTCTTTTTAAGGTTAAGGTCGTGAAAATCAAAACTAAAATCTGTAATTGGTGCAATATAAGACATCGTCGCTCCTGTGGCATTGCTAGATTCATCAAAAGAAAAATGCACATAAACATCAGCGTCATAACTCCTATTGTCCCATTTGGCTACATATGTGGTCGCATTATAAGGCAATAATTCTCCAGACAAATATGGAGAACGTTCACAAGTGATTGTATAACGTTTTCCATCGTGAGCTATAAGTACATTTCCAAACCAATCATCGGTATAGGTTCCTGTTATTTGCGATGGTTGAGGTAAGTTTTGGTTTTGTTTCGCAAGCGCTACTTTATTATATACTGCAGTTTTGATACTGTCATTGTATTTAATATAGTCTGAGTTTCTCGTACCATAACGTTGAAGCCAGTTTCTATTGTCATAACCTAAATAGCTATCTTTTATCGTATTTGTAATGGTATTAAATGCAGAGCCAACCATCTGATTGGTTAAGACAACAATAGCCAAATCTAAATCAGGAATCATTGTAAATTGAGTTACTGTACCAATTAGGCCTCCAGTATGATAAACTTGTTTGTGACCTCCTTTAACATCGGTTAAAAACCAACCTAATCCGTAACCTCTAAAATTAGAATCGTAAGCATCACCTTTCCTAACTCGTAAAGGCGTTTGTAATTGCCAAAGTTCATGCATTTGTCGTTCACTAATAAGGCGCTTGCCATTTGCAGTAACACCATCGTTCATTAAAAATTTTGCCCAGATTAACATATCTGGCACATTACTCATAATACCTCCGGCTGGATTAGCGGTAGCGCTCCAATCATGTGGGATTTGAACAACTTTTCCGTCAGCTCTGGTATGAGCATCTATAATATTTGATTTGTCAGTAACACGATTATAGGATGCTTTGCTGTGTGTCATCCCAACAGGTTTCATGATTTTGGTTTCAATAAATTCTTCCCAAGACAACCCACTTACTCGTTTTAGAACTTCGCCTGCAATGATGTACATGTTATTATTATACTGAAACGTGCTTCTAAAAGAGCTTTCAGGCTTTAAATACTTTACATTAGCAATCACGTCATTAACGTCAAAATCATTGCCTTCTGGAAAAAACATCAAATCACCAGCACCGAGCCCTAAACCACTTCTATGTGTTACTAAATCCCTTACTGTAAAGGCTTCTGTAACCCAAGGATCGTGCAGTTGAAACTCTGGAATATGTTGGCGAACTTTGTCATCCCAGTTAAGTTTTCCTTCATCAACTAACATGGCCAAGGCAAAGCAAGTAAACCCTTTACTGTTTGATGCCACACCAACTAAAGTATTAGAATTCATGTCTTTTTCGCTGGTTAGTGATCTTACACCATGACCTTTAGAATAAGTAATCACACCGTCTTTTAAAATGCCTACAGAAATTCCTGGAACGTCAAATGTTGTTAATGTTTCTTTTATAAGAGCGTCAAGTTTTTCCTCTTCAATTTGTGCATAGGACGAAAAACAAAAAACACAACTAACTAATAGTGCAAGGCTTTTAAGGCGCATGAGATTAATTTTTATTTGATTATGCTCAAATATAGTAAATACTTACATGCAAAATATATTCAAATAGTATCTTTGCAATCTATGGTTTTAAGGTATAAAAATGTTCCGGTATTTTATGAAGATGAAGGTCATGGATCTCCTGTCATTTTGCTTCATGGTTTTCTTGAAAACTCAACAATGTGGCATGCAGTCAAAGCCGAACTTTTACAAAATCATAGGGTCGTGAGTGTCGATTTGTTGGGTCATGGCCAAACGGGATGTCTTGGGTATATACATACCATGCAAGATATGGCAGATGCTGTATTGGCAGTTGTAAATGATTTGAAATTAAGCAACTATAGTTTAATTGGTCACTCAATGGGTGGTTATGTGGCGTTGGTAATTGCTCAACGTTTTCCAGAACGTGTACTTGGTTTGTGTTTAATGAACTCCACCTATCATGCCGATGACGCCCAACGAAAACAAATTAGAAAAAGAGCCAACATTATGGTGCAATCTAACTATGAGGCTGTAGTACGAATGTCATTTGTTAATTTATTTTCGCCTGAAAGCAGAAGTACATTTAAGATCGAACTCGAGGAGGCCCTAAATGAGGCACTGCAAATTCCATTACAAGGATATATCGCTGCGCAGGAGGGAATGATGGTTAGAAGTGACATGTATAGTTTTTTTAAGGCTTTGGATGCTAAAAAATTAATAATTATTGGTGCAAAAGATCCAGTTATACATCGCCAACGTATATTGAAAGAGACCATAGGTTCAGATATCGTTTGTAGAGAATTGTCAAATGGACATATGAGTCATATTGAAAATAAATCAGAATTAACCTACATTTTAAAGCATTTTATCGAATAAAAATACTTTTTGACGCATTTAATAACTTTTTTTTCTAAGTTTACTGTCCCCAAATCTAACAGCCATGAAAAAAACTACATCTACCAAGACTTCAAGTCCGTTAAGAATCTACTGTGATATATTTGGTCATAATTATGAGATGACGAAAAAGGTCACCTCTCATGTTAAAGAATATACTTGCAAATGCTGTAAGCGCCAATTAACGACTAACGGTAATGGCAAACTCACAGAGCTCACACCGAAGTATAAAGAAATAAATGCCATTTTAGAGCAAATTTACACCCGCCGAATGATGCGTTTAAAGAAGAAAACACTCAGTTCATCGATATATTAGCGTAAAATCTCACGTTATTGCGTGGTTTTCATATATTTAGTCATCCTCTAAATTAATAACTAAATATCGCAATACGGTGAAAAGTCTCTACTGCTCTCTCTTTGGACACCAATACGAAGTTTCCAAAAACATCACATATCACGTGAAAGAATATAAATGTTGTCATTGCAATACTCAAGTAACGACAAATGGAAAAGGTGGATTAACATTATTAACACCTAAGTACAAAGAAATCAATTCAGTTTTAGAACGTATCCATAATAGAAGAATTTCTCGGATAAAGCAAAAAACAGAAGTAAAGGCTGAAGAAAATACATTCTTAGACTTTACGCCTCATTTTTCATAGCATTCCAACCTTTTGCAATAATAGGAACAGCTTGTTCACCTCGTGTGATTAAGAGCATACCCCTTGCTTTTTCAGTAATATAGCCAATTACAGTTAAATTTGGATTGCCCTTTATCTTTGGGAAGTCTTCCTGCGAAACTGTCATTAACAACTCGTAATCTTCACCACCATTTAAAGCAATTGTTGTACTGTCTATGTTAAATTCTTCACATGTAGAAATAACTTGAGGGTCTAACGGAATTTTGTTTTCATAAATTTCTACACCAACATCACTTTGCTTACAGATATGCATGATTTCTGAAGATAACCCATCGCTAATGTCAATCATAGACGTAGGTTTAACTTCTAATTGTTTAAGTAATTCAACAATGTCTTTTCGAGCTTCTGGTTTTAGTTGGCGTTCAATAATATAAGTGTAAGGATCGAGATCAGGTTGATTTTGCGGATTTACTTTGAATACTTCTTTTTCCCGCTCCAGAACCTGGAGTCCCATATAAGCTGCACCAATGTCGCCAGTAACAACCAGTAAGTCGTTTGGTTTAGCGCCAGCTCTAAGTACTACATCATCCTTATGTACTTCTCCAATGGCTGTGACCGAAATAATGAGCCCTGTAGTTGATGACGTCGTATCACCACCAATAACAT
This sequence comes from uncultured Psychroserpens sp., assembly GCF_947492715.1. GTDB lineage: Bacteria > Bacteroidota > Bacteroidia > Flavobacteriales > Flavobacteriaceae > Psychroserpens. The sequence continues at coordinate 1,324,938 of NZ_CANLNS010000001.1, forward strand.
CAACATTGTAAAGTTTCGCAGCAGTTTCAATACCTTCGTATAATGCTTCTAGAGCTTCTAATGGAAATCGATTAGATACAGCGATAGAAATAGTAACCTGAGTTGCCATGGCGTTCATTGCATAAACATCACTCAAGTTTACAATTACTGCCTTATAGCCCAAATGCTTTAAAGGCACATAACTCAAGTCGAAATGAACATTTTCAACCAGTAAATCTGTGGTAACAACAATTTGGCTGGATGTATGATCTAAAACAGCCGCATCGTCTCCAATACCTTTTACAGTAGAACGCTGTGTTACATCAAAATTTTTAGTCAAATGTTCAATAAGACCAAATTCTCCAAGTTGCTCTAAAGAGGTGCGTTGTGGGTTTTTATCTTCTATCATGCTGCAAAAATAAGTAGCTTTTTTTGAAGAACACGACCAATAGATGCATTTTTATCATCTTTAAAAAACAAAAACAATGCATTTCATCGAAAAAATTAGTGTTTCATCGGTTAAATAAATTAAAACCTTTAAGTTAGTCTCCCCAAATCTTATTAACCTACTATGCAAACCACTACGACTAACGATTTATCGTGTTCAGTATTTGGACACAATTTAGAGCGCTCAACTGAACCATCGGCTTATCGCAATGAACTTACTTGTAAAACATGCCATTCTAAAGTTGCTGTTAATGATCAAGGTGAGTTTAGAACACTTCCGTATAAAAATCGTGATATCAATACTGCTCTAAGGCAGTTATTTCTTTTAAAAAACCAATATTTTCGCCGTAAAATTTCGGCATAGTAAAAAATTCACTTTCCTAGTTTATATCGCGCCATAAACGCTAGATCTTTCTATTGCATCTACCTATGTAGTCATTTGCTAATATAATGTTAGGTTCTATGGAAAAAATGGACTTATATCGTATATTTGCAATCTATTTAGATAAAACATTCAGATCAAGATTTTTTGTTCGGAATATGAAGTATTTAGATAGATGTTCAATCTGACATTTAAAAACTAAAATTAAAAACAGATTAAATCTATAATTAAGACATGATTAAAGTATCAGAAACAGCAAAAAATAAAGTCATCGAATTAATGACTGATGATGGCTTCAATGCTACTACCGATTTTATACGCGTTGGTGTAAAAAGTGGCGGTTGCTCTGGTTTGTCATACGACTTGAAATTTGATAAGGAACAGAAGGAAGATGATAAAGTGTTTGAAGACAATGGTGTTAAAATTATTGTCGACAAAAAGAGTTTTTTATATTTAATAGGAACAACCTTAGAATATTCGGGAGGTTTAAATGGAGCTGGGTTTGTATTTAATAATCCTAACGCCAATAGAACTTGTGGTTGTGGTGAGTCATTCTCACTTTAAAAAAGAGGTATGAGCAATAAATATACAGAAGATGATCTTCGTGAAGAACTGAAGACGAAAGAATACGAGTACGGATTTTATACAGACATAGAATCGGAAACCTTTCCAGTAGGTTTAAATGAAGATATTGTAAGAGCTATTTCAAAAAAGAAGGAAGAGCCAGAATGGATGACTGAATGGCGACTTGAGGCCTTTAAGGTTTGGAAAGAAATGACAGAACCTGAATGGGCTAATGTGCATTATGAAAAACCAAATTTCCAAGGCATCTCTTACTATTCTGCTCCAAACAGCAAGCCAAAATATGATAGCTTAGATGAAGTAGATCCAGAGCTTTTAGCAACATTTGAGAAATTAGGAATTTCTTTAGATGAGCAAAAAAAATTAGCTGGTGTGGCTATGGATGTTGTTGTCGATTCTGTATCTGTCGCAACAACTTTTAAAAAGACTTTAGCTGAAAAGGGGATTATCTTTATGAGCATCTCTGAAGCAATTAAAGAACATCCAGAATTAGTTAGAAAACATATAGGAACTGTTGTTCCTCAAAAAGATAATTTCTATGCGGCATTAAACAGTGCTGTATTTAGCGATGGTAGTTTTTGCTATATACCAAAAGGGGTTCGTTGCCCGATGGAATTATCAACATACTTTAGAATTAATCAAGCAGGAACTGGTCAATTTGAACGTACTTTAGTGATTGCAGATGAAGGTAGTTATGTAAGTTATCTTGAAGGTTGTACAGCACCTAGTAGAGATGAAAACCAATTACACGCGGCCGTTGTAGAATTGATTGCTCTAGATGATGCAGAAATTAAATACTCTACAGTTCAAAATTGGTATCCAGGAAATGCAGAAGGGAAAGGTGGTGTTTATAACTTCGTTACCAAAAGAGGTTTATGTGAAACCAGCGCTAAAATATCTTGGACACAAGTAGAAACAGGTAGTGCTGTAACATGGAAATACCCATCTTGTATATTAAAAGGCGATAATTCTGTTGGAGAATTTTACTCGATTGCCGTGACCAATAATTATCAGCAGGCCGATACTGGAACAAAAATGATTCACTTAGGTAAAAACACTAAGTCAACCATTATTTCGAAAGGAATTTCGGCAGGAAAATCTCAAAATTCTTATAGAGGTTTAGTACAAATAAGCTCAAGGGCAGATAACGCACGTAACTTCTCTCAATGCGACAGCTTATTAATGGGTAATGAGTGTGGTGCTCACACTTTTCCTTATATAGAAGCTAAAAATAAATCGGCTCAAATAGAGCACGAAGCAACAACTAGTAAAATTGGTGAAGATCAAATTTTCTATTGCAACCAACGTGGTATTGATACCGAAAAAGCAATTGCACTTATTGTCAACGGATTTAGTAAAGAAGTCCTAAATAAACTGCCAATGGAATTTGCAGTAGAAGCTCAAAAATTATTAGAAATTAGTTTAGAAGGGTCAGTCGGATAATAAAAAATCAAGATTTAAATCATGAAAAGAGTAGTCTTACTATTAACAATACTTTTAGCTCTAACAGGCTGTAAAGATGAAAAGAAAATGGAGGTTGATGCGATTTCAGAAGAACAACCTATTGTTGCCGAACCAGGTAAAACATTAAAGCAAAGTGATGGGTTAATTGCCATTCAAGGTGATTTTCTTTATGTGGAATCAGATAATGCAGCTGTTTTTAAAACACCTACACAAATGTATGGTGTCGTAGTTGATGATAAAATGAATGAATTAAAGACTTTGGTTGCATCACATAAAGCAGATCAATATACTATGGTTCCTGTAACTTTAAGAGTTCGTTTGATTGAGAATGATGTTAAAAACGAATGGAAACAGAAAATTGAAATTAAAGAAATTTTGAAGGTGTCAAAACCAAGTCCAGAAGATAATGATGTTATAAAATTAGGAAGTAAGTAATTATGTTAAAGATAAATGATTTACACGCAAGTGTTGAAAATAAAGCCATTTTAAGAGGTATTAATTTAGAAGTCAAAGCAGGTGAAGTTCATGCTATTATGGGACCAAACGGTTCTGGAAAAAGCACACTAGCTTCTGTTATAGCTGGTAAAGAAGAGTATGAAGTTGAGAAAGGTGAAATTCTGTTGGAAGGTGAAGATATCGAAGAATTAGCCGCAGAAGAGCGTGCTCATAAAGGTGTCTTTTTATCTTTTCAATATCCAGTTGAAATACCAGGAGTTAGCGTGACTAACTTTATGAAAACGGCGATTAACGAAACAAGAAAAGCTAAAGGCTTGGACGATATGCCAGCAAATGAAATGCTGAAAATGATTCGTGAAAAATCAGAACTTTTAGAAATAGATAGGAAGTTTTTATCGCGTTCTTTAAATGAAGGATTTTCAGGTGGTGAGAAAAAAAGAAATGAAATTTTCCAAATGGCAATGCTAGAACCAAAATTGGCCATTTTAGATGAGACAGATTCTGGTTTAGATATTGATGCTTTACGTATTGTTGCCAACGGTGTCAATAAGTTAAAAAGTAAAGATAATGCCGTTATTGTAATCACACATTACCAGCGTTTACTGGATCATATTGTTCCAGATTTTGTACATGTATTATATAATGGACGTATTGTAAAATCGGGAACCAAAGAATTGGCTCATGAGTTGGAGGAAAAAGGTTACGATTGGATTAAAGAAGAAGTGAACGCTTAAACAGGTTTAAGATAGGTTGATTATTGCTAAAAAAAAGCAAATATGAACTACTTATAACTAAAGATTGAAGATTGAGAAATGGATTTAAAAGATAAATTAGTATCATCATTTATAGCATTTGAAAACATGGTGGACGTGGAATCAGCCGTTCATGATGTTCGTAGCGAAGCTATTAAAACATTTGAAGATGAAGGTTTTCCTTCAAAACGTGATGAAGATTGGAAATACACGTCCTTAAACAGTGTGCTAAAACACGATTATAGCGTGTTTCCAAAGCAAGAAAATGCCATAGAATATAGTGATGTTAAAAAGTACTTTATCCATGATATAGATACGTATAAGATTGTGTTTATAGATGGGAAGTATTCATCACATTTGTCACAAACTACTCATGATAGTATGGATGTTTGTTTGATGTCTTCGGCTTTAGCAAAACCTAAATATCGATTGATTATTGAGAACTATTTTAATAAAGCAGCCGATAAAAATAGCTTATCTTCTTTAAACACAGCTTTTTCTCAAGAAGGAGCTTATATCCATATACCTAAAAATAAAGTGGTTGAAAAGCCAATTCAGATTATACATTTTTCTACCGGAAATGAATCTGCACTTATGTTGCAGCCTCGTAATTTAATTGTGGTAGACGAAAACTCACATGTTCAAATTATAGAACGTCATCAAAGTCTTACTCAAAACCCAGTGTTAACCAATAGCGTTACCGAAGTATTTACAAATAAGAGAGCTATTGTAGATTACTATAAAATTCAGAATGATAGGCAAAGTGCGTCTCTAATTGATAATACGTTTATTAAGCAAAAACGAGAAAGCCATGCATCTGTTCATACCTTTTCGTTTGGAGGTCAGTTAACACGAAATAACCTTAACTTTTATCAAAACGGAGAGCGTATAGATTCCACTTTAAAAGGGGTAACTATAATTGGTGATAAGCAGCATGTAGACCATAATACATTAGTGCATCATATTGAGCCTAACTGTGAAAGTCACCAAGACTATAAAGGCATTTTTGGCGATAAATCTACAGGTGTTTTTAACGGAAAAGTAATCGTTGATAAAATTGCTCAAAAAACGAATGCCTTCCAAGCCAACAATAATATATTGTTGAGTGACAAGGCGAGCATTAATACAAAACCTCAGTTGGAAATTTTTGCCGACGATGTGAAATGCTCTCATGGTTGTACCATTGGACAATTAGATGATAGCGCTATGTTTTATATGCGATCACGCGGAATTCCCGAAAAAGAAGCTAAAGCCTTATTAATGTTTGCATTTAGTAATAACGTGTTAGATTCAGTAAAAATACCTGAGATTAAACGACGCATTACAAAATTAATCGCAAATAAATTAGGCGTTAGTATTGGCTTTGACCTTTAATTTAGCCTGTCTATATTTTTGATAAAAATAGGCTGGAATTAAACCAAAATTCAGGAGTAGAAGTCCAATAAAAACAATGATACCTCGATAAGGCCAAGATAAGAATTCGAACATAATTCCTATGCCTAGTACAAAAAAGGTTAGGAAGCCTAATACATAAAATGATTTCGTCATAACGTGTGATTTAAGAAAATTTGTGAATAGATTTTTTAAAGCGAACATAAAAATGAATAGGAATCATGATGAAGGCGAAAATAAGCACAGCCGAAATCATCATAACATTGGCATATGGCCAATGCATCATTTTAAATAGCAAGCTTACCACTAAAAGAAGGCTTGCAATGCTTCCAACAGAAAACTTCAATCGGTTGAAGACCATGATGTTTTTTTCATATTTCTGATAGTTTGTTTCTAATTGTAAGCGTTGAAAATTGGCGTAACCACCAAATTTCTGCAACGCTTCTTGGTATAGAGATTCAAAATCACCACTAGTTTTACTTTCTATATATGAACACATATGATCAAGTAAATCTTCACGTAGCCCTTGCGATTTAACACCATACAATTTTAAACTGTTTTCTATAAATTCGATTTGTTGGTCAGATAATATCATGTGTTTTGAGTTTCAGAATTAAAAATAATACCTAGCGTGTCTATAAAATCATGTATCTCTCGTGTGACCTCAGAAACCATTTCTTTGCCTTCCTTAGTTACCTTATAGTATTTTCTAACGCGTTTGCCAATAAATACTTTTTCGGTCGTTAGTACACCTTTGGCCTCAAGTTTATGAAGTATGGGATATAAAGCGCCTTCCGAAATATCTATTTTTCCGGAAGTTATTTTTTTTGCTTGTTGTGTGATTTCGTAACCGTACATTTTTCCGTTGCTACTAATTAGTTTCAGAATAATAGGTTGTAATGTTCCTTTTGTGAGTTCTTTACTATACATATGACAAATATACATTTTATTTAAATGTATTTGAATAAAATATTAAAAATTTTATAAGTTTCTTTTTCTGAATATCATTTTAATCAAACATCTCGTAAATTTGCACTTATGATAAACGTCAATAAAATCAGAGAAGATTTTCCAATTTTGAATCGAATGATAAATGGAAAACCACTAATATATTTTGATAATGCAGCGACCTCTCAAACACCAAGACAAGTGATTGACGTAATTGTTGATTATTACACGAATTATAACGCTAATATTCATAGAGGTGTACATACACTGAGTCAAGAAGCAACAGACCTGTATGAGCAAGCTCGAGCAAAAATCCAGAAGCATTTTAATGCAAAACATAGCCATGAGATTATATTAACTTCTGGTACAACTCATGGCATTAACTTGGTTGCAAACGGATTCTCTAGCTTACTCAATTCAAATGATGAGGTCTTAGTCTCAGCCCTAGAACATCATAGTAATATTGTCCCATGGCAAATGCTGTGCGAACGTACAGGAGCAACTTTAAAAGTTATTCCTATGAATGAGAAGGGTGAACTTATTATGAGCGATTATAATGACTTACTCTCTAAAAACACAAAATTGGTCTTTGTCAATCATATTTCAAATGCTTTAGGAACCATAAACCCAATTGCTGAAATCATTTCGAAAGCTCATGCAGTTGGTGCTGCAGTTTTAGTAGATGGAGCTCAATCTTGCCCGCATGTACAACCAGATGTTCAGGCTTTAGATGTTGACTTTTATGTGGCTTCGGCTCACAAAATGTGTGGTCCTACTGGCGTTGGATTGCTCTACGGAAAAGAGGAGTGGCTAAACAAATTACCACCTTATCAAGGCGGAGGAGAGATGATAGACGAGGTTACTTTTGAGCAAACAACCTATGCTGGATTACCACATAAATTTGAAGCTGGAACACCAAACATTTGTGGGGGTATTGCTTTTGGCGCAGCTGTAGATTATATGAATGCCATTGGATTTGACGCTATTGCGACCTACGAGCATGAACTTTTAGAATATGCAACAAACGCATTATCAGAAATAGAGGGCTTAAGAATTTATGGGACAGCTAAAGAGAAAACATCGGTTATTTCTTTTAATATTGAAGGGATTCATCCATACGACATTGGAACTATACTCGATAAAATGGGTATAGCGGTTAGAACAGGACATCATTGTGCACAACCCATTATGGATTTTTTCAAAATCCCTGGAACTGTAAGAGCATCATTTGCATTTTATAATACAAAAGCAGAAATCGACGCGTTGGTTAATGGTGTTAATAAAGCAAAAATGATGTTAAGCTAATTCGTAACAATCACTTTATCTTTACCTTAAATCTTTTCAAGAAAGAATTACCTGACTTTAAATTACGGGTTTTCCGTAATTTTTTCAATTAAAAACAGTTTTTGTTAATATCTTAATATTTTCTTAAAGAATTATTCAGTTTTATGTGTTAAAAATTATATATTCAGCAAAATTTTTAACCAAAAACACATAAAAAATGAAAAAAATGTTTCTGAGCCTCGCAGCTCTAGCCCTAATTTTTACTTCATGTGAAAATGACAAAAATGAAATTTCTGAAGAACAAAACAAAGTTGATATGAGCGACTTTTTTGTACACACAGAATCTGAGACTAATGGTGGAAAAGCAAGAAATGGTAAAACACAGTGTTATTCGATGACCAACTTAAACCGACTTTTAAGTGAGGACCCACAGCTTTACAAAAAAATGTACGACATCGAATACCAAACCAGAGCCAATATCTTATTAAGACCAGGGAATGGAAATGGAAATGGTAATAACGGCGGCGGCGGTGACGGCGGTGGCGATGGAGGTGGTGATGATAACTTAGGTGTTATCAATATCCCTGTTTATGTTCATGTTATTTATAGTAACTCACAACAAAATATTAGCGCAGGACAGATTCAATCTCAAATTGATGTTTTAAATGAAGATTTTAGAGCAACAAATGGTGATGCTAATCAAGTTCCAGGAGAATTTTCTGGATTGGTAGCGGATAGTGAAATTGAGTTTACACTAGCAGGAACGTTTAGACATGCAGATTCAAGAAGCTCTTGGGGAACTAATGATGCAATGAAAGCTGCGTATCCACCTGTAACACCTGAAACACATTTAAATATTTGGGTATGTAATATTGGGGGAGGAATCTTAGGATATGCACAATTCCCAGGAGGACCTACATCTACAGATGGTGTTGTAGTGTCTCCGCAATACTTTGGAAATACTGGATTTGTATCTGCACCTTTTGATGGAGGTAGAACAACAACTCACGAAGTAGGCCATTACCTAAATTTACGTCATATTTGGGGAGACGGAAGATGTAATAGAGATGATTTTGTGGCTGATACACCTAAGTCTGATGCACCAAACTATGGTTGTCCATCATATCCTACCGTAAACTGTAGATCTAACGATATGACAATGAACTATATGGATTATGTTGATGATGCATGTATGTATATGTTTTCTGAAGGACAAAAAACGCGCATGAGAACGCTTTTCGCATCTGGAGGACCTAGAGCAGCAATGGCAAACTAATTTTCAGTTTTTATAGAAATAAAAGGGTGTCTTTTTAGGCATCCTTTTTTTATTAATTGTATTTTAATTCTATCTCAGTACCATCAATGACGAGTGTTTTTATAAGCTCTTTTTTTGGAAGTGGCGGGATAAATTGAGCTATAATTTTTCGTTTTTTATTAGCTTTTAATTTTTGCTGAAACTTCTTTATTGAGGTGGTAAGTTTCATTGACATTACGACTAAATCTACTTCATGTAGATTTCCGTCTTTATCTTTAATAAATATCTTCTCGAAGTCTATAACCTGCGCTTCAGAGCTTTTGTTTTTAAATTCAAATACTATAGTAAAAAATCGTTGTCCCTTTTCTGCAACGAAAACTTCTTGATTTCTATCGGCAGTCCTACTTTTTTGTATGGCATAAATTCTAAATTCTACGTCGTCAGAATAAGAATACATTTGTTTTCGATCTAGTTTTTGTGCCGATGCAGTAAAAGAGATAAGAAGAAAAAGAGATATTAATGTTTTCATAGTTAATGTATAAGGTTAATGAATTGTATTAAAAGTATTGTTTTTTTTTAAATTAAATCCGAAAAGTTCTTTGAATCCTAAACTTTGGCTTCTTTTTTGTAATATTACTATAAACAACTAAAAACACAGCGTTATGAAACTAATTATATGCTTTGCATTTATGCTTATTTCAGCAAAAGAATGCGATAAAAATAAAACACAAATGTCAGATAATATGGCGCCTGAAACAACTTCAGAACTTGCAGAAATGAGAATGCAAGAGCAGGTTAAAGTGGCCTATCGTGCCTCTACAAGAGGTTTTTTTCAACTCATAGAAATTGAAGGAGATTCTATTATGATCACCTATGATTATAATTTAAAGGATGTTAACAAATATGCGCTTCCACAAGAAGAAAAAGAGGCTGTCTCAAAACTAATAAGCGAGTTAGACGTATCTAAACTTGCAGATATAGAAGCCCCATCCAAAACCCATCAGTATGATGCGGCTCCAGCTGCTTTTTTAAAGGTGACCAAAGGCGATGAAGTCTATATGACTCAAAGTTTTGATCATGGTAAACCACCTAAAGCACTCGATGGTCTTATTGAGAAAATATTAGCACTTAAAACAATGTTTGAGAAACAATAAGATGACGTATCTTTGTGTCATTAAAATGAATATCAAAACGAAAAAAGATGCTGATGACAATTGCTGAGATACAAGAAGATATTATCGATGAATTTTCAATGTTTGAAGATTGGGAGGAGCGTTATCAATATATGATAGATCTTGGAAAAACACTTCCTCTAATAGATGAGCAATATAAAACAGACCAACACATTATTAAAGGCTGTCAAAGTAAGGTTTGGGTTCATGCTGAAATGGATACAGATAAGGTGAAATTTACAGCAGATAGTGACGCTATTATTACAAAAGGCATTATAGCTATTTTAATCCGAGTGTTTTCAAATCAACATCCAAAAGATATCATTGAAAGTAATACCGATTTTATCGACAAAATTGGTCTTAAAGAACATTTGTCGCCAACACGTGCAAACGGATTGGTAAGTATGATTAAACAAATTAAAATGTATGCAATTGCATATCAAACCCAGTTAAATTAGTTGGATATGAGCGAGACAACAATAGATACAAACGTATTAGGTGAAAAAATAGTTAGAGTTTTAAAAACCATTTTCGATCCAGAAATACCTGTCGATATTTACGAACTAGGACTTATTTATGACGTATTTGTAAATGAAGATTACGACGTTAAGATTTTAATGACACTAACAACACCAAACTGCCCTGTTGCCGAAACACTGCCACTAGAAGTTGAGGAAAAAGTGAAATCACTAAATGATGTAAAAACAGCCGAAGTAGAAATTACTTTTGATCCACCTTGGAGTCAAGATTTAATGAGTGAAGAAGCTAAGTTAGAATTAGGGATGTTATAATATGGCCGAAGAAATCATAAATAGAGTAGCACAGAGTAAATTACAGGTGATAGATTTAGAAGACTATTATCCTGAAGGTGTGCGTTTCGTTTTTGATATTAAAGATTGGCTACACGAAGGTTTTGTATTAAGAGAACGAGAATTTAGGCAATTTGTAAAAGATTACAATTGGTCTCAACATCAAGACCAGTTTGTGGCATTAAACTGTTCTACAGATGCCATAATACCAGCATGGTCCTATATGTTGTTGACTCTAGAATTACAACCTTATGCTAAAAAAGTGTGTGTAGGTGATTTGCAAACATTGGAAACCTCACTTTACCAAGATGTTATAGGAGCATTGGACGTTGAAATATATCGAGATAAACCTTTAATTATTAAAGGTTGTTCAAACAAACCAGTGCCTACAAATGCTTACCTCATGTTGTCTAGCAAATTAAAGCCCGTTGCTAAATCTATTATGTACGGCGAAGCCTGTTCTTCAGTGCCACTTTTCAAAAGAAAATAAATGCAACTTTTCCTGTGACTTTATTAAAACAATAGAGTCCTATACTAGGATTGCTTATGTGCGAATTTTCATTTTCCGCTAATTTATTGGTGTTCAAATACCTAATGATTTATATTTGTACTTTAATCAATCAGTTAAAAACTATTAAAACTAAAACTATGACTAAAAAATTACTTTTTACGACAGTATTGATGTTATCAATATCTTTTGGTTTCTCTCAAACAAAGGAGGAATTAGAAGCACAAAAAGCAGAAAAACAAGCAGAGGCAGATGCTGCTCAAGCTGAAGCAAATGCGCTACAAGCACAAATAGATGCGCTTCCTGGTTGGAGAGTTGGTGCTTTTGGTGTAATTGGAGGGAGCTTATCTAATTTTAATAATTGGTATGCGCAAGGTGCTCCTAATAATTCATCGGGAACTATTGGGTTTACAGTTAATGGTTATGCCAATTTAATTCAGGATAAATTTTTCTGGAGAAATGCGTTAAACACCAATTTAAACTGGACAAAACTTGATAACAAAGACGACCCAACAGATAGCGACGATTTTGAGCCAACAACAGATGTATTTAATATTTCTTCTTTATATGGAAGAAAATTGAGCGAAAAGTTTGCGATCTCTGGATTAATGGAGTATAGAACTACAATTTTAAATAACTTCAACGATCCTGGATATTTAGATGTAGGTGTTGGTGCAACTTGGACACCAATCGAAAACTTAATTGTTGTAATTCATCCATTAAACTACAACTTTGTTTTTGCTGAAAATGATGCCGTTTTTGAATCATCATTAGGTGCAAAAATAGTTGCAGATTACACACGCCAAATTGGAGCGATAGCGTTTAAATCTAACTTATCAATGTTTCAAAGTTATAAAAGTGGAGACTTGTCAAACTGGACATGGACTAACTCATTTAGTTACACACTATGGAAAAGCATTGGTGTAGGTTTTGATTTTGGTCTTAGAAACAATAAACAAGAAGCCTTAAACTTTGCTTTAAGTCAGTATGACCCAATGGGAACAGCTGCTCAACCAACATTTGACAATGTTGATAACGACTTACAGAGTTATTATACTTTAGGATTAACGTACCAATTCTAAAGATTTAAAATGACTATAATAAAAAAAGCATCCTGAGAATTTCAGGATGCTTTTTTTATTATGTATATACTCTGCTATTATGTTTCCTCGGTATAATCTGGATATAAGAAGTGATTATAAGGAAATCGCGTAATATGAATATCTCTAACCTCGTCATAAACACGTTTTTTAAATGCATCTAAGTTCTTTTTGTTTAATGCCGAAATAAATAAAGCATTGTTCCCTACTCGATTCATCCAAGTGTTTTTCCATTCTTCTAATGAATAATGAGATGAAGTTCTTTCGGTAATTAAATCGTCATCATCAAAAGGAACAGCTTCATAAGCATCAATTTTATTAAATACCATAATAGTGGGCTTATTTGAACTGTCGATTTCACCAAGGATCTTATTTACAGATTCTATGTGTTCTTCGAAATTTTGATGAGAGATGTCAACAACGTGAAGTAGTAAATCAGCCTCTCGTACTTCATCAAGTGTACTTTTAAAAGATTCAACTAATTGCGTTGGAAGTTTTCTAATAAATCCTACAGTATCAGTTAATAAAAAAGGTAGGTTTTGTATAACCACTTTTCTAACGGTTGTATCTAGGGTTGCGAATAACTTGTTTTCAGCAAAGACGTCACTTTTACTAACAACATTCATAAGCGTCGATTTCCCTACATTGGTATATCCAACTAAAGCCACTCGAACCATTTTACCTCGGTTACCTCGTTGAACAGCCATTTGCTTGTCAATCGTTTTAATTTTTGCCTTTAATAAGGCAATCTTATCACGTACAATACGTCTGTCTGTTTCAATTTCGGTTTCACCAGGACCACGCATTCCAATACCACCTTTCTGACGCTCAAGGTGTGTCCACATTCCTTTTAATCGCGGAAGTAAATATTCGCATTGCGCCAATTCTACCTGTGTTCGCGCATAACTCGTTTGAGCACGTTGAGCAAAAATGTCGAGAATGAGATTCGTTCTGTCTAATACTTTGCAGCCTAAAATTTTACTAATATTACGTTCTTGTGCCGCAGATAACTCATCATCAAAAATAGCGGTGCCAACCTCATTGTCTTCGATATACTGTTGTACTTCATTCATTTTTCCAGACCCAATAAATGTTTTCGGGTTAGGCATGTCCATCTTCTGTGTAAAGCGTTTTAAAACATCACCTCCAGCTGTATAAGTCAAGAACTCTAACTCATCTAAGTATTCTTTAGATTGAGCTTCGTTTTGATCTCGTGTTACTACGCCAATAAGGACGGTCTTTTCTAGAGCTATATCTTTTTTTTCAATCATAAATTCAAATAAAAGGCAAAGTTACATAATTGAATGTTCGTCTATTGCATTTTAAAACTTAAATTTGTGAAGTGAATTCCGAAGAAAACAAAACTAAAACATATACGGTAGCTTTTTATAATCTCGAAAACCTCTTCGATATTTATAATGATCATTCCAAGCATGACGACGATTTTTTGCCCAAAGCAGATAAGCGATGGACTAAAAAGCGTTATGATCGAAAACTTTTTAAGCTAAGCCAGGTTATTTCAAAAATTGGTTTTGAGAATACACAACAGCCTCCTTCTATTGTAGGCTTAGCTGAGGTCGAAAATAAAAACGTACTTAGAGATTTAATAGATAGTAAAGACTTAGAGTCATATGATTATGGTATAGTTCACTATAATTCTCAGGACGAACGTGGTATTGATGTCGCCTTGATCTATGATAAAACGGTATTCACAGTTGTCAATTCCAAAACCTTTTCTATTTACATTGAAGATGAATTTGGAGAGCAAGATTATACAAGAGACATATTATTAGTGTCTGGTGTTCTTCATTCTGAAAAAGTACATTGCATTGTAAACCATTGGCCTTCTAGGCGAGAAGGAGAAAAGGAATCTATGCATAAACGATTGAAGGCAGCTCAAAAGGTTGTTGAAGTTATTGACACTATAAAAGAGGAAGATCCCAATGCTAAATTATTAGTGATGGGAGATTTCAATGATAATCCGAGTAACGAAAGTATAAAGTTTCTTTCTGAAAAAGGAGCCTTATACAACCCTATGGAAACCATGTTGTCCTATAGTCGAGGGAGTCTAAATCATAAATTCAAATGGAATCTCTTTGACCAAATTTTGTTTTCTACCAACTTTTTTGAAATCCAAAAAGATAAGTTGAGATTTGATGAGGCCAATATCTTTGATGAAAAATTTCTAACCGAATATAAAGGTAAATTTAAAGGGCAACCATTTAGAACATATGTAGGTAAAAAATATAAGGGTGGATACAGTGATCACTTTCCAGTTTATATACAATTAAATGTCTCCGAAAAATAAGTTCTTAACGTCTTTTCCTTTTTGTCGATGATAAATGCCTTTTATCTATTATAACAATGTTAACAGTTCGTTAATTGCCATTTTTTTTATCTTCGGATACTTATATGAGTCTTGTTGAGAGACTTATATTGTCTAAATGAATCTGTTCTCCCCTTTGAACGGTAATTTAAGACATTAACTATCAATAAAATAAAATAATTTAATAGCTATAAATTGATATGAAAAAAGTTTTACTCTCGTTAACATTTTTATTTGCTTTTTCGTTATGGAGTGCCAGCGCACAGATAACGTCATATCCTTACGCCGAAGATTTTGAATCTGGCGATGGAGGTTGGGTAGCAGATAATACTACTGCAGGGACATGGGCATTAGGAACTCCAGCCGCAGCAGTGATTAATACAGCCGATTCAGGAACCAATGCCTGGGTTACCAATCTAACAGGAGAATACAACGTTGATGAAGATTCATTTGTTGTAAGTCCTGTTTTTGATTTATCATCATTAAATGCACCTTCTATTGAGTTTAGCATTTGGTGGAATTCAGAATTTAGTTGGGACGGTCTGGTTTTACAATCATCTATAGATGATGGAAATTCTTGGCAAAATGTAGGAGCTCAAGGAGATCCAAATAATTGGTATAATGATGGAACTATCGGTGGAAACCCTGGTGGGCAGCAAGTAGGATGGACAGGAAGAGGAGCAACAGGCTCTGGAAACTGGGTCGTTGCTAGGCATGCCTTAACAGGACTAGCAGGAGAAGCCAATGTGATTCTAAGATTTGCTTTTGGATCTGATGGATCTGTTCAAGATGAAGGTGTCGCTTTTGATACGGTTTCTATTTTTGACGTTAGTTGCCCTGAACCAGCAGGAATTACTGTAAGTAATATTACAGCAACTTCAGCAGATATTAACTGGACAGCAGGTGGTTCTGAGACGAACTGGGAAGTCGCTGTTCAGCCTATAGGAACTGGAATTCCTTCAGGACCTGGAGCAATGACAACAAATAACCCTTATGTTGCGCCAGGCTTAACTGCCGTAACAGATTATGAAGTATATGTAAGAGCAGATTGCGCAACAGACGGTTTTAGTAACTGGGTAGGTCCAGTTAACTTTTTATCTGGTTGTGCTGTATTCGTTCCAGATTATTTAGAAGGTTTTGCTACAATTACCCCGAATTGTTGGGATGAAGCAGCAGACGGCGATGCTACTACAGGGCCAACCGGCTTAGGTGGTGGAGACTGGGGAGCAGACGGATTTTTAAATAATGGTTTTGATGGTGCTTATAAGATTAATTTATGGCAGGCTGCCAAAAGTGATTGGATATTATCACCACAGTTTGATTTAACTGGTGGACCATTTCAAGTAGATTTTGATTTCGGAATCATGCAATTTGCTAGTAGCACAACTGCAGGAACATTAGGATCTGATGATACCGTACAATTATTAATAAGTACAGATAACGGCGGAAGTTGGACAAGTTTAATAACTTTTGATAATACTACAGTTGTTCCTGTTACAGGAACTCAAGTGGTCTATGATCTAACAGCTTATGCTGGGCAAATAGTTCAGTTTGGAATCCTTGGATCGGAGGGAACAGTTGACGATGCTGAAGATAATGATGTGTTTGTGGATAACTTTAGAGTTAGAGCAATTCCTTCTTGTCAAGAACTCACAGGTGTAGTTGTAGATAATGTTACAGATACGTCGGCCGACGTAAGTTGGACAGCAGGAGGTTCTGAAACGTCATGGGAAGTTGTAATTCAACCACAAGGAACAGGAGTTCCTTCTGGAGCAGGAACTGCAACAACAAATAATCCTTATACAGCAACACCATTAAACCCAAGTACAGCATATGAGGTTTGGGTTAGAAGCGATTGTGGTGTTGACGGGTTGAGTAGTTGGGTTGGTCCAATCGACTTTACAACATTAAATACTCCTCCTCCTCCTCCAGTAGGCGTAACTTGTGCATCAGGTTCGTCTTCATTTATTTTTACTGAAAATTTTGACCAAGATCCTCCGGCAGGTTGGACTGGTACTGGTTTTGACGGTTCAAATGGAAATTGGGATATTACTGCTGCTGGTGCGAATTCGTTCGGAACGGGTCCAGCAAATGCTTTTGATGGTGGTACAGGAAATCACTTAGAATATGAAGCAACAGGAGACGCAACTGATATTGCATCGGCTATAAGTCCAGGTATTGATTTAACAACTGCTGTTGATGGAGCCGAATTATCATTCTTTTTCCATGCTTTTGGTGACGATATGGGTACTCTAAATGTTGGAATTGGTAATGACGCTGCCGGGCCTTTTACTAATGTATTTACATGGGTTGGTGATTTACAAATAACTGATGATGAAGCTTGGGTTCCTGTGGGGATTAACTTAGATGCCTACTTAGGACAAGTTATTTACTTAGAATTTAGTTACGGTGGAGCCGGAACTGGATTTGAGGGCGATATGTCTATAGATTTTATTAGAGTAGAATCTTGTGGAAACTTCTGTATCCCTCCAAGTGGAATAACTGTAGCTAATATTACAGGTACAACCGCAGATATAAGCTGGACACCTAATAATGGAGAAACATCATGGGAATATGTTGTTGTTCCATCTGGTACTGGAGAACCAACTGGTCCCGGAACTACTGTTGGAACACCTTCGGCTAATATAACTGGTTTAAATTTTGAAACAGAATACGAAGTTTGGGTAAGAGCCGATTGTGGTAGTGAATTTAGTATATGGTCTGGACCAGTAACATTTACAACAACAATTCAAACAAACTTTGATGTAGATTGTGCCGTAGGACCTGTTAACAGTTTCTTATGTTACGGAAATAATGATTCAGAAATATTTACTTATACAAGCTCTGATGGTTCTCCGCTTAATTTAACAATTAATGTTGGAGAAATTGAAGGCGCACCATTTGATTTCTTATTGGTTACAGATGGAAATGGTACTGTACTATATAATGACGAAGGAAATGACGGTGTTTTAGACGGATTATCTTTTCAGTCAATTACAGACACTATTACAATTCAAATTTTATCTGATGGATCAGTAAGTTGCCAATCTGGTAGTGGATGTTGTTTAGATGGCATCGACTTCACAGTGGCTTGTGCTACTTGTATAAATCCAGTTGCAACATATCAAGTGGTTGACGATTGTGATAATGGAGATCAATTTTTGATTGATGTTAATATAACAAGTTTAGGTGATGCTACATCACTTACGATTTCTAATAATATTGATGCCACAACAGTTCCTGTAACTGCAGTTGGTACATATCAAATTGGACCATTCCCATTTTTAGTGGATGTTGTCGTATCGGTTAGTAATGATCAAGACGTTAATTGTGTTATTAATAGTAGCCCAATTCAACTATTAGCTTGTCCACCAGAAAATGATAACCCTTGTAACGCTACTGTAGCTGTTGTAAATAATGATGAATCTTGTGACTTAGTTACACCTGGAACATTAGTTGAAGCGACAGAATCTGGTGTGCCAAGTGGATCATGTGCTGGAAATCCTGATGATGATGTGTGGTTCGAATTTGTGGCATTAAATGAAGTACAATTAATATCTCTAGTTAACATTGCTGGTGGCGGATTCAATACAGACCATGCCCTTTATGAAGGAACTTGCGATGGTCTAGTAGAAATAGAATGTACAGACGGAACAGCTAGTGTAACACCGCAATTAGTAGTTGGAAATACATATTATATAAGAGTGTTCTCTGGAGGAAATGATTCTGAAACAACGACGTTTGATTTATGTATCAAAGAGGCACCAACAAACATTATATGTGAAAATGCAGAAAACTTCTGTGCTGAGCCAGGTGGAGCTTTAACTACATCTAATATTATTGGTATTCCTGATCCTACAGATATTGCTTGTTTATTCTCTGCACCGAATCCAACTTGGAATATCATTCAAATTGGAGATCCTGGTTTAATCGAAATAGAAATTTCTCAAGTTGATGATAATGGAAATGGATTAGATGTTGATTTCGTGCTTTGGGGACCTTTCGATTCAGTAGAAAATGCTTGTGGTAATTTAGACTTAGGATGTCCTAATCCTGGTGGAGATTGCCCTAATAATACGGCAGATCCAAACTTCTATCCTTTCGGAAACATTGTAGATTGTAGTTATTCGTTTATTTCAACAGAAAACTTGACTATAGACAATGCACAAACAGGAGAGATCTATTTATTATTAGTTACCAATTTCTCCGATGATCCTGGAACAATCTCAATTAGCCAAACAAATACTGGTGGAGATGGTGATGGTGATATCACTGCAGAAATTGAAGTAGATTTAGGTGCAGATCAAAACTTCTGTGGTTTCCCAGATTTCGTCTTAAACGCAGATTCACCATTCGCAGATACTTATGAGTGGTATGAAGATGGATTTATTATAAATGGAGAAACAGGACCAACATTAACAGTTTCAACATCTAGTACATATACTGTAATTGCTTATGACGAACAATGTGATGCTCAGGCTCAAGATTCGGTAACTGTTGTATTTGGTTTAGAACCGGTTGCAAATGCAGTTGCAGACATTGTAACTTGTGATGATATTTCAGCAGATGAAATTGAAGACTTCGATTTAGATATTCAAACTGCTGGAGTGCTAGGAACACAATCTGCTACAGATTTCAATGTTTCATATCACTTAACATTGGCAGATGCCCAAGCAGATGTAAATCCGTTACCTTTAAATTATACTAACACCTCTAACCCACAAACTATCTTTGTGCGAATAGAGGATGCCAATGCAGAATTCTGCTTTGCTACAACAACGTTCGATTTAATTATATCTGGACCAACTCCAGATGCTACTAGTGTACCGATTGAAGCGTGTGATGATGATACAGATGGTGTAACATTATTTGACTTAGCAGGACATGATGCAAATATTTTAAATGGACAAAGTGCAACAGACTTTACTGTGACCTATTACGAAACTGAAGCAGATGCCGAAGCAGGAACAAATGCTATTGACACTTCTGTTTTATACAGTAGTGCATCACAAACGATTTATGCAAGAGTTGAAAGTAACGTTGCTTTTGATTGTTACTCTACAACACCTTTTGATTTAATAGTTAAACCGTTGCCAAGTACAACATTTGCAACAGATTTTGATTATGAAGTATGTCCTAATGCAACAGTACCTATTTTAATTACGGCGACGGCAAATAACTATACCGAATCTGAAGTGTCGATTGTATGGTATCAGGATGGTGGTGTTATTGCAGGAGAGAACGGATTAACCTTACCAGTATTAGAGGCCGGACTTTATGAGATTGAAGTGACCTTTAACGATGCAACACAATGTTCTAGTATTACAGCTCAGAACATAATTGAATTAGAAAGTTGTGTTATCCCTCAAGGTATTTCTCCAAATGGAGATGGTATGAATGATACTTTTGATTTAAGTAGCTACGATGTAAGTAAACTTGAAATATTTAATCGTAATGGAACTTTAGTATATTCTAAAAACAACTATACAAACGAATGGTATGGACAAACCAATGATGGTGATGAACTGCCTGTAGGTACCTATTTCTACACGATGGAATATGAAAATGGTAAGCAAAGAAGTGCCTGGGTTTACATACAACGACTTAACTAGTAACCAATTAAAATCTTAAATAGAATTCTAAGAATTCAACCAAACTAAAACAAACAACTAACAAATGAAAAAATTTTATATCATTATTGTATTGCTTATCGCAACACAAGTGTATGGACAGCAAGATCCACAATATACACAGTACATGTATAATATGAATGTAATCAATCCTGCATATGCAGGTTCTAAAGAGAATTTATCTTTTGGATTACTTTACCGTACGCAATGGACTGGAATTGATGGAGCTCCAAAAACAGGAACATTTTTCGGACACCTTCCAGTAGGCGAGAAAGTAGGGATAGGTTTATCTATTATCGCTGATGAAGTTGGGCCAATTAAAGAAACGAATGCGTATGCTGATTTCTCATACACATTGCAACTAGGTGGAGCACACAGATTAGCTTTTGGTGTTAAAGCAGGAGCTACGTTTCACGATATTGGATTGGCAGGAATTGATTTAATAGATCCAAACGATCCGTTCTTTCAAAATATAAATACAACCACTCCTAATATTGGAGCTGGAGCCTTTTACTATACAGATAATTATTATCTGGCACTCTCTGTTCCGAATATCCTAAACTCTGTTCATTTAGATGCAAATGGAAATAAATTAGGTTCAGAAGAAGCACATTACTTTCTTACTGGTGGATATGTTTTTCAGTTATCTCCAAACGCTAAGTTAAAACCTTCGTTTTTAGTGAAATCTGCTTTTAGTGCACCAACATCATTTGATGTTAACCTAAACGCATTATTTTATGAGAAGTTTGAAATAGGTGCTTCGTATAGATTGGATGATTCTTTTTCTGGATTAGTCAATTTTGCTATTACACCATCGTTAAGAATTGGATATGCATATGATAATGTAACTTCTGATATTAGAAGGTATGCTCCGGCATCTCACGAATTTATGTTATTATTCGATTTAAACTTTCCGAAGAAAGTTTCACGTTCACCAAGATATTTCTAATCAGTTAAGCTAAAACAATCATGAAAAAATTATTGACACTTTTTACAATAGCAGCATTAAGTAGTTTCAGCTTAATTGCTCAGAATAAAGACACTAAAAAAGCAGATAAGCATTTTAATAAATTTGAATTTGTCGAAGCTGCTGAAGATTACGCTAAATTAGTTGAAGATGGTAAAGGAAGTCCTTACGTTTATAGTCAACTAGCAGAATCATATTATAACGTATTTAACACTCAAGAAGCAGAACGTTGGTATGCAAAAGCTCTTGAAAGTGCTGATAACCCTGAGATGATTTTCAAATACTCTCAAATGTTAAAAGCCAATGGGAAATACGAAGAATCAAATGCTCAAATGAGAAAATTTGCAGGAATGCGTCCTAGTGATGATCGAGCAATAGCATTTAATAAGAACCCTGATTACTTACCTAAAATTTTAGAAAAAGGTAAAAAATTCAACATTCAAAACTTAGGGTTTAATACAAAATATTCAGATTTTGGAGGAACACTTCAAGATGGTAAACTTTACATTACTTCAGCAAGAAATACGTCTCGTAAAACTTATGGATGGAACGAAGAACCATTTTTGGATATTTATGAGTTGACTAAAAATGATGATGGAACTTACCAAGCAGGTGCTCTAGTTGAGGACAAAGTAAATACGAAACATCACGAAGGTTTAGTCTCGTTCTCTCCAGATGGAAATACGATGTATTTTTCGAGAGAAAGTTTCTTTGAGAAAGAATACGAAAAAGATTCTATTACAAAATACAGATACAGTTTATTACACCTTTTCAAGGCAACGAAGTCTGGAGGAAAATGGGGGAATGTTGAAGGCTTTCCAATGAATAGCGAGAACTACTCTGTTAAGAATCCTTCTGTTAGTGCTGATGGAAAAACACTTTATTTTGCTTCTGATATGCCAGGAGGATATGGTTTGTTTGATATTTACAAGGCGTCTATAAATGATGATGGATCTTTAGGAGAGCCTGAAAATATGGGCCAAAAAGTAAATACTCAAGGACAGGAAATGTTCCCATATATTAGTAGTAACAATACATTATACTTCTCATCTAATGGTCATTTAGGACTTGGAAATTTAGATGTTTTCTATACGAAGGAAGTTGATGGGAAATTGGCTCCAATACGTAATATAGGAATCCCTATTAATAGTAATGCAGATGATTTTGCCTTTAGCTTAGATGAAGAGACAGAAGAAGGATTTGTTTCTTCCAACAGAGATGGTGGTTTAGGAGGTGATGACATTTACGCGATAAAGAAACTTCAACCATTATGTGATGTTTTAATTACAGGTATTGTTACAGACTCTAAAACTGGAAACCCTATTAATGCAGCATCTGTCACAATGTATGATGATCAAGGAAATAGTGTATTATCTAAGGTGACCAATTCAGATGGTACAGTAGAGTTTATCGTTGAATGCGGACAAGGATCAGAGTTGGAAGTGACTATGGATGGATACGAAAGCAGAAAAGTTACAGTTAGCGCTACAGACGAAGAAGAAGTTGAAGTAGCGATTGCACTCGATCCTATTGAGGTTATAGTAGGCCCTGAAGTTGTTAACCTTGATCCAATTTATTTCGAATTTGATAAATCAAATATTACTGCTCAAGCGGCCTTTGAACTTGATAAGTTAGTTCAGATCATGAATAAATATCCAGATATGGTTATTAATGCAACGTCACATACAGACAGCAGAGGTTCTGCCCCTTATAATGAAAGGTTATCAGATAGAAGAGCAAAAACTACAGTTCAGTATGTTATTTCTAAAGGAATTGACAAAGCCAGAATATCTGGTATGGGTAAAGGAGAAAGTGAGCCTAAGGTAAATTGTGGCTCGAATTGTACAGATGAAGAACATCAACTGAATAGAAGATCCGAATTTATTATAGTAAGTGGAGGTCCACAAGCGCAATAATATAAAACAAATATAAAAATGACTAACTAACCAATATAAAGCCCTGAATTAATCAAACAGGGCTTTTATTGTTTATATCTAAAATTGCTACATGAACTACATGTAAAAGAAAAAGTTTAAAAAAACAACCGACACACATGAAAAAAATAATCTTTCTCTTTGCGCTCATATTTGCCTGTTCTTGGGCTGAAGCGCAAACGTATTTACAAGAAAATTTTGATACGGAAATTCCTGCAACATGGACTGTTACCGACGAAGGAGGTGCAACAGGTGATTCTTGGATTTCTGGTCAGCAAGGAGGCGGAAATAGCCTAAATGGGACTAACTGTGCTATAGTAGATAGTGACTCTAATGGAAATGGAACAGAATTAGTAGAAACATTAACCTCGCCAGTATTTGATACAACTGGTGCAACAGCTTTGTTTTTAGATTTTGATCAATTCTATAACAATATAGGTGATGATACCGCTGTTGTTGAAGTTTTTGACGGAACCAATTGGGTTGAAGTACTTAATCAAACGGCAGATGCCGGAGGGTTTGATGCTCCTGATGAACAACATATTGATATTACTGCGTATTCTAACGCTGCAATGCAAGTCCGATTTATTTATAATGACGGTAATGTATGGGCTTGGTACTGGTTAGTAGATAACGTTCAAGTTTACAACTCTACTTGTAACTTCCCTTCGGGAATTACAGTTACAAATATTACTTCTACATCTGCCGACATAAGCTGGACAGCAGGAGGAACAGAAACAGAGTGGGAAGTTGTAGTTCAACCGTTAGGTACAGGAGAACCAACGGGTTCAGGAACGGCTACAACAGATAATCCTTTTACGGCAACAGGCTTATCAGCAATTACAGAATATGAGGTTTTTGTAAGAGCCAATTGTGGCGCTGATGGTTTTAGTATTTGGTCTAGTGTTGGAAATTTTGAATCTGCTTGCGATGTATTCGTACCAGAATACCTAGAAGATTTTACAACAATTATACCTAATTGTTGGGATGAAGCAGCTGATGGAGATGCAACAACAGGACCTATGAACCTTGGAGGAGGTGATTGGGGACCAGATGGATTTCTAAATAACGGATTTGATGGTGCTTATAAGATTAATTTATGGCAAGCAGCTAAGAGTGATTGGATAATATCACCTCAGTTTGACTTAACTGGAGGACCATTTCAAGTAGACTTTGATTTTGGAATTATGCAATTTGCTAGTAGCACTACTGCCGGAACTTTAGGGTCTGATGATACCGTTCAATTATTTATTAGTACAGATAATGGAACAAGTTGGACCAACTTAATAACATTTGATAATACTACTGTAGTTCCTGTTACTGGAACACAAGTGGTTTCCGATTTAACAGCTTATTCAGGACAAACTGTGCAATTTGCAATATTAGGGTCTGAAGGAACTGTTGATGATACCGAAGACAATGATGTTTTTATAGACAACTTTAGAGTTCGATTAATACCATCTTGTCAAGAACCAAGTGGTTTAACCGTAGCTAATGTTGGAGGAACTACAGCCGATATAAGCTGGACAGCTGGTGGTGCTGAAACAAGTTGGGAGTACGTAGTACAACCTCTTGGAACAGGTATGCCGTCAGGACCAGGAACAACGGTTGCAATGACATCAGTTAATGAAACAGGATTAACATTCCAAACAGACTACGAAGTTTGGGTTAGAGGTAATTGTGATGCAGATGGCTTTAGTAGTTGGATTGGTCCAGTTACATTTACAACAACGGTACAATCAGATTATACTATAGATTGTACGCAACCACCAACACAAATTAATTATTGTTATGATAATAATGACACAACTAACTGGACATTCACGTCCACAGATGGAAGCCCAATTAGATTAACGTTTAATGCAGGTGGAATTGAAAGTTGTTGTGACGATATATTAGTATATGATGGAGCAGATAATACAGCACCATTAATTTACCAAGGAAATAATGGCGGAGATCTTTCAGGATTACAATTTGATTCGACAGGAGATACAATGTTTATGGAAATTGATGCTGATGGATCTGTAAGTTGTGCTTCAGGAAGTTTCTGTTGTACAACTCAATGGGATTTTACTGTGGCTTGTGCAACTTGTGTGCAGCCTGAAGCAACTTATAGCGTGGTATCTAACTGTACAGTTGGACCAGAATTCTTTGTCGATGTAGACTTAACTAGTTTAGGTTCGGCGACATCAATTACACTTAGTGACGATCAAGGAAGTGCTGACCAAACAGTTAGTGCTACTGGTATTGTAACATTTGGACCTTATGATAATAATACTCCAGTTGTTATTTCTGTGGCTAATGATGACGATCCTAACTGTATGCTTACGAGTGAATCGCTAACACAAGAGTTTTGTATTGATAATATTGTTGATTGTTCAGCAGGACCTTTAAATGCTTTCTATTGTTATGAAAATAATGATGCAAACCAATTCTCTTATACAAGTTCAGATGGTTCACCAGTAAGAATTACAATCAACTCTGGTGAAATTGAAGGAGATCCTTTTGATTTCTTAGTTGTTTTAGATACTGATGGTGTAACAGAATTGTATAATGGAGAAGGTAATGATGGTGTTCTTGACGGATTGGTATTCCAATCTACAGGAGATACGATTTTCTTCCAAATTACTTCAGACGGTTCTGTAAGTTGTTCATCTGGAAGTTTCTGTTGTTCTGATGGGATAGATTATACAGTGACATGTGCAACTTGTGTAAATCCTACAGCAACTTATCAAGTTATTGACGATTGTGATAACGGAGATCAATTCTTAATTGACGTTAATGTAGCATCTTTAGGTGATGCAACGTCATTGACAATCTCTAATAATATTGATGCTAATACAGTGGCTGCAACAGCAGCTGGTGTTTACCAGGTTGGACCATTTCCATTTGGTGTAGATGTTGTTGTTACAATTAACAATGACCAAGATGCTAACTGTGTTATCAATAGTGATGCAATTCAATTATTAGCATGTCCTCCAGACAACGACAATCCTTGCGATGCTACAGTTGCAGGAGTTAATGCTGACGATAGTTGTGATATTATTACTCCAGGAACCTTATTAGAAGCAACGCCATCGGGTATTGCAGACGGAAGTTGTGCTGGAGATCCAGATGATGACGTTTGGTTTGAATTTACAGCAGTAGATGAATTTCAAATTATTCAATTTTTAAATATTACTGGAGGAGGTTTCTTCCAAGATTTAGATCATGCAGTTTATGAAGGTACTTGTGATGCACCTGTAGAATTATACTGTTCTCCTGATACTGCAAGTTTAACACCAGCATTAACGATAGGTAATACGTATTATATTAGAGTGTTCTCGGCAGGAGATGATGGTGTTGATTATACATTTGATTTATGTATAAGACCAGGTACTGGAAATGTATCGGTTGATCAAGATACATATACTGTAGAAGAACTGGTTGTAGACATATTAATTGATAGCCCTTGTGCTCAAATTACAAATATTACATTCTCGACAGGTACAGATTTCGGCGATGTTAATGGTATTGGATACTTCACATCAGATGAGGGTAGTTTCCCTTTTGAAGATGGTATTATATTAACTTCTGGAGATGCTAGTAGAGCTGGTGGACCAAACTTTAATGCCATGAGTGATGGTGGTTTTGGATGGCCTGGAGACCCTGAGCTGGATGCAGAAGTAGGAATAAATTCTAATAATGCGTCTATTATTGAATTTGATTTCGTGCCATTATCTGACGAAATCAGCTTTGATTTCTTAATGGCTTCCGAAGAATACAACGGAAGTACAGGTGGTACATTTGAATGTACGTTCTCAGATGCATTCGCATTCTTGTTAACAGACGAAGACGGTAATACAACTAACTTAGCAGTATTGCCTGGTACAAACACACCAATTTTGGTCACTAATATTCACCCTGAAAACCCAGGATGTCCTGCAATAAATGAAGAATATTTTGGCGGTTATGTTCCTCAGAACCTTCCTCCAATTTCATTTGACGGTAGAACCGAAGTATTTACGGCATTCTCTGAAGTAAATATTGGAGAGAACTATCACATTAAACTTGTTATTGCTGATGCAACAGATGCTGCTTTAGATTCTGGAGTATTCTTGAAAGCTGGAAGTTTTGATATTGGTGAAGTAGAACTAGGTGAGGACATTACGATTGCTTCTGGAACAGCAGCTTGTGTGGGAGAACAGATCGTTTTAGAAACGCAAGCGTTATCTGTAGACCATGTATGGTTTAAGGATGGGTTTGTTATTGAAAATGAAACGTCTAACACCTTAGTTGTTACTGAAGATGGTACGTATACAACTCAAATTATTTTCTCTCCATCATGTATTATATCTGATGAGATTTTAGTTGAGTTCTTACCTCTACCAATTGCAAATATGCCACCAGATTTAGTTGGATGTTCAATTGGAAATGATACGGCAGTATTTAATTTATCGGATAATGATTTAGCCATTTTAGGCGATACGCAAAGTCCTGATGATTTTACAGTAACGATTCATTTAACAGAGCAAGACGCCATTGATGGTGTTAATCCGTTAGTGAGTCCTTATACGAGTTTATCTAACCCTCAAACGGTTTATGCTCAAGTAACCAATAATGCCACAGGTTGTACAAACACAACAAGTTTTGATTTAGTCTTAGGTACAGAACCTGAAACTACATTTACACAAGATTTCGATTACGAAGTGTGTCCTAATGCAACTGTGCCAATTATTATTACGGCAACACCTGTTAATTATAACACGTCTGAAGTGACGATTAATTGGTATTTAGATGGTGTATTACAAGCTGGTGAAAATGGATTGACATTCCCAGTATTACTTGCTGGAGATTACGAAATTGAAGTCATCTTTAATGATACTGGTTGTTCTAGTATAACAAGTCAAACTGTTATTGAATTAGAGAGTTGCGTAATACCTCAAGGAATTTCGCCAAATGGAGATGGTATGAACGATACGTTTGATTTAAGCAGTTACCGCGTTACCAAGTTGGAAATATTCAACAGGTTAGGAACACTAGTGTATTCTAAAACGAACTATGTTGACGAATGGCATGGACAAACCAACGATGGTGAAGAATTGCCTGTAGGTACTTATTTCTATACTATGGAGTACGAAGATGGTACAAAGAGAAGAAGTGCATGGGTTTATATTCAACGTTTGAATTAAAGCCTAATAGTTTAATACATAAAAAAAGCCTCCAACGATATTTACGTTGGAGGCTTTTTTATTTGATCTTACGATTAAAACACAGTGCTTAGTAGAATAATGGATAAACCAATAGAACCGAATAATAAAAACCACAATAACCATATATTATATTGTTGAGGTGTTTTTTTACTATTTCTTTTTACGTTTATTACTGCTCTCTTTTTACCACTATACTGAATCCAGTTTTTAAAGTAGATAAAAGTACTTATCATTATAAAGAAGGCCCATGCTTTACCTGATGAAATTGTAATTGAATTCATCTCATTTAAAAATGCAGACAACAAGATACCTGAGAGTAATATTAAACTACATTGTAATGTGGAAATATAAAATAAGGCTATAGTGTTGGCTTTCTTTTTATGTGTTGGTTTGTAATGTTGGAATACGGTAAAGAAAAAAGAATCGAAAGTGGTCATATACAAATGTATTGATAAAAGAAAAGCCACATCAATATTGATGTGGCTTTTCTTTATATAAGTTTTGTTTTATTGAGCGTCTATACTCACGAAATCTAATTCGTATGTTCCATCAAAATCACCTTGTCCACTACCTACATATTTAAATGCGATGTAGATTTGACCAGATCCGCAAGAAAGATCAACATTTCCTGAAGGGAACCAATCTCCAAAGAAATCACTGTCTTGTGTTACATAAGCATCTGTGATGATTCCCCAAGTAGCGGTTGTAATACCAGCTTCAGTACCATCCCAATCGTTTGAGAATAGTATTTCTAAAGTACTACCATCAGAGAAACTATTAGATGTTTCAAAATTTAAAGTCACATCAGGATTAGCATCTAAATCTATTTGAGGCGTAATTAACCAGGCTACTGAGCTTGCATCACCAGAATTAAAAGATCCTACTCTAGCAGAAACACCTTGAGATGAATTAGCACCACCTTGAGTGTAAGCTTCCCATCCTTCAGTACCAGCTTCAATATAGTTAGTCCAGCCGTTTCCAGAAATTGGAGAGTTTGTAGATTGTCCTTCAAAATCATCTTCAAATAAGTTGGTACTACCAGTTGTTGCAGCTAATCCACAAGATAATTCTATTGGATCACAACGCATTTCATTTGTGAAATTGATATCTTCTGGAGAATTAATTACTAACGTGTAAAAATCATCAAAGAAATCTCTTGTTAAAATCCCATCAATTGATCCTCTATTTGCAGGCAATAAAAGCGATTTAAAATCAGAAAAGGTACTTGTACTTAATATCACATTAGAACTACTTGCACAACTCTCTAAAAGACGTTCTCCATCAAATTGGTCTGTGTCTTCAGCAGCAAATGTTTTTAAATCATCACCTAAAACGTCATTTCTATTAAATTGAACATCACTTAAACGGATGAATAAATTTTCCAAATCATTAGAAAAGTCACTAATACTAACCTCAAGAGGTACTATAGTTGCTACTTCAGATGTACGAAGAATTGTTTCAGACATTTCAGACGACGCAATTTTTGCCAATTCGTTTCCTTCTCTTCTTCCTATTTGTACAACACCATTATCAACAGCAACAGACAATCCATCTAATTTAACGTATACTTTTCTTCCGAAATCGTATATTGTAAATAAAGGGTTTACATCTATTTGAACAACAATACCTGCTGTTGGGTTTTCTGCTTTATCTTGTAGTACTAACTCTTCAAAGAAGTTTCCTCCTTCATCACTAGAAATCACATAACCTTCCATGAAGTTGTTTGTTCCTTCAAAGGTAATGATGTCTTCACCAGATTGTGTAAGGTTACCAATAACAGCATCTATATCAATAATGTTTCCAGTAATTACAGGGTCTGTAACGTCAACATTAGGTGTGTCAAAATCATCATCCTGAACACAAGCACTAAATACTAATAAGCCTAAAGCTAATAGTACGATTTTGTTTAAATTAATTGTTTTCATTTTTTTCTTTTTTATCTTATCCTTATCAAAGGACATTATTTTGAAATTTGTTTTTTTAGCGTTTTAGAATCGAAGGTATACATTTAAGTAATAAGTTGTTCCATTTCCGTTGAAATAACGAGAACCAAATACAGGTCCTGTAGATCTAGATTGATCTTCTAATAACCTTGTATACTTTGGTAACCTTGATTGCTCAAATCCTCCTGTTTTATATTCTTGATCGAAGACGTTATTAATTGTTGCAAAGAATCCAACAAAGTAATCACCAACTCTCCATGATTTTCCACCTACAATGTTAACAAGAACATAGTCGTCAAACTCTTCTTGTTTTAATAAATCTCTAGCGATATCTTCGTCATAACCAACTATTGGTTGACCATCAAAATCTGTAGTAAAGTTTGCAGATCTAGCAAGGTTACTTACATCAATGTATGCGTTTGAGAAATAGTTTGTTGTTAGACCAACATTCCAGAAATCTGGGTCGCGGTATTCAAATCCAATTTGATAAGCACGTTCTGGACCTCCAGCTACATGGTAATCTTTAATATTTGTAGTACCATCTCCAAAGGTTAATGGACCATCAAAATCATCACTTGTTAAATATAAGTTTGGATTATTATCAAATGTGTATTGACCAACAGAAGCTGCTGCTTTTAATTTTATCGTTGGTGTTACTTGAGCTTCAAACCCTAATTCTACTCCAATATGTCTTTTTTCAACGTTGGTAAGGACCTCTTGTACAAATGCATCTCCAGTATCTAAACCAAGCCCGGCTAAATCTTCAGTAAAGAAGAAACCGATATCTGTTCCATCTTGAAATCCAGAATAGAACCCTGTAAGTCTAGCTTTAATTGTTGGAGATCTGAAAATATAACTTACATCAACAGATTGAATTTTTTCACTTTCTAAACCAATAACAACATCATTGTTTTGCCTTGCATTATTGAATGAATTTCTAATTGTTGGTGCTTTAGTAAAGTAACTTGCATTGAAATCAATAAGATGACGACCAGTAACTTTATAAGTACCTCCAGCTTTAACACCGTAGTTAGAAAAATCTAATTTTTCACTTTTCCCAAAAGAACGTGAACCAGAAAAGTTTCCATTTTCAAACAAACCATTTCTTTGGTATGTAGTTTGAGAAATGTTTGCTCCTAAGTAGAAATCTATCTTGTTGTATTTAAATTGAGCCTGCGCAAAACCAGTAACAACGTTTGCATCTATTTCGTAATTGTATTTGTAACGATCACCTTCTCTAACAATTCTATTAGGATTGTTTAAATCACTCTGCGCCACATCTTCTAGAGACTCGATAACGTTAGCATCTTCTTCTGCGAAGAAATCTACATCTAAGTAACCTGTTCCACCTAAAAGGTCTTTTAGGTTAGCAAAGTTTTCACTTTTTAATCGTCTATAACTTACCATGGCATTTAATCTCACACGCTCAGATAACTCAGTATCTAATATAGAGTTAATCGTAAATTGTGAATCGTCATTTCTATCTTCTTGAATAGCATAGATAGAATTTCCTCCTTGAGCTCTCACCGTAGCATTGGCACTGTATAATGCGTTCCAATCTAACTGACCGTTATTTCTGAAGTTTTGAGCAGCCAAAAATGCTTGTTCGTAATCGTAAGCTGTTGGATTTACATCTCTCAAATGGTAGCTAGGTAAATTTTGGTAGTAAGAAGGATCTGGATTTCTAGCACCACCAATATAACTTGCTTGACCGTTAAAGGTTACTAGTCGTGTTCCTCCATTATCAATTCTAGTATTACCTATTTTTCCAAATTGGTAAGCAACATTTGTGTTTAATTTTGTTTTAGGTGAAATATCCCAAAAGTGATTTAACATTAAAATAGGTTCTTCTATTTCTCGTACTCTTGAGTTTCTAATATCACCATCTTGCTCGCCCCAGAATGGGTTATATTTTCTTCCTTTTAAAGCAAGAATTTCATCGGTTATAGCCGTAGAACGCCCACGTCTGTTTTGGGCATAAATTCCTGTAAAGTTAATGCTGTGTTTATCGTTGATTTTCTTTTCAACAGCAGCAAAAAATGAGTTAGAGTCGTAAAGTGTTCCATCTACATAACCCTCATTTCCAAAACGTCTTGAGGCCAACACAGAATAAGACCAACCGCCTTCAAGGATTCCAGAATTGTAGCTAGCCATAACACGACCAGTATAACTTCTGTTTGCAGAAGCATAAGATACTCTTCCACCTTCTCTATATCTAGAGGCTCTCATTACAATATTATTAGTACCTGCAAGATCACTAAATGTATAATCGTTGGCAGACATACCAATAGTAAATTCTTGATTTCTTTGAACATCATTTAGTCCACCCCAATTTCCCCATTGCGGTCTACCACTAAATTGCTTGTTCATTTCAACACCATTAATAAGTACTTTTCCGTTGGCATTATCTAAACCTCTAGGTCTAAAAAACGTGGCGCTAAAATCAAACGCAGCTGCACGTAGGAATTGATCTCTAGATGCTTGTAGTAATCCAGAAATATTGTCTGTTAAACCATCATCTTCACTATTTAAATTGTCATCAGAAATTGAAATAACGAAAGAATCTGTCTTGTCACTATCGAAGTCAAGAGTCATACCGCTTATATCTACGGTTTGCCCTTCATTAACAACAATAGGGTAACGTTTTGTAACATAACCATCCTTTTCAACTCTAAGAACTTGTTCGCCTAAAGGAACAATGGTTTGAAATTGAAATTCACCGTTCGCATCAGTTTTAACAGATTGCGAAGTTTCTTCAATTGTAATTGTTACATCAGGAATTGGTTCACCTGTTGTTCCATCTAAAACACTACCTTTAACAATAGTCTCTTGAGCGAAGGATGTCAACATGGAAAACATTCCGAATAAAAAAATAAAAAAACTTTTTTTCATGCCTTATATTAAGATTAATAATTCTTATGCATTAAATAATAGTAATTTAAGTTATTTAAAGCGTGCAAATTTACATTATTTATAATAAATACATACTTTTGGCTCGACATTTGTAATCATCATAACGATAACATAATATATAAACTATGAAACCACTACATTTTTCTTTAGCAATTATTTGTTTTTTAATGACATTTAATGGCTTTTCTCAAGATGGGAAAAAAGAAAAACGATTTAAAATTCACACTGTAGCATTCTACAATTTAGAGAATTTATTTGACACTATCAACGACACCACAAAGTTTGACGAGAGAAGTCCAATTATGGAAATCAAAGCAGACCGAGAAGGAATTTATAAAAAGAAAGTGAACAATATGGCAAGAGTTATTGCCGATATTGGAGCTGATGTTACTGGAAATACACCTGCCTTAATTGGTGTTTGCGAAATTGAAAATAGACAAGTATTAGTTGACCTTGTTAATCATCCTTTATTGTTGTCTAAAGATTATGGTATTATACATTACGAATCTCCTGACGTTAGGGGAATTGATGTAGCATTATTATATCAAAAGTCATTGTTTAAACCAACAAGTCATGACTCTTTTGAATTGTTAATTTATGATGATGTAAGTAGAAAGCGTGTCATTACAAGAGACCAACTTTTGGTGAGTGGTGAACTAGACGGAGATCCTATTCACGTGATTGTGAATCACTGGCCATCACGAAGTGGAGGAGAGGCAAGAAGTAGATCAAAACGTGTTGGAGCGGCCAAGTTAAATAAACGTATCATTGATTCGATACAGTCTAAAGATCCTTATGCTAAAATATTTACGATGGGAGATTTAAATGACGATCCTACAAATGAAAGTGTAAAAGGTGTACTAAAGGCGAAAGCAGATAAAAAGGATGTAGAATTAAAAGGTATTTACAATCCTTTTGAAAATATGTTTACTGAAAAAGGCTATGGAACAACAGCATGGAGAGATGCATGGAGTTTATTTGACCAAATAATGTTCACCAAACCACTTATTGAGAAAGACGATTATTCATCTTACAGATTTTACAAAGCAGGGATCTACAACAAGTTGTATCTCGCTAATAAAAGAGGCCGTTATAAAGGATATCCTTTTAGAAGCTTTGCTGATGGTGGATTTACAGGTGGATTTAGTGATCACTTCCCAGTATATGTATACCTTATTAAACAAGTAGAAGATTAAACATAACTTATCACAATAAAAAAATGCGCTATTAAATTATAATAGCGCATTTTTCTTTTTATGATAATTCATTAAAACCAATTTGTCCAAGGTATTCTAGATAAGACTAGAAGAAGTCCCAATGTGTAAAAAATGGCTAACATTTTAAACTTTGGTTTCGACGTTAATTTCTTTTTATGTTTTGAGTACCCCATTGTAATGAGGACAACGGCTAAAATTCCAACAAACGGATGCTCAACAGCTAAAAGTCTAGAAAATGGATCCAATCCACCCATACCATTGTTTTGTATGTTTTTTAATCCGAAAGGTGATGTGAAATATAATAACAACCCTATTAATAATTGAATATGGGTAACGATGAGCGCAAATAGAGAAATTCTGAAATCTACCGCTTGAAATTCTTTATTCCCAAAAAACTTGATTAAGGCATTAAATGTAGCTAATACTAGCATAATAAGTACTAGGTAAGCCCAATAAGAATGGAGCATTTTAACAATATCGTACATCGGTTATAGTTTAAAAATTACAAAAGCAAAGGTAAGAATTTAATACAATTTGATGTGTTAATTCTGGTTCTGCACTTTAAAGTATTAATTAAGAGTAATATAGGTAGACACCTATGACAATAATGATAATAATGACACCAACTACTTTTGCATATTTCCATGGTGTAATATTGACGGCGTTAGTAAATACTTGTTCATAAGCTACCTTTCTTGGTTTAATGCGTCCAATAAGTAACATTATTATAACATTGAGCACGAATAAAATAGCCATGATATGTAAAAAATGGGGGTAGGCATTAGTCTCTATAATGTTCAAATCTGATGGTGATGTTATTTTCATAAAAGAGGCCTCCTCCAAGGCTGCATTTACACGCATTGGTCTTATCACAAATTCGCTAATAATGTATAATATGGAACCTGATAATAATCCAATTTTTGCAGCGATGGCAGGCACTCTTTTAGTCATAAAACCAACAAAAATAATGGTTAGAATAGGAATGCTATATATCCCGTTTACACGCTGTAAATAGTCAAAAATACTATCTAATTCTGATAGAAAAGGTGCAATGAGCATAGCTCCAATAGCAAGGGCAATTCCAAAGCGTTTTCCATATTTTACGGTGGTTTTTTCATCTGCTGAAGTATTTATATGTTCTTTGTAAATATCTACACCAAACAACGTTACGGCACTATTTAGAACACTATTAAAGGAACTCAAAATGGCGCCAAATAGTACAGCGGCAAAGAATCCTAAGAGTTCAGGAGGAAGTACTTTTTTAACCAATGCACCATAAGCCTGGTCGGGCTCAGATACAGATAACATCTCGTTTTGATGCATGTAAAAAGCAATAATACCTGGCAACACAACAATTAGAGGTCCAAGTATTTTAATAAAAGATCCTAGTAGTAAGCCCTTTTGACCTTCCTTAAGGTTTTTTGCACCCAAAGCACGTTGAATGATTTGCTGATTAGTACCCCAATAAAATAGCTGTACTAGCATCATTCCGGTAAAAATAGTGGCAAAAGGAACAGATGATGTTGAGCTTCCGATAGCATTAAACTTCTCGGGGATATTAGTTTGAAGTGTAGATATGCCATCCGTTACGCTTCCCTCTCCAATAATTAGCAGTCCGAAAACAGGAATTAAAATACCGCCAATAAGTAAACCAATAGCGTTTATCGCATCGGAAACAGCGACAGCTTTAAGTCCGCCAAAAATGGCATAAATAGAACCAATAATTCCAATACCCCAAATGCAAATCCATAGTGCCGCATTTTCTGAAACACCGAGTACATTTGAAACATCAAACATACCACTTATGGCTAAAGACCCTGAATAGAGAATTGTAGGTAAAAGCACAACAACATATCCCGTTAAAAACAGAGCAGAGGTTAATGTTTTTGTAGTCACATCAAAGCGATTTGCCAAAAACTGCGGAATAGTAATCAATCCACTTTTTAGGTAGCGCGGCAATAAGTACAAGGCAGTCACTACCATGGCAATAGCTGCTAAAGTTTCCCAGACCATAACGAGAATCCCTTCTGTATATGCCGAGCCATTTAAACCCACTAATTGCTCAGTGGATAGATTGGTCAATAATAAAGAACCTGCAATAACTCCTGCGGTAAGGCTTCTACCTCCTAGAAAATAACCATCAGATGACGACTCGTCTGTTTTTCGGGTAGCGACATAAGAAATGATTGCTACTAAAGCAGTAAAACCAACAAAACTAAGAATACCAATCATGCTATTGTTTTAGTACTGTAAAATACTAAAAAGGATCTTAATATGGCGAGCTTACTCCGAAATAGAAATATGTCGTTTCGCCTCATTGCCAAATTCGTCAACCACAGTAATGAGGTGCTTTCCTTTTTCTGGAATAATGGCGATTTCATGAATGTCTTTAGTAGTGCCAACATAGGTCTCATCAAGATACCAATATACCGTAGCTTCAGGTTTTGAATGGGCAATCTTCAAGACAAGATCATTGGTATTGCCATCGAAATCTTTTGGGAGGAATACAGAGTTTTTGGCTTTCGGATAAATAAAATCCATGCTTAGTTGTAACTCGCCCATACAGTCCATTCTCAATTTCGGAAGTGGTTTGTAAAACGGGTTTTTGGTTTTGTAGTAATAGGCTTTTAAAGGTGATAAAACAAACCATGGCTTGTGTTTGATATCCTTTAAATTTTCGCAAGATGAATTCACTTGATAGGTCTCGGTGGCATCGACGTGCGCTAAAATATGATATGGACAAGGCGATGTTTTTAATCCGCTTGCCTGAATATAACGATCTTCTGTATCGTCACAAATTGGAGACGCGCGATGTCCGCTTTTTGAGCAAATACTCACTTCTTGCATTTCGTCATATGGTTTGGCAAACCAGTCGCTATGTGGTAATATATCAAAAACATCAAATAAAATTGGAGCCGCCGTTTGAACACCTACCAAGCCTGGACGACCTTCACCATCTGCATTTCCAACCCAAACACCAACTACATAATCTTTTGTCGTGCCAATAGCCCAAGCATCGCGAAATCCAAAACTTGTTCCTGTTTTCCAGGCAATCTGTTTAGAATCATCAAAAAACTCCCAACTTTCGTCGCCTTCAGGGCGATTTACTTTTTTTAAACTTTCATAGGTAAGGTAAATGGAAGCAGCATCAAATAGTGTTTTTTCAGTAGACTTTTTTCCAAAGTTTACAGTTTCCGAAGTCATAAACGTTGGCTCTACAAATTCATTAGTGTAGTATTCGCTTGAGGTTTCAGAAAAATGATTTAGTGTAGATGACATGGAAGCATAGCTTTTACACAAATCCCATAAGTTGCTTTCGGCACCACCTAAAATAAGTGACAGCCCATAATGATTGGCGTTGTATTTTAAATCTTTAAGGTGTAATTGTTTTAAATATTGATGAAATCGATCTAGTCCAAAACTTTGTAACATTCTTACGGCAGGAATATTTAGTGATCGTGATAACGCCCGACTTGCTGGGATGACACCATCAAATTCTTTGTTGAAATTGGTTGGGTTATAGCTCCCAAATTGAGATGGCACATCTGCGACCAAAGTATTTGGTAATAAATCCCCAGCATCTAACATGGCGGCATATAAAAATGGTTTTAGAATACTACCTGTACTTCGTGGTTTATCAATAATATCTACATCTTTTTGATGCGCTCTATCTGTTGGTGTATTCCCAACATACGCTAAAACCTCACGTGTATGGACATCTAATACCAAAACAGATGCATTATGAATTTCATTTTGCTTTAAAAGATTGTACTGATTTTTTACGATAAGATTGACGCGCTCCTGAAGTTTGGTGTCAATGGTTGTTTTAATACGTTCCCCTCGATTTGACTGCACTATTTTCTGTAAAAGATGAGGTGCAATTTGAGGTAAGGCATAGGGTTTCTGGGGTAAGTCTTCGGCAATAGATAATTCGTAGGTTAAGGAGTCTATAATTGTATTTTCAAGAAGTTTTAGTAACAGGCGGTTGCGCTTTTCTAGTAAACGTTTTTGGTTTTTTCCGGGATAAATTAAACTAGGCGCATTAGGTAAAACGGCTAAAGTAGCGCTTTCAGCCCACGAGAGTTGGTGTGCATCTCTATTAAAATAACGCCAAGCAGCAGCATCCAAACCAACAACATTTCCACCAAAAGGAGCATTACTACTATAGTAGGCAAGAATATCGTCTTTAGAATCTCGAAGTTCTAATCGTGTAGCCAGAATGATTTCTTTAATTTTTTCGATATAGGTTCTAGATTGCCCTTTTCGAGATAAACGAATCACTTGCTGCGTCAAAGTACTACCACCACGCTTTACTTCACCAGCGCTTATATTGTCTTTTAAGGCTTTAAAAATGGAGATGGGATTAAAACCAGGATGATTGTAAAAATATTCATCTTCAAACTGAACTATGCAGGTTTTAAATTTTTCAGGAATGCTATCGTTATGCGGAAATCGCCATTGGCCATCTTTAGCAATTTGAGCACCCAAAAGCTCATTATTTTTACTTGTAATTACAGTCGCTGTAGGATCTATAAATAAGTCACTAGGTAAACAAAAAGCATAAATAATAAGGCCTATCGCTAATACGACAAATCTCTTTTTACGCTTTTTTATGTAGTTTACTAGTTTCATTTATTTTACAAATTCATAATCACGTTCTACTTTACAAATTCTCACTCTATACCAACGGTACCAGTCTTGACGCCCTTTTTGTTGTGCCACTAAATGATCAGTTTGCTGTTTCCAGTTTTTAATAGCCTCAAGACTTTCCCAATAACTAACAGTAATTCCTATGGTGTCTCTGGCACTTTCAATACCTATAAAACCCTCTTGTTGTTTCGCTAGAGCTTCCATTTGGTTAGCCATTTCTTCATAACCATCTGTAGTATCAGATTGTGTTGAGGTGAAAATTACTGCGTAATATGGTTTGTTATTTTGCATGGTACTTACCAGTTTTATTGTTATCAATCTTTTTTATAATCAATACTTGGCTGTTATCAAACCGTTGTATCGAGGATACTTTAATAGCCACAGGAATTTGGTTTCTAAAAATGGTGTCGTTTTCAATTTTGAAACTATCAATTTCCTGATGTTCATATAACGATTTAGTTTTTGAATCATCGATGCCACAAGCATAGCATAGCGGTAACATCAGTAAAAATATACTATACTTTTTCATCTGTTCTATTTTTTAACTTCAATCCAACGTCCTTTATTTCTCACAAAGAAATCATTATCATACATAGCCTCCACTTGCGTACCTGGTAAATAGTAGGTGCCTAGGTAAGCTGCATTGAGCATTACGGTAAACACTCTAGTGCCGCGCTTTCCTTTTCGAGGTAAGTCGAAATAAAAATTCACACGATCATCTCTAATATCTGTATATCTGGCATTACTTGTTGTTGTATCACCATAATCTGTAAAACGTGTATTTACAATCTCCCATCCCGAAGGGAAAATCTGAGTAAGTGCCACATCTCGTAGCGACTCATTTTTTAGGTTACTCACACTAATTCTTGCCACAATATCTTGCCCTTGCTGCAATTCGGATACGTTAAGACGATTTCCTTTTAAATCTTGGTAGATAACAGAAACACTTAAACCACGTTGCTCTGCCAATTCTTGTCCTAAAGGAAGTTTTCCTGAATTTAAAACACGTACATAAACCAAGTTGCTAATAGCATTCTTTAAAGTTAATGTGTTAGAACCGTCTTTAACGGCAAGTTTGCGCTGCGCAATAGTGCTTTTGGTGTCTATTGTTTCTGTCTTTCCATTAAAGGTATAACTGAAATTCATATGCTTTCCACCATTGGCTTCTACCATTTTTGCCATAGCTAATAAACTGTAAGCTGTTGTTTGTGTACTCATCCATTGCGTACTTGATAAATCTTTAGCGATGTATTCTGCAATTTCTCGAGCTTTAGGGTTTTTAGTAATAATCATGGTTTCTAAAGCCATAGCTCTATTTCGATCTACTGAACCATAAGTATAATAATTATATTTAGGCGGTTTGAAATCGATGTTAGCTGTTTTCGATAGTTGTTCGCTTGCTTCCTTTTGACCAGCTAGAGCATACGCTGCTGCTAATCGCCATTTGGCCTCGTTTGAAATTTCGGTGAATTCTCGTAATCTATTCATAGAGGCAAGGTCTGGGCTTCCAGCTAAGGCCAAAGTGTATAATCGGTAGGCCTGAGCCAAATCCGAATTATAACGTCTATAGCTTGGTCTCCAGTCTCTAGCGGCTTCTTTTTGGTAACGTAACCAGTTGCTTTTAAAGGTTAGAGGTAATACAAAGCCTTTCTTTTCGGCTTCAATCATAAAATGTCCGGCGTAACTTGTTCCCCAGTC
The DNA here is from genome assembly GCF_947492715.1 of uncultured Psychroserpens sp. Classification (GTDB taxonomy): domain Bacteria; phylum Bacteroidota; class Bacteroidia; order Flavobacteriales; family Flavobacteriaceae; genus Psychroserpens. The sequence continues at coordinate 1,365,938 of NZ_CANLNS010000001.1, forward strand.
GTTGGCCGTATTTTCACCAATCCAATAACTCATGCCTCCATTGGGTCTTTGGAAATTCCCTAAACGTTTTATGCCATTTTCTATATTTGATTGAATTTGCTGGCGCTTTTCGTATTTAAGATCGAAAATATCACTTAAGTATAACTGCGGAAACACACTCGACGTCGTTTGCTCAACACATCCATGTGGATATTGAATGAGATATTCCAATCGTTTTGAGAAATCCATTGGAGGTAATGTTGAAAACTCAACAGTTGCCGAATTTGTTCCAGGAACTCCAAAGGTTGAAAAATCTAGACTTTGCGATGCATTTGCTTCTAATTGCGCATTTTCAAATTTTGAAGTTATCGGATTTGGATTCACAACATCTAGTTCTACTTTATATGTTGACTTCTCACCATTTCCTGTTGCAATCACTTCAACAGTATTGATACCTTTTGCCTTGCTAACGTCTAATTGGAAATAAGCCATTTGCTCATCTGGTTTTGCAAAAGACAATTTTTGAGAATTATTACCTACCACAGAAATACCATCACTTAATTTTAAACTTAAATTGACATTTTTTACTTTAGGTTCCATCGCAAACACGGTCACAGGAAGGGTTACTTTTTCTCCCGGACTTAATTTTCTTGGTAAGGTTGCCAACACCATTAATGGTTTTTTTACTTCAACAGATTTGTCTGTGCTTCCATAGGCTTCTGTTTGATTATTTCCTGCTACAACCATAGTTCGAACGGCTCCAACATAATTTGGCATTTTAATTTTGTGAGATTGTCTTCCACCAGCTTCTAGCTTAAAAGGTCCTAAATAGGTAACAACAGGTTTAAAGCGATTGGCTTTTTTATTTTTACCCTTAGCTGCACTTCCGTCACCACCAATTGCAAATACCTGATCGATACTGCCAGAATATGCACCAATAACATCATCAAAAATATCCCATGTTTTTACACCCAGTGCTTCGCGAGAATAGAAAGTGTTCCACGCATTAGGCGTTTTAAATCGGGTTAAATCGAGCAGTCCTTCTTCAACCATTGCAATAGTATAGGTCATGGCCTTTTTATTCTTTTCAGAAACATAGACCTCAAATTCTTGCTCTGGTCTTAAAACACTTGCCATGCGTAATTCTGGTTCTAGAATGGTTTTTGGATCTTCAACTAAGATTGGAATAACACCATATAACCTAATAGGTAAGTCATTACTTGTAATAGCATGCGGTTGCAATAAAGAGATATTAACAAACACGTTTGGCGCCATTTCCGAAGTAATAGGTATATTAACCGTTGTTTCTCCTTTTTTAGTTTTTACCCATTTGTGTTCAATCACGTCAGAACCATTTTCTATACTAATCAAGGCACGACCTTCGTTCCCAGATGGGAATTTTATTTTTGCCGTTTCACCAACGATATATTTATTTTTATCAGAGGCAAACACTAACATTTTAGCTGCTTCTTTATTGTTTCCTGTAGACATTCCAGACCAATTTCTATAGAAATATGCCGTACGTCCAGTAGCATGACCACTTACAGGATCATATACTCTAATAAGGTAACGACCTCTATCGTTTTCAGGAATTTTAATAGTAAATGATGTTTTACCATTGGCTCCCGTTGAAGCCTTTTTTGTTAATATAGGTCTATGGTAACTACTCGATACATAATTAGATAGGTTATCATATGATGAGTTCCACCACCAACGCCATTCAATTTTATAAACTTTAATTTCGAGGTTTTCGCGTTTTACAGGTTTTCCGTCTTTATCAACAACGGCTAAATCGAAAGTTTGATTAGTATCTGTAAAATAAGAACCATAATAATTTCCTTTTGGAGATTTTAAACCAACGTAGGATTCGTATGGAGAATACGTTTTTGTAAAGGCGTCTAGAGAAAAGTCCCCACCATTCTCAAATGCTCTTACCAAAAATTGTGCATTAAGCATACCTGGCGCATTTTTTCCAATATCAAGGTTAGTGTCGATCGTTGCTTTTCCTTCTTCGCTTAAATTTCCTTCAAAAACATTTAATTCTTCAGTACTAAACTGGCGTGTAGGATCGCTAAACACATAACCTTTAAAATTTTTAAAACTAGTATAAGAGCTGCTAAACTTAGCTTTTATTTCGGCCTTTATATGTTTTGCAGGAGCACCATGTAGCCATTTTACATCTAATGTTCCGTCTAGAGGTACTTCACTAGATAGTATATCTTGTTTGAAATCGACTTTAATTTTGAGTCGGTTGGGCTTTACTGTTTCTACCTTTAATGCTTTATAAAATTGTGCGCCTCCCACAGACACTTTAGCATTGTAGTTTCCTGTTTTTCCTTCTGAAACTGTAGGAACAATAAACTTATAGAAATTATTGACATTATCGGATGTCACATGTTTGTAGATGAGTTTTCCATTGGGATCGGTAACCTCCATTTTTACAGGGTGGCCTTTAGGCAATTCGTTGGCTTTGTCATTTAACATAAATGTTAAGAATAACGAATCTCCAGGGCGCCATACACCACGCTCACCGTAGATATAACCTTTGAGCCCACGTTGTAATCTATTTCCCGAAACATCAAATTTGCTTAATGATAAAGAGTTACCATCTGTAAGTCTTAAATAGCTTGTGTTATTTCCCTTAGAAACAATAGCAAATGATGCAAACTTATTGGCATCATATGATGCTAATCCTTCACTATTTGTTGAAACTGTGCCTATTTCTTGTTGCTGAAAATTGTACAATTTTATGGTTGCATTTGCCTCCGGATTAGTATTTAAAATATTAGTTACAGCAAAGTAATAGTTGTTGCCAGCACCTTGCTTTACAATAACACCAAGATTAGAAGCCAATAGGTTTTGTGCGATAATTTTACCGTCACCATAATAGGCGTCATGACAAGGATTATTGCGTTGTCTCCAATTATAGGTGTGATTTCTGTATCTATACGTTCGGTTATCCCAATATTCTTGCTCTCTTAATTCGTCGTCTTCGGTATTAGAATCGGCATACTCATCATAATAGTAGTCTTCTTCGTAATAATAATCGTCATATTCGTCATTTTCATTGAGCGCACTATCAGGATTAGCTTCACAATCATAGAGTGAGTATTTCCTAGAATAGCTAAGTTCAACTCTATAGATAGCACCAGGGTCTGCTTTAAAATATTTAGAAAGATCAATGCTATAGGCTTTCCATTTTCCAGAGTTTTCGGCAGCAGATTGTAGTTGAATTGTTTGCTTAGCAATACGACGACCAACACGTTTTATTTCATTGTCGTTGTTGCTACTCATAACATTATCTTGAAGAAATTGTAATACATTATCCTCGAATATTTTGATGATTCTAATATCAACAGCACTTAAGTTTACGGCTTCGAAATTGAACTTTAACTCCTTAGAGTTTGGTAAAATGGTTCCGTTACTTACTAAACGAACTTGGGGTTTTATTTCTTCGAATGAGATGGCTTCTGAAAACGGACTTTTAAGTTTGTAACCATCTGTATTCTTTATGCCTTGGAATACATCAACTTGAATGTTTCCAATGAGTTTCGTGTCTGGATAGACTTTTAAGACATTCCCAACGACAACAAACTTTGGATCTTTAACATTCTGAATTGTTACCAAACCGTCAAAATTTTGTTGGGTTTTTATCGGGTCTGAAAAATTAATATATAAGAATTGTTCTGGAGATTTGTAGGCTTCAACATTTACTATTTTGAAATTGTTAATACCAGGAATTTGAATCGTATTCTCACCTTCATTTTCTGCGTTTATGACCTTTCCATTCCATTGTATTAGAATTTCAGAATCATCAACAAAACGGTTTATACTATCTATTCTAAAATCAAAATATTTAGCATCCTTTTCGAGTTCGTTAAAATGTAGCTTAAGTTGCTTTCCGTTTTGAGTGGCTTTCACCAATTTTTTTGCATCCTCTAGCGAAATTATATCTGCCGATTTAATAGATGCTTCTAGATATTGCCATTTTTTACTATACGACTGTAGTGCATTCGTAGCTATATTGAAATTTGGTGTTATGGTTTTAAACTGAAAAGTATAGTCCTTATAATTTTTAGGCATGTCTTTATAAATCTTATCTAACTTAACAACCACAGTATATTCTGTTGCGGGTTCTAAATGCTCATCTGGCGTAAAAACCATTGTGTGTTTGTTTACAGCTTTTAAAGTACCTTCAACATGAGGAGATATTCCAATAAGATCATCTGTAATTTCTTTGTTGATGTCCCAATCAGCAACATCATTAGATAGATTGATGGTTATAGGATTAACTACAGATTGCAAACCAGAAGATGTATAACTTATATAATCTCTAAATTTAAAGAGGTTATCAGTTTCTTGAGTAGAAGGCTCTTTTTTCTTACATGAAAAAACGATGGCGAGACATAAAATTAAGGCGAACAGATGTTTTGGTTTCATGGCGATGGACATGTTATTATTGGTTTAGACTATAATTTTCAACTACCGGTTTGACAGTTGAATACTATAAAATTACATGATTAAGAGGGCTTAATGATGTGGTTTTAGTTATTTGTTACAGACAAAGTAGTATTCGTTACGAATTGAATAGAATTCGTTTCTATAAAGAAATAGCACCAAATATGCGTATGTCTATTCTTTGTAAATTCCAACAGTTAATTCTCCTTTGTCATTCATTGACGCTCTGTACATACCTGCTGTATTAAATTCGGCAACCATGTTGCCCTCTTTATCAACCGCAACAATTCCACCATCACCTCCAAGTTGAGGTACTTTGTTTTGAATAACTTCTTGAGCCGCCTCTTTTAAGGACAACCCTTTGTATTGCATTAATGCAGAAATATCATGAGCAACCATAGCACGAATAAAATATTCGCCCCAACCTGTGCTAGACACGGCGCACGAGTTATTGTTTGCATAGGTTCCTGCTCCAATAATTGGTGCATCTCCAACGCGTCCATAACGTTTGTTGGTCATACCACCTGTAGACGTTCCAGCAGCTAAGTTTCCATCTTTGTCTAAAGCCGCACAGCCAACAGTTCCGAATTTATAATTTTGAATTTCGGCATCGTAGAAAGCGGTTTTATCATTATGATCTAACTCAATGTTTTCCTTTTCCTTTGCCCGTTTAACCCCGTTTAGTCGTCTTTCTGTATAAAAATAACTAGGCTCTACTATGGTTAGACCTTGCTCTTTAGCATAAGTTTCGGCACCCTGTCCAGCCATCATTACATGTGGAGATTTGTCCATAATAATTCGTGCTAAATCAATCGGATTTCTAACCGTTGTTGTTCCTGCAGATGCTCCGGCATTTAATGTCTTTCCATCCATGATGGATGCATCCAACTCATTAGTTTCAGCGTTTGTATATACGGCACCTTTTCCTGCATTGAATAACGGAGAATCTTCCATGACATTAATAGTCTTTTGAACTGCGTCAAGGCTCGTTCCTCCATTTTTTAATATGTCGTATCCTACCTTAATTGCCTCTTCTAATTTTGCTTTATAAGCAGCTTCACGCTCAGGAGTCATGTTTTTTTTCAAGATGGTTCCTGCACCTCCATGTATAATAATGGCAAATTCTGGTTTCTCGTTTTTAGCATCATAGGAAGAATCTGTTGGTGCAGTTTCAGGTTCTGAGGCCACTTTTTGGGTTTTTTCACCGCAGCCAAAAAAAATGAAGAGTGCTAAAAATAATACAATAGAATGTTTCATGGTTATGTGTTATATATAAGAGCATTAAAGTTACATCATTCACCAAATTACATCAAGTAAAAATGACTTTTTATTAGTAACTTCGCGTCAAAATTTAATAATTCTTAAAATATAAACATATATGGAAGCTACTGCTACCGATTTTGGTATAAAAGAGGCCTTAGAACAATTAGGTGTTCATGACGTTAATGAAGGAACATCTACAGGCTCTAATAATTTTTCTAATGGAGAAATTATTGAATCGTACTCACCTGTTGACGGACAGTTAATTGCTAAAGTGAAATCATCTACGAAAGACGATTATGAAAAAGCAATGACTGCTGCTACTACAGCTTTTAAAACTTGGAGAACAATGCCTGCTCCACAACGTGGTGAAATTGTACGTCAGTTTGGTGAGAAATTAAGAGAGAAGAAAGAAGCGCTTGGTAAATTAGTGTCTTACGAAATGGGTAAATCATATCAGGAAGGTCTTGGAGAAGTTCAAGAAATGATTGATATCTGCGATTTTGCCGTGGGATTATCACGTCAACTTCATGGTTTAACAATGCACTCTGAACGTCCAGGACATAGAATGTATGAACAATATCATCCTTTAGGTGTTGTTGGAATTATTTCAGCTTTTAATTTTCCTGTGGCTGTGTGGTCTTGGAATACTGCTTTAGCATGGATTTGCGGTGATGTATGTATATGGAAGCCTTCTGAAAAAGCACCTGTTTGCGGTGTGGCTTGTCAAAACATTGCAGCTGAAGTTTTTGCAGAAAATAATTTGCCTGAAGGGATTTCTTGCCTGATTAATGGTGATTATCGCGTTGGAGAAATGATGACTAAAGACAAACGAGTTCCATTGGTTTCTGCAACTGGATCAACAAGAATGGGTAAAATTGTAGCTCAAGAAGTTGCTTCACGATTAGGAAAGTCTTTACTAGAATTAGGTGGAAATAATGCAATTATCGTAACACCAGACGCTGATGTTAAAATGACTGTTATTGGAGCCGTATTTGGTGCTGTTGGAACTTGTGGTCAACGTTGTACATCAACACGTCGTTTAATTATTCATGAGAGTATTTATGATAAGGTTAAAGATGCCGTTGTAGACGCTTACAAACAATTACGAATTGGTAACCCTTTAGATGAAAATAATCACGTTGGGCCATTAATAGACAAGGATGCAGTAAAAATGTACCAGCATGCTTTAGAAAAGGTTGTTGAAGAAGGTGGAAACGTTGTTGTTGAAGGCGGTGTTTTAGAAGGAGAAGGTTATGAAAGTGGCTGCTATGTGAAACCTGCAATCGCTGAAGCACAACCTCACTATGAGATTGTTCAACATGAAACATTTGCACCTGTATTATATTTATTAAAATACTCTGGTGATGTAGAAAATGCAATCGATATTCAAAATGAAGTTGCTCAAGGATTATCATCTGCAATAATGACTAATAATTTACGCGAAGCAGAACGTTTCTTATCTGTTCAAGGTTCTGATTGCGGTATTGCAAATGTAAATATTGGTACTTCTGGAGCTGAAATTGGCGGTGCTTTTGGTGGTGAGAAAGAAACTGGAGGAGGACGAGAATCTGGTTCTGATGCTTGGAAAATTTACATGAGACGTCAAACAAATACGATTAACTATACGACCGAGTTACCTTTAGCTCAAGGGATCAAGTTTGATTTATAAATAAAATTTTTAATACTAAAAAGGCCGCATCATTCGATGCGGTTTTTTTTTGCTTAAAACACAAGGTAATGGCTTGATAATGTGACTTTTTTAAGATTTGTGTTTCATATATAGGATAAAAGATGTTAATTTTTTTTACATCTCAATAATTCTTAACTAAAACACTAACCACATGAGTAAAAAGACTACTTATCTTCTTGGTATTTTATTTACGATTATCATTGGTACATTATTGTATTGTTATTTATGTAACGATTGTCACTGTTCCTTGGGAGGAGAAACGACAGAAACAACTACTGATGAAACTATCGAAATAGAACAGCAAAAAGTAATGCCTACTACTAAAAATGCATTTACAATTTATGATGCTGATGGCGATTTCAATATTGAAATGAATGATAATTTCAACTTTAAAACATCGAGCTTCTCAATTTTGGATCCAATTGCACCAAATGTTGCAGGTGGTGTTCTAAAACTTAAGGACTATCTTATAACTAATCCATTAAAAACTGTTAATATCGTTGGATATTATAGAAGTGATGAAACTAATAATTCGGCTTTTCCTAATTTAGGTTTAGCGCGTGCAAATGCTGTTAAGAATTATTTGGTGACTCAAGGTGTTTTGTCTAAACAAATAAATACTCAAGGAATACTTAATGATGGTATTAACCCAGATCATTCAAATACGCTATTTGGACCATTAAAGTTTGGCATGGTTACGTTGGAAGAAGGCATAATTGATGAAGCTTTAGAAGCTGCATGTGAAGCCATAAGAAAAAGCCCATTAGTACTTTATTTTGAAACAGGACAGGCCCAAATTAGTCTTAGCGCTGAGCAACGTCAAAAATTTGCAGATATTTCTAGATGTGTTGACAAGCTTGGTGTTAAAGTACAAGTTGTTGGACATACGGATAATACGGGAGACGCGGGCACTAATGTCATTTTGGGGCAACAGCGTGCCGATTTTGCCAAAAGCTATCTCATTAGAAATGGTATTCTAGGCAGCCATATCGATGCTACATCTAAAGGGCAAACGGAGCCTATAGCAGATAATAACACTGATGAAGGACGTACTAAAAATAGACGTACAGTAATTACCATAAACTAAATTAACAAACTTAAAAACATATAAAATTATGAACTGGTGTATATTAATTCCATTACTTGTAGGTGCTATTTGCGCACTGTTAGGCTACTTACTAGGGAGACTTCTTGGAGGTACTAATAATCATGATAATTGCAATGACAGAATTGCAAAACTTGAAGCAGATTTAGAGGCTTGCGAAGCAAGCAAGTCAAATATTGTATCTTCATTCACAGCAGGAGCTACTGCTATTGCATTTGACGCAGGAGCGGCTAAAGCTGTCTTTGGGAAAACAGTTAAAGAAAATGATTTAACGATTGTTGAAGGAATAGGCCCTAAAATTCAGGAATTATTTCATAACCATGATGTTAAAACTTGGAAGAGCTTATCAGAGTGTAGCGTTGATAAATGTCAACGTGTCTTAGATAGTGGCGGGGAACGTTTTGCTATTCATAAGCCTGGAACTTGGCCAGAACAAGCAAGAATGGCTTATGAAGGTCTATGGAGCGAGCTTTTAAAATGGCAAGATGAATTAGATGGAGGCAAGTAAATATAGCAACCTAAAATAAAGATTATTTAAAAACCGTTTTACTTATGAAACGGTTTTTTTGTGTCATTTTTTTACACTTCTATTAAACCGAACATTAGTTTTTTAGTCTTATTGCATATGACACAGCAGGATATTCAACATTTATATTGGAGAGCTGGTTTTGGATTAACTCCAAAACAGTACGCTTTAAAGACTCAAGATAATCGGGACACCATTATTGACGGGCTTTTCAAGGCATCGGAGATTACGACGATGTTGGATATTGATACCTCAGATTTTGAGGAGCTTTTAACTCCGGCGCTAGCTAAAGATGCTGCTAAACGAAAATTAATAAGACAGATAAGTACTAAAAAACTCAAAACTTATAATAGGCTTTGGCTAAATCGTCTCGAGACTTCAAATCAAATCTTAAGGGAAAAAATGACGTTGTTTTGGGCTAATCATTTTGTGTGCCGCGACAATAACATCCTATTTGTAAAGACCTTTAACAATACACTTAGAGCCCATGCTTTAGGTAATTTCGGAGACTTTGTAAAAGCCATTTCAAAGGAAGCTGCCATGCTTAAGTATTTGAATAATAAACAAAATAGAAAGTTAAAACCAAATGAAAATTTTGCAAGAGAATTGATGGAATTATTTATGCTTGGAGAAGGGCATTACACCGAAAGAGATATTAAAGAAAGCGCTCGTGCATTTACAGGTTATAATCATACAGTTAAGGGACAATTTGTACTTAGAAAGCGTCAGCATGATTATGGTATTAAGACTTTTTTTCGGAATACTGGACGATTTAGTGGTGACGACATTATAGATATTATTTTACAACAAAAACAGTGTGCTCGTTTTATCTGTCAAAGTATCTATAAGTATTTTGTAAATGAAACCATAAATACTGAAAGGCTAGAAGAATTAGCAACGGTTTTTTTTAAAGATTATAATATTGAAAACCTCATGCGACATCTCTTTATGTCTGATTGGTTTTATTCTGAAGAAAATATTGGTGTAAAAATAAAATCTCCGATTGAACTTTTAATAGGAATAGGCAAAACAGTGCCAATTAAGTTTAATGACGAAAAAGATCAGTTAAAAATTCAAAAGCTTTTAGGACAAATACTTTTAAACCCTCCAAATGTTGCTGGCTGGAAAGGTGGTAAAAACTGGATTGATAGTAATACCTTGATGTTGCGTTTAAAACTACCATCAATCTTACTGGCAAACGCGCATATATCTATTAAAGAAAAAGGTGAGTTTGAAGATTCATTTGACATCTATAATTATAGAAAAAGACCAAGTAGATTTGCTAATGTTAGCGTTGATTGGAACAATTTCGAGGAACAATTTTCGGGATATTCATCGCAGGAATTAAAGACATTTTTAATGGCTTCTAAACTGAATAAAGGCACAGAAAATTATTTAGAGACCTTAAATAAATCCTCGCATATGGAATTGTGCGTCCAATTAATGTCATTACCCGAATATCAAATGTGTTAGTTATGGATAGAAGACATTTTTTAAAACAGTCAACCTTAGCGAGTAGCTTATTTTTCGTGCCCAATTTTGTAAAAGCATTTGAGAATATTGCGCCTAGTAGTTTAGGATATAAACGTTTAGTAATGATTCAGCTGTCGGGAGGTAATGATGGTTTAAACACAATCATTCCGTTTAATAATGATATCTACTATCGAAATAGGCCTAGTATTTCAATTTCAAAAAATGATGTTTTGAAAGCCAGTGACGAGTTGGGGTTTCATAAAAGTCTACTTCCTCTAAAAAAATTATTTGATGATGGTCATTTAACCATTATTAATAATGTAGGCTATCCCAACCCAAACCGCTCCCATTTTAGAGCAACAGATATTTGGCAAACAGCGAGTGATTCAAATCAATATTTACAAACGGGTTGGATTGGTCGTTATTTAGATCATTTCGGAACTAAACCTTATAACGCTATTGAAATAGATGATAGTCTGTCGCTTGCTTTAAAGGGGCAACAAATTAATGGCATTGCGGCTAAAAACCCTCAGATTTTATATAGAACCTCTCAAGATCCTTATTTTAAAAACGTACTTAAATACTATGAAGATGAGCATTTAAGCGAACATAATTTAGGCTATCTATATAAAACTATGATTGCCGCAGAGTCTTCAGCCAAATATATTTTTGAAAAGCATAAGGGCTCCGAAACTAGTCAAGATTACCCTAATAATGAATTTGCCAAGCAATTACGAACGACATCGAGGTTAATAAAATCGGGCATCGAAACAAAAGTGTTCTATGCATCTCTTGGTGGGTTTGATACACACGCAGGACAGCTTAATAGTCAGTCGAGATTATTAAAAGTATATGCTGAAGGAATCGAAGCATTTATTAAAGATTTAAAGCAACAAGGGACATTTAAGGATACACTTATAGTTACTTTTTCAGAATTTGGAAGGCGTGTTAAACAGAATGCAGCCAATGGAACAGACCATGGAGCGGCGAGTAATGTTTTTGTTATAGGAGATCAATTAAAAACTGCCGGATTCTATAATGACTTAGCAAGTTTAAGAGATTTGGATAGTAATGGCGATTTGAAATATACAATAGACTTTAGATCAATTTATGCCACTATTTTGAATACATGGTTAGCGGCCGAAGATCATACCATTTTAAATAAGACCTTCCCAAAATTAAACTTCATTTAGTCTTAAAAAAACAAAAACCCTGTTTCACATTCGACACGTCGACATTGAAACAAGGTTATATGTAATTGATTAATAGCAAGGCAAAAATCGTAAAAATTAAAGTTGATTTCTAAAAAAAACTATAAGTGGTCAAAAAAACTGTATGAATGGTAAATATGAGATTTTAAAAAAAGGAATTTGACTTTTTTAAGAAGAAAATGAGCCATTATATTCTATGAAAAAACAAAAACCTTATTTCGTTATTGACATGTCAACATTGAAATAAGGTTATATGTAATTGATTAATAGCAAGGCTAAAATCGTAAAAATCAATGCTGGTTTTGAAAAAAAACTATGAGTGGTTAAAAAAACTGTATGAATGGTATTTTTTTGATAATTTCTTAGATTAACGACGTTTCTAAATTTATAATAGAACAGTTCAATAGTATGTAAACAAGTAAGGGTTTTCATATAAATTGTAAGAAAACAGCTTAAAAATATGTATAAACATAAGATTTTCAGTGTATTAAATACAGATATGTTAAAATATTGATTAACTTATGGGTGCTATTAATCAATACCAATTCAATTATGAAAACAGTTTTTAAGTTAATTATTTTGACCTTATTTGTTTCACTTTATTCTTGTGAAACGGAAGATGTAACAATCGAAAATGACCTTAATCGGGAACCTGTAAAAGGTTGCGAAACCGCCTTTGCGTATGGGAAAGATGACGAAGCTATTTGCTTTATAGATGATGATGAGCTTGACTCTAATCGTTGGGGCTGGTCTATTGGCCCTATATATGCAGATCACTACGAATCGTATCTCATCTATCAAGGAGCTGGTGGCTGTAATTTAAATAACGGAGAAGTTATCGGGACCTTAAATGTTGTTTATGAAAGCGATTATGTTTTAGTCGACTTTGTAGCTAATGAAGGCTACGGTTTTTATGAAACTCATCTGTATATAGGAGATGAAAAATATCCAAGAAAGCGAAATGGCCAGTACACCGTTGCTCCTGGACAATACCCTTATAGCAATGACATTCCCGGTGGAGCATCGGATGATAGTTATAAAATTGATGACGTAGAAGGCGGAATCTATATTATAGCTCATGCTGTTGTTTGTCCTTATAAAAAAGATAAGCCGAATTAATATTTAGAGTATAGTTAGCAGTAGTTTAATACCCTAAATTAGTGCTAACTATATTTAACCTTTCTTAAAATCCTAATGGCTTCTTGATAAGCGTTATATGCGTATTTACTATGTTTTTTTAAATATGGTTTTGCTTCATTGAGCTTGTTTATGGCATCTGGAAAATCATTTAAATAACAAATAAGATATGTGGCAGGAAGGTTTTTTAGGTCTAACTCTTCATTTTTATTTAAAGCTAATCCTTTCTTCAATTTTTCTAAAACGGCGTTGTTAGAATTATTGATATGATGGAGTTGTTTTTTTTCAAACTGCGGAGGTTTAAATAATAACGTAGTTTCAATGGTATAATTTGCGTTGTCTTCAAAATGAATAATGGTTTCTTCTAATTGATAATATTTATTTTGATTGTGAAGACCTAAACTCACATACTCTATAATTTTGAATGTATTGTTATCATATGAAATAGATACTTCGTCTAATGTGGAAAAAAACAGTCTAACCTGCTCATTAATTAATTCTATATCTACACGTGAATAAAACTCTTCATCTTTGACAATTTTTTTTTGTCCAGACCAACATAAAACAAAGTACTCTTTAAAGACTTTGTATTGCGGATTGTAATCTTTGCGCTTATTCATAAAATCAAAAACACCATCTAAGGTGTATTCAATATTATTTTGTGCATGGGATTCTATGGCCTCAACAATTTTAGAATTAACATCTTTAATTTCGATGTCGAAAACCTTGGGCATACTCATGCTCCCATCTCTAAAAAATACGGTGCCTCCATAGTATTTCCAGATGTTTTTACGTAGAGATGTGAGGTCATCAATTGGCCTAATAGTGACTAAACCAACCACTTTATCATCAGGAAGGTGTGGAAAAGGAATATTTTCATATTGTACAATAGGCGGATTTGAAAGGTAGGCATTAATCAGGTTTTGAATTTTACTATCATCAAAAAAATTAACACCAATAATATTGTTATCCTCGTCTTCAACACCAATAACAATGTAGGAGTTGTTTTTGGGATTACTGTTTGATAGCGCGCAAATGTGTTTTAAAAACTTAGCTTTCCCTTCTTTATGCGTAATATCGACTTTACGTTTTTTATCATAAAAACTGTTCTCATCATTATGAGCCAACAGGTTTTTAATAAGCAGTCGTTTATTAATCATTCTTTAATCTCAGCAATTATAACTCCAAAATTACCATCTAATTGTTCCCAGTTTTTTTCTGGAAGATATGTTCTAGACACAAAACCATCAAGGTATAAGGCATTTTTACATCCTACACTTTTAAAAAAATCAGCAAAGTCATAGAGGTTGATAAGATCTTTAGACATAGCAAACAGTAAGTTTCCGTTAGGCAAAATACCAACACCGTTTCTAATATGTAAATTATTCGAACCTTTAACAAATTTTGAATGCAATGCTCCATTTATAACTAACATTGGTCCTGACTGGGTTGCATATCTTATATTAGAAGTAGATTTGAAAGCTGAGGTTTCAACAACGACGCCTTTATTGTCCTTTGTAATGCAAAAGATACCGTTGGGTTGTAAATAAAAATTGCCATAGGTCTCTTTTGTAGTATCGATTGCTGTTTTAACTATTCCTTTTTCAATATACAAACCTTGAGGAGAACTATCTTTAAGGTACATGCCTCCATTCATAGCAAAACGCAGTGTTTTACTATTGGTTTTTAGGTGTTTTTTTAACTTTTCAATGCTGCCATAATTGGTATTGGTAGAATCTTTCCAATACAATTTTAAAGTTTGGGTTTTTAAATCAACGACATGGCTTATAAATCTAGGGTCATCTATAGTTTGAGCGCCAGATGTACATGAGACACATAAAGCTAAAACCATAAGAATCAAAAAGAAATTATGATATAGTTTACGATTGCAATAATCTAATTTCTTTTTCAATATTTTGTCGTGCTTGTTCTTCAAATTTGTTTTGATATAATGTGGTAAAATAAATCGATTTACGATTTAGGAATTGAGTCATTGCTTTCTTTCGACCCTTATTATATAGAAAATCAGGATAAACAGCGTATTCCATTCTTATGTATTTAGTATATAATTGATACTGTTCCCAAGATGTTCCTAAGATAGATAAATCAATATCTAAAAGATACGCATTGTCACTATTTTCTTGCAATACAATATCGTGATTTTGTGTTGATTTTATTAAAAAATATACATTTTTGATGTCTTTTTCTTCGATTTTGAACAATTTTAGGCGCTTTTCAGCGAATTTTGCGCTTTTTATTTCATTGTTCTTTTTTGTGGCGTTATAAATAATATCATGATACCAAATGGCAAATAGGAACGCGTCATAATCTACAATATCATGTTTAAGATGTTCTGCCTGCTTGAGCATGTGGTAGATGTGATCTAAATTGTGATAGTGTCTTTTTGTTGAAGTGTACTGCTTTTCAATGTCCATCCAACACTTAGAAATTAGCAATTGATCCTCGGTATGTATTGAAGCTAATTGAAACCAAGCATCTTTTAACCAGAGTATCATAGTTGCTTTTTTACAATAGTATTATTGGCTTGTGCTGTACAAAACATGAGCACGTCTGCGATGTTAACATGTGCAGGCCTCGATACCGCAAATTGAATGACTTCTGCTATATCTTCAGCCTGAAGTGCTTTATAGCCTTTATACGCTTGATCTGCAATGGGATCGCCTTTGAAACGAACTTTTGAAAATTCGGTTTCTACGAGTCCAGGGTTAATAGCCGTTACTTTTATTCCGAAGGGATTTAAATCAATTCGCATCCCTTCAGTAATCGCCAAAACGGCATGTTTACTTGCGCAATAAACATTACCCTTAGGATAAACTTCTTTCCCAGCCGAAGATCCAATATTAATGATGTGTCCGTTTTGTCGTTCTGTCATTTGAGGAATAATGGCTTTACTTACATAGAGCAACCCTTTTACGTTAATATCCATCATGGCGTCCCAATCTTCAAGATTCCCAGTTTGAATAGGGTCTAGGCCATGAGCATTTCCAGCATTATTTATTAAAATATCTATCGTTTTGAAGTTTTCGGGAAGAGAGTCAATAGCTTTAAACGTGGCATTTTTATCCCTTACATCAAAATTGAGTGTATGAACTTTGGTTTGTTTGCTTAGGGCTTTTTCAATAGTATCGAGACGTTCTTGTCTTCTTCCGCATAAAATTAAATGAATACCGTTTTTTGCGAATTCATGTGCCGTAGCTCTTCCAATTCCACTGGTCGCTCCAGTGATTAATGCTATTTTATTCATTACTGTTTTTAATTATTTATGGGACTTTATGACCTTGACAAGCTACTAATATTTTAAACCAATCTTCGAGTTCGAGTTCAATAGCTGCGGCTTTGGCTGCGTCTGAAATTCGTTTTGTATTTGTTGTGCCAATTACGGGATGAATTTGAGAGGGATGTTTTAAAATCCAAGCTAAGAGCAACTGATCTTCGGTAGCTTTGTATTTATCTAATAAATCACCCAGTTG
The DNA here is from genome assembly GCF_947492715.1 of uncultured Psychroserpens sp. Lineage (GTDB taxonomy): Bacteria > Bacteroidota > Bacteroidia > Flavobacteriales > Flavobacteriaceae > Psychroserpens. The sequence goes on from NZ_CANLNS010000001.1 coordinate 1,382,271, forward strand.
TCTATGAATGCGTCTTGTTTGTTCGTTGTCTTCTCTAAAAACACTGCCTAAAGGCGACCAAGCCATTGGTGTTATTTCATTGGTCATCATGTAGTCCAATAATCCATTATGCATGGCGTTATGATGTGTTAGTGAAAACTCAATTTGATTTACCGAAACGTCAACAGATTTTGACAAAAGTTCCATTTGAGAAGACGTAAAGTTTGAGAGCCCAAATGTTTTTATCAAACCTCTTTGTTTTAGTTCTAACACGGCTTCAGCTATATCATCTGGATGCATTAACGGACTTGGTCTATGTAATAATAATACATCTAGATAGTCTGTTTTTAAATGTTTTAAAGACGTTTCAACAGACCAGATAATATAGGATTTACTATAGTCATAATGCTTCACAGTATTCGATCTATTGTCGCTTAAGTATTGAATACCACACTTACTAATTAATTGAATAGTATCTCGTGAAATGCCACTTTCAGAAAATGCATTACCAAAATCAGATTCCGTAGTATAGCCACCATAAATGTCTGCATGATCAAACGTTGTAATATCTTCTTCTATGCACTGATGCATAAGTTTAATCATATCCTTTTTGAGAAGCTGTTTTCCCCAAACTCCCCAGGTCATACAACCTGCTATTAATCGAGAATATTTCACTTTTTTTTCTGTTTATATGGATTTTTTTGCAATTCACGTATAAAAATAGTCAAATCTAGATGAAGAAAGTATACTTGCTAAGTATTAATTAACCTACCTAAGTCATGAAATTTTTAAGTCGTTCCAAAACAATAATCTACAGTGTGTTTTTTCTATTCATAGTGAGTAGCTGTTCTAAAGAAATAGAAACAGAAACCTTTGATAACAGCAGCTTAATTAGTGTAAAACTTCAGGGTACTCAGAGTCTATTGAATAGCGCGAATATTGAAATACTTGACGTTCAAATTAAGGTTTTGGAAGAGGATTCGAACCCAAATGCATGGGTGAGTCTAAATACGATTAATACAGGAATTCATGATTTGGCAAATATAACAGACGATGAAGTAGTCACTTTAGTTGATTTTGAAGAAGTACCTGCTGGGTTTGTTTACAATATCAAATTGGTTTTAGGAGATAGAAATGCTGTTGTTAAGAATGGTGTCGAGTATGTACTTGAAATTGCTCCTGAACACGAAAATGCTTCAACAAATATTGTTGGAAAACATTTGAAAACTAATGTGTTATATGATTTTTTAATTGAGTTTGATATCGATCGTTCTGTCGAATTTTCTTCGGAAGGCACTGTCAATCTTAACCCTAGAATGAGTACGCTTTTAAGACGTTTCGAGTTGTTTTAATTAATTAGACAAGACATCTTAAAGTGAAATTTGAACGTATATAGTTTATACGAACTCAAAAAATACTGTTATGAATTCCCTAAAATTGAAATCTTTTTTTTTACTCATTATTTGTTCATTTAGTTTATATAATTGTAATGATGACGATGCATCTTCAAATAGTCAAGGAACATCAAAATTAACGGTTAAACTTGTTGATGAACCAGGCGATTATGAACATGTTTATGTTGAAATTATAGACGTGCGAGTAAAGATTAACAATGATTCAGAAGATGATAACTGGCAAAGTCTTGAAGCTATTAATACAGGAGTTTATGATTTATTAGATTTAACAGGAGGTGTTAATGTCCTTCTGGCTGACGATTATGAAATTCCCTCTGGAACATTAAACCAGATTAGATTAGTGTTAGGGGAAGATAATTCTGTTGTTATTGATGGAGAATCATTCCTGCTATCAACACCAAGTGCTCAACAATCAGGACTAAAAATTCGAGTTAATGAAGAGTTAGCTCCAAATTTTGAATATACTTTTTGGCTAGACTTTGATGTAGATGAATCTATCGTTATGTCTGGTAATTCTGGGAACATAATTTTGAAACCTGTACTAAGGGCGTCGGCTGAAATTTCTACTGGGACAATTAGTGGTAGTATTTCTCCAATTGATGTCCAAACTGAAATTAGTGTGACAGTTGGAGATGATATTGTTTCTACTTATGCAGATGAGAATGGTGCCTTCTTATTAGTAGGGTTGCCTGGAGGTGTATATGACATTACGATAACACCTGATCCAGAATCGGAGTTTTCAGAGGAAATAATTGAAAATATAGAAGTTGTGGTTGGAGAAAATACTGTTGTTGAGACAATCTACTTAGAATGACCAATAGACGATACAAAAGAACAAAGGGCAATACAATCTGTATTGCCCTTTGTTCTTTTGTACGACACAATCTTAATAGGGTTTAACTTTTAACCAATTATTAACAGCAACACAGGAAAAATTTTAACAATTTGCAGAACTAAATTAAATAGACATATTCACAGCGTTTAAAACATATAAATAATGGAAGAAACAGGAACAATTGACATTAAGAGCATTAATGAAAAAATAGAAAAAGAAAGTGCTTTTGTTGATTTGTTAATGATGGAAATGAACAAAGTCATCGTTGGACAAAAACACATGGTAGAACGTTTACTCATTGGACTTTTGGGGCAAGGACACATTTTACTAGAAGGTGTCCCAGGACTTGCAAAAACACTTGCAATTAATACGTTGTCTCAGGCTGTAGATGGTAGTTTCAGTCGAATCCAATTCACACCAGATTTATTACCAGCCGATGTTGTGGGAACACTTATCTATAATATGAAGGTTAATGACTTTTCAATTAAAAAAGGTCCGATATTTGCAAATTTTGTTTTAGCAGATGAGATTAACAGAGCGCCAGCTAAAGTGCAATCGGCTTTACTGGAAGCTATGCAAGAAAAGCAAGTAACCATTGGTGATGAGACGTTTATTTTAGATAAACCATTTTTAGTAATGGCAACACAAAATCCAGTTGAACAAGAAGGAACTTACCCTTTGCCAGAAGCACAAGTTGACCGTTTTATGTTGAAAACTGTTATAGATTACCCTAAACAAGCAGAAGAGCAACTTATCATGAGAGCCAACTTGAAAGGTGCTTGGGATAAAGTAAATCCAGTGGTTTCAGTTGCACAAATTTTAAAAGCGCAAGAGGCTGTAAGAGATGTTTATATGGACGAAAAAATTGAGAAGTATATTCTTGATATCATTTTTGCAACACGCTATCCAGAACAATATAAATTAGCAGATTTAAAACCACTTATTTCATTTGGAGCTTCTCCTCGTGGAAGTATTAATTTGGCAACAGCTGCGAAATGCTTTGCCTTTATAAAACGTAGAGGATATGTGATTCCTGAAGACGTTAGAGCTGTTGTTCATGATGTCCTTCGTCATAGAATTGGTATCACTTATGAAGCCGAAGCAGAGAATGTAACTTCTGAAGATATCATTAATAAAATTGTAAACGAAATAGAAGTGCCTTAGTAGATGTGATACATCATAAAACACACAACTCTAGCATCAATAATTATGTGTTAATCGTGTGTAAACTAAGTTATACTAAAAGGGAGGAAGCAATTATAAATGGATACTAAGGAATTACTAAAAAAAGTACGAAAAATTGAGATTAAGACACGTCGCTTGTCTGATCACATATTTGGGGGTGAATATCATTCGACATTCAAAGGTCGAGGTATGACTTTTTCTGAAGTTCGTCAGTATCAATTTGGTGATGATGTTCGTAACATTGATTGGAATGTTACAGCACGATATAATGAGCCTTTTGTAAAAGTTTTTGAGGAAGAACGTGAATTAACCATGATGCTAATGGTTGATATTTCAGGATCTGAATTATTTGGTACAGACGTTCAGTTTAAAAATGAAATCGTAACCGAAATAGCGGCGACCTTAGCCTTTTCTGCAACTCAAAACAACGACAAGATAGGATTGATTTTGTTTTCTGATAATATTGAACTTTATATTCCTCCTAAAAAAGGACGTTCCCATGTCTTGAGAATTATACGAGAACTCATTGAATTTAAGCCAAAAAGTAAATTAACTAACGTTGGTGAAGCATTTAAGTTTTTGTCTAATGTGATGAAAAAGAAAGCTATTGTATTTGTGCTTAGTGATTTTATAGCTGATGATTACAAACAAAACTTGAAAATTGCCGCAGGAAGACATGACATTACCGGAATACGTGTATATGATAAAGGAGAAGAGGCTATTCCTAATCTTGGAATGGTACAAATGGAAGATGAGGAAACAGGTGAACTTATATTAGTAAATACGGCATCAAAATCTGTAAGACAGAATTATAGTAATTATTATAATGATAAAGTGAATTATTATAAAGACACGTTTACAAAATCGGGTTCTGGAACAATTAACTGTCGGGTTGATGAAAGCTATGTAAAAAAACTACTAGGATATTTTAAAAGAAGAGGATAATTAAGTGAAACATCTAAATTTCATACATGTAATTAATAGTTATGGCAAGCGCGTAATCTTGTTCTTAGCTTGCTGTCTCTTTTTTGTTTTGACATCAAATGCTCAAGTGACATCTTCAATTGATACAACGAAAATCAAAATAGGAGAGCAAATTACTTTTAAAGTTGAAGTTGACGCAGATACTACAGATTTAGTTGTTTTTCCAGAAGGTCAAACGTTTGGGCCTCTTGAAATGATAGAGTCTTACAAAATAGATACAACCAAAAATGAGGCAAAGTTTAAACTCATAAAGACGTACGGTTTAACGCAATTTGATTCGGGTTCATATAAAATTCCGAAGCAGAAAATAATTGTTGGTACTAAAACATATTTTACAGATTCTTTGCATGTTGAAGTTTACACTGTTGCTGTAGATACAACCAAACAAAATCTCTATGGTATCAAACCAATGATTGAAGTAGAAAAGGCCTCAAGCGATTGGTGGATATACCTTCTTATAACCTTAGTTGCGCTAGGTTTTATCGCTTTCTTATTGTATTGGTTTATATGGCGAAAAAAACCATTAACAGAAGAGGAGGAAATTGCCATGTTGCCGCCATATGATAGAGCGAAACTGGCACTTAAGAAATTAGATGAGAGCAATTACCTTCAGCGTTCAGAGCTAAAAGATTATTATTCAGAACTCACCTTTATTATTAGGAAGTATCTAGATGAAAAAGTGTATGATCGAGCGCTTGAAAGTACGACAGACGAACTGGTAGGTCGACTTAACTTACTTCGTGATGCCAATCAGATCGAACTGAGTACGTCAGACATCAATAATATTGAAACCATATTGAAACGTGCCGATTTGGTGAAATTCGCAAAGTCTGCCCCAGATATCGAGCTTGCAAAAATTGATAGAAATACCATAGATGTCGAAATTGACCAAGTTAAAGAAGCGTTACCTGAACCTACAGAAGAAGAAAAGCTCCTAGATAAACAGTATAAAGAAGAGCAAGAACTTAAGAAAAAACGAAGAAAAATTATCTTGACGGTTGGCGCAAGTATCTTGATTTTAATAGCAACTTATGTTGGTTTCGGACTCAAATACGGATTCAAATATGTTACTGATACCATTATTGGAAATGAAGCCAAAGAGCTTCTAGAAGGGGATTGGGTTCAAAGTGATTATGGTGTGCCACCAATTATGATATCAACACCTGTTGTTTTAGAACGTATAGAGTTACAAGCTATAGACTCCACACAACAACTAAAAAGAACAGCATTTGCCTATGGAGATGTCAATAGTAGCTTTAATATAGGAGTTGGAACAACTAAATATAACCTTCAGGAAGGAGAAGAAATTGATATTAATGGTGCAGTAGAAGAAACAATTAAATCGTTTGAAAACAATGGCGCAAGAAATATTGTTGTGAAACGCGAGCAATTTATTACACCAAATGCTGCAGAAGGCTTAAAAGTTTTTGGAACAGGAGAGTTTCCAACCGATGTAGAAGGGCAATATAGGTCTGGTGAGTATGTTATCTTAATTTTTGTGTCAGATGATAAATCGGTCATGCAAAAAATAGCACTTGTTTGGAATAATAAAGACGAGTATACCAACGATATTATGGATCGTGTCTTAAATTCAGTAGAACTTAAAAAAGTAGAAGAGTAATGTTTGAAGGAATAGAGTTCTTAAATAAAGAGTTTTTCTGGTTGTTTTTACTACTACCATTTGCTATCCTTTGGTATGTTTTAAAAAGAAAACGCCAAACGGCAGAGTTTAAGATATCAAGTATAAAAGGATTTAAGGTTGGTAATGCTATACTACCTAAGTTACGCCCATTATTATTTGCGTTTCGTTTGTTGGCCTTGGCATTTTTAATTACGGCTTTAGCTCGACCAAGAACGTCTGATGAAACCACCAAGACAAAAACAACGAAAGGTATTGATATTGTCATGGCTATAGATGTTTCGGCTAGTATGCTTGCCAAAGATTTGTTGCCAAATCGGCTTGAAGCTCTGAAAAAAGTAGCATCAGAGTTTATTCAAGGTCGACCTAACGATCGAATAGGTTTAGTAGAATACGCAGGAGAAAGCTATACTAAAACTCCAATAACTAGCGATAAAGCCATTGTATTACGCTCACTTCGAGATGTGAAGTACAATGAAATTATTGAAACAGGAACAGCTATTGGTATGGGATTAGCAACAGCCGTAAATAGGTTAAAAGATAGCAAAGCCAAAAGCAAAATCATCATTTTATTAACTGATGGTGTCAATAATTCTGGTTTTATAGATCCGAAAATCGCTAGCGAATTAGCTGTAGAATATGGTATTAAAGTTTATACAATTGGATTAGGAACCAATGGTATGGCCTTATCGCCTTATTCTATTAATAGAAATGGGACATTTCAATACAGACGAGTGCAGGTAGAAATCGATGAGGATTTGCTTAATGAAATTGCAGATGTTACTGGAGGAAAATATTTTAGAGCTACTAATAACAAGAAATTAAAAGAGGTTTACAACGAAATTAATAAACTAGAAAAAACAGAAATCGAAGAAATCAAATACACCACGTACGATGAAAAATATCGACCACTAATTTTGATTGCATTAGGTCTTATCCTTTTGGAAGCACTTCTTCGATTAACCGTTTTTAGAAGTTTTGTATAGTATTATGTTTGATTTTCAATTAGAAGAAAAAATTTGGTTTTGGGTATTACTGATTATTCCAGTAATTATCTTCTTATTTGCTATACTTCAGTTTTGGAAATATAGAACACAAAAACGATTTGCTAATAGCAAGTTGCTAAAGCGATTGAGTCCAAACCAATCCTTGTTTAAGTCCATTTTAAAAATAGTCGTACTCAGTTTAGCATTTGCTTGTCTTGCTATTGCCTTGGTTAATCCTAAAATTGGAACCAAATTAGAGACTGTAAAACGTCAAGGCGTCGATATTGTCTTTGCAGTTGATGTTTCAAAAAGTATGTTGGCCGAGGATATAGCGCCAAACCGATTAGAAAAATCGAAGCAATTGGTGACGCAAATTATTAATAACTTGGCTAGCGATCGTGTTGGTATTATTGCCTATGCAGGGAAAGCATTTCCGCAGTTACCTATAACTACAGATTATGGTTCGGCAAAAATGTTTCTTCAAAACTTAAATACAGATATGTTGTCCTCTCAAGGAACCGCAATCAACGAAGCTATTGAGTTGGCCAAAACCTATTTCGATGAAGAAGAAGACACCAACCGTGTGTTAATTATCATTTCAGATGGTGAAGATCACAGTGATGTTGCAAGTAATGTAGCTGAAGAAGCCGGAGATGAAGGTATTCGCATCTTTACAATTGGAGTTGGCGATGAAAAAGGAGGCCCAATACCTATCAAACGAAATGGAGTACTTTTAAATTATAAAAAAGATAGCAAAGGCGAAACTGTAGTCACCAAGCTTAATGAAGAAACACTAAAAGAAATTGCAGACGAAGCCAATGGCGCATATATAAAGGGTAATAATACAGACGAGGTGATTGATGAAATAAAAGACATTTTAAATCGAATGGATAAAACAGAATTTGAATCCAAAGAGTTTGCCGATTTTAAGGATCAATTTCAATGGTTTTTAGGCTTTGGAATTTTCTTTTTATTCATAGATATTTTTCTACTCGAGCGAAAAACAGGATGGCTAAAACGTCTTAACCTGTTTAATGAGAATATATAATCGTTTGTCTGTTAGATATTTTATAAATTCTTTAACTATATCAAGTCTTACAGTTTTTTATCTTGCTATTTACAAAACATGAGAATGAAGTTAATAAAGATTATCGTCCTATCGTTATTGTTTCCAATGTTAAATTTTGGTCAAAACCAAGATTTAGCTCTATTCGATAATCTTATTGATAAAACATGGAGTGCTGAAGGACGATGGGAAAATAATGGTCCAAAATTTAAACAAGAAATTAAATTTAGTTATGATTTGGAAGGTTCTATTATTCTTGTAGACTCAAAAGGATATATAAATAAAGAACAAACTAAATTTGGCAACAGAAACCATGGCATAAGACAATACGACCAAACATCTAAGACAATTAAGTTTTGGGAATTTGATGTCTTCGGAAATGTAACTAAAGGTAAGGTGTATGCCGAAGGTAAAAATATCATTTACCAATATCAATATGGCGATAGCGTTATTACTGATATGTGGGAATATGTTGATGATTCAACTTATAATTTTAAAGTAGGTAGTTATCATAATGGCACTTGGAAACAAGTGTATCTTAATACCGTTTTTAAAGAACAGAAATAAAATGAAGAAACTCAGTATCATCTGTGCAGTCTTAATGACAACATTGGCTTTTGCTCAAGACAAGGATAAAGAACGTCAAAAGAAATTGACGCTTGAAACAGCTACAGATTATGTATATGAAGGCAATGAGTTGGTAGATGCCGATAATTATATTTCGGCCGAAATGGAATACAGAAAAGCTATTTCAAAGGCACCATCTGTTGTGGCAGGCTCGTATAATTTAGGAAATAGTTATTACGAAAAGGAAAACTATGAAGAAGCTCTATATCGCTTAAAATTAGCTGCCGATAACTCAAATTCAAAATCAGAAAAGCACAAGATATTTCATAATATTGGAAATATCTTAATGAAAAAAGAACTGTGTGAAATGGCTGTTGAATCTTTTAAAAACGCCTTAAGAAACGACCCAACTGACGATGAGACACGTTACAATTTAGCCATAGCTAAAGAGTGTGCTGAGCAACAAAAGAAAGAGGAAGAAAAAGACGAGGAGAAAAAGGACGAAGAAGAAAAAGAAGAGGAAAAGAAAGACGAAGAAAAGAAGGAAGACGAAGAAAAAAAGGACGACCCTAAAGATGAAGGTGATCAAGAGAAAAAGGAGGGTGACGACCAAAAAGATGATGAAGGGAAGCCTAAAGATGATAAAGATCAAGGCAAAGATGAAAAGAAAGAAGATAAAAAGGAGCAAGGAAAGCCCAAACCGCAACCTGGACAATTGTCTCCTCAACAAATTAAAAACTTGCTAGAAGCAATGAACAATCAAGAACAAAAAGTTCAAGAAAAAATAAATGCAGAAAAGCAAAAAGGAGTGAAAGTCAAACCCGAAAAAGACTGGTAACTTAAAAGTACAACCAAAATCCTAACGATATGAAGTCCATTAAACTTACACTGTTTCTATTGAACATTTTTTCAATAAGTGTCGTATTTGCACAAGTGAATTTCGAAGTTAAAATAAGCAAGGATAAAGTAGCGCCTAATGAATCTATTCGTGTTGATTTTGAAATGGATACCGAAGAAGAAGAGTTTACACCACCTAGTTTTGATGATTTTGAAGTTGTAAGTGGGCCTCAGAAAAATATAAGTAGAACTTGGATTAATGGGGAACAGAGTTATAAGAAAACAATTACCTACTATGTGGTTCCTCAAAAACAAGGAGACTTAACAATTGATGAAGCTAGTTTGAGTGTAGATAATGAGACATACGTCACAAAATCATTAGCTGTAAAGGTTGATCATATGTATCAAAGCAAAGAAGAGACCGCACAGTTTTTAAAATTCAGTGAAAATGTTCATTTAATTGCTGAAGTTTCAAATAATACACTGTCAGTAGGGAAATCTATTGAAGTTACCTATAAATTGTATGTATCTCAAAATGTAGGGATTTCAAATTGGAAAACGTTAGAAATGCCAGAATATAAAGGATTTGAATCTGAAACAATTGATGTTAAACCAATGAAAGTTCAATCAGGAACGTATAAAGGAGAGGATCATCGCTTTGTATTGTTGAGTAAAACAAAACTAACTTCAAAAGAAAAAGGAGAATTTCAATTACAACCACTACAACTTAATGTTACTGTGGAGATGCCAACTGATAAGAAAGATATTTTTGGAGGTCCAGTAATGCAAATAGTAAACAAAACCTTAACTACAGATACGATTATCGTAACTGTTAATTAATAAACCTAAGGTATTTTTCAAAATGAAAACCGTTAAACATACCATTCTTTTGTGTGCAATACTTTTTTCAAGTGTGACTTTTGCACAAGTCAAATTTGAAGCTAAAGTAAGTAAGCAGAAGCTCGGCGTAAATGAGCGTTTACGAGTGGATTTTGTTATGAATAAAGATGGGGATAATTTTAATCCCCCAGATTTTGCTGGTTTCAATGTTGTGGGAGGTCCAAATACTTCAGTGAGTAATTCTTGGCTTAATGGACAGCATTCTTACACTAAAACGTATAGTTATTTCTTGGCACCAACTAAAAAAGGAAAAATTAAAATTAAAGAAGCTAGTATTGAAATAGAAGGTGTTATTTATCAAACCAAAGCAGTGGCTGTTAATATAACTAATGCAGTAAAGCGTCCAAATGACCCTTATAATGTTGAGGGAGTCGCTGAAGAAAACATTCACTTAGTTGCTGAGGTATCTAAGTCAGATCCTTATCTTAACGAAGCCATTACTGTGGTGTATAAATTATATGTATCTGCAAATACAGGTGTTAGTAATTGGAGGGAAGTTGATAACCCGAGATATAATGACTTTTGGAGTCAAAAAATTGATACTAGAGGTTATCGTATACAAAATGGTAAATATAAAGGGGAAGATTATAGATATGTTGTACTTCGCAAAACGATATTATATCCTCAAAAAACGGGTAAGCTTGAAATTGAACCATTAACACTTGATATTACGGTTGAAGTACCAACAAATAGACGTGATATTTTTGGAGGAAGACGTATGGCGCAAACCAATAGAACGGTATCTGCAGGTAGCCGAACAATTAATGTAAAAGCATTACCAGAGGAAGGGAAACCCGAAAATTTTACCGGAGCTGTTGGCGATTTTGAATTTAACGTTATTACTTCAAAATCTGAGTTAAATGCTTCTGAGTCTTTAGAAGCTAGAGTTGAAGTTACTGGACAAGGTAATTTAAACTTGTTTCAATTGCCAAAGCTAACAGTACCAAGCTCTCTGGAGGTTTATGAACCAGAACATAATGAAAATATAAGAACACGTACTGATGGCATGCAGGGTTCTATTTCAGATAATTATACTATTGTTCCGCAATATAAAGGGAAGTACCCTATTCCGAGCATGTCGTTCTCATACTTTGATTTAAAAACAGAAACATATAAAACAGTAACATCTGGAGAAATTATTATTGATGTTATCGAAGGACCAGTTAATAACACATCTGGCGACAATAACATTACCGATATTAATGCCAATAAAAAGGATGTAACTGCCAATAGCGCTCAATTTGCGTTTGTAAAAACAAATGCGAATCTCAGGCCTATTTCAAATGAAAATTTCTTTAAATCTAAGGGGTTTTGGAGTTCTTTATTATTGCCTTTATTGGCTATTCCATTAGCTATGGTGTATCGTAAGAAAAAAGAAGAACGGCATGCTGATGTCTTTGGAAATAGAATTAGAAAAGCAGACCGATTGGCAAGGCGATATCTTAGTGAAGCGAAAAAATCATTAGGTCAAAAAGAAGCGTTTTATATCGCATTAGAAAAAGCACTGCATAATTATTTAAAAGCCAAAATTCATATTGAAACGAGTGATTTTAGCAAAGAAAAAATAGAACATATATTGATTGAACGAGAAGTAAATGAAGTTACTGTTAAGGAGTTTATTAGCATTTTAGAACACTGTGAATTGGCAAGATATACGCCAATCACAAATGTAGAAATGCAACAGGATTATGAAAATGCAGCTTCGACCATTTCTATAATAGACAAAGATATAAGATAGTTATGAAACAACTGTTTTACATATTTTTTGTGCTGGTAAGCACGACGATATTTGCTCAAAATGAAACACTTTTTGATCAAGCAAATACATTTTATAATGAAGGGAATTATACCGAAGCTCTAGATAAATATGAAGCGGTTTTAGATTCTGGAGAACATTCGGCAGAATTATATTTTAATATTGCTAATGCCCATTATAAACTAAACCATATTGCGCCAAGTATCTACTATTACGAAAAAGCATTATTGTTAAAACCTAATGATAAGGACATACAAAACAATATTGCTTATGCTAGAAATATGACCATTGATGCCATTGAAGTTGTGCCTGAAGTTGGGTTTTCAAAACTCATCAAAAATGCAACTAATACGCTTAGCTTTGATCATTGGGCAATGCTATCTGTAAGTATGGTTATGCTTTTCGTGATTTTATTTTTAATGTATTATTTTTCTTTAAGCACAGGAAAAAAGCGATTTGCATTTGTAACAAGTATTTCTTGCTTACTCCTAGCCTTTGTGACTGTTGCTTTTGCTTTTCATAAATTTGATTTGGATGAAAAAAACCAACCAGCTATTGTTTTTGCACAGGAAGCTCAAGTTAAGAGTGAACCCAATTTGAGAAGCGTAGAATCATTTAAACTTCATGAAGGGACTAAGGTCCAAGTGTTAGACACTGTATCGAAATGGAAGCAAATTAGAATAGCCGATGGTCAAACAGGATGGGTTTTAAATGATGACATTAAAATGTTGAAGAATTTTTAAAGATTCTTTAACAAAAAAATCAAAAATCTAGACTTATATTTGTTCCTTCATTTGAAATTATGAACAGAAACCTACTAGCCATATTTTTTTCATTGTTTTTTTTAACGCTTGTTACAGCGCCTACAATTCTCGTATTTGTTGAGGATTCTGTTGACATAGCATTTTTCTATGATATTTCAGAAGAAGAGGAAGAAAAAAGTAATAAAAAGAATAAAGAGTTTGAAAAATTTGTTGTCGATTTAGACACCGAATCGGATAACTTACTTACTTCAAAAGCTAGTATAGATTTGGAATATTCGTATAAAACTTATCCGAAACCGCACCTTAATTTAATTTCTCCACCCCCCGAATTCATTTAATAATTTTAAGAATAACTGGATATACCATATCCAAAAAAATTATTAAAAATAGCTATTGAGTTTCTCTTTAGCCTAAATGAATTTATATATGTTTAAAACTATTAAGACTGACTTGCCAGCGAGTATAGTCGTATTTTTTGTTGCACTACCTTTATGTTTAGGTATTGCATTAGCCAGTGGAGCGCCTCTTTTTTCAGGACTTATAGCTGGTATTATTGGGGGAATTGTTGTAGGAAGTTTAAGTGGGTCTAAAATTGGAGTTAGTGGTCCAGCTGCAGGTTTAGCGGCAATTGTTTTAACCGCAATTGCAACGCTAGGAAGTTATGAAAATTTCTTAGTTGCAGTAGTTCTAGGAGGTATTATTCAATTAATTTTTGGTCTTCTTAAGGCCGGAATTATTGGTTATTATTTTCCATCTTCAGTTATTAAAGGAATGCTTACAGGAATTGGGATTATCATTATCTTAAAGCAAATTCCTCACTTTTTTGGTTATGACAAAGCCTTTACACTTTTCAAAGGAAGTGGAGAAGGCGCAGTTAGCCAAATCCTAAGCATTTTTGATCATATCCAAATTGGATCTACCGTTGTTGGAATAATAGGACTATTAATTTTAATACTTTGGGATAAAGTTTTATCTAAAAAAGGAAAGATATTTAGTATAATTCAAGGGCCCTTAGTAGCCGTTGTATTTGGAATTGTCTTTTTTTTACTAACGAAATCTAATGAAAGTTTAGCCATTGCCGAAGCACATTTAGTTAGTGTGCCAGTTCCTGATGGATTTGATTCTTTTATAGGTCAGTTTAGCTTTCCAAATTTTTCTGCAATTACAAATCCAGATATATGGATTGTAGCTTTTACAATTGCATTAGTTGCAAGTTTAGAAACCTTATTATGTGTTGAAGCTACAGATAAATTAGATCCACACAAAAATGTAACACCAACAAATCGAGAATTATTAGCTCAAGGAACAGGAAATATATTATCTGGATTAATAGGTGGATTACCAATTACCCAAGTAATTGTAAGAAGTTCGGCTAATATTCAATCTGGCGGTCGTAGTAAAATGTCTGCCGTTATTCATGGTTTTTTATTGTTGATTTCAGTAATCTTAATACCAAAATTGTTGAATATGATTCCTCTATCAGTACTAGCTGCAGTGTTATTAATAGTTGGTTTCAAGTTAGCAAAGCCTTCATTGTTTAAAAAGATGTACAATTTAGGGTGGAAACAGTTTGTTCCATTTATGGCAACAGTTTTACCAATGGTGATTACTGGAGATTTATTAATAGGAATTGGTATGGGATTAGCAATTGGAATCATTGTGATTTTAATAAAAAGCTACCAAAACTCGCACTTTTTACACATTGAAGATAAGAGTAATGGCAAGCATAAAATTAAAATGACACTTGCCGAAGAAGTTACATTTTTCAATAAAGGAGCAATCTTAAAAGAGCTTGATAGCTTACCTAGAGACACGTATCTAGAATTAGATGTAAGGAAAACAAGATACTTAGATAATGATATTATTGAGATTCTTGACGACTTCGCTTTTAAGGCAAAAGAGAGAAATATTGACATTCAACTTATTTCAGAACGTGGTGTTGTTGAAAACCCAGATAGCTTTATAGAATTTTTTAAACTAAGACCAAAAACCGCCTAAAATTATATAATATGAAGACAAATAAATATAAAATACTTGTGCTTTCTGATATGAAAAGCACAGCGACAAGAACTATAAAAAGTAGTATTAGCCTTTCTAAGATGATTGATGGGGATATCCATTTTTTTCATGTGAAGAAACCAACAGAAGTTGTAGAAAAAGAGAGTCAATTGTCTGCTATGAGAACAATTAATAAGGCCCATGTGTCTATTTCAAGTGATATTCAAAATTTGATAGAACCTATAGCTAAAGATTATAATACTCGATCTCCTATAGTCATACGTTTGGTAACGTAAAAAATGAAATTTTAGATTGCATTAAAAAACAAAAACCAGATATTATAGTCTTAGGAAGACGTAAATCAAAGCCAATTAATTTATTAGGAGATAAGCTTACAGATTTTGTAATTAAAAATTACAATGGAGCTATAATGATTGCGTCAGATGGTGGGGTGTTAGAACCAGAAAAAGAACTATCTTTAGGGTTATTTAATGATGCTAATACAACGTTTAACTTAGAATTCGTTGATGCCTTATTTAATCATACACAAAAGCCATTAAAGTCCTTTAGAACAGATCAGGAATTGGTTGAGACCAATGGAAAAAATAACATTGCAAAAGAAGATACAGTGGAGTTGGTTTTTGATTATGGAGATAATTCTATTAAGAGCTTATCTAACTATTTAGCAAAAAGTGATGTTAATTTATTGTGCTTAAATAGAGACAGCAGTAAAACCGCAAATAATAAACCTAGAATTAAAGATGTAATAAACAATGTGAATGTGTCGTTGCTCATTTCCGAAGAGCAAAAACAATAGTGATAAATTCGTGTTAATTGGAGAAGCTAAGGCCTAATATATTTTTTTTTAATTTAAAAAATTATATTTTTAAGGATAAACCAACACTTAAATTATGAAAAACTTATTTTCAAATATCAAAGGCGATGCTTTTGGAGGTATTACAGCCGGAATTGTAGCTTTACCCTTAGCCTTAGCTTTTGGAGTGTCATCTGGTCTTGGACCTAGTGCAGGATTATACGGAGCCATTTTTATTAGTTTCTTTGCAGCATTTTTTGGCGGAACCAGTACACAGATTTCTGGTCCTACAGCGCCAATGACTGCAGTAAGCATGGTAATTATAGCAGGAATTATTGCTACTAATGATGGAAGTGTAGAAAAAGCACTGCCGGCAATTCTAACTGTGTTTTTATTGGCTGGTTTGATGCAAATTGGATTAGGTGCCATAGGACTTGGTAAATACATTCGGTATATCCCTTATCCTGTTGTTTCTGGATTTATGACTGCCATTGGTGTCATTATTTTAATTACACAAATTTTGCCTTCGCTTGGATACTATCCTAAAGAAGACATGGATTATGTCAACCAGTTTAAACCGCAGGCCGAAGAAGTTATTTTAGAAAATATTTTAAAAGATGAAGCCGGAGAAGGTATTCTAGTTTTAGAAAATTTTAAGGTAACTATAGATAGAGCAAATAAAATCACTCAGGACGATATTTTAAAAGAGTCTCAGACGCTTGCGGCGAAAAATGCTTCAGGTGTTTTAGGAGCGCTTAAAGTGTTGCCTAGAGCACTTAAAAATATTAGCTGGCTCGAAGTGATACTGGCCTTGGGTACTATATTCATAATTTATGGGTTTAAACGGATAACCACCAAGATTCCAAGCACGCTTGTTGCTCTGGTTGTGATGTCGGCCATAGCAATCTTTGGGAATTTAGATTATAAACCTATTCCTGAAATTCCAGAAGGTTTACCAGTGCCAAACTTAGAAATTATCACAAGTTTTAATTTAAGCTCTATAACGCCTTATATTTTTACAGCTTTAGCCTTGGCATTATTAGGAGCTATAGATTCACTATTAACAAGTATAGTGGCAGACAATATGACCAAAACCAAGCATAAACCTAATAAAGAACTGGTAGGGCAAGGTATTGGTAATAGTATTGCCGCTTTATTTGGAGGTATTCCTGGAGCAGGTGCCACTATTCGTACGGTAGTAAATATTAACTCGGGTGGAAAGACTAAACTATCAGGTATGATTGCTGGGGTATTACTATTTAGTATTTTAATGATTCCTGGATTACCAAATTTGGCGTCTCAAATACCTGCAGCTGTTTTAGCAGGAATATTAATTACAGTAGGTATTGGAGTGATGGATTATAAAGGTTTGAGGGCCATTCCTGCCCTACCAAAAGACATCAAAATTGGACCTTTAAAATTGAGTTCAGAGGTGGTAATAATGCTAGTTGTATTAATACTGTCTTCTTTTTGGGATTTGGTATATGCCGTAGGTATTGGCCTTGTCATTGCCTCATTAATGTTCATGAAAAAAATTGGAGACCTTACAGCAGAGCGATCCGATGTGAAATCTTTAAAAGAAGAAGCTTGGGCAGATGAAGGCAATTTTCCTGTCAATTTACAAGAAGAAGTTTTTGTAAAGCACATTAAAGGACCTCTGTTTTTTGGTTCAACTAGCGACTTCCAAGCTCTTGCTCAGCAAATTCCAGATACAGCCGTTACCGTAATTATGCGATTAGACCGTATGCAGTACATGGATCAGTCTGGATTATATGCTATGGAAGATATGTTACAAGACTTAAAACAAAAGGACGTTACAGCATTATTTGTTGGCTTACTCAAGCAACCACGATATATGATGGAGCGTATTGATATCATTCCAGATTTTATTTCCGAAGACCATATTTTTAATTCGTTTGATGAGTGTATCGAATGGATTAAAACCAACGTAAAAGATCAACATTAACAATAAAAATTATAACAAATGAAAAATATAGCAATAACAAAAGATGTTCAAACCGCATTAACACCAAATGGTGTATTAGAAGATTTATTACAAGGTAATAATCGTTTTACTAATGGAAATTCTCAAGCTACAGATAATTCGGCTTTAGTAAATCAAACTACAGGCGGACAGTTTCCTAAAGCGGTAGTGCTATCGTGTATAGATTCTCGTGTACCTGTTGAAACGGTATTGGACCAAGCCATTGGTGATATATTTGTGGCGCGTGTTGCAGGGAATTTCGAAAATGTAGACATCCTTGGAAGTTTAGAGTATTCTTGTAAAGTGGCAGGGAGCAAATTAATTCTTGTACTAGGACATGAAAGTTGCGGAGCTGTTAAAGCAGCTTGTGATGGTGTAGAGTTAGGAAATATTACAGCCATGCTAGATAATATCTTACCAGCCGTTAGAAAATCTGCCGAAGAGGTTGAAGGTGAGGCTAATTCATCTAATGGCGCCTTTGTCGCTAAAACAGTAGAAAATAATGTTAGATTAACTATTGATCGTATTCGTGCGAAAAGCCCGATTTTAAAAGAAATGGAGGATAATGGAGAGATTAAAATCGTTGGTGGTGTGTATAACTTACACACAGGAAAAGTAGAAATGCTTTAAGACAATTAGTTTCAAACCATACAAAAACTGTCTATATTTCAATAGGCAGTTTTTTTATGCCTCATCATTAGTATCATCGTTATCATCAAGGTCTTCTTTGCCTTTGTTTAAGATGCTAGGAAAAATCATAGGAGCTAAAGATCTTACAGGCTTATAAAGCACAGAGTCTTCAAGGTCTTCTTTATCTGCAAATGGAATCGAATTATTCATAGTATCAAAGACAATAAGTAACACGCTAAGAATTAAGCCAATTTTTAAAGCGCCAAATACGCCTCCAAGCAGTTTGTTTAATACGCCAAGTGCTGCAAAATCTGCTAATTTCGTCAAGGCTTTTCCAGCAAGGGCAATAGCCAAAACAATAATGACAAACGTAATAGCAAAGGCCACTATATTAATGTACTTTTCATCCCAGTCAAGTCGGCTATCTAAAAACCCAGCGGCAAAATTACTAAAGTGAATGGCACCATAAACACCAGCAATAAGTGCTACTAAAGAAGCTACTTCTACAAAAAGCCCTTTCATAAAACCCCTAACGAGTCCAAATAACAAAAGCGCGCCTAATATGATATCAATTACAGCCATAGTCTAGTTAATTTTAACAAACCTACATAAATTTTCCCATTTTAAATTAATAACGCTAAAGTTGATGTTATAGTTTACTAACTTTGCAAACTAACTATCTTTGATTAGAATATATGGCTAGAGATGAGCAATTAAAACAGCGTTGGGAAGAAGTGGTAGAGAAATTATCTGCGCGATTTTCAGATGGTGATCCTTTAGATTTAGATGCCATTATTTATCTAATAGGTGTCCAAGAACTAGGGCAATTAGACCGTCGATTTAAAAAAGACCACAAGTTAGATCTTATGCATATTGCCATTTGTAAATTGCTTACACCTTACGGATTTTATGAATTCGATTTTGTAGATGACGATGGTTGGCCGCATTACAAGGTAAAAGAGCAACTACCACCATTAAAAGCAGGAGAACAAAGTATTTTAATGAAAGACGCTATTGTCAATTACTTTATAGAAACAAATTTTATAGATTAAATCTGGGCGTTCCACGCTTCCGCCAAGCGCTACAGCGTGTCAGGCTCTCGGCAGTCGCTTCCCGATAGCCATCGGGAGAGCTTCAACAAATGCCTCCATCCTTAACGCAAATCTCGATAAATTGATTAAATTTGCGTTTCATTTTATGTTAGCAAACCAAACGCAGCACAGGCATGATAGATAAGATAAAAGAACTCATAGCAGAAGCCGAAGCTTTTACAACCCAATCTAAAGAAGAGGTTGAAAATTTCCGTATAAAATATTTAGGGTCTAAAGGGCTCTTAAAGCAATATTTTGCAGAATTTAAAAATGTGGCAAATGAGCAAAAAAAGGAGTTTGGTCAAACCATTAATCAACTCAAAAAAACCGCCGAAGAGAAAGTTAATGCTTTAAAGGAAGAGTTAGAGAATAAGGAAGAATCGGCAGGAATTTATGGCGATTTATCACGTCCTGGTGAACCTATCGAAATTGGTGCACGCCATCCCATTTCCATAGTTAAAAACCAGATTATCGATATTTTTTCACGCATTGGTTTTAACGTCAGTGAGGGTCCAGAAATTGAAGACGATTGGCATAATTTTACTGCATTAAACTTACCAGAATATCATCCTGCTCGTGATATGCAGGATACATTTTTTATTCAAACCAATCCAGATGTGTTACTACGTACGCATACCAGTTCGGTGCAGGTACGATATATGGAAAATAACAAGCCACCTATTCGTACCATTTCTCCTGGCCGTGTGTTTCGTAATGAAGCTATTTCGGCACGTTCACATTGCTTTTTTCATCAGGTGGAAGGTTTATATATTGATAAGGATGTAAGTTTTGCCGATTTAAAGCAAACCCTTCAATATTTTACTACCGAAATGTTCGGGAAGTCTAAAATTCGTTTACGACCGTCATATTTCCCGTTTACTGAGCCAAGTGCTGAGGTAGATGTGTATTGGGGTTTAGAAACTGAAACCGATTATAAGATGACCAAGGGAACAGGTTGGTTGGAAATTATGGGCTGTGGTATGGTAGATCCTAATGTACTAGAAAACTGCGGTATAGACTCTAAAGAATACTCTGGTTTTGCATTCGGTATGGGCATCGATCGTATTGCCTTATTACTTCACCAAACTAGTGACATCAGATTACTTAGCGAAAATGATGTACGTTTCTTAGAACAGTTTAAGAGCGCGCTTTAATTAACGTCTTTGGAATTAAAAAGCTTTGTTTTGTCAAATTCGACTAGGTCTATAACATATAAACTTGATGATGCCTTTTTAGAATACTCGTTTAACAAATATCCACCAATGATATAAAGTTTATTTTGGTGATAATGCATTTTAGGCCGGTTGAGATCTAAATCAATTTTATAAGATTCTAAGACTTTGGTTTTTGTATTATAGTTAAGAAGTCGCCTATTATTAAATATGTAAATCATATGCTTATGAACAGCTAAAGCAGGATATTCCATGGCGTTGAATAGGGAGCCTTCTGTATTCCATACTCCAGTTTTTATAGCAAAAGATTCAATAGTATTCAACTTTTTCCCATTACTACCACCAATTAGATATATAACATCATCAATGATGACACCCTGGGTTTCTTTTTTAATTGTCATTTTGGGAAGTTCATACCAATGCCCAGAGCTTATATTGTAAATGTGAGACGCATCGGTAAACATTTTTTTTCCTTTTTTATTTTTCGAAAAAGAACCGCCCATAACAATAATGTTATCGTTGTATGTAAATGATGCAAAGTTTATGGCTTGATGCGGATTGGTATGATCAATTGTAATTTGTCTGGAACCCATATCAAAGACTTCAATCTTATCATCCAAATATTCCTTTTTTCTATTTATAGATAATCGTTTCCCTCCCAAACTATAAAGTTCATTTCCGTAGCAATTGAGATTATGGTATGCTCGATTTCTAAATTTGGTTTCAGAAACAGACCAACTATTATCTTCGATATTATAGATTTGAAGCTTGTCTGTATAGTTTTCAAAAGAAAAATTTTGGTTCATCTCCTTTATAAGATCAGCAAAACTACCTCTAGGTAAATTACTCACTGCTAATAGCGCTCTTTTTCCAGAATCTTCAATTTGCGATGAGTTTCCACTAATCACATATATGTTATTCCCTACAACCTGAGAGTCAAATGCAAATACGCCTGTCTTTAGAGGTTTCAGCCTTTTAAAGTGTATTCTAGATTTTAATTTTTTAGATGAATTAATGACAACTTCATTAAGATTTTCTAGCTTTTTAGACAGATAAATCTTGTTATTTGTAGGTAACAACATTGTTAGTGCTATAGCCTTACTATGATAACCCATTAACGAGAATTCTAAGTAATCATTTTCGGTTGGGCGAGAATTTACTTTAATATTGAAAACTCCATTAGCATCCGAAACAGAACCAGTATTATATTTTTCGAAATAAACAGTTACATTTTCAATAGGTTCATTAGTTTCAGAATCTAAAATTAGTCCACTGATATTTTGCGCAATAATCAACTGTGAAAAAATGAAGAATATCAATGTTAATCTCATAAGGTTTATCATTTGTAACAATAATCTAAGTTCGATTATTTTTATGAGAGTATCAAAATCTTAACTTTATGTTTTAGTTTTGCACCATGAAAAAGGACATTCATATCCCAAAAGTAGAAGATGTATTTGTTGCTGTAGTGCAAGAGCAACACCCAGAGTATAAAACCGATGATTGGAATGCTTATATCATCAATAATAAAGACGTTGATCTTGATACGGTTTTAATTGTGTCTAAAGGCTACTCAGAAGACAAGGTTACTCCTGTGATGCGTCATACGATAAAACTCCTCCCAGCCAGAAGTTATGCTAAAATAGAGTTCATGCAAAACGATGTCTTGCAATTAAACAACGAGTTTAAAGTCACCTTCTTTGAAGGCAATGCGATGTTAGATAAAACCTATTTGTTTAGAAAAAACACCATTAATACAAAGGCATTGCAAAGCATTCCGCTCATGCAATTAAAAGGTGTTTTGGTAAAGTGATGGTTTGTCATTGCGACAGAATCTGAGCTGTTTTTAACGTAGTTACTGTTATAAAAACGTTGATTTTAAATTAACAAAGATTTCTCGACAAGCTCGAAATGACAATTGATTGTTATTCACATGTGATGTATTGTCATTCCGACCAAAGTGGAGGAATCTATCATTTAGACAGTATCATTTAGAAATAACCATTCTGGATTATTCGAATTTATTAGAGTTTCTTTTTTGTTCCTATTCCACTTTTTTAATTGTTTCTCTCTTTTTATAGCATCTTCAACCTCAAAAAAATGCTCGAAGTAAATAAGATATTTGCATTTGTATCTATGTGTAAATGATTTAGAATTCGAGGAAGGAGTATTATGATAATAAAGTCGATCACGAAGATTATTGGTCATTCCAATATATAATACAGTTCGATGCTTATTCGTTAAAATGTAGATGTAATAATTATGATTACCGATTAATTTCGCCATGAAATAAATTAACAAAGGTTTCTCGACAAGCTCGAAATGACAATTGATTGTTATTCACATGTGGTGTATTGTCATTCCGACCAAAGTGGAGGAATCTATCATTTAGACAGTATCATTTAGAAATAACCATTCTGGATTATTCGAATTTATTAGAGTTTCTTTTTTGTTCCTATTCCACTTTTTTAATTGTTTCTCTCTTTTTATAGCATCTTCAACCTCAAAAAAATGCTCGAAGTAAATAAGATATTTGCATTTGTATCTATGTGTAAATGATTTAGAATTCGAGGAAGGAGTATTATGATAATAAAGTCGATCACGAAGATTATTGGTCATTCCAATATATAATACAGTTCGACGCTTATTCGTTAAAATGTAGATGTAATAATTATGATTACCGATTAATTTCGCCATGAAATAAATTAACAAAGATTTCTCGACAAGCTCGAAATGACAATTGATTGTTATTCACATGTGATGTATTGTCATTCCGACCAAAGTGGAGGAATCTAATCCAATTTTTCAGTCAGTTTCTTAAACACCTTTTTTGGGTTCTTATTCTCATACAAAATACTGTAAACGGCATTAATAATAGGTAAGCGCGTTTTCTTAACATTTTTGAGATTAAGCTCATGTGCACTCTTGGTGGCGTAATAGCCTTCGGCCACCATATTCATTTCCATTTGTGCAGACTTTACAGTATAACCTTTACCAATCATATTCCCAAACATACGATTACGAGAAAATGTAGAATAGCCCGTTACTAACAAGTCACCTAGATAGGCCGAATTATTAATGTTACGCTTCATCTTATGCATCTTTTTAATAAAACGTTTCATCTCTCTAATAGCATTACTCATCAATACACTTTGGAAGTTATCACCATAACCTAAGCCATGTGCAATACCAGCAGCAATGGCATAAATATTTTTTAGCATGACTGCATATTCGGTACCAATAATATCATCACTAATTTTTGTTCTAATATAGTTGCTAGATAAGGCATCGGCAATGGCCTGAGCTTTATCTGGATCTGCACAAGAAATAGTTAAATAAGACAGACGCTCTAATGCGACTTCTTCGGCATGACAAGGTCCAGCAATTACTGCAATATTTTGGAATGGAATATTATAAATATCATGAAAATGCTCGCCTACTAATAATCCAGATTCGGGCATTATTCCTTTTACTGCAGATACCACAGTTTTTTGTGAGATGTCTACCGTTAATTTTTGGAGTTCACCATGAATAAAAGCAGACGGAATTACAAATATGAGCACATCTGCCCATGCAGCAATTTCATTAATATCATTACTAATTTTAAGCTGCTCGGTCTTAAACTCTACAGAACTAAGGTAACTAGGGTTGTGCTGTTCTTTGAGTAAATGTTCTTTAGTATACACACTACGCATATACCAACCAATTTCATCTAGGTTTTCAGAAAGCATTTTTACAATGGCAGTGGCCCAACTTCCTGCACCAAAAACAGCATATTTTAATGGTTGACTCATAAATGGATTATAATTAGTGTCATTCAAAAATACATAATTTATACGCTTTTCCGAAGGGAAAACCATAGACTTTAAATTTTTGGCACGTGTTTTGAAAGTTAAGAAAGTGTAACCCTAAAACGAACGATTATGAAAACGATAAAAATACTCTTAGGCTTTGCTTTAACAGCAACATTATTAACGTCTTGTTATACAGACGAGGTGATTATCACAGATAACAATCCTGGTATTTCATTAAACCAGTTGTTAAACTCATATGAGTTATGGTATGTTGATATCAATCAAACCTTAGGAAATGGAGAAACACCGTTTTTACAAATTGCGTTTACGGTATCATTTAGAAATGGCGTTTTATATGCGAATAACAATTTGGTAGGTTTTGGAAGCCAAGGCAATGGTTATGGTATTGATGTTGGAACCTATGATGCTTATAATATGATTTTAGATATCAATCACGACATTGATGGGTTTGAAACTTTTGATGTTTATCAAATTGATAATAATACAATCGAGTTGTATAATCCGTTTAATGACACATCATATTTCTTAAATGGATACCAGAGAAACAGCTTTGATTATGACTTTGTATTCTATGATAATATTCACTATTTCTTACAGGAGTATGAGGCTTGGGAAAAGACATATACAAGTGAAATGGGTGTGTTAAATGAATTTGATAATGAAAATTACCTTCAGTTTTTAGCTGGTGGAAATGACTCAGAGTTTAGAAGTTCTCAAGATGTAAATATCTCAAACCCAGATAATATCTATTGGGATTACACAGGTGTTTATGGTGTTGGAGACATTAGTAATAATATGTACTTAAAAACATTAACACTAGATTATGATTTCTTTGACAATGAATACTTCGAATTGAGCGTTATTAATGATCAAAGGATAGAATTATTTCATCCATCGTCTGAAACGGTATATGAATTTACAGGACGCGGATACATTCAATTCTTAAGAGAAGCAGATGCTTCAGGAAAGCGTATTGACGGTACGAAAAAATTAAAAAAACGTAAGCAGAAAACTGCTAAAAAAGATAACCCTCGGGTAAGTACAAGGAGCTAGATTTTGGTTGGTTATTTAGACTCCATAAGGCGCCCATCTCATGCATTTGAGATGGGCGTTTCTTCGTTTAATAGGCATTAAGTGACTTATAATGAGATCTTGTGTCTTAGTTATGGAGTTGGTTGTATAATTGGAATTGCTAAGAAATTTCACCAACTTTACAAGTACTACATTATTAACATTAAAACAATTAACTATGGGACTATTTTCATTTATTAAAAACGCGGGCGCAAAGGTCTTCGGAATAGGAAAAACAACAGAAGAGGAAGCAGCAGAAGCAAGAGCAAAAGCAAGGAGAGAAGCGGATGCAGCAGAGCTAAAATTGGAGGAAGCAGCAGCACGTAATTTAGAAGAAACAATTAACGATTTACAATTACGAGTAGACAATCTATATGTAGTTGTTGATGATGAAATGGCTAGAGTTTCTGGTATGGCTTATGATCAAGCAACTAAAGAGAAAGTAGTGCTTGTTATAGGTAATACTGCAGGAATTTCTACAGTTGATGATCAAATGACAGTAGAGCATGTAGAGCCAGAAGCACAATTTCATACTGTAGCTAGTGGTGATACTTTAGGAAAAATTGCAAAGCACTATTATGGTAATGCGATGAAATATCCTGAAATATTTGAAGCTAACAAACCAATGCTAACAGATCCTGATAAAATTTATCCAGGACAAGTATTACGTATACCACATTTAGACTAAGGTTTAGATGGATGATAAAAAAAGCGCAACCAACGGTTGCGCTTTTTTTATGATTGGTGATGTATTGATCTCATTGTTATTCTCTTTATTGCAAATACTCAAGTGCTTTTGAAAACCCAACTTAAAAATCACCAGGCTTAATCTGGTGAATTTCATACCATTTATTGGCTCTCTTTTCATAAATAATTATGTATGGATAAATTCCGTTTGGCTTAACAAACCCATACAATAATGCGTATTTTTTATTTATGGTATACATTGGTTTCGACATATACCACGCCCTTTTTGTTTCTGAATTTGGCGGATGTATCGTTTTAAATTTTTTGTAAACAATAGAATCCCATTGTCCATTAGACAATTGTTTTTCATAATTTGCATACTCTGCATCAGCGTACACTTTATGAACTATAGAGTATAATTTAATATTAATCCAAGGTTTATTTAATTCACTTTTATAAATGCTATCACCTTTTACAATATCTACGAAAATCATTTTACCATTTACGATCTTAGATATACTCTTTGGCATTTTAAGAAACGAATCTTGCTTTAACTCTAAATATTCTTTGCATTTATTGAGTATAAAACTATTAGTATTACTTAAACCAAATACTAGGGAGTCGTTTTTGGGATTATTAGCTTTTTGACTAGCAATCTGCTCTGACACATATAAGCTCAAAAGCTTATAATCATCATTATCTGGTTGTGATTCTTTTGGAGCGCAGTTTAGCATTAATGCTAAAACTAATGCGATTTTTAATTTATTCACACTTTGTGCCTTTAGCTTGTTCTGTTCCATTTTGTTCATTTACTGCTATTATTGAATAGGCTGGGTTGCTTTTATTGTAGCAACAAAATCACGCACATGTTTATAATCTGAGAGTTTTCCTTTTCTGAATACATCATTATTAACGCCTTTTTCTTGAAGATTAGTAGTATCGTTGCTAACATCTTCCTTTTGACAAGAAAAGGTAATGACAAGAAGCCCTAAACATAGAAACACACATTTACGTAGGTATTTCATAAGGTATAAATAGTTTTAAATGACGCCTGTTGTTTACAGCACGATGAAACTATTAATTAATATAGGAACTCAAATATAGAGAAAATTTTCTAAAACATAATGGTTTTAATAAACATTATGACATAACAACCTTTGTATTTGTTTTAATTATTTCAAAATTGCTTCTAAAGCCTCAACATCATAAGGCTTAGCAATAATGGTTTTGTTTTTATCTAATAGGAAAAAGGAAGGGGTAGAACTTACGCCATATTGGTTTACAACGGCATTATTCCATTTGCTTAAGTCTGTTGGATCGCCACCTGCTCGTGCTGCACCCAATCCTAAAACATGAATAAAGTCTGGGTAGTCTGCAATGACTTTTTGCCAATTTGTAGGATCGTCATCTTCCATTCCAAAGGCAATCACTTTAACATCGTTTGAGCTTGTCATGAGCGCCTTTAATTTTGGAAGCTCGTCTAAGCAATGTCCGCAAGTACTGCTCCAAAATACCAGTAGGTATTTGCTCGACAAATCTAGGTCGTGCAATGTTGTACTTACGGTGTTTCCGTCTTTAGTAATGGCCAAATCAAAATTGGCAGCTGTATTACCAATTGTATTGTTTTTATAAACAATAAGCTGCTCTGTGAGGGCATCGTAGTTTACTTTTTTAGACAGTTCTAATAAATGATTATCGGCAACGTAATTAGCCAACTCTGGGTTGTCTGTCTCCTTAAAACGTCTCCAAATCATTTCAAATAAAATGGTTTTAATTTCAATATTACCATCGCCAATAGTGCTCATTAAGTGATCCACATCTTTTTTATAGGTGTCATTATTTGTGTTGACCGTCATTCCGAAGATAAAGGCTAACACACGATCTATCAAAAAATCAGAACTTTGTAATACAGGACTTCCAAAGTCAACATGATCTAAATAGGTGCGTTTTAAATTTTTGGAATAGGTAGATAGGTCTTCAAACTGTTGAGGAATATATGGTGTATTCGCTTTTATAAATTGTGATGCTAAGGTGCCTTTAGAAGAATCTTCGTAGGCCTTTTGAGTGTCACTCATTGTTTTTATAATATCTAGATAGGCTTTTTTATCGGTGCTTTCTTGCGTGTAAAAATTACTTAGAGTTCTATTTACCAGATCCATACTTTTCATATAGCTAGCCCATAGTTTATTTTCATTACTATCGGTAAATTCTAACCCTTTATCAAGGTCGAATGTGAATTTAACCGATTCTTTTCCGTCGTAAATAAAATCAAAGTTGTTCTCTTCTGGAGGTAAGGCATAAACAATTTTATAGATGCCAAGTGTTGCGTTTTCATTTAATGTAATACTAAAACTACCATCATCGGCAAGTTGCGCTCTGTCTATATAATCTGAGCCTGTAGGTGTAGCGCGATATAGAAAAGCATATGTAAATTGCTCTGCTGGCGTAAACACGCCGCTAATACTATTTTGAGCGCAAAGGATTGTAGGAATTAGAGTAAGAAGAAGTAAAAGTCGTTTCATTGGTATTTAATTTATTTTAAACACGTTATCAGTTTCAAATATCAAGCCAAATATCAGGATTTTTTTCTTTTTGATCGCATACTTTCAATAAGCACTGTAGAAATAATAAGTGCGCCGCCTAAATAAGTGTTCCAAGATGGGATTTCATTTAGGAAGAAAAAGGCAATAATAATCCCAAATACAGGTTGTGTGCTGGCAATAATACTTGCGGTACTTACCTTAAAATATTTTAGGCTATTGATAAACATGGTATGGCCAATGGCAGTGGTGAGCAGCGCTAATAAAATGACATATGGAAATTGCGTTTCTATAGCTGAGGTTCCTAGTGTAAATAGAAAGGGTACCAACACAGCAGATAAAATCAAAACCTGATAAAACATGAGCATCGTACCATTGTATTTGGGCGTATGTTGTTTTAGCATGAGTGTTCTAATAGCAAAGCAAATGGCCGAAAGTATCCCAAACAATACACCTTTGAGTTGGGCGCTTTCCAGATCAAATTCTGGAGCGAGAAAATAGATGCCAACAAGAACCAAACCACCAAGAATAATATGGATTGGATCAAATTTTACTTTTGAAAATAGCGGTTCTAAAACAGCTGTGATCACAGGAAATGTAAATAGGGACAACATACCAATAGCCACATTAGATAATTTAAGCGCGTAAAAATAAGTGATCCAATGAGCGCCTAAGAGTAAAGCCGAAATGATAAAAGTGATACGATCCTGACGCGTATGAACCTTGAGGCTAATCTTTTTGTACTTACAAAATATAAAGAGTAGACCAGCCGCTAAAGCAGAACGCCACCATATGATCACAGGGATAGGCATTTCTATAAATTTACCTAAAGCGCCAGATGTACTTATAAAAACAGTAGCAGCTGTAAGCCAAAGCACATGTTTAAAATGCGAGTCTTTCATATCTCCTGAAGCCTAATTAAGGCTTGTTTAACCGATTTTATATGTTCAAAGGTAAGCAACAAACGCAGGCCATTTCTGGTTTGTTTTTCTTTCATCTTACAATCTTTTGGTCTGCTTTGAATGTATTTAAGCACTTTGGTAAAGTTGTCACTTTGATAGAACGGACTTTGTTGATCGTTGATAAAATACCCAACGAAACGCCCTTGTTTCATGATGATTTTTTCAAGTCCGATTTTGGTTGCAATCCACTTCACACGAACACTATTTAATAAATCACTAACCTGAATTGGCAGCTCTCCAAAACGGTCAATAATTTCGGTTTCGAAGGTTTGTAATTCAGCTTCAGTTTTGAGTGTGTTGAGTTTCGTATACAGATTTAGGCGTTCTGTAATACTATTTACATAATCGTCTGGGAAGAGTAATTCAAAATCAGAATCTATGGTAATATCCTTTACATAATCTTTTGGCTTACCATCATCTTGATATAAGTCTTTAAACTCCTTTTCTTTAAGCTCTTCAATGGCTTCATTTAAGATTTTTTGATAGGTGTCAAATCCAATATCGTTAATAAAACCACTTTGCTCACCACCTAATAAATCGCCAGCACCACGAATTTCTAAATCCTTCATAGCAATATTGAAACCGCTACCCAACTCTGTAAATTGCTCTAGTGCAGTGATACGTTTTCTGGCATCTGTTGTCATTGCAGAGTATTCTGGTGTAATAAAATAACAGAAGGCTTTCTTATTACTTCGACCTACACGACCACGCATTTGATGTAAGTCACTAAGTCCGAAATTATTGGCGTTATTAATAAAAATGGTATTTGCATTGGGCACGTCTAGACCACTTTCAACAATGGTTGTACTCACTAAAACATCAAACTCACCATTCATAAAGGCTAACATGAGCTGCTCTAGTTTTTTTCCTTCCATTTGACCATGACCAATACCAATTTTAGCATCAGGAACAAGGCGTTGTATCATACCAGCAACCTCTTTTATATTTTCTATGCGATTATGGATAAAAAATATTTGACCACCACGTTGAATTTCATAAGTCACGGCATCTCTAATGGTTTCCTCATTAAATCGTATCACATGACTTTCAATAGGATAACGGTTTGGTGGTGGTGTTGTGATGACTGATAAATCGCGTGCAGCCATTAAACTAAACTGCAAAGTTCTTGGAATAGGTGTTGCTGTAAGCGTTAATACATCTACATTATCTTTAAGCGTTTTAAGCTTTTCTTTTACGGCAACCCCAAACTTTTGTTCCTCATCAACAATAAGTAGCCCTAAATCTTTGAACTTTACATTTTTATTCACCAATTGGTGTGTACCAATAATGATATCAACATGTCCTTTTTCTAGTTTTTCAAGGGTAATGCGTTTTTCTTTTGCTGTTCTAAAGCGATTGAGATAATCTACAGTAACCGGAAAATCCTTAAGACGATCTGTGAATGTCTTATTGTGTTGATAAGCTAAAATAGTTGTGGGCACTAAAACAGCAACTTGCTTTCCATTATCAACAGCTTTAAAGGCAGCTCGAATAGCCACTTCGGTTTTACCAAAACCCACATCACCACAAACAAGACGATCCATAGGACGTTCACTTTCCATATCGGCTTTGATATCTGCTGTAGAAGTGATTTGGTCTGGAGTGTCTTCATATATAAACGATGCCTCTAACTCATGTTGAAGGTAACTGTCTGGTCTATATTGGTATCCCTTTTCTAGTTTACGTTTTGCATACACCTTAATGAGGTTAAACGCAATTTCTTTAACGCGAGACTTGGTTTTTTGCTTGAGTGTTTTCCAGGCCTTACTTCCTAGTTTATACACTTTTGGAGGTTTTCCGTCCTTACCATTAAACTTAGTGATTTTATGTAAGGAGTGGATACTCAAATAGAGCACATCACGTTCGCCATAAACCAATTTAATCGCTTCTTGTTTTTTTCCTTCGACATCAATTTTTTGGAGTCCACCAAATTTTCCGATCCCATGATCAATATGTGTCACGTAATCACCAACATCAAGATTGGTGAGTTCTTTAAGTGTAATGGCTTGTTTTTTTGCGTAGCCATTTTTAAGATGAAACTTATGATAACGTTCAAAAATTTGATGATCTGTATAACAGGTGATTTTCTGGTCGTGATCTATAAAACCTTGGTATAAGGATAGTACGATGGTTTTATAATGAACATCCTGTTCAACATCTTCAAAAATATCATGAAAACGTTTGGCTTGTTGTTCGCTTGCGCAAGCAATATAGTTGGTATAACCTTTATTGTGATTTATGTTTAAGTCGTCAATTAATAGATTAAACTGTTTATTGAAAGACGGTTGCGGTGTTGTATTAAATACAATGTGTTCTTCTGAAAATAGGCGAGACGTTCCAAATTCGATTAAGCTAAAATCTAGTAATTGGCGTTTTAGTAAATCTGAATTACAAAAGAGTTCTTCAGGTTCAGAATGTTTTAATTCTGAAGATAGCGTTTTAAATGTTTCCTCGGCCTTTCCGAAGAAATCATCAATACGCGAAAAAAGTAGATCGGCATTTTTAGCAAAAACCACTGTTTTTTGTGCAATATATTTTAGAAAACTCTGTCTACTTTCCTCTAAAAATTTATTGGCAACATTTGGAATAATTCCAATCTTTTTAATTTGCTCTGTAGAGAGTTGCGTTTCTACATCAAAGGTTCTAATGCTATCAACTTCGTCTCCAAAAAATTCAATACGGTAAGGTTCGTCGTGCGAAAAAGAAAAGACATCAACAATACCTCCACGTACCGAAAACTCACCAGGTTCGGTCACAAAATCAACACGCTTAAACTGATATTCAAATAAGACTTCGTTAACAAAATCGATTGATAACTCATCATTAACCGCAATTTTCAATGTGTTTTTTTCTAGTTCACGACGCGTTACAACTTTTTCGAAAAGTGCATCAGGATAAGTGACAATGATGGCTGGTTTTTTTCGAGAGTTGATACGATTTAATACTTCGGCTCTTAGTAGAACGTTGGCATTATCGGTTTCTTCAATTTGATATGGTCGTCGGTAACTTCCTGGATAAAAGAGAACGTCTTTATCATTAAGTAAGACTTCGAGGTCGTTGAGATAAAAAGCGGCTTCCTCTTTATCATTAAATATTAATAAAAAAGGACGTTCAACTGTTTTAAAAATTTCACTAATTACGAGTGATAATGATGACCCAACAAGGCCTTTTAAATGAAGTTTACTTTGAGTTTGAGCAATAGTAATTTGCAGATTTTGCATTTGCAAAGCCTGTACATACGTTTGCGAGAGAATGGATTTACTCAAGGCATTTTATTTTGTGCAAATATAAATTTTTTGTCTTATTTCTTATTGTTAAAATGTATTAATAAAACTATCTTTGTGGCACTAAAACAATAATATATATGTCATTTTCAGATTTATTTGATAGCGGATTTAAGAAACGTAACGAAGACCACTTTGCAGCCATTGTTAGAGTTGCTATGGATGATGGGATTATTTCAGAAGAAGAACAAGCGTTTTTAGATCGTTTGGCTAGAAAATTAGATGTTACCGAAACAGAATACAAGCAAATACTTAAAGATTATAAGTCGCACCCAATTAATCCTCCAACATCGTATGATAGACGTTTGGAGCGTTTGTATGATTTAGCACGAATGGTGTATGTTGATCATATTAAGGGAGATCATGAAGAAATCGTATTACGTAAAATTGCGATTGGCTTAGGATTTTCTACAGAAAACGTAAAGTACGTTGTAGATAAAGCCTTAACATTAGTAAGTAATGGTGTGGATTTAGATACGTTTACAGAAGAAATAAAAACAATGAACAGATAGAAATATCTGTTATACGTCATAAAAAAAGCCACTATCTAGTGGCTTTTTTTATGTTTAATTATGCATTACGCATAAACTCTTCAGCTTTTTCAACCATGTTTTTGCTTCCGCAGATAAAAGGCACACGTTGATGTAATTCTGTAGGTTCTATATCCATAATTCTATTAAAGCCGTCACTAGCCTTACCGTTGGCTTGCTCTGCTATATAAGCCATTGGATTACATTCATATAATAAACGCAATTTCCCATTAGAATTTTTAGAGCTTTTAGGATACATATAAATACCGCCTTTAATCATGTTCCTATGAAAATCGGATACTAGAGAGCCTATATAACGGCTCGTATAAGGCCTGTCTCCTTCTTCCATTTGACAGTATTTGATATAGTTTTTTATACCCTGAGGAAAGTGAATATAATTACCTTCATTTACAGAATATATTTTACCGTTTTCAGGAAATTTCATGTCTGGATGTGACAAATAAAAAGTTCCAATGGCTGGGTTTAGCGTAAATCCATTTACACCATCTCCAGTGGTATAAACAATCATAGTTGAGGTACCATAAATAATATATCCAGCAGCCACTTGCTGATTTCCTTTTTGAAGAAAATCATCAATAGTTGCAGGTGTTCCTACAGGTGTTACACGTCTGTAAATAGAAAAGATGGTTCCTACTGAAACGTTCACATCAATATTAGATGAGCCATCCAAGGGATCAATTAAAACCACATACTTGTTTTGATGGTTTTCATCCTGACTATTAATGGAAATAAAATCGTCTTCCTCTTCACTAGCAATACCACAAACAATATTACGTTTGGTCATGGTTTGGATGAACTTATTATTGGCATAAACATCTAGTTTCTGTTGGTCTTCACCTTGGATATTAGTGTCACCAGCAGCACCAATAATATCTACTAAACCAGCTTTATTAACTTCGTGATTAACTACTTTTGCGGCTAATCTTATAGAATTGATAAGACGCGATAATTCGCCAGAGGTGTATTTAAAAGAAGACTGATTTTCTATTATAAATTCACCTAGCGTTTGATTTTTTCGAGACATGTAGTGTGATTGTTTATGCAAATATCTCATTTTTTTAATCAACTACAACGATTTCGTAGTATAATTATGTGATTAAATTCTCAAGTTTTAAACTATATTTGAGGTAAAGAAAAAACCATGACATTTTCCATTAGAAAAGCTACAAAAGAAGACATGCCCAGAGTGTTAGAACTCATTGTGGAGCTTGCTGTTTTTGAAAAGGAACCAGATGCTGTAAAAGTGACGGTTGCCGATTTAGAAAAAAGCGGTTTTGAAGACCCTAAACAGTTTGTGTGTTTTGTAGCCGAATACGAGGAATACATTGAAGGTATTGCCTTGGTCTATAATCGTTTTTCTACTTGGCAAGGTCAGGTGCTTCATTTGGAAGATTTAGTGGTGAGCCAAAGTAAAAGAGGAACAGGTTTAGGTACAGCCCTATTAGATGAGGTTGTAAAGTATGGATATAGTTTAGGCGTTAGACGCGTGAGCTGGGAAGTGATTGATTGGAACGAACCTGCAATTAAGTTCTATGAGAAGAAAGGAGCTCTTGTTAAGCGCGACTGGTTTGTTGTTCAGCTTAATGAAGACGGAATAAAAAATTATATAGCAAATATTTAGCATGCAAGTATTCAAATTTGGTGGCGCTTCGGTAAAAAATGCTGAAGGTGTCAAAAATTTAGCATCAGTTTTACAACAAGTAGGTTATGATAATACACTTGTTGTGGTTTCGGCAATGGGGAAAACAACAAATGCCCTTGAAGTTGTCATAAAAAACTATTTTGAAAATAAGGCAGCCTTACAGAGCTCTATTCACGACGTGAAAACTTATCACAATGAGATTTTATTGGATCTTTTTGAAAATACGCAGCATCCAATTTTTAAAAAAATAGGCTCTATTTTTGAGGACTTAGATTATTTTTTAAATCGTAATAAATCTCCAGATTATAATTTTGTTTATGATCAGGTCATTGGTTTTGGAGAACTTACATCAACAACTATTATTAGTTCATATCTCAATGAAATAGGATTAACAAATACATGGTTAGATGTGCGTGAGTGTATCAAAACAGATGATTATTATCGTAGAGCAAATGTAGATTGGGAGCAAACACAAACTAAGATAAAAACTGAATTTGACGCGAAAGTTCTAAATATTACTCAAGGTTTTTTGGGAAGTGATGCCAATAACTTTACCACGACATTGGGACGTGAAGGGAGTGATTATACAGCAGCTATTTTTGCGTATTGTTTAAATGCCGAAAGTGTAACCATTTGGAAAGATGTACCAGGTGTTTTAAATGCCGATCCACGCTATTTTGAAAATGCACAATTATTAAATAGTATTTCATATCGCGAAGCCATAGAGTTAGCATTTTATGGTGCATCAGTTATTCATCCTAAAACCTTGCAACCACTACAACAAAAAGAGATTCCGCTGTTTGTAAAGTCGTTTTTAAATCCTTTAGAAGCAGGCACACGCGTTGGTAAAGGTTTTGGAATAGAACCCAATATCCCGTGTTTTATAGTTAAAAAAAATCAAGTATTGATATCATTGTCCTCACTAGACTTTAGTTACATTGTTGAAGAAAATATTAGCGAAATATTCAAACTATTACACTTATATAAGATGAAAGTTGATGTGATTCAAAACTCGGCTATTAGTTTTTCGGTGTGTTTTGATAATAACTATAATAACCTCGATCGCTTACTTCAGCATTTAAAAGCAAAATTTAAAGTAACATCTTACGATAATGTGAGTCTATATACTGTAAGACATTATAATGAGCAAGCTATTTCTTCTATAGAAAAAGGTAAAGAATTGCTATTAAAACAGTTAACTCAAGAAACGATTCAAATTGTAACTAAATAACAATTTAGTACTTTTACACTCATGACTAAACAACAAGATACAGGATTGGTAACCGCAAAAGAAGTGGCTAAAGCTATTAAAGCTGATAAGTATGGATTTATAGGTACATTCTTTGGATGGTTGTTGATGAAAGTATTAAAAATATCAACGCTTAACAGAATTTATAAGCGTAACAAGCACTTGAGTGATGTTGACTTTTTAGACGGTATATTGGATGATTTTCAAATTAAGTTTGAAATTCCTGAAGAAGATTTAAAGCGATTACCTAAAGATGGCGCTTATATTACTGTATCAAATCATCCACTTGGAGGAATTGATGGTATTTTATTGCTGAAGTTAATGATAGAGCAGCGCCAAGATTTTAAAATCATAGCGAATTTCCTATTGCATCGTATAGAGCCTTTAAAGCCATATATAATGCCTGTTAACCCTTTTGAAGACCGAAAGGATGTGAAGTCTAGTATTGCAGGATTTAAGAACGCTATTTTACATTTACGAGAAGGTCATCCTTTAGGGGTGTTTCCAGCGGGTGAAGTCTCAACATATAAAGACGGTAAATTAGTTGTTGATAAACCTTGGGAAGAAGCGGCCATGAAGCTCATAAAAAAGGCAGAAGTGCCAGTTGTTCCTATTTATTTTCATGCTAAAAACAGCAAGTTGTTTTATAAATTATCGAAGATTAGTGATACCTTTAGAACAGCAAAATTACCTTCGGAATTACTCACACAAAAAAACCGAATTATAAAGGTTAGAATAGGAAAAGCTATTTCTGTTAATGCTCAAAAAGAACACGAAACGCTTTCTGATTTTTCAGAATTTATACGTCGAAAAACGTATATGTTATCTAATGCTTTTGAGGACAAACCTAAGATTTTAGACAACTTATCAAATACACTTAAACCGCCAGCAAAGCCGCCAAAACGAATTGTAGGATCTGTAAGTACCGAAAAAATGGCAGCAGAAGTTGATGCCTTAAGGGAAGGAGATTATAGACTTTTGGTTAGTAAAAACTACGAGGTGTATTTAACAGATGCCGATCATATCCCAAACATACTTCATGAAATTGGAAGATTGCGTGAGATTACTTTTAGAGCTATTGGAGAGGGTACAAATGAAGCGATTGATTTGGATAGTTTCGATACCTATTATCATCATATGTTTTTATGGGATACTGAAGCCAAACAATTGGCAGGCGCATATAGAATGGGCTTAGGGTCTAAAATATATGCACGCTATGGTATTGATGGGTTTTATCTTCAAGACCTGTTTAGATTTGAACCTGAATTGTATAAAATGATGAGCGAATCCATAGAAATGGGACGCGCTTTTATTATTAAAGAATATCAGCAAAAACCAATGCCTTTATTTTTGCTTTGGAAAGGAATCGTACATACAACATTACGTTACCCAGAACACAAGTATTTAATAGGAGGTGTAAGCATTAGTAATCAGTTTTCAAATTTCTCAAAATCATTGATGATTGAGTTTATGAAATCGCATTACTATGATCCTTATGTAGCTCAATATGTGCATCCAAAAAAGGAATTTAAAGTAAAATTAAAGGATGCTGATAAAGATTTTGTGTTTGATGCTGCCGAGGCCGATTTAAATAAGTTCGATAAAATTATTGATGAGGTTGAACCTGGAGCTTTACGCTTACCTGTATTACTCAAAAAGTACATTAAACAAAATGCAAGACTGGTAGCATTTAATGTAGATCCTTTATTTAATAATTCGGTAGATGGGTTGATGTATATTAAAATAGCCGACTTACCTGAAAGCACTGTGAAACCTGTGATGGAAGAGTTTCAAGCCGAATTAGAACGTAAATTCTCAAATAATAATGAAGAGTAAGACTTTAGGTTTTTTCTGTTCATTTCTATTAACGTCATTACTTTACGCCCAAACCCTTTCGGGAACCGTTATTGATTTTAAGACCAAGCAACCGCTAATGGCTGTATCAGTCTATTTTGATAATACAACCATTGGAACAACCACTGATGATTTAGGACGATTTTCTATTGATTATTCTGACGCGATTCAGTCGCAGTTAATTGTATCATATTTAGGATATGAAACGATAATTGTATCAGACTACAGGCAAAAGACAGAGCTCTCGATTGCATTGAAAGAATCTTTAAATCAGTTAGATGAAGTTGTCGTAAATACAAATGACGGTTTAACTCGGAAACAAAAATTGAAATTATTTAGAAAGGAGTTTTTGGGCTTTTCTGAGTTTTCGAAATCGTGTAAGATTCTTAATGAAGATGATTTAATTTTGCGGTTTAATAAAGCAGATAATGTGCTATCTGTTAGTGCCAGAAAACCTGTGTTGGTTAAAAACAAGAGTTTGCAATATGAAATTGCATATGATATTCAAGATTTTGAAATTACCTTCAGATACGTTGATGCCAAACAGGACCAGTTTGGGATTCATTCGGTATTATATACAGGAACTTCGTTTTATAAAGATTTAAACAGCGGAAAGAAGAAGGCATTAAAGCATAGAAAGAAAGCCTATGAAGGTTCGATTCAACATTTTATGCGTTCATTATATCATATGAATCTGAAAGATGCTGGGTTCGATATTTTTCACAAAAAGTTTAAGGTTAACGAATGGGAGTTTTTCAAGGTTGAGGATATTAATGACTCTGCCTCTAAAAAAGTAACTTTTGAAACTAAAGTAAACATTCTTTTTAAAGGCAAGGATCAATCTGTGTTAACACCCTTAGTTTCTCAATTTTATATTGACGAATATGGCAATTATACCCCTATCCCAGGACTACTTTTTAGCGGTGTTATGGGAGACCAGCGTATTGGTGATTTGCTACCAACTAATTATGGGTTAAAACAAGATTAGAAGCGTTCTTTTACGAACACTTCTAAGTAAGATTTAATCTCGTTTCTTGCTTTCAAAAAAGCGGCGTGTTTTTCGGTTTCGCTCCCAGTAACTTTTGATGGATCAAAAAAATTATGATGTAACCTTTCCGCATTTTTACTCGGTATAAAAGGGCAATTTTCGTTGGCATGATCACAAACTGTAATGATATAATCAAAATCAACATGAGCATATTCATCTACATGATTAGAAGTATGACTGGTGATATCAATGCCATCTTCTCCCATAATAGCGACGGCTCCCGGATTTAAACCATGAGTTTCTATGCCAGCACTATAAATTGTTGCCTTTTCTTGAGTAAGTATATTGAGATATCCATGGGCCATTTGACTTCGGCATGAATTACCGGTACAGAGAACGAGTATGTTTTTCATTATGTTTATATTAGTTGACTTCGTCTTTCTAAAAGGACGTTATCAAACCATTTATTATTTAGTTTTCCTATTTTTTCACGGGTTCCAACAACTTGGAATCCGCAGACGTTGTGTAAATGTATACTAATTTTATTTTCTTTAAAAATGTTAGCTTGCAAGGTCCAAAAGCCGAGCGATTCACTCTCTTTTATAAGTTGCAAAAGCAGCTGCTTTCCTATGTGTTTACCTTGCATATGTGGTGCAACA
Organism: uncultured Psychroserpens sp.; assembly: GCF_947492715.1. GTDB lineage: Bacteria > Bacteroidota > Bacteroidia > Flavobacteriales > Flavobacteriaceae > Psychroserpens. The sequence goes on from NZ_CANLNS010000001.1 coordinate 1,422,175, forward strand.
TAAATACTTACTTCGGCAACACCTTTATAAACCGCTCTTTGAGACACTTTTGACAGTACGGCAAATCCAACAATATTTTGATTAAAGGTTGCAACAAGTCTTGGGTGAAGATTATGTTTTTTATGCCATTCTGACCATTTGGGTAGTTTGGTTTCAAATGTAGCGATACCAGTTTTTATACCCTCATTGTAGATGTTCAAAACGGCTTTGAAATCTTCCTTTCTAAATGCTCTTAACTCAATAACCATAGCATTGTTTAGCAGCAGTTGCCATCTGGAGAACAACAAGGCTCGTCAGTTGAAGCAACTAATTCTTTAGATTGTTCTGAAATACCACATGCTTCTTTAGCTTTACAATCTGTTTTTTCAACCGATAATTTGAAAATAAGTTTTTGATTTTCGATTTGAAAATCACTAACAAACAATTGTGCTGTGTGAAATGTTGCATTACTGTATTCAAATTTAACTTCAGCGTCAACATCATATGGCTTCATTTTTCCTACTTTATTTAGAATGGCAAGCGCTTTATATACAGACATGAATTCGGTTTTTCCAATTTCACTAGGGCTTTCCCACAGCTGGATAATTGTTTCGTTCCAGTTATCGGTTTGCGAGCCACAATCTACAGAGTTGATGGCCATATGTTTAACTTCAGTAATGTGATAATTAGCACCAACAAACGCATTTGGTAAGTATTCAAAAAGTAAAGATTTGTCTTGGTTTTGTTCTAGTATTGAAAATAATTCTTGTGTTTTCATCTGAGTTCTATTTATGTTTTTTAGTGAGGAGATATAATCTCTTTTATTATAAAGGTTTAGCAACAACTAGATGCTGCTTTGTTAAAAAATGAGTTTAATAGTATTTGGAATTCTTCAAAACGTTCAAGGTTGAGACAGTAGCATTTTTTCTTGCCTTCAAACCTTCCTTTTAACAGCCCAGAATCACCAATAACAGAAAGGTGCTGCGAAATCGTGGCTTGAGATAGACCAATTTCATCAACCAAATCGTTGCAAATACAGCCTTCTTGCTCGCTAATATATTTTAAAATTGCAACACGAGCAGGATGCGCAAATACTTTTGCAATATTGGCAATGTCATTAATATGGTCTGAATAAATAAAGCGTTTTGTAACTCCCATAACTTTCAATTTGAGTACAAAGATAGTAAATTATCGTAATATTGCAATATTACGATAATAAAAATATAACAAAACCGGAATATTTGATATTCCGGCTCTTATTTTATAAGGATTTAAACCAATCCTGAAATTGATCACCCAACAAAAAGACGGGCTTTTTTTCTCCGCTTAGGGCACCAATTAAACTCATAATCCACATTATTAATGGAAGTATCCAAGCTACAAAGTTGACTATAGGAATAATTGCAAGTATTAATGCCAAGAGCGCAATACCTAAAACCTGCCTGATATAAAATGAACCAAACTCCGTTTTATTGCCATTGTTCATAACTAATGCGATAATCCAACCTATAAGAGTTATGTGAGCAATTATTCCAACATTTTTTCCATCACTTAGAATTTGTTCGGCATCGTTTGCAAATTCTTTTGCAGAAGCCTTAGCTTCTTTAGCAAATTCACTTGCTTTTTCTTTAGCCTCACCGGCAAATTCTTTTGCATCTTCTGCAAATTCACTTGCTTTTTCACTTACTTTATCAGCGGCTTTTTTTGCACTGTCCTTGGCGTCACCTAACATCTCGTTGAGGTCGTCACTTAAGTTCTTATTATCGTCAGACATAATAAATAGCGTTTATGGTTATCTTATAAAGTTAATAAAAATGTGATAGATGATGTTATTTTTTACCAAACAACTTCTGAAAGAAGCCCTTAGTTTTTTCTTTTGCTTCGGTATATGTTTCCTTGGCGTCTTCGGCCAAATCTTCTAGTTTGTCTTCAGCAACATCTGCAAATTCCCCGAGTTTTTCGCCAGCATCTTCTATAAATTCTCCAGCCTTTTCTTTTGCTTCACCAGCAAATTCTTTGGCATCCTCGGCAAGATCTTTTGCTTTTTCTTTAGCGGTATCTGCAAATGCGCCAATTTTTTCGCCAGCTGCATTCGCTAATTCAGAGGCTTTTTCTTTGGCATTATTATACATCTCCTTGCCATCTCCTTGAATAAATTCAGTGGCTTTGTCTTTGGCATTTCCTAAAACCTCTTTAGCATCTTCTGCAAGTTCTGAGGCCTTTTCTTTTGCTGTATTAAAGGCGTCTACAGCATTATCTTTTAGCTCATTTGTTGTGTCTGAAACGTCATCTGCTGTGTCATTAACGGCATCTTCTGCAGCATCTACAGTGTTTTTTAAATCGTCTTCTAAGTTTTCGTTGTCTTCGGTCATTCTAATTGTTTATTTATGAGTAGTTTAAATATAAAATTTGTTACACGACTACTTAAAAGCTTGATCAACAGGTTCCCAAAGTTCAATTTTATTACCTTCATTATCTAAAATCCAACCAAATTTTCCATAATCGTATTCTTCCATGTCGCCTACTATTGTGACACCTTCTTCCTTTAAAGTCACTAAAAGTTCCTTTAAGTTTTCAACACGATAATTAAACATGAACTCTTTTTTAGACGGTTCGAAGTATTTTGTGTCATCCTTAAATGGACTCCATTGTGTAGAACAATCGTTACCGTTTTTATCTTTCCACCAAAAGGTACAGCCATAGTCATCGGTGTTAAACCCTAAGTGTTTTTGATACCAATCTTTTGATGCTTGAGGGCTTTTTGATTTAAAAAACAAACCTCCTATTCCTGTTACTCTATGTTTCATTTATTTTTTATGTATTGCGGTTTCGTAAATATCAATCCATTCGTCTACAGACATCTTGCCTAAAAGTTCAACTATCAGGTCATAAGGAATATCATCAATTTTTTTAAATCGGATACAACTTTTCCCCATATCTAGTTTGTACTTGCTATGTTTAGGGTATTCTGCAACAAACCAATCATGAAGTTCTTTTTTGGCATATAGTCCAGAATGATACAATGCAATAAAGTTCTTTTGTGATGCTAAGTTTATAAAAGGTAGGGGTGGAAAAGGTTTGCAATGGTATCCTGGTGGATATATAGATTTTGGAACATAATAGGCCAACATACCATATCCTAATCCTGCTTCTAAACCTTTTGGCATATGTTTTTTTATGAGTTGATCTAATTTTGTAATTGGTGCTTTTCTCTCTTCAGGTAATTGACTTATATAGTCTTCCGGTGACGTTGCTTTGTATTGCATAATATTTAATTTTATTTACGTTGAAGGATTAATCCAGAAATTAAAGATATGATAAATCCTATAATCATAACAGTCGCAAACATTATAAATGCAAGAGCTGTTGAGCTTCCCATCATTGCCATTGATGTTTCCAGTTGTTCTGTTTTTTCTTTCAATACTTCCGCAGAAAGATTGGCTTCTTGGAGCTGCGCCATTGAATAGTCTTTATATTCTGCGGCAAAATTTGGATTAATTGAAGTCGTGTAAATATAATCTACTATAGCAAAACCAATAGCCGCAAACAAGGAGATCAACAACCCAATCGCAATGGCCTTTCCTAAATTAATTTTTCCATCGTTAACATGATCTCTAAAATGTTTGATTCCGAAATAAACGAACAATAAGGATAATACCATTGAGGCATATCCGAAAATGGCCATGGTATTAAAATCTAAATCAATTTGTTTGCCTATTAAAAATCCCGATAAGAATAGTACAGAGGCCGTAATAAAGGCATAAATTCCGTATTTAATAATTGTGTTCTTCATAATGATGAGTTTTAAATGTTATCACATCAAAAGTAGATTTATGCTCGATTTTTTAGTTCATACTAAAGTACCAAAATGGTCATACTTTGGTTCTAATACCTTAGTATTTCAAATAATTTGAAGGTCTTTAGCAATTTGAAGGGCTTGAGTACGACGCTTAGCATTTAGCTTTGATAATAAATTTGAAACGTGTGTTTTTACAGTGCTTTCAGACACAAAAAGTTTGTCTCCAATCTCTTTATTAGATAAACCTTCTGAAATTCCTATAAGAACTTCATATTCTCGATTGCTAATTTCTAAGTCTTTTATTTTTTTATGATCAATTTCTTTAGATACTAGATTGTGTTTGTGCAAACTTTTCTTGTTTATGAAAACACCAATAGCAAAGAATACAATTGCAATAATGGCTATTATGATTTCAATTTTTAAGTTATTTGAAACCAACGCATACTTACTAAATTGAAATAACAAGAGTAATGCTAAAATGAGCAAGCCAAAAACAAGAATGGTTTTTTTCATGTCTTAAAATTATAAATTTTAAGTTCAATAGATTACTTCAATAGAAATTCTGTTTTTATTTTATCGACTATTGTTTGAGCGAGTTTCTCTTTGCTCTCAACAGTCCATCCTGCCACATGTGGCGTAAGTATCACATTTTCTGCGGAAATGATATACTTGAATTCTTCTGGCATTTGGTTGGAAAATATATTCTCAAAAGACGACTTTTCATATTCTAACACATCAAGTCCTGCACCTAATATTTTACCAGAATTTAAAGCGACTACTAAATCTTTGGTAACAACACTTTTTCCTCTAGCTGTATTGATTAACCAGAATGGGTTTTTAAACCTGCTAATGAATTCTGAATTAATCATATTAACCGTTAATGGTGTTTCTGGAGTATGAAGACTTAGCACATGAGATTTATCTTGAAGTTCCTCCAAAGACACTTGCCTGGCGTTCTGATCCCCAACATTGGGTTTGATATCATAACAAAGCACATCAACATCGAAACCTCGCAATTTTTTAGCAAAGGCTTTTCCCATATTACCATAACCAATTAGCCCAACGGTTTTTCCGTCTAGTTCACTGCCGCGATTACCTTCGCGATCCCACTTGCCGTTGCTAACTTCATCGTTAGCCTTGTTTAATTTATTTAAAAGTGCTAATAACATGGCAAGACTATGTTCTCCTACGGCGTTACGATTACCTTCAGGAGCTGATATTAATTTGATTCCTTTTTTTGCAGCATAATTGCAATCAATATTCTCAAGTCCTGCGCCAACACGTCCAATAAATTTTAAGTTACTGGCAGCATCAAGAAATTGCTTGTCGATTTTAAACCGACTGCGAATAACAATGCCATCGTAGACATGAATTTGATTTTCTATAGCTTCTTTTGAAGAGGTGTAGTCTTCGTTGTTGGTAAAACCTAAAGCCTTAAGTTGTGATATAAGCAAAGGATGATTGCTGTCTAGGTGAAGTATATTCATAGTGGTCATTTCGACATGAGGAACAGAGTGATGATTGATAAATCTAGTCTTGAGATGTCTCAACTTCGTTCGACATGACAATTAAATTTCGGGATATTCGGTTTGTGTTTTTTCATGTTCGACCTTACCAGTATGCGCTGTATCTAACTTTTCGAATAATAACAAATGCACTTCTTCGTCATTTTTGGTGCATGGGTTATGCTCAACGCCTTTAGGAACAACGATGAGTTCTCCTTCTTTTATGATTTCGGTTCGGTCTCTAAATTGCATATAGAGCGTGCCTTTTATAACTTGGAATAACTCGTCTTCATCATCATGACTATGCCATACAAACTCGCCTTTTATTTTAGCGAGAATGACTTGCATATTATCTACTGTGGCTATGCGATGTGGATGCCATTGTTTGGAGAACATGGCGTGTTTTTCTTTAATATTTATGGGTTTCATATGTAATAGATTTTTATGCTTTAAAGTTACAAAGTTTTGCGTTAGTGATGGAACATGTGTTGGAGCTCCTCGAAGAGAGCGACTTGTGAGAGCACGACCCGAAGGGGAACGCCCTAAATATTAAGAATCAATTTGGCAATCCAGAAATAGATGAGAATTCCGAAAATGTCATTACTTGTTGTGATAAAAGGCCCTGTTGCGATTGCAGGATCAATACCTCTTTTGTTTAAGAATAATGGAACAAAAGTTCCTATTAAACCTGCAACAATAATAACAGCGATTAAAGAAGCCGAAATAGCAAGTGCTGTATAGAATTCGCCTTTTGTTGCCCAAACAAATAAAAACAAGAAGAGCGCTAAAATAGTACCATTAAGTGCTGCGAGGAACATTTCTTTTAGTAAACGACTATTGATGCTACCTTTAACATCATCATTAGCCAAACCTTGTACAATAATGGCACTCGATTGTACACCAACATTGCCTGCCATTGCAGCAATTAATGGTGTAAAAAAGAACAATACTGCATATTTTTCAAATGTATTTTGAAAACCCTCCATAATCAAAAAAGCACCAACACCACCAACTAATCCTAAGAACAGCCATGGTAATCGTGCTCTAGTGAGTTCAATAATACTATCATCGGCCTCGACATCTTGTGTAATACCAGCTGCTAGTTGATAATCTTTGTCTGCTTCCTCTTTTAAAACATCGACAATATCATCAATGGTAATTCTTCCTAATAAGGTTTGCTCATTGTCAACTACAGGAATGGCTTCTAAATCGTATTTAGCCATAACTTTGGCAACGTCTTCAACATCGTCTTCAACATTAACATAGTCTACATTGTCTTTAGCGATATCAGCTATCTTTTGTTCACTTTTGGCTACGATTAAATCTTTCAATGACAGCCGACCAATAAGTTTCTCTTCTTTATCTACAACATAAATAGAATGGACTCTGGTCACCTCTTTAGCCTGACCTCTAATACGACGTAAACATCCTGCAACTGTCCATGTTTCGTAAACTTTAACGAGTTCTTTAGCCATTAAACTACCTGCAGTATCATCGTCATAGGCAAGAAGTTCTGTGATTTCTTCTCTATGCTCATCATCTTCAATTCTGGAGATAACTTCGGCCTGACGTTCTTCTGGAAGCTCTGCAATGATATCGGCAGCATCATCTGTGTCTAGTTCTTCAACTTCTTCGGCAATTTCTTTGGCAGATAGGTTTTCGAGTACCTTTTCTCTGGTATCGTCATCAAGTTCTGTAAGAATATATGAAGTTGTTTCAGAATCTAATAATTTAATAACGTAAATCGAATCATCTAAATCTAGTTCATCTAGAATTTCGGCAATATCGGCGTAATGAAATTCATTTAACAGTAGTTTAAGTGTTTTGTCATCGCTATTTGCGACATGCATTTCTACTTGTTCAATGAGTTCATTGGTAAGCTCAAATTGATTATGTTCTTTCTCTTCGATCAAACGAGATGGTTTTACGTATTTGTATCGTCGTTTTCAATAAGTTGTGTGAGTTCCAAAAAAGAATCGACGCTTAGTTGTTCTGGACGATTGCCAAATATAACATTTGCTTTTAAATTATCGGAAAGATTGAATGTTTTTAAACTGTTACGTAGGGTTTTTCTGCGTTGTTGAAATGCCGTTTTTACCACTCTGAAAAAAAGCTTCTCATCAACAGGCAGTGTCATGTTTTCTTTTCTTTTTAAAAGTAATACTCCAGAGTCTATTTTTGGAGGTGGATTAAAAACAGTTGGTGGTACTGTAAATAGATACTCGGCATCATAAAATGCTTGGGTTAATACTGAAAGTATGCCATACACTTTAGAGCCTTCTTTAGAACAAATACGTTGCGCAACTTCCTTTTGAAACATGCCTGAAAATTCTGGAATTTGAGCCCTCATTTCTAACGTTTTGAAGACAATTTGAGTTGAAATGTTATAAGGAAAATTTCCTATTATGGCGAAGGGTTCGTTGTTGAAAATTTTAGTGAGGTCGTACTTTAAGAAATCTTGTTCGTATACACGATCTGCCAAATTGAGATAATTGGCTTTTAAATAATCTACAGATTCGGTATCGATTTCAATAACATGAGTTTTGATGGGTTTGTCTAGCAAGTATTTGGTTAAAACACCCATACCTGGACCAATTTCTAATATATGTTTGTAGCCTTCTAGACTTAAAGTGTCTGCAATATCTTGAGCTACAGATTCGTCTGTCAAGAAATGTTGACCTAAGTGTTTTTTTGCTTTAACTTGATAGTTGTTTGCCACGTTATTTAAAGTTTACGGTGTATTCATCTACGATTTGAAGCTCAGTTCTAAAGGCTAACATTTTATCTGCAAATTTTTTAAGACCGTCTGTTCTTAGTCTTTCAGCATCTTCTCTATAATAGGCATCTAGAGCTTCTCTAGAATAAGAACGATACTGTACAGAATATGTTTGTCCGCCCATCTCTTCTTCAACAAGTACTTTGGTTAAAGTAGCTTTATCAAATTTTCCAGTTCCTAATACCTGAGGGATATGTTCTTTTATCCATACTAACCATTCATCATGAACGCTATCATCAATATTGATAGTGACGTTATATATAATCATATGTTTTTATTTAATGATCCTGCGATTGACGCAAACTATTGAATTTTATAAATTTTTTACAAATAACAGAAGTTCTTCGCCGTTGTCAAAGGGTTTTATCCTTTTTTGGTAAGATAAGCCTAATTTTTCCAAAAGATGAATTGAAGCTTGGTTTTCTGGAAGTGTAATGGCACATACTGTTTTTATGTTGAATGTGTCTTTTGCAAGAACCATAAGTTGGGAAGCACCTTCGAAACCATAGCCTAAGCCTTCATAACCTGGAAGTAATGAAAACCCAATGTCAACATGGTCAAGGGTATCTCGTTTTAATAATCCAAAGGAACCAATAGGCTTTAGGTTTTCAGATTTTAGTAGCACTTTGTAATATCCAAAGTCAAAATCTTCATAACATTTGAGTTGATTGTTTTGTATATAGCTTTTGGCTTGCTCAACAGTTTTCACGTTGCGATCTCCAATATATTTTATCCAACCAGGAGAGTTCATTAATTCTAGAATAAAAGGCGCATCATCTACAGTGATTTTAGAGAATATAAGTCTGTTGGTTTCTGCGATTTGCATTGGTTAGTTAAGGTTTTTAATGTTCTTTTTTATGGTTTCAACCCAGTTTTTATCAGATGGCTTTATTATAAGCGTTTCAAAATTATATTTTTTTGCTTCAATAGCGACTCCTTTCGAATCATCAATGTGCAGATCAAAATTAAATGCTTTTGGATATTTTGAGGCATCTATATTTTTAGATCTTAAAACGTATTGATTTTCTTTCTGATTGATAATCGTGTTAACCTTAATTCCATAGTATTTTAAGGTTTTCCGAATTTTATTCTTTGTTCTAAAAGATGTTGTGTAAATATGAATAGTATGTCCACGCTTCTGTAACTGGAAAATCAACTCTTTAGTGCCTTTTCGTAGTTCTTCTACGCCCAATAACTTAGCTATTACACTTCTATATTCTGTTTCAAATTCGTTTCCACATGGAATTAATGTGCTATCAAGATCAAAGCTAATATTCATCTCAACTAGTCATATCTAATTTATCGCATCACCACGCAGTCGTCTAAAGCGTTTTCTGGCTTCTATAAAATAGATACTGTCTTCATGGTCAAAAATAATCTTCTCATAAAGTTCTTTAGCTTTTTCTGGCTGATCTAGCTTGTTTTGGTAGAGTTCTGCTAAAAAATAATGCGCGTCATCGGCTAAAATTTCATCTCTATAGTTAGCAATGATGTATTCATAATTATCCACAGCTTTGTCAATTTGATTGGTTTTTTCAAACAACTTTGCTTGCATAAACAAGGCTTGATCTTCAATGGTTTCACCCTTATGCTCGGTTAAAATGGTATCTAAAAGCCCAATAGCTTCTTCATTTTTATTTTGAAAAGACATCAGGTCTGCTTTAGAATAGAGTTTTAATCCTGTTTGTAACGAGTCTTCATCTTTGTTATCTGAAATCAACAACTTAAGATCTAGGGCGTCATTAGCTATAAGCTGTGATGTAGATGATTTCAATATTTTTAATTGGGATTCTGCCCATTGAAAATCACCTTTATAGTAACTTGTTTTTGCTACTTTAAATCTAGCTTCTTGAGAAATGGTACTGTTTTTAAGGTTAGCCTGAATTTGAGTATAGTAAATTAAGGCTTCGTTAAATCGTTCTTGAAAGACAAGGATATCTCCCAACTTCAGCTTAACTTTTGCCTCTTGAAATACAGATAACTGTAACTCTAGACTCTTTTTCAAAAAGTCACTAGCACGTTTAGGTTGATGTTTATTGAACGCGAGAAAATTTCCGTAGGCAATTTGAAGCGCAATCGTTTGTTCGTATTTACCATATTGGTCAAACAATTGGTTGAATTTCTCATCTATGTCATCTAACTCTTGTTTTTCGGCATTTTCAATTTCTATATCGAGCATGTATTGGTGAGCTGTTAGTCTCGTGTCAATATCTTGAGAATTATCTAATATAAATTGGAAAATTGAATTGGCAATATCATTTTCTTTCTCTTTAACTGTGGCCATTGCCAAATCTAGTATGCGACTTAAACTTTCCTGACTTCTTCGGTACAGCGCTTTTTCTTGTATGAAAGCCTTGTTGTATTCTTTTTGTTGAATGTATAACCAACTCAACATATCGTACCAGTATGGCTCGGGATTAGATTGTAATTTTTTAAGTAGTAGTTTTCTTAAAATTAGGTTGTTTTCGCTGTCCTTATTTTCTGAAACAAAATCGCTAAAGGCACGTTTGGCATTACTTAGAAAATTAGGTTTTACTTCAATGTAATCGATATAATTTGAAAAAAGTAATTCAATATTACCCTGTTCTCCATAAATACGAGCCATTTGCATATTGAAGTTAAAATCTGGGTTTGTTTCCATTCCTTTTTTATAGGCTTCTAAGGCCTGGTCTAAAAGTGAATGATCTTCAAATTTTCTAGCGATACCGTAGGTGTAGCTTGGTTTTTCTGTAACTTTTGAAATAGCTTCTTTATAGTACTTATTGGCTAAGTTAGTACTGTCCATAAGTTGATAGTTATACCCTAGCTCAACTAATAAAGCAGGATAATTAATTTCCTGCATTCGTTGTAAAATAATCTCTTTGGCTTCATTATAACGTTCTAACTGTTGAAGTGTAGCAACAATTTTATAGATGTATTTTGAGCTTTTTTTCTTGGCGTTGAGTTTTTCGTAGGTAAGCAATGCTTTTTCGAATTCGCCACGCTTAAAGTAGTCGTCGGCTAATTGCTCGCTTTGTGCGAATATAAGTCCGCAACTGCAAAGAGTAAGTATGATTAAAAGACGACGCATATTTATTATTTTATGTAAATATAACAAATGCAATTACGAGATATTGTGAATGTTTTTATAATTAATTCGTTAAAGTGCAAAAAAAATGCCTAAACACAAGTTTAGGCATTCACAACAAAATAAATGTGCTATTAATCTATTCTTTACAAAATGATTCAGTTATTCTGCTATGGCTTTTGTAAGGTCAGGTTGGTGGTCTTTATGTTTAGAAAAAGACTTTGCTAGCCATTACAACAAGTGTCACTAGCAGTACGATACGTTTAATATTTTTCATAATAAGTAGGTTAGTTCTTATTTGGAATACTAACATCACAAATATTAATTGAAAAACAAAGAAAAATGCTAAAAAATCGTTGAACAACGTTATTTTTTAGCATTTAAACGATATTAAATAATAAAATTCTTACAAATTTAAATTTTATCAAATCCTGTATATGGAATTAAAACTTCAGGAATTTTAATGCCGTCTTCGGTTTGATAGTTCTCTAGAATACCAGCTAAAACTCTTGGTAATGCTAAAGAACTTCCATTAAGTGTATGACACAATTGTGTTTTGCCATCTTGATTTTTAAATCGCAATTTTAATCTGTTTGCTTGAAAAGTCTCAAAGTTTGACACACTAGAAATTTCTAACCATCTGTCCTGAGCTGTCGAGAACACTTCAAAATCATAGGTTAACGCAGAAGCGAAAGTCACATCTCCGCCACATAATCTTAATATTCTATATGGTAATTTTAACTCTCTTAGTATCATTTTCACGTGTTCTATCATTCCTTCAAATGCCTTATATGAGTTGTCTGGATGTTCAACACGAATAATTTCAACTTTATCAAATTGATGCAATCGATTAAGTCCTCTTACATGAGCACCATAACTTCCAGCTTCTCTTCTAAAACATGGTGTATAACCTGTTATACCAATTGGTAAGTCGTTTTGAGATAATAATTCATCTCTAAATAAATTAGTGCCAGGAACTTCAGCTGTTGGGATGAGGTATAAGTTGTCTTCCCCAACATGATACATTTGCCCTTCTTTGTCTGGGAGTTGTCCAGTACCAAAACCAGAGGCTTCATTAACCAAATGTGGTAGTTGATATTCGGTATAACCAGCTGCTGTATTCTTATCTAGGAAATAAGCAATTAAGGCACGTTGTAACCTCGCTCCTTTTCCTTTATATACAGGGAAACCAGCGCCAGTAATTTTAGTTCCTAATTCGAAATCGATAATATCATATTTCTTAGCAAGCTCCCAATGCGGAAGCGCACCATCATGAAGTTTTGGAATATCACCTTCAGTGTATATCTCTTCATTGTCTTCATCAGAATTACCATTTGGAACACTCTCATGAGGTACATTAGGTATTTTATAAAGTAAATTATTTAAACTGTCGGCTGTGGTGTTCAGTTGTTCACCGAGTGTTTTAGAGCGCTCTTTAAGTAGCGTTGTTTTTTCTTTAAGTTCATTTGCTTCTGCAGCTTTGCCAGATTTAAAGAGGTTACCTATTTCTTTTGAAAGGCTATTAGATTCGGCTAAAGTGTTATCTAATTGCGTTTGTAATTGTCGGCGTTCTTCATCTAGTGTAATGACCTCGTCAATCATTTGTGATGCATCTAAGTTTCGTTTGGCTAACCGTTTGATGACATCGTCTCTGTTCTCTCTAATAAATGCTACTTGTAACATGGTGTTGTTATATTTTTTGAAACGCCAAATTTAATGAATTGTCAGTTATTCTCGTCTTGATTTGATGGTAAAATCCAATCGTGATGTTTAAAATGGTTCCATTTCACACTTGCTAGGTCAACTTCAGGATCAATAAGTCGCTTTAGAGGTTTGCCGTTTACACCAACAAATGCTCTAACATATACAGCAACATCAATCCCATTTTCAGCATACATTGCTTTTAAGCGTTGCGCAAATTGCCACATTACATCAGGCTTAGAACTTACTGCTCTTATTTGTTTTGAAGACAAAAAGTCTTTAAGATTTATAGGGATTACAGTTTTAGATGCTTTGTCAACAACCCTAAAACTTGTGCTGGCACTTTTTGAACGTAACATCATTCGCCATGATAATCTGTGGCCTTCTTCTGTCCAAAGAACGTTATCTTGAATAAAATGATGTCTTATTGGAAGCGCAATTTGAATACTAAAATAAAATATAAAAACTGCTTTAAAAATGGAGGCATATGCTGGAGTTGTTACAGCGTTTTCAGTATATATAGGTTTGTGTTTCAAAAATATCTTTTGAATAACCTTTGGTTCAAAAAAGAATACTGCAAACGACAACGATAGATATGGAAAAATACCAACTTGAAAAATAAACGAATTAAAGAGGTGAAAAAATATCGAAGCAAAGAATGCTATTTTACGCGTGCGTTTCCATAACAGCAAAGGAATAATAAGTCCGTCAAATAAAATACCACCATAGGCAATACCATAGTGCACAAATTTTTCTTGTAATAGATTTCCAACAAGAGGATAATGTTTTTTATTATTCATTAACAATTCAGGAACACTTAAGTCCAGCCAATCAGGATACATTTTAGCAATTGATGCGTAGGTGTATAGAATAAACAGTTGTATGATAAATATCCATCGACACCAGTTAGGCATTGATATACTTTTTATATGAGGATGATGTTTGGCATCGATTGATGCATATTTATGAGCAGGTAAAAACACCATTATAAAACTTAATAACATCAAAAAATAATAGTGATTATTATAAGATGATTTTTGCATTAAATACGTCCCTGACCAAAGTAGAGCAAATGTGAGCATGCTCCACCTGTATTTGTAACCTATCATCACAAATATGCCACAAAGTCCCATAATTATGTAATAGACATACATCCATTGTCCGGGAAGCGGTTGAAGCCATTCAAAACCAATAAAATTAAAAGTAAATTCAGGATCTATGAGAGTTTTCTTAAGCCAGCCTGTGAAAATAGCACCAACACTTTCGAGAAAAATTAGGGCTCCAAAGATCATTCTGAAAACAATAAGTGAAGTGTTATCTATATGTTTAAACAAGAATTTATTCATTTAATCCTTTTATAAAATCTTCTGAATGCTTTTTATCTTTATTAAGTTGGAGTATTAGTTGGTCTTTAGACTCAAACTTTTGCTCATTTCTAAGACGATGTAATAGTTCTACTTTTAATGTTCTATTATAGAGATTTTCTTCCGTATTAAAAAAGTGAACCTCAATGGATTGTTTTTTATCATTAAAAGTTGGGTTTAATCCAATATTCATCATGCCATAAACAGGTTGGTTATGCAATGTTGAACGCACAACATAAACACCTTGTTTAGGAATGAGTTTGTAATCTTTTTCTATAGCTAAGTTGGCTGTTGGAAAGTTTAGTGTTTTACCAATTCCTTTTCCTTTTATAACTTGTCCTGTTATAAAATAAGGGTATCCTAAATAAGCATTAGCGGTTTTTATATCGCCTTCCATTAAGGCATGTCTGATTTTTGTAGAACTAACTGCAACATTTTTGATGTCTTGGGCAGAAATTTCTTCTACCGTAAACCCATATGCTTTGCCGTAAGTTCTAAGATCGTCAATGTTGGCAGTTCTGTTTTTTCCAAAATGATGATCGTAACCAATAATGATATGCTTAACCTTAAGTTCATCTACAAGAATAGTTTTGACATAATCATGTGCAGAGAGATTAGCGAAATCTTTCGTAAATTCTTTAACAATTAGGTTATCAATTCCGAAGATTTTTAGAATCTCCTGACGTTCATTTATTGTGTGCAGAAGCTGCATTTTAAAATCAGGTTGTAGTACCATTCTTGGATGTGGAAAGAACGTAAGCACGACCGATTTTAAATTTTTGTCTTGTCCTGTTTTCACTAGGTGTTCAATTATCTTTTGATGACCTATGTGAACACCATCAAAAGTGCCTATAGTGATAATTGAAGAGGTATTAATTTCTGTATTTTGATTTGGCATTGATTTTCGATCAATTTTTTGATAAAAATAACCATAAACAACAAGGGAATGAAAAAAAAGAAAAAATTAGAGATTTATTTTATTTTAAGTGATTTTTATCAAGATTCTGACTTTGAACACCTTTTTTGTGTTAAAATCATAAAATTTTGTTAATCAACACAATAATATTATGATTGATTTTCATTAGATTTGATGTCATTAATCAAAATTTTACTTTTTTTAACTAAAAAACAACTGAATGAAAAAGAACTTTACTTTAAAATCAATTTTTGTAATATTCTTTCTTTTGTGTGCTGTTAATATGCAAGCCCAAGATCAAGATCGTACTTGTGGAATGCTTGAGTATATGGAAGAACAAATGCAAGATCCTGCATTTGCTAAAGAGTATGAAAAGAACCAAGCCTTATTTAAAGCTAGATTAGCTGAAGTATTGGCTCAAGGAGAATTTGCTCAGCGTGGGGCAACTATTACTATCCCAGTCGCTGTGCACTTTCCAACTGCAAATGAAGCTGATAGAGCTTGTTTAGAAGCATTGGCACAGAATCAAATAGATATTTTAAATGCCGATTACACAGCAACCAATGCCGATAATGCGCAATGGGCCGCTGCAAGTGCATTTTATCCAGGACTAAATCTTGGATCTGCTAATATCTCTTTTTGTATTGCTGTATCTAATCATCCAGTTGGTTTAGACCCAGAACTAATAGAAGGTAATCCAGCTGTAACAATTGGATATGATTTTGGAGGTGGAAATAATGCCGATGCAAATTGGGCTGGATATATGAACTTCGTTATAAGACCAATTGGAGCTTTAGGATTTTCTCCATTAGGAGGAAGTATTACTGCTGGTCAAGCTGTTACTATGGATGATAATGCTTTTGGATCAGGAGCAGGTTGTCCAGGTTCTGGAGTTGTACCACAAACTCCTTATAACTTAGGAAGAACAGTAACTCATGAGCTAGGACACTTCTATAACTTAAATCATACGTTTATTTCTGATGGAGCACCAGGCAATTGTGCAAATCCTGATGCTGATGGTATTGCAGATACTCCAAAAATTCCGAACAGTACCTATGGTTGCCCAGCTAATGGTAGTGTTGCTGGATGTGTTCCTGGTACCAGTTCTTTGACAATGAATTATATGGATTATGTTAATGACGCCTGTATGTACATGTTTACCCCGCAACAAATGACAGTTGTAGATACTTATGTTGCTGGTATAGCAGCAGATTTTAAACCAGGTGTTTGTACGCCTGCAACGCCTTCGTTTGTCATTGCAGCAGATAATAGCGAAATACTTAGTTGTCCAACTACAGACACCGAAGCTGTGTTTACATTCTCATATACAACAATATTAGATTTTAACGAAACTGCTACATTCTCTGCTGTAGGTAATCCGGCAGGTACCACAGTTACGTTTAACCCTACGACTCGAAATACTGATGGTAATTTTACAATGACTATCGGAAATTTACAAGCTAGTGCGCAAGGAGAATATACAATTACAGTAACAGGAACTTCTGCTTCTGAGACTAAAAATGTAGATGTTCTGTTGAAAAACACTTGTACAACAATAGTTTGTGAGTCTTACGATTCACCTCAAAACCTTGCTATCGCTATAACTGATGGTTCTGGAGGTTCTCCAGGAACACCTGTTGCTAATCATGTTATTAATATACCAGATATGGCGACAATTGAAAGTATGACTGTAAATGTAGATGTGACACATACTTATGTTTCAGATTTAGTACTTCAGTTAGTTCATCCAGATGGTACAACATTCATCAACTTATGGGAAGTAGAATGTGGTAGTGAAAATGATTTAGATATTACGTTTGATGATGCTGCTGGCGCAATAGCATGTGCAGAGCCAACAGTGGGAACATTTGCGCCATCAGGTTCATTAAGTACATTCAATGGGTTAGAAGCTCAAGGAGATTGGACGCTTTTTGTTGCAGATTTCTTTGCTGGAGATACAGGTACACTTAATGATTGGTCAATTACAATATGTTCTGAACAAGCATTAAGCACTGAAGAGTTTGCTTTTGAAGATTTTACAATCTTCCCTAATCCTAATAAAGGTGAATTCACTGTGAAGCTAAATTCTTCTTCGGATAGCGACATCAATATTGATGTATTTGATATAAGAGGACGAAGAATCTTTAATAATTCTTATGCAAACAATGCCGATTTTAATGAGGTTGTTAGATTGAACAATGTTCAGTCTGGAATGTATCTTGTTACTGTGAGCGATGGAAATAAGACAACAACTAAAAAAATAATTATTGAATAATTCATAAGAAAAGAGAGGTCATGTTTTGGCCTCTCTTTTTTTATACTTCTAAAACCACAATAGTCGAATAGTCGACTCAAACAAACAAAAAAAATCTACCACCTATGAAAAAATTATCAAAACAAGTTTTGGTGACTTGTCTATTATTTTTGGTCACCGTAATCAGCACGCAAGCTCAAGATTGGCAATTGTTAAACAATAAAAGAGGTATTGATGATGTATCTTTTGCCAACTTAGATGAGAATAATTTTAGCGTTTTTCAATTTAATATTGAAAGTTTTAAATCAAAACTCCTTAATGCTCCTTTGAGAAATCAATCAAATGGTGTATCTAATGTTGTTATTGATTTTCCAAGTTTAGATGGCTCCTTACAACAGTATCGTGTTGTGGAGACCTCAATTTTCTCTTCTGAAGACAATGCAGCAATGCATGAAAACATTAAAACCTATTTGGGCTCAAAAGTTGATGACCCAACTGTTAGAGTGAGGTTTAGTGTAACGCAGTTAGGTTTAAATGCTATGATTTCAAAACCTGACGAAAGCACATTTTTTATTCAACCTGCAACGAAGGTATCTAACGGACAGTACCTTTTGTATAATAAAAGCGCTAGAAAGAATTCTTCAGAAACATTTGAGTGTTTAACAGAAGAATTAGAAAGTTCAAATAGAACAAATGGCACTACACTTAATAGAGATGCTAATGATCAATTGTTAAGAACTTATAGAATAGCAATTTCAGTAACTCAGGAATATACCAATTTTTGGGATGATGGAAATAATGCTAATGGAAATAACAGAGCCGATGCACTAGCTCAAGTCGTATCAACACTTAATAGAACAAATGAGGTTTATGAAGTAGATATGGCAATTACTTTTGTTCTTGTAGATACAGCAGATGATCCAGCATTAGATCTAATTTATTCTCCATCGTTTCCTGATCCATATGGAGGGGATTTAAATGGTGGTTTGCAAACTAACTTAACAGCAACTGTAGGATCAGCAGATTATGATATTGGTCATTTATTTGCTTTTGCTGGAAATAATGGTAATGCAGGTTGTATTGGTTGTGTATGCGAAAGTAACAAGGGAAGTGCTTTTTCTTCTCATTCGTTCCAAGATAATGATGGAGGACCTTACATGGCCGACTTCTTTGATATTGATTATGTTCCTCATGAAATAGGACATCAAATGGGAGCTTTGCATACACATGCAGCGGCTGATAATAATTCTGTAAATTTCGAACCTGGAAGTGGTACTACAATTATGGGCTACGCTGGAATAACAGGAGCCAATGATGTTCAAAGTCATAGTGATCCATATTTCCATTATGGAAGTATCAATCAAATTTTAAATAACGTTGCTACAGCACCTAACAATTGTGCGGTTACAACTGGTATTTCAAATGCACCTCCTGTATCAAATGCAGGACCAAATTATACTATTCCTAATGGTACAGCATTTATTTTGAAAGGTGATGCTACAGACCCAAATGGAAGTGATGCTTTGACCTATACTTGGGAACAAATAAATGATGGGTACACAACTCGAAATGATTTTACACCAACTCTTACGACTGGACCACTATGGAGATCTAGACCTCCAAGTACTTCACCAGATAGATATATGCCAGTTTTCTCACGTGTTTTAAACGGACAATTGACAGAATCAAATCCATTATTGTCTGCAAATAATACAACATGGGAAACAGTCTCAACAGTAGGAAGAAGTTTAACTTTTGCCTTAACTGTAAGAGACCGATCTGAAGCAGGAGGAGTGAACCAAATGCCTCAAAGTGATTTTGATACCATGACAGTAAATGTAAGCGGTACTTCAGGTCCTTTTGAAGTAACATCTCAAGACAGTGGGGCGTTATGGACTAGTGGAACTGCCGAAATGGTTACTTGGGATGTTGCTGGAACAAATGCCAATGGTATTAATACAGCCAACGTAAACATATTGTTGTCTACTGATGGTGGACAAAATTTTGATACCGTATTAGCGTCAAATACACCTAATGACGGTTCTGAAATGATTACAGTGCCAAATATACCAGCACCTTACTGCCGAATTATGATCGAAGCAGTTGGTAATATTTACTACGCATTAAACAGTTCTGAATTCCCATTAGATTATGAAGTAACAACAACATGTACACAATACGCTTCAGGTGCACTTGGGACGGCAATACCTGATGGAACTGGAGCTAACCAACCTGGAGCAGCAATAAGTAACATAATCAATATTCCAGATACTGGATCTATTGGAGAGGTTAAAGTAAACGTTGATGTTGCTCATACTTGGATTGGTGATTTAGTTGTTGGTGTTACTCATCCAAATGGAACTGCGTTAAGTACAGTTTGGAACAGAACATGTAACGGCGGAAGGGAAACAGATTTTGATGTTATTTTTGAAGACGGAGCACCTGGTGTAGCATGTGCTTCTCCTACAACAGGAACTTATAGCCCTGCGTCTCCATTGGATGTTTTTTCTGGATTAGATAGTTCGGGTGACTGGACCATAGAGATTCAAGATTTTTTCAATGCTGATACAGGAACACTTAACGATTGGTATATTGAAATTTGCTCTACAACAGAAACACCTTTAAGTGTTGATGAGTTTGGTGTTAATGACTTTGCTATTTATCCTAATCCAAACAATGGTGAGTTTACAATTAAATTAAATTCAACTTCAAATAAGGATATAACGGTCAACGTTGTGGACATTAGAGGAAGAAGAATTTTTAATAATTCATACGGTAGCAATTCAGAATTCAATCAAATTATAAACCTGAATAACGTTCAATCTGGAATGTATTTAGTAACTGTAAATGATGGAGATAGAAAAGCAACTAAGAAAATAGTTATCGAATAGTAATTATTGAATTTAAATAAAAAAAGAGAGCTTTTAAGCTCTCTTTTTTTATTTTCCGTTAAATGTATTCATTGTGTTACTGACTCCAGCCGTTCCAAACGACTTTATGAGTTCAATAGATTTGTCAAGACGTTCTGTAATCTTTTCGTTTTCATCATCTGTCCATTCGCCTAAAACATAGTCTACTTGGCGACCTTTGCTAAAAGTATCGCTTATTCCAAACCTAAATCTATTGTATTTGGTAGTCTGTAATACATTCTGAATGTCTTTTAGTCCATTATGGCCGCCATCACTTCCTTTAGTTTTTAGCCTTAAACTACCAAAGGGAAGATTGAGATCATCGGTAACAACCAATAGGTTTTCTAATGGAATTTTCTCCTTTGTTAACCAATACTTTACAGCCTTACCACTTAGGTTCATATATGTACTAGGTTTAAGTAGGATAAAGGTTCTGCCTTTAAATTTATATGTGGTTAAGTCTCCAAGTTTTTGAGTTTCAAATTTAAGTGCTTCTTTTTCTGCAAGTGCATCTAAAATTTTGAAACCGATATTATGCCTTGTATTGGTGTATTTATCGCCAATATTACCAAGTCCAGCGATGAGAAATTTTTTCATAGGATCTATGTCTTCAATAGTTTCTGGTATTGAATTCCAATTAAATAAATTACGTATAAACTTCCAGATAATTAAGTAGTGTTTTTTGTAAAAATAAAAAAGCATTCTAAATAAATAGAATGCTTTTAATAATTATAGAATAATATGTGTTCTATTCTTGAGCTGGTGCTTCAGCTGCTGGAGCATCTCCTCCTTCAGTTGCCGCTGCAGTTCCTTCTGCTCCTTCTTCTAACTCATCATCTTCATCTTCATCATCAATAACAGCAGTTCTAGCTGTCTTGATTTGAACAACAACTGTGTTGTCTGAGTGTAATAAAGAATACCCTTCACCTGCTAAAGCTGTTACATATAGCTTGTTACCAATTTTAAGAGGAGTGATATCTGCCTCTAAGAAATCTGGTAAATTTTTAGGTAAAGCTTTTACTCTTAATTTACGTCTGTTTCTACGAAGAACACCTCCATTTAAAACACCTCTAGATGTTCCAATAATATGAACTGGAATATCCATAGCAATTTCTTTGTCTTCGAATAAACGGTAGAAATCTACGTGTAAAATTTTATCTGTTACTGGGTGAAACTGGATGTCCTGTAAAACAGCATCGAAAGTTTCGCCATTGTTTAAGGCAATCACAACTGTATGCGCATTAGGCGTGTATACAAGTTTAGAAAAAGCCAATTCTGGTGCAGAGAAATGCACGTTTTGGTCTCCTCCGTATAATACGCAAGGAACCTGACCAGCATTACGTAAGGCTTTCGTTGCCTTCTTGCCTACGCTTTCTCTTTGAGATCCATTGATTGTAATTGATTTCATTGTTTGTGTTTATATTAATATTAAATTACATTAAAAATTTAGAACTAATTGATTTGTTGTAATGTACGTTTTGCATTACTTCAGCAAATAAATTAGCACAACTCAATACTCTAATCTTGTCGCTTTGTTGTTTCAAAGGAATTGTATCTGTGACAATTAATTCCTGCAATTTTGAGTTTTCAAGTCTGTTATAGGCATCTCCAGATAAAATAGGATGTGTACAAATAGCTCTTACGCTAAGTGCTCCTTTTTCTATCATTAAATCTGCCGCTTTCGTTAATGTTCCAGCCGTATCTACCATATCATCTACAAGTACAACATTTTTTCCAGTGACATCGCCAATAAGTTCCATATGAGAAATAACATTGGCTTTTGCACGTTGCTTATAACAAATTACAACATCACTTTCTAAAGCCTTAGAATAAGCATAAGCTCTTTTAGATCCTCCCATGTCTGGAGAAGCAATGGTTAAATTGTCTAAAGCAAGTGATTTTAAGTAAGGTAAAAATATTGTAGAAGCGAATAAATGATCTACAGGTTTTTCAAAAAACCCTTGAATTTGATCGGCATGCAAATCCATTGTGATAATACGTGTAGCACCAGCAACTTCAAGCATTTTTGCTACTAATTTTGCAGCAATTGGAACTCTTGGTTTGTCTTTACGATCTTGTCGAGCCCAACCAAAATAAGGTAAAACAGCAGTAATGTGTCTTGCTGATGCGCGTTTTGCGGCATCAATCATCAATAACATTTCCATTAAGTTTTCTGGTCCTGGGTGAGTAGAACCAATAATAAAAATTCGAGTACCTCTTATAGATTCTTCATAAGAAGGTTGGAATTCACCATCACTATATGTTGATGTAATAACATTACCAAGAGGTACACCGAAAGTCACTGCAATTTTTTCAGCAAGTTCTTTACTTTGTCCACATGCAAAAATTTTTGCTTCTGTCGCTATATTTGACATTGGTAATGAATTATTTATATTAATTAAGGCGCTTTATTTTAACGAGGTGCAAATTTAGGAATTTATTTGGACTGAAAAAGCATAAAACCTACTATTTTTGATTGATTGTAATAAATTATTTTATAGTTTTGCAGTCCAAAATTGCTCAAGTGGCGGAATTGGTAGACGCGCTGGATTCAAAATCCAGTGACTTCGGTCGTGTGGGTTCGATTCCCACCTTGAGTACTGCAATAATCCTTTAATCGACTTAAAATTAGTCTTTTAAGGGATTATTTATTTTTATATTCCCCACATTTGCCCCATAACACAATGCTTTTTAAAAAATTCACTAAATCTTATGGGTGCTGTGTTGACAGTTAATAAGTAAAGTAAAGTTATAATAAAATCTTTTATCTATAAAATAAAGTTTTATCCTATGGGAATCACACTATTTATCATCCTATATCCTAAAGAATTTCTATGATAACAAGGGGGATAGGGGCAAAAAAAGACAAGGATAAGGGTAGTTTTCAAGAGGGTGGTATCCCCCAATACATATTTAATTAAATGTTATAATCCCCATCTATCTAAAAAATCTCTCTTCCGTGCGTTTTCGATACTTGCTTTAGAATTTGTTATAGCCTGTTCTAATGCATTTATGTGTTCCAAGTACTCAATGTTATTTAGTTGGATTAAGAACTCTTTAGCTTCTTTGTATGCATCTATTTTATGATGTATTCTTGGTATTTCATTTCCGTTATATGTAATGCTCAAAACATAAAAATCTAAATCTCTAAAAAACTCTAAATCATTGTTCTTTTCTAAAATGGTTTTTAGAAAAGTGAATTTTTCATCATTGTATTTAGTGACAACTATATTATAAATTCTCCTCATTAGGTTTTTATTTGTTGTCTCATTTATAGTATTTCGGAGTAGGGATAATTCTCTGTCACTATTGCCTTTAAATAAATTGGAGACTTCGATTGCACTATAACGGAAGATAATTGGATGTGAATTGAAATATGAAAGAATTAGTTTAAAGATGGTTTGATAGTTATCCATAGACCACAATTTAGAAAAATCATTCTCCAATAGGTCTCTTTTGCTTATTCGTGTGTGTTCATCAAAGTTTGATTTCAGTAAATCAGTTATGAAGGCACTATCATAATCTAAAATTAATCTAAGAGTTTCAAGGTTATAATCAAAACGTCTTCCTTTTTCATCTAAGTTTAGGTATATAATCTTTATTTCTTCAATATATTTTTCAAATAATTTCGGAAAGCTATCATTGACAAATTTGAAGAAATCTGGATGTACAAAGTAATAGCCTTCTTTTTTTGTTCTGTCTACTAAAATTTTAAATATCCTATTTAATTCTAAATCAATATCTATATTGAGGTGGTCTACTTTTGGAAGTAAATCTTCAAGAAAAGTTATATGATTTGCCTCTTCTCTCTTTAATAATTCAATAGCTAAATCGTATTCATTTCTAACTATTAGATAATTTGGCATACTGAGAATTAGATTTAACAAGAAAGTATGATTATTCTTGTTATTAACTACAACCTTCCTTAATACATTTAAGTTTGATTTAGAATAATCAATAACTTTAAAAGCCTTTCCAATTCGTATCTTATTTGAGATTTCTCTTTTAGGCAGTTCTTCGATTAGTTTTATTAATACTTTAAAATCTCTTTTTGCTAAATCCTCAAATATTAAGGATATAGAATCTAAAATTGTAGACCAACCACTAAAGTAATTTGGTTTATGTTTTTCAATGATTTCTATCTCATCTAAAAGTTTCTTATAGTCAGTATATTTTAAATCTTTATATGTATCGACAACAAGTTGTTTGTTTTCTTCCCCTCTTTCATTAAGTAATAGCCAAGTGTGATATTCCTTACTTGTAAATTTATTTTTAAAACCTTCTGAATCTTCTAAATTAAACCTTCTATGGTATTGATTAACTACCATTGATTCTTTAAAATTGATGTTCGAAAAGTTCGATTCTATAAATGGGATAATATATTTTTGGTCAAAGTTTATAATCTCGTCAACATTAAAATGATGAGAATAATGGTGTTTCAAAAAGAAATCTAATACTGAGTCTTTTAATTCAACATGTTTATAACAATTACAAATGAATGTCCAAAGCTTATCTCTAAAATTATGTTGTTCTTTTGATGGTTGAATAGCTTGAGGGACAATGGCCATAGTATTTCCATGACTCCTTGTATAATCATAAGAATCAATTAAATATTTGTCAGCTATATAAAGTATAATTTTAGAATAAAACACTTCATCAATTTCTATTCTTGAATACAAAAAATCAAATAGCTTTAATTGAATTTTGTATCCAGTTTCATAGCTATACTGACCGTATGTAAATGATTGCCTTAAAGCTTTTAGGGTTTTAGAAAATAGTAATTGAGATGACAGACCGTAGTTAAATAATAAATCAAGAGCGAAGTCAAATTTTTCAGGTATCTCTTTAAACTTAATTAGTAGGTCTATATAGTTGTCATCATATCGTTCTATATAATTTTCATTAGGAATACTAAATTTAAAATTAGAAAGATTATCAGGTTTTGAGCTTGTTATTCTACTATTTAGAAATATTAGTGTTTCTGATGTTAAATAATACCAAAAGTCTTTTAGGTATTGTACTGCTTTGAAATCATCAACTTTAATAGATTCCCATTTATTTTTAATATCATATTCAATTAAATCTTTTACTGTTTCAAAACCATAGTTATTAATAATTGGAGTCAAGATTCCAGATAGTCTAAATTGTCTTTTATCTACATAAGCATCAAGTAAAACTTGAAAAGATAATTGTTTTTCTTTTATGAATATTTTGTAGAATATATATTCACCCAATATTTGGTCAGCTATTTTATAAATGCCCTGCATTTCATCTGCTACCTCAAATGAATACAATAATTTAAGTTTATCTATTAGGGTGTCTTGCGATACCGAAAAATAACTTTCAATTTCTGATACTGTTTCAATGTGTTTGGTATCAATAGTTTTGAATAATGATAATATCCCTGCTACCTTTAAAAGGTCTGTATCATTTAAAGATTTAATGCTATCGCTTAAAGTTGAGAAGTATTCTTCATGAATTTGCCATGCATTATTTAATTTGTCTAACTCATTATTCAATCCAGCAATAGCTGCCATTATTGCAATTCTTGGGTTTCCTTTTGAAATTGAGTATATCTTATCTATGTAATACTCTGATATGTTGAAGTCAGGTGATTTAAGAATGTTTGATAATTCTTCTCTCGTAAATTCCTTCAAATCTATCAATCCATAGCTTTCTATAAAGCCTTCAACTTCTGATTTTACATAATTTCTAACAGTAAGAATCAACTTAATGTTTTCATCTTTTCTATTTTTAATGAAACCAGTTATTAAACCTAAATTGTTTTTTAATTTGTTTGCATCATCAATAACAATGAGATATTTTTTGTTTTTTAAGATTTGCGAATTTAAATCTTCCCAAATATCAAGGTTACCATTATTAACAATGTATTTGACAAGATAATCCTGATTTTGCTCTTTAAATTCTTCAACTAACTTTAACGATAGTTTAGTTTTTCCTACTCCTGCTTGACCAGAAATGAGAAGTATATTTTGATTAATCAAGGATTCTAATCCAGTTTGGATATTTTCAGTCCTATTGAAAAAGCGATTTTTTAATGTGGTTGAAAATTTACTTTCTTCTATTTGATTAACAAATGCTGATACTTCTAATATTTGACCTGTGTCTATTGGTATGCCAAGTTCTTTAGAAATAGATGGGTATTCGTTAACAATTATATTCGCTAATGCGT
Source organism: uncultured Psychroserpens sp. (assembly GCF_947492715.1). GTDB lineage: Bacteria > Bacteroidota > Bacteroidia > Flavobacteriales > Flavobacteriaceae > Psychroserpens. The sequence continues at coordinate 1,448,638 of NZ_CANLNS010000001.1, forward strand.
CTATCCCAATAATTTCTAATTCTGAACTTTCATCAATCAAATTTTTATGTTCACGCAGTTCATTATCTAATTTTGGATTTATTTTACTATTACAGATTAGTATAACTTTGACTATTTTTTCATTAGGAATTTCTTTTTGACTAAAACAATCAGATATATCCTTTTTCAACTTTGCTTTTAGACTCTTTTCTTGAGTCGTAATTTCATTGAATATGTAATAATCTTTATATGTAATAAAATTGTCTGGAATACCAGGTTTAGATTTTTCTTTTCCAAGAGCAAAACCAGATGAATGCACTATTGAATATCTATAAGCTAAATATAGTCTACAAATGTTTGCAAACTTATCTTCATTACATATTAATAATTCCTTTTCTACTCTTGTAATCATTTATTTTTATTTGAATATAGTTTAGGTAAATTAAAAAAGAATCCTTTTTAAAAAACTTTCAAATAAAGAAGATGTCTCTACCCAAAGATTAATTACTTCTCTTTCATTTCTTATTTTTGAGAATTTATTGCGCATTTTTTTTACTCTTCTTTTAGTCGCAGCATTATTCTGAGATTCGATTAAAGCCCATATATGAAATCTTAAAAATTGTAATTCTGAATGAATTGAAAATTTATTCATTAGACTTTCTACATCATTTATAGCCTTAATCTCAGTAGGTCTAAATTCTTTTTTCTTTCTTGAATCCGTTAAAAATATTTTCTTAGCATGTTCTTTACTAAATAACTCATAGGCTTTTATCAAATCATCTCTGGTTTTAATTGAATTAACAGTTTTACTATTCCATAAAAGCCGAGCAATAAACACTCTGCAATACCTATGTAGATGGGCTCTTTTACTTCCTCTTATTCTTGCAATAGATAGTTCTTCAAACATTCTATAAGCAAGATATATTAGTGAAACAACTAACCCAATTGTAGTAATTAAACCTGTTACACTTCGTAAAAGAGGTTTAAACATTTGCATAGATCTTATTAATTCAAGAAAATCACTCAGCCTTTTAAACAAGATTGCTTTAGAAGAATTGAAATAGGTTAAAACAGCTCTATCGATGTATCCTCTTTCCATTAAGAACTCTAAAGTTTTTTCAAGCGAACCAATAGAAAACCCTACATAAACTATTAATAATCCATTAAAAGTTAAATTGAATTTATTGCCTTTATAACTTTCTTCAAAATTGAAACTTTTAACAGGAATCTCTATTGTGCCTATATATAAATATAAAACTGGCCAAGGAGTAACTCTACCAGAAATTGACAGTCCAATATTGAATTCAATTGAATCGTCGATGACAATGCCTTTTCTTATGCTTTGACTCTCAGGTAGATTATTGGTTATTTTCTTTACTGAATTTAAAAATCTTTTTGTACTTAAATCTTCTGTTAACTTATTAAGTGCATTAAACCAATGACCTATATTTTTGGAAAGCAATAGTTTTTCAGTCTTTATATGTAGTCTCTGAGAAAAATATCTTATTTCTTCTTTTTTTAGAACATTTACGAAATTTGTTTGACTACTTGGAGTTTGTGCTTCAATAGATGTTGAAGAAAGTGAAATTAACTCTTTGTTAACTGTTTTATCAGAAGAGATTATTGAATTTACCATTACTTCACCTTTCACTTGAAGTCCAATAGTAAAATATTTAGAAAACTTATTGTTAGTGTTAAAAGGTCTAAAGCGTATTGGGTCTATAATAAAAGAATCTGCTTCAAACTGTAGAACAGATTTATTATCAATTTTATAACCTAAGCCTCTGTCACTTGAAGAAATTGAATTTCCTCTTGATGTTTTTTTACTTTTTTCTCCCATTAAAAAGATATATATTAAGGTTAATTTAGATGTTTATATCTAAATCACTTTGTTTACCATAAATATTTATTCTTTTATCGTTTAAGGGGTCATTATATTCTTTATCTAAAATCCTCGCACTCTTCCTTAAATTCTCAATTTGAGCCTCTCTAACTTCTTCTTTTACTTTAAGGACATCCATAGCTCTATGCTTTAATTTAAAGTCTTCTAATAAAGCATGCTTGCCAGGTAATGCTTCAATAAACAATTGACCTGTGGGCACAACAACCAATTCATCTTTCATTTGTGGATCTGCTAATTTGGCTGTAATAAGCTCCTTAATCTGTTCGGCAAGCTCCTTAAACTTGCCACTTTTCTCTAATAACTTATATGCCTTTCTTAACTCTTCTATTTTGTAATTACCATGTTCGTCTGGGTCTGCCAAACCAAGAAATTCATTGACATAATCTTTCATCATAAAATCGGTTAAGTAGGTACATTCTTTTAAAGGAAAAATGGCATAATTACCTTTAAAACCCATTAAATTATCTAAATCTGCTACTTCGTGCAATTTTCTGGTTTCATCTATATCTTCTGGTACTTCATATACTGTACGAACAAAGTCCCCACCAAATGTCCTATCGGTAGTCATAAAGTTCATATTATAACGTGACCGAGTATTTTGTGATGAGGTTTTTTCCAATATTATATCTTTTGGCTTGACCATAGGAGCAACTTTGTCATACAATCTAAAAAACCGTTGGTCAGGTGGCTCCATTTCCCATATGCCTTGCATGTAGTATAAAATGTTTTGTTTTACATGAATACGTAGTTGATTGATAAGATTTCGTTTGGTCTGCACTTTCTCTGTCAAGCCCATCATTTGATTTTTGGCTTTTTCTAAGGCCGTAATCTCTCTTGCTAGCTCATTTTGCACAGCAACTAATTCATCTTTTGTGAGGTTTAGCCTATTTTCAAAAGCTTCCATTTCAGCTTTGTAATATTCAGGGTCATACCCATTAGCTTCTCCTTTGATTCCTTCAATAATTGGCAAAGCACCTGTTACAGCTCCAGTGAATGCTGTGAATGCATCAAATGTTGATTTTCTTCTATTATTAAACTCTACTATATTTTTCCTTTCACGTGTCTTATTAAGCTGTTCTTGAATAGACGCTTTCAATAAAGACATGCTCTCTACATTTCCAGATATTTCTTCAACGATTTTCTTTTGATTGTTATAATGTGCCTTTGCAGCTTCATAATTTATTTGGTCGCCAACAATACCTTCACGTATATAATCTAAAGCTTCGTTAAATGAATCATCTAATAGAATTCGTCTTAATATCCATTCATGTGTTAATAACCAATCTTCATCAACTTCATGTGGCTCTGGCACATCGAATGCCACCATAATTACTGGTGTAAGTTTATGTAGGCTTTCAGTAATTCTGAACTGTCTTTCTAATTCATAAAATAAATAGGTTACAGTAATCTCATTATTAGGGTTTGAAATTTCACCTGATGTCGTTTCTTCAAAATCTGTTTCATCAGTTGTTGATATTTCGATATTACGCTCATTTTTATATTCGTGAGCGGCTTTAATCGTTGATTCTCGAATTGACTTTTTGGTTTTAGCAGATTCTACACTTTGATTATTTTGAAATGTTGTAGACGTACTTCCTCCACCATTAAAAACACCGACAGAAAACCCAAAATTACCATTGACCGTCATATTGAAATTATTTGCAGATTGAGCTTTTTGAACAATATCTGTATGAGCCTTAGAAATGTAGTTTGACTCATCAGTTCTGCTATATAAAGACTTTTCGATTTCTTTTTGTGAACGTGTTTTTTTAACCTTTAATTTTTTAGTGAATTTTCTTTTTTCACCAGGTGTTAGTGGAATAGTAGATACCAAATCACCCACTTGCCAGTTTTCTGGTCTCCATTCTTGCCTATAGGTTGTTAGAATACCATAATTGACAGAATCTGGTGCAAAGACATGAAACGCATAAGGCTCTAAAAGTCTTTCATTTAGTTGTTTAATAAGGTTTTCTGTTCTTGTAGATATTCCTTGAGGATTATTTAGAATCTTTAAAATTTCATCTCTTTCTTTTTCTTTAGAAGCACCATATTTCTCAAAAACATAATCTTTAACATTGAAATACATGCGCTCATGATGATTCCCATGCCATGGTTTCCAATCGAATCCATGATTCATTGAAAAATATAACTCATCAACAGAAAAGAAATCCTTGTTTTGTGAAACTTGATTTAAAAAATGATTTCTTGCATTATTCATGCTGCCAGAATTACCATCTGATAAATCAGACCAAATATAATATAAAGTTTGACCCCTTCTTCCATTCCAATTTTTATTAATGATGGTCTTAGCAATGGAGTCTAAATTATTCCTGACTATTTCAAATAGAGCTTGTTTTTTTTCCTCCTTGTTAAATTTATGATATGAATCAATATTTATTATTTCTGGGTTGTTTATATTTTCTACCAATTCAATGATAATACTTTGTTGCTGAATAGATAGTTTACTCCATTTATCCCCTATGTTTGGTAACCCAATTGACATTACTTGATATGGAATAGGTATTCCTTCGCCTAAAGTTCTTGTAACTGAACCAATTTTTGATAACACATCTCTGTAATCAACAACTTCATTATCCAAGATTGCTTTTATGTCATTGATTTCAGAATTAGTGAAATTTGGGTCGTTATACTCTTCTAAAACTTCAACGACATAATTATATAGTTTGCTTATATCTTCTTTTACTTTACCATCAAAAGCTTCTGCCCAAATACTTTCAAATGCAATTTGTAAATTGTGAAAATCGTGATAAGCAATTTGACTATCTATACTATCAGAATTATTATCACTATTCTTTTTATAAAACCGTATATCGGATTTAATCTTCTCGTGTAAGCCTTTATTATTAAGTTCAATATTGGAGTCTGCATAGATTTGGTTTAGTTGATTTTTAACTAATGACGTAACATCTTTATCCTCTTCTTCTGTTAAACTTGGCTCTCCAATAGTAATTGTAGGAGGAGTGTTTGAATCGGTATTGTCAGGAGGAATATCTGTAAAATCAGATGGGATAACCTCTTGAGTCGCTAATCTAATCCAATTGTCTAATTTCCCCTTTTTTATTAATTGTTTTCCTCCCATCTTTTCATTTATCAATCCACAATATTTGTTATATGGAATTTCAATAGTATCGTTATTGTCAAAATGGTTTTCAGCAATTTTCAGTTTTTTAAAGTCTTCTTTTGTGAGGTTAAGGGAATAAGTGGAAAGCGTTGTTGATGGAAGTTCGAACTTTTTATATGAAGCCTCAACCATCTTTTTCATTTTTTTAGACAAAACAGATTTGTCTTTTCTATCCTTAATAAAGTTGTCGTTTTTTAATATGGTTTTAGATAAAGTGGTTAGGTAGGTATTTTTAAAGATCGAATCTTCGTTAATCTTTTTTTTCTTTTTATATGAATCAATAAGTAACGGAGCTATTTTATTTGAAAATTGTTTCTCTTTCTCTTTGGTAACTTTAATATAATTATAAAGCATTGGAGGAGTTGGTTTATATTCAGGCTCAATATTAATGTCATTTGCAACATCTAACTTAATTACTATTGCCTCATTTTGACCTCCATTTAACAATGGATGATTTGAGAAATAAAGGATTCTATCTTTGAGGGTTTTGTTTTTTTCTTCTGGAGTAAGAACGATTACAATAATGTCAGGTCTTTCCTCTTCATTATCAGGCGCGAAGTCTTTATAGTTGTAACCAAAGGTGAAAGAACCGTTATTTTCAGAATATGTTGACCCAAGTCTTTCAGAACCATTGTCTTCTAAATATTCGAAAATACTTTTTTTAAGGATTTTTGGTAAGTTTAGTTTTTTGTCCGTATCATAAAAAACAACTAATAAGTTCTTGAAACCATCTCCGTTTTCGGATATAATTTTACCATTGATTGTGTACTCCATAATAAATAAATTATAATTACGTGGAGCTATTAATCGGAACTAAGGGAGATGTTTAAAGTTACAAAAAATATTAGTTCATATCAACTGAAAAACAGTGTTTTACGAAATTTTTATTTTTGGTGTTACATTTAGATCTGTTATTGAGGTAAAAAATATATTCATTAAAACAGTATAAGAATAGTGTTAGAACATTGATGTTTTTTATCACATCTTTACTATGCTTACAAATTAGGGATTACAGACTATTAGACTTCTAATATGTCATTAAAAGAAATTCCCTTTCAGAGCACAGGGACAATTTCAGAAATGCCAGTTATTCCATATCATATTTTTTGCATAACTTTAGGAGTGATATTCTATTATCATACCTCCCTATTTGTAGTTTTTTAATGTAGATATGTATTAATACCTAATATTGGGTATTTATTTACGTGTAGCACTTATTATATTTATTGATGTTTTTGGAAAAAGAACAAACGCCCTTAAATCAATGAAATTAAAAGTAAACCCAGTTGTTCAAATAGTATCAACTATGGCGTTTTTTAGAATGCACAAGGAAATGTGAACATAAAACGCATTATCCCTTAAAATTAAATTGAATGGCAAAAACGATTTTATTTCTAGCGACTAACCCAATAGATACACCTTATTTAAGATTACAAGATGAAGTCAAACTAATAGAAAACGCTCTGGCAAAGAGTAATTCTAAAGATGATTTCGTGTTTATTGATAGAGGTGCAGTAACTCGAAGAGATTTGGTGCATTATTTAAATAAACACAAACCTAATATTCTACATATTGCTGGCCATGGAGATGAAAATGGAAACCTTATGTTTGAAGGAGATGACAAGTATAGCCAACCTTTAAGTATACAGGGCCTGTCAAAGTTTTTGGGTAATTACTCTCCTGATTTGGAATGCCTAGTTTTAAATGCTTGTCGTAGCTCGGTATCGTTAAAAAATTTCAAACCAGAAATCGCTTATGTGGTTGGGATGTCAAAACCAGTATCTAATAAATCGGCAGAATACTTTTCTGAAGCGTTCTATGATAGTCTTTTTTCAGGAAAACCAGTGCCAGTAGCCTTTAAAATAGGAAGAGATGTTTTAGGATTTAAAGATGAAAATGACCCTGAGATTCCTACTTTAATAGTCAATGATAAGGTTTTAAGTGATCTCGATTCAAAAGACCAACCTGAAAGCCCTATAGTTCCCTCGTCTAAAATCTCTAGTATTAAGGATGTAAAAGTTAGATATGACTTATTTAAAGATGAATACTTTGCCTTGCTTGATAGACTTAGAGAATTGAGAGCAATAAATGATCTTATGGAAACCTTAGACCCATCCAAAAAAGGAAGACATTATGGTGCCGTAAGTTCTAGTTTAAAAGTTGAAATTGATAGTATTTCAAAATTATACCGAACTAATATAGAGAGTTTAGAAGAAGACTTAATTTCTGAAGATGAATATCATGATAATCAGGAAAAAATAATTGAAAAAATAGGCTTATTTATAGTACAGTTAAAGAGCACAATTGAGAATATTGAGAATCAATCCAACGAAACATCACATCAAATACCAGAATCGACGTTAACGCAGTTAGGCGATTTATATGGAGACGATTTTAAGAAAGTAATCGAAGTTGCTGCTGATGTTATAGACGAAAAAAACGGGATTAGTGTTATTAATCAAAAAACAGCAATAGCTGTAACCTTTACAAGTTTAATTTTTGTTGGCGCTTTTGCTATTAAAGACTCTACAAAAGGCACACCACCTATGCTTCTTATCAATCTTATTCTACAGCTAGGTCTTATTTTTTATATGATCTTTTATAAAATCGTACCCACCATTGGATTTGTTCAGTTTGAAGCCATTAGAAAATCTGATGATTATTTGAAAAAAGTGTTTCAATCTAATGTTTTCGATATGTATAAGTACTACTTAAGGGCTACAAGTGCTATTAAGCAATTTGCAAAATGGTGGAAGTTATTAGGTATTTCATTTTTGTCGTTATACCTTTTCTATTACATATCCGAAATATCCAGTTTAATAGACCCAGATGGGGATTTTTTAAAGAAATATGTACATCTCATAGATATTTCATTAAATGGTATAGAGGCCTTTTTTCTTTACATCTTGTATAAGTTATTGACTGATAAAACCTTAAAAGAAAACTATGACATTAAAAATGGCCTGCATTATGTGAATACCGTGAAGTATCAAAAACCACTATTTATTTTAATTGGTACCATTTTAATTTTATCAACTATTGGAATATATATTTATAACACAAACCATAACACTTTATTTGGTTATGATCTAGACATAATAAAGGGAATGTTTCATTTAATCACGAGATCTATTAGCGGTATTGTTGTAGCCGTTAGTCTTTGCTTGGTTATAGGTAGGTTGGATAGTAAATTTATTGCCGCAAAGAATTATGTATTAGGCCTTCTGTATTTGTATGCAGCGATGCAAGTGTTTTTTATTCTTTTTGACCAAAGTATAGTGACCAATTTACTCTTGTCAAAAAAAGAAATTATAGACGAGGCTTATGTCAGTAATCAATTTAGAACAATAAAAATCATTGTCCTCTTTGCGATACTCTTGCTAAAAGCGGTCTTTATCTTTTTTGTACATAGCATTTATAAAAAGAACTTTTTGTTCTACTATTTTTTAATTGGCTCAAGATTAAATGATAATATCACATCTGGAAAAATAGGAAATGAGTATGTGAAATTTGAAGGGCAAGACAGGAGACTAAAAATCAGGAACACATCAAATGAACATGCAGAATAATAAATGAAGAGCTTTATTTAAATTAAATAACAATTGACGCTCAAATACAATGATTAAAAAATGAAAAACCTTAGAAAGCAATGTGTTTATAAATACCAAAACCGAAATGTCATATAACAAAAATTTTATACCGAATTTTGAGATAGAAGTGCCAAGCATTTCTAAAAAGCAGCGTCATCAATATGAGCAGGCAGGACTTAATTTAGATCGTTACTATTTAAATTATATTAACTACTCTGTTTTACAAAATCCATTTAGAAAATTTCCTTATTTCTCAGCAACCAATATTGATGGATCTCAATTTATAGAAAAATTAGATCGAAAAGATGATTTTGATAAAGATGACAGAATTCCGCTTTCACATCAATTTGGGAAAGAGTTATATAGTGCATACCACAGTGATTTTGATCGAGGTCACATGACAAAAAGGGAAGACACACAATGGGGAACTGGCCCATCTGTGGCTAAGGAAGCTGCAGATTCTACGTTTTATTATACCAATGCTGTGCCTCAACATGCCAGATTAAACAGGAGTATATGGAGACGAATAGAAAATTATATTCTTCATACGCAAGGGGTTAAGCACAAAAAGAAATTAATCGTTTTTACTGGGCCTATTCTCAATCAAAATGATCCCGTTTTTGTAACTAGAATTGATGGTGATGAAGTTAAAATTCCTAGGATTTTTTGGAAAGTAATTTATTATTTAAATAAAAACAATGACTTATCGAGAGTCGCCTTTATAACTAATCAGTCCAATCTTTTACTTAATAATGGCATTGTTGAACCTACAATGGAAATTACCAGAAGCACTGATGGTGAGGATGATTATTTTCTTGATTTTAAAGATGCAGATACCTATCAGACAGGAGTTCATGTTATTGAAACATTAACTGGATTCTCTTTTCAAAAAGCTACAGATGTTTATGAAGACGATAGAATAGTAAGACTCATATTAGAAGAAGTTAACTATAGAAGCTCAGGAGAAGATGAATCGGATACAGGTGACATAACAAATTTAAAACTTTAAGATATGAGAATCTTGTTTATTGGGGTTAATCCTAAAGATACTGGCCAACTTAGGCTTCAAGACGAGATTAATGTTATTAAAGATATTGTAGACCCAACGAATAACAGGCTCTATGTAAGAAATGCGTCTACAAAAAGAGCTATGCGAAGATATTTAAATAAATATAAACCTAATGTTTTGCATATATCTGGACATGGTAATGATGATCAAACACTACTTTTTGAGGATGAAAATGGCCATACCGAGATTGTATATATTGATCAACTCGGAACTTTTTTAGACCATTATAGTAAGTATTTAAAATGTGTAGTCTTATCGGCATGTTACAGTCTAAACAACGTTGAAATCTTTTCCAGTAAAATTCATTGCGTTATTGGTATGAAAATGGCTGTTGCAAATACAATGGCTATAGATTTTTCAAGAGCTTTTTACGATTCGTTATGTTCAGGCGAAACGTTTGAATCGGCTTTTGGTATTGCTAAAGCAGAACTCAATTTATCCAGCGCCGAAGATCATGATGTATTAAAAATTATTGTCAATAAAAACATAGATTCAGTACCACCAGATTTACCAAAAATTAAGTGGGTAATCGTCGGCTTTGTTTTGGCAACTATAGTTGTATTAGGATATCTTCTCTATTCCTAATACTGAAACATAAAAACTAATAACATGGACGAATTCGCAACAAATATTTATAAAGACAGAATAAAATACCTAAGGCATAGGATTGTTAATGTTGGCGCACTGCTTTTAATTTTTATTATCACCTTTATTTTAATTCTTCTAAAAGAGCAGAAGCGAAAAAAGTCTTATGAAAATAAAATAATTGCTTTAAATGAAATTTTAGATTGTCCTTGGGACGAATTCCGTCAAATTTATGACGGGTTTTATATAAACTTAGATGATTATGTTAATAAGTACTCTGGACCCTATAGTGTTTTATGCGCAAAAGTAGATTCAGAGGGCTATTTCCCAGAAGAGCTCGATACTGCTAAAAAAAGACCTGTAGATAGTATAAAAAGCTATGTGAATTTTTCTGCACAAAAGTTGTCCGAATATCATAACGATTTGAGGTATTTATTAACCTTGCACAAAAGAAATAAAGGTTTTGAGGACTTAAGCAGAATGGAGATAGAAAAAGTTCTTAATGTTCTTAATTTTAGATGGGCTATAGATGATTTTTCTAAAATAACTAACGGAACTAAGTATTCAATTTTAATATCTAAGGATGCCCAAAAAAAACATGAATCCGGAGAAATAACTATAAGCGAAATAGCGCAAAACATTTATGAAGAATTGGATGATTTAGAAAAGTCTTCGGGGAAATTTAAAACCCTTGATATTATGCTCATGAATTACTATAGTCCTCACCTTGAAGGGCTATTAAAAAAAGATAACTTATTAAAAATAAATAAAATAAAAACCTCTTTAGAATTAATGCAATTTAGTAGCTATGGAGAGTTGGTTGAAAGAAATATAGATCTCAAAAAGAAAATTAATGAATTTGAAAATGATGAAAAAGTTAGAATTCCCGTTGTAAATTTTAATCTTTCTTTTAGTGAATTTGCTTTATTTGGAGGCTTAATTAATCTAGGAATATTAATCTATTTTTATTTCATGGCATTCAATCTTAAAAGGCTTTCTTATCGACTAGAAGAGGCTAAAGGTGAATCACTTAATATTGATGAAAAACGAGCCTTGTTTTTTGGCTTAGATTATCATATAAATAGGCAATGGCTTTACCTTATTATAAATACTATATTCTTTTCAATTTTGCCAATCTTATCTGTTATTTTAAGCTTAAGAAATTTTGAAAACACTGAGAATAAGGCAGTTCTGGTAGGCGTGGTGTGCTTGGTAAATATTTGGTTTTCATTTAAAATTTCAAAAACATTATTTTCCCTAAATAAAGATTAGTCATTTTTTTTCACTATATTTAAAAGGAGCATTTATAGCTCATATCTCCCTAAAGAATTAAGAATAGAATCATTTATACCCAATATTGGGTATGGTATGATGTACACATTTTTCTTAATTATGTAACCAACTTTAATTTCACTATAGAAATGCACAAGAATATTTTGAGCTACTGGCGCTCACTAGAAAATTTGCCAAACGGACATAGGGATAAACCTTCATCAAGAAATTGCATCTTACTTCAGGAAATGTTTGAAAAGTGGCATTCCAAACCCGCTTGGATTGAACAAGATCAATTGGGTCATTTGTTTGATTATTTCAAAGGAAATAGTAAACGAAAAGTTAAAGGCTTGCCCATAATGGAACGTAAAGGCTTAGCGATTCAGAAAACATTAGAATTAATAACTAGAAAAGAGTTTTGGTTTAATGGGCAAACCATGCATGTACATCCTTTAGAAACTGTAGTAGGAGCCTTACCTCCTTACTCGGTAGGTCAAGGTAAAGAGTTGATGCGGTATCTAACCGATGAAGAAACCATCCAATGGGAAATTCAATATCTAAATGAATGGTCTCCTTTTGGTCATACTGTTCCTGATCATACCGTTATTTTAGAACATGGTACTTCTGGAGTTATAACAATGTGTCAAAGCTATATGGCGAATACTAAAGATAAACGTAAAATATCATTTTATAAGTCGATTATCAATGTCATGGAAGGTGTTAATCACTATGCTAATGCTTATGCAGATCATTGTGGACGTATTAAAGACTTGTATACTTCGGACACTATTGAATATAAAAACATGGAGTCTATTTCTAATAGATTAAGACGCATTCCAGCAGAGCCAGCAACCTCTTTTATTGATGCACTTCAATGTATTTATTTTATGCATTGTGCGCTACATTTCACGGGTGAAATTGTCCCAATAGGAAGGTTAGATCAACTGCTCATAAACTATTATAAAGAAGATGTAAAGAATAAGGTGATAACAAAAGAGGAGGCTCAAGACGCTATAGATGCTTTTTGGATCAAATTAGATGAGAAAGTGATTCTTAAAAGACGATTTGCCGAAGACAGGTTTACCTCTTCAGATGGCGCCTTACTTGGGTCTGGAGCAGCTAGTAATTTTGATCAAGGCGCATTGCTCAATCAATGGATGCAGCAGATTACTATTGGAGGCACAATTGCCAATAATGATAGGACAGCCAAAGATGCAGCAAACGAAATCACAGAAATGTGCCTTAATTCGGCTAGAAGATTACCACTAAATAGCCCAACATTAGATTTGCGAGTTCATAGCAAAACCAAACCAAAAATTCTCAAATTAGCCGCAGAAGCATTAAAGAGTGGAGGCGCTCACCCAGTCTTGCTAAATGATGATAGAATAATACCAGCCTTGCATAAAAAAACAGGAGGTAATGTTGATCTCGCTAGCGCCAGAAATTATGCTTGTGATGGATGTTATGAAACCCTATTCGCCGGAGAAACAGAGTTTAGTTTTGGCTTTGTAGGTGCTCTAGATGTTCTTGAAAAAGCACTTAACAGTGGTGCGGGATTTGCATTTTCGGGAGGAACGTATTTACGAGGAAGCAAGGGGAGTTATCGAACAAAACCTGCAAGGGAGATAACATCTTTTAAGCAATTCTATGACATATTTCTTCAGCATATGGAAATTGGATGTCACAAGTTTTATAATGGCATTTTAAATCAATATGGTATAAAAGAAAACGTAAGTCCTTCTCCTTTGCTGTCTGCAATGATTGCGGGTTGTATGGAAACTGGAAGAGATATTTCAGGAGGAGGAGCGAAATACAAACTATTTTCTCCCTTAATGACAGGTATCAGTACCACAACAGATTCGCTATATGTGATTAAAAAACTCGTATTTCAGGATAAGTTTATGACGCTCGAAGAACTTGTAAGTGCACTAAGAACGAATTGGGGTAAAGAATCAGAGCTCGTTGGGAAATATATCACTAAAGAACGAATTAATGAGATAAGAGAAGCCTGTATAAGTCAACCTAAATTTGGTCATAATAATAAAGCTGTCGATGAAATTGCCTGGCAACTTATTGAAGACTTTTACGAAAAATTAGTTAAAACGAAAGCATCCAAAATTCATAAAGAGCAATGGGAAAAACTAGAAGATAAATATGGTTTGGAAGATAAGCCGTTCGAGATATTAATTGCTCCTGGTGTTGGAACTTTTGAACAATATGTTTTTGGAGGGTCTTTTGTTGGAGCAACTCCAGATGGGCGATTTAAATTTCAATCGATTGCCTCTGATATGTCTCCAGCTCCTTTAAATACTGAAATGGGTAATATTGATCAAGATTTTAGTGCGCCTTCTACAACACTTATGGAGGGGTTAAACTCCTATAAAGATTCTAGAATTGATTTATTATCAGATGGAGCACCAGCCGATTTAAATATTAGAGAAGATTTTCCATTAAACGAATTGGTAGATGTTATAGATAAATTTGCTAAAGGTAATGGTGGAAATATTCTGACATTAACAGTAGCTAACCCAGAAACCTTTGAAGAAGCTCAGAAAAATCCGGAAGACTATAATTTATTAAGAGTTAGAATGGGTGGTTGGACTGAGTTTTTTATAACCTTATTTCCAGACCATAAGGAGCAACACCGTAGAAGACCATTGTATAAATCTTTAAAATAATCACTGATGGAAAATAAAAAATCACCAATACCATTGCCAATACCATTACCATTGCCATTTTATGAAGGCTATTTTCAAAGTGGAATAAGCGATCCAAAATATCCTCTAAGCCCTCCAGAATATATCAAGGAACCTAAAAAATACAGTAGGTATAAAGGTATTATTGATAAACAAAAATGTTGTACGATAATAAGAGGCGATGTGTATTGCTCTAATCGAGAAGAGTTAAAAACTCTTTTAGAAGTCATTACAAGGTATAGTTATGAGTCGATGGAAAAAGAACCATCAAAGAATAATTTATTGCCTTTAGATCGTCCTAAGATTCCGAAAAGTTACAGAGTTACTGTTACTGTCGGGTTTGGTTATGGCCTTTTTGTTGATGAACATGAAAATGATCGATATGGTTTAAGAGGGCAGAAACCAAGGTATCTTAAACGAATGCCATCATTTCCAGGCGATGATTTTAATCCAAAAGAAACGCAATCCGATATCATTATTATTGTAGCCAGCGATAGTCAATATGTAAATGTTAGTATCGCTCGATATTTCTCAGAAAAGATAAATAAAACTTGCTCAGATAAGTTGGAACTGGATACAGTTAAGACATTATTTAAAGTAGATTCTGTTGAGCATGGTTTTGGTAGACCAGATGAAAGAGAATTCCTTAGATTTAATGATGGTATAGATAATTTAAGATCTGAAGTTGATTTAGAAGAATTGGTTTTTGTAGATAAACGTTCTCACGAACCTTCTTGGTGTGTTAATGGATCGTATATGGTCTATCGAAAAATTCGAGAAATGATGCCTGTATGGGAAGCATTTACAGATAAAACTCAAAGTCACATGATAGGAAGAGACAAAGGATCGAGCAAGCCATTGTCACGAAAAAAAACAGGTGATGATAAATTAACACCTGTTTATCCTAACCCTAAAGATAAAAGAGACGGGAAATTAAATTCTCATATTAGAAAAGTACAACCAAGACGACCAGACCCAGATTTGTTTGGAATTAATGATTTAGACAGGCGTTTTTTGAGACGACCGTATCCTTTCTTTGATGGCGTTGATGAAAACGGAAAAGGCGTCAATGGCTTACAGTTTGTTGCCTATATGAAAAATATTCAGCAGCAATTTGAACATGTAACAAACATGTGGCAAATGAACGAAGATTTCCCTGTACCAGGAACTGGAATTGATGCGCTTTATGCTAAGGAGGTTTTAAAAACTGTTGATGGTGGTTACTATTTTTGCCCACCAGCACCGCAAAATAGAAGAGACTTTTTAGGTTCTGGAATGTTTCAAGAGTTTGGACCTAAAACCTATAAAATTCCAGATTACATTTATGGGGAAGGCGTGACGTTTATTGATATAGACGAAACTGTGTTTAGGACCTTTGCAATGGTAAAAGTAATCAAAGATGGCAAGGTTGAAAAATTGTTGAACAATCAAGAATTTAATACATACGAACTTCAGGAAGGTGAATCTTATGATTTTGGAGAGTTTAAAAACGCCAAAATATTTAAAGAAACATCAAAACCTATCAACGCAATGTTATCAAGAGTTAAAGAGATTATTCATAGAGTTACAACTAGGTCTGAAGGGAGCATGGTAGTCTTCCTAACGGCTAGAAGCGATTTTGATAACAAAGACATATTTCTAAATACCTTTAGAAGGTATGGAATAGATATGGATTCTGATCGTGTTTACGTTGAAAGATCTGGAAACGACACGTCAAATATTTCAGTTGCTGAAAAAAAGAAAAAGGTGATTCTAAAATATTTAAAAGAAGAACGGTTTAGAAGGGTTAGACTTATTGATGATGATAAAAAAAATCTAACAGAGTTTTTAGAACTGTCTAAGTCCGTTCCAAAGCCGATTATAGACGCCGTTATAAAAAAACATCATCTAACAGATGACATGATTCCAATTAAATTTAGCGCTTTTATTGTAGATCATGGTGAAATGAAGCCATTTACAGAAGAAGACTAACTAAACAAGAAATACAATGAGAGTTAAAGTTAAAAATGACAGTCTATCGGTTAAGGCCATAGCAGGCACAGAAGTTATTCTATTTGGTTTAAATGTTCCTGACGACGAAATCAATGAACTTTTAGGGTTTAAAATTGAAAAAAAAATAAAAAATTCTTGGTATTCACTACATGACGGAAGAACGTTTATTGATTCAGATAAATCTTTAATACAAAGGTTTATGTGGAGTGATTACCAAGTGGACTCAGCAACGGCGTACACATACAGAATTGCTGCCGCTTATGGCACTCTAGATGACCTGAGATTTTCTGAAACCATTACTATCGATATAACGACAGAAAACCCAGATGATGACAAGCATGGTGTGTTTTTTAACAGAGGAGTCGCGGGAAGTCAAGCCTACTCAAGGCGTTTTGAGAAGTATCAAAAATGGTACAAGGACGATCCTACAGAACAAGACCCTACGAAAGTAAGATATACACGATTTCTTAAACCTGCAGATATTCCGAAAAGAGAAGCCTATAAATGGTTGTCTCGAGGCTTGGAAGAAGCGTTATTAGATTTTATTGGTCAGGCTAAAAATAGTAAGTATTCAATACGCGCTTCCATATATGAATTGTCACATTTCCCAGCTGCACAAGCATTTGTTGATGCCTTAGAACGTGGTGCTGATGTTAAAGTTATTCATCATGCAAAAAAACAAACAGCATACAGGAGGTATTCAAATAAACAAGCGGTTACAACAGTAGCTGTTGATGGTTCTAAAGAAGTCGTTTTCAAAGGGTCTGAAATTAAAAAAGATAGAATTCCAGATGGGATTAGTCAAGTCGCAATGCGAACCATGGGTTCTGTTGGAATCTCAAAATCGAAGTATTTAGACGCTTTTAAAACCATACTGTTACCGCGTACCGAAGCTAATATTTCACATAATAAATTTATCATTTTGTTGGAGAATGATATCCCGATTCAAGTATGGACAGGCTCTACAAATTTAACTGGTGGAGGGCTGTTTGGGCAATCTAATGTTGGGCAAATTATTAGGGATAATGACATTGCTTTAGAGTACTTTAAATATTGGGAAAAATTGTCTGAAAACCCTAAAAAATCAAGTAGCAAAAAAACAGGTCAGGGTATTAGAGATTGGCTTAAAGAAAAAAATCCAAATCTTGATGGTAATGTTCCCGAAGATAGTGTGAATGCTATTTTCAGTCCAAGATCAGATGAAAAGATGCTGCAATGGTATGCAGACAGAATAGACCAAGCTAAGAATTCTGTGTTTCTAACTTTAGCCTTTTCAATTGATGATAGTTTTTTTAATGTTGTAAAGAAAAAAGCACAACATGCAGAGACCTCTGCCTTTTTAAGATATCTATTAGTTGAGAGTAAAAATGCTCAATACATCAAACCTAAATATCCAGATATGGTTAAATGTGAGCAAAATAGAGTTGCTCATGGTGATAAATTAAGAGCTAGAAGAGGAGCTAATAAAACAGAAGAATTAATAGAATCTCTTACAGGTTTAAATCACAACGTAAATTATTTACACACCAAATATATGATTATTGACGCTTTAACTGAAGATCCAATTGTGATATCTGGATCGGCAAATTTCAGTAAAGCGTCTACATGTGATAATGATGAAAACATGTTAATCATTAGAGGGAATACTAGAATTACAGATATCTATTTAACCGAGTTTATGCGCATGTTTAACCATTTCCGCAATCGAAATGTTGAGAATGCCCTCAACAACGCCGATTATCAGAAGACACTCCATCTAACTTCAGATGACTCATGGGTGAAACCTTATTTTAAAACGGGAAGCCCAATGTCAAACGAACGCATACTCTTTAGCGTAGAAGGAGAATAACACTAAAATCAATTTAGAACCGAATGGGCTTTAACACGAACGTTAAAGCCTTTTTCATTATCAATTATAAAATGTAACTTTGATTCCACCCAAATAAAATTATTATGATTGACAATTTCGTGTCAAATTTTCAAGATGGCGTTTTCCACGTACTCCATTTAAAAGCCTACGATCACATTTTATTTTTAATAGTACTTGCTATACCATATTTGTTTAAAGATTGGAAGCGCGTGTTACTCTTAGTTACCGTGTTCACACTTGGGCATTGTGTATCTCTTGGCTTAACTACTTATAACATTATTAGTGTAAATGTAAGATTGATTGAGCTTTTAATTCCAATTACCATATTAATTGTAGCCCTTTTTAACGTATTTACTTCAGGGAAGAAATCTCATGGAAAGACCATCGGACTTCTGTTTTTTGTAAGTTTATTTTTTGGATTGATTCACGGATTAGGTTTTGTAAGTACGTTTGAAAAACTCATTTCTAGTTCAGAGAATAAATTACTCGCACTTCTTGAAATAGGTTTAGGAATCGAAGTTGGTCAGCTTATTACCGTGTTTATTGTAATCTTTTTAAGTTTTTTATGTCAGACTATATTTAGATTTTCAAAACGAGATTGGGTTATGGTCATCTCGGCAATTGTTGTTGGTTTCGTTTTACCAATGATAATTAATAGCGAAATGTTGTCCTAAAACTGACTAACAACATAAGTTTTGATAAAACTTTAACGTTATCAAAGTCTTAAAACCCTAGAAACATTTTTAATAATTATTACATTTGACTTATAACGTGTTTGTTGTTCTTCGGAAAATAGCCAACACTAAAACTAAATAATGCCAGAGAATAAACAATTACGATACGATAAAGCTTACCTTAGAATTGCTAAAGAATGGGGAAAACTATCACATTGCAAACGCAAGCAAGTAGGTGCTTTGATTGTTAAAGATAGAATGATAATATCTGATGGCTATAACGGAACACCAACGGGGTTTGAGAACTATTGTGAGGATGATGATGGCTACACAAAATGGTATGTTTTGCACGCCGAGGCAAATGCTATTCTAAAAGTTGCGGCTTCCACACAGTCTTGTAAAGGTTCAACATTATACATTACATTGTCTCCGTGTAAAGAGTGTAGTAAACTTATTCACCAGGCAGGAATTGTAAGAGTTGTTTATAGTGAAGCCTATAAAGATTGCTCAGGAATTGCATTTTTAGAAAAAGCAGGCATAGAATTAACATTAATAGAAGACGTCAAAGTATAAATGACAATCGATAAAAAATACATACCACTTATTGTAGGTGTCGCAATTGCGGCTGGTGTCTTTATTGGCGGACAATTGAATTTTGAAGATACTTCCGATCGATTATTTACTTCTAATAGCAAAAAAGACAAACTTAATAGACTTATAGATTATATAGATTATGAGTACGTCGATGATGTTAACACAGATAGCATTGTTGATGTAACTGTTAATGGAATTTTAGATAATCTAGATCCACATTCTACCTATATTCCAAAAAGCGAATTAGAGCGGGTTACCAATAATATGAAAGGGGACTTTGTAGGGCTAGGTGTTAATTTTTATACTTACAACGATACCATTACTGTTATTAGAACCGTCGAAGGAGGACCAAGTGAAAAAGCAGGAATTAAAGCTGGTGACCGAATTCTTATGGCAGATGGTGATTCTATCTTCGGAAAAGAATGGAGTAATGCCGATATCATCCAGAAATTAAAAGGCGAAAAAGGTTCAAAAGTTAAACTTTCAGTATATAGAAAAGGAGAAGATAAATTACTTGAATTTAAGGTAAAACGTGATGTCGTGCCTATTAAAAGTGTTGATGCAGCTTATATGCTTACCGATAATTTAGGTTATATAAAAATTAATCGTTTTGCCGAATCAACCTATAAAGAATTTAAAAGAGCACTCGATAGGTTACAAGATCAAGGGGCTACGCAGTTGGCTTTAGATTTACGAGATAATCCTGGAGGTTTTTTAGGAATTGCCGAACAGATTGTAGATGAGTTTTTGGAAGATGACAAACTTATTCTGTTTACTAAAAATAAAAAAGGAAAAAAAGAATACAGCTATGCTACTCGCGACGGTGATTTTGAAGAAGGCGAAATCTATATTATGATTAATGAAAGCTCTGCATCGGCAAGCGAAATTGTAGCAGGTGCTTTACAGGATAATGATAAAGGTACAATTGTAGGAAGACGAAGTTATGGGAAAGGTCTTGTACAGCGCGAAATGTCTCTTGGTGATGGAAGTGCAGTTAGATTAACCGTGTCTAGATACTATACGCCAACGGGTCGTTCTATTCAAAGACCTTATGATAGTGGTAAAAATAATGATTATTATAACGACTATTACAAACGCTTAAGTAATGGTGAATTTGAAGATGCAGAAAGCATTAAAATTGCAGACTCTTTAAAGTTTAAAACACCAGAAGGTAAGATTGTTTATGGAGGTGGAGGTATTATTCCAGATATTTTTGTGCCCTTAAATACTTCTGTACAAAACGAAACATTGAATTACTTAAAAAGACGCGAGTATATCAGCAATTTTGTGTTTACAGAGCTTGATAAAGATCGAAGTGTTTACGAAGGTGTTGAAGCAAATGATTTTATCAATAATTTTGAAGTTAGTGATGACATTGTGGTTAAATTTCAAGATTTTGTTAACTTGAAAGAACGCACAAATATCACTTTTGTGGCTTATCATGATCAAATGCGCCGACTTATAAAATCTGAGCTAGCCGAACAGCTTTTTGGTAGCAATGAAGCCGAAAAAATCCTTAACGAAAATGACGATATGATTGAAGAGGTTGTCTTACTGAGTCAAAGAATTGACGAGCAAGAAGATAACTAAAATCACAACCTTGTATATACGTATATCAAATAGAATATGCAGCCTAAAAAGAAACACCCCAAAATTAAGCCTACAAAATTATTCGACTCTATGTCTTCTTTTAATTTAATTGGATCTATATAATTTGTTTGAGCTTTGGTAATTTGATATATAGACTTCCCTCCGTCAAGTTCTAATGTTAAAGAATCACCGGGTTTAACTTCATTTAGGAACGATTTTTTATTCAATGCACTAATGTATATCCTGGGAATATTATATTTTGTTCCATCTAAAAAAACGAAATAATGAGTTTTAGTTGATTTATTTGAGCGTCGTTTTTTCTCCTGATAGGCATTAAAAATGCCACTTACACTAGATTTTTCTGAATTATCTTCGGAAAAGTAACCATAGAATATCCCAGAAACCATCAAAACACATACTACAATAAGTATGAGTATTTCTTTCTTACTTGGCTTCTTTTTTTTCTTTTTCTTTCCCATTACAATTTGTCATGAATTTTTGTGTGTTTTCCATTATTCCACAGAGTTAAAATATCTGTAGCAACCTGTGCTCCACTTCCTGAAGCAATAGCAAATTGACTTCTCCATCCTGCTAGAGTTCCGGCAACATACAAACCATGATCCACCAAATGATCGTCATTTTTTAACCAAATACGCTCTTTTTCCAAATTTGCTCTTGGATGAGGTTCAATATAATTTTCAAGACCTTTAATGGTTAACAGCTTAGTATATCCAACGGTAATTACGACTACTTTAGATGTATAAACAGACTTATTTGTAGTGATAACAAAATGATCCGAAGATTTTATAATTGAGCTTACTTTTTCGTTTTCAATCAAATCAACATGAGGATACAAATGCTCAAGTTGAGCCCTACCACTTTCTAAAATATCTGAGCCCAAAGTTCCAGGAGTCAATCCTAATACGTTATTGAATAAGGCGCTTTGTAAATGAGATGTTCGTTGATGCATCACAATACCAATATGCTTATCCTCAGCAAAAGGTTTAGATTTTGCTGAGCCTAATACTAAAGCGCATGACATGCCAGCGGCACCACCACCAATAATTAAAACATCATACATTAACGGCGTCCCTTTAATTTTTGATCCACGCGTTTCGAAAACCGTAAAATTTGTAATAACACTATGGCACAAAGTGAGGCCAAAATAGTAATAAGTGCTATAACGCTTTGTCCCTCAAAGAGGTTATTAAAGTCAAGTTTTGTAGCATTATAAATAATAAGGGCGGTAGCAACAATGGTCGCTAAAATTGTGAAAAATTTCATGTGTCTAGTACATTTAATTAAGCCAGCTCAAAAAGCGCTTTTATGTTATGGGCAAATAATTTTACAGCAATAGCTAATAGAATAACACCAAATATTTTACGTATGATATTGATTCCGTTTTGTCCAATTAGGCGTTCAATTTTTGCCGAAGTTTTCAATACAATAAAGATAATGATAACATTTAGTATTACGGCAATAATTATATTTTCAATGCGATATTCAGCTCTTAGTGATAATAATGTGGTTAAACTTCCAGGTCCTGCAATTAAAGGAAAAGCTAAAGGGAAAACCGAAGCGGTCATCTCGGAGCCTTCTTCTTGTTTGTATAAAGTGATTCCTAAAATCATTTCTAAAGCGATGAAAAATAAGATGAAGGCACCTGCAACCGCAAATGAATTAACACCAACACCTAAAAAAGACAAAATTGTTTTTCCTAGAAACAAAAAGAAAACCATAATTACACCTGCAATAATGGATGCCTTTTCACTTTGTATATGTCCTGCTTTTTTACGTAAATCAATAATTATCGGAATGTTTCCAATAATATCTATAACGGCAAATAATATCATAAATGCCGTAAATATTTCTTTAAAACTTAATTGAATATCCATAAGATCTAATTTTTCCGCAAAAGTACCTCTTTAACTCATATATATAACATTAAATAATTGTAAAGTTTGACTATTTTTGCCACGAAGGTTTTGATTGTAAAAAATTATGTTTCAGTTAGGAAAAACAATAGTTTCAGAGGCTATTATCGAAAAGGATTTTGTCTGTAATTTATCGGCGTGCAAAGGTGCTTGTTGCATTGATGGTGATGCTGGCGCTCCCTTAGATGCACAAGAAGCACAAATTCTTGAAACTATTTATCCTAAGTTAAAACCTTTTTTACGACAAGAAGGGATTGATGCAATTGAAAAGCAGGGCACTCACATTACTACAGATTTTGGAGACTTAGAAACACCGTTGATTAATGGTGCCGATTGTGCCTATGTGATTTTTGATGATAAGAAAACAGCTCTTTGCGGAATTGAGGAGGCCTACAATCAAGGTGAAATTGAATGGAAAAAGCCAGTGTCTTGCCATTTATATCCCATTCGTGTAAAGGATTACTCTGAGTTTTCTGCCGTAAATTATGATAAATGGGAAATATGCGATGATGCTTGCACGCTTGGAAAAGAATTGCAAGTTCCTGTGTACAAATTTGTAAAAGAAGCACTAATAAGAAAGTTTGGTGAAGATTGGTACACCGAATTAGAGAACGTTGCAGAGAATTATCGTTAGGCTGTTTGCAAGACACTTGGTCGCGTTGGAATTTCTACAATAACCTTAGTGCCTTTAGCCTTTCTATTATCGTCATATAAGTCTTCAATAGCAATGCGATAATCATTGGTGTAGCCTTTAGAAAAATTGGCTAATCGGGCTTTAGTAATGGCGATACCAACAGATTTCCGCTTGAGAAGTTTATCTCTATTAATTTTTTCGGCCTCCTGTCTTCCAATACCATTATCTGTAATTGAGATGCTAACAAAGTCATCTTGTTTACGATACACGCGCAGCGTTATGCGTTTGTCATCTTTTTTTGATGATAAACCATGCCACAACGCATTTTCAAGAAAGGGTTGTAATACTAGAGAAGGTACTTTTATATTGGCAGTACTTATATTATCATCTATCTTGATTTCGAAATCAATTTCATTAGAAAATCTGATGTTTTCAATATTCATATAAAGCTGCATAGTATCTAATTCATCTTCTAAAGAAATCTCTTTTTCCGAAGAAGCCACCAAAATTTTCCGTATCAGTTTAGAGAATTTATTTAAATAGTATACGGCATTCTCTTTTTCATTATTTATGATATATAATTTGATAGAATTAAGAGAGTTGAAAATAAAATGCGGATTCATTTGACTGCGAAGCATATCCTGTTCTAAGGTCAGTATTTGTTTTTCCTGTTGTAACTGGCGATGTCTATAAAGAGATACTAAAATACCTACGATAATAGCTAAGGCTAACATGGAGTACCAAAAAATCTTTTGGTTACGCTCTAGCTTTGATTTTACAATGAGGTTTTCATCTGCCAGAGCCTTAATTTCTTTATTTTTAGCCTCATTTTCGTATTGAATAATAACATCGTTAACATAACGCAAGTTACGATCGTTATTGATTGTTTTTTCGATAGTTACAGAGGCTTTATAATGGTCTAATGATAATTGATAATCTTTCGTTTTATAATATAATTCTGAAAGATGTTTGTCGGCTTCAACAATAGATGAGTTGAGGTTATATTGTTTAGCCACTTTGAGTCCTTCTTTAAGATTGTCCTCAGAAGCAGACAAGTCTCCAAGTTCTTTCTGTACCCAACCAAGATTAATGTATGATGCTGCGATATAGAATTGATCATTAATATGTAATGCTTTGTCTAGAGCCTTTTCAATAATCACTTTGGCATCTAAATACTTGTGTTGCTTGATATAAACTTGTCCGATGCTGTTGTAGCAAATCACTCGACCCAAATTCGAGTTTATCTGTTCGTTGTATTCTAAGGATAGTTTATAGTTGCGAAGTGCGTTTCCAAACTCACCTTGAGCTTCGTATGCATATCCAATATTTTGATAATTAATGGCTAATCCTAACCTGTTTCCCGCTTTTTTTTCGATTTCTAGTGATTTTTCAAACTGTTTTAGGGCCAAATCGTATTGCTCTAAAATAAGATAGATATTACCAATGCTATTTTGTGATACTGCAATATTATAGGATATCGTTGCCGATGGATGGTCAACAGATCTCGAAATATCTAAGGCCTTAGTATGAAAATCTAAAGCAGGTTTTACTAAGTCCATTCTACGATAAGCAACACCAATATTATTTAAGCTCACCACTTTTAACTCTGTGTTATCTGAAATATCAGCTAATGTTTTTGCTTTTTTGTGCGCTTCAATAGACTGTTGATAGTGTGATATGTTTCTGTAAAGAGCGCCTAAGGCATTTAAACCGTAGCTTTCGGCTTCTGGGTAATTAATGCTACTGGCTTTATTGATTAAGGTCTTAATTTTTACACTGTCTCTCAAATACGGTTTAAAAATAGAATCAATGCGTGTATATTGTTTGGGTTTTGAAGATATTAAACTAGCAATATCCTGTTCAAATTTTGATTGTTGATTTTGACTAAAAGAATCGTTTGAGTTAAAAAGACACAACATTAGTATAGCTACCAATAATCGATGGCTAAGTTGATACGTTGTATTTGAATTAAGGCGTTTCAAATGATAATTATAACTTTTCTAAAAAGTCAGATTTACGTTGTCTTGCAACGGGGATTTTATGATTAGACTCCATAACAACATAACCTTCATTTTTAATAAACTCTTTAATTTTATTCAAGTTAATAATAAATGAGTTATGTATTCTGAAAAAATAATGATCTGGCAGAATAGCGTTAACTTCTTTAAGTTTTTTCGTAATAACAATGTTTTGTTGCTTTGTAGTTACAATAGTGCTGTAATTACCATCAGATTCAACATATAAAATATCGTCAATATCTAAGAAAATTAACTTGCCATCTGTATTAATGGTAATTTTTTTCTTGTCGAAACGCTCGTTAAAACTTAGAAGTACGTCTTCAATCTTTGAAGAATTAACCAACCTAGAATTAAACTTTTTGATTTTTTGAATGGTGTCTTCTAAATCGTCGGAGTCTATTGGTTTTAATAAATAATCTATAGCCTCATGCTTCAGAGCTTTAATGGCATATTCGTCATAGGCTGTTGTGATGACAACGGCAAAGTCTTTATTAGATAATTTTTCAAGAAACTGAAACCCATCCATAGTTGGCATTTGTATGTCCAAAAACAGGCAATCTGGCGTATTGTTGTTTAGATACCCAATAGCTTCTTCGGGATTAGAAAACGTTTCTATAATTTCAATGTCTTCACTAAAATTGGTGAGTTCCCATGACAATCCTTGAATTGCTTTTGGTTCGTCATCGACTATAACTGCTTTAATCATAGTATCAAATATAAAATATAATACAATAACATGTTCGTATTATGTATAGTTAGCACTATTTCCTGTGTAATGTGTTTTAAAGTTTGTATTTGCTCTTGGTAAGTACCAATTATACACTTTTTATAACCAACCATACAAATGGAAACTTTAGGTCTTAAAATATTTATCATATTTGAAATGAAATTAAGATGACCAATCAACTTAATCGAAAAATATAGAGTGATCGTGGGGATTCACTTTTTGATTAAATGCTATTAATCATTAAAAAAGTCAGGCTCACACCTGACTTTTTTTAATCTTAATTTCGATTAACACGACTTCACATTAGTAAATAGTTTTAGTTAGTTTAGTTAATTATTAGGGATAAAGAGAGCATTTCAATGCTCTCTTTTTTTGTTTGGTTTTAATTCGATTTTTCAGATTATAAACTTATAGTAAACATCACTTGTGACTGCGTATTTAATAGGATAATACTTACGTTTTTGTGATAACGAAATATTTTGCAACTTATTGATAATCAATTAAATAAAATTATTTTTAACAATTCTTTGATTTTTTTGCTAATTCTCTAATTGTTAAAAACTTGTTGAAAAGCTTTCCGAAAAAACACCGAAATATCTCATACATTTTTGAATCTTTGTTAGTCCCAAATCACACTAAAATTTTCAGCTTTTTTTTTAATTTAAAAAACCAATTTAATATGTCTCAAGTTGTAGAACCAATTTTACAAGAAAACAAAGATCGATTCGTGATTTTTCCAATTCAGCACCATGATTTGTGGGAATGGTATAAAAAATCTGAAGCTAGTATGTGGACTGCCGAGGAAATTGATCTGCACCAAGATATTACAGATTGGACAGACAAATTAACAGACGACGAGCGCTACTTTATTAAACACGTTTTGGCCTTTTTTGCAGCAAGTGATGGTATCGTAAACGAGAATTTAGCTGAAAATTTCGTGAATGAAGTACAATATAGCGAAGCCAAATTTTTCTACGGTTTTCAAATTATGATGGAAAACATTCACAGTGAAACCTACTCATTACTAATTGACACGTATGTAAAAGACGAAAAAGAAAAAGCTAAACTATTTAATGCCATTGAAACTTTCCCTGCTATTAAAAAGAAAGCAGATTGGGCCTTAAAATGGATTGAATCTCCAAGTTTTGCTGAACGTTTAATTGCTTTTGCAGCAGTTGAGGGTATTTTCTTTTCAGGATCTTTTTGTTCTATATTTTGGTTGAAAAAACGTGGTTTAATGCCAGGTTTGACGTTTTCTAATGAGTTAATTTCTCGTGATGAAGGTATGCATTGTGATTTTGCTGTGCACTTACACGAACATCACTTAGTAAACAAAGTATCAAAAGAACGTATTAAAGACATTATTGTAGATGCTTTAAATATAGAAAGAGAGTTTATCACAGAATCACTTCCTGTTAGTTTAATAGGAATGAATGCTAAACTTATGTCACAATATTTAGAGTTCGTAACCGATGGACTATTAGCAGATTTAGGTTGTGAGAAAGTTTACAATACAGCAAATCCTTTCGACTTCATGGATATGATTTCGCTTCAAGGAAAAACGAACTTCTTCGAAAAACGTGTATCTGAATATCAAAAGGCAGGTGTTCTTAATAAAGAAGAAGAAGAAAATAAATACGACTTTGGCTCAGATAATTTCGATTTCTAGAGCTTAGAGTAAATCAAAGACAGAAGTATTTTAATTGGCATATCGTTTCCGTAGTTAATCAACTTCAGAATATAGTAGTACAGCCAATTTTAATTTCAATATAAAAACCTAATTAATTAACAAGCTATAAATCAACTTCCTGTAGGTTTATAGTTCCAACTAACCCTTTTTTCTGAACCCTAATTCAGAAAAGAACTAAAAAATGTGTAAAGTATGTATGTAGTAAAAAGAGATGGAAGAAAAGAACCTATCATGTTCGACAAAATTACGTCAAGAGTACGTAAATTATGTTACGGACTTAACGAACTTGTAGATCCTATTAAAGTAGCAATGCGTGTCATTGATGGATTATATGATGGTGTAACTACAAGTGAATTAGATAATTTGGCTGCAGAACAAGCAGCAACGATGACAACCGCACATCCCGATTATGCACGTTTGGCAGCTCGTATTTCAGTCTCTAACCTACACAAAAACACAAAGAAGACCTTTAGCGAGGTCATGACAGATTTATATACTTACGTTAACCCAAGAACAGGAAAAAAAGCACCACTATTAAGTGATGAGGTATACAACGTAATCACCGAAAATAAAGATAAATTAGATTCTGCTATTATCTATAATCGCGATTTTGGTTACGATTATTTCGGGTTTAAAACCTTAGAGCGTTCTTACCTTTTAAAATTAAATGGAAAAATTGCTGAACGCCCACAACATATGCTTATGCGTGTCTCTATTGGAATTCACCTTAATGATTTGGATGCCGCTTTAGAGACCTATGAGTTAATGTCTAAAAAATACTTTACACACGCAACACCAACATTATTTAACTCTGGAACTCCAAAACCTCAAATGTCATCTTGTTTCTTATTAACAATGAAAGATGATAGCATTGATGGTATTTACGATACATTAAAACAAACAGCAAAAATTTCTCAATCAGCTGGCGGAATAGGATTATCTATTCATAATATTAGAGCCACTGGAAGTTATATCGCAGGAACCAACGGAACAAGTAATGGTATAGTGCCAATGCTTAAAGTGTTTAATGATACTGCACGTTATGTAGATCAAGGTGGCGGAAAACGTAAAGGAAGTTTTGCAATGTATATCGAGCCATGGCATGCCGATATTATGAGTTTCTTAGACCTTAAGAAAAATCATGGTGCAGAAGAATTACGTGCTCGCGACTTGTTTTATGCAATGTGGATGCCAGATTTGTTCATGAAACGTGTTCAGGAAGATGCTGAGTGGACACTCATGTGCCCTAACGAATGCCCAGGTTTATGTGATGTGCATAGCGAAGAATTTGAGGCATTATATACAAAATATGAAGCCGAAGGTAAAGGTCGTAAAGCTATAAAAGCGCGTGAACTTTGGGAGAAAATTTTAGAATCTCAAATTGAAACAGGAACACCTTACATGTTGTATAAAGATGCAGCAAATCGTAAGTCTAATCAGAAAAACTTAGGAACAATTCGTTCGTCAAACTTATGTACAGAAATAATGGAATATACCTCTGAAGATGAGGTTGCTGTATGTAATTTAGCATCAATTGCATTACCAATGTTTGTTAAAAATGGCGCGTTTGATCACAAAGAATTATTTAGAATTACAAAACGTGTAACTAAGAATTTAAACAGAGTTATCGATAGAAATTACTATCCAGTAAAAGAAGCCGAAAACTCTAATTTCCGTCATAGACCTGTTGGATTAGGAGTACAAGGTTTGGCAGATACATTCATTAAATTACGTTTACCGTTTACAAGTGATGAGGCTAAAAAATTAAATCAAGATATTTTTGAAACCCTTTATTTTGCAGCTGTAACAGCAAGTATGGAAGAGGCTAAAGCCGATGGTCCTTATGAAAGTTATGAAGGATCACCAATTAGTAAAGGAGAATTCCAATACAACCTTTGGGGTATTAAAGATGAAGAATTGAGCGGACTATGGGATTGGGCGAAATTACGTAAGCAAGTATTAAAGAATGGTGTACGTAACTCATTATTAGTCGCACCTATGCCAACAGCATCGACGTCTCAAATTCTTGGAAACAACGAATGCTTTGAACCATATACTTCTAATATCTATACACGTCGTGTATTATCTGGAGAATTTATCGTTGTAAATAAGCATTTATTAGAAGATCTTGTTGAACTAGGTCTTTGGGATGAAGGTTTGAAAAATGAAATTATGAGAGCAAATGGATCTATTCAAAACGTAGATAACATTCCTCAAGATATAAAAGAGCTTTACAAAACAGTTTGGGAGTTGAGCATGAAAGATATCATTGATATGTCTCGCCATAGAGGATATTTTATAGATCAATCTCAGTCACTTAACTTGTTTATGGAAGGTGCAACAATGGCAAAATTAACATCTATGCATTTCTATGCTTGGAAAAGCGGATTGAAAACAGGAATGTACTACTTGCGTACTAAGAGTGCTGTAGATGCCAAGAAGGTTACCATTGCTAGAACAGAAAAAACGGAGCCTGTTGCTGTTGCTCAAACGCAACAAGTAGTCGTAGATAATGTTGCTCAAAAGCAACAAAAAGCTGCCGAAACTGCTGCAAAGTTTGCAAAACAAACAGCAGAGAAAGTAGAAGTAGAACCAATGAGTGCAGAAGAAATGAAGGCATTAATTGCTCAAGCTAAAGAAGGCGAAGGTGATGACTGCTTAATGTGTGGTTCTTAGTAATTAAGTGTTAGATAAAAAGCACCTCGAAAGAGGTGCTTTTTTTATATTTGCAGGAATCTTAAAACATGGAAAAAAACCAATCAAATAAACTCAAAGAAGTTGCTAGTGTGTTTTTTAAACTAGGCTGTTTTGCCTTTGGTGGCCCTGCAGCTCATATCGCTATGATGGAGGACGAAATTGTAACGAAGAGACAATGGATGACCAGAGATTATTTTTTGGATTTAATAGGAACTACAAACTTAATTCCTGGACCTAATTCAACCGAAATGACCATGCATTGCGGTCATGAACGCGCTGGGAAATTAGGACTTTTTGTAGCAGGATTATCCTTTATAATTCCAGCGACTCTAATTACTGCAATATTGGCTTATTTGTATGTTTCCTACGGAACATTACCAGAAGTAGAACCCTTTATTTTTGGTATTAAACCTGCCGTTTTAGCCATTATCGCTTCTGCCGTAATTAAACTCGGTAAAAAGGCAATAAAAGGCACAGAACTTGCCGTGTTGGGAAGTCTTGTTTTAATGGCTAGCTTGTTGGGTTTGAACGAAATTATTGCGCTACTAACAGCCGGCATTCTTGGAATGCTATATTTTACTATTAAAGAAAAGACTAATAAAAATATTCATAGTATATCACCATTGTTTTTATGGCCAGTTCTTGGAACATCCTTAGTAAAAGTATCAACACTTAATGTGTTTTGGGTGTTTTTAAAAGTAGGTGCCATTCTCTATGGAAGTGGTTATGTGTTATTTGCCTATCTAGATGCCGAGTTAGTTACACGAGGCTGGCTAACAAGAGCAGAGCTTATTGATGCTATTGCGGTTGGTCAATTTACACCAGGACCCATATTATCAACATCGACATTTATTGGTTATCAATTGTCTGGTTTTTATGGCGCACTTGCTGCTACAGCCGGTATTTTTTTACCTTCCTTTTTGTTTGTACTTATATTAAATCCGTTTATTCCTAAAATGCAGAAATCTAAAGTGCTAAGGCATTTTTTAAATGCTGTTAACGTTGCTGCAGTTGCTATAATGTTGGCTGTTTTAGTGATTATGACTAAAGAAACTTTGCTAGATTGGAAAGCTATAGTTATAGCCTTAGGTGCTGTAATTTTAACCTTTAAAACTAAAATTAGCCCTATTTGGGTCATTCTTATTGGAGCTGTTTTAGGTTATATATTACTTGGTTTATTTTCTTAATTAGTGAGTTTATCGGTTCCTAAATACTTATTGTCTTTGTTGTAATACCAAGCTCTAAGTTTTGGAATCTTAATGCCATTAATACTAGAAGTGTCTGTGAGCAAAATATATTCGCCGCTATCTTTTTTTAGAGCGCCTTTATCGTCAGTTTTAAAAAATTGATAAACTTCCATTGCATAGGTTTTTGGGTCGAAATAGAAAAACCAAACATCGCTACCAACGGTTTCATCATAGGAAGCTTTTAGAACCAGATATTCTTTTCCTTTAAATGTTTTACGTTCTACTTTGTCGTGGATAATAGTACCTTCATCTTTGAGTTTCATTGGCAAACCATAGAGGTAAGTATAATAGTTTTTGTAAAGTTTGGCACGATCACAAGACAAGTTATGTTCTTTTTTTTGAGCTTCGGAAATAGCACTTTCTCCATTTAATTTTATGGTGCAGTCGGTCTTGGCTATCGTGTATTCTGTGGTCGTTGTATCTCTTTTTGCGCTTACATAAAAGAACTCTTTCGGCAAATTAATTTTAATATGACTATCTCTATTTGGATTGTTTGGTGTTTCCATAGTGATATAAAACTCACCGTCAAATTTAGACCAACGTCCTTCAGGATCATGATAGTTAATGGCCTTGTCAAGAAGATCCTTACCTGAGAGTTCTTGGGCGTTTATGAATTGACAACTTAAAAATGAGATGATAACTATGAGCAATGATTTCATAACTGAAAATTTTGAGATACTAAATTAAACTATTTTGAATTACTAGAATTAGAACAAGATCATAGAAACAAAAAAGCCACCTCTTTTAAGGTGGCTTTTTTTCTATTCAAATTGTTGTTTATGATTCTGATCCCGACGCTGAATCTGGACCTGATTCTGATTCTGCAGGAGGAGGCGCTGTTTCACTAATTTTTGCTGGTTCTATGGAACTATCGTGAGAGTTGTAGTACTCTTCTAATAGATTCATAGTTGCTGTTAGTAAATCTTTGGTCTCCAATAATAATCCAAAGTATAATGTTGTGTTTTTTGGACTAGATTCTTCAGTTCTAGTTCTTGCTACTTGTTTTACAATTTTATCAGTAACTAAATCAAATACTTCCTTTTTACGATTTATGATTGATCCAATCTTTTCAAACGAACGCGAATCGAAGGCCTCTTTAGTTTCATTAAATAAAACCTCTAATGTGTCATCAATTTCTTTAAGTTCTCTAATCTGACTAAACTTAAGTTTTTTATGATTGTTATTGATATGCTTGTGACTTGCCTGAGAGATATAATCTAAAGACTGGGTCATATCTTGTAGGTAACCTAAGATATTGATATAAAAACTACTTGCTCTTAAACTAGTTTCGTCCAGGTTTTTAATAAAATAGAAGATGTTATCTCGCAAACTATCAACTTCCGTAGACAGTTTGTCAATTTGTTTTCTATTCTTCTTAAGTAAGACTAAATCTTGTTTAGCAAGACCTTTAACGGCATTGGTGTAAATTCTATTTCCACGTTTTACAACATTAGAAATATTAGAAGCACTTTCATGAATCACACCTTGAACCGAACGACTTCCTGTTTCAGTAAGAGAGTCTTCGTCTAAAGTTTTGTTAGATTTCTTTTTGTGAGCTCTATAATTTCTATACAATAAAAACGCCGTTATCAATAATAAAATAGGAGTCATTACGCTTGGATTCCAGTTTATTAAGAATACGATAATACCTGCTGCAGTAAATGCACCAAAGGCAGTTCCAAACCATCCTCCAATAACATTTAAAACACCTGCTACTCGATATACAGCACTTTCTGCTCCCCAAGCGCGATCGGCTAATGATGTACCCATGGCTACCATGAAGGTTACATAAGTTGTAGATAATGGTAATTTCATTGATGTTGCAATCGCAATTAAAACACCTGCCACCATAAGGTTAACAGAAGCTCTAATCATATCAAAGGCAGGAGCATCAATACTTTGTGTTTTTGTTAGATTCTCATTTGGTTTATGGAAACTATGTGCGATACGTTCTTGAGTTGCTTTTGGAACGATAGAACTAATAGCTGTAGATAACCAAGATGTTCCTTTTACAACTGCTCTAGAGATGGCATTAGGCTCAAATTTTTCATGTGTTTCACCTTGACGTGATAAACTAATTTCTGTTTCGGCAACCGTTTTTGCTTTTTTAGAAAACCATAATGTCACTACCATGATACCTCCAGCAATAAATAATAAGAAAGGCTCTGCTGGCATTTTCTTATCTAAGACATCCATCATAAATCCAGAAGCAGCTCCACCATCTAAGGTCCACGCTTCATAAGAGTGATAAGCGGCCATTGGCACACCAATAAAGTTTACTAAGTCGTTTCCAGAAAAAGCTAAAGCTAATCCAAATGTACCTACGGCAATAACAACAAGAAGAATACTCTTTTTTGTGATTTGTTGAAATGCATATGAGAATAATGTAAATATGGCAAACCCAATGGCAATAATATAAACTTCATTACCTTCAACATAACCTTTTAAATCTTTGTAATAAGGTGTTCCTTTAAGTCCTTTCATGAAAATAAAGTAAAGGATAGCGGTTAAAGCTAATCCACCAAATAAGGCACCAAAACTCTTCATTTTATTTTCATACTGAAACGTGAAAATAAGCCTCGATATCCATTGCACAAAAGCACCTACACTAAAAGCTATAACCACAGACAAGAGTATACCACTTATAATTTCCATGGCTTTTTTGGTGTTAATATAACTGCCTAAATCTGCCAATGTTTGCGTGTCAGAATGACCAATCTTTATTAACGCCATTACTACAGCGGCACCTAATAAATTAAATACAATAGAAACCGTTGTTGATGTTGGTAAACCAAGTGTATTGAAGAAATCTAATAGAAGAATATCTGTAATCATTACCGTCATGAAAATAAGCATGATCTCATGAAAACTAAACATGCCAGGAACGAATATTCCCTTACGTGCCACTTCCATTAATCCACTAGAATATACAGCTCCAATAAAAATACCTAAACTTGCTACAATCATAATAGTTCTCATTGAAATTGCTTTAGAACCTATGGCTGAGTTTAAGAAATTAATCGCATCATTACTAACTCCAACTATAATATCGGCAACCGCCAATACCGTAATTGCAATTAACATAAATAAATAAATATTATCCATAATCTTTATAGTTTAAAAAGGTGTGCAAATATCTTTAGAGTATTGCGTTATTGTGTTACCTTATTGTTATGTTTTTATTGTTTAAAAATGAACGTCAAACCCTATTCTAAACGTAATGTTATCATCATTTCCGTCTAAAGTTGTATAACTAATATCTGACTGTACTTTTAATTTATGACCTAAAATGTATTTTGAAGCACCCAACGTGTACTGTTCTCTAGGTAGTGTTTCTGTTACAGCCTCATAATCTACAGTCGTAAAACGTCCTACGATTTCGTAATTACTTTTAAATAAATAACCAGCTTGAAGATTTACAGCGTTTCCTGTTAATACAATGTCACCAGTTGGTGTAGTACCATCAACATCAACAGCTACCGGATCATCGGCAGTTCGTTTAGCGTATTCTCCCATAAACGAGAATCCATTGTATTTAAACATGGCATCTGCAAAAATCGTTGTCTGGTTGGTTTCATACAATGAACCATCAGATTTAAACATATAATCTCCAGCAAATCCACGTTCTCTCACTGCATCTTGATTAAAGTTATATGTAAAACCAACCATAAGTTTTGGTTTTTCCTCACGTTTTAAATCTGCTTGACTATAATCGCCTTTAGATTTAAATTTTCCGAATGGTAAAAATTCAAGACGTGCCGTATACTGTAAACCACCTTCATTACCTTCGGTTACATTACGCCCTTCTCCTTGTGAGATAGATAGTTTTTCACGCATTAAAAAATCGCCTCCCAAATTACTTTTGTGACGCAATTGAATTCCTAAATCACGATCAATATTAAAACGACTGTTAAGTAAAGAACGGTCAATTAGTTGTAAGTTACCCGAAGATACAACACGCTCTACGTTACCAGGTAGCTTTGTCTGACCTGCCCATAATTCCCAGTTTTTTGCAAAATTCCACATAATAACAGCATCTAATATGTAGCGTGGTGTATTTCTGTTAAATTGATTGGCTCCTGAAATATCTCTATTAGACAATCCTAGTTCAATTTTATATTTAAGTTTAGGGCTATAAGCAAAACCATCAAACTTTAAACGTGCACGTCTAACGATGAAGTTGTGATCTGGACTTCCATATTGGTCGCCATCATGATCCCATGAAGATACAGAACGAACCTGAAAACGAGGTGCGAATTTTACGCTAAATGAGCTGTCTTTTGCAGTAAAGTTAATGAGGCCTTTTCCAAATGAAGTATCGCTAATTTCTTGAGCGTTTACAAAGGATACAATACACAATAGTAGTGTTAGGGTAGTAAATTTAGATTTCATTATAAGTATTAGTTTTTGTCGCTGCAAATAACCAACTCTAATGTTAACTGAATGTTTCCTAATGATTAATTTTTATGTGCATTTTTAAAATAAAAAAGGCTGCTTTTGAAAAAAGCAGCCTCATTAGTAATCATAATTACTTAGCCGACAAAAACTAATAGAATTAACGACATACTAATCGTGTATTAATACACAATTACAAATATCTAGGCGAAACGTAATGTAATTGTAATGCTAATATTATCTAATTATTAAGATTTTTCAAAAATCACAAATAACTAAAAATCAATGAATTATGAATTCAATGTTAATTTAATGTTATGTGAATGTTTAAATATTGTAAATTTTTGCTTAAATTTGATAAGCTATGTTTAACTAATAACCCAAATTCCAATAAAGATGAAAAAATTGTTTGTACTACTGATAATGTTAAGTGTAACTTTCACTTTTGCTCAAGAGCAAAAAAAGGTGGATCTCAAAAAAGATGGCGACTTAACCGTTGCAACCTACTATTATGAAAATGGAGCCATAGAACAAGTTGGTACATTTAATAAAGAAGGTGAACTTCATGGTATTTGGACTAGTTATGATTTAAAAGGAAACAAAGTAACTGTAGCCAATTATAAAAATGGGAACAAAGTTGGAAAGTGGCTGTTTTGGTCAGGTGACAAACTAAGAGAAGTAGATTATGTAGATTCAAAAATTGCTAGCGTTAGCGAATGGACAGATAAAGTTCAACTAGCGGTTAGCAATTAAATAGATATTAAAACACATAAAATAAAAAAGTTCCCAACAGCGATGTTGGGAACTTTTTACTTATAGACCAATTCAAAAAATAAGTTTTAAAACTTATAACTGTATCCAAGAGCTATTTCTGTGCCTGGCTCCCTAACTGAGAACAGCTGATCTCTTGTTCCAAAAGACACATAGTCACTCTGCCTTTTACTATTTAATATGTTAGAAACTTTAAAATCAATAGAAGATCTCTTGTCTTCTCCAAAGGCTTTGTTCAATGTGAAATTTAAACTATTAAAGGGTTTTGTATATACATCAGGAACCAATCCAATACCTACAACCTCAAGAGTTTCGCCTTGTACGTTGTAAAATAATCCAGTTTGAAAACCCGAATCTTGATCATTGTAATCTAAACCAAAATTAATAAGAAAAGGTGCCTGGCCTTGTAAGTCTCTTTCTCTATCAACACGCTCACCATCTCTTGCAGCCAAT
The DNA here is from genome assembly GCF_947492715.1 of uncultured Psychroserpens sp. Lineage (GTDB taxonomy): Bacteria > Bacteroidota > Bacteroidia > Flavobacteriales > Flavobacteriaceae > Psychroserpens. Next base: position 1,486,160 of record NZ_CANLNS010000001.1, read on the forward strand.
TGTCTACTTTGAAACTCTGCGTCGGACATAGTTAGTTCAGATTTAATAAAAGACACGTTTGCATTAAACTTTAATTTATTTAAACCTTCAGTTATAAACCCTAGACGTTGCCTCACTTCAAATTCAACACCATAAACTTTAGCATTACCTAAATTAGCCACAGTTAATTGCGTTGGTGCTTGTAAAAAGAATGACTGCTCAATAGGATCTTTAAAATCTTTGTAAAAACCACTTACGGCAAACATTTGACCATTTTCACCAAAGCGCTCATATCTTAAATCAAAATTGTTAACATAAGTTGGTACTAAGTTGATATTACCAATGAACAAACGATTTGTAATTGGATCAAAAATTCTAGCAACCGACGATTCTTTAAAAGAAGGACGTGCTGTTGTACGAGAATATGATGTTCTTAAGTTGGAATTATCAGTAACGGTATAGATCAAGTTAGCCGAAGGAAAAAGGTCGAACTCATCTAAAATTGGAGTTCTATCAAATTGCATTTCATTATTCTGCCCTGTGTAAAACGATTTAAAGAGTTCAGTTCTAATACCTACAACCGTTTTCAGTTTGTCTGTTACGTTAAATTCGGCCGAAATATATGTTGCTCCAATATTCTGCTCACCTTCATAAGCATCAATAGGATTAAATTGATCACCAAAAACTAGGAATGTTCCAGAGTCTGTAGTTGGATTCCATATGTTTTGTGAAGCCAATAAATTATCGGCATTTCCGTCGGCAACAAAAGAATCATCACCTTGGATATTAAATGTATAATCATCAATGCTGAAATCTCTAAACTTATAAGTATAAGCACCACCAAATTTTAGCTTTCCTGGTCTACCAAAAATGTCAACTGTTTTGTCTAAATCAACTTTACCTGCCCAGTTTTCTTCAATGAGATTTCTCCACAATTGAATTGGAAATGTCGATGCAGATGGACTCACAAAGAATTGCCCTTCTCCAGACTGTTGGAATGGTGTAATTCTATGAGCTTTATCCATAACTTTTGAAAATGTTGGAGAGAGTTTCCATTCTAGATTAAATGCATTCTCGTCGTCGCTCAAACGGTGTTTTCCATTAAGCAATAGGTTTGTGATTGAACGTTCTGTATAGGTTAATGAGTTTTTAATTAAAGGCTCAATTCCGCCTCCAACACCATCTTGTGAAATGTCTTGCTCAAAAAATCCAGCCGTCGACTCTCCATTTTGAATATGTAAAAAGTTGGCTTTATATTTTGACTTGCTCGTTTTATAAGTTAAGCCAAGCATTCCGTTAAGAATCACATTATTTATACCTTCAGACCCTCTTGAATTTAAAACAGAACTTAAGTCGTTTACTGAAGAGTCATTAAAGTTTTTTACGAATGCACCATCATTTCTATTTTCATAAAATGTAGTTTCATTCTTGTATGAAAATGAGGCCTGATATCCTATTTTGTTATCACCAATGTCATATTGATTTCCTAAGGTGAAACCAATATCAAAATTCATTCCACTGGTTTCTTGTTTTGCCTGCAGTTCTTTCTGAAATCTATTGGTTAAAGACGTTAATAACAATCTGTTTTCGAACGTTCCAGGAATAGGTTGGTATCTATGAATTGGAAGGTCTCTTGTGCCATCATCAAAACCAAAAAAGTCAGTATCACTTCCAGTATAAGTTAAATACTTGTCGTTAAAGTGCATATCTGGATTATAAGATGTACCTACTGAAAGCGTATATTCAGGTTTAGTAGGGAAATCTTTAGTAACGATATCTACAATACCACCAGTAAAATCAGCTGGGTATTCTGCAGATGCCGATTTCAATACAATAACGTTGTCTAATATATTCGTTGGAAACAAATCCATTTGAATTGTATTTCTATCGGGATCTAAACCAGGAATGTCAATACCATTTAAGATAGATTTGGTATAACGATCACCTAATCCACGAACATAAACATATTTACCGCCTTCAATAGAAACACCAGGAACACTTTTTACAGCACTTGCAAGGTTGCCTGCACCAGAACTTTTTATAGACTGAGCAGATAGTCCATCTAATACGACAACAGATTTCTTTTGTAAATTTAATACTGAATTTTCAGTATTACGCTTTACAGATGTTTGGATAATTACAGTATCTAACGAATTTGTTTCTAAAGTGACATCAAGATGAGTTACCTCTCCAGCTTTAATAACAACATCTGTTATTTCTTGTGTATTGTATCCAACAAATGAGAATATTATAGTATATGTCCCAGGATCTAATTCTAATTCGTATTTCCCATCAAAATCAGAAGTGGTACCAGTTGTAGTTCCTTTTACTAAAATATTAGCAAAGGCCATTGGCTCTACAAACTCACCATCAATTACGTTTCCAGCTACTGTTCCTTTTTGAGCGTTTACAAGATTAATGCTAACCAATAGAAAGAACAGAAGGGAGTAAATGTTTTTATGCATGATTGTTTAATTATTGAAACTATTGCTCGCCGTAATTGGCAAGCAATAGCTTTGTTTTCAAACTATATTGTTTGATTATTTTTTAGAATCCTAAATTTCCAGCGTTGTTGGCGTAAGTCCAGCTTAAGCTAGAAGTTGTTGCGCCAATAGTATTAGCACCTTCAGTTATAGCTGTAGCAGTAGAACCAAATCCAGTAACCGTAACGGTTTCAGCTTTATTTACGAAAATGCTAGTCACATCTGTAACACCTGCAGGTAATACCATTTCCCAAGCTCCAAACGTTAAATCTCCAGTATTGTAATTGGTAGCAACACCATCATTATCTAATTCAACATCTGAAGACGCTTTAAACCCGTATGCATATATGTTATTTGTAAATCCTGTAGCACCAGATCTGTAATCTGCATATTCTCCATTTTCAGTAGTGGTATTACCAATAATAGTGGCATTTTGTAATGTAAATGATCCTGTAGCAGAACCTTCTGGACCATCAATTTCAAAAGCGTGATCAGAGAAGTCTCCCAATATAACAACCGCATTGTCGATTGTACCAGAATACGCCTGATCAATATCTAAGGCGTCATCACCTTGAGCCCATACTAATAAGTTAGATGCGTTAACGGTTCCGCCAAAGAACTCTATACCATCATCAACATTGGCTACAACTTCTATATTATTGATTATTGTTCCGGTACCAACACCACCAAGTGTTAAACCGTTGATTTCGTTTCCTTCACCAATTAAAGCACCACCATGACGAATGGAGATATATTGTAATACTCCAGAATTATCAGTAGCATCTGTACCGCCATAAAGTCCGAAAGTATCGTCTGCAGGAATGCCTTCAATTTGAGCTTCAGTAATATCTCCAGAGAACGAACAAGGTGCATTACCTAATAGGATTAAACCTCCCCAAAGTCCTCTATCGTTTTCATCTAAGTTTGTACCAGCAGTTTCACCGCAAGTAATGTTATCAGCCGTAGATGTGAAAATAATAGGTTCTGATGCTGTACCAACAGCATTTATTTGTGCTCCTCTAGCAACAATTAAAGCAGAGGCTAAGGAACCCGTTCCAGGAGTTCCTTTAATGATAGTTCCTGCTTCAATAGTTAAAATAGCGCCATTATCAACAACCACTTTTTGATTCAATTGATAAATGTTATCGTTTGTCCATGTTGTGTTTTGTGTAATAGCTCCAGTTACTGATACTATTGGGCATTCATCACCATTACCATTTCCGTTTTGAATGATAGTAGTTTCTTCTATAATAATAGGTGTGTCATCATCTTTAAAACATCCTGTAAACACAAGAGAAGAAGCGATTAATGCAGATAATACTAATTTTTTCATGATTATTTTTTTAAATAGTTTTTATGTTCTTTTAGTAACGGTGCAAAGATGATTGTACAATGTAAAGTCAAGGTTAAGTAGTTATTAAACCTAAATCATAAAACCGTTAATTAAGTGTTATGGGATATTGCTATTTTTTGTTAATTGGAAACATTAAATTAACATTGAAATAGTTTATCTTGCTGGTGTTAAAACGATACTATGAATTGGGAACAATTACTCTCCTTAAAACGATTTGGAGATACTCATAAACGCTTAAGAAAAGAACAGGACGAAACACGATTAGGTTTTGAAGTTGATTATGATCGCATAATATTTTCTTCAGAATTTAGAAGCTTACAAGACAAGACTCAGGTGGTGCCATTATCTAAAACCGATTTTGTCCATACACGTCTTACGCATAGTTTAGAGGTAAGTGTAGTTGGTCGTTCTTTAGGCCGTAAAGTCGGACAGAAAATATTGGAGAAGCATCCTCATTTAAGAGATGTACACGGGTATCAAATTAATGATTTTGGAGCCATTGTTGCTGCTGCTGCACTTGCACATGATATTGGGAATCCGCCTTTTGGGCATTCTGGAGAAAAAGCTATTGGTGAGTTCTTTAAAACCGGAGAAGGCCGTTATTTTGAAGACGAATTAAACGCTGAGCAATATGAAGACTTATGCAGTTTTGAAGGAAATGCCAACGGATTTAAAATCCTAACTGAAAGCAGAAAGGGACGTGTTGGAGGTTTAAGACTAAGTTATGCAACACTTGGAGCATTTACCAAATACCCTAAAGAGTCCCTTCCGAAGAAACCCACAACTCATATTGCAGATAAAAAATATGGTTTTTTTCAAAATGAAAAAGATACGTTTAAAGATATCGCTCAAGAATTAGGCTTAATAAAAAGAGGTGCTAATGATGATGTTAGTTATTGTAGACATCCGTTGGTATATCTTGTTGAAGCAGCAGATGATATTTGTTATACGATCATAGATTTCGAGGATGGTATTAATTTAGGACTTATACAAGAAGAATACGCTTTAGAATATTTAATCAATTTAGTTAGAGATTCTATTCAAACAAAAACCTATAATGCATTAGAAAGCACCCAAGACAGGTTAAGTTACTTACGTTCATTAGCTATCAATACCCTTATTAGTGAGGCCGTAGATATTTTTATGGAACATGAAAACTCTATTTTATCTGGAGAATTTTCTAAAGCACTTATAGATTACAGCGCATACGAAGCACAAATAAAAGACATTATTACCTTAAGTATTAGTAATGTATATCAATCTACAGAGGTTATCGATAAAGAAATTGTAGGTTATAAAGTTATAAATGAATTACTCCAAGTATTTACTAAAGCTGTGGTCCATAACTTAAAAGGTGAAACATCTAATTTTGACAAGCTGATTTTAAAATCATTAAAACATCATGTTGATATCGAAAAAGATAATCTTTATGATAGTTTGCTGTCTGTTTGTTTTTATGTTTCTAAAATGTCTGATAGTAATGCAATGCTTACTTATCAAAAATTGACAGGGAATCATCTGTAATATAGAGTGTTAGTAATAATACAGAATAGACGCTGTGTTTTGTTGATATTAGTGTTGATAATTATTCACTTAAGTAAATAAATACTCACAAAATAAGTATGATCTTTGAGAGAGATACAGAAGGGAACTTTGTAGAGTTCTCTTTTTATTTTATGCATTTCATCGATTAAATTTGTATTTTAACGATAAATAACTATATTTGTTTAACCTAATCTTTTAAACCTACACAGATGAAAAAGAATATTCTTGGAGCTGCAGTGATTTTTTTCGTAACACTAGCGTTTTTGTTAATGATTGATGATATTACTAGTAATGGTAATCATGAACCACAACAACCCAATGTTCAGGTTTACGACGTGAATGAGCAGCCAGATATTGCTACTACAGACCAAGAGGAGCAATAGAGCTAAACAAAAGACTTAAACTATCGGCATCAATCTTTAAAGATTGATGTTGTTGTTTTATAGAAGCATGTTCAATAAAACGATCTGGTATTCCTAATGTTTTTATAGGTGTAGCGTAGTTGTTTTTTGAAGCAAATTCCAAAATAGCACTTCCAAATCCGCCAATTATCGTACCATCTTCGACGGTGATTATATGATCATATGTTTTAAACATGTGGTGTAGTAAGGTTTCATCTAATGGTTTAACAAAACGCATATCGTAATGAGATATATGGTCATTGTTTGTACAAGAATCGATGGCATCTTCCACAATTGATGAGATTGATCCAATAGTTAGAACTGCTAGATAATGGCCTTCTTTGAGCTGAATAGCTTTACCAATTTTAATTTCTGAAAAAGGCTGTTGCCAATCAATAATACGACCACGACCTCTTGGATATCTAATGGCAATAGGGTGGTCTAATCCTAATTGGGCAGTAAACATGATGTTTCGTAATTCAACTTCATGTCTTGGAGCAAAAATGATCAAATTGGGAATGCATCTCAAATAGGCTAAATCGAATACGCCATGATGTGTTGCCCCATCTTCACCTACCAATCCTGAGCGATCCAAACAGAAAATAACTGGAAGGTTTTGTAGCGCAACATCATGAATGACTTGATCGTAGGCACGTTGTAAAAATGTAGAATAGATGTTGCAAAACGGAATCAATCCTTGGGTTGCCATTCCTGCCGCTAAGGTCACAGCATGTTGCTCGGCAATACCAACATCAAAGGCACGCTCTGGAATTTGCTCCATCATAAATTTTAAGGAACTTCCTGTGGGCATAGCGGGTGTGATACCAACTATGTTTTTATTCTTCACAGCTAGTTCGACTATGGTATGTCCAAAAACATCTTGAAATTTTGGGGCTTGCTGCCTAGAGGCAGATTTAGCATATACCTCTCCCGTACCTGGGTTGAATTTTCCCGGTGCGTGATATTTAACTTGGTCGTCTTCGGCTTGTTTTAAGCCTTTACCTTTGGTGGTAATGACATGCAAAAACTTAGGTCCTTTAACCAATTTCAAACGTTCTAATTCCGAAATAAGCGCTTTAAAATCATGACCATCAATAGGACCTGAGTAATCAAAATTTAAGGCTTCAAAAATATTGTCTTGCTTCTCTTTTCCTTTTTTTACATTGGTTAAATATTGTTTCAAAGCACCAACGCTTGGGTCGATTCCAATGGCATTATCGTTCAAAATCACCAACAAATTGGTGTCAGTTACACCAGCGTGGTTAAGTCCTTCAAAAGCCATTCCGCTGGCAATAGAAGCATCACCAATTACAGCGATATGGTGTTTGTCTTCGCCTTTAAGTTGTGAGGCAATAGCCATACCTAAGGCAGCAGAAATTGAGGTTGATGAGTGCCCAACACCAAAGGTGTCGTACGCACTCTCTGCACGTTTTGGAAAACCGCTAATACCACCTTCTTGTCTATTGGTGTGAAATATATCTTGTCGCCCAGTAAGTATTTTATGTCCGTAGGCTTGATGTCCAACATCCCAAATGAGTAAATCGTCAGGCGTGTTGAATACATAATGCAAGGCCAAAGTTAACTCTACCACACCAAGACTGGCGCCTAAATGACCTTCTTTTGTGGCCACAATATTGATAATAAACTCACGTAACTCTTTGGCGAGTTGAGGTAAGTCATTTGGCTGTAATTGCCTTAAGTCTTTAGGGAGATTAATATGGTCTAATAGTCGTTTTTGCACAATACAAAAATACGAGAATTAATCAGTCTTCCATATTAAAAGCAATAGGTAAATTATAAGCAACCGCAACGGGCTCACCATCATATTTTGCTGGACTAAACTTTGGTAATAAACCAATAACGCGTTTGGCCTCTTCGTCTAATAAAGGATGTGGAGCTCTGGTGTCAATATCTTTAACATTACCATGCGCATCAATTGTAAATTTAATATAGATCCGTTGTCTTCCAGTTAAACCAAGGTTAGTTGCTGTTTTTATATTGAAATGTTCTAAAACAAATGCTCTCATACGTGTATTAAAATAGGCTTTGATATCTTTCTTTGGAAGGTTTTTAGGTGCATCAATGAAATTTGGTTTTTCATCAACAGTATACCATGTTAAAGGGTAACTCGTGTCTACAATGTCTACATCACCTTCAACGATTACAATACCTGTAGGTGTAGAAATAGGAGGCGGTGGAGGCGGTATTTTTTCTGCGATGCTATCTACTTGTTTTTCTTTTGTTGAACAAACAGATGCTGTAGAGTCAACTTGTGTTTTGGCTTCAAAAGCAGTTGAATCTATAGCGGTTTTAATAATCTCCACACTCTCTATCTTTTTGGCTTGTCCATTATCATCAGAACAACTAAAGAGTGATGTTCCCATGGCTAATAACAAGGCCAATAAAAATAGCTTATGGAAACTCATAGTTTGCTCAAATACGGTTTCTGAAATTTGCAAATTAACAGCATCTAACTGATTTTGTCTAATATGTCCGCAAATCCTCTGATGTTTATGCTCATGAATAAATTCTTGAACTTCGTTGGTGTTCATTTTGGTGAAATCAACAACTGTTTTAGAGCAGGATTGACAAAAACGTCCTTTTTCATTAGGCGTCATTTCAGACCAGTTTTCATGACAGGGCTTAGGAATTGAGATTGTGTAACGTGGTTTCATAGTTGAGTGATTTCTAGAATAGCATCAAAATTCTTGCCGACTTTCAGAAAAAACATTTAGAATTGTATTTTTACAACTATGGAAAACCCGTTTGATGACACCTATTTTATGAAAAAAGCCTTGCAAGAGGCTGAAGATGCTTTTGAAAAAGGTGAAATTCCTGTAGGTGCTGTAGTCGTAATTAATGATCGAATTATTGCTAGAGCACATAATTTAACTGAGCTTTTAAATGATGTTACCGCACATGCCGAAATGCAAGCCATTACTGCAGCTGCTAATTTTTTAGGAGGAAAATACTTGACCAATTGTACCTTGTATGTTACGTTAGAGCCTTGCCAAATGTGTGCAGGGGCTTTGTATTGGAGTCAGATTTCAAAGATTGTTTATGGAACCAGAGATGAAGAACGAGGTTGTATTCATTTAAAAACGAAACTACATCCTAAAACAAAAATGGTTGGAGGTGTGCTTGCCGATGAGGCTTCTGCATTATTGAAGCGCTTTTTCATTCAAAGACGAAATTTGAATTAATAGTTAAACACATTATGAAAATTAGTAATCATTTATTTAGATCTGTGATGGTGGTTTTAATATTTGTACTGCTATCCAGTTGTGACCCTCCACATAATATATTTCTTATCAATACAACCGAATCTGAGGCTAAGATATCGTTTCACTTCAACGAAACCTTTGAGAATAGATTATTAAAAGATGATGTAACTGGAGATTCTCTAATTGTATATTTAAAGCCAAATGAAACGTATGATATGGACTTCGGAATAGGAACGTGGTCAGATGATGAAGTCAATACATTGGTGAAATCAATACGTTCGTTGGAAATAGAAACAATAGATACTAAAAGCATTTATAAAACGGAAAAAGCAATGCGTAGTCTTTTTGTGAATAATAGAACAGGACGTTGGTGGGACACCGAAATTAATTTGGAAATTCAATAAAAAAAACGCCTAACTTTCGTTAGACGTTGAAACTGTAATATAAAGTATATCTTCTTAAAGAACTTGTACGTTAGCCGCAACCATTCCTTTTCTTCCTTCTTCTTCAGTGTACTCTACATTATCGCCTTCACGAATTTCAACACCGTTAAGGTTTGATACGTGTACGAAAATGTCTTTTCCTGTTTCTTCGTTGGTAATGAATCCAAATCCTTTTGAATCATTAAAAAATTTAACTGTTCCAGTCATTGTAAAAAAAATATATTAATTAAGATGCAAATGTAAGGCTAATAATAATGCAATGCATTAATTAATTGCAATTTTTTAAAATATTGAAAATTAAACAGTTAAAAAAAAGATTGTTTAGTACTTTTTATCTTTCTGGTTTTCACGCATTTTATCAAGGTTTTCCTGCGTTAACATGTAGTCTTTTATGTCTTTACCTTTCCATCTGTAATATCCAAAAAGTGGAAAGACCACGGCAAAAAGCCCAATAACACCAAAGCCTATGAGCTTTTGAGAGTACTCAACATCTATAAGAAAGCCACAAATAATGCTGGCAGCTGAGGCTAAAAATGCAATAAGAATAATATATTTCATCAGAATGTGGTTTTGGAAAATACCATTTTATGAATTAAGACGTAAAATTAATTAATTCTCGCCTGTATGCTGTTAATAGTTTAGATTTTGATACAAATCCGAAATAACTACCCGCTTTAATTACTGGGAGATTCCAAGCACTACTATCTTGAAATTTACGCATTACATCTTTCATAGAATCACTTTCGTAGTAAATATAGTCTGGCGGATTGTGCATAAATGTTTCTACCGAAGTGGTTTCATAAAGGGATTGGTCAAACATGACAGTTCTAATATCGTCTAGTAAAATAATACCTACTAAATAGTGGTTTTCATCTACTACAGGAAATAAATTTCGACTCGATTTAGCAACACCTTGATGGAGCATCTCACCTAGAGACATTTCAGGATTTAGAATTGTAAAGTCTTTTTCGATAACACTATCTAATTTCATTAAGGTTAATACCGATTGGTCTTTATTATGTGTAAGAAGCGCTCCTTTTTCGGCAAGTTCCTTTGTGTAAATAGTGTGATCTACGGCATTTTTAGTAATAATGAACGACATGGAAACGGTAATCATTAATGGAACGAACAATTGATAACCACCTGTGATTTCAGCAATTAAAAAGATAGCAGTTAAAGGTGCATGTAGCACTCCTGCTATTAATCCTGCCATGCCTATAAGCGTGAAATTTGATTCAGATACCTGAAAACCAAAACCTATATTGTTGATGATTTTTGCAACGACATTACCTAGTGCGCTTCCCATAACCATTGTTGGAATAATAATACCACCTGCGCCGCCAGCGGCAAAAGTAGTGGTCATGGCTACAGCCTTAAAAACAGTAATACCAATAAGCAATGCGATAACGACCCAAATATTGTCTAAATAATCATCAAATGGCGTTTTCCCTAAAGCATGTAAATGATTGCCGTCTAGTAAATCTTTAATAAAACCAAAACCCTCCCCATAAAGTGGAGGAATAAAATAAAGCATCACTCCAATAGCTAAACCACCAACAATGAGTTTTTGACCGCTTGTTTTAAAACGTTCAAAAAACTTGTAAACGGCAAAATAAATTTTAGAGAAGTAGATTGAAGCAACTCCGGTTCCTATACCAAGAATGATAAAAAATAATGTATCCCTTAGGGCGAATGTTGTTGAAACATTATAGTTGAATAGCACGCCGTTTCCAAGAAAAAAATATGATGTTAATACGGATGATACGGAAGCAATTAAAAGCGGTAATAAGGAAGCGAAGGTAAGATCGAGGCTAAACACTTCTACCGCAAAAATAATGGCGGCAATTGGGGATTGGAAAATAGAGGCAATGGCGCCGGCTGCTGCGCAACCAATGAGTAAGGTTCTTGTTTTTCTATCCACATGAAATAATCGTCCAATATTTGAGCTCACTGCCGATGCCGATGCAATTGCGGGACCTAATAATCCAACCGATCCACCAAAACCAGCGGTTATTGGTGCAGTAATTAGAGGGAGGTACATTTTACTCCGCTTTAGTAATCCGTTCTTCTTGGATAAGGAAAACAAGATACTCGGAATAGCATGTTCTACTGGTCGTTTTGAAACATACTTGGCGAATAAGTATACGAGCCAAAGACCAATGACAGGTAAAATAAAATAGATTCCATTTTGAGATTCTATGATGCCCTTTTCCAACAACCACTCAATACCATATGTGATATTTTTAATAGTTACAGATACCAACCCAGATAATAAGCCAATAAGAATAGCTAATAAAAACACGAAGTTTTTTTGCGAAATGTATTTGTATCGCAAAATGAGTAAGCGCTTTATTAGGTTTTGGATTGGCATAGATTAAATCTACTAAAAAATCCTGCATGAAGCAGGATTTTTAATTTATGATTTTAAGTTGAGTTTTAAACTCAATTCAGTTAATTGCTCATCATCAATTGGTGCAGGCGCATCAATCATGACATCTCGACCATTGTTATTTTTTGGGAAAGCAATAAAATCTCTAATTGTTTCTTGTCCGCCAAGTATGGCTACCAATCTGTCCAGTCCAAAAGCTAAACCACCATGTGGAGGTGCGCCATATTGAAAAGCATCCATTAAGAATCCAAACTGAGCTTTTGCTTCTTCAGGTGTGAATCCTAAATAATCAAACATTAATGCTTGAGTTTCTTTGTCATGAATACGAATAGATCCACCACCAATTTCATTTCCGTTTAAAACTAAGTCATAGGCATTAGCTTTAACATCACCTGGATTTGTTTTGAGTAACTCAAGCTGTCCTGGTTTAGGCGAGGTAAATGGATGATGCATAGCGTGGTAACGTTCTGTATCTTCATCCCATTCTAAAAGCGGGAAATCCATAACCCAAAGTGGTGCAAACTCATCAGGTTTACGTAAACCCAAACGTTCTGCAAGTTCCATACGTAAAGCACTTAATTGTGCTCTTACTTTGTTCGTATGTCCTGAAAGTATACAAATTAAGTCTCCAGGTTTTGCTCCAGTAGCTTCGGCCCATTTTGCCAAATCATCTTGATCGTAAAATTTATCTACCGAAGATTTATAAGTTCCATCTTCATTACATCGGCAATATACCATTCCTAGGGCGCCAACTTGAGGACGTTTCACCCAATCAATTAATTTGTCAATCTCTTTTCTTGTGTGGCTGTTTCCTCCAGGAACCGCAATTCCTACTACAAGTTCGGCCGAATTAAAAACATTGAAATCTTTATGTTGAGCTACCTTATTAAGTTCTCCAAATTCCATCCCGAAACGAATGTCTGGTTTATCATTTCCATAGAGACGCATCGCATCGTCGTACAACATTCTAGGAAATTTTTCAATTTCAACACCATTAATCTCTTTAAGAAGATGGCGAGTTAATCCTTCAAAAGCGTTTAAAATATCTTCTTGTTCAATAAAGGCCATCTCGCAGTCAATTTGAGTAAACTCAGGTTGTCTGTCGGCACGTAAATCTTCGTCTCTAAAGCATTTTACAATTTGGAAGTATTTGTCCATACCTCCAACCATTAACAGCTGTTTAAAGGTTTGTGGAGATTGAGGTAAAGCGTAAAATTGTCCTTCGTTCATTCGAGAAGGGACTACAAAATCACGAGCACCTTCTGGTGTGGATTTAATTAGGTAAGGTGTTTCAACTTCTATAAACCCTTCATTAGATAAATAGTTTCGTACTTCTTGAGTGACTTTATGCCTAAAGATTAAGCTGTTTTTTACGGGATTACGACGAATATCCAAATAGCGATATTTCATACGTAATTCTTCGCCACCATCAGTGTTATCTTCAATAGTAAAAGGTGGTAATTGTGACTCATTTAGAATTAATAAGTGGTCTACTAAAATTTCAATATCACCAGTTGGCATATTAGGATTCTTAGATTCACGTTCGATAACCTTTCCTTTAACTTGAATTACAAATTCTCTTCCAAGTTTTTGAGATTGTTCTAAAAGTGCTTTTGCTGTTCGTTCTTCATCAAATACAAGTTGTGTCAACCCATAACGGTCTCTAACAACAACCCAGTTAATTGCTCCTAAATCTTTAACGCGCTGAACCCAGCCTGAAAGTGTAACTTCTGTATTGATATGCGATGCTCTTAATTCACCACAATTATGACTTCTGTACATAGTAAAAAATTGAAATGCAAATTTAACAAGTTAATATGTTTATTTCTATGTTTCGTGGCAATTTCTGGTTTAAGAAATTAATTTTTAAAGAATTCAAACAACATTATTTTTACATCTTTTTAACAATATTTGTGAATTTATTAAGTTTTTATTAAGATATTTAACATGACTAATTCAAAAAATTAACATTATGAACTACACTTTATCATTAAAGTTGCTTCTTTTTTCTTTTCTTTTTATTCCGCTCCTGACTTTCAGTCAGAATGTTACGGGTAAAATAATGGATGGGGCTACAAATCAACCTTTGCCTGGTGCTAATGTCATCATAAAAGGGACCTCTACAGGTGCAACTACAGATTTTGATGGAAACTTCTCAATTAACGTTGATAGTTTTCCAGCTACACTTGTTATTTCTTCTTTAGGTTTTGAAACTATGGAAGAAGTTGTAACCGAACCGGGAGTCGTTAACGTTACTCTTAAAGAATCTGCAACGGCCTTAAACGAGATTGTTGTTACAGGTTTAGCATCGTCTACGAAGAGATCTAATTCTGCCAATGCTGTTGCATCAATTTCTGCAGCGGATCTTACTGGTGTTACTGTGCAATCCGGCTTAGACGGAGCGCTCTATGGTAAATTTAATGGAGCAGAAATTAAAGCAAATTCTGGAGCTCCAGGTGGTGGTATTTCAATGAGACTTAGAGGTGTTACTTCAATCTTTGGAGATCAGCAACCGCTATTTGTTGTAGATGGTGTTTATGTAGATAACTCATCGATTGGGTTAGGAAATAATATTGTAAGTCAGGCTGCTGGTGGTGGTAACCCATCATCTAACCAAGATGATGCATCTAACAGGATTGCTGATATAGATCCAGAAGATATTGAAAGCGTTGAAATCTTAAAAGGAGCTTCGGCTGCCGCTATTTATGGGTCTCGAGCTGCTGGTGGTGTTGTTATCATCAAAACAAAACGAGGAAAGCAAGGAAAGCCGAGTGTACAATTTTCACAGGTTGTAGGTTTAAGAAGCCCAACACAATTATTAGGATTGAGAGACTATACTCAAGCTCAAATTACTGCATTAGGTGGACCAAGTAACCCAACGCTTACAGATTATGAAGCATTACTTTTTGATCATACTAGAGTATCTTCAACAACAAGGTTTTCAACATCTGGAGCTAAAGATAATACAGATTATTTTTTAGGTGCTACCCATAGAGATGAACCAGGTTTGGTTGACAATACTGGTTATACAAAAAGTTCAGTACGTCTTAATGTCGGACAACGATTTAATGATTGGTTAGATATTTATGTAACATCAAATTATATTAATTCGAAAGCCGATAGAGGGTTCTTTAATAATGGTAATGCCAACAGAACAATAGGATATGCGTTAGCGTTTACTTATCCATGGGAAGATTTGTCGCCAGTTAATGGTGTTTATCCTCAAGGTGGTGCAGGTTCAAATGTTCTCGAGACTGTGGCTTTAACCACAAATAGAGAGGAAGTAAATAGATTTATTGGAAGTGCTAAGTCGAACATTAAGTTATGGACAACAGATCAACACAGATTAAAACTTGTGTTAGAAGGTGGTTTTGACCAATATACATTGAGAACAACCAGTATTTTTCCTAGAGCATTATCTTATTTTGCATCACCAACATCTTTAGGAGGTGTGGCAATTTCTGGAACAACGATTAATACAAATTACAACTTGTCGGCGTTCTTGGTTCATAATTTTGATTTGGATAACGGCTTAAGTTTTACAACACAGTTAGGTAGTTTTTACCAAGACTTCGATCGTAATACTGTGATCACAATTGCTTCGGGATTAAATGGTTCTCAAACTAATTTAGGACAATCAACTAATGTGTCAACACAACAAGTAATTCGACCTCAAAAGGATACAGGATTCTTCGCTCAAGAGGAAATTAATTATAATGATCAAATTATAGGAACCATTGGTATTAGAGGTGATAAGTCAACAAACAATGGAGACGCTAATAAAATGTACTATTATCCAAAAGCTAATTTAGCTGTGAATCTGCACAAATTTGATTTCTGGAATATAGATGAAGTGTCTTACCTAAAACCAAGAATAGCCTATGGTGAATCTGGAAGATTTTCAAACTTTAATGACCGATTTACATTAATGAATCCACAATTTATTGGAGGTCAATCTGGTTTAAGCCCAGGGAATTTGAGAGGGAATCCTAATATTGGCCCAGAACGCCAAGCAGAATTAGAATACGGTCTTGATTTTGGGTTACTAGATAATCGTTTAAATTTTGAAATCTCATTCTATAATAAGAAAATTGACGATCTGTTGATTCAAGCACAAGCCCCACCATCTTCAGGTTTTACAACTGAAGTGGTAAATGGTGGTGAGTTAGAAAATAAAGGTATTGAGCTTGGTTTAAATGCTACAGTTATGGAAAAAGAAAATTTCACTTGGAATGCAAGTTTAAAATGGTGGAAAAATAAGTCTGAAGTAACACGTCTTGATGTTCCTGCATTTACTACAGGTGGATTTGCCGCATCTTTAGGAACCTTCTTAATTCAAGAAGGAAAAAGCGCAACACAAATTGTAGGTACTTATGACGCTACAGCTTTTACGCCAGAAGAGATTGCAGCTAGAGATCCTGAAGGAGATGGTTTCTTCGTTTATGGGAATGCAGAGCCAGATTTTCAAATGTCATGGTTTAATGAAATAAATTATAAAAATTTCGATTTTACATTTTTATGGCATTGGAAAAAAGGAGGTGACAATATCAATCTAACAACCTTATTATATGATTTAGCTGGAACAACATGGGATTACAATGACACCGGTTTAGATCCTAGTGGTCAGTTAAATAATGGAGATTATAGAGCTAGTCAAGCCTTTGTTAATCCAGATCCAGTAATCGAAGACGCTGGTTATTTAAAATTAAGAGAAATTGGAGTATTTTATACATTACCAAATGATTTAATTAAGTATGCAAGTCAAATTAGAGTAGGCGTTTCTGGACGAAACCTCATTAATATCTTTGATTATAATAGTTATGATCCTGAGGTTTCTAATTTTGGAAACAATGTCCTTGGAAATAATGTTGAGGTTACACCTTATCCAACATCTAAATTTGTAAACTTTCATTTAAATGTCACTTTCTAAAAAAATAATATTATGAAAAATAGAATAATAAAAATGATCTTTTTTGCACTAGCCTTTTCTTTTGCTGGTTGTGATTTAGATGAAATACAAAATCCAAACGCCCCTACAGTGGAAAGTTTTGGAAATGGATCTAGCCAGGCTGATGTTCAGCTATTGGCTTCAGGACTCGAAGCGATAATGAGAAATGATTTAGCGTTTCATTATGATACAGTAAGTATTCTTGGAAGAGAATACTATGATTTAACAGGTGTAGATCCTCGTTATACAGGAGAGCTTTTAAAAGGACCATTAGACAATAATGGGTTTTTAACTACAAGAGCATATGCAGCGTGGTATAAAGCAGTAAAATCGGCCAATATATTGATTGAAGCTGTTGAAAATTCTTCCGCAGGATTTACAGATGATGTTAAGAATAGTTATTATGGATATGCAAAAACATTAAAGGCATATTCGTTATTAATGGTAGCTAATAGACAGTATACAAATGGAATTCGCCTTGATGTTGCCGATCCTGATAATTTAGGACCTTTTGTAGGTTATACAGAAGCACTGGCAGGAATTATGAGTTTATTAAATGAAGCAAACACTGATTTAATGAATGCTTCTGGAAATTTTGATTTTAGCATTAGTGCAGGCTTTACAGATTTTAATACTACAACAACTTACAGACAATTTAATAGAGCTGTTGCTGCCAGAGTAGCATTATATCAAGGCAATAATTCGTTAGTACTTTCGTTACTTGCCGAGTCGTTTTTTGACATTAATGGAGATTTATATCTTGGTCCTGCTCACATTTTTGGATTAACTGGAAATGATATCCTTAATGCGCAGTTTCATGTTCCTGGTCAGTCTGGACAGGAGTTTATGGTCTTAGATTCGTGGATTGCCGATGCAGAAGCTGGTGATACTAGAGTTACAGAAAAATCTATTGAGCTTCCTGGAGGAACCATGTTTGACGGCCTTTCTGCCGATTATCAAATAGCTGTTTATGATAGCAATGTGGACCCTGTATATCTCATTAGAAATGAAGAGCTTATTTTGATTTATGCTGAAGCTAATATTGGAACAAATAACAGTGAAACTGTTGTGGCAATTAATAGAGTTAGAAATGCGGCTGGCTTAGGTGATTATGCTGGAAGTCAAACCGATGATAATGAACTATTAGAAGAAGTTTTAAGACAAAGACGTTATTCACTTCTAGCTGAAGGTCATCGATGGATTGATCTTAGAAGATTAAATAGATTAAATGATACTTATATTGAACTGGATAGACCTGGTGACAATGTAATTGACGCATTCCCTACACCATTTGCTGAAAATGAATAGGTAATTATAGAGTAGTTAAATCAAAAGCCTCAACATTATGTTGAGGCTTTTTCGCTATTAATCAAACCTTTTCTAATTCCCTAAAAAGGTTTATTGTACATTGACACATAGGTCAAATGTATATTGTTAGACTTGCCCTTCAAGTCTTTTATCCATATTAAATGTTTCTGATTCTATAATATCAGTTTCTTCTACAGGGCTTACGCCTTTCATCCACATTTTTAATCTTGTCACTAAATAAAATAAAATAGGAACCACAATAAGTGTTAAGAAGGTCGCTATAAATAATCCATATATTACGGTCCATGCTAGAGGTCCCCAAAATATGACGTTATCACCACCAACATAGATGTTAGGGTTAAACTCACTAAATAGTGTAAAGAAATTAATATTTAAACCCGTAGCTAGTGGTATTAATCCTAAAATCGTAGTAATGGCTGTTAATAGCACTGGACGTAAACGTGCCTTTCCTCCTTTAACAATAGCATCTAATAAATCGTCTTTCGCCAAATAATCATCGTCATCTAATTTTCGTTTGATCTTTTTTCTATCTACTAATAACTGGGTATAATCTAATAGTACTACACCATTATTTACAACAATACCTGCGAGAGATATGATTCCCATCATGGTCATCATAATAACAAAGGCTTTACCAGTAATAATTAATCCGCCAAATACACCTATAAGACTCAAGAAAATCGCCAGCATAATAATACCCGGTTTCGATACAGAGTTAAACTGAAATATGAGCAAAAAGAAGATAAGACCAAGACCGATAAAAAAGGCCGACATTAGAAACGCCATTTGCTTATTCTGCTCTTCTATTTGACCAGTGTAATCAATTTTAACATCATCAGGCTTGTCAACAAAAGAGGTCATCTCATTTTGAATTTTGGCTACAATAGCACCTGCATCAGTATAACCAGCTGCCAAAGCAGAATAAACCGTCACGACGCGTTTCACATCTTTGTGTTTTATGGCGCTAAACCCAGAAGAATTACTTTGGCTTGCTACAGCAGATACAGGGACTTCCTTAATTTGACCTGAAGCCATGTCTCTAAACGTAATTTTCTGATTGAAAATAGCACTTTTGTTATAGCGGTTTTCCTCATTAAAGCGCACATAAATATCGTAGTCATCACCATCTTCCTTATAAATCCCTGCCTTAGCTCCAAAAATCGCATTACGCAGTTGTTGCCCTACTTGTCCCGATGTAATACCAAGCTCTCCTGCTTTTTTACGATCTACATTAACTTGCATAGATGGCTTAGATCTATTAACATCAATTTTTAATTCCTCAATACCTTGAATATTTTTAGTATTGATAAAGTCTTTCATTTTTTCGGCAGTAGCTATAAGTTCTTCATAATCCTTACCTTCTAACTCAATATTAATTGGATATCCAGCAGGTGGACCAACAGCATCTTTCTCTACTGAAATGGCTACTCCAGGATATATACCATCTAAATCATCTTGAACTTTTTTCAATAGGTCATTACTATCGGCGCCTTCTCTGTATTTGTACTCACGCATAGTAGCAGTGATCTTACCGCGATGAGGCATTTCGGCCGCAGATCCTCCATCTGTTTGTGGATTTCCTGCACCTTCACCAACTTGAGATACGGCACTTTCGGTTAAGAAATTATAACCACCATGCAAATAAGAATCTTCATTGATGATATTGTAAACGCGTTGTTCAATATCATTGGTGATGGCATTGGTTTTTTTAATGTCTGTTCCTTCTGGATATTCTATATAAACAATAATTTGATTTGGTGTATTGTCTGGGAAGAACTCCACCTTAGTACGTTGGCTAACTACAGAAGCACCAAAACTTCCAAAAGCAATGAATAATAGCACAACAGTTCCGATAGTGATAAAAATTGGACGTTTTCTGCCTAAGGCTCCGCGTAATATTTTTTCATAAAAACGTTCCCATTTAGGAAGTGTTCTAGACTGGAAATTATTTGCCCATTTCCTAAGAAATAAGCGATAAGCCCATAACATGATTGAAGTAAATACCATTACAGTTCCTAGTCCGCGATAAGCACCTCCAAACACAATAATTAATAAGCCTATTACAGCTAGAATTAACGACACTTTAATAATTTGTTTTATAGGCATTTCTTTGTCTTCAATGGTCATATACCTTGATACTAATACCGAATTAAAGAAAATAGCAACAAATAATGATGATCCTAAAACAACAGAGAGGGTTATGGGGAAATATTGCATAAACTGTCCCATAACACCAGGCCAAAGTCCTAATGGTACAAAAGCGGCAACCGTTGTTAACGTAGAGATGATAATTGGGAATGCAATTTCACCAATACCTTTTTTGGCAGCTTCTATTCGGCTCATGCCTTCTTTCTCCATTAGACGATAGACATTTTCTACAACCACAATTCCATTATCTACTAACATTCCTAGTCCCATGATTAATCCAAATAAGATCATAGTGTTCATGGTATATCCCATGAGATTTAAAATCATTAAGGACATGAACATGGACATAGGGATGGCGAACCCAACAAATAATGCATTCTTAAACCCTAAAAAGAACATTAAAACCGTGACCACTAGAATGATTCCGAATATGATATTGTTTACCAAATCATCTACTTGACCTATTGTTTTTTCAGATTGATCATTAGCAATCGTCACTTTTAAGTCTGGAGGAAAAACATTAGTAATAGCATCGTCTACCATCACTTGAATTTTTTCGGCAGCATCAACCATGTTTTTTCCAGCACGTTTTTTTACATCAAGCATTACTACTGGGTCACCAAATTCTCTGGCGTAGGTCGTTTTATCTTCATCTTTAAAAGTAACTTTAGCAATGTCTTTAAGATAAATAGGGTTGTTTCGTTCGCTTTTAACAACAAAGTCTTCTAGCTCTTTTGGATCTTCAATTTCTCCTAAAATTCTAATCGTACGACGTTGTCCGCTTGAAATTAAATTACCTGCAGACATGGTCATATTCTCATTGCTAATCGTATTGATAATATCATTAAAACTAACTTGAGCGGCCATCATTTTATAAATGTCTACGGCAACTTCAACTTCTTTATCTTGAGCACCTCTAATATCAACTTGTTTGATTTCTTGCAAACTTTCAATTTCATCTTCAAGATATTCGCCAAATGATTTAAGAACATCTACGGGATAGTCTCCAGATATATTAATGTTGAGAATTGGAATTTCCTCAGACATACTCAAATCAAATACATTAGGCTCTACCTTGGCACCATTAAAGGTTGGCCAATCTTCACTCGCCGTTTCTGAATCTACCTCGTCTTTTACTTTTTGCTTAGCAGCTTCTACCGAAATATTTTCATCAAATTCAACGATAACAATAGAGTAATCTTCTTGGGATGTTGAGGTGATTTCAACAACATTGCTCACCGTTTTTAGTTGATCTTCAATAGGATCTGTAATTAATTTTTCGATGTCTTCTGCTGTGTTTCCTGGATAGACAGAACTAATATAAATTTTCGTTTCTTTAATCTCTGGGAAATTCTCACGAGGCATACTAAAGTAAGCACCTGTTCCTAATATTAGGATAAGCGTAATTAGAACATACATCGTGGTTTTGTTGTTAATGGCCCACGAGGATAGTATAAATTCCTTATCTACTTTTTTCTTCTTTTTGTCTTTTTTGCTCATTAGTTTCTAAGCTTTAGTCGTTAGTAGAATCATTGGTTTCTAGGTTAAGAATCTTAACTTCTTGACCATCCTTTACGCTTCTTGCACCTTCTTGAATAATTTCATCTGAATTGGATAATCCAGAAAGTACCTCTATATAATCACCTTGTGTTTTACCTGTTTCAATAATAGCACGTTTGGCAGTGGCTTTGTTTCCAGACTTATCGGTAATGGTATATACATATTGTTGTCCTTCGGCATTTTCAGAAATAATGCTCAATGGAATTAATATCGCCTTCTCATTCGTGTAATCGTTAATTTTTAGTTTTGCTGTAAGATTAGGTTTGATGTTTTTGTCTTTGTTTGGAATTGACACTTCGACTTTAAACGTTCGATTAGCAGGATTGATAAAACTTCCTGCCTGACGTACTTTTGCTTCCATACTAATTCCAAGAACTGGAAACTCAACTTCAACTGTTTTGCCTTCAGTAACATTGGTAATGTAACTTTCTGGAACATCAGTTTCTATATACATATTATCTAAATTCACTATTCTAAATAATTGCGATTGTCCAGGAGCAACAACACTACCTTGTTCAGTAATAACGTCATCAATAGTTCCTGAAAAAGGGGCTTTAACCACTGTTCTTGCTACCTGTTGCTGTAATTGATTAACAGCCTTTTGCTGTGCTTCATAGTTGGACTTTGCCTGAAGAAATTGAATTTCACTACCTATGTTTTGATCCCAAAGACGCTTTTGCCTTTCGAAAGTTGTTTTGGCTAAGTCTGTCTGAATTTGTAATTGAGCAACTTGCTGACTTAACCCACCATCGTCAATTTTTGCTAGTGTTTGCCCTTTAGATACATTTTGACCTTCTTTTACAAATACATTAGTCATCACACCAGAGTACTCAGGATAAATAACTAAGTTTTTCTTCGTATCTACATTTCCTTGTAATTCTACGTAATGTTCAAAAACACTTTCTTTAGCTGGAAATGTGGTAATTAAAGGAATTTTCTCTTGTGGATCTAGCTCTTTAATTTTAGAACTCAATTGCTTTAATTGTTCAGCCAGTGCTTGCTGCTCAGCATCTAATTCGGTTTTCTTTTTACGAATTTGCTCTAAGTCATTAGAAGCAATAATATCTTCTACACTTTGCGTATTATCGTTTCCGCAGGAAACTAAAACAAGAGCGATTAATGATAAAGTTATAATATGTTTCATTTGAAATGGTGTTTAATTGTTGATTGGTGAATTGAGTACAGTTTCTAATTCGGCTTTAGAATTAATAACATCAAGCATGGCTTGAAGTAATTCCTGTTGTGCCGCATACAATTGTGTTTGAGCTTGGCGTAGTTCGAAACTTGAACCAATACCTTCGAAAAACTTGGTTTGATTTTTACGTTCAATACGTTCTGCTAATGCAAGGTTTTGTTTTTTATTTTCATAATCTTCAATAGCAAATTCGTAATTACTTTTTGCCGATGCGATTTGAAGTTTAATTTTCTGCTCGGTTTCTTCAAGTTCGGTTTCAGCTTTTACGAGATTTATTTTAGCACGTTGGGTGGCAGCGCTACGTTTTCCAGAACTAAAAATTGGAATGTTAAGGCTTACGCCAACCAATGCTGATCCAAACCATTGCTGATTACTTTTTAGAAATGTGAAAGAATCGCTATTTCCATTATAGCCTCCAGTAAGAAATCCACTAAGGTTTGGTAATGCCTTACTTTTTTCAAGTTTTACAAGGAGTTCTTTTGAGGTTTTATCATTAGCTGCAATCATGTAGTCAATGGTGTTTTGAACGTTGTCGTCGGCGCTCAATAGGTTTATTGATAGTTGATCTGCAGAAAGTGTTTCTAATGTGTCAGTTAATAATGTACCATTATAAATGTCTAATCCGAGTGTAATATTTAGCATTTGTAGAGCTAAAGTTTTTAATCTATTGGTATTATTAAGATTACTTCTTACACCAGAAAGTGTAATTTGCAATTGCTCGACATTTTCTTCTTCTCCCAATCCATTTTCGTAGATTTTTTGAGTTTCGTAAAGGTTTTTTTCAAGCACAGCGATATTGCTCTCAAGGATGCTCACACTTTCTTGCGCGAGAAGAACATTACCATAAGCATTAATTACGGCTTTTCGTACTTCTAAATCTGTTTTGGTTTTAGCATTTTTTGAAATATCTAAAAACACTTTTGCAGATTGTAATCCAACTAAGTACGAACCATCAAAAATAAGCTGACTTAAAGTTGCCGATGCGTTAACTGTTTGTTTAGTACCAAATGTTACAGGAATAAAACCTTGAGGAGCTTCTGGTAATTCTTGAGTTTGAAGCGCATCTAAGTCGTAATAATCTTCCAGTTGTCTAATGCCTCCAATAGGATCAAAAGCTGCAGCAGGGAGTAAAGATACTTGTTGTTTTAAAAAATTCTGATAATCAACACTCGCATTAATTTGAGGTAACCCCGTTGCTGTTGTTTCCCATTTTTGTTGTTTGGCAGCCTCGATATCATTTTGAGCATTTTTAACTTGCCTATTATTTTCTAAAGCAAAATCTATGGCTTCTTGCAAACTAAAAGTTGTAGGGTCATTTTGAGCAAAGCCAAAACAAAAACTTAAGAGTATGAAAGTTAGTGAAACGTTCTTCATTCTATTTATGATTGATTTTTTGTTATAAATTGATTTAATATGGTTAATCCTTTATCAGTAACAATAGCTCTTAAGTGATATTCAAGATAACTTTCCATTAAGTATTCCATTGAAAATTTTTGATTAGGGAAAATAGCAGGATCTTTAATTCCTGTCATTCCATTAAAGTACATTCTAGAAATAAAATCAACATCGATAGTGTTTCTAAAAAGCCCTGTATTTACACCATCCTGCAAACTTTCTTGTACAGATTCGTGCATCTTCTCAAATTGTTTGAATTTTAAGGCACTATAGATTTGAGGATAATATTTTCTTAATTGATATTGAGGTGACGACTTTTCATTTTTTAAATGATGCATCACAAACATTTTTATATCATATAGCTCTTCAATAGGATTGTTTGAAGCATCGCAAATGTCATCTATGCCATCACAAATGGTCTCAAAAAGATGAAATGTGACGGTTTCTACAAGTTTAGTTTTATTGCTAAAGTGAACATAAATGGTTTTTTTTGATATCCCCATTTCATTGGCTATATCATCCATTGTTACGCTTTTAAACCCTAGATTAAGAAAGAGTTCTGTTGATTTTTGTATTATTTTTTCTCTCATAACGAGGTGCAAAGATACGTGAGGAAACTTTAAAAACAAAAAAAGTTTCCTAAGTTTTAATCTTTTTTTAACATTGCGTTAAAGTCTTGTGCTCGGTTTATTGATTTACATTATTTTTGCACAATGCAAAATATTCAATCCTATCACGAAGTATTTGTAAAGCACCTTGATGCTTTTGTAAGCTCAAAACAACCTGAAACACTTTACAATCCAATTAATTATATATTGCAACTTGGGGGTAAGCGTTTAAGGCCCATTTTGACCTTGATGACTGCCGAAATTTTCGAATGCGATTACAAAAAAGCATTAGATGCCGCACTAAGTATTGAAGTGTTTCATAATTTCTCATTGGTACATGATGATATAATGGATGATGCGCCGTTGCGCCGCGGGCAGGAGACGGTTCATGAGAAATGGGATATCAATACAGGGATTCTATCTGGTGATGCTATGCTTATTATGGCATATCAATTGTTCGAAAACTATGAGCCTCATGTGTTTCAAGAGCTGGCAAAACTATTTAGTAAAACAGCTATCGAGGTATGTGAGGGTCAGCAGTATGATGTCGATTTCGAAACGCGCGATGACGTGACCATTACAGAGTATTTGAAAATGATTGAATATAAAACAGCAGTTTTAGTTGGTGCGGCAATGAAAATGGGAGCTATTGTAGCAGAAGCATCTCATGAATGTCAGGACTCTATTTATGACTTTGGAAGAAATTTGGGGATTGCTTTTCAGTTACAAGATGATTACTTAGATGCTTTTGGAAACCCAGAAACCTTTGGTAAGCAGGTTGGAGGTGATATTATTGAAAATAAGAAAACATACTTGTATTTAAAGGCTTTAGAGTTTTCAAATGGTGAAGATCAGTTACAATTAGAACATTTATATAGTGTTAATCCATCAGATCCAAGTGAAAAAATTGCAACGATAAAACAACTATTTGTGTCAAGTGGCTCTGCAGAAGCCACAAAAAATGAGATAGAGAATTATACTAAAAAGGCGTTCTCGGTTTTAGATACTATTAAAATTTCCGAAGAGAATAAAGATAAACTTAGAGCCTTTGGAAATGACCTAATGAATAGAAACGTATAATGCAATTGCCTAATACTTTTGAGAACTTGGTTAGCGAAGCTAATGATCTAAGTCTCTATTCTAAACTGATACAGCAAGTTAATAAAGATTTTTTGCTGGCAAATATTGATCTTGATTTTGAAGAAACTATTTTGCCTTCAAGTTTAAAATATATGCTACACGATACGATTTACAAACTCATTCAGCAGAAATTTGCCGATTATCTAAACCTCTTGTATATCGTAGATGTTTCCGAAGAAAAAATAAAGCGGTTGGATGGCAGTGATACTTTAAAGTTATCTGAGCAGGTTACTTTTTTGGTGCTACAGCGTGAGTGGCAAAAAGTGTGGTATCGTCATAAGTTTTCTTAAAAGAAAACGCGCACAAAGGGTGCCCAAGGATCTGCATAAATGCTTTTGTCCCTGTCATAAAGTACGTCATATCTAATACCCAGTGTAATATTATTAGAGCGATAACCTACCCCTAAAAATAAGGCTGGATACCAATAATTTTGATCTTCAAACGCATTGTCGTCAAATGTTCGATTGACATTAAGTTCTTCAAATTCTCCCGATAGTTGAATTTCAGGAATTGGATTGTATAAGCTAATAACGCTAGCCCCAAAGATGGTTGAGTTGTAAGTGTTTTTTAGACTGTTATATGTGCCATTAAGACCTAGACCTAACGCAAAATCTGGGTTGAACTGGTAGATTGCACTAGGCGCAATAGTACCACTAAAAAAACCATCACCAAAACTTAAACCTAAACCACCTCCAAATCGAACATGTTCCCAAAAGTCATTAGGTTTGTCTTGCGTCTGAGAAAATGAGACTATTGAAAAGTTTAAAAATAGACTAAGAATAACAGCAGATTTCAAATTAAAAAGACACGAAAATTTCATAAACTAAAATTTGAGTTAAATATGGTTTATAAATATACCAAAAAGGTATCTATTTTTAGTAAATGTTGTATTTTTGACTAAATTTTGTTGAAGCGAAAACGACTTATACCAAATAATGGATAAATATTCCTTTTTAAACGCAGCACACACAGCATACTTTGCTGATTTATACGAACAATACCAAAAAAATCCTGATTCAGTTGAACCAAGTTGGAGAGCCTTTTTTCAAGGTTACGATTTTGGTAGTGAAAGTTATGGAATGGATGATGATTTAGTTGAAGGTGTTTCGACGCAAATTCCAGAACAGGTTCAAAAAGAATTTCAAGTTGTTAAATTAATTGATGGCTATAGAAGCCGTGGGCATTTATTTACCAGAACAAACCCTGTTCGTGCTCGACGAAAATATGCACCAACCCTTGAGATTGAAAATTTCGGTCTTTCACAACAAGATATGGATACAGTGTTTTCAGCAGGGGAAATATTGGGCATAGGAAAAACAACGTTGAGACAAATTGTTGATCACCTAGAAAAAATATATTGCGATTCTATTGGTGTTGAGTACATGTATATTAGAAAACCCGAAGAAATTCAATGGATTCAAAATAAACTTAACGTTAATGACAACCAACCGCGATTTTCTGAGGATCAGAAAAAGCATATTCTTAAAAAACTTAATGAAGCTGTGTCTTTTGAGAGTTTTTTACACACAAAATATGTTGGGCAGAAGCGATTTTCCTTGGAAGGAAATGAATCTTTAATTCCGGCTTTAGACGCTCTTATTGAAAATGCCTCAGAACATGGTGTTAAAGAATTTGTTATGGGAATGGCACATCGTGGTCGTTTAAGTACCCTAACTAATATCTTTGGTAAATCTGCAAAAGATATTTTTAGTGAGTTTGATGGAAAGGATTACGAACAGGAAGTTTTTGATGGAGATGTAAAATACCATTTAGGCTGGACAAGTAATCGTGTTACCGATAATGGAAAGCAAATTAGTTTAAATATAGCACCAAATCCATCGCATTTAGAAACGGTAGGAGCGGTTGTTGAAGGCATAGTTAGAGCAAAGCAAGACCACAAGTATAGCGATAATCCATCTCAGGTATTACCAATTGTGGTTCATGGCGATGCTGCTATATCGGGACAAGGCCTAGTTTATGAAGTGGTTCAAATGGCGCAATTAGATGGCTATAAAACAAGTGGTACCATTCATATCGTAGTTAATAATCAAATTGGTTTTACTACAAATTACCTTGATGGTCGTTCTAGTACTTACTGTACAGATGTTGGGAAAGTTACCTTGTCACCTGTATTACATGTTAATGCAGATGATGCCGAAGCAGTAGTGCATGCAATGTTATTTGCTCTTCATTTCAGAATGAAATTTAAACGTGATGTTTTTATCGATTTGTTAGGTTATAGAAAATATGGGCACAATGAAGGAGATGAGCCACGTTTTACCCAACCCAAATTATATAAAGCGATTTCTAAACATAAAAATCCGAGAGATATCTATGCTGAAAAATTAATATCTGAAGGTGTTATTGATAAAGGTTATGTAGCTCAGTTAGAAAAAGACTATAAAGATAAACTAGAAGTAAAGCTAGAAGATTCTCGAAAAATAGATAAAACCGTGATTACACCATTCATGGAAAATGAATGGGTAGATTTTAATACTGTTGTTGAAGATAAAATGATTCAACCTGTAGATACGACTTACTCTAAAGATCGTCTAAAACACATCACCAAAGTCATCTCTAATTTGCCAGAAGACAAGAAATTTATTCGTAAAATAGAACGTTTGGTGCAGTCCAGACAAAAGATGTTTGACAACGATAAGTTAGATTGGGCTATGGCAGAACACCTAGCTTATGGAACGCTACTTGAAGAGGGGTATGACGTGCGTATTTCTGGTCAGGATGTTGAACGTGGAACCTTTTCACATAGGCATGCAGTTGTAAAGGTTGAAGATAGTGAGGAGGAGATTTTATTACTTAATCAAATTAGTGATACACAAGGTAAATTCTATATTTATAACTCATTACTCTCAGAATATGGTGTTGTAGGTTTCGATTATGGTTACGCTATGGCAAGTCCTAAAACACTAACTATTTGGGAAGCACAATTTGGAGATTTTAGTAATGGAGCTCAAATTATGTTAGATCAATACATATCGGGAGCTGAAGATAAATGGAAACTTCAGAATGGCTTAGTTATGCTTTTGCCTCATGGTTATGAAGGGCAAGGAGCTGAACATTCTTCGGGTAGAATGGAACGTTATTTACAACTATGTGCAAAAGACAATATGTTTGTAATGGATTGCACAACACCTGCAAATATGTATCATTTATTGCGTAAACAAATGAAAGCAGAGTTTAGAAAGCCCCTTATTGTGTTTACACCAAAAAGTTTATTACGCCATCCTTTGGTAGTATCTTCGGTAGAAGAGTTTGCAAATGGTAGTTTCCAAATGCTAATTGATGATACCTTAGTTAAAACTGAAGACGTAAAAACCTTAGTTTTTGTAACAGGAAAATTCTATTACGATTTATTAGAAGAACGAACTGAACTTAAAAGAAATGATGTTGCTCTAGTTAGAATTGAACAGTTATTCCCTTTACCAGAAAAACAAATTAGAGCAATCATTGATCAATATAAAAATGCTAAAGACATTGTATGGGCTCAGGAAGAACCTAGAAACATGGGAGCTTACAGTCACATGCTTATGCATTTGGATGAGGCAAAATCGTTTAGAGCGGCAACCCGAAGACCTTATGGAGCTCCGGCAGCAGGAAGTAGCGTGAGATCTAAAAAACGTCATCAAGAAGTGATTGATTTCGTATTTGATAGTACTAAAAACAATCAACGTTAAATGAAAAAAGTAGTTTTTGTATTAAGTGTATTATTTGCGTCGTATATGTCTTTCTCGCAAGAGCAAGAACATTATAATGTTATAGCATCACAATTTAAAGACCTTTATAATGCTAATGACTATAAAGCTGTTTTTGAATTGTTTAATGAAGGCATGCAAAAGGCTTTACCGATTGATAATACAAAGGCTTTCATATCTAATATGAAATCTACTCTTGGAACTATTAAATCTGTTGAGTTTAATAGACTTAAAAATGATGCTGCCCATATCTATAAGATGACGTTTGATTCTGAATTAAGAGACATACTTTTCTATCTAGATGATTCGAATAAAATTGCAGGTTTATTGGTAACGCCTCATAAACCAAATAACCTTCCCGTAATAGAACGCAATACAACGAAAATGATACTGCCATTTAAAGAAGAATGGTTTGTTTTTTGGGGAGGTACTAACGTTGGACAAAATTATCACGTTGCTTATGAGAATCAGCAATATGCTTATGACATATTAATAATGAAAGACGGTGTTTCGCATAAAGGAGATTCTAAAGTAAATGAGAATTACTATGTTTTCGGTAAAGATATTATTGCGCCTTGTGATGCTAAAGTAGTTGAGGTTATTACAGGGGTGAAAGATAATATTCCGGGAGAATTAAACCCCGAGCAATTAACAGGAAACACAGTAGTGTTGCAAACAGAAAATGAAGAATATTTGTTATTTGCACACTTAAAAGAGAAGTCCATTGTAGTTAAAGAAGGACAAATGGTTAAACAAGGAGATCTTATGGGGCAATGCGGAAATTCTGGTAATACAACTGAGGCTCATTTGCATTTAAGTCTACAGAATGTTGCGGACATGAATATTGCTACAGGAGGAAAGTTATTCTTTGACGATATTCTAGTAAATGGTGAGATCAAAAAGAATTACCTTCCAGTTAAGGGAGATCAAATAAAGAATAAAAACTAATACAATAAACGCTTAAAAATAAAATTATAGAACGATGATTTTAGAAATGAAAGTTCCTTCACCAGGAGAATCAATCACAGAAGTAGAAATTGCAGAATGGTTAGTTGCAGATGGTGACTATGTTGAGAAAGATCAAGCCATTGCAGAAGTAGACAGTGATAAAGCTACTCTAGAACTACCTGCTGAGGCTAGTGGAACAATTACACTTAAAGCCGAAGAAGGTGATGCTGTTGAGGTTGGAGCTGTAGTCTGCTTAATTGATACAAGTGCTACAAAGCCTGATGGAGATGACGCACCTACAAAAGAAGAGGTAAAAGAAGAAGCGCCAAAGAAAGAGTCACCAAAAGCGGTCGTAACTGAATCTAAAACTTATGCTACAGGAACAACAAGTCCTGCTGCCAAGAAAATATTAGATGAAAAAGGTATAGAAGCATCTTCTGTTCCTGGAACAGGAAAAGATGGACGTATAACAAAGGATGACGCTGTGAAGGCTGTTCCTTCAATGGGAACACCAACTGGAGGCAACCGAGGAACATCGCGTAGTAAAATGTCTATGTTGAGACGTAAGGTTGCTGAGCGTTTAGTAGAGGCTAAAAATACAACGGCTATGTTAACAACGTTCAATGAAGTTGACATGTCTCCAATTTTTGAATTGAGAAAACAATACAAAGAAGATTTTAAAGCAAAACATGGTGTAAGCCTTGGTTTTATGAGTTTCTTTACATTAGCGGTTGTTAGAGCTCTAAAACTGTATCCTGCAGTAAACTCAATGATTGACGGAAAAGAAATGTTGAGCTATGATTTTGTTGATATATCTATTGCTGTATCTGGTCCAAAAGGATTGATGGTACCTGTAATAAGAAATGCCGAAAATTTAAGTTTTAGAGGCGTTGAATCTGAAGTAAAACGTTTGGCTATAAGAGCTAGAGATGGTCAGATTACGGTAGATGAAATGACAGGTGGGACGTTTACTATATCTAATGGTGGTGTTTTTGGAAGTATGTTATCTACGCCAATTATTAACCCTCCTCAAAGTGGTATTTTAGGAATGCACAATATTGTTGAAAGACCTGTTGCTATTGATGGAAAAGTTGAGATTAGACCAATTATGTATGTAGCATTATCTTATGATCATAGAATTATTGATGGAAAAGAAAGTGTTGGGTTTTTAGTTGCTGTTAAAGAAGCATTAGAAAATCCAGTTGAATTACTAATGAACAACGACATTAAGAAAGCCTTAGAAATGTAGTTCGTTAATGTCGATATATAATATACAAAAAAGCGCAATTCAAGTTATGTATTGCGCTTTTTCTCCCTAATAAAATAACTAACTAATAACTAAAAAAAATTTACAAGGATATTTATTGATATAATTAAAATGGCACTAAATATTAAGCCCGCAATAAATATCTTGTTGGTTAGGCTTTGTTTGTTTTTCATCGTTTCCATTTTTATATCTTTTTAAATTATACTTTTCGATTTCAATAAAGCTCTGAGCTTATGAAGACACTCAGAGCCTTATATACCCTAATTAATTAATAGAGTTACTATAAAAAAATCCCTCTAATCTTAATAACTCTGACGTAAAATTCGCCATTAATTGAATACCAAACAATACGTAGTTCTACGTATATTTTGTGCTTTAAATGTTAAAATTTGGAGTTTAACAGATTTATGAATGCCTGGTCATATATTTCTATATAAAAAAGCTCTGGATTATAACAACCCAGAGCCTTTGTCCTTTCTTCCAAAAGGAAATTGATTAATAGCAATACAAATTAAGGTAATATATAAATGCAAAACAATACGTAGTTCTACGTATTTTATAAAAGAAAAAACTCTAAATCAAAAATGATTTAGAGTTTTCTAGTTAATTAAATTCTCCCTATAAGAAATAAATAGCTAGAACAAATATCAGGAATCTGCGAATTGGATGCAATAGGTATATTTACCTGTTTTTTAAAATAAAAAACTCTAAATCAAAAATGATTTAGAGTTTTAGTTAGTTTAATTCTCCCTATAAGAATTAATAGCTTACAACAAATATCAGCATTAAATCAATTAGAGTCAATACGTAGTTCTACGTATATTTAGATAGAAATTCTTCGTGTTCTTTTGCATATAAAACGATGCTGTTAGCATTAGATTCTAACTTTAATTTGGTTCTTATATTACTTTTATGCTTTTCAACTGTTCTGTCTGAAATAAACAAAACACTAGCAATCTCCTTTGCTGTTTTGTTTTCGGCGGTGAGCTTAAAGACTTTCATTTCAGAATCGGTCAAAGTTTTTAAAGCATCAGGAGTTTCTTTTATTTCAAGGTATTCAATTAATTCTGGACTGAAATATGATTTCTCTTCAAGTACAGATGTGATACAAGTTTCGATTTCAGCGATTGCAAACTCTTTAAGAATATATCCGTAAATCCCTAAAGATTTTGCTTTGTTATAAATATCCTGACTCTTTTCAAAAGTGATAATAATAATTTTGGTGTCTGAATTTAATGCTTTGCATTTCTCGGCAACTTCTAAACCTGTAAATATGGGCATTTGGATATCCAAAATTGCTATATCAGGTTGGTGTGCATTAATTAGAGTTAGGGCTTCTTTGCCATTTTTTGCGCTAGCAATAACATTAAACTGCTTCTCTAGAAGGAAGTCATTGAGACCTTTAAGAATTAATGGGTGATCGTCTGCTATAATTATTGACGTAGACATTGGGCTTTGGTGTGAGGGATTTATGTTTAAATATAACGAGTTTTGTTAATTTAAAGAAATAATTTTCACAATTTTAAATAGAGATATTTTTTGTCATAGTCTATAATGGCTTTTGACTTTTTTAATATATCAGCCCCTATAATCCCGTCAACAGGTTTAGAGTTATGAGTTGTTAGAGCGGTGTTAACATGAGAAAGATTGAACAAGATTAACGCTACTTTGTCTTTTTTCCAACGTCCGATTTTGAGTGTGTTTTTTTTAGATACCTGAGTTTGCATGTCAATAGCACCAGCTCCAGCCGCTTTAATTTTAGAATCTTTAGCGATTAGGTTAAAGGTTTCAATAGCCTCAAAGCCTACACAAGAGCTAGAAGCGCCAGTATCGAGAATAAATAGCCCTTTGATGCCATTTATTGATGCTTTAATTTCAAAATGGTTGGTCTTGGTTAATTTCAGTTTTACCTTAGTATATTCTTTGGCTAACAAATACTCCTGTAGCGTTTCCATAGCGTTAATTTTGAACAAAGATAATAGTATAGATATTATGAACAGACTTTATTATTAATTCGTTTATTTTTGCAGCATGATAATCACAGATACCCATACACATTTATATAGTGAATCTTTTGATGCTGATAGAAAAGAAATGATTGAACGTGCTATTTCCCAAAATATCACTCGTTTTTTTATTCCAGCTATTGATTCTAATTATACAGAAGCTATGTTGGCATTGGAGGCTGATTTTCCAGAACATACATTTTTAATGATGGGACTTCACCCAACCTCTGTAAAAGAAAATTATAAGGAAGAATTACAACATGTAGAAACCATGTTGGCAAAACGTCATTTTTATGCAATTGGTGAAATTGGAATTGATTTGTATTGGGATACATCTACATTGAAAATACAGCAAGAGGCATTTAGGTATCAGATAAAATTGGCAAAACAATATGGCTTGCCTATTGTAATTCATTGTAGGAATGCCTTTGATGAAATTTTTGAAGTTTTGGAAGATGTTGCAGATGAAAAACTTTTTGGGATATTTCATTGCTTTACAGGAACTATAGAACAAGCTCGTAAGGCGATTTCTTATAACATGAAATTAGGAATAGGAGGTGTGGCTACTTTTAAAAATGGAAAGATTGATCAGTTTCTTAATAGTATTGATTTAGAGCACATTGTTTTAGAAACAGACTCACCTTATTTGGCACCAAAACCATATCGAGGAAAGCGAAACGAAAGTGCTTACATAATTAAGGTGTTAGAAAAATTGTCGGAAATATATTCAGTTTCCGAAGAAAAAATTGCCGACATTACAACCTCAAACTCTAAAGATATATTTGGAATATAAATCATGAGCGCAAACCATCCCAACATATTATTAGTCTATACTGGTGGAACTATTGGTATGATTAAAAATGCTGAAACAGGAGCATTAAAAGCCTTTGACTTTAAAAACCTTTTAAAAAACATTCCAGAGCTTAAGCTATTAGATTGCGATATTGAAACACTTTCGTTCAATGAACCTATAGACTCTAGTAATATGAGTCCAAAGTACTGGATTCAAATTGCCGAAATTATCGAGAGTCATTACGATAGATTTGATGGGTTTGTGGTCTTACACGGAAGTGATACGATGAGTTATTCGGCCTCAGCATTGAGTTTTATGTTTGAAAACTTAGCGAAACCAATTATTTTCACAGGCTCTCAATTACCCATTGGCGATTTACGAACTGATGCTAAAGAGAATTTGATTACATCTATACAAATGGCTTCATTACAAAAAAATGGGAAGCCTGTAATAAAAGAGGTAGGCTTGTATTTCGAATATAAATTATATCGCGGAAATAGAACGACAAAAATCAATGCCGAACATTTTGAAGCATTCGAATCTTTAAACTATCCTCATTTGGCAGAATCTGGAGTTCATTTAAAAGTTGAATATGATGATTTGTATAAACCCAATACAAGAAAAAAGTTGGTGGTTCATAAACAATTTGAAACAGACATTGTATTAATTAAAATGTTTCCAGGTATTTCAGAAGCGATGTTAAAACCCCTATTTGAATGCGATGATGTTAAAGGAATTGTTATAGAAACATATGGTGCTGGTAATACGACAACTGAAATGTGGTTTTTGAATATGTTGAAAAAGACAACAAAAAGAGGTATTCCTATAGTTAATGTAACACAATGTTCGGGAGGTAGTGTTCTTATGGGGCAATATGAAACAAGTACTCAATTAAAATCTCTAGGAGTTATTTCAGGAAAGGATATTACTACTGAAGCTGCCCTGGCCAAGTTGATGTTTATGTTAGGAGAAAAGGTGTCTCCAAAGGCATTTAAAACTATTTTTGAAACCTCGCTTCGAGGTGAAATGTCTTAAAGTGTATTTCAAAGTTTTATAATTATAATTTGAGTTGTATGTTTGCTGCTCAAAATTAGAGAGGTGGCCGAGTGGTCGAAGGCGCACGCCTGGAAAGTGTGTATACTCCAAAAGGGTATCGAGGGTTCGAATCCCTTCCTCTCTGCGAATACATGAAAACACCTCAGTGAATTTGTCGAAGCTTGCTTCAGTAAATTCACTGAGGTGTTTTCATGAGCAAACGAAAGTTTGCCTATGCAATGTATTACCAGCATATCCAATTGGGATCAGCGCAGCTAATCCTTCAAGGATGTCGAAGCTTGCTTCAGTAAATTCACTGAGGTGTTTTCATGAGCAAACGAAAGTTTGCCTATGCAATGTATTACCA
>NZ_CANLNS010000002.1 GCF_947492715.1 uncultured Psychroserpens sp.
GTATCTACCACTGAAATCGTTTGAGTATCAGACACAGCATTACCACAGTCGTCAGTAGCTGTCCAAGTTCTCGTAATGGTTTGCGTGTTTCCACAAGCATCAACAGCAGTATCAGCAAAAGTAACTGTTACATTACCACAAGAATCTGTAGCTGTAGCATTACCAGTGTCAGCAGGATCTATACTTTCTCCACATTCAACCGTAACATCTGAAGGAACAGTTAATGTTGGCGCAGTAGTATCTACTACTGAAATCGTTTGAGTATCAGACACAGCATTACCACAGTCGTCAGTAGCTGTCCAAGTTCTCGTAATGGTTTGTGTGTTTCCACAAGCATCAACAGCAGTATCAGCAAAAGTAACTGTTACATCTCCACAAGTATCTGTAGCTGTAGCGCTACCAGTATTAGCAGTATCAGTACTTTCAGTACATTCTACTATTTTGTTTTGAGGAATCGTTAATGTTGGTGCAGTAGTATCCACTACCGAAATTGTTTGAGTATCAGAAATGGAATTACCACAGTCGTCAGTAGCAGTCCAAGTTCTCGTTATTGTCTCTGTATTACCACAAGCATCAACAGACGTATCGGCAAACGTAACTGTTACATTTCCGCAGTTATCGGTCGCTGTAGCATTACCAGTAGCAGCAGGATCAGTGCTTCCTCCACATTCTACAGTTGCATCATCAGGTATCGTTAATGTTGGTGGCGTATTGTCAACCACTAAAATAGTTTGTTCGTATTCTAGTGTAGCACCACATTCATCTGTAAAAGTCCAAGTATTCGTATATGAACCATTGCTAGCACAATTTGGGTCTACAACAAAAGCACCAGTAGTTTTACTAAGTGTAAAATCGCATTGATCTGTTTCAGGAGCTAGACTTTGCGCTGCGTTTAATGCATTAGTATCTGAACAATCAATAGTTCTATCCAATTCAGCAGGAGCTGTTGCCCAGTTAACTGTAGGTTGAATTATATTAATCGTTACGGGAAGTTTATTACCTATATTACAATCGTTTAAATCAGAAGAACTAATTGTCGATTGATTATTTGGATTTTGAACACCATTATAGTTTGCTGTAAATTGCAAATCAAATGACAAATCACAGTTATCTTCTAGAAAATAGCAAGCATCTTGTATTTGAAGATCAAAATCTAGGTCCAGAGGTGCATCACCTACATCGACCATACCGTCTACAAAATTAAAGACAAGTTCACCTGTATTAGGGTTAAATGTATAAGTAACACCATTAGGTAAATTGTTTGGAATAATATTTTCTATTTGAGGTGGCAATGTTGCCGAAATAGTTAAGTTTATGGCATCATCATTTCCTTTATTAAAAACAGAAAAGTTAAATCCAAGTAATTCACCAGGATTTGTTGGGTTTGATCCCGAATCCATCATGATTTCAATTGGATCTAAATCTGGAGCCCAAACGTCAACTGCGAGTCCAACTAAATATAAACCATAAGTTTCTTGATTAGAAGTTAATCTTAAAGTTGCAGAAGTCTGGTTATTTGTAATTATACTATTGGAAGGATTATTAAGAGGAAACACGGCAGCGTCAAAACCTAAAGTATTTAGACTCGCTGGATTTCTGTCTATAAAATTCGAGTTCCCAACAGTAATCCTACTATTGAAAAAATTGTTACTTAATCTTTGAGGTGCTGAAATTGGCACAAATGTATTTAAAGGCGTTCTTATTTGTAATTGGTCGCCACTTAAATCTTGATCGCCTTCTAAAGATCCAATGACAACATTTGCATTAACATCTCCAGTAGGTACTGTTTGAAATCCACCAAAAGTGATATCAAAATTATTTGTTGCAGAAGATACATTGGCATATCCATCAAATAGACCAATATTTTTGGATGGTAATTTCGGACTTTCATATACAAATACAATTTGCCATCCACCAGACGTACCAATTGTACCTCCGTCGTGACCTATTACACTACCTGTTTTAGCTTCAACATTGGCAACCTGATAGGTTCCATAAGGATCATCTAAATTCGAAACAAGGTCAGTAATATCTTTTACACATATATATGGATCGTTATAAATATGAGTATTTCTACCTCTAAAAATTATGTCGTCTGCCGTTAAAGTTGCATATGCCGACTGACCAGGTAACATAAGTTTTATGTCATTGTAATTCCAATTTGGTTGATTTTCAGAATTTGCATCTGTCCCAGGCTCTCTATCTGCTGCTGCCCAATATAAATAGGCTTTTAAAACAGATAAGCAAAAAAGCTGAGGCTCTGGATTAGCGAAATTCGCACTACTAGAGTTAAATGTAGTAGCGTCATTATCAATATCCACATATACATTATTTGTAAAATCGTGGTTACCATCGGTACCGTTGTAATTAGTAGTAGCTGTTCTCGATAACATATTGTTAGCAATCATGGTGACATCTCCTTTTACCGTTTCATTGAAACGAGGAGTGAAAGGATCCAAAACCTGTGCAGACGCATAGATTCCAGAAACAAACATAATCAAGCTAAGTATGTTTTTTATTTTGTTATGATTAATAGCATTTTTCATAAGCCCTAGTTTAGATTTATGGATTAATTAGTACAGACTAATTAAAACTTTTGGGATCTGGAATTAATGATTTTATTATTATAGGGTTGCTCAATGGCTTTCCTGTATTAGAAATAGCTTTTACTTGAGAGCAATTCCAGGTGTTAAGTTTTGTGTCTTGAGGTCTAGATATTTTTACATAAAACTCCAAAGTTGCACCAGCTTCAATACTCATTGCGCTGTTAACGTTACTTTTTTGTTTGTTTAATGCGCTCTGTTTTAAAAGCACTTGATTTTGAGCACTAATATCTTTGCACGCTACATTTTCAGTTGAAATACTAAACTGTATATTGCTTTTAGATGAATTAGTGATTTCCATCAAATAAAAATGTTCGGTTTCGTTTACGGTTTTATCCGTATCCTTTTTTAAAGATAAACTTAGCTGTTCTTGGCCAAAAAATGATTGATAGCCAAAACATACAAGTAAAACTGTAATTACAATCTTTTTCATGTTTAAATTAATTAACAACGTATTATATTTCGCTTAGCGATGTTTAATAAAATTATTTTTCATAAAAGGGATGATTAGAAAACAATTTTCTAATTAAACTTCTATGGAAAAATGAGGGAAGAACATTGGTAACCAATGTTTGGTAAATGGATATATTAATATATTTTTGATTTGGGGTCATTAAAACATTAATTTAACTAAACAAATGAACTGATTACTAGTTCGTTTGACAAATTTAAATGTTAAGAGGGCAAAATACTCGTTAAAACGGAAATATGCAACATTTTATCGATAAAATTTGCATTTAATCGAATATCTATGAAAACAATTATATTAATAAGACATGCAAAATCGTCATGGGAATATGACGTTAATGACCATGAAAGGCCATTAAAAAAGCGAGGAATTAAGGATGCTAACTTAGTTTCGAAAGCATTTAAAGCTAAATCACTAGTTCCAGATGCGATTTATTCTAGTTCTGCAAAACGTGCTTTACTTACCTGTGAAATAGTAATGGAAAATTTAAAATTAGACACTAATCTTCTAACAATCAGTAAAGAAATTTATGATTTTGGAGGCGAGAACGTTATAGATTTTATAAAAAATATTAGCGAAGAAAATCAAAAGGTTATGATTTTTGGACATAATCATGCATTCACATCAATTTGCAATATATTTGGTGATAAATATATTGACAACCTTCCTACAAGTGGTTTAGTTGTTATAGATTTTAACGTAAATTCATGGTCTGAAATTGGCGATGGAAAAATGCGTTTTATGATTTTACCCAGAGATTTAAAATAATGACAAAAGACAAGAATAGTTACATAAATAGAGAATTAAGTTGGCTTCAGTTTAATGAACGTGTTTTACAAGAAGCCGCTGATGAAAGTGTTCCTTTGATTGAGCGCTTTCGTTTTTTAGGTATTTTTTCTAATAATTTAGACGAGTTTTTTAAGGTGAGATATGCTACAGTAAAGCGTATTGATGAAGCTGGTAAAGGCGGTAAAAGCGAATTAGGAATCAAAGCTGCAGATTTATTAGAGATTATTACTCAAGTTGTTATAAAACAGCAAAGTAAGAGTTTGGATATTCTTAGTAATATTCAATTAGAACTAGAAAATGAAGGAATTTATATCATTGATGAGACTCAAGTTGATGATGAGCAACATTCGTTTATAAAGAATTATTTCATTCAGCAAATTAGTCCGGCTCTAGTAAATATTGTTCTTAGTGATACTGTTGATCTTCCTCATTTGAAAGATAGTGCCGCGTATTTAGCGGTAAAAATGGAATTGACAAACCATGAAAAGCAATTTGCTCTTATTGAAATTCCTAAATCGATGAATCGCTTTGTGGTATTACCAAAGAAAAATGGAAAATGTTACCTCATGATTCTTGATGACTTACTAAGATATTGCTTAGATGATATTTTCAATATATTTAGCTATACCAATATTACCGCTAATATGATTAAAATCACACGTGATGGAGAATTAGATTTTGATAGTGATTTGAGTAAAAGTTTTATTGAAAAAATATCGGCGAGTGTAAAGGATAGACAAATTGGTGATCCTGTACGTTTTGTTTATGACAAAACCATAGACGAAGAGACCTTAGAATATTTAATGACCAAAATGGGGATTGACTCAAAAGATAGTGTAATTCCAGGCGGACGTTATCATAACAGACGCGATTATATGGGCTTTCCTAGCCTTGGGCGAACGGATTTATTGTATAATAAAATTAAACCACTGGAAATTAATGGTTTAAGTCTACAACATAGTATCTTTAATACGATTGCCAAAAAAGACTATTTGTTGCACACACCATATCAAACGTTTTCTTATGTTGTTAAGTTTTTACGAGAAGCTGCATTAGATCCTCAGGTAAGAACAATTAAGATTACAATATATAGACTTGCTCAAATTTCGCATATAGCAAGTTCATTAATAAATGCTGCTAAAAACGGAAAAAAAGTAACGGTTGTTATTGAGTTGAGGGCACGATTTGATGAGCAAGCAAATATCGATTATGCCGAGCAAATGCAGGACGAAGGTGTTAATCTTTTGTTTGGCGTTTCTGGCTTAAAAGTGCATAGTAAAATTTGTGTTATAGAGCGCGAAGAAGGTAAAGGCGTAAGGCGTTATGGCTTTATAAGTACAGGTAATTTTAATGAGTCCACCGCAAAAATATATACAGATTTTACTCTTTTTACGGCCAATCAAAAAGTCCTAAAAGATGTAAATAAAGTTTTCAACTTTTTTCAAACGAATTATCGAATATACAGGTATAAGCACATTATTACGTCTCCTCATTATACAAAGTCAAAATTGTTTGCATTAATAGACACCGAAATTGAAAATGTAAAAAACGGTAAACCTGCTTTTATTAAACTTAAACTTAATAGTATATCGAGCTATAAGATGATAGATAAACTCTATGAAGCGAGTAGAGTTGGTGTGAAAGTTCAAATGATAGTTAGAGGTATATGCTGCCTGATTCCTGGAATAAAAGGAATGAGTGAAAATATCGAAGTGATAAGTATCATTGATAAATTTTTAGAACATACAAGGCTCTATATGTTTTGTAATGATGGAGATGCTAAGATTTATATTTCTTCGGCAGATTGGATGACACGAAATATTGAAAATAGAGTAGAAGTGAGCTGTCCAATCTATCAAAATGACATTAAACAAGAGCTTCTCGATGTTTTTGATATTTGCTGGAATGATAATGTTAAGGCCAGAGCAATTAATGAAACACAAAGTAATGAATACCGTAAAAACAGTAAACCAAAAGTAAGAGCGCAATTTGCATTGTATGATTATTTTGAAAACAAACTGAAATCTTAGTCTATGTTATCCATCAAGAAATATGCAGCAATAGATATTGGTTCTAACGCTGTAAGACTTTTAATTTCGAATATTATTGAACAAGAAGGAAAGCCTGTTCAGTTTAAAAAGAGCTCATTGGTGCGTGTACCAATTCGTCTTGGGTCTGATGTGTTTTTAAATGGTGAAATTTCCGAAGAAAACAAAAAACGCATGCTGGATACAATGACGGCGTTTAATTTGTTGATGAAATCGCATAAAGTTGTAACATATAAGGCTTGTGCAACGTCTGCTATGCGCGAAGCCAATAACGGAAAAGAAATCGCAAAGATTATTTCTAAAAAGGCTAAAATCCACATTGATATTATTGATGGAGAAGAAGAAGCAGCTATTATTGCAGCTACAGATTTGCATTCATACATAAAGGAAGATAAAACGTATTTGTATGTAGATGTAGGTGGAGGAAGTACAGAATTTTCAGTATTTCATTTGGGAAAAATAGTGGCTTCAAAATCCTTTAAAATAGGAACAGTAAGGTTGTTAAAAGATATCGTTAAAAATGAAACTTGGTTAGATTTAGAGCATTGGATAAAAAAGAACACCGAATCATATGATAAGGTAGATTTAATTGGTTCTGGAGGAAATATCAATAAAATTTTTAAAATCTCAGGAAAGGCTTTGGGTAAACCATTAACCTATTTTTACTTAACGTCATATTATCATCGCCTTCAAACGTATTCTTATGAAGAAAGAATTACAGAATTGGGCCTTAATCAAGACAGAGCCGATGTTATTATTCCGGCTACTAAAATATATTTATCTGCCATGAAATGGAGTGGCTCCAAAGATATATACGTTCCAAAAATTGGGTTATCTGATGGCATTATAAAGAGCGTGTATTATAATACGGTTTCTAGTATAAACATCTAATTTTAAGTTCGTTTGGCGTATTTTTGAACCGAATACCCAATATTTATTTTGTATTGTTAATTTTCATTATATATTAGCCAACTCAAATCTTTGCTAGATATTAGCACAATTTTGACGCAAATCTCACGATAAAGAAAACCCTAAATAAGAATAGTTATGCAATTAAAATCAATACTACTTACTTTAATGTTCGTATCCATTACAACACTGTCTTTTTCACAAGAAGTTAGTTATGGAGTTAGGGCAGGTGTTAATATTTCAAATTTAGATTTTGATCCTGGACCTAATTTTGTAAATCAGCATAGAAACGGATTTGCCTTTGGCGGATTTGTAGATTTTGGAATTACTGAAACCTTTTCAACTCAAATTGAACTTCAGTATTCAGCAGAAGGTGGGAAAGCAGACGACATTAGAGCCGATTATATTCAAATGCCAATTATGGCACGTTTTTCACTAGGTGATAAGTTTGTAATTGGTGTTGGACCAATGGTGAGCTTAAAAACTTGGAAAAACCAGGATGCCTTTTCAACATTTACATTTTCAGGAGTAGGAGGTATTGAGTATATGATTAACGATGAGTTATTTGTAGATGCTCGAGTACATTACGGATTAAGTAATATCTTAGATGAAGATGTTTCAAACGGTCTTGAAGCTCAAAACACAACATTTCAGTTTGGATTTGGTATAAGAATCTAAGACTCTATAAGATATAAAAAAAGGCTTCAGTTTAACTGAGGTCTTTTTTTATGGATTATTTTAATATAAGGCTATGGTGCTACTGGAGCTTAATCACTTTGTTTTTTACAAAATTTAGCCATGAATGGTTTCGCTCTTGCCTAAATCTTTCATGATATTGGCTTCAAATTCAAGTAATTGCTGCCATTTCTCATCAACCTCTTTGCGATCTCCATATTGTCTGGCAAAACTTAAGAACATGGTGTAATGATTGGCTTCACTTACCATAAGTTTTCTATAAAACTCGGCAAGCTCTTTGTCTTCTAATTCTTCAGAAAGGAGTCTAAAGCGTTCGCAACTTCTAGCTTCAATAAGTGCAGCATATAATAAACGATGTACCAATTGAGTTGTTCTACTTCCGCCTTTTGGAAAAAACTTGAGTAATTGTAGGACATACTCATCCTTTCTATCTCGACCTAAAACCCAGCCATTTTCAATAATACGATCATGTACCATTTTAAAATGACTAATTTCCTCTTTAACGAGTGCTGTCATTTCTTTAAC
This sequence comes from uncultured Psychroserpens sp., assembly GCF_947492715.1. Lineage (GTDB taxonomy): Bacteria > Bacteroidota > Bacteroidia > Flavobacteriales > Flavobacteriaceae > Psychroserpens. The sequence continues at coordinate 8,040 of NZ_CANLNS010000002.1, forward strand.
CAAATCGGTATATTCCGGAAAACTCACAATAAGGGAAATAGCAGTACTGGCAGCCTTTTGCTCACAATAAGCATGATCTGTAAGAATTTCTTCTACGTTTTTTTCAACGATATTAACCCAACGCGGATCTGTGGGAAGTTTTAATCCAAGCATAATTAACTCTGTTCTTCAATAAGTGTTAAACGTTCTCGACCATTTTTATCGATGTGCATTTCATAGAGTTTGTAGGCCGAATTCTGAGGGTTTATAAAAGAAAGACTCAAAGAGAGTTTACTGTTGTTTGATGCTTCTTGATTAACCCATATATGTTCTAATGTGGCATTATTCCAGAAATTAGAATTTGAATTGCCTCTAAATTTTTCTGCGGAAATGTGCTTGTCATATATAATTTCATCAGCAACCTTTACTAAAATATCAGACTCAAAAACGCGATGATATTTTGTTGATTGGTCTAACTTTTCTTTGGTTGATTGCATTAAAATTTCACGATCCATGGCACTATAATTCTTGATGCTTACATGAAATGTTTTTGAAATAATTGAATCTGTTTTTATTTCCGTATAATGTTCTGGATAGTAAGATTTTAATTCTAATAAATTAAAGTTTTTATTGAATTCTGAAACAGCGTTTTCAAGCCTGTCTTTCTTACTTGTTCTTCTGTTGCAAGACATAAGAATAAGTAGGATTAAACACGGAATAAGTAGAGCAAGTTTTTTCATGATATTGGAATTAAATATCTAAGCCAAATGTTTTTCGAAGCACCTCAATACTCGCATTTTTTTCCTTTAACTTTTCATATTTTTCTTGAGTAGTAAAGGCGTACTTTTTTGAAATCTCTTCGTTGACACTAATATCGAGTTTTAAATTAAAATTCTGAAGTGTTTTACGAAGAAATTCCATTAGTGGGTATTGAGCTCTTTCTAATTCTACTCTAAGTGTATCATTTGGGAATTCGAGCTGAATATCTGTACCATTTAAGGTAGGTTCTCCCATTTCTAAAATCGAAGCCATAATTTTCTCTCCCTTTTTATGTAATTGAGCAATATAGTTGTTCCAGGTAGTATGAAACTGTTCTTCTGTGAAATCTTCAGTTGGGAGATCATCCACATCAATAACAACCTCCATTTGTCTAATTTGATGCTCTTTTTTAGCCCTAATACTTTTTAGTGACAATCCAGATGTACGTTGATCTTTCTTTAAGTCTAAAACTGGTTTTGGAGGATCGGCAGTAATTGGTTTATCTACGGTGTCATTGTCGTTTGACTTTTCTTCAGTTTGATTTTGAGCAGTCGCGCTTTTTACTTTAGCTTTTTCAAGGTCAACAGGAATAGGAGTGATGCCTTTAGCTTTAAAGTAAGATGGAGGAATTATGTAATGTTTACTATTTTTTTTTTCTCCATCAAAAGTGATAGAGGCAAGTTGCATTAAACAAAGTTCAACAAGTAGGCGTTGATTTTTGCTGCTTTTGTATTTGAGGTCACAATCATTAGCAAGTTCTATACCTCTTATAAGAAAGTCATGGGGTGCTTTTCTAGATTGTTCTAGATACTTAGCTTTGGTATCTTCACCAACTTCAAGTAATTCTATGGTTTGTTCATTTTGGCAAACCAGCAAATCTCTAAAATGAGATGCTAATCCAGCAATAAAGTGATGACCGTCAAAACCTTTTGATAGGGTATGGTTAAATTGAATAAGAAGCTCAGGAATTTTATTCTCTAAAATCAAATCTGTACTATTGAAATAGGTTTCATAATCTAGTACATTTAAGTTTTCAGTAACCGCTTGTCTAGTTAGCTCTTTTCCAGAGAAACTTACAACACGATCAAAAATAGATAATGCGTCTCGCATTGCTCCATCTGCTTTTTGAGCAATGATATGTAAAGCATCATCTTCAGCATTAATACCTTGCTCTTGAGCAATATATTTTAAATACTCTTTAGCATCTTTTACTGTAATTCGTTTAAAATCGAAAATTTGACAACGCGATAAAATCGTTGGAATGATTTTATGCTTTTCAGTAGTTGCAAGAATAAATATGCAATGTTTTGGTGGTTCCTCTAAGGTTTTTAGAAAGGCATTAAATGCCGCTTGAGAAAGCATATGTACTTCATCAATAATATAAACTTTGTACTTTCCAACTTGAGGAGGAATACGCACCTGATCTGTTAGGCTCCTGATATCATCTACCGAATTATTTGAAGCCGCATCCAACTCGAAGATGTTAAAAGCAAAATCTTCATCTTCAGTTTCCGAGCCATCGCTGTTGATCATTTTGGCTAAAATACGAGCGCAAGTTGTTTTCCCAACACCTCTTGGGCCTGTAAACAGCAAGGCTTGAGCCAAATGATTGTTCTCAATAGCGTTTAATAAAGTATTTGTAATAGCTTGCTGACCAACAACATCCTTAAATGTTTGTGGTCTGTATTTACGCGCAGATACTACAAAGTGTTCCATGAAAAAAACTTAGAAGAACAAAGTTAAAAATTCAGTTCAAAATTAAGAATTATGTAGCTTTAATTTAGGAGGAGTTATTAACAATTAATTGTATTTTTGCACCAAGCAGATCGCCTTATCGCAGTGGCATTTATTGTCTCTGAGGAAAGTCCGAACACCATAGTGCAATCATAGTGGCTAACAGCCATCCATCGTAAGGTGAGGAAAAGTGCAACAGAAAGAATGTACAGGTTAAGCTGTAGTGAAACCAGGTAAACTCTATGAGGTGCAATGTCATGTATACCAACGCTTGAGTGCGGCACGTGCGATTGTTGGAGGGTAGGCAGCTAAAGTTTGCTGGCAACAGTAAACGTAGATAAATGATAAGGGCTTTTCTTTTTTTTGAGAATTCATTTTCTCAAAAAAAGAAAATGTACAGAATTCGGCTTATAGATCTGCTTTTTTTCTTTTTTGACACGTTTTGACACTTTAGTTACGGTCGTTTTTTTCTGTTCTGATTTTTGATAATCATTAGTTTTATAGCATGAAATGTATTATATCATATATCCTGTTTTTTTCCTTGTCACTTTCAGTTTTATCTCAGGAAATAGATAGTGTTAGAGTTATTTTAGAAAGTAATTTAAAGGAAGCAAATTCAGAGGCTCAAAAGTTAAACGCTATGTTGGCTTTGGGAGAACTTGAATTGGATCATAATTTTACAAAAGCAAAGTATATCATTAATGATGCATATGAATTAATTAATAAAACACCTACAAAATTCACTAATCATGAAAAGGCTTTAGTATTAGTTCAATATGGTGTGCTTAAAAGACGTTTGGGTAAACATGTTGAGGCTTTAGACAGCTACCTCCAAGCTTTAAAACGATTTGAAGTAGACGAAGACGATAAAAATATAGCAGATGTGTATCATAACATCGCCATGGTCTACAGGTCGCAAAAAGAGTATCGTAAGTCTATTCAATATTTTAAAAAATCTATAGCAGTTAATCAGGCTTTAGATAATAACCACGGCGTGGCTCAGGCGACTCTAATGCTTGGAGTCTCTTATAGTAGTACTAAACAATTAGATTCGGCGTTGATTTGTTATAACAAGGCAAAAGCCATTTTTAATACACTTAATGCAGACGAACAACTTCAAGAGGTTAATGACAATTTAGTAGCGATTTATAGAAAGCAGAAAGACTATGATGCGGCTTTGAATCTTAGTTTAAAAAACGTCGATTATTCGAAGCGTAAAGGAAAGCAATTGGCTTTGTGCGGAAATTACTATGATACCGCCTTAGTTTATGAAAAACTTAAAGCCTATAAATTGGCTGGTAAATATGTAGATTCCTCAATAAAATTAGCAAAGAAGGAAAAATTTATTCATCGTATAGCAAAAGGCTATAAAAAGCGTTCTCAATTATGGAATAAATTAGAGAATTATGGAGCAGCTTATAGAGATTATAAGCGCTTTAAAAAATATTCAGATTCTATTTTTAATATAGAAACGGTATCACAAATTCAAGAATTAGAACTGAAATATACTTTTGAAAAAGAACAGCAAGAAGCTAAATTGATTACAGAAAATGAACGCTCCAAAAAATGGTTGTATTTAGCTTTGTTTATTCTAACATTAATTGTGGCCATTACGATCACCTTATTAGTACAAAAAAATTATAGAAATAAAATTGAATTAGCACGTATAAATCATAAAGCCGAGACACTGTCTTTAGATCAGGAAATTAAAAATAAAGAAGTTAATGTTAAACAACTTATTGCAGATAATACGATGCGATTAGATTTTAAAAAGGAATTATTGGATCGCATTAGAAATGATAATGAGACAGCAGATGCTAAAGAATTCATTTCAAAACTAGCCAATGATTTAAGGCTTCAAATTGAAACAGAAAGTAAATTATCTAACTTACAACATACCATAGATGCTACAAATACAGCATTCGATACTGTTTTAAAAACACGCTTTTCTGAGTTAACAAAAGGAGAACGAGAAGTAGCTTCTTTATTACGTTTAAATTTGAGTGTCAAAGAAATTATGACGATTCGTAATGTTTCAGAAGATTCTGTTAAATCTATGCGTCGTCGTATTCGGAAGAAAATGCAAGTTCCTAAAACACAACGTATAGAAGATTTTATTCAATCGCTCAATTGAAACTTTTGACACGTTTTGACACGTGTTTTTTGTGGGTTTGAAACGTTTAGCTATGTATTTTAGCTGAAATTTTAAACCTTTAATCGATGAAACCTACTGTCTTACTGTTACTTTTTAGTTTACTAACATACAGCACCAATGCTCAAATCACTCAAGATAATACGGCATTAAGTGGTTTAGTACCTTCAGACTCACCAGTTTCTATTACTGTACCTACAGGGAATGATAAAGCGCTGATTATGGTGATTAGCGATGCTAGCTCTGCTCAAGTTTCTGATATACAAAACTTTAATGGCTTGCCAGTATATAGCTTAAATGATTCTGGTTTTGAGACTAAAGTTTTCATAGTCTACTTAGGTGATGTCACTACCGAATTTGTAGCTGATTTAAATTTTTCAAAAGGTATAAATACAGTATTTACTTTAAATAATGTAGAGCAAACTATGGATGATACTAAACTTAATGATTTTGAAAACATCATTGGGCAAAAGCCTGTGTTTACGCATTTAGGTAGTTTAAATAAAGAGCCGGGTGATTTTGTAATAAATGGATTTAGAATAAGTAACTCACTTGGAGGTGAATGCGCACAACCAGAGTTTAGTATTTTTAATTCTCAAGGAAACACAGTCAACCTTGAGTTTGAACAATCTGCTGGAGTAGGATCGGGTCTTCAATGGACTATTTATTCGTCTATTGTTTCCAATTCTAACGAGTATACAATGTGGTCTTTAGCAGATAATTGTTTCGATAATACCACTGGTCGTTATGCTGATGATTTTCAATATTATGCCGTTAGACACTATAGTATTATTATAAAATCTGTACTCGAAGAAACACTTACTACTGCCGTTATTGACAATGAGATAGATTTTAAATTATTTCCTAATCCAACTGATTCCATTTTACAATTTAACCAATCTTTTAATGGAACATATGCAATTTATAATACCTCTGGTAAGAATGTACTGTCATCTAAATCGGTTGAAATCGTTAATCATATTAATATTTCAACCTTATCAACAGGCACTTATGTCATTAAAATAGAAACTAAGGATGGTAAATCTTTCCAAAAACAATTTATAGTCAATACTAGAAAATAATGCTGTTAAGTCATTAGCAAACATAAGCGACACCTTTTGACACTCATCTTTTATGAGCCAAAATAATACAGCCATTATTTTTGCAAAAAATTAAAAACACTAAATCTACACAAATGAAACACTTTTACCTACTATTAATATCACTAGTCTTTACATACACGACAAATGCCCAATATACTGTCATTCCTGACGCGAACTTTGAAATTGCATTAGCAGCCTATGATGACATTGCAGGAGATGGACAAGTACCAACTAACAATATAAATACACTAACTTTTTTAAATGTTGGAGACAATAATATAAGTAGTCTTAATGGGATTCAGGATTTTGAAGCATTAGAGCAGTTAAGATGTAATAATAATAATCTTATGACTTTAGATTTAAGTCAGAATTTAAACCTTCAAAGATTGCGTTGTTACAATAACCCACTAGTTAATTTAGATTTGTCTAATAACCTTCAACTATTTGAATTAAGAAGTTATGCGTGTCCTTCACTTACGAGTTTAAATATTGCTAATGGAAATAATAGTAATATCAATCACCTTAACATCTCTTCTAATACAAATTTAACGTGCGTCGAAGTAGATAACCCAACTATCGCAGATGATTGGAACAATAATATAAACTTACCAGGAACATACTCCGCAGGATCTAACGTTGTTTATTGTGTTTTAGGCGTAAACGAAACTTATGTGCCAGATGATGCTTTTGAAGCGTATTTAGAATCCAACAGTTTAGGTAATGGCATTGCTAATGACAATAGAGTTGATAAGAGTTTAATAAGTACAGTAACTTCAATTAACCTAGAGAACCTAGGCATTATAGATGCCATTGGTATCAACGAGTTTGTCGTTTTAGAAACCTTGCAGGTTAATGATAATAACCTAGAGGTCATTTATCTAGACAATTTAATCAATTTAGTTACGTTTAGAGCAACTCGCAATAACTTAGTTACGTTAGATTTAAGTAATAGTACAAGTCTTGAGGTTCTTATTGTAGATTCAAATAATCTGTCTACACTTTTATTAAATTCAACCGTATTCATATATTATCAAGTCGCTGGGAATAACTTTTCATCCATAGATTTAACTAATTTTCCATTATTAGAAAGACTCTTTTGCAGTGGAAATAATATATTAAACTTGGATGTTAATAGTAATCCAGAATTAATTACAATAGAATGTCAGAATAATGATATTGAAAGTCTTGATGTATCCAACAATCCAGATTTAGTTAGCTTATTAGCTTTCAGTAATGCGTTAACCTCTTTAGATGTTAAGAATGGGAATAATGGTATCATGACTACTTTTAGAGCCGATAACAATACTAATTTATCGTGTGTAGAAGTTGACAATGAAGTAGCAGCTACAGATGGTTTCGGGAATTATTCAAGTTGGATGAAAGATGCTGGTACTGTATATTCTGAAGATTGTGCTGCGACGTTAGGGACAAACACCTTTGAGTTAAATACTATTTCTGTATATCCCAATCCAGTTGAGAATATTTTGAATATCAATGCAACTAATAATGAATTAAAAAGATTAGAGATAATAGATATTAATGGTCGACTAGTGATTACAAAATATAACAGCTTTGAGAACGTAGATATGCATCAATTGAATGCAGGCGTATACTTTATGAGGTTATACAACAAGAGTGCTACTAAGACACTTAAACTTATTAAGCAATAGTATGTTGTAATAGCTAATTAGTTTATTTTTAAGATTATATAGAGGCTTTATGTGCTACAAACTTAAATAAAGAACCCTTTACAAACTGTAAAGGGTTTTTTATCAGTAACATAATCTGAATGGGATTATTCTTTAGTTGGTGTATAGCTTAAGTCTGGTCTTATATCACCTTCAACTTGGTCATATTTTGAAGTAAGTTTAATCACATTAAAAAATGTATCACCTTTATCGTCACCAAAAATCTCATCATTTTCTTTGCCTCCCATAGCTATAGCAACATCGTCTTTACCTGCAATAGATACCATATAATAGCTTTCAGGGCTTCCAAAGCCGCTATGATAAATACTATAACCGTTTTTGATGCCTTTAGATTCAAATAGCGCTTTGACTTTAGCCATGGCTTCTTTCATCGCTTTGGCATTTTTTGGCGGATAGTATAAGAAGTGATATTCTCTATGATTTTTTCCTTCAGTGCTATAACCTTCAGGAGTATAAGATAACTCTGCGTTATAATGAATAATCGAATTGTTGTGAGAATCATAACATTGATCCATATCATTAAATAGTTTCCCAGCAGCTTCTTCTCCCATTTTTTCAAATAGTGGCGCCATTGGGTTTTTATCTAAATCGGCCATGTTTTCAATTGGAGATACATAGACATATCGTCCATCTTCCACACTTATGGTAGTCCAGTTTACACCCTTGATATCATGTTTTACGCAGTTATCTTTTAGGCTTTTTGCAGCTTGTTCATACTGTGGTATTTTTTCAAATTTCACGTTGTCTGTATGAACAACAAACATGGTTGGTGCATCTTGGGCGTAAGAAATGTTAGCCGCAAATACTACAGAAATTAGGATAATTAATCCTCTTTTTAAAGTTTTCATAATAATTGATTTAAGTTAATATGTTGATTGCATTAATAGCCTTAGTTAAAAGCCATAACAACTAAAATCAAAGCAAATAAGAGGACGTTTTATAGGTAAATCGAGCGTTTACTCAGAATTGAAGACTTATAAGATAATTAAAAAAAATGATTAGGATTTATACTACAAATTAAGCTAAGAGCAAACATAAATAATAGACAGAAAATACGCTTAAATAAAAACAGGTATATCTACTCGAAAAAACTAAACATGTTACCACCGTAGCCTTTAGAGTAGGCGTAGTGTTTGAGTTCTGACAAATCGGTATGCTTAGAATGCTCAACTATTAATAAGCCATCATCTTCTAATAACTCATTTTGAAAAACTAAAGCAGGAATTTTTGCAAATTCTTCTAAAGGAAAATCATATGGAGGATCTGCAAAAATAACGGTATGTTGTTGCTTCGTTTTTTCTAAAAATTTGAAAACATCACTTTTTATAGTCGAAATCTGCATTTCAAATGCTTGAGCCGTTTCATTAATAAATTTGATACAAGGGTAGTGCCCATCCACAGCAGTAATGTACTTCGTACCACGAGATGCAAATTCGTAACTTATATTCCCTGTGCCGGCAAATAAATCCAATACAGAGATCTCGTCAAAGTAAAAATTATTATTTAGAATATTAAATAAAGATTCTTTGGCCATGTCTGTAGTAGGCCTAACAGGTAATTTCTTTGGAGCGGTTATACGACGTCCTTTATATTGACCAGAGATAATGCGCATTAATTAAAGCTATTTAGGATTATAAAATCACTATGACTCGATGTGGTTTTTATACCATCATCAAACTTAAAGTAAGCTATAGGCTTTTCAAATGCCACATGTCTTATATAGGTATAGAGTATAGCGTATAGTTCACTTTTTTCTTCTATTTGACCCGTTAGAACCGTATGAATTGTTTCAGGGTTAAGTTTAAGTTGCTCAACAGTGAATAAAACATAATAGATAAAATCTTCTTTCGTATTATACTCAAAGGAATTATAGAAAATGAGTTTTCCGTTATTGATACCAATTATTTCGAATGTCGATGTATTGACATTGATATATAGTTTTTCTTCTTCATTTTTGAAATTTGTTTGTAACAAGGTTTCAATAAGTATCGTAGATGAATGCTTATAAACAAAACTTCCAAAGGTGTCGAAAATGTAGTTGTTAATATTAATTAACGGCACATAGATATTAACACTTTTATTTGTGGGTAAGGTGTCAAAACTGATAAAATCTGTCTTTAATATTTTTGCATTAAACTTTAAATAATCGGCCAAATTTTGTTCGTCAAATAATGCGTCAGGAACCAGACAAGACAATTCATTTTGATAAATACAAGTTATGGTGTCAAACGTTTGCTCAAAGTCTGAATTTGATGCAAGAATAACTTTTAAGTCATTAAGTAACTCAAATGGAGTTGCTTTCTTTTCTAAATGCACGTGTTGTAATAACTCAATGGTATTTGTCGTACGATTTAAAATACAAAAAGAAAGTCCACTCAAACGAATTTGAATGGACAGTGCTTTTATACTAATTTGTTTCAATTTAGTCTTTACTTAAGTTTTTAGGCCAGTTACCTTTGGTAACATCTTCTATCATAGAACCAACTTGTAATTTTGGTCCATTCACACCATCTACAGACATCACTTCTTTTTCTTTAGCAACTAAATTTTTATTCTGATCGTGTAGAATAATATCTTTATCAACAGACGCTTCAAATACTGCGATTCCAGTATCTTCTAATTTACCTGCATTTAAAGTGAACTTAGAGCCTGCAGGTCCAATACCTTCAGGAAGGTTCATCATTGTTTTATAACGTGGATCATCACCAAAAAGAGAATCTCTAACAGAAACAAAGTCTAATGTGTCAATGATAACAATATCCTTTGTGGTTTCAACACCTCCAAAACGAGCAGTTAGTTCCTCGTCAATAACCGTTGAGTCACGTCTTTGAGTAATTATAAATTTGGCAGTATCAATAAACTTAATTAAATCATCAAAATTACCCGTAAACTTTTTAGTTACAGTTCTATGCGCTAATTCGGCATCTCTAATATCTATTAATTTTGAGATTACCGTTTTGTATCGTTCTTCTTTCAGCTTATTAAATTTAATTTCGCCATAAACAGAATCGAAAGTAAGGTAGCCCAAAAAGAAGATTAAAGCCCACAAAACTATATTCAATACAGGTTTTAATTTTTTAGGTACAAATCTATCAATTAGCCAAACGATACCAATTGTAAGCAAAATTAGGGCTACAACTACAAGAATTACTTTTAACATAGTTAGTTTTTTTTATATTTTTAAGGAGTTACGCAAATCTACAATTTTTTTTTATTCGTTAAAATATTGTAGAGAAAAATCAATCAATGGTGAAAGATATAAAATAACTTTCAAATTATATAACAAATTTTGCCATGTCACCCCATAAAATTATAATGTATTAAATCATATCTTGCGTTTTTATTTGGATTTCAATTACATAGATGACGGCATCAGAATTTTATAAATTACTCATTAAGAAGTTTCCATTTGCTCCAACCTTAAAGCAAACAATAGCATTAGAGCAACTATCGCAATTTATTTATGACGACACTCCTAACGCCTTATATCTTTTAAAGGGATTTGCAGGAACAGGGAAAACAAGTATTATTGGCACCTTGGTTTCCAATATATGGGAAACAAAGAAAAGTGCTGTGCTAATGGCGCCAACAGGGCGAGCAGCCAAAGTAATCTCTAATTATTCTAACAAAGAGGCCTTTACTATTCATAAGAAAATATACTTTCCTAAGAAAAATAGAGGAGGAGGAGTGAAATTTGTGATGCAACCTAATAAACATCGCAACACCATTTTTATTGTCGATGAGGCGTCTATGATTCCTGATACACCTTCAGACTCTAAAAACTTTGAAAGCACGTCATTATTGGATGATTTGATACAATATGTTTATTCTGGGCATAAATGTAAACTCCTTTTAATTGGAGACAAAGCCCAACTACCTCCTGTGAAAGCCGATTTGTCTCCAGCGCTAAACCAAGATAAACTTGATCTAAATTATAACAAAAGAGTAACAGCTATTGAACTTGACGAAGTGGTTAGGCAAAATCAAGATTCGGGCATTTTGAGTAATGCTACTCGAATTAGAGAGGTTATAGAAAATGACTTTTTTGAGTCATTTAAGTTTAACCTTAATGGGTTTAAAGATATTGTTAGGCTTGTAGATGGACATGAGATTATGGACGCCATTAATGATTCTTATAGTGAGCATGGACATGAAGACACTGCAATCATTGTTAGAAGTAATAAACGTGCAAATCTTTATAATCAACAAATACGACACAGAATTCTTTTTAATGAAAACGAACTAACTGTTGGTGATTTTTTAATGGTGGTAAAGAACAATTACTTCTGGGTTAAGCCTACAACCGAGGCTGGATTTATTGCTAATGGGGATATCATTCAAGTTTTAGAAATCTTCTCTATTACCACACTCTATGATTTTCGTTTTGCAGAGGTTAAAGTACAAATGGTAGATTATCCCAAAATGCGACCATTTGAAACCGTTCTTTTATTAGACACCATTGAGGCCGAAACACCATCTCTTACTTATGAAGATAGTAATAGACTGTATCTAGAGGTTCAAAAGGACTATGAAGATGAAACGTCTAATTATAAAAAGTTTTTAAAAATTAAAGGGAATAAGCATTTCAATGCGCTACAGGTTAAATTCTCCTATGCAATAACATGTCATAAATCTCAAGGAGGACAATGGAATACCATTTTTGTAGAACAGCCTTACCTGCCAAATGGTATCGATAGAGACTATATGAGATGGTTATATACTGCTGTAACTAGAGCTAAGGAAAAATTGTATCTTATTGGTTTTAAAGATGATCTTTTTGAAGAAATTTAAGTGTTATTAATATGACAACCGAAACAATTATTAGTATTTTTTTAGGTATTGGATTATCGGCATCTGTAGGTTTTAGAGTGTTTGTGCCATTATTTGCTCTAAGTTTGGCAGCTTATTTTAATCTTTGGGAACTTAATGATTCGTGGCAATGGATAGGCAGTTTAACTGCTGTTGTGACCTTAGGTGTTGCTACTTTAGTAGAAATTTTTGGATACTATATTCCTTACATTGATAATTTACTTGATACTATAGCCATACCTTTAGCTACGATTGCTGGAACAGCCGTAATGGTATCTACTATTGCAGATCTAGGCCCAGTAATCACCTGGGCACTTGCAATTATAGCAGGAGGTGGAACCGCAGCAGCAGTCGCCGGGAGCTCTGGAGTAACAAGATTAACATCAACTGCAACAACGGGAGGAGTAGCTAATCCTATAGTATCAACTGTTGAAACAGGCACATCCATAGTTATGTCTGTCTTATCTCTATTTATTCCTGTACTGGCATTTATTTTTGTTGTTGCTATTTTATATCTCATTTTTAGAGTTTATAAAAAGATTAAAAGAAGTAAGAGCAAAACCACATAAAAGTTTTATTTTTGATATTCAATCTATATCAGTTTAATGAAGATAATATCAATGATACCTGCACGATATAGTGCATCTCGGTTCCCAGGAAAACTCATGCAGAATTTAGCAGGGAAGACTGTTATTTTAAGAACATACGAAGCGACTGTAGCCACGAATTTGTTTGATGATGTTTATGTTGTTACCGATAGTGAGACCATTTACAATGAAATTGTTTCGAATGGAGGCAAAGCCATAATGAGCCAGAAAGAACATGAGTCTGGTAGCGATCGTATTGCAGAAGCCGTAGAACATTTAGATGTTGATATTGTTGTAAACGTCCAAGGAGATGAACCCTTTACAGAGCGTACAAGTTTAGAAAAGGTTCTTGAGGTGTTTAAGGATGATGAGAAAAAAGATATTGATTTGGCATCCCTTATGGTTGAAATTCATGATTGGGATGAAATTAATAATCCAAATACAGTAAAGGTTATTGTTGACCAAAATAATTTTGCCTTATATTTTTCGAGAAGCCCTATTCCGTTTCCAAGAGATAAGGATGCAGGAGCTCGCTATTTCAAACATAAAGGTATTTATGCCTTCCGAAAAGAAGCTTTATTAGACTTTTACAAATTACCAATGCAGTTTATTGAGGCCACAGAAAAAATAGAATGTATTAGATACCTAGAGTATGGAAAACGTATAAAAATGATTGAAACAACAGTTGAAGGTGTTGAAATTGATACGCCAGAAGACTTAGAACGTGCTAAAAAACTCTGGAAATAGATTGGATACAAACTACAAACATATAAAAGTCATCGGGTTTGATGCAGACGACACGCTTTGGGTTAATGAAACTTATTTTCGTGATGCAGAACTAGAATTTGCTAAGTTAATGGCGCCTTATGAAACAGCAAATAAAATAGATCAAGAATTGTTTAAAAAGGAAATGGATAATCTTCCATTGTATGGATATGGAGTTAAAGGTTTTGTATTGTCTATGGTAGAAATGGCTATTGAACTTTCTAATAATATGGTGTCTAATGCCACCATTTCTGAAATTTTAGATATTGGTAAATCCATGCTTAATAAACCTGTAGAATTATTGGATGGGGTTGAGGATACCTTAAATGTTCTTTCTGAAAACTATAGGTTAATTTTAATAACTAAAGGTGATTTGTTAGATCAAGAACGTAAACTTGAAAAATCTAATTTAACATCCTATTTTCACCACATAGAGGTTTTAAGTGATAAGCAAGAAAGTAATTATGCGAAATTGCTTGAACATTTAGATATAGAGCCTAGTGAATTTTTAATGGTAGGTAATTCGTTAAAATCTGATATTTTACCCTTGGTGAATATAAATGCTAAAGCAATACATGTGCCTTTTCACACAACATGGTTGCATGAGCAAGTAAATACAGAAGAAACGGAGCAAAAAAAATATAGAACAATATCTAGTTTGTCAGATTTAAAATCGATTTTAGATTAATGAAAGTAATAGATCTAGATACTTGGAAACGCAAGGCGCATTATGAACATTTTAGATCTTTTAAAGATCCATATTTTGGTGTTGTGATTCCATTTGATATGACAACAGCGTATCGCTTTGCTAAATCGAATACCTTATCTTTTTTCGGAAAGTATTTGCACGATTGCATGAAAGCGATAAATGATATTGACGAATTAAAGCTTAGAATAGAAAATGATAAAATTGTGCTGCATGATCAAATTAATGCTTCGGCTACAATTATGAGACCCAATAAGACATTTGGATGTTCTTATATTGAATTTGATCGTGATTTAGAACGATTTTTAGTCAATTTAAATGCAGAGAAAAAGAGAATAGAACAATCGAGTGAATTGTTTCCAGAACGTAACGATTTGGCTTGTATACACTGTTCTGCTTTACCTTGGGTTCATTTTTCGGGACATAAAGAACCTGTGTCTGGAACCTTGGAATCTGTCCCTAAATTGGCATTTAGTAAAATAGAATATCAACAAGATGGCAAAATTACAATGAATGTGTCTATACATGTAAATCATGCTCTAGTTGATGGGTATCACGTTGGATTATTTTCTGAAAAATTCCAACATTATTTAAATAAGTAAAGATAAATCCAACTATGTTTTTATTTTTGTTACACGAAGACGAATAAATGAGTTATAAAAATTATCCAATGGTGTCCAGAGTTGTTTTTGGACGAGGCAGTTTTAATCAGTTAGGTGATATTATCGCACCTAAGCGTTTAAATAGAAAAGCCCCATTTATATTTTTGGTCGATGATGTATTCAAAGGCAATTCAGATTTAACAGCAAGAATTCCTTTAGCTTACGATGACCAACTTCTATATATTTCTGCAGAACATGAACCAAAAACTTCTCAGGTTGATGAACTCGTAGAAAATATTATTTTAACACATAAAGATAGACCCTCAGGAATTATTGGTATTGGAGGCGGAACCATTTTAGATCTTGCGAAGGCAGTAGCTATTATGCTAACTAATGAAGGCGAAGCTAAGGATTACCAAGGATGGGATCTGGTTAAAACCCCAGCTATTTATCATGTTGGTATTCCCACGATATCTGGAACAGGAGCCGAAGTCTCACGTACGACGATATTAACAGGCCCAGAAAGAAAACTTGGCATTAACAGTGATTATACACCTTTTGATCAAGTTATTCTAGATCCAGAGTTAACTAAAGACGTTCCTAAAGACCAGTGGTTTTATACTGGAATGGACTGTTTTGTACATTGTATAGAGTCTTTAAACGGAACGTATCTCAATGCGTTCAGCCAAAGCTATGGTGAGAAAGCCTTAGAACTTTGTAAAGAGATATTTCTTAGTGATAATTTATCAGATGAAGAGTCTGCAGATAAATTAATGATGGCTTCTTGGCATGGAGGGATGAGTATTGCTTATTCTCAAGTTGGCGTTGCTCATGCAATGAGTTATGGCTTAGGATATTTATTGGGTATTAAGCATGGCGTGGGTAATTGCATTGTTTTCGAACATTTGGAAGATTATTATCCTGAAGGTGTTGCTATGTACAAAGCGATGCGAAAAAAGCATAACATCACGATTCCTAAAGGTATTTGCGCCGAACTTCATGATGATGAGTTTGATATTATGATTGATGTAGCATTAAGCCTTGAACCATTATGGGAAAATGCAATAGGTAAAAACTGGAAGCAAGTGATTACAAGAGCAAAACTTAAAGCATTATATCAAAAAATGTAATATGCGGTGGCTAGCACGACTTATCTATTTTAAAATTTGGGGATGGAAAGTCACTGGTAATACCAATTTCTCAAAAGACACTATTAAAAAAGCGGTAATAATAGCTGTTCCTCATACAAGTTGGCATGATTTCTTTATTGGTATATTACTTCGGAAAGTTGTTAATGTGAAAACTAATTTCATAGCAAAAAAGGAACTGTTTAGATGGCCATTTGGTTGGTACTTTAGGGCAGTGGGAGGTGCTGCTATAGACAGAACTTCTGGTCAAAACAAAGTAGACGCTATTGCAAAATTGTTTGCAGATAAAAAAGAATTTAGATTAACCTTGGCGCCAGAAGGAACAAGAAAAAAAGTTGAGAATTGGAGAACAGGTTTCTATTATATTGCAAAAGCTGCTCAGGTGCCTATAATAATGTTCACTTTAGATTTTCAGAATAAACAAAATCATATTTCACAACCGTTTTATCCTACAGATGATGTGGATGCTGACTTTAGGTTTATGAAGGCGTTTTATAAGGATGTGAAAGGTAAAAAACCTGAATATTCATAAGCCTTGTTAGGAATGGTTCCAAGAGTTCTCGTCATCTTTATTTTTAGGCGATAAGCCTAAAACTTCATTTTTGGTATTTACACCTAAACCTAATACTGTTCTGTTGGCATAGTTGAAATAGGCTACAACTTGATTGATTTCTAAAATTTCTCCATCAGAGACACCCAAATCTCTCAATGCTTTAATATGATTTTCTGTAATGCTATTTGGTTTTAAACTTAGGTTTTTCGCATATCTAATAATGCCTAATTCTTTTGCATTAAGAATTGTGTCCAGCGAGTCGTTCTCAATATGATGTTGGAGAAGCATAGCTCTGTCAGCATCATTTAAAAAACGTTTCATACCTTCAAAATGATGCTTGTAACAATAATCACAGTCATTTATAAAACTAGTATAAGTTCCTAAAAATTCTAAAAACCAATTAGGGTAGGTGTTATCGGTATGATGTAATGTGTTTTTGTAAAGACTCATATGTCCAATTAAAGTATGTGGTCTTAAACTATGGATGCTTAAAACGTTATCAATTTGATTATTAGGACCTTTTATTTTAGAATAAATAGATTTTAGTTTGCCTGTGGCTTTTTCAAATGGGATTACTGTTATCCAACTCATAGTAATATTGTTAAGTTCTGTCTTTTAATCTATACACGAATTTAAGTCCGCTCCAATCTGCATCAATGGCCGCAACTTTAATATCAACTAATCCTTTATTCAAGATTAATTTTCTTACTGGTTCTCGCTTTAAATCTGTAATTATTTTGCTGCTACCTTTTGGCCAACTCACCCACATCAAACCATTAATTTTTAGTACAGGTTTATATCTATCAATAACTTGAGACAAGTCTGTAAGCGTTGTACAGAAGACATGTATGAAATCTGCAGATTTTTCTTTTAATGTCTTCAGTTCTATAAGGTCTTCTGGTAAATCTTCAAACAAGCTAAAGTAGTGATTAGGAGCTCTATAGAGCAAGAATGAGTGTCCATATTTTAAGCCTAATTTTTTCGCTAAAGGTGTTTGCGAATATCCTGAATTCATGTTGTTTTTTTGATCAAATTTTATATTTTTGGCACACATTTTGAGTTACTTAAAATGTAATCAAATACTGAAACATAAAGTAAACTATTAGTCCCTAAAAAGAAACAGATATTGATTATTACAAAAGCTATTTAAGACCATCTTAGATAGCTTTTTTGTTGTTAGAGCTTATTATTTTCAAACTTTGAGAGTAAATGATTGGTTTGCTGGTTCAATTTTCTTTTAAAAAAGCCTGTCCCTCCTAAAAGTAAACCTTTAAAACCCATGGCTTGCTTTGCCCATTTATGCAAATCAAAATAGTCTGTATGTTTTATGATTTTTCCATCTTTAAATTCAAAAGATGCCGAAATAACATTATGAACTTTTCTTCCCGTTTTACTGAAATTATAAAAGGCTTCCCATTGGGCACTACCATTATTATCATCAGTTTTGATATTAGAAAATGTAATTTTGAATTCTTTTCCTTTCTGTGAGTTCGCAAGCATTCGCCACATATTACCTGCTTGCGGGCCTTTTAAAACACCAAAAGCTGGGTCTTCAAATACAATGTCGTCATGATAACACGATGCCATTGTTTCCGCATCTAATTGATCAAAGGCTGTATAAAATTTCTTAATGAGTTCATCCATGTTTTAAAGTTAACAATTATTCTGTTATGAACGCTTACTTAATTACATGGCAACGAGGTTTAGATTATAAGATTTCGAGTTTAAATTTGGTAAAAGAAAAAAGACCATCTAAATAGAGATGGTCTTTTGAGTGTTTTATATTAAGCAGTCTTAGTACATGCTCTTTATTTTCTTTAGTTTTTCTTGCCAAATTAAAAGGCCTTGTTTGTGCTTTTCAATATTTTTAATAACATCTTTAACTAAAGGATTACTTTCGTCAACATTAGAGAAAAACTGCATATTATTCTCAAGTTGATTGATTTCTCCTTTAACTTCTGAAATTTTCTTTCTAATAAAGTTTTGCTCATTGTCCAATAACCTCGTATCATTTGGTTGAGATAAACTTTCCAGTTTATTTTCAAACTTGATCATTTCCAATTTGGTTTTATCCATATCCAATTGACCAAAAAGTCCATCTAATGCTTTATTGAATTTACCATCAATATAGCGCTTGTTTGATGGTACATGACCAATAGCTTTCCATGCCGAGATTTTCTCTTTTATACTTTTAATATCTGCCTCAGGTTTGCCAGATAACTTCAAAGCATTAACCTCTTCTAATAAAGCCGATTTTTGTTCATAGGCAGCCATCAATTCTTTATTAGCTTCATTGCGCTCTGCATTTAATCGATCAAAATAAGCGTTACAAGCACCTTTAAATTCTTTCCAAATTTTATCACTATCTCGCCTCGGTACATGTCCAATTTTTTTCCAATCACTTTGAATTTTTTTCATCAAAGGTGTTGTTGCAGCAAAATCTTCATTATCCTTATTATCTATTGCAATTTGAATTAGAGCTTTCTTTTTCTCTAGATTATCATATTGATCCTTCTTAAGATTTTTATAAAAGGCATTTTTATTTCTGTTAAATGTTCTAACTGCACCTTTAAATTTAGACCAGGTCTCTTCATTTACTTTTTGAGGTACTTTTCCTGCATTAAAGAAATCCTCTCTTAAGGCTTCAATAGATTTAATCTTCTTTTGCCATGCTTGGTGAGAGCTAGATGTGTCTGACGCAACTTCTTCAATTTTAGAAATAATTTCTTCTTTACGTTCTAAGTTCTTTTCGCGAGCCTTGTCTAAATTAGCATAATACGATTGACGCTTATCATGAATTGTCTTAGTTGCATCACTAAAACGTTCCCAGATTTCATCACGATGCTCTCTAGCCACAGGCCCTAGGTCTTCTTTCCAAAGTTTATGTAAAACTTGTAACTCTCTAAAAGAACGATTAATGTTATCATCTTTTGCTAATTCTTCAGCACGTTCAATAATTTTAGTTTTTTGCTCCAGATTGTGCTTAAAATCCATATCACGTAAGTCGCGATTTAAATGCAACACGTCATAAAATATTTCTACATGATGGTGGTAGGAATTCCAAGCATTGTTATAGCGATCTCTGGGAATAGGTCCAGCATTACGCCATTGTTCTTGGAGGTCTTTAAAATGTTTATAAGTAGTGTTTATATTTTCTTCAGCATTTACAAGTCCCTTAATTTCCTCAATAATATGAAGTCTTTTTTCAAGGTTTGCTTTTAAGTTATTTTCACGTTCTTTATAATAGGCATTTAAGCTATTTCTATAGGTTTTAAAGGCATTATTAAAACGTTTTTTAACAGGAGAGGAGTAGTAAAAATCAATTGCATTTCCACCATCGTTTATAAATTCTTCTTTTTTCTCATCCAGAAGTGCATCAAATTTAGAACCGAATTCTGATTTGATTTCATCAACTTGAGCTTTAATGTTTTGAATTTTATGGTTGTCTATAAGCTGCTCAAACTCAATAGTGAGTTGTTCCATAGACATAGAATGGTAGTCTTTAGATTCTAATTTATGACGTTCAGCGTTAGCCTCGTCTTCGGCATCTTCGGCATTTGCTTCTTCAATTTCTTCAACGTGAGCGTCGATTTTATTTGTGTCTTCTGCTTTAGGCTCATCGGTATGCTCTATAACGTCATCTACAGCATCCATGACGTCATCAACGTTTTCTTTATTAGTTGTTTCGGTTTCTATAGTTTCGGTCTCTTGCGAAATATCTATGTTATTTTCGACAGGCTCAGTAGACTCTTTTACCTCTTCTAAAATTGGCTCTTCTGAATTAGTTTTCTTTTCAGGAGATTGAGGTGCTTCGGTAGTATTTAATTCTATTTTTCCATCTGCTTCTTGCAGGTTATCATTCTCAGACATTTTTCAATGTTTTATGTATTAGAAGGCTAATATACAACCAAGCGGCTGATTTACAAAAAAAGAAATCTTAGTTATGATTTTTTAAGAGTATAAATTCCAAATCTTCCATGATTTTTCAGCTTGGAATACGAGCATTTGATAACCGTTAATAGTACTAGCTCCCTGGAGTTTTGCGATTTTTAAGAACTTGGTTTCTTCGGGATTATAAATTAAATCAAATACCAAGTGCTTATTCGAAATACCATCATATGGAAGATTTGGGCAACTATTGATATTTGGATGCGTTCCTAACGGTGTGCAATTAATAATAACCTTATATGATTTTATATGATCTATAGTAAGGTCGTCGTAGGTGAATTTTACACTATCGCTTTTTTGTCTTGAGACGTAGTCATATTTTATTTTCAACTTTTTTAAAGTATATGCAATTGCTTTTGATGCACCACCTGTACCAAGAATAAGCGCTTTTTTATGATGTGATTTTAAAAAGGGTTTAATAGATTTTTTGAACCCATAGCAATCGGTATTATGCCCTTTTAGTTTGCCTTTAGAATTTATTGTTATCGTATTAACTGCTCCAATTTTTTTTGCTTTTTTATCAAGAGTGTCTAAATATGGGATAATTTGTTCTTTATATGGAATCGTGACATTTAAGCCCGAAATGTCAGGATGGGTTTTAAGTAAATGTTCAAAATCGGAAATATCCTCTATATCAAAATTCTCATAAGTACATGAGAGTTCTTCAGCTTCAAATTTCTTACTGAAATACCCTCTTGAAAATGAATAATCAATATTTTTTCCTAATAAGCCTAATTTAAACATGTGCTTTTTTTGTGCGTTGACCATACCACTCTAAAGCAAGTACGATAAAAATTCCTATGATAATATAGCCTATGGCAAAATAGGTTTCAGAAGTTAGTTCAGGTAAAAAACGTTCATAATTAGAGATAATTTTCCCTCCATTTGAATCTAGCAAGAAACTCCCGTCATTTTGAGTTTTGAATATCGTTTTCTTCCAAGGCCAAACTACACCCAGCGAACCCACAATAAATCCAATGATAGAAGCTGTTGTAATGCTTTTATAATGTTTTAAAACATAACTCAAAACATGCGAAAATGTTACTAAACCAGTTACAGAGCCCAAGGTAAATACAACTAACACCTTAAGTAGTCTCACACGGATTTCATTTTGTAGAAAGCTAAAATCTCCTGAAAAAACCTCGGCAATTGTATCATATAATGCGTTCACAGAATCAACAAGTAGCAACACATAATTACCTAAAAGAATTAAGATAAACGATCCAGAAAAACCAGGGAGTGTCATCCCCGAAACACTAATTATGCCACAGAAAAAAACAAAAAACAGGTTGTCATTTTCCATTGCAGGATCTAAAAAACTAATAGCAATACCTAAGGAAATGCCAATAGCTAAAGATAGTATGCTTTTATAGTTCCAATCTTTAAAGTCTTTATTGATATAGTAAATTGATCCTACGATCATTCCGAAAAATAAACTCCAAACATACAATTCATAATTTTGGAGGAAGTAATCTAAAATTTTAGATACGCTAAAGTAACTAACGATCATTCCGAAGAAAAGTAGACCCAAAAATTTCCCATTGATATAGCGGTAGAAACTTTTAAATCGGCCATTAAATAACAATTTAAAAGCTGTTTTATTAACCCTTTGTAGTGAATATATAAACTCTTCGTAAAACCCAGCAACAAAAGCGACAACACCTCCAGAAACACCAGGGACTTTATTTGCGGCTCCCATGCCTAAACCTTTTATAACAAGGAATATTTTGTCTTTTAGTGTTCTGGTGCTCTCCATTAGGCTTTTCCTTTTTTAGTACCTAAGCTCTCAAGTACCAATATCGTTGCAAACCCAGCAATTATTAAAACTAATGCTAATACAATCTGATTATCGCCACTATAGGAGGTAGGCAAAATACTTTTATCTAAAACAGTTACTTCTAAGCCTTCAGAATTTATTCTTGTTTTTAATACCTCTTTCCATGGCCATATTTTATTTAAAGAGCCTATCATAAATCCAGTAAGGATGGCTAAGGTCAAGTTTTTCTTATGTTTAAACATCCAATTGAGTATTTTAGAAAACACTTTAAGACCAATAACAGCTCCAATGCCTAGAAGAAAAAATTTAAGTAAGGCATCTTTTAATAAATCAAAGTTCCCGGTTGTAACACCTTCAATGAGATTATTTACGGTGTTAATTGCAGTTTCATAAGCACCAAGTATGAGTAGTATAAAGGCGCCTGAAACGCCAGGAAGAATCATTGCAATAATTGCTATAAAACCACAAAATAATAGATACAAGGAACTATCTGGTGATGCAAACGGTTCGGCTAGTGTAATAAAATAGGAGAGGACCGATGTTATTGCTATAGCAGCAATTACAGATAACGACCAAGATTTTATTTGTTTTGCAATGTATAATACACTCGCCAAGACGAGTCCAAAGAAAAACGACCAGAGTAAAATAGGCTCATTGTGCAATAAGTACTTGATGAGCTTAGCCAAAGATAAGATGCTAATGAGTATACCTGAGAACAAGGCTAAGAGAAAGGTCCCATTTATAGAAGACCATGCCGCTTTGAATCCCTGTTGTTTCCAAATTTTAAAAACTCCTAAATTTAAGTTGTCAATACTCTCTATAAGCTCTTCATAAATCCCAGAAATAAACGCAATTGTACCGCCAGATACGCCTGGAACAACATCTGCTGCTCCCATTGCTATTCCTTTAAGTGTTATGAAAAAGTAATCTTTAAACTGTCTCTGCATGTTGATTTTTAATAGCTAGCGTAAAGGTATGAAATAGCTATGAGTAATTTCAGACAAAGTTTAATTTGATTTGACTTGTTTGTAGAAAAAAGTAAGTGTCTATTTTTTTGCGTTACTAATCATTTCAATAACAGAGGGTTTATGCAAAACGTTTGGAAATAACTCTTCTAAAATGAAATAAAACTCGTGATTTAGCAGCAATGCATTTTTTAAATGATAATGCCCCTTGTTACTTTGATTTAAGCTAAAGTTTAAACCAGCCAATCGAAATTCTAGTTCTGCCGTTTCTGGATAAAACTCTGCCGCTTGAATCAAATTCATGATTGAAGCCTCATATTCACCAAGTGCAATAAGAATGTCTGCTCTGGACAACCATGTTTGTAGTTCGTAATTACCTAAATCGAGTGTTTTTTTATAACCACGTTCAGCTTCCTCGAGAAAATTGAGACGATGGTTAATTTTTGCGTATAACTTCCAATATACGACGTTTTCACCATCTATATTAATGGCTTTATTAATATAGAACAGTGCTTTTTGGTAATTCTGTTTCTTATTATAAAATTTGGTAATAGCAATCCATCCTTTATCTAATAAGGGGTCTTCATGAACTGTTTTATAAAAATATTGTACAGCCAAATCATCATTACCAAGTTTTTCATAACAGTATCCAATTCGTAATAAAGCGAACGAAGTTGGTTCATCTAAGGCTAATGTGATTTTATAATTTTCAATAGCTTCATGGAACGCTTTTTTCTTTTCTAGAACTTTCCCTTTTTCTAGATAAGCACCAACAAAACTGTCGTCAGAAATAATGGCGAAATCGAAAGCAGCTAAAGCTTTGTCATAATCTTTTATCGTGAAATATTGACGCCCTAATTGATGCCAAGCAACTTCGCAATACGGGCTTTTATCAAGATATGTATTTAAAAAACTTATAGCGTCTTCATTTTCGTCTAGAAAGTCATAACAGTAAATTACATTATACAATGCAGAATAGTCGTCTAAATCAAGTTCTAAACATTTTTTAAAATAAGTTCTCGCATTGTGAAATTGATCTAAGAATAAATACTCCATACCAATTAGAGCATATAAATCTCCTACGCCTTCATCATTTTGAGCTAAATCTAACGCAATTAAAAGGGTATTAACGGCTTTTTCATGCTCATCTTGCTTTGAAAGTACATTTGCCTTCTGTATATAGATTTCTTCGTTTGAAGGCTCTAAAATGTGTAGCTCGTCTAGTAGCTTATCTGCCTCTTCAAATTTATTCTCGAGAACAAAAAGTTCTGTTTGAAATAACTTTAAGTTGATTGAAGATGGGTGTTGTTCAAGTCCTAACTTAACTGCTTTTTTTGCTAAAGCGATTTTACCTGTTTCTAGATAATGGTGAATAATATTTTCAAACTCTACAGAATCAAAGAACAAAACATTATTAGTTTTGAGCATTGATTCAAATCGATTAAGCGAAATATTGTTGTTGTCTTGAGGTAGACCAAACTCCATAAGCAAATAGCATTGTTTGTTAAATAAAAGTACTCTTATCAGTTAAAAAATTTAATATCTAATTTTAATGTTTTCAACAAAATAGTTAACAGCTAGAGTAGAAGTTAAGATTGATAGTTTTTAATTTCTATAAATCAAAGACTTAAGTTATAATAGTAATAGCATAAATTATGCCGAAATAGAATCTAAAACTCGTGTAATAATGGCACAACCTTCAAGGATTTCATCTTTTGAAATGGTAAGAGGCGGTGTAATTCGAATTGCTTTTGGTTCAAATAGTAGCCAAAATAAAATCAATCCTTCATCTTGACACTTTAAAATGATGTCATTTGCCATATCAGCAGAATGGGTTATGATGGCCAGCATTAATCCTTTTCCACGGATTTCAGTAATCAACGGATGCTTTAAGTGTTCTCGAAATAATTTTTCCTTTTCTAAAGTATCAGAAATGAGATTAGTTTCTGTTATTTCTTTAAGGGTAGCTAACGCCGCGGCTGCGATTACGGGATGACCGCCAAATGTAGTGATATGCCCAAGTTTAGGAGCTTCTTGTAATTGATTCATATGCTCAGATGATGCTGTAAATGCTCCAATTGGCATGCCACCTCCTAAACCTTTTCCAGTGACTAAAATATCTGGAATACAATTGAAATGTTCAAAACCGAATAGTTTTCCTGTGCGACCAAAACCAGGTTGTATCTCATCTAGGATCAATAAGGCACCAACATCATCACAACGCTTACGAACCTTAGATAAGTAATCGTTTGAAGGTGCTATGAAACCAGCACCACCTTGAATGGTTTCTAAAATAACACCAGCTGTATTACGAGTAATCCATGTGAGGTCGTCGATACTGTTAAAATCAATAAATTTCACATCTGGAAGTAATGGTCTAAAAGCACGTTTCCGATCTTCATAGCCCATAACACTCATGGCTCCCATTGTATTACCATGGTACGCCCCATGCGCAGCAATAATTTCACTACGTCCAGTAACACGTCTTGCAAGTTTTAATGCACCTTCTATAGCTTCTGTACCAGAATTGGTGAGGTATGTTTTTTGTAAATTTTCAGGAAGATGATTAGCCAATAACTTTGCGAGTTCTACAGCTGGTTGCTGTATATATTCGCCATAAACCATAACATGCAAATAACGGTCAATTTGGTTTTTAATCGCCTCAACAACTTTGGGATGTTTATGACCAAGACTACATGCCGAAACCCCAGCAACAAAATCTAAATATGCTTTGCTCTCTGCGTCATAAATATAGGAGCCTTCAGCATGAGAAATTGACATTGCCAAAGGGTGTGATGTCGTTTGAGCTTGATATTTGAAGAAATCATCTTTCATCAGTTACCTTTCTTTTTTTTATAGGTGGTTGGTAACGTATTACTTAAAGGCTTCTTTTTTTTCTTAAGTCTATCCTTTTTTGGTATTTGCCTGTTGGCTTTATTTTCTTTGCTTTTGTCTTTCTGTTTTGCCGTGTTTACTCGTTTTAAGAGCGCATCATCAAAGAATTCGTCATCTTCAACATAGGGTTCTAAGCCTTTAATCACTGGCAAAACTAATGGAGGATCGTCACTAAACAAGTCTTCTACGCTTTTGGGTTGTTCATCTCCTCTCCAATCAAAACCTCTAAACTTTCGTGCGTTTTCGGGAAATTGAGATTCAGGATATATGTCTCCATCGACCTGATTAAATAAAGTTATTATTTTATAAGGACCGTCAAATTTAAGGTTAATGCTACCTGATTTTGACTTATTAATACCTATTAAAGTGTCGTTATCATCTCGCGTATAAAAGATGATTTCAGCATTTTTAATAATATCAACATTATAAAGTTCATTATCTTTAAAAAGACCAATTAATCGCTGACCTTTAATTTGATTAAAGCCATCACCCAAGGTGTCTTTACTAATAAGGAATGCATTATTGAATACTTTAAGCGAATCGAGTTCTTCTTTTTCCACATCAGAGATTAAATGAATAGAATCTCCAGTCATTTGGTTACCTAAATTCCATAAAACAGGTCTTCGTTTTACCGAAAAGTCATCACCAGTTGCATAACGCTTTAAATTAATTAATTGCGTTAGTCCAGTTTTATGGTCGGCATGTATAGAATCGGCCTTACCACTCATATCACTCTTGTACATTTTGGCATTAAAGAATGCTCTGGTGATACGATGTTCGGGTTTTCCAGTGACCATTAAGGTATCGGCATGAATATAAATAGAGTCATTTTCTTGAACGGTAATTGCCAAGGCACGTTTCGTAATGAATACAGAATCTTTAGCTCTAAAAACTTCAGCATAATGGCCTCTAACGATACTTTTATTAGTGGTATCTGTTACTGTAATGTTATTTGTTGCCGAAACAAAACTCCTGTTTCTGTCAAAATATAAGCTATCACCTTTAACCTCTCGATTATCATAATCAACTTTTGAGTTCTTTACAAAATAACCCAAGTCATTGTTTGTATCGTAGAATCCGCGTTCAGAGTATACTTTACTGGTTTCACCAACAATTGTAGAAGGGCCATACATATAAGCATGTCCTGTTTCAGAATAAAAATCTAACTGGTTGGTGTTAAGGGTGTATTCTGGATTAACAAGAACCACATCTTTTTTGAAACGATACTTGCTTTTGTTTAAATAATAACGACCAATTTGGCTTGTAATCGTTCCAGAAGAATCTCGAACCACCTTACCCATACTTTTGTAAAAAGCCTCTTGTTTCGTTCTATCAAAAAACAGTGTGTCTGTTGTTAGTGTAGATTGAGGCTCGGTAAGTACAACATCACCTGCGGCAAAAGCTAGTTGAGTAATACCACTATATTCAACATATTTTGATGTCATATTAATGGTATCTCCTTGCTTGATAACCACATTACTAAACGCTTCTATAAAATCTTCATCATGATAATATCGTGCCTTATCGCACCACATATCAACGCCTTCATGAACAATGTGAATTTGACCTTGGTCACTACGAACAAAAGTGGTAACGTTAGGGCCTGAAAGCGAATCCCTAACGGTAAATCCAGAGTATTCTATAAAAATTTTCTTGGATTCTTGAGCATAGCTGTAAGTTGTTGCAAAACAACATGCGAGTATAAATATGTATCTGAAAATTAGATTCAAGTCAATATGGTTTGCTCCAAAAATAACTATATTCTCTTCGGAATAGTATGCCTTAACAGATTTTTAATACCTATCTATTAATAGTTTGGGTTCTATCTGGACCAACAGAAACTATTGTAATAGGAATCTCTAATTCTTTTTCAAGAAATGAGATATATGTGTTTAGTTCATCGGGAAATTCTTTGACATCCCTCATTTTAGTAAGGTCTTCTTTCCAACCTTTAAATTCGGTATAGATAGGAGTGACGTTTTCTTCCTCAATATTAAAAGGCAAGTGATGAATTGTTTCACCTTTGTACTTATATGCCGTACATACTTTTAAAGTTTTAAACCCTGAAAGCACATCACCTTTCATCATACTTAGTTGTGTAACACCATTAACCTGACAAGCATATTTAAGTGCTACCAGGTCTAACCAGCCACAACGTCTAGGTCTACCAGTTACGGCTCCAAACTCATGACCAATACGTGCCATTTCGGCTCCTGTATTATCAAATAATTCGGTTGGAAATGGTCCAGACCCAACTCGAGTTGTATAGGCTTTAAAAATCCCGAAGACTTCACCTATTTTATTTGGAGCTACACCTAAGCCAGTACAAGCTCCTGAAGCTGTAGTATTAGAAGATGTAACAAATGGATATGTTCCGAAATCAATATCTAACAATGAGCCCTGAGCACCTTCGGCTAAAATAGGCTTACCAGCTTTTAAGGCTTGGTTTAAATATTCTTCGCTATCTATAAATTGCAATTCTTTTAAGCGTTTTACAGCCGCAAAGAACTCGTCTTCCATTTCCTTTAAATTGTATTGAATGTCTACATTGTAAAAGCCAATCATAGCTTCGTGTTTGTTAGCCAAAGCACGATATTTTTCTTTCCAATTGTCTAATTCCAGATCTCCAACTCTTATACCATTTCTACCTGTTTTATCCATATATGTTGGTCCAATACCTTTTAAAGTAGAGCCAATTTTAGCTTTTCCTTTAGAGGTCTCTGAAGCAGCATCAAGCAAGCGATGAGTTGGTAAAATAACGTGAGCTTTTCTTGAAATAATCAATTTTGACTTATAATCTAAATTAAATTGATCTAAGCCATCTAATTCTTGCACAAAAACAACAGGATCGATTACAACACCATTTCCAATGACATTGATAGAATCATCGTGAAAAATTCCAGAAGGTATTGTTCTAAGCACATGTTTAATTCCATCAAATTCTAATGTGTGTCCTGCATTTGGCCCACCTTGAAAGCGGGCAATAATATTGTATTTGGAGGTGAGTACATCAACAATTTTTCCTTTGCCTTCATCGCCCCATTGTAATCCTAGTAGTAAATCTACTGCCATTGTGTATTAGTTAGTTGGTTTGTTTTTTGTTCCGTAAAAGTAGAGAGAATGGTTAGAGATAGAAATATCAAAAACCTCTTCAATTGTTTTTTTGATTGATTGGATACGAGGGTCACAGAATTCGATAACTTCACCAGTATCTGTCATGATAACATGATCATGTTGCTTATCGAAATATGACTTTTCATAATGCGCTTGGTTCTGCCCAAATTGGTGTTTCCTTACCAAAGCACATTCCATTAAAATTTCAATTGTATTGTAAAGCGTAGCACGACTTACGCGATAGTTTTTATTTTTCATTTTGATATACAACGATTCTATATCAAAATGTTCTTCACTGTCATAAATCTCTTGAAGAATAGCATAACGCTCGGGTGTTTTTCTATGCCCTTTTTCTTCTAAAAATTTTGTAAAAACGTTTTTTACAATCTCTTGGTTAGTCTGTTCTGTTTGTTCGCTCATAATCAAGGCACAAATTTACACATTTTTTAGACTCTAGTCACTTTATCTATTCCATTAATTTTTTTAAGATTATCAATTAGTTTTTTAAGCATGTTAATATTGTTTACAACAACGTTAATCTTACCACTAAATACGCCATCATCTGTTTCAAAACTGATACTTTTCATATTAACGTGCATATTTGAAGATATCACTTGAGTAATGTTATTAACTAATCCTAAATTATCAATTCCAGAAAGTTTAATTTGAGTGGCAAATTCTTGCTGAGTAGAATCAATCCATTTGGCCTTCATAATACGATAAGCGTAATTTGATTGCATACTCAAAGCATTCGGGCAGTTTTTCTTGTGCACTTTTATACCATCATTTATAGTGAGGAACCCAAACACCGGATCTCCGGGAATAGGATTGCAACAAGACGATAACTTGTAGTCTAGTTTCTCTTCTTCTTTACCAAAAACGAGTTGATCATATTTTGATGTTATTTCGTCTTTATCAAGATCTGGAGCCACTGTAGGTTTACGAATTCTATTTTTAATATAGCTCATAAACATATTGCTACGAGACGACGCATAATCTTTTAACATGGTGTTGTCTATAGTACCAATTCCAACGCGATAAAATAAATCTAAACTTGTTTTTAATTTGAAATGATTTACCATTTCATTTACCGATTTCTCGTCTAAAGTTATTTTTAGTTGCTTTAGTTTACGCCTTAAAATTTCTTTTCCTTCTTCGGCAACATCTTTCTTCTCTGCTTTAAGTGAAGATTTTATTTTGCTTCGAGCTCTAGCTGTTGTAGCATAGTCTAACCAGTTACGATTTGGCTTGATATTTTCAGCAGTAAGGATTTCTACTTGGTCACCACTATTTAACTCCTGACTCAAAGGAACAAGTTTACCATTAACTTTGGCTCCTTTGGTTTTCATGCCAATTTCAGTATGTATACTAAAGGCAAAATCTATTGGTGTAGCTCCTTTTGGTAAAGACTTTAATTGTCCTTTTGGAGAAAACACGAATATTTCTTTAGAATAGAGGTTAAGTTTAAATTGCTCAACAAAATCTACAGCGTTCGTTTCGTTACTTTCTAGAGCTTCTTGTAGTTTATCTATCCATGTATCCAGCGCATCTTCTGCGTTGCCTTGTTTATATTTATAGTGTGCTGCATACCCTTTTTCGGCAATTTCGTTCATTCTTTCACTCCTAATTTGCACTTCCACCCATCTGCTTTTTGGTCCCATTACAGTAATGTGTAGCGCTTCGTACCCAGTAGATTTAGGAGATGAAATCCAATCACGTAATCGGGTAGGATTGGGTCTAAAATGATCTGTAACTATAGAATAGATTTTCCACGCAAGGAATTTTTCGTTTTGAAAATCGGATTTATAGATAATTCTAACAGCAAATTTGTCATATACTTCTTCAAAATCAACACCTTGTTTGACTATTTTTTTTCTGATAGAATAAATAGATTTAGGTCTTCCTTTAATTTCGTAATTAAGCCCTTCTTTATCCAATGAATCAACAATGACTTTAGAAAAATCTTTGATGTAGCCATCCTGTTCAGATTTACTCTCTTGCATTTTTTCGAGAAGATCATTATAGACTTCTGGTTCGGTGTATTTTAATCCAAGATCCTCAAGTTCTGTTTTAATATTGTAAAGTCCAATTCTATGTGCTAGAGGTGCATAAATGTATAAAGTTTCCGAAGCAATCTTCTCTTGTTTATCCCGACGCATGGAGTCCATGGTTTGCATGTTATGAAGTCGGTCTGCTATTTTAATGATGATAACACGTACGTCATCATTAAGCGTTAATAACATCTTACGAAAATTTTCTGCTTGTGTCGATACATCGGCATCTTTACTAAGTGAAGATATTTTGGTTAAACCATCTACAATACGCGCTACAGTTTCTCCAAAAAGACGTTCGATATCATCTTTGGTATAATCTGGATTATCTTCAACAACATCATGAAGTAAAGCAGCGGCAATACTCGTAGCGTCTAGACCTATCTCACTCGCTACGATTTTAGCAACTGCAATAGGGTGGAAGATATAGGCTTCGCCCGATTTTCTCCGTTGTCCATTATGCGCATCTACAGCAACTTCAAAGGCTTCCCTAATTAACTTTTTGTCATCTTTAGAAAGGGTTTGATAACTTACTTTAAGAAGCTCTTTGTAGGCTTTCGCAATCTCTGCATTTTCTTTTTCTATCTCTACTTCAGTCATAGAACTAAAGTAACAATAAGATTTTTATTGTGCAATGGGTTTTATGCTTTGTTTTTAAATAATTCTTAGGTCCTTCCGTTTGCATTAGAAATTTCATTAAATCCGTCTATTGCCAAACTAATGTTTGTGTAATCACCATTTGGAATAAGTTCTATATCACCAATTATTTTAGCAATAGGAAATAAGACAGAACGTTTTGCTAAGACAGGGTTTCCTAGTTCAAATTTGGCCACGTATTCTTTGTTACTTACACTTAAATTACCAGTAAAGGTGACTTTTGGTAGATTTTTATTAGAAATAGAATCGGTATATAATTTGTCGAAAGATTCAAACCCACCAGATAAGGATTTTGCAACACTATGTGATTGGTTAGAAAAAAAGATGAGATCAGCCTTTTTAGAAAATTCGATATGCCCATCATTTACGGAGGCTTTCGGACTTGTAATTAAGAAAAGAGATAAATGTTGATTTACTATAGAATGTTTTAACTGTACTAATTCAGTTAAAGAATTAATCCAACCATCTAAAGGTTTAATGGCTTGGCTAATTATGGTTTCAAAGTAGGAAACATAATTAGTGAAGTATTTTTCTATTTTTTTAGCTAACTCTTTAGGAATAGTATTTGGATTATTATTTGGAAGATCAAAACTATCATAAACTGCAACGATATCTTTATTAGCCTCATTAATTTCTGGCATAATTGGATTGTGAAGTCGTGGTTGGTATTTGGTTTTCGGTCTGTCAAAAACAAAGTTAATTGAATTTGAATCTAAAGTGTATACGTATCCCATATGCTTTATAGCCCCTTCAAAAGCCTTTAGCATGGTTTCTTCTGGGAAGGTTATGGCAACTTCCATTTTTAACTGCTCTGGTTCTGAGTAAATTCCCCATTTAAAACCCGTAAGCCACCAATCTTTTTCTTGACCTCTTGTAAACAGTAATTCATTATCACGATATAAAGAAAAATGCATGTCTAGCATTTCGTCATTACCAACGCAATTATAGAATAAATTGTGATTTGGATTTGGGTCATCTGGGCGCTTACCTAAGTATTTGTCTAAAGTATTATATATTCCAGAATGATCATTTGGGTTACGATTATAAATGCCAATTTCACAACCAGTTTCTAGACCATATTGTCCTTTCCAAAGTTCAATCATCCATACTTTATTATCATATTCAAAAAATATGGGTTCGCAATCTATATTGGCACTTATCATAAATGCGGCAGCATCATAGCCATAAGCATAACCCAATTGTCTTTGAATCGCATACATACGAGAATAAAGAATATCTTGTTTTGGATCATACCTAAAACCCGCAAGATAAATAGCATGAGCTAATGCGCTGGTTGGTTGCCATTGTACCATAATGTGTTCTATTAATAACTAAAAAGAGAATACTTTTATGGCGAAGTTCGTTTAATTCTAAACTGAAATCAATACGTAGTTCTACGTAAATTTCTAACACGTTGAAGCAATGTTGGATGGGAATAATGTGCTAATACATATGATGGGTGAGGTGTTAGGTTACTCAAGCTGTTTTTTGATAATTTTTTAAGAGATGTGACCAACGGTTCAGCTGCATACGTATGCTTGGCATAATCATCTGCCTGGTATTCAAATTTTCGTGAGAGATGATTCATTACTAAACTTGTTAATTCTGAAATAGGCGAGTAGAGGAGTCCAAAGGCTATTAATCCAACATGAAAACTAGGTGTCTCTACACCAAGCGCATTGGATAATAGTGGGTTGGAAATAAAAATAGATAGAATAAAAAAAGTGATTCCGGTTAAAGCTATAGACGCTATTAAGTTGTAAATAATGTGTTTTCGTTTGTAATGACCTACTTCATGAGCAAGCACAGCAACAATTTCTTCATCATTAAGTTCATTTACTAAGGTATCGTAAAGTGTAACACGCTTTTCATTACCAAACCCAGAAAAATAAGCGTTAGCTTTAGTGCTTCTTTTTGAACCATCAATAATAAAAATCTTGTCGAGATTAAAACCAACAGATTTTGCATATTCTGAAATTTTATCTCTTAAACTACCTGCTTCTAATGGGGTTTGTTTATTGAAAAGAGGAACTACAAGTCTAGAATAGAACATGTTCATGAAAATGGTGAAGAGTGTCACGATTCCCCAAGCATATAGCCAAAACAAATCTTGAGTTTGTTGGTAGAACCAAATAATTAATGCTAGAATTCCTCCACCAATAATAGCCATCATAATCAATCCTTTAATCTTATCTAAGATGAATGTTTTTCTTGTGGTTTTATTAAAGCCAAATCGTTCTTCAATCACAAAAGTTTTATAATAACTAAAGGGAGTAGAAATTAGGTCGCTGCCTAACATAATGATGCCAAAGAAAACTAAAGCAATTACTATGGAATAGTCACTAAAACTTCTAGCTATCGTATCTACAAATTCAAAACCATCAAACAATAAAAAACCAAGTGTTAGGATTAATGAGAAAAGAGAACTCCATATTCCGAATTTATAATTAGTTTTTTTATAAGATTGCGATTTTTTGTATTCTGCTTCATCGTATACATCATCCAACTCTGTTGGTATTGGATCATCATAATGTTTAGCATTGAGTGCATCTAAATATTTATCTATTATAAAGTTGAAAATGATAATGCCAATAATTAATAAGAAAAGTATTTCTGCTGTCATAATATTATTTGAAATGTCGTTGACGTTTTGCTTCAAAGATTAAAATTCCGGCGGCAACCGAAACATTCATGCTATCAATTTCTCCTTGCATTGGAATCACAATATTTTGAGAAGAATTTTTTAACCATTCATCACTTAAGCCCGTGGCTTCTGTGCCAACCACAATAGCCGTTGGATTAGTAAAATCTTGTGTGTGGTAATCTACTGAGGCTTGTAAAGCAGCACAATAGATAGCTATATTTTGCTGCTGTAAAAAATTAATAATCTCTTTTGTTTGACCAGTTGCTATTTGGTTTGTAAATACACACCCTACACTGGATCTAATAATATTCGGATTGTAAAGGTCGCTTTTAGGGTTAGCAATAATAACGGCATCTACATTTGCGGCATCTGCAGTGCGCAATAAAGCACCAATGTTTCCAGGTTTTTCAGGAGCCTCTGCAACAAGAATTAAAGGATTTGGCGAATCAAATTTTAAATGATTCATGTCATGAGATCTAACGTTAACTATGGCAATAACCCCTTCAGTAGTATCGCGATGCGCAAGTTTTTGAAAAACTTCTTTAGAAATCTCAATACATTCTATCTCAGAAGATGATAGCGATTGCCTAAGTTGTTCAGAAAAGAGTGGCTTATAAAATAAAACTGTTTTTATTTGATAGTTTGCCTTTTGAGCCAAACTCAGCTCTCTCTGTCCTTCAACTACAAAAAGCCCTGTTTTTTTTCGTTCTCGTGATTTCTCCTTTAGAACAATTATTTTTTTTACTAATGGGTTTTGAGTACTCGTAATCTCCTTATGATTCATTTTCTGGCTATGCGCTATATTTGAATAGCCACAAATTTACGCTTTTATAGATCATTCACAATGTCTTTGTTGGTATTAGAGTTAACAATTGTTTTTACAAAAAGGTAGGAAAATTCCAAACCCAATTGTTATAGTAATGACATTAATCCGTTGATACTTAACTTTCCAGTTAACAATCAATTTAACTACTAACCAAACGCTATCTTTTCTATGAAAGTAAAATTACTATTTCCGCTTGTTGCCCTACTTTTTTCGATAACCACGTTTTCTCAAACTTTAAATCAACCCAATGATATGGTCGTTTGTGACAATGATAATGATGACATTGCTTCTTTTAATTTAGAATCTCAAACACCATTAATTCTTGGAGATTTCAGTCCAAATGAATACACGATCACCTATCATCTTACAGAAGCAGATGCGGTAAATCAGTTAAATCCTTTACCATCTCCATATACCAATTCTTCAAATCCTCAGACAATTTATGTTAGCGCAGTTCAAAACACAGGTAATATAGAGCTATTTACATTTAATCTCATTGTAAACTCATTACCAATAAATGGTTTTGCTCAAGATGTTATTGCATGTGATGAAGGGGGTGGCTTTGCAGTATTTGATTTAACTCAATTTGATCTAGAATTTGCCGAGGGTAACCCAAACCTATCTGTTACTTATTATGAAACATTACAGAATGCAGATTTAGGGATAAATTCAATAGCAAACCCTGAATCTTATATAAATACGGTTGCTTATTTTCAAACCATTTACGTGAGAATTGAAGATAACGTTACGGGTTGTTATTATGCGAGCCCAAATACCGTTTTATACTTAAATGTAGATCAAAGTATTATTCTAACTGAACCAACAGCATTTGTTGTTTGTGATGACGACGGAGATGGGTTTTATCCTTTCGATTTAGAAAGTAAAACTGCCGAAATTTTAAACGGAAACCAAAACCCAACACTTATTGTAACTTACCATGAAACCCTTGCTGATGCTGACGCTAATGTGAACGCATTATCAACGCCATATTTTAATATTGTTGGTTTTGCACAAACTATTTATGTAAGAGTGTCGACAAATTTTGGTGATTGTTATGAAACCACAACTTTAGAATTAGTAGTAGATGTTGACTGCCTTTCGGTATCTCCAGCAACGATAGATTTTTGTTCAGACGACCCTAATTTTATTGGTGAATTTGATTTAACATCTGAGAATTCAGAGATTGTTAATGGAGCGGATGTTGTCGATTATGTTTTTACATATTATACAACAGAAGCAGATGCTGTAAATCAGAATAACCCTATAGCCAATCCAACATCTTATCAAAATACTCTAGAAACATTAGTGATTTATGTACATGTAGAAGAAAATGCTACAGGTAACACAGCAATAACAACATTAACGATTAATGCCAATTTAGCACCAATAGTTGATTATAATGGTTCTTATACGATTTGCAATGGAGAGGAAGTTGTGTTAACACCTTTAGTTTCTGGAGGTAGTGGACAATATACATACCTATGGAATACAGGTGCCACAGATCCAGAAATTGTCGTGTTCGAAAGTGGTGTTTATACTATCGATGTAACAGATGCATTTACTGGCTGTATCGCTGAAACGTTTTCTATAGATGTTATAGAAGGAGAATCAATAGCACTAGGTGATGCCGCCGATTTAACAAGCTGTGAACCAAATGCAATATATGATTTAACCTTGACGCTTCCAGAGATTTTATTAGGAGCAGATGCAAGTTCTTTTATTATAACATTTCATGTCAATCCAAACGATGCGTTCTTCGGTGTTAATCCTATTGCAAATCCTACAGTTTATACTTCGACAAATGCTACGGAAACAATTTATGTAAGAGTTCAAAATGAAAACGATAGTTGTTTTGCTCTTAGCGATTTTAATATCCTAACAGAAACATGTCCTATTGAAGTGGCGTGTGGAGAAGATCCAGTTAATACAACGTTTTGCTATGAATTGGATGATGCTACACCATATGTATATTCTAGTTCTGATGGCTCACAGTTGCATGTGTTTTTTAATGCTGGACAGGTTGAAGATACTTGGGACGAATTGGTAGTTCTAGATTCTGATGGTGTTACAAATTTAAATCCAGAAGCAACAACTTATGGGAATGGAGGTGACTTAACAGGATTATCTTTTGTGTCAACAGGTGATACAATTACTATTTATATTAATTCTGATGAGGTTTTTGCATGTGCAAATCAAAATTATATTCCAATAGATTTTACCGTAAGTTGTTTAGATCCAAATGCCTTACCTAACTGTACGTCTGTACTTACATCACCTGAGAATGGTTCTGAGGACGTAAACGAAAATACAGATATAACTTGGACGGCTTCGTCTGGGTTGGTTAACGGTTATAAGGTATCAGTAGGAATCACGCCTGGAGGAACGGAGGTTCTTGACCATGTTGATGTAGGTAATGTATTAACTTATGATATAGGAACACTCGATTATGAGATTACGTATTATGTAAGTATTGTGCCTTACAATGACAATGGTGATGCCATAGAATGTGCTGAAGAGAGTTTTACTACAAGAGCAAACCCTAATCAGCTCGTAGATTGTGATAATGGTGCTGTTAACACAAATTATTGCTACGGAAATAATGACACTAGCGAATTTTCTTTTGAAAGTGTTGACGGACTGCCACTAACTGTTGTTTTTAACGCAGGAGCGACCGAGGTAAATTATGATGAAATTTCAATACTAGATTCTGACGGAACCGTTTTAAATCCAACACTTCCTTATGGGAATAATGGAAGCTTTACAGGATTAAGTTATACGTCTTCTGGAAATAGTATTACTATACGTTTTGATACTGATGGTTCTATTAGCTGTCAATCTGGAAGTACTTGTTGTACCGAAGCCTTTGATTTTGATGTGTTCTGTGCGTCTTCGGTTGGATTGATACAAGTAAATGCTTTTGAAGATGCCAATACAAATGCTGTATTTGATGCCAATGAGTTTAATTTCTCAAATGGATATTTCACCTATGAAGTTAATAGTGATGGTATTATTAATACCGTGAATTCATCTACAGGGAGTTTTCAAATTATTAGTACAAATGACACTGATACTTATGATATTACGTTTAATTTATATGAAGAGTCTGCAGGCTGTTATGATTTAACAACAAGCAGTTTTAATGCTATTAGTGTAGCCAATGGAAATACAGTAACATTAGATTTCCCTGTAGTAGAAGAACAAAGTTGTGAAGATTTGGCGGTATACCTTATTAATAACTGGACGCCACCAAGACCAGGCTTTACCCACACAAATTATTTGTATTTAGAAAATTTAGGATTTACAACGATTGCATCTGGAACAGTTGAGTTTACAATTGATCCTCAGATGGTATTAAATAACACCTTTAGCGTAAATCCGGCTTATACGATTACGACAACAACAACAGGGTTCACTGTAGATTTTGTAAACCTTCAACCAGGAGATGTGGAGACTATTGGAATTTCAATCATGTGTCCAGCAAGTGTTGCCTTGGGAGATATTGTTACAAATACAGCAGACTATATTACCGATAATAATGATTTGGTGCCTGTAAATAATTATTCCACATTATCTGAAGTTGTAGTTGGCTCTTGGGATCCTAATGATAAAATGGAGTCTCATGGTCCAACTGTGGTTTATGATGATTTTGCCGCGTCTGATGAATACCTGTATTACACGATTCGTTTCCAAAATTTGGGTACAGCTGCAGCAACATTTGTTAGAATAGAGGATGCACTAAATAACCAATTAGATGAGACTACTTTTCAGATGCTACGATCTAGTCACGATTATGTTGTGACACGATCAGGAGCTAATCTCGAATGGTATTTTGATGCTATAAACCTACCTGCAGAACAAGATAATGATGAAGGAAGTAGAGGTTTTGTATACTTTAAAATTAAACCAAAACCAGGCTATGCTATAGGAGATATAATCCCTAATACTGCGGCTATATATTTCGATTTTAATGCACCTGTAATTACCAATAGATTTGATACAGAGTTTGTTGAGTTTGCCTTATCGGTTTCAGAAATTGATATAACATCTTTCGATGTGTTTCCTAATCCAGCAAAAGATAAGGTAACGATTAGGTTAAATACTAATAACTTTGAAAATATAACCGTTGAATTTATTGACATACAAGGGAAACAAATTTTGAAACAAGATATTTCAGAAGGAAGCTCTATGGATATTAATACTTCAAATTTACAAAGCGGAATGTACTTCGTTAAGTTACATACAGCAACTAAAAGTTTAGTAAAGAAACTTGTTATAGAATAACCCAAACAAATGATTTCACAAAACCTCAGGGACAAGCCTGAGGTTTCCTTTTGATACTATTAAATTATTAGGGTAATTGTATTACCTTAATAGACTATTTAAGACACTATATTTATGAAACAAAAATTACTAATTGCCCTATTTACTTTAAGTTTTTTATCTGGTTATACACAAGTTGATTTAGGAGAGGATATTTTTACATGCGAAGGAGAGACTGTTGTGTTAGATGCTACGACTGCCAATGCCATAGAGTATGCTTGGTTTCAGAATGGTTTCATTATTATCAATGAAAACGGACCAACATTAGAGGTGAATTACACAGATATTTATGAAGTTCAAGTTATTATTGATGCAGACACCATTTTTGCAGATACGATTTTCGTAACATTCAATCCATCACCAGATGCTCAAACCCCATCAGATTATGTGGTATGCGATGCTAATTCTGGAGGCTTTGGGGTGTTTGATTTTACCACTAAGGATGCCGAAATCATTGGAAACGATCTCGATGTTTCAATAAGCTATTACCAATCAGAATTTGATGCATTAGCCTATGTTAATGCGTTGGCGAGCCCGTATTCTAATATTAGTAATCCTCAGACTATTTGGGCTCGTGCTGAGAATGTTGTAACCGGTTGTTTTTCAATAGTGAATTTTGATCTTATAGTCGACCCAAATTGCGAGGATATAGAAGTATTCTGTGGGGCAATTCCAGTAAGTATAGACTATTGTTATCCAGATAATACGAGTTATCAGTATAACTTTCTAAATTATACGGGTTCACCATTAACACTGACATTTAATTCTGGACAATTAGAAACAGACGGAGATTATGTTATCGTTATTGATTCTGATGGTGTAACTCAACTTTTCAATGGTAATAATAATGGAGACCTTGATGGACTAAGTTTCCAATCTACTGGAGCATCCATTTCGGTTAGAATAGAAACAAATGAAAGTATAAGTTGTGGAGATGGTAGTTCAGAATCTATTACGTTTGATGTGTCTTGTAATGATTTTTCTGGAAGTATTAGCGGTCGCGCTTTCTTTGACGAAAATGGTAATGGGATGGTAGACGGAAATGATTCTAATTTTAGAAATGGGTATTTTACGTATGAAGTAAACAACAACGGTATCATTAATGAAATTATGACTTCGGATGGCAGCTATTACATAGCCAACCCAGGAGAAGGAAATACTTATGAGATTTCGTATCATTTGTTTGACAATTATGACGATTGCTACACGATTACAACAAGTACTGTGAGTAACGTTTCAGTAACTGGAGATGAAGATTTAGAAATTAATTTCCCCGTAACTAACGACCTCATGTGCGAAGATCTAGGTGTTTATGTATTAGCTCCTTTTTCCGCGGCACCAAGACCAGGATTTAATTATGTAAACCGCGTATATATTGAGAATTTTGGATTTAATACGATTGCTTCAGGTACCATAGAGTTTGTGGCAGATGATTCAGTCCAGTTTGATACAACCTTATATCAAACAAACCCCAACCATGTTATTACTAATACTTCAAACGGATTTATTTTGGAGTTTACAGATTTGCAACCAGGTGATATCGAGTTTATAAATGTGTTGTTATATTGCCCAGCGAGCGTAGAATTGAATCAAGTCGTAACCAATACGGTAACATATGTAACTTCGGGAAATGACGATTT
This sequence comes from uncultured Psychroserpens sp., assembly GCF_947492715.1. GTDB lineage: Bacteria > Bacteroidota > Bacteroidia > Flavobacteriales > Flavobacteriaceae > Psychroserpens. Next base: position 49,483 of record NZ_CANLNS010000002.1, read on the forward strand.
CGAACTCAACAATACATCAACTCTTAGTCAAATAGTTGTTGGCTCTTTTGATCCTAATGACAAAATGGAAGCTCATGGACCAGAAGTTGTTTATGATGATTTCGTGGTGTCCGATGAATTCTTATACTATACAATTCGTTTTCAAAATGTTGGTACAGCAGATGCCATTACCGTTAGAATTGAAGATGTTTTAGATTCTGGTTTAGATCAAACAACCTTCGAAATGTTGCAATCTAGCCATAATTATATTTTGTCTAAGATTGATAATGAAATCACATGGCAATTTGATAATATTTATTTGCCTGCAGAACAAGACGATGCAGAAGGTAGTAACGGTTTTGTCTATTTTAGAATTAAACCCCAAGCGGGTTATGCCCTTAATGATATTATTCCAAATACAGCGTCTATCTATTTTGATTTTAATGCTCCTATTATAACTAATACTTTTCAAACTGAGTTTGTTGAAGAGAGCTTATCAATTTCAGAAATAGATGCATTAAACTTCAATATATATCCAAATCCAGCGAAAGATAATGTTATAGTTGAATTGAATGAGGTACACTTCGGAAATGTAACGATTCAGGTTATTGACATCCAAGGAAAGCAAGTTTTGGAACAAGATATTTTAGAAGGACATACAGCGAATATTGACACATCCCATTTGCAAAATGGACTGTATTTTATAAAATTGAATACAACAACAAAAAGTTTAATAAAGAAACTTGTAATAGAATAGTCCAAATCTTTATTTAGTTGAATTTAGGCCTCAGGATTTTTCTGAGGCTTTTTTTGTAAACTATTCTGTTTACCTTCGTCTAAGCACGAAACTAAAACATCAACAAATGAAACTTAAAACTTTACTTTTAATTGTACTCGTAGTTTTTGCATCTTGCAAGGAGAATAAAACCAACGAAACAGTAGAATCTATTGACTATTCGGAAGAAAATTTAGATGCTACAACAAGCGTATATCCTGAGAATATTAGCAAGATATTTGATGCGCATGGAGGTGTAGACGCATGGAATAACATGAACACATTGTCATTTACTATGGAGAGACCAAATGGAAAAGAAGTGACCACAACCAATTTAAAAACACGCGCAGAGCGTATTGATACGCCAACATATACAGCAGGTTATGATGGGGATGTGCTATGGGTTAGTGAGAAAGACGGTAATGAATATAAAGGCAATGCCAAATTTTATAAAGGATTGATGATGTATTTCTATGCCATGCCTTTTATCGTTAGTGACAATGGTATTATATATGAAGAGGCAACTCCTCTTGAATTTGAAGGTAAAACGTACCCTGGAGTTCTAATCTCTTATGAAGATGGGGTAGGAGCATCATCAGACGATCAATATGTTTTATATTATGATGAAGAGACAGGACAATTGCAATGGTTAGGATATACAGTTACTTTTGGTAAGGATGAAAAAAGTACCGATTTTCATTTTATCAGGTATAACAATTGGCAAACGGTTAATGGATTAGTGTTACCTAAAAGTATTGATTGGTATAACTATGAAAACAACGTACCTACAGAAAAACGTAACACTGTAGAATTTTCAGATATTATCGTATCAGATAAAACCCCTAATGCTACACTTTTTGCTAAACCAGAAGGCGCTATTTTAATAGAATAGTATGTATCTAATTAATAAAAAAAGACCTATCTATTGTGAAATTGATAGGTCTTTTTTTTTTAGCACACAGCGCATGTTATTTTTTCTTAGGTTTTAATTTTTCAGAATAACGCTCCCATAGTTCTGTTTGATGTGTATCTAAGCTAATTAAACGTCCATCTATAAACGCATGTGTAATAATATTGGTTCTCATATCTAAGGCATCTCCTTCGCTAATAAAGAGCGTAGCACTTTTACCAGCTTCTAAACTGCCATAATTCTCATCTATTCCTAAAATTTTAGCTGGATTGAGAGTAATGAGTTGTAAGGCCTGTTCTTTTGTTAAACCATGAGCAACTGTAGTACCTGCATAAAAAGGCAAGTTACGCGAGTTCATACGTTCCATTTGCCCACTTGTTTCTAAAGCAACAGTAACTCCCTTATCTGTAAGTAATTTTGCTAATTTAAAAGGCATGTCATAATCATCATCTGATTGGCTTGGTCTAGAATGAACACGTTGTAATAACACCGGAATGTTATGTTTCTTCAACATATCGGCTACTTTATATGCCTCATACCCACCAACAATAACAGTTGACTTTACATTGTGCACTTTTGAAAAATTTACGGCATCTGTAATACCTTTTTCATCATCGACATGAATATATAATGTTTTACTTCCGTCAAACAAGCCATTAGTAGCCTCAAATGGTAAATTTTTAATTGCTTTATCACTTTGCATATAGGCCTTCGCTCCATTAAAATAATCGGCAATCTGCGTGACTTGATTATCATAGTTTTTGTTAACTTTCATAGCAGGATCTTCTCCTAACCACCAACGGCCTCTAGAAAAACTGTTGGGCCAATTCATGTGAATCCCATCATCTTCTTTTATAACGGCATCTTCCCAATTCCATGCATCAAATTGTACAATTGATGAAGTTCCTGAAATACGACCACCTCTTGGAGTGATTTGGCCAATTAACACGCCATTCGGCCTCATAGATTCAACAATCTTAGACTCGGCATTGTATGCTATTAAACTTCTGATATGAGGATTCCAAGTTCCAAGCTCAGAATCATCATCTGTAGCCCTAACGGCTCCAATTTCAACCAATCCCAAGGTTGAATTGGGTACAATAAAACCAGGATACACGTGTTTTCCATTGGCATTAATAACATCCATTTTTGACATATCTACTCTAACTGTAGTTCCATCTAAAACCTGAGTTAATTTTCCGTTTTCAAAAATGATCAAGCTATTGTTAATTACTTTTCCATTTCCTAAGTGTGCTGTGGCGCCAGTAATGGCGACTGCTTTGTCTTGTGTTGGAGCAGGTGTTTGTTGCGCATAACCAAGAGAGAAACTCATTAGAAATACAACGATTGTTTTTATATATATAGTTTTCATAATCATCTTTTTAGTGTTGTTCTTGATCTAAATAATCACAATGCATTTGATCCTTCTCTTTCTTTTTGATAGGCTGCGTTTTTAGGCCTTTATTTTTGGCTTGCATCATCATATTTATAAGGTCACTTTTTTCTCTTTTAATTTGATCACGCATGATTTGATCACGTTTTAAATCAAAATAGGTTACACCTTCAATAATGGTCTTTTCTGCTTTTGCATAAATAGACATTGGGTGGTCAGACCATAAAACAACATCTGCATCTTTTCCTTCTTTTAAACTTCCTACACGATCATCAATGTGTAATAGTTTTGCAGGATTAAGTGTTACAAATTTCCAAGCATCCTCTTCACTAATACCTCCATATTTTACAGATTTTGCAGCCTCTTGATTTAAACGCCGAGACATCTCACCATCGTCACTGTTAATAGCTACTATAACACCTGCGTTATGCATAATTGCAGCGTTGTATGGGATGGCATCATTAACTTCATATTTGTAGGCCCACCAATCACTAAATGTTGATCCGCCTACGCCATGTTCAGCCATTTTATCTGCCACTTTATAACCTTCAAGAATGTGCGTAAATGTGTTGATTTTAAAGTCAAACTTTTCGGCAACTTTCATCAACATATTAATTTCACTTTGCACATAAGAATGACAGGAAATAAAACGCTCTTTGTTTAAGATTTCGGCAATTACCTCCATTTCAATATCTTTTCGATATGGCTTTCCGCTTTTCTTTAACTCATCATAGGCTTTAGCACGATTAAAATAATCCATATATAGTTGCTCAACACCCATTCTAGTTTGTGGAAATCTTGCAAAACTTTGCCAATTAGATTGTTTTACGTTTTCGCCTAAAGCGAATTTTATAAACTTCGGACTATCATCATAAATTAAATTTTGAGCAGTTTCTCCCCATTTTAGTTTTATAATGGCCGAACGCCCTCCAATAGGATTTGCCGATCCATGTAAAATTTGAATGGAAGTAACGCCTCCAGCAAGGTTTCGATAAATATCGATGTCTTCATCATCAATAACATCTTCAATAGATACTTCAGCAGAAGAGTTGTGACCTCCTTCATTAATAGAAGATGCCGCAATATGTGAGTGTTCATCAATAATCCCCGCAGTTAAATGTTTGCCAGTAGCGTCTATAACCGTCGCATTTCCGTCGGAAATATTCTTGCCGATTTTAGCAATTTTACCATTTTTAATTAAGACATCGGTTTGCTGTAAAACACCTGCATCTTCATTAGTCCAGACGGTTGCATTTTTAAAGAGTAATGTTTCTGCTTTTGGTAGCTGATCAAAACCATAAGCGACATTTGGATATGTTACAGCAACTGTCGTTTTAGGCACTTTATCCTTCATTGCTTTTTTATCCTCTTTGGCCTTTTCTTCTTTAGGCATCTTGGTGGCATAAAATGTCATTTCATTGCCATTTGGGAAAATGGCTTTTCCGTTAAGGGCATTATTATGATTAACATGAGCTGCTAATCGAATAAATTTTTGTTGGGTAGAATCTTTGGTTGTCATGGAGATATTTACCCAATCATCTGCGTAGTTAATTTTTGAACCTCTTGTTTTACCATCACTAGTAATTTCAGATTTTAATTTACTTAATGACCCTTTCAAGGTCATTTTGTAAGATGCACCAGCTAAGCGAAATTCATAATCTCCGCGAATATCTTTAACATCCATATTTTCAAGTACTGTTTTCTTTCCTTGAACCCAGTTTTCGTACAGTGTAGTTTTGCTATCAAAAACATCTCCAGATGTAATTAAAAAGTTAGCATAAGCGCCTTTATTTAATGATCCTATTTGAGAAGATTTTCCTAGTAATTTTGCAGGTGTCGTTGTTAGAGCCTCTAATGCTTTTTCCTTTGAAAGCCCATACTCAATAGCTTTCATGACATTAGATTTAAACGATTTTGGAGATTTTAAATCGTGCGTGGTAAAAGCAAAAGTCACGCCGTTTTCCGCTAAAACCTTTGGGTTAGACGGTTCTTGATTCCAAGCTTTCATATCTCCTAATGAAAGAGATCTACTTAAAAAAGCATTTTCTACATCATATGCTGCTTGAAAGTTGACTGGAAGGATATAAGATGCATTTGTTGCCTTTACGTCTCTAATGCGCTCATATTCATCTCCACCACCAAGAATGACATATTGAATGCCAAACTGGTCTCCAATTTTATCTGCTCTAAGGGCATTTACTCTGTTACCAGCACCAAAGATTTGTACTAAATTTTTATTATCATTTAAAGCCTCAAGTGAAAGGTCTTTAGTTTGACTATAACCTTTTCCATACCAATCAGCATCTAAATACATTTGACGCAATAGAGCCATGCTTCCCATTATAGAACCAGGATAGGATTGCCTTGAAGTAACACTTTTTCGAAAAGAAAAGTATTGTCCAGATTGAGGGTCTAGTATACGAACTTCATTTCCAGCACTAGGATTTAAGGCTACTAAGGTTCCGCTTCCTCTAATAATACCATCTTCAATATATGTGTTTACCACACCGAAACCAGCTTTTAATAGTTCTTTTGCCATTTTAGAATCATATCTAAACTTATCAATAGCCCTATTTTCTGGCATTACATGATCGTTCCAATAGTATCCAGTTCTGCTTGGACCATATTGCGGTCCTCTGGCGTTACTGTTTGGACGTTCAGGTTTTTTTACACCAAATGTGGAATATATATCTATAAAAGACGGATAAATACTTTTACCCTCTAGATTAACAATGGTCGTGTTTTTTGGAATGGTCACCTGTGTACCAGATGCCACTACTTTTCCATCTTTAATTAGTAATGTGCCATTCTCAATAATTTGAGAAGGTGTGACGTAAATTTTTGCATTTGTAAATGCTTGATAATTGGTGTTGGTGACTTTAACACCATTGTTCTTAGGGAAATAGTCTTGAGCAAATAATGCAAAACTGCAAAAGCAGAGCGCTATTGCAAACTTGATTTTATTCATATGAATGGTTGGTTTTAATTCCTTCTAAAGATAAAAATTAAGACCTTACGACACTGCAAAACTCCTATATTTTAACGTTTAATCTATGGGATGGTTTTTATGATAATTAACTAATAATGCGACGACATAACTATAACTTTCCATGCCACCAGCCTGATTATTAGACTTTAAGAAGTTATTGTAGGTGGCTTTAAACAAGGGCTCTGTAGGGTTTTGATAATTATCCCAGAAATCCTGAACTTCCTTATAATTATAGATAATACCTTCATTAACCTGAGAGACGAGTTCTTTATATAGTTCTTGATCTCTTTTAAAAGTTTCATGCAAGCAATGGCGAAGTGCAAATGCAAATCCAGAATAATTAAAATACACATTTGGATGATGCATAGCAGCCATACTACCTATGAAATTAGCTTCGTTTTCGGCAGCATAACCTAGTTGGTGCGCAACTTCATGACTCCCTGTTGTGGGAAATTTGAATGATGGAATTAAACCATCAACTTGTGCTTCATTTGTAAATGGGTTTAAGTATCCCGAAAATCCCATATAGGTTAATGGTATGCTATATAATGAACGCTTTATACTTCGAGGTTGATATGCTAAATAAGGAAATTCTTGAGATAATTTATCATAACCTTCAGGTATCATTTTTAAGATTTCAGACTTAGAATAGGGTATCACCACTTTCGTAGAATCATGAGCGGCAAGTTGAAGTTGAAGGCTATTGGTTTTGCCAATTAATTGCTTGGTGAGGTCTACTAACTCTTCGGTTGTATAATCATGATTAATGTTCAACGACTTATGTAGCGGTAGGCGATAGTAGTTAAAAGCCCAAAGTAGATGAAATGCAAAGTAACCAACCGAAACTGCCGATAATACATCTAAAAACCATTGCTTCGAGTCTTTAATTATACGTTTTCTATTGCTGAAGAGCCACCTAACAATATATAACCCCAAAAGCGTATAAAGAATGTCTCCTACTGAAAATGGCAGCCATCCAAACGCATAGCGCATGGCTTTGGAGATCCAAATATAAATGCCATGACTGTAGACAGATTCGACCAAATTTGGAAAATTTACTAATACCTTTAGAAAAATAATCTGGGGAATAATAGATAAAGCTATAATGAGTCTTTTATATTTCAGCATGACTCAAAAATACTAAAAAGAATGTACCTTTGCTAAACTAAAAAAAACAGAATGAGTTCAGAAATAAGACAACTAGAACCTAAGCAACTTTGGAATAAATTTGCCGACTTAAATGCCGTACCAAGACCCTCTAAAAAAGAAGAACGTGTAATACAGTTCATGAAAGATTTTGGTGAGAAATTAGACTTGGAAACTATTGAGGATGAAGTAGGGAATGTTATTATAAAAAAGCCAGCCTCTTCTGGGATGGAAGATCGCAAAACTGTTGTGATGCAATCACATCTAGATATGGTACATCAAAAAAATAATGATACAGATTTTGATTTCGATACACAAGGTATTGAGATGTATATAGATGGAGATTGGGTAAGAGCAAAAGGCACAACACTTGGAGCTGACAATGGGTTGGGTGTAGCTACCATTATGGCTATTTTAGAAAGTACAACAATTGTACATCCTGCTATTGAAGCGTTATTTACCATAGATGAAGAAACCGGAATGACAGGAGCAATGGGATTAAAAGGAGGAATGCTTGATGGCGAAATTCTTTTAAACTTAGATACAGAAGAAGATGATGAAATAGGTGTAGGTTGTGCTGGAGGTGTTGATGTTACTGCGACAAGAACTTATAAGGAAGAGGAGACTCCCGAATTTAAAATAGGGTTTATAATTTCAGTTAAAGGCTTACAAGGAGGTCATTCAGGTATGCAAATCCATGAAGGACTTGGAAATGCTAATAAAATAATGAACCGTTTGTTATTTGATGGATTTGAAAATTTTGGCTTGCGCATTTCAAACATTGATGGAGGGAGCTTGCGTAATGCTATACCGAGAGAAAGTAATGCCATTGTTGCCATAGATGCTGTTCATGAAGCCGCTTTTATATCTGAAATGGATAACCTTGCGAATACGATTAAAACGGAGTTAAGAACAATGGAACCAGAATTGGTCATTGACATCTCTAAAACAGAGACGCCAAATAAAATTATGGATTTAGGAGTTCAAGAAGGATTAACAAGAGCCTTATATGCTGCGCTTAATGGTGTCTATCGAATGAGTGCAGATATACCAGATCTTGTAGAAACTTCAAATAACATTGCACGTGTAATCGTGAAAGAAGGCGCTATAAAAATTGGTTGTTTAACCCGCAGTTCTGTTGAAAGTTCTAAATGGGATTTGGCAAACATGCTACGTGCCACTTTTGAATTAACAGGTTGTGAGGTTGAGTTTTCTGGAGATTACCCTGGATGGAAACCTAATATGGATTCTGATATTTTAAAAGTCATGGTACCACTTTATAAAGAACTTAATAATGGAGAAGAACCTCATGTTGCAGCTTGCCATGCTGGTTTAGAATGCGGTATTTTAGGAACAAATTACCCTGAAATGGATATGATAAGTTTTGGTCCGAATATTAAAGGAGCCCATTCGCCTGATGAGCGAGCTCAGATTTCTTCTACGCAAAAGTATTGGACTTATGTTCTTGAGATTTTAAAGAATATCCCAAAGCGTTAACAATATAAATTTTAATAGTAATAATCAAAAAAGCCTTTCAATATTGAAAGGCTTTTTTTTAGTTTTAGTTGGCAATAGTTAGCCTTATTTGGCTATTTCGGTCATTTCTAAAATAAAGGTCAAATCTGTATTTGGTTTAATACTTCCTCTACCGCGCTCACCATAGGCTAGGTGAGAAGGCAAGTAGAAAAATGCACGTTCGCCTACTTTCATAGATGCTATTGCTTCTTTAAAGCCTGCGATCATTTGCGCATCTGGACGAATTTGCATTCTTGAAGGACCATACATTCCTGCATCTTCACGTCTTTGATCATACATTCCAGATTTTTCTGCAATTGCTTTTTGATTGGAATCAAACAAACGACCATCTGTAAAGTAACCTTCATAATTAATCATTGCAAAATCACCTTCCTTAGGTTTTTCGCCAGTACCTTCGGTAATTACAAACTTCTTTAAGCCAGAAGCCAAAGTAGTAGATTTAGCATTGTAATCATCAATTAAAGGTTTTGTTTCTTTAGCTGCTTCGGCAATTTTTGCTTCGCGCTCTTTTCTCATTTCTTCGGCCTTTACTTTTGCTGCTTCTTTAAGAGCTTCCCATTTTTTAGGGGCGTTTTCAAGTTCGTCTTCAAATATTTTTGGTGCGTTAAACGCTTTTGCATCAGATCCTTTTCTAATGATATTTACTTTTGTCATGTACACCGTCTCCAGTGGTTTACTACTACCAGGTTCAACAGCAACATTAGAAATGGAATCCTGTACATCAATTCCTTTTACTAATTCACCAAAAACACTGTGACAACTTACTCTTGGGCGGTCGCACGGCTTTAAAAGTCCGTTTGCATCAAATGCATCTAAGCTAGGATAAGGTACTTCTGTTATAAAAAACTGACTACCATTGGTTCCAATACCTCCAGAATTAGCCATCGATAAAATACCACCTTTATCATGCTTTAAACTTTCGTCAAATTCTGAAGTGAATTTATAACCAGGACTTCCTGCACCAGTTGCCGTGTGATCACCACCTTGAATCATAAATTGATCCATAACGCGATGGAATGTTAAGCTATCATAATATTTTTTGCCTTTAAATTCTTCACTTACCATAGGGTGATTTCCTTCCGCTAAGGCTACAAAGTTAGCAACGGTTAAAGGTACCTTGTCGTAGAATAATTTTGCGATCATGGTGTCTTTAGACGTCACGATTTCGGCATATAATCCATCTTCTAATTCTGGATATTCTTCTTTACATGAAGTTAATGTTACACATAGACATAACATTAAAATTTGGAGTGTTTTGCTCATCAATTGCATTTGTATCTAAATTAAATTTATTGGTTTTGTTTTATGTTGTTCACGGTTACTTTGCACATCAACGGAATATTGGTGCCAATTTTGTCATTATCGCCATAATAGCCATACGCTTTTTGCGAAGGAAAAAGGAAGGTGGCAGACTCTGTAGGTTTTAATAGTTTTAAGCCTTCTCGCAGTCCTTTAAAGATTTCTTCTTGATCCATAGCATAGTTTTGTGTACCAAGTTCTTGTTGTGAGTAAATCACATTTCCGTTTAAATCTTTTATATCATAATCGAAGTTAATAATATCTCCAAAGCCAGGTGTTATAGTATCAATTTCAACTTTAGTGTGATAGTAATACCAAAATCCTGTTTTAGAAGCGATATAATCATACTCTGGATTTTGAGCCATTATCGCCTCAATACGTTTTTGTTCACGCTGATTTAGTTTTTTATTGCGCTCAGCAGATTCTTCTATAAAGGAACCCGACTGCACGCCTTTGGGTTCTCGGGCTTCAGGAGCTTTACAACTCAAGGCCAAGAGAATTAAAAATAATAAGGAATATATTGTTTTCATTATGCTTTGAGGTCTTGTTTATATTGAGGCAAGATACTAATAAATTTGTCAATGGTCTCGTTTAAATTTAAATCACTTTTGCCTCCTGCTGCATTGGTATGACCTCCACCACTAAAATGCGCTCTAGACAGTTTGTTTACTGAGAAATCACCTTTACTTCTCAATGATATTTTAATGATATTTTCTTGTTGATTTTCGATAAAAATCGCAGCGAAAATGATACCCTTAAGTGACAAGCCATAATTTACAAAACCTTCAGTGTCACCTTTTTTGAAATTGAAAGTATTAAGTTCATCTTGCGATAAGGTAATATAGGCTGTACGATATTCTGGAATGACTTTAAGGTTGCTTAGTGCGCGCCCTAGCAATTGAAGGCGTTCATAGCTATTGGTGTCATATATATTATTATGAATATCAGAGTTTCGAGCACCTTTTTCAATGAGATTACCTATAATATGATGTGTTGCGCTAGTTGTAGATGGAAATCGAAATGATCCAGTATCAGTCATAATTCCGGCGTATAAACACGTCGCAATATCACTGTTTATTTTATCTGAATCGCCAAGCATATCTATGAAATTGAAGACCATTTCACATGTTGAAGACATCGAAACATCGGAGTACATGTATTTGGCATATTGATCTGGTTGTTGATGATGATCAATCATAATTTTCATGCCTTGTGCGGCTGTTACAGCGGCCTCCATATCACCAATTCTACTTAGCGAATTAAAGTCTAATGTAAATAGAATGTCGGCGTTTTTTATATAGTCGTCACTTTCTTCTTGCTGCGACTCATACTTCAGAATGGTAGATTCATCAGGCATCCATTTTAGAAAATCTGGATAATCATTTGGAGCAATGACAATGACGTTGTGATTGTACATTTTTAGATAACGATATAAGCCTAATGTAGAGCCTATGGCATCTCCATCTGGATTTTTATGCGGAATGATAACAATGGCTTTAGGTGAACTTAGAAGCGCTTTGATGCTATTAATGTCGTCTTTATTCATAGAGGACGAATATACAATTTTTTAATAATGGATTCTATTGTTTTTATTAAGAAATGCATTACTTTTGCAGTCAAATTTAAAATAAAATAATGGCAACAAATAGAACATTTACAATGCTTAAACCAGATTCTGTTGAAAAAGGGAATATTGGTGCAATTTTAGAAAAAATAACAGCTTCAGGTTTTAGAATCGTAGCGATGAAATTAACGCAAATGACAACTGCGGATGCTCAAGCATTCTATGCTATTCATAAAGAGAGACCTTTCTTTGGTGAATTAGTAGAATACATGACAAGAGGGCCAATTGTTGCGGCAATCCTTGAAAAGGACAATGCTGTTGAAGATTTTAGAACATTAATTGGTGCTACTAATCCAGCAGAAGCTGCAGAAGGAACAATTAGAAAATTGTATGCGGCATCTATTGGAGAAAACGCAGTTCACGGAAGTGATAGTGATGAGAATGCTGCTATTGAAGGTGCATTTCATTTCTCAGGTAGAGAGATGTTTTAATTCAACACGCTGGAAATATATAGAAAGCGCAACCGTAGGTTGCGCTTTTTTATTGCTTTATATCAAACGATTAAACGTTTAACTTCGATAATTAATAGTTATACACGTTGCTGTAGCGCTTTTTTATGATGTACTTCTAAATAGACAATTGAAATGATTGCCAAACCCAATAACACTGAATAAATGATCAACCCTAGATCAAAATTAAGATTGCTCATCAATTCATTTCTTTGGACACTATCTAAATCCTCTTGATTTAAAATTAAGTCTTTATTGGAGTTATAAATATCAATTTGATTTAGGATATACCCAAACAATGCAAATGCTAGTCCAGTTAAAATGACTATCATTTTTCTTAATCTGGTCTTCGATTTTAAGAACCAAAATATTAGTGCAACGCTTAAAATGATAATAAAAATAATTGTTATTGGCATCTCTAATGTCATGACTTTTTGTGTTTTTATCAATTAAAACCTATCTATAGATCTTTCATTATGTTATTTGGTTTAAAGTTAACAAAAGAAAAAAAATTGGAGCTACTTTGGCAAAAAGTATAGTTGCTGATAGTAGAGTTATAGTTTTTCCCAGTCTTGGTTAAACCTTAAGTCGGATAATTTTCTGTATAAATAATACAAACCGTTGGTTCCTGATTTCCCATAGTCTTCTATGGTCTTTACTGTGCCATCTGTAAAATAAACTTTGAGTGTACATGAGGGCTGGCAAGTACCTCCGGCAAAATAAGAATCACTAAGATTTTTAATTTGTAAATAATTAATTATTTCACATAGTTCTGAGAACTTGTCTTTTGCAATTGTTGTTTCAAAATAGCCTTCTTCTTTATTAGGATCAATTTTCAATGTTTTACTGAAATTATGATATCTTGCAATAAATGAGGATTTAGCATTTTCGTTTAGAACTAATTCAAACACAGGACAAGTTCCAAAACAGCCTTCAGCACGATATTCAATTTGAGAGATTTGATAATCTTCACCTTCCTCATTAAAATCTATAAATCTTCCGTATTTATATACAAGTGTTGTTTTTGAAATACCATTTTCAAAATTTTCAGCATAGTTAGAAATGGAATACAATTCTACGGCAGGAATTTCATCTTTATAGACCAACTTTGGGTAAATAGGAAAATCATTAATTAATGATAGCGTTAAAGGAATAGGAGCATAGTGGTCATTTCCATAATTCATTATCGCCATGACTTTAAATGAATGCTGATAGAACGCTCCAGTTATAATTAAATCTGTAAATCCATTAGCATCGAAATCCTCTTTTATGAACGTAATATTGGGAAACATTGAATCTAATCTCCGTTTTATTTTCGCTACATGAAACCCTTCTTGGTTATAAGATTTGGGTGTTGCATATAAAAATTGGTTTAGCGTGGAATCTGTGGTTTTTATAAAGGTGCGTAACTCGTTTAGATTTGATATACTATCAACCTTAGTTCGTTTGATGGTTTCTTTTAAAGTACTTTTTTCTTTCGCACAAGAATGGAGTAGAATAATAGTTAGAATGATGGTTAGGCATCTCATAATATTGTCAACGTTTAAGTTGTAATATCATTGTGCTAACTAAGATTTTCGTTGTTTTTTGACTTTAAATGCTTAATATAATTGTTTAAAAGACCTTTAATTTGTTCGGTAGCTACTGGATTTGCAGAGTGCACTTTAAACTCTAAATGTCTTAAATCAAGTCCAGATTCGTAGACTAACCATTTTGCAGCAGCCAATCCATCTGGTGCCACCTTACCGTCTGATCCAAGACCAAGATCGTTATCAAAACTTATATAATTTGGAAGTCCGTTTGTTTTAATATAATCGACAAATGCAGTATAGGTACGAACGATATCAAACTCGGGTGTCATAGATTTGTCATAAATCATTTCAATAGTTCTGACATCGTCTAAAAATAGTTTTTTCATTTTCGTTTTAGTTCAATTTTTTTTTATCCATTTCTATATAAGGTCTTTCCGAGTCCTCGCATAAGAACCCACTATACGCTATTCTTTTTTCATTAAACATAACATACGATTCATCAATATGTGCATAGCTTGCGCTATATCCCATATGTTTTCCCCTAACAATAATACCGCCTTCTCCACCACAATCTACCGATAAAATTAATATAACCTTAATATTACTACTGTCAGAATTAAGACTCTCATAGGCTTTTTGAATTAAAGGAAAATTGAAGCTATTGCTTCTGTAATCGTAATCATTTACAGCAAAAAGAATTTCCTCAATAATAAACTCTTCAGTGTCCTCTGCAATAGGTTTATCGTCTATACTTCTATAGAGAGTGTTGTTCTTCAAATAAATTTTAGTGTGTATGCCATTAAAAGGATGATTCTTGATACTTTCAAATAGAATTTCCATTCTATTGGTATCAGGAATGGCATAAATTAACTTTAAAATCTCTAGTGCAAAGTTCTCAGATATTAATAGTGATATATAAGGATATTCACCTTTTTTGCTAGAACCATACAGGTCTCTAAATAAACGAATGAATTCAAAATCTATGTTTTTGTCTTCATGCAATTCATAAAAATCAACGATTTCTTTTGGAATGTCAATACCTGTTGTACTAGCAAATATACTTGCCATATCTCGTATTCTAATCTTTAATTTTCTATTTATCATTTGAAGTATAACGTGTCAATTGAAATGGCTTTTTCAGCGCTTTGTTCATACGAAGTTAGTAAAAGGAAACGAACTAAATAAAAAGAAAACGGTTCTAAAACTTATGTAAGAATAACAAATTGCTAGCTCCTGTGATTAGTCATTAGGTTTTTAATTCGTTACTTTAGAAAAGAAAATTAAGTCATATAAAATGGATGTTAAAAAATTCGGAACGCTTTACATGAAATGGATACGATTAATTTTAATTAAAAGCCTGTCATTATTAATATTAGTTTTATGCTTAACATGCTGCCGACATGTAGATAATTCTAAACAAAACGCATCATCAGATACTTTGAGCTGCCAATTAGATACATTATCTACTTCTATAGTTGCTCAAGACGATGGTCATTTTAAAGCCTATATGACGCCATCTCCTTTGATTATGGATGGTTGCAGTAAAGACGATATATGGTCTCGCGTAGATTGGTATGATATGAATTATGTATGGATGGGTGAACCAGTAGACTCTGCAGATTACCATGGGAAGTTTAAACTCGCTTGGGATAAGCACTATCTATATGTTTTGGTTGAAGTTTTTGATGATCATTTAAATCCGACGTTAGATAATGGTATAGATAACTATTGGAAAGGTGATTATGTAGAGGTGTTCATTGATGAAGATAGATCTGGAGGTGACCATAAATTTAATCATCAAGCCTTTGCTTATCATGTGTCTTCAGAAGGTCATGCAATAGATAAAAGTACATCTGAACAAACTATTTTTTTGGATGATCATGTTACTGTTGCGCGTTCGCAAGAAGGTAACAAATACCTTTGGGAAATGGCAATTCAACTTTATAACAAGGATTTTGATGAAAAAGCTACGGATAATGTTCCCGTTGAAATTTTAAAAAACAAACACATCGGTTTTTCAATTGCCTATGGTGATAATGATGGTAACAACAGCCGCGAAAACTTCATGGGCTCAAAACAATCACACGGACAAAATAATGACGAAGGTTATACAAACTCGAGTGTTTTTGGAAGCATCCTATTTTTAGAGTAGGAGGTCCAAATAGAACAGTTTGTCTTGAGACGGTATTTTTGCAAATTATTCTTCTTATTTAGTTTATGCTTCACGTTTAGTTTATGCTTCACGTGGCCATTTCCAAGCATAGTAAACAATCAAAATAGTAATGATACTTTCTGCAAATGCGAGAAAGACGTAAAAGCTATACCATTCGGTTAAAGAATTGACACCAATTAATAACATCATCAATGTAAATAGTAATCCAAAAATGATATTTAGGATTCGGTTGGGTTTCGGTTTCAGAATTACTGATAAGGCTACCATAACAGAAGGAATCACTAGAATTATTGATGCTATCAACAGTTTGGTTGGGCTGTCTAAAACGTTGTCTCCTGTAATTAGACTGTCTATTTTACCAGGCGTGTAGAGTTCGAAATAATCGCCATATAAATAGCAAAATGTTACCGATGCCCATAATGCTGCAAGTTTAATTTTGATGTTTACTTTTTGATTTTCTAACATAATGGTTGGTCTTTAGTGTTTAAATAAAAGTATTTCTATTTATATAGACGCAAAATTCACCCAAATGGTTGCCTCAGTTTCAATGTGTCATACTATTAGTTTTTCGTCAGAGCATCTAAGATCGCAATCTCGTTGGCCTTTAAACATTTTATAGGCAAGTAAATACCTTGATTCGATTTGGTTTTTAGCGCAAAATAGTTTTTCCTTTTTAGGATCGCTTTTAAGTTGGAGTAATCTAATTCCGATTTACTTTTGTCTGACCTAATAATTATTTTTTCTGGTTCAATATCATAGTCGAGGTCAAAGTTTTTGAACCAAGATTTTCGAGTTAAAATAAGTATTAAGGGTTTGAGTGTGTAGTAAACTCCGAAAATGATCATAAACCCAGCATAGCCAATACCCGTTTTGGTGTTCCCATTAAAATATTGAAAAAGTCCCATGATTAAAATAAGTGGTCCACCAATTAGCCTTAAAATGGAAAAGAAAATACCATAGCCAAAGAAGTATTCATTCAAAAATATTTTTATTTTTTCAAATTGAGATAAATTTTGATGCATGGTTATGGTCGTTTTATACTGCTTTATTATTTAGGACTAAGATTATAATGGTTTTAGTTTTTCCAAACGTATATCTACGTATTTTTTAACGCCCTGCCAATAAACTTAACTGTTTCCCCAGTAAAGCAGATATACCAGCCGCCAAACCTCCAATAATACCAGTTACTAGTATGAGAAGGTAGGGATTGCCACCAAGAGAAAGCAATACAGATATCTTTTTGGCAAGCGTAAAATCATTACCGCTACTTGCTATAAACGCATAGACAGACCAAAATAGGAGAATGGCCAAAAAAGGTACAACAAACACGGCTAGTTTCTTTAGACTAAAAAAGAGCGCAGAAACAAAACCTGCTACCATAATGGACCACCAAGGTAAAAACTGAGAAAGAATAAACGCTAATAGGATGGTCACAATGAAATTAATAATATGTTCTTTACGCATTAGTTTGATGGTGTTAGGGTTTGTGTTGAAATGATATCACTAGTAGCTGTATCATTCTGCATAAAATTTAAATCGTAATAGGTCCCGGCGGCCCAGTCATCAATCATATTATCATAATAGAGACTTCCAGGGTTTCCTGATTGGCCTCCTGGATAGATACCTAGAGCCTTTGGAGGAGAACTCATTTCTACAATCATACGCCACGACGGCCCATGATTTTCAGATGTTGCATTAACAATATTAGCATCGCCACCAATAGGAATATCAAAGCGTGAAAAGGCAGGTAAGGCTTGTAATAAATGCCCAGCATAGGTTGCTTTATAATCTTTCCAATTGTAATCACCATGTTTGGCTTTCCAATCATTTAAGTCTTTTACCGCATCTTTAAACGCTTTTAAGAATAAATCGTGAGCGGTTTCTATCTCGGGAGTTTCTAAAATATCCATGAACTTATCTTTTGGGCGATTGATAAGGAGGTAGATTGTTTGGTATGTAAAAGGTGTTGTTAACGCTTCATCTTCTGTATCAAATTCATCCCAAACCATTGGGTATAATTTATACCACCAGGCTCTCCAAATACTTGGTCCAACTTGATCAATATCATTGTTAAAATCCCATGACTTAATTTGCTTATAAATAGCACGCTCTTCTTCGGTTAATGCCGAAACATCTATGGATTTAAACATTTCCGTTAGAAGTTCAGCGGCCTTAAGATTGTAGTTGTTATTATGCAAGGCTTTAAAATCATCTACACTAAATTTATCCTTTGATCTAAAGAAATCATTAATAACACGATTCCTGTACGTTTCATAACCATCGTTAAAGACATAGAAGGGATAGCTTTCGTCTACAGGATGTTGATTAGCCGAACTTACAAATCCGCGTTCTGGATTTTTCACATGAGCATTAAAGGCCTGTGGAATATAACCTTGCCAGTCGTGATCTGGATTAGAGCCATCCATTAAGAATTTGCCCTGACCTTCCCATTTATTAGGAAACAAACCTTGAATCCATAAGGCAATGTCACCACTAGTTGAAGCAAAGACAAAATTTTGGGCTGGTGCCGTATAGCCTTTTAAGGCATTTACATAGTCGTCGTAATTTTTAGCTTTATTAAGATCTAAAAACGGACGTTGGTTATTACCACCTGTATGACCAACCCATTTCATAGCATAGCCAGCACGTTTGTTATCACTTTTAAAATTATGATCGTAAGTGACAGGACCATGATGTGTGTATAGCACCGAGTCTATTACTGGTAATGCGCCTCTAACATTAATCGTTTCAACACGAATGCTGGTATCTTTCCACGAGTCGCCATATTTGTACTGGGATCTTGAATCGTCTTTAAATTCAATTTTATACCAATCGAGTACATCACGTGTTGCATTGGTTTCTCCCCAAGCGATATGATTATTAAATCCAGAAATAATACCTAAAGCACCTGGTAATGTTGCTCCCATAGCACTGTGTTGTGGTGTGCTTAATTGCATGACAAACCAAATAGAAGGAAGGTTTAAACCCAAATGAGGATCGTTAGCAAGAATGGCATTTCCCGTAACTGATTTTTCACTAGATACAGCCCAATTATTACTTCCATTATCTGGATGAGGCTTTGCAATCGTTTCTCTAATAGTATCTAGAGGGATATCACCTTGCGGTGCCTTTGTCATTTCAGTATCTATAAAACTCCAATCGGTGTCTTTCGGAATTACAGGGTCGTTCACATCGAAAAAATCAGGAAAGAGCAAATCAAATCGTTCTTGGCCAAACTTGCGTAAACTGTTTGTGTACTCTAAATCGTCATCGCCGCCTGCTAGCATTTTTGTCATATACATCAGCAGTAGTGCTGTCTTTTTTATAGTCCAAGGTTCTGGTTTATAATCGAGAAGTTTAAACTCCACAGGAATATTTTTATCATCGAGTGATTCAATATAACTATTTACTCCATCACGATAGGCTTTTAAAAGTGCAATTGCTTCAGGGTCATCTTTCATTTTTTCTAAGGCCATTTCTGCACCATAAGCCATACCACGTCTGCGTTCACGACGATCATAATCTAGTGCATTTTTTCCTATAATTTCAGAAAGACGTCCAGCGGCTGCATGAGTTTGAAATTCCATTTGCCACAAACGATGTTTGGCGGTAACATAGCCCTGAGCTTTATATAAATCGGCATCATTCTGTGCAAAGATGTGCGGAATTAAATGCGCATCATAATGAATCGTTACAGGAGCCGATAAGCCAGCAATGGTTACATTTCCTTCGATAATCTCGTTGGTTTCATTTTGCCATACACCATTTACGGGGTCAAGAAACTTTCCGACGGGAGGAATTGCGCCCAGCTTCGTATTTAAACAATAAAAAACAACTAAGGTGAGTACCAAAGTTGCAATGAGTTTCATGTATTTCATGTGGTTGGAACTTTTAAAGTTTGAATTTACTGAAATATTTTGAGAGTTTAAAGTTATAATTCAAATGCTTTGAATAGCGGTTTTGGAACAATCCAGAACCGTTTGTATGGCGATAGTTCAGTCTTGTTTTTTAGTTCTGTAAGTTCCAATTGTTTTGATGTTTTATGGATGGTATAAATTATTTCGGCGGCTTTTGTATCATTCGCTTTTTTTATAAGAATGGTATCAGAATTTAGTCGTTTCCATTCAATAGGAACGGTTACCTCGCCGTTATCACCATTGGTCCAACACCATGTTTGATAATATCCTTTTCCATGTTCTGAAAAAGATAAGTAATAGACGATGTCTATTTTAAAAAAAAGGTCATCTTCTGTTTTCCAAGTACCAATAAGCTCATCTAAAGGTATCTTCTTTTTGAACATATCCCAAGGCCATTTCATGAACAATACTCTACAACTTGCGATATCATCTAAGCACTAATTTTTTAATAACTTCTTTTCCCACAGACTCATTGAGCATATCTATTATTTTTTGTTTTCCATAGCTTAGCTCTTCACGAAGTACACTCGAACTTAATGAAACGTATAAGGTGTCCCTATCGAGTTTGATATCTGTGGTATAGTTGTTAACACCATTTCCCATCATTTTGGCCCAAGCTTCTCGCACATCTACCTTATCTAAACCTGCCTGAAGTTTATTGGTATCCACAAATTCTTTAAGGATATCGCTTATTGGTAAGTGATCATTTTGTCGTTTTGCCATTAGTCTAAATCTAGAGGTTGATAGCGTTTATAAAGATACACATCTTTATTGGTATTATTTATAATTAACAACTGACTCTCATTAGCATTTAAAACCGTTTCTTTCCAATTAGAATATGGTGTTTTGTAATAAATATTCAAACTATCATTTTCAATAATCATTTTAAAAAATTCAGCACTTTTTGACGTTTCGTACTTTCCAGCGAGATTTGGTAACATCTTTTTTCTAAATCCTGTTAAACTATCAGAAACTTCAATATAGTCTATAGTATTATTAAACGTGTATGTTCTTTTAGAACCATCTTTTAAGGTAACTTCATCAATTTCCCAATAACCCCCAATATGTTCTACAAAAGATGCTGGGTCTTTAGAGCAGCTAAATAGACCAACTAAAAAGAGTAGGAGTGCTATCTTTTTCATAGTTTGAAAATTTTATATGATTGGTGAATTTGTTTCACAATATGTTCGGTGCGTTCGGCGTGCGTATCACTTATGAATAATTGCCCAAAATCATCATTGTCGACCAAACTGATAATTTGAGCAACGCGATTTTCATCCAACTTATCAAAAATATCATCGAGTAGCAACAATGGTGTAACACCACTTTGTTCCTTTACAAAATCAAACTGCGCCAATTTAAGAGCAATTAAAAATGATTTTTGCTGACCTTGACTTCCAAATTTTTTAATAGGGTAGGTATCGATCTGAAAATTAAGATCATCCTTATGAATCCCTACACTTGTGTATTGTAAAGCTTTGTCTTTATTGATGTTTTGAGTTAGAAGAGTTTGTAGGTCATTATCAAACAAATCACTTTTATAATGAATATTAATGGCCTCGTTATTATTACTAATGACTTGATAACGCGCTTTAAATATTGGTATAAAGGTTTTTAGAAACGCATCGCGTGTTTCAAAAATGGCACTTCCATAAGTGTGTAACTGTTCGTTATATACCTCTAAAGTTTGTGCGTTAAATGTATTGTTGAGTGCAAAGTATTTGAGTAAAGCATTACGCTGTGATAGTACTTTGTTATAGTTAATTAACGTATTGAGGTATGGCTTGTCGCTTTGAGATATGACGCTATCAATAAATTTGCGGCGTGTATCACTGCCTTCAATAATTAAATCGTGATCGGCAGGTGAAATGATTACAGATGGAATAAACCCAATATGATCACTAAATCGTTCATAGGCTTTACCATTACGTTTTATCATTTTTTTTTGTCCGCGTTTTAAGGACACTACGATTTTTTCAGTTTTGTCGTTTTTGTTAAAAATGCCATCCACAACAAAAAAGTCTGCCTTATGCTTAATGTTTTGCGTAGCCACTGGGTTGAAATAGCTCTTTCCGAAGGACAAATGGTAGATAGCGTCTAAGGCATTGGTTTTCCCGACACCATTAGAACCAACAAAACAGTTAATTTTAGAATCAAATTCAAAATCTTGGCTTTCAAAATTTTTATAATTAACTAAACTTAACGTGTTTAAAATCATAAAACTAATAGGAATATTCTTATTAAGGTTGTGTTTATTGTAAGAGGATGTAAAAATAACAAATAATTTACCTTTTAAATCCCAATAAAAATTTTATTTTTGCGGGCACAAATACAGAATTATGGCAACATATAAGAAAAGAGGATATAAACCGAAACCTATTAAGGAAAAAGGTGAGAAGATAGAAGTTTTAGAACAAGAGTCTACAACAGCTGAAGTATTTAATACTTTAGATGAAGGAGCTAATAAAGCGGAAGACTTTGTTGCTAGAAACCAAAAAGGTATTTTCATTATTATTGGTTTGGCTGCGGCTATCATGTTAGGTTACTTAGGATACAAGAAGTTTATTGCAGAGCCAAAGGCAGAAGAAGCTATGAATGAAATGTATACAGCTAAAAAGCATTTTGATGATGCCTTTGTTGCTGGAGCTAATAAAGATTCTCTATTAACTATAGCGCTTGATGGTGCCGAAGGAAAATTAGGTTTAACCGATATCGCAGATCAATACAGTGGTACTCCTGCTGGAAATATAGCTAGTTATGATGCTGGTATGGCGTATTTAAACTTAAAAGATTACTCAAATGCTGTGAAGTATTTAGGTGAGTTTAAAACCGATGATGCTGTTTTAGGACCTCTTGCAAAAGGAGGAATGGGAGATGCTTTTGTTCAGTTAAATCAATTACCTGATGCTTTAGAATATTATGAAAAAGCAATTGCGGCGTCAACAAATGACTATACAACACCAATGTATTTATTAAAGGCGGCTAATGTAGCTCAAACCTTAAGTGAGTATAATAAGGCATTACAATACTATAAGAGAATTAAATCTGATTTTTCAGATTCTGATCAAGCTAAAAATATTGAAACATTTATAGGTAGAGCAGAAGCAAACAACTAATATGGCAACTGCAAATCATAATTTATCAAACTACGATAAAAACACAATCCCAAACGCGAAGAACTTTCGGTTTGGGATTGTTGTTTCAGAATGGAATGACACCATAACTAATGGCTTATATGAAGGCGCTTATGATGCCTTGATAGATTGTGGTGCATTGGCTGATAACATTATCAAATGGGATGTACCTGGTAGTTTTGAGTTGATCTATGGCAGCAAAAAAATGATTGAACAAGATGTAGATGTCGTTATTGCTATAGGTTGCGTAATTCAAGGCGAAACAAAGCATTTCGATTTTGTTTGTGAAGGTGTTACTCATGGTATCAAAGAACTGAACTTATCTTCTGATACTCCAGTTATTTTCTGTGTACTTACAGACAATACTATGCAACAATCTATAGACCGCTCTGGTGGAAAGCATGGTAATAAAGGTACAGAAGCTGCTATTGCTGCTATTAAAATGGCAGATCTGCGACGTCAATAGATGTTTTATCCCTTATACTAACTTAAGAGAGTTGTTTTATCAAGTAGTCTTGAAACGATAACAACTAAGAGTTTCATATTTCTGAAGAAAGCACTGTTTGTTAACAATTTTTAGGACTTCAACAGCAAGTTTTCCTTGTAAATTCTTTACTTTTGAAACAATAGACTAGATTAATTAGTGAGTTTGTTCCAACAGCGAAAAAATAAACGTTTTAATTATATTCCGAGACATCTTCGCGATGAGAAGGAAGAGGACGATTTAAAGTCGCAATGGGATACTGTAAGAAGCCAAGGTAAGCATAGTGGCAAACGACGTATATCTATTATTAGACTTATAGTGATTTTAGGTATGATAATTGCACTATGGTTTATTTTAACTCACTACGAAAAATCATAGCATTATGGGAATTTTAAGTACAAGAAAAAATAAGAAATACAGCTATCAACCTCGTTACTACAAAGGTGATGGGAATCCTTATGAATTAAAGCATAAATTTGACGAATATCGTGTTACTGCTGGTGATAATAAGGGGTTGAAAACAAAGTTTAATAATGCCATTGATGACTATCGACATAATGGTGATAGAAGTGGAGCTAACCGTCGCGTACTTATTATTATTGGTGTTTTGATTTTAGTCTTTCTTTATATCATAGATTTCGATTTATCCATTTTCTCTCTTAAACGCTAATGGCAGACATTATTCAATTGTTACCAGATCATGTTGCGAATCAAATTGCGGCAGGTGAAGTTGTACAACGACCAGCTTCGGTTGTTAAAGAATTATTAGAAAACGCTATAGATGCTGGATCCAGCACAATCAAACTTATCATAAAAGATGCGGGTAAAACCTTAATTCAAGTTATTGACGATGGAAAAGGTATGAGTGCTACCGATGCTAGACTTAGCTTTGAGCGTCATGCTACATCTAAAATACGTTCTGCAGAAGATCTTTTTAGCTTAAATACAAAAGGCTTTAGAGGGGAAGCACTTGCCAGTATTGCTGCCATTGCACATGTAGAGCTAAAAACGAAACTAGAGCAAGACGAACTGGGAACATTAATTGAGATTGAAGGTAGCACGATTAAAAATCAAGATATGGTGGTGACACCAAAAGGAACGTCACTATCGGTGAAGAATTTGTTTTTTAATATTCCAGCTAGACGTAATTTTTTGAAATCTAATAATGTTGAACTCCGACATATAATTGACGAGTTTCATCGTGTAGCATTGGCACATCCTGACATAACATTTTCAATGTATCATAACGGGAGTGAGAGTTTTAATCTTCCAGAAAGTAATTATCGACAACGCGTTGTAAATATTTTTGGAGGAAAAACAAACGAAAAACTGGTGCCTGTTGAAGAAGAAACTGAAGTCTTGAAAATTTCAGGATTTGTTGGGAAACCTGAATTTGCAAAACGAACAAAAAGTGAGCAATTCTTTTTCGTTAACAATAGATTTATCAAAAGTGCTTATCTCAATCACGCTATAAATTCGGCATTTGAGGGCTTAGTAAAAGAAGGAAGTCATCCTAGTTATTTTCTCAACTTAACGGTTGATCCAAAGAGCATTGATATTAATATTCATCCAACAAAAACTGAAATTAAGTTTGATGATGAACATACGCTTTATGCTATTTTGCGCTCTTCTGTAAAACACAGTTTAGGACAATTTAATATTGCACCTGTGTTAGATTTTGAACGAGATAACAACTTAGACACACCTTACAGTTATAGAGATAAAAATGCAACTACACCAAAGGTTGAAGTTGATCGTTCTTTTAATCCATTTCAAGAAGAAAAAAGTCAGGTATCGTCTCGTGGATTGACCCAAACTTATAGGAAAGAACCTGCAGCACAGTGGGAAAGTTTGTATGTCGGTCTGGAATCTAAAGGCACAAAAACGGATAGTGATTTTAGTGAAGTGGAGTTTGAAAGTGATCCTGAAAAAACATCGTTGTTTTCTGATGATGTAACTACTGAAACTGTTCAAACTACTTACCAACTTCATAATAAATATATTATAAGTACTATAAAATCAGGAATGATGATACTCGATCAGCATCGCGCACATCAGCGTATTTTATATGAAGGATTTTTAAAACACCTCACTGTCAAGGAAGCTGTGAGTCAGCAATTATTATTCCCACTTACTTTAGAATTTTCTTCTACGGAAATGACAGTGTTACAACAACTAAAAGAAGACCTGGAACATACAGGCTTTGTGTTTTCTTCATTTAAAGACAGCACTATAGAAATTACTGGTGTACCTGTAAATGTTCCTGAAAGTGAAGTTTCTATTATTTTGGAACAACTTATAAGTGATATAGAGCAAGAAGTCCCTGATAGTAATTTTAGTGCAACAGATTTATTGGCAAAATCAATGTCTAAAAGTCTTGCGATAAAAACGGGGCAATCTTTAACAACGATAGAACAAGAGCATTTGGTAAATAGCTTATTTGCTTGTAAAGAACCATCGGTTTCACCAACTAATAGAGTCACGTTTATTACCATGAGCGTCGACGATTTTGATAAAAAATTTATGTAATTAATATATGATAAGAGGTATAACAGATACAGTTAAACATTTACTCATTATAAACGTTATCATGTTTATTGGAACAGTGAGTTTAGGTGATGGTAAATTATTTTATCAATGGTTCGCCTTATATTTTCCTGAAAATGAATTGTTTCAACCATGGCAAATTTTCACCCACATGTTTATGCATGGAGGACCAGGCCATCTCTTTTTTAACATGTTTGCCCTTTGGATGTTTGGAACTGCGGTAGAAACACAATTGGGATCTAAGAAGTTTTTGTTTTTATATATCTCCGCTGGCTTAGGTGCAATGCTATTTCAATTAGGGTATTACTATTTTAACTATTTACCAGCTTATTCAGAGTTAATTGCTTCTGGTTTAACTGAGACTCAATTACTAGAGATGTTTACAACAAATGAACAAGTTGTTGGTATGTCTAGCTCTCAATTGAGTTTGGCCAAGACTGCCTTTAGTGCTTATAATGCATCTATGGTAGGAGCATCTGGCTGTATTATGGGGGTTTTGGCTGCTTTTGGAATGATGAACCCTGAAGCAAAATTAATGTTGATCTTTTTACCAGTACCTATTAAAGCGAAATATTTTATTCCTGGAATTATTATTCTAGATATCATTTCTGCATTTACAGGAGCATCATTTTTTAGTCCGAGCAATACAGCATATATGGCGCACGTTGGTGGCGCATTTACAGGTTTTATTATTATGTGGTATTGGAAAAAAACGCAGTTTAACAAAAATCGTTGGGATCGATGACATCGCTAGCGCATGACTTCAAAGAGAAACTTAAAAATTTAAACGTTTTTGAGAAAATTATAGCAGTAAATGTTACTGTTTTTTTCCTTAGTTGGATACTTAAGGTGGTTAGAGCTGTTCCTAGAGAGATGACCTTAACTTGGCTTGAATTGCCAAGAGATGTTTCCGATTTCATAGTGAAACCTTGGTCTATTGTTACCTACGGATTTACACATTATGATCTATTTCATCTGTTGTTTAACATGGTCGTACTGTACTTTATATCACGAACCATGGTGAATCTTTTTCCAAGAAAACAGTCATTAAATATTTACTTTTTAGGGATTATTATTGGAGGATTGGCCTATTTAGCAGCTTATAATATATTACCTAATAACATGTTATTAGCCAATGCTGGCCCTTTGGTTGGTGCATCGGCAGGTGTGAGGGCTTTACTCATATTTATTTGTGCTTATATGCCATATCGTGAAGCCCAATTTTTTGCAGTAAAAATTAAACTATGGTATATTGGAGTGGCATTAGTAGCATTTGATGTTATTGGCTTATTTGGAAACAATCAGGGAGGAAATATTGCCCATTTAGGGGGAAATTTATTGGGCTATATTTATGCGACCCAATTACTAAAAGGTAAGGATATAGGTAAGGGCTTTGGGAAATTGATGGACAAAATTGCTAACTTGTTTAAGCCCAAACCAACACTTAGAACAGTTCATAGAAATAAAAAGAAACCCTTTGCTGGCCATAATAAAGCCGAGTTTAGTGAGTTTAATAATCAGAAAAAAGTTGATCTTATTTTGGATAAGATTAATAAAAGTGGTTATGAAAGTTTAACCAAGGAAGAAAAGGCATTTTTATTTAAAGCAGGTAAGGATTGAAACCCCATGCGTAAACTAAGACGTTTAGAGAAACTCATATTTATTATCAATTCATTGATGGCATTTGTGTTGCTTTTATCTTATGTTTTACCCTATATAGAACCAAAGAAATTTGCGTTCTTATCAGTGCTTAGTTTGGCCGTTCCTTTTCTCATTATAATTAATATACTCTTTGTAATATACTGGCTACTAAAAGTTAAAAAACAGCTTTTAGTTTCTCTGGTCGTTCTTGTTTTAGGCTATAGCTATGTATTTTCATTGTATAAGTTCTCATCGTCAAAAAACGTTGATGACAGAGATAACCTTTCTGTAATGAACTATAATGTAAGATTGTTTAATCTCTTTGATTGGATTGACGATCCTGATTTAAAGCAGAATCTTTCAGGATTTATTTCTGAAAAGCAGCCAGATGTACTATGTATGCAAGAATACAGACCTGATGCTGCTGTTGAATTAAATGGTTATTTTAAGTATGAAAAACTCTCTGGACAAAAAGTAAAAAGCGGACAAGCGATATTCACGAAATACCCTATTATCAATTCTGGTTCTATAGAATTTCCGAATACATCGAACAATGCCATTTTTGCTGATATCGTTAGATTTGGTGACACTATAAGAATATATAATGTGCATTTGCAATCGTCTGGTATTGATCCAAACGTTGAAGAATTAACAAAAGAAAAATCTGAAAACTTAGTTAAACGAGTAAGTTCTACGTTTAAAATGCAGCAATCTCAAACGGAGTTGTTTTTAAGGCATAAAGCAAAATGTCATTATCAAATGATTATTTGTGGCGATTTTAACAATACGGCATATTCTTATGTGTATAAAGAGATTAAAGGTGATTTAAAAGATGCTTTTGAACAAGCAGGTAACGGATTTGGAAGAACGTTTGATTTTAAGTTTTTCCCAGTTCGAATAGATTTTGTTTTAGTTGACAAAGATTTTGAGATTAATGCCTTCAAAACTTATGAAGTCAATTATTCTGACCACTTTCCTATTATGGCCAAGGTAAAACTTAAATAGCGACTACATCATCCAGCAATCTACCTGATCTGCTATAATATGAATAATTAACCCAATACCAATTAGTCTTGTGATTTTAAACAAGGACAATAGCACATATATACCAATAGCATAATAGGAGTGTAGAGGATGAAAATTGATACTACATCTATTAGGGTCAAATATTGGATTTGCGAGCAGATGATCGAGATCAATTACAAAGGCACATAACATGATAAAGTATGCAAATTTCCATTGCGCTCTAAAATATACTAGGGCAACAACTAAAGGCAACAAAAAATGAATACCGTAATGAACAACAGATTGTAATGTCACAGTTGCAAGGTTTGTGCGTTCAGATACAATTCGGTATTTGGGCCTTCATTAAACAACAAATCTAAAATGCTTAAGTTATTTAAAAAACCATGTTTTGTATCAAAAACTTGCGCATAAGGTTTAAAATTTTGTAGAATTTCTTTACGACTATTAACTAATCCTCTAGCATCGATATTAGGCTTAAGGTCCATCTCATACTGCTCGGTTTTCCCATAAGAAAGGGGTAGTTGTAAACAATTAAAAATGGCTTCGATACATTTGAAGTTAAAGTCCGTTATAGTTGTTACCTCCATTTGAAAAAGAGGAAGTAAGTCGTCAATATAGAATTCGTAAAAGGGAGAGGTTCTATAAGCTGATTCCAGAGATTTTAAATGCTGAGTTTGCCAATCTTCTGAATTAAAAACAGCAACATTTTTAGACAATTGACGATTCTTTTGAGAGTAAACCACAGGAACATTTAGGTCGAGTTTACCATTAGCACCATAAATAGACGTTCGATTTCTATAGGTTTGCTTTTGGTAATTATCACAGACTTCAAAAATAATATGATTGGCCTGTGCCATGGCTACAAAATGTGCTATGCTCGGAAAATATGTTGGATGTAATACAACCTCCATCGTAATGTCATTAAGTCTTATTTAGCTTTTTTCTTTTGTCTCCATTTATTGAAGCCAAACCAGCCTGCCAGTAAAATTAAAAACGGAATTAAATAAGAGACTGGTTTTCCAGAACCGCCAACCGTTGTAAACCAGCGCTCCCAACGTGGGTTTTTAATGCCGTCCCAACTCATCCAAATAAATACGGGTTTACCAACCACATGATTAAAAGGAACATAACCCCATGCACGAGCGTCTACCGAGTTGTTTCTATTATCTCCCATCATCCAGTAATAATCATTATCAAAGGTGTAAGAGTTTACGGGTTCACCTTCAATGAGCACTTGATTTCCTCGCGTCGTCACTTTTTTGCCTTCATATTCTGAAATCAATCGTTTATAGAGCGGTAAGACTTCTAAATTTAATTCAACCGTTGCTCCTTTTTCAGGAATGTAAATTGGTCCAAAATTGTCATAATTCCAGTTATATTGTGGGTTATGAGGAAATACAGTTGGATCTTCATGCTGGTAGGAAAACTGTTGTAAAGATTTGGTCATAGGCAAACTCTTGATGAGTGCCGCATTTTCCGCAGTTAGATTTAAGTTGTATTTTAAAGGGAGCGGTTCCATTTTCAGTTTTCTCATTTCATCGCTACTAATTGCACCAACAACTTCAACCATTAGAGAGTCTCTTGACGATTCCTTTAAATAGGCTTTTCTTTGCTTTTTTAAGTCTTCAAAGTAGGCTTTAATTCTAGGGTTGTCCCATAGTTTCTTGTCAATTTTATAAAATGACGAAACCGTTTCAATTTCATATTGATTAATGAGATTATCCATATAACTTTGAGTTAAATTATCTTTTGCTTCCCAAGTATAATGGTGTTGAAGTTTAGCTCTGTCTGGTAGTTCATTTTTCTTACCGTTAATGTAAACATAGCCATCAATAATTTGCAAGGAATCTCCAGGGATACCAACACAACGTTTTACAAGGTTTGTTTTCTTATCGATAGGCTTATAATAATTTCGATCTGGAGTGAAATCATTCATGTCTAACAAGGTATCGGCTGGTTGATTGAAAACAACAATATCGTTACGTTCGATAGTTTCAAATCCAGGAATCCTCATATAAGGTAACTGTAATTTGTTTTTTAATGATGTTTTATTTTCTTCAATCTTATCATTGTATAAATATGATTTTACGTTGACAACTGGAATGGTATCATGAACCATTGGAGTTGCTACTGTAGACATAGGTACGCGTGCACCATAGTGTATTTTACTAACAAATAAGAAATCACCAACCAATAGTGACTTTTCGAGCGAAGAACTCGGAATTGTAAAAGGCTGGATGAAATATGTATGAACAATTGTAGCTGCAACGATTGCAAATAAAATAGAACTCACCCAATCACCAGAGCTCGATTTTGGGTTGATGTTTCTGTTTTCTACATAAGATACATCAGCTGCATAATTGAGGTAGTAGTTATAGAATCCTAAAGTTATTACCGCCAAAAAGGTATCTATGTATTGGTTTTTACCAAAACTCCTAGCAGTTTCCACCCAAACAACAGGTAACATAATAAGGTTCACAATAGGTACAAATAATAAAAAGGTCCACCATCTTGGACGATTAATAATTTTCATTAGAACCACAGCATTATACACAGGAACGAAAGCCTCCCAGGCTTTTCTCCCAGCTTTAACGTATAGTTTCCATGTACCAAGACCATGAATGAATTGTATGATGAGAATAAAAATTAACCACTGCGTACTTGTCATGTCTATATTTTAATTTCTTTGTGAGTTGTTAAGTATTAATAAACGTTACATTAGATATTAAGATTAACTAATATTTAAGACGTCTTTCATTGTAAATAGTCCTTGTTTATCGTGAACGTATTCTGCAGCAATAACGGCTCCTAAGGCAAAGCCTTGTCTACTATGAGCGGTATGCTTTATTTGAATACTATCCACCTCAGAATCATAATTAACTTCATGAGTTCCAGGTACATTTTCAATTCGTTTTGCTAAAATACCAATCTCATTTTGTTTTGATGCATCTAAATTCCAGTTTTTATAGTTAGAATGTTCGATAATAGCTTCGGCTAAGGTGATTGCAGTACCACTTGGTGCATCTAACTTTTGTGTATGATGAATTTCTTCGATGCTTGTTTTATATTGTGGTAACCCAGTCATTAACTTGGCTAGGGTTTTATTAATTTCAAAAAAGATATTGACACCTAAACTAAAATTTGAAGCATATAGAAATGTACCACGTTTTAAACGGCATAGTTGAACCATATCGTCGTAGGCATCTAGCCAACCTGTTGTTCCCGAAATTACGGGAACACCAGCATTTAAACATGCAGAAATGTTAGTAACAGCGGTAGAGGGTAAACTAAAATCTATAGCAACGTCAATATTGTTTAGCACGAAATTTTGAGTAGAACTAGAGACTTTTAATTGAATGTGATGCCCACGATCTAATGCAATTTTCTCTATTGCCTTGCCCATTTTTCCGTAGCCTAATAATGCTATATTCATGCCTTAGAATTTAAAATTTAGTGTCAACCCTAAATCTGTATTGTTTTCTCTTTGGTTGTACTTAAAATGAGGCCTTACAGTTAAATCTTCATCAACATTAAATTGCAGTAAATGTGCATCAACATTTGCATCGACGATGTTCAATGCATACATCCCAATTGTAATTAATAATGCCAATTCCTTATTACGTCTTAATTGCTGTTGAGCTCTAATTAATCCATCGTCTGAAACATTAGGAAACGGATCTCCTGGAGATCCTTGCCCAAAACCAGCCAAACGTCGTTTATAAGCATCACGATAAATATTATAATCCTTATCGTTTTTAATATAAAAATATAAAGGTGTTCCTATTAAGGCATAAACAACGGGTATTTTCCAATATTTTTTATTGTATGCTTGTCCTAAACCCGGAAGTATAGCAGAATAAAAAGCGGCTTTAGAAGGCGCTAAAACATTAATAGGTTCTCTTTTAGTTTTTGTAGAATCTCTAACAACAATGAGATCAGTGTCTACTTCTTCAGTTTTATTATTTTCTTGAGCGAAAATACTAGCACTGAAAACGAGTGTAAAGAGTAAACTGTAGACTAATTTATTTAGCACGTTGCACTAGTTTTTTTATACGATTGAAATCTTCTTCGGAATGAAATGGAATTGTAATTTGTCCCTTTCCATTCTTAGATACTTTAACGCCAATTTTATGACCAAAGTATTCTGAAAATTCTTTTATGCCTTTTTTAACAAATTTAGGTATTTCCTGAGATTCGACGGCTTTTTTGACTTTAGGATTATGATAATTTTTTACTAAAGCCTCTGTAGCTCTAACAGATAATTTATCTGTTATAATCTTTTCATAAATATCTAACTGATCATTTTGATCTTCTATGTTAATAATAGCTCGTCCATGACCCATAGAAATAAATCCATCACGCATTCCGGTTTGAATAATAGGATCTAATTTTAGTAAGCGCAAATAATTAGCAATTGTAGATCGTTTCTTGCCAACGCGCTCACTCATTTGTTCTTGAGTTAATGCAATTTCATCAATAAGACGTTGATAGGAGAGTGCAATTTCAATGGGATCTAAATCTTGACGTTGGATATTTTCGACCAAAGCCATTTCTAGCGATTCTTGATCGTTAGCGATTCTTATATAAGCTGGAATCGTTTTTAAACCAATAAGTTTTGATGCTCTAAAACGACGTTCACCCGATACCAGTTGAAATTTATTAAACTCTAATTTTCTAACTGTTATGGGTTGTATAACACCTAATTCTTTAATTGAAGATGCGAGCTCCCTAAGTGTTTCTTCGTTGAAATTGGTACGAGGTTGAAACGGATTAATTTCAATTGTTTCTATGTCTAATTCTACGATATTTCCAATAATCGTATCTGCATTTTTATCATTTGCAGATTTTATATCGTTTGATGGGTCTTTCAACAATGCCGATAAACCTCTACCCAGTGCTTGCTTTTTTGTTGCCTTCGCCATTATGAGTTTTTGTTTATAATTTCTTTTGCTAAACTTAAATAGTTGGAAGCGCCTTTACTACTCACATCATATTTTATAATGCTTTCTCCATAGCTAGGTGCTTCACCTAATCTTACATTTCGTTGAATAATTGTTTCAAAAACCATATCACTAAAATGTTTTTGTACTTCTTCAACGACTTGATTTGATAAGCGTAAACGTTGATCAAACATAGTGAGTAACATACCTTCAATATCTAAATCGGTATTGTGAATTTTCTGTACGCTCTTAACCGTATTCAATAACTTTCCTAGACCTTCTAGTGCAAAGTATTCACATTGTATAGGAATAATAACGGCATCAGAAGCAGTTAAGGCATTTAACGTGAGTAGACCTAAAGAAGGCGCACAATCTATTAAAATATAGTCATAAGACGATTTTAAATGTGCTATGGCCTTTTTAAGCATATATTCACGTTGGTCTTTGTCTACGAGTTCAATTTCAATAGCCACAAGATCTATATGTGCAGGAATAATATCTACATTAGGAGAGTCTGTTTCAACAATACATTCTTCGGCAGATGCCGTATGTTCCAATAATTGGTAGGTCCCAACTTCCACTTGTTCTACAACGATGCCAAGTCCTGACGTCGCATTTGCTTGTGGATCAGCGTCAATAAGCAGTACTTTCTTCTCAAGAACTCCTAGCGATGCTGCTAAATTTACAGAAGTTGTTGTTTTTCCAACACCTCCCTTTTGATTGGCGATTGCAATGATTTTACCCATTAAATGATTTGGTTTTATTTATAGAAGTTTTACTGACTTCTTCAACTGTAAAAATACGATTATTTACGAGTTTTGGAAACGTAAGTTGTTAACAGTATTTAAACGTATTTTATCACTTATGTTAAGATATTGATAGTGATAGGGTAATATAAAAAAAGCAGCCTATAACGGCTGCTTTTTAATATATTTAAATAGGTTTATTCTTCTGGCAATAGTATTGCTTTTAAATAGCCATCTTGTAAATACTTTTTAGCAACATTATGCAAATCTTTCGTTGTAAGTGCATTCACGTTAGCTTCGTAGTTAACAACATTATCTAAATCTGATTTACTATAATCTGCATTTTTAATTGCTGATAACCAGAAACGATTTTGTTCTAATTGCTCTTTTCTTGTTAATAATAAGGCTTTCTTTACTTTGTCTAAATCTGAGCCTTCAGGACCATTGTCTATAATTTTCTGAAGTTCTGCAATAGATGCAGCTGCCAATTTTTCAGCATTTTCAGGAGCACAAGGAAAAGAAATACTAAAATTAAAACGTCCGTAAGGTAGCTTGCTTATAGAACCTCTTGCACCAGCACCATAAACACCACCTTCTTCTTCACGCAATTTTTCTATGAGTTTAATACTTAATAATTCACCTAAAGCACTCATTGCTCTAGCTTCCTTAACGTCGTACTTAGTTTCACCTCTGAAGACTAAATTTACTTGACTCTTAGGCTCAGTACCTTTTTTGTAAACAAATTCTTGTGCGCCAGATTTAGGTCTAAAAGATGAAACTTTATAAGTTTCTCTGTTAGAGTTTCCTGGTAAAGAAGCAATATAGGTCTCAGCTAGTTCCTTAATTTTATTTTCGTCAATATTTCCAACAAAATAGAAATTAAAATCTCCAGCGTTAGCAAAACGTTCTTTATACTTTTCGTATGCTAAATCATAGTTTGCTTTGTCTAATCTTTCAGGAGTAGGGAAGCCAGTGTATCTTGGGTTTCCTTCATTTAAAAACTCTCCTAAAGCAATTGAAAACGACACATTAGGGTTTGATATGATATTTCCTAGAAATGCTTTTTGCTTACTAATAAAAGATGCAAAGGCCTCTGGGTCTTTATCTAACTTTGTGAAATACAAATGAATAAGTTGAAACATCGACTCTAAATCTTTAGGCGTCGTCGATCCTCGCATACCTTCGTCTAATCCTCCAATGTATGGTCTAACATTTGCAATTTTACCAGACATCACTTTCGTCATATCATTTTTAGATAAACCATCAATACCAGCTTCAGTTAATCCACCATTAGCACTTGCCGTTTGCTTTAATTCTTCTGTAGTGTATAAAGAAGTACCTCCATAGCTAAATGCTTCAAAAAGAATTTCATCATTTTTAAAATCGGTTTTCTTATAAGTAACCTTTGCGCCATTACTTAATGTAATTGTTGTTGTCTCATTAATCTGTCCTTTATGGTTCACATCTACGCTAGCAGTGCTACCTTTAGCTGGTTTGTTTGTCATTAACTCTGAGCGTACAGCTTCATCCTCATAACCTTTGATATCACTGTTTTTAACACTATCCAATAAGTCGATAACTTCTTTTTCGGTCACTTTAGTTAATCCGTCCTTTTTAGGGCCAGTAAGCACGACTAAGCGATTGTCATCATGTAAAAAGTCTTTTATTAGGCCATTAACTTCATCTAGTTTAATTGTTGGGAGTTGTGATTTTACATAATCATAAGTCCATTCGGTACTAGGCATTGGGCTTTCTTGTAGGAAGTTTTGAATATAACGACCAACGATACGACCAGATTCTTGCTTATCTCTATCTTTATATGAACGCTCTGTTCTAGCGAAGTAATCTTTTTTAGCACGCTCTAATTCCGAAGCGTTAAATCCGAAACGTTTTACACGTTCGTTTTCTTCTAAAAGTGTCTTCAATGCCTCTAACTGTCCAGTTTCGTTAGTTTGAGCTATAGATTGGTAAGCCTCCTTGTTTCCTATAATTCCACCATGAAACGAAAATCCAAAAATAAATGGTGGATTTGGTTTGTTGCTATACTCTCTAAGTCTATTGTTAATCATTTGAGTAAATAGACCTTCAACCATATTGTCTCTATAGTCTTTTACAGTTCTGGTCTTTTTTACATCACCTTTATCCTTGTAATAAATTTGAACTTGACTACCTGTTGCTTCTTCATCCCATTCAATAGCTACAAATGTACCTTCATGGTTTTCTGATCCAAATTCTTGTCTTGGCTTAGGGTTTTCTGGGTTTTTTAAACCACTAAAGTTGTCTTTTATTTTCTTCTCAAGTGTCTCAACATCTAAATCTCCAACAGCAATAACTGCCATTAAATTAGGACGATACCAATCTTTTTGAAAGTTTCTTAAACTTTCATATTTGAAATTCTCTAGATTTTCTTTAGTTCCAATAGGTAAACGATCTGCGTATTGCGACTTATATGCGATTTTATCTAAGTATTTAGATTGCATTCTTGTTGCAGCACCTAGACGTGTTCTGTATTCTTCAATTACAACACCACGCTCTTCGTCAATATCTTTAGCAGTAAGTAAAGCTCCACCAGCCCAATCTTGTAGGATTTGAAACCCTTTGTCTAGTTTTGCTGGATCATCACTAGGAATAGGAAGAATGTATACTGTTTGATCAAAACCTGTATAAGCATTAAGATCTGCTCCAAATTCTACACCAATACTTTGTAAGTAATCAACAAGTTCGTTTTTCTTAAAATTTGTGGTTCCGTTAAAGTTCATATGCTCCATAAAATGAGCCAAACCTCTTTGATCTTCAGTTTCTAATATAGAACCTGCTTTGATTGCTAAACGCAATTCAACTTTGTCTTCAGGTTTTCCATTATTCTGAATGTAATAAGTGAGACCATTACTAAGAACACCTGTTTTTACATTGGGATTAGATGGAATTGGTTCTGAAGGTGAAATTTCTTTTTTCTCCATAGTGGTTTCCTGTGCAAAGGATCCCATTGAAATAAAGAATACCATGAGCATGCAAAGCATGACTCTTGTTGATGGATTTTGATTCATGTGTTTGAGTTTAATTGATTTTAAGTTTGAATGTATAAATATAAAACTAAGTTTTTAGTTGAAAAAGTTAATTTGTACTAAAATTCCTAATTTTTTTCCGAAGATAGGAAAGAAGGTATTGATTTAAAGAAGTTTAACAGGTTTTAACGCAGACTAAATACTAGAGGAAGTGAAAATAATAATCTCACATGGCTTTTAAATACCGTTTTACAGATTTTCTAAAGTAGCGTCTTAATTTGCGTTTCATTCTAGCATTGGAAATGGTATCGCGGTAATCAAAGCCATTAAAATACACCTTAGTTTTGCCTTTTTTAGTTTTTATCATTGATAGCTGCACATTATCTAAGGTGTCATTTTCAATGATAAACTTTTCAATTTTGTAATAATTGAGACTATCACCTTTAGAGGCGTAGTAACTTGCCATTGGCGTTAATGTTGTGTCTTTTTTGATGTCAAATTCATGAAGTTTTTCTAAGATCCGCTTTTGTGACATGTTTAAGGTAACATCACAATTATGACATATAAAACGACTATTATTAGCTGTTAAATAAAAGTATCTAGGAGGCGTTTCTGCCATGAGTATAAACACTGTTGGCAGAAGTATAAAGGTAGCATTTAATTTGATGGGAATAACAAATGCAGATTCATTGCGTATTTTTTTAATTAGAATATAGGCTAATGGTAGCATGGCAATAGCTATATAATCGGTGTAGTCTACAACTCTTGAGGTTTTTATGAATGCGTATTGATTATAGAAATCAATTGCGCTCGTAGATAATGACGATTTCCAAAACATAAACAATACAGCCGAAAGAAAAAGGTTAAATTTTACGTGTTTAGGATTAAAAAATGTAATTAAAATCGGAAGAATAATCATCCCAACGATATCAGATAATTTTCCAGTAAACCAGTTAGAGAATTCCCATTTAAATACATGATCGTTAAGTACTAAAATAACAAGGCATATGATGAAAATATAGTTTAAAAGTAAATGTCGTCTTTCAAATTTCATATAGGTGTAACGCAAAATTAGTTGAATTATTGGCTATAAATAATGTGCTATTATTTGTTTCATATTTGGCCTCAAGTCTTCAAAGACAATAGCCTTTTCGGGCTGATTTACTTTGTAGATGATAACATTTGATTGTAGGTGCTTGTTTTTGCTTTTGAAACCAATTTCATAGGTTTTACCTAGAACCTGATATTCTAAAAGATGCACGTTAAATGACGATGTCTTATTAGGTTTTATGACATCACTATACTTGAGCTGTCCTTCAATGATGATTCCATTTGAGAGTACATCTATAACCTTTTTTTTCTTTAAATGCCATTGTATTAAACTGAAAAGTAACACGACAAGACTGGCAAGAGCAATACCTTTCCAAAAGAATCCTGTTGTGATTAAAAAGCGTGGCTGCGAACTAAAGAGGTCTATATTAATAAAAACACATAAGAGAATAATCACATATAAGATGTAATCCCGTTTACCAAATGCTTTATAGAGTTTTGACGTATTGTTTATTTTAATCACTCCTGTTCTCAAAATGTTTCATTTAAATTTTTAATAAGTGTTTCAATTTCAGAAATTGGCATTTTAACAACACTTTCAATGGACGATTCATCGGCTTCAATAACTAAACACGCTTGTTGATCTTCGACGTAGCCAACAGGATTCCATAAAAATGTTGGCTTCACAGCAGTTGCAGATTTTAATGCGCCTTTAAACCAACGATAATCGGCATAGTAAGTTATGACTTCACTATCTAGGCTTATAATCTCTTTTCCATAAGTATTCCAAAGTGATAGACGTAATAAATAGAATCCAAGAAGTCCAAATATGAACATACCAAAGAAGAGCCCAAACTTTAGTCCACTACCAAAAGAAACAGAAGCAACTATACCTGCAAGCGGTAAAATAAAACATAAGATAGAAAAAGCAAACATGGTAATACGAACAAAAAGAGGTGCTTTTTTGACATGTAGTGTAAGTGTGTTATGCTCTATTTGGTAGAATTTCATTTCTTTTTCTTGAGTACTGTATTTGAAAATAAGTCGTGCATGCCAATGTCATTTCCAAACATGTAAGACAACCAGTCTACAGGGATAAGTCTGCTGATAGATCGGATTAAAATTTTAATGAAACTAGCTTTTGAACCATCTTTACGAACAACTTCGGTTTTAGTAATTATTTTACCAATAGTTTGACTGGTTGTGACTTCGAACAAAAAGTAATAAGAAAACATGATACCATTGAACACAAAATAATAGAGACCGTAGTCATTTTCAAACAATGTAAATATGATAAACAACATATAAACAATTAGCATATCGATGATGTAGTTTGCAAATCGGGTAGCTTTGTCTATGTGTTTCATAAATAGTATTTGACTTAGGTCATATTACTCAATAAGGATGTCTAAAATTTTAATTGCCGCAGCGCTAATTTTCGTTCCTGGCCCGAATACAGCAACAGCTCCAGCGTCAAATAAATACTGATAATCTTGTTTTGGAATCACACCTCCAACGATGACCATTATATCTTCGCGACCATAATTTTTTAATTCGTCTATAACTTGAGGTACAAGCGTCTTATGTCCTGCAGCTAAGGAAGATACACCTAAAATATGAACATCATTTTCTACAGCTTGTTTAGCCGCTTCTTTTGGTGTTTGAAACAACGGACCAATGTCTACGTCGAAGCCAACATCTGCATAACCTGTAGCAACAACTTTTGCTCCACGATCATGTCCGTCTTGTCCCATTTTTGCAATCATTATACGCGGTCTTCGACCATCTTGTTCTGCAAATTTATCAGCCAATTCTCTAGCTTTTTTAAAGCTCTCGTCATCTTTAATTTCTTTACTATACACGCCTGAAAATGATTTTATTTGTGCTTTATATCGTCCAAATTCTGCTTCTAATGCATCGCTAATTTCACCTAGAGTAGCACGTTCTCTTGCTGCATTTACTGCTAAAGCTAATAAATTCTCCTTTCCTGAGCGTGCAGCTTCCGTTAATTTTGATAAGGCTTTGTGAACGGCTTCTGTATGTCTTGTCGTTTTTATTTGCTCCAATCGTTTTATTTGTCCGTTTCTAACCGTTTGGTTATCAACTTCTAAAGTAGCGATAGGGTCTTCTTCTTCTAGGCGATATTTATTCACGCCAACAATAATGTCTTGCCCAGAATCTATACGAGCTTGCTTACGCGCAGCAGCAGCTTCAATTCTAAGTTTTGGAATCCCAGCTTCAATAGCTTTGGTCATTCCTCCTAAATCTTCAACTTCTTGTATTAATGTCCAGGCTTTTTGGGCAATATCGTCGGTGAGTTTTTCAACATAGTAGCTTCCAGCCCATGGATCGACAGTTTTTGTGATTCCTGTTTCCTCTTGCAAAAAGATTTGTGTATTTCGAGCAATACGTGCCGAAAAGTCTGTTGGTAATGCAATGGCTTCATCCAAGGCATTGGTATGCAAACTTTGTGTGCCTCCAAATGCCGCAGCTGCAGCTTCTATTGTGGTTCGTGCTACATTGTTAAAAGGGTCTTGTTCGGTTAAACTCCATCCCGAAGTTTGACAATGTGTTCGAAGTGCTAAAGACTTTGGGTTCTTAGGGTTAAATTGGCTTACTAATTTTGCCCATAGCATACGCGCTGCACGCATTTTAGCAATCTCCATAAAGTGGTTCATGCCAATCGCCCAAAAGAAAGAAAGGCGAGGTGCAAAAGTGTCAATATCCATACCAGCCTCAAGTCCTTTCTTTATGTACTCTAAACCATCGGCCAAAGTATAAGCCAATTCGATATCACAAGTAGCACCAGCTTCCTGCATATGATATCCTGAAATACTAATGCTATTAAATTTAGGCATGTTTTTACTCGTGTACTCAAAAATATCTGAAATGATTTTCATGGATGGCGTAGGAGGGTAGATGTAGGTGTTACGCACCATAAACTCCTTTAGAATATCATTTTGTATAGTTCC
Organism: uncultured Psychroserpens sp.; assembly: GCF_947492715.1. GTDB lineage: Bacteria > Bacteroidota > Bacteroidia > Flavobacteriales > Flavobacteriaceae > Psychroserpens. The sequence goes on from NZ_CANLNS010000002.1 coordinate 90,750, forward strand.
AGCTAAACGTTCAGGAGCAACACCTTGCTCTTCGGCGGCAACAATATAAAACGCCATAATTGGAAGAACAGCGCCGTTCATAGTCATTGATACCGACATTTTATCAAGTGGAATTTGATCAAATAAGATTTTCATGTCTTCCACCGAATCAATGGCTACACCAGCTTTTCCAACATCGCCTACAACACGTTCATGATCAGAATCATACCCTCTATGTGTTGCTAAATCGAATGCTACTGAGAGCCCTTTTTGACCAGCAGCAAGATTCCTACGATAGAATGCATTACTATCTTCAGCGGTAGAAAATCCAGCATATTGACGAATAGTCCAAGGTCTTCGAACATACATGGTTGAATAAGGACCACGTAAGTTTGGTGCAATACCAGCTACAAAATTTAAATGCTCAAGATTAGAAATGTCTTCTTTTGAGTATGATGCTTTGACATTAATATCCTCAGCGGTTTTGAAACTATCAACTTTATTGACTTTACTTGAAGTTGTAGTTGTTTCTAATTGTATATGCTGGAGGTTTTTTCTCATAATATAATATTAATGGTTGTGACCATCATGAGATGAATGTTCTTTATTAACTTCGATTGTTTTTTCTGGAGCCTTACTAAAATCGATATCAAATATTTTTCCGTAGAAATACTCAAGAGCTATGTAAGTTGCCAAATACTTGTCGTCTTTCATACCAAAAGTTTTACGTTTAAGTTCTTCTCCAACCATACGTAAACTGAGGCTGTTAGTTTGTACTAGAGCATTAAATGTTTTTTGCAGTGGCTCATCTTTAATGTTTTCTGCCACACATTTTATAAAAGGATGGTTATAATTTAAGCGACTACCAAAGGCGTCAACAGCAGGACGCCATAATGTCTCATCTTGTTTTAACGCCTCTAACACTTTTTTAGAATGTTCAGAGACCATTTTATGATAATCAACTCTATTATTTGATGCTTGGCTTACAAATAAACTATACGCGCGAGAATATACTGGGTTGCCTGGTGTATAGAACTTTATTAAATCATCTTCAAAAGCGTAAAAGGCCTCTCTTAATAAATCGGTATCCATCCCTTCGCAATCCAATATATTTTCTACACTTGGATATTTATACTCAAAATCTATTTTTTTTGGTGTATCATCTTTACAGTTTAATAGGCATATACATAATGCTAAAAGTGTTAATCGTAACTTCATATTTTTAGAGTTTATTCGGTTTTAAGTCGTTCTTGTTCAATAGTTTCTGCAAGTCGCTTTTCAATTATTGGTTCAATTAAGGTTTTTATTGGATTTGTTTTCACAAATGGATATAACTCCAAGTCTTCCTTCATTTTGTCTTGCGGATTAGGGTGTTTGTTCGTTCCTAATAATACAAAATCACCAGTATCAAATTGTGACTGCTCCTTTATAGCGCTTTCTTTTATTTTCTTTTGAATTGTTCCTTCTTTGAGTTGAGATAGAAATCCGCCATTCGCTTCTATATCCTTAAATAGCGTCAAGGATTTGCTCGCCATTTGAGATGTAAGACTTTCTATATAATAAGCCCCATCTGAGGGATTGCCAACCTTATCAAAATAGCTTTCATGCTTTAGTATTAGCAATTGATTACGAGAAATACGATCTGCAAATTCGTTGCTTTTGTGATAGATAGCATCATATGGTAAATTGATAATAGTATTTGCGCCACCTAAAACAGCACTCATGCACTCAGTTGTTGTACGAAGCATATTGGTGTTGTAGTCATAAATGGTCTTATTGCGTTTTGTAGGAGACACATTTATGATGCAATCAGTGTTTATCTGGTATGCATTAGCAATCGTTTTAAATAATAATCTTAATGCCCTAAGTTTGGCAATTTCAAAAAAATAGTTGGTTCCAACAGCAACATTGAAAATGACCTTTAACGATTGTTTTTGAATTGTGTTTGGTTGATCGTCAAAATGATTTAGGTACTCGTTGATATGCGCCAAAGCATAAGCAAGTTGTTGTATCATGTTGGCACCTGCATTTTGATATAAACCGACATCGACAGACAGTGTATTGGTATGTTTAACAGTGGCTTCAAAAAGCGAATGATCATCTGTAAGATTGTGATACCAATTACCTGTTCTTGCAAGGTGACCAATAATGTCAACCTCCAGGTTAACATGATCATATGAAGCGACCTGTTTGACAAACTTAGGAGATAAAAATTCCGGTTTAATGATAATTGGAGTAGAGGCAGTGTCTATGTTCTTTAACAGGTTTTCTATTGAAATATCTTCTGAAGGAATAACAAAGATTATAGTTTCGGCGCCTCTAGATATAGCATCTATAGCATTAGCATTAGACTTTTCAGTGTTAGCAACAAAGATGGTTTGACCAATATTAAACGTACTTGCAGTAGAATGTAATTCAGATTCTAGTTGTTCGAAGTCATCGGCATGATAAAAAGGTTTTACATCAATTCCTTCATTGGTATGCCAAATAAGCGTATCATTATAATCAGCTCCTTTTAAGTCGGCCTGAATCTTTTGCTTCCATTGTTTAGAGGAGATTTCGGGAAAATCGCTAAATAAAGTTTTACTCATCCTTTTTCTCTAGTTTTAGACTGTCTTCATATTCAATGATGTAGATGTCTTCATTCTCTTTTTTCATATAGTACTTTTCACGTGCTAGCTTTTCTATACCATCGTCGGTACTTAATTCTTTAATAGCCTTGTTATCTTTTTCTATTTCATCATTATAATATTGCTTCTCGTTTTCTAAATCATCTATATCTTGGTTGAGTTCTCTATGAATGAGAAGTGAGTTAGAATCAATAAAAAGCATCCATATCGCAAAAACGATAAAGACAATGACAAATATGTTTTTTAGATAATTCAATATTAATGTAATTTTTCGTTGATAATAGTTTTCACTATATCAACTGCAACAGTGTTATATTTGTTGTTTGGTATAATAATATCTGCATATTCTTTCATAGGTTCTATGAACTGCTGATGCATAGGTTTTAATGTCGTTTGGTATCTGCTTAATACTTCATCTATATCTCGGCCACGTTCTGAAATATCACGTTTCAAACGTCGTATTAAACGTTCGTCACTATCGGCATGCACGAAGATTTTAATATCAAACATCTCTCTTAATTCAGGGTTTGTTAAGATTAAAATACCTTCCACTATCATCACTTTTCGCGGATTGGTTTTGATGGTATCTCCTGTGCGATTGTGCTTTACAAAGGAATACACAGGTTGATTAACAGGTGCTCCACTTTTTAATTCCTTTAAATGTTCTTCTAATAACTCAAAATCTATAGAGCGCGGATGATCAAAATTAATTTTCACGCGTTCTTCATAGCTTAAATGCGAGGTGTCTTTATAATAGGAGTCTTGTGAAATAACACCGACTTCACCTTCTGGTAATTCGTTAAGTATTTGATTTACAACGGTTGTTTTTCCACAACCTGTTCCTCCTGCTATTCCTATAATGAGCATAAATAAAAACTGATTTTTAGTTGGACAAATTTAACAATAATGATAGAAAATCATTGCTCTATTTCTGAAACTTCTTTTTCAGTTATTAACTTATTATTTGTGTTTCCCCAACTGTTTGTAATATAATTCATGACATCGGCAACTTCCTTGTCTTCTAGGCCTAATGGTGTCATGACTCCATTGTATTTTACCCCGTTCACAGTAATTTCACCAGATTGACCATATTTAATAGATTTTATACTCTCCTCACGATTGGTCATTAAATAATCTGATTTTGCCAAAGGAGGAAAGGCTTTTAATACTCCTTTTCCGTTTGGTAAATGACAAGAGATACAAAAGTCAGAATATATTTCTTTTCCGCGTTTCATACTTTGTATAAGCTCAGGGCTCTGTTCTTCTTTAATAACCTTTGAGACTTTGGCTTCAGATATTGCTTTATCCTTGTTTTCCTTTTTCTCTGAAGAGTTACATGCTAATATTAAACATCCCAGCACTAGTGCCATTAGTAAGTTTTTATTCATTTGTTTTTTATAAGTTTTACGATTCCTAAATTTTCTATTCCAACATATATATATCCATCTGGACCTTGATTAATTGAGCGAACTCGTCCCAAACCATCTAATAGTCGCTCTTGTTTTACCACTTTACCATTTTCAATGTAGCAATTGTCTAAGTACTGAAATTTTAATGAACCCACCAATAAATTACCTTTCCAATCTTCGTACTTATCACTTGAAATAAATGCCATTCCACTTGGGGCTATTGATGGTGTCCAATAATGTAAAGGTTGTTCCATACCTTTATGGGATGTTTCTTTGGTGATTTTTGTTCCAGAATAATTAACCCCATATGTAATTACAGGCCAGCCATAATTTTTTCCAGATTTAATAATATTAATTTCATCACCACCTTTAGGTCCATGTTCATGTGTCCATATTTCTCTTGTTTCAGGATGAATTACCATGCCTTGCGGATTACGATGTCCATAAGAATATATAGCCGTCTTCGCATCTTTAGTTGAGTTAAAGGGATTATCCTTTGGTATCGATCCATCATCATGTAAGCGATATACCTTACCGCCATCTCTTGTGAGATCTTGCGGATTTACATCTCGATCTCCGCGTTCTCCAATTGTAAAAAAGAGATAACCATCATCGTCGAAAATTATGCGAGAACCAAAATGCTGACCTCTTGTAGTATTTGGAGTCGCTTTATATAAAACTTCTTTATTTACAAGTGTATTATTTTTTAATTGTGCACGCATGAGTGCTGTATTGCCGCCACGCTGTGGACCTTCAGATGAGGCATACGTGAGATAAATCCAACCGTTACTTTTATACTTAGGATGCAACTTAATGTCTAACAAACCTCCTTGACCTCGATTGTATACGTCGGGCACACCTTTAATAAATGTTTTTTGTCCGTCTTTAAAGTGGATAACTTGCCCAGCTTTTTCATTAATAAGCATTGAGCCATCAGGCAAAAACACGAAGCCCCAAGGGTTATTTAGTTCTGGTACAGCAAGTTCATAAGAATGCTCGGTATTGATTGGGTTTTTGTCTTGAGCACAAGTATTGAGGCTTAGAAAACCAATTATAAATAGAGATTGCCTTATAAATTTCATAAAATTAAATTTTATGTTTAAATTTAATAATAAAAGTTGTCAATTTTTAAAGAAAAGATATATATTTGCACCTCGAAATTTTAGAGAAATTATTAATTTAATAACTCAAAAACTAGATAACCGTTTTCGGGGTGTAGCGTAGCCCGGTTATCGCGCCGCGTTTGGGACGCGGAGGTCGCAGGTTCGAATCCTGCCACCCCGACTTTTATTAGGGCTCTTAGCTCAGCTGGATAGAGCACCTCCCTTCTAAGGAGGCGGTCGAAGGTTCGAATCCTTCAGGGCTCACTTAAAGCCGCATCAGTAATGATGCGGCTTTTTTGTTTGATTTTATTTAAATCTATGACGTGTCTCAACTATTTTCTAAAAAAAATAAGCTCCCAAACAATATGAGAGCTTATAGTATATACTAATAATTAACCGCTTAAAAACTAGTAGTATACATGGTCTTAAGACACGATTTTTAAAATTAGTCACATGATCCTAGAATAGATAATTAATCTTGATGAAAAAGGGAGGTGTAGATGATCGTTTCTAACAATTTATTATATAGATTATATCGAGTTTAGTTTTATTGAAAAGTTCGTTTTTGATATAAAATTGTCATGCATGGAAATACCGTTTTAAGTTAAATTAAGCGTGTCGTTCGTCGATATTTCATCTTAAAAAACACACTTAATCGAGTATTTTGAACATTTAAACGATAAAATAGTTTGTTTTATTCGATTTTAAAATTACCTTTGTCTTATATTTCATTAAACCCCAAATCGATGAAAAACCTACTAAAAAATGCAATTGCATGTGCAATTGTTATGACTACATGTTTTAATTGTTCAGTTGAATCTATTGAGAATGAGCAATTTGAAAACGTTATTCCAGAGAATCAAAACACCCAAGATGTTTGCGAAAATCAGGATCCTCAAGCTAGGATCACTAACAATGGAACAATTTCTATAACATTGGAAATTGCTACTACAGATGGTGTTGTTTTACAAACAGCACAAGATTTAGCTCCAGGAACATCATCAAGCTACTTAACTTTTGAAGCTAATGACATTATTTTTAATGTTGTAAAAAATGCTACAGGATTTAATGATGAGAAAGTAGTGCATACAATGAATCAATGTATGAGCTTTGATATGGAAGTTGGTATAGACAACTATTTAATATCGAGTTCTCCAGAAGATCTTTAATTAATTTTAGAACTTACGACTACAATTTTTTCGTTTAAGTTATTAGTTGTAAAAAAGATATAGGTGTTACCTCCATCTTTTATGCGGTGTTTTTTGCGAAGTTGTTGTACTGTTTCTGGAAAGTTCCTAGTAGTGATATTGCCTTTAGATATTCCTAAGGATTTCAATGCCTTTTTATTGTAATTGATTACAGTTTCGATTTTAAAAGAACGCCCTGGGAATTCAATTAACATGTCACTTGTATATAAATGGGAGTGCTGATGTAGTTTTGAGAGTTTTAAACTTTCAGCAAGACTATTGAAGCCACCAGATTTTAAAATTGACGAATTAGGCTCGAAAAGATATCTTAAAGGTTTACTATAGACGACATTTCGTTGTGACTCGTCACTTAATCTAAATGAAAAGATATCTTTTTTTCCTTTAATTATATTAACGGTTTTGATGGTTGTAGGACCTTCAAAACCGTTTTCTAATATCCATAATAATTCTTTCACCTCGTTCTTAATTGCCAAAACATGTATGTGTTTAACATGTTTTAATTCATTTAAACCTACAGAGAGATCTAAAAGAGGAGATGTTTTTATTGCAATGTTTGGAGCGTGTTTAAATAATGTTTCTAAATGTTCGGGTACATTAGGTAAACAATCATTTAGAAAAAACACTTTTCCTTTGCTATCATGTCGTCTGGACGGATCTACATATATCCAATCAAATTGTTGATCGCCAGATTTTAAAAATTCTATACCGTCTTCAGCAATCGTTGCAATATTTGCAATTTCAAATTGCTCATTGTTGTGTGATACGATTTGAGACAATGTCTCATTTATTTCACAGTGAATAACGCTTTTAAAGACCTTAGAAAAATAATAGCTATCTACGCCTAAACCTCCAGTAATATCAACTATAGTAGTGCCTGTAAATAATTCGGATTTATACTTAGCGGCTATTTCAGATGATGTTTGCTCTATATTAAGTTTATTAGGAAAATAAATATTTGGTGTAGAAAACCACGAAGGTAGTTTGTGCTCGCTCTTTAGTTTAGATTCAATTTGTTCAACAACTGTTCTTGTGCTAACGTTTTTAAAAGGAGTACCTCTTAATAGAATTTTTGAAACATCAGCCCTTAGATTTTTGTTAATAAAATCTTGAATGTCTTTATTTAAAATTTCAGTATTCAAACGATTTCTACAATCCTTGAGTTAATTTTTTTACTGTTTTATTATCTGATAAAAACTCTTTTAATATAACCTTTATAGCAGTATAAGAAGGTACAGCCACAATCATTCCAACAACGCCAAATAACAAGCCAGCGATTATAATAATCAAGAATATTTCTAACGGATGTGATTTTACACTTTTAGAGAATATATAAGGCTGGCTAAAGAAATTGTCAACGAGTTGAGCAATTGTAATAACAATTAGCGTGTAAATAATCTTTGGCAGCACAATGTCGTTAAAACTATCACCCAAATTATTTGTCATTACTAAAAACAGCATTAAAAAGGCGCCAATTAATGGTCCTAAGTATGGGATTAGATTGATTAAAGCACATAAGAAAGCGATAACAACGGCATTTTTAACACCAATAATTAGAAGTCCGATTGTATAAATAACGAACAATATTAATATTTGAAAAAAGAGGCCAACAAAATAACGCGAAAGTAAATCTGAAATTTTAGTAAATGATCGTTTTGTCTTAGATTCCTTTTCATTAGGAATAAAAGTTAAGATGCCTTTTTCAAATAAATTACTGTCTTTTAAAAAGAAAAATGCAATAAAAAGCACAGACATTAAACCTATACTAAAACTTCCCAAGCCAGATACTAGGCTATTCAAGAAGTTTGGAATTACACTATAATCTAAATTGGATAAAATTTTAGATTCTTTTATTGCCTTTTCTGCATCAATATGGTTTAGTTCTAAATAGGCGATGCCAGATCTATAAAGCTCTTCAATGTTCTCTTGCAGTGCTGTTATATCTAGTAAAGATAGATTGTGTCCTTGTTCAACTAATAATGGAATCAGGAGCCCTATAATGCCAACAAAAACACCAACGAGTAGAAGCATGGTTGCAACAACAGCTATAGTGTTTCTAAATTTTAGACGTCGTCTTAAAAAGATAACAATAGGTCTGCCTATTAAAGAAATGACGGCAGCTATGAGAATATATACAATTACCGATTGAATTTTATAAAAGAAATATAGGATAAGTGCGATGGCTACTATAATCCCCACGGCACGTAGTATGCCATTTGCAATGGTTCTAGAATTCATTAGATTGATTTTACTCTATAAATATAAAAAGACTTTAGCTAAGTTGCTTTGTAATTTCGTATAAACTAATACTTGTTGCTTGAACAACGTTCATACTGCTATTTTGACCATACATATCAATGTGAATGATTGCATCACAAACTTTTAAAATATGTTCTGAAACTCCAAAATTTTCATCCCCAATAATCAGAGCAATAGGTTTATTTCTAGGAAAATTGAATTCCGTTAAAGATTTGCTTTCAGAAGTAATTTCTAGAGCAACGATAAAATAACCTTCATGTTTCACTTCTGAAATAACCTTTTGTATATCTAATTGAGTCCTGTGTTTGACAGATTTTTCTGTGGCCCTTGATGTTTTCATCATTTTTCTACCTAACGTAATCTGAGATCCGCAAAAAACTAATTCTTCAACACCAAAAGCATCTGCTGTTCTGAATAGGCTGCCAATATTTGGAGCATTAGTTACATTTTCGGCAATGACTTTAATTGAAAAGGTACGTTTATTAAACTGATTAGAGTAGTGATCAAGTTGCATGGTGTTTGTGTTTCAAGAATGTAAATATGTAAAAAAGCAGTATCAATGAAAAACTATTTTTAAAAAATCACCTAATGCATATCTCAATTTCACAAATAATTATATCTTACTTTCGTTTTAAACTTATCAAGTATGTTTTCGATTTTTTCTAAAAAGAAAACAGTGCCAAAGAAAGCATCTGTTTTTTTTCATATCCCAAAATCTGGCGGCTCTACATTTGTTGGTTTATTACAAGCGTCATTAAATCAAAATGCGCAAACAGCAACACCTACGCATAAAACTGATAGCGTTGGAAACACAACAATTTTTCATATTGATTTTTTAGACAAACATCGGAGGTTTAAAGGCGCAAAGTTTTTAAAAGATATTGAAATTAACAATAGAGACGACAAGGAAATGTTTCTAATATTAAGAAATCCCTTAGACCGATTAATCTCTGAATTTAATTTTCAGTTTCATATTCTAGATGGTAAAAATGGAAATACTAATGCAGCAATTATAACAAAGCTGAAACAGAAACCAAAAACCTTTGAGGCTTATATTGCTTGTAAAGAAACTCAGAATTATCAATCTAAATTTTTATTAGGAAGACCTATCAATGACCCTAAAAAGATTACGGATAAAGAGTTCGAGCGCTTAATTGATAGCATTGAGTCGCTTCCTATACATTGTGGTATAACAGATGAGTATGCAAGTTTTTTAAACCTGTTTGAAGAAAAAACAGGAATAGTTTTACCAAAAAAAGTGACGGTTAGAAAAAAAACACCTTTTATGTATCAAACCATTGTTGATGAAACCATAAAAAGTCGTGTTATGGAACTTAACGCTTTTGATTATAAGTTATATGAATATGCCAAAAACAAAGTTGTTATCAATAATAAAAAGTTTAAATTTATTCAGTCAGATCAATTTATAGTTTAATATGGGACTATTCAATATTTTCAAAAGCGGTAATAGTAACAAGATGATTGCGCTTGATGAACTTCAAAGTGGTGACAGCGATTTGTTTGTTTCAAATTACAAAAAACCGCGTATACCAGTATTACTTAAAGGCGCAGCAGCCAACTGGCCTTTGATGTCTAACTGGACAAAAGAGTATATTGTTGAGCATATGGGGAGCTATGTGTGTAAAGTTATCAAAGATTCTAGACCAGCATACTCTAAAGAACAAACAACATTGAAATTTTACTTCGAAAAACTATCTGGCGTAAGTACTCTAACATTAGATCCTTTTAATGCCCGAAAGCCACCGCTTTTCTATAAAGATGTGAAATCGTCTAATCCTTATTTTAAAACAAATGATATTCAACGTTTTTTCTTTTTTCACTCAGTGAAAAACGCGGGAACGTTACCTCATATCCATGGCAATGCGTTTAATATCCTTCAAAGTGGTACTAAAGAATGGGTGTTTTATGATGCCAGTGAAAAACACAATCCAGAAGGTTATGAATTGCTGCATACGTTTAATAGGAAATATGGACTAGGAACACATGCCAAAGATTGGTTTAAAAATGAAGTTCCAAAATTACCAAACAAACAAGAGAACGTCTATCGTTGTACCCAAGAAGCTGGTGACATAGTCTTTATACCAAATGGCTATTGCCATGCGGTATTAAATAAATCTGAGGTTATGGGAATCGTATTTGAAACCAAGTAAACTTTTACTAATTTTCGAAGGCGTATTTCACAATATTAGCTCCCATTTTAAGTGCCTTTTCTCTAACATCTTCAGGGTCATTGTGTACTTCAGGGTCTTCCCAGCCATCGCCTAAATCACTTTCAAACGTAAAGAGTAAAACCAATCGACTCTCGTGAAAAAGCCCAAGAGCCTGCGGTCGTTTACCATCATGTTCATGAATTTTTGGCAAACCTTCTGGGAACTTATAGGCCGTATTAAAAATCTCATGGTCTTTGGGTAACTCGATTAGCTCCTGATTTGGAAATACTTTTTTAAGTTCTTTTTTAATATAGGGTTCCATACCGTAATTGTCATCAATATGTAGAAAACCACCAGAAGTAAGGTATTTTTTGAGGTTTTCGGCATCTTCGTCCGTAAGGAAAATGTTGCCATGCCCTGTCATGTGAAGCAACGGAAACTGAAAAATATCTATACTGCCAACCTCTACAACCTGAGGTTTTTCATTCATTCTAGTTTTTATATTGTCATTACAAAATTTAATCAAATTTGGTAGAGCGGTAGGGTTACTGTACCAGTCACCACCGCCTTTATACTTTACAATAGCTAAATCTTGCGCATGGCCATTTAAACTTGTTAAACTTATCACAAGTGCTAATAGCGCTGTAAGATTTCTTAAATGTTTCGAACTAAACCTCATACTCCAAAAATAAAAAATTAAGCAGATGAAACATATCCTTTTAACGTTATTTATGATACCCTTATGTTTTACTTCGGAAAAAGTAGAGACATATCCACCTGTTATTGTATTAGAACTTTTTACATCACAAGGTTGCTCTAGCTGTCCACCTGCCGATAAACTTTTAACTGAGGTTGATACATTTGATAATGAAAATCAAATTATAACACTGTCTTATCACGTTGATTATTGGAATTATATTGGTTGGAAAGACCCATTTAGTAAGGCTTCCTTTAGTGATAAGCAACGTCAATACAGCAGGAAATTTAATAGCAGTTCAATTTATACGCCTCAGGTAGTCGTAAATGGGAAAACACATTTCGTTGGGTCTAACACTAGAGAAATGAATGCTAAATTAAAATCATATGCTAAAATTTCCGCAGAAAATAAAATCGAATTATCCGTAGTTAAAAGGTCCGGAAACAGTGTGAGTTTTAATTATAATATTGCTGGTGCTATTAAAAACAAAACGATGAGAATCGTTTTGGCTATTAAAGAGCGTACCACAGAAATACCAAGAGGAGAGAACCGAAATAGAACATTAAAAAATTCGAATATTGTGGTTTTAGATGAATCTTTAGGTTTGAAAAAATCGAATGGAAGCTATAGTTTTTCTATTCCGAAAATCGTAAATAAAGAAGATAAATTGAAACTAATCGTAATGTCTCAAAATTCTGATTTAGATATAATTGGAGCTTCCCAAGTGAACTTATAGTTCATTTGAATATATTACAGAATGACAAGCTATAACAGCAGCCGTTTCTGTTCGTAATCTGGTTTTTCCCAATACCACTGGATCAAAATTATTTTGAAAAGCGAGCTCAATTTCTTTGGTACTAAAATCACCTTCTGGACCAATTAAAATGGTGACATCGGTATTGGTTTTAAGAGCTTGTTTTAATGAAGTTCTATGAGTGTCTTCGCAATGGGCAATAAATTGCTGTCCTTTGAAGTCTTGAGATATGAAATCTTTAAATGGTACGGCATCATTAAGTTTTGGTAAATAAAAGTGCAAAGATTGTTTCATTGCAGATTGGACAATTTTCTTGAAGCGTTCTGGTTTTATAACACGACGTTCGCTATTATCACAAAAGATAGGAGTGATGCTGTCTACACCAATTTCTGTTGCTTTTTCTAAAAACCACTCATAACGGTCATTCATTTTAGTAGGTGCAACAGCCAGGTGAATTTGGTAATCTCTTTTTGATTGCAGCGTTGAGGATTCTATTATTGCAATACAGTTTTTGACATCGGCTAAGCTAATTTTAGCCACAAATAACCAACCTTTACCATTAGTTATTTGCAATAGGTCTCCAACAGACTTACGCAGCACCTTAACAATATGTCGACTTTCTTCTTTTGAGAATCGTATTTCAGTATCGTTTGCAGTTAGGCTTTTATTATAGAAAAGTTGCATTAGTTCTTAGGTTCTGTAATTTTTAAGACCTTAACTTCTTCAATTAGTTTTCGTTCATGCGTTACTAATACAACATAATACGCTTTTATCTCTGGAATATCTACCGTAAAAACATCACCTTCGGCATGATTACTAGTTACAATCGCTTTTTCAAATTCTGGATGCAGATCACCTTCTTTAAACCAACCCGAATCTCCACCACGTTTTGCGGTATCGTCCATGGAGTTTTTTACCGCTAAATCAGAGAAAGTGGCTCCTTGATTATACTGTGATATCACACGCTTTCTAGCGGCATTTATGTCTTCTAAAGGTGTTTCACTTCCATCCAAATAAACGTAACTTACTCTGTAGTAAGGGATCTTGTATTTCTCAATAACTTTATAATAGGTTTTTTGAGGCGCATCTTTAAACGATCTTTTAGAACCAACACCCATTTTAAAAATCACATCTGCCATACGCGTAGCGTGCTTCTCTCTATTAAAAACAATCACTTTGCCTTTGACTTTTTTGTTTTTCTTTAAAAAAATGGTGACATCGTCTAGGGTTTGGATGGAATCTAATGATTTTTCAAAATTATCTTGGCCGAAGACCATTGAAAATGATAGGCAAAGAAGTGTAGATAGTAAAATTTTTCGCATAATATAAGGCGTGTTGTTTTATGGCTTCAAATTTAAAAGTATGAAGACATGATAAAACAAGAGTTAAATGAAGTTTTTAAGAAATGATTGTTTATAACTCTCAAATACGTCTATTTTACGGCAATCATGCTAATTTCAACATTAACAAATTTGGGTAAATTGGCAACTTCAACAGTTTCTCTTGCTGGTGCTGTATTTGAATCAAAATACTTGGCATAAATCGTGTTAATCTGTGCGAAATTATTCATATCACTAATAAATATAGAGGTCTTAATAACATCCTCAAAAGTCATATTTGCCGCTTCCAAAACAGCTTTTAGATTTTGCATAACTTGTTCTGTTTCCGAAGAAATAGAGTCTAGAACAAGTTCTCCTGTACTAACATTAATAGCTATTTGACCAGATGTATATAAGGTGTTGCCACTTAAAACCGCTTGATTGTATGGTCCTATAGGAGCAGGAGCATTAGGTGTATTTATTATTGTTTTCATAGTTGAACAATGTTAAAATGTTAGAGTTGCTGATCGCGTTGTCTTCGTTTATCGTATTTAATATCCTTAAGAAGATTAGAACGTATTCCAATAAAGAAATTCCATGAATTATACGTTCCAAATGGTACCCAAGTGAAATTCATGCGCCAGCTCAATAAATCACGCTCAAAACGCAATTGTGTTTGTGTAAACCCTTTATTTACAAAGTCATAACCTGAGGATGCGCCTACAGCCCAGCGCGGAGATAATTCAATATCACCAGAGAACATGAGTGAGTTATTGGAAATTCTATTTTGTCTTGCTGAATTTGTATAATTCACGGCATATGCCAATCTTAGACTCCAAGGGATTTTGAAATTGTAAAATTCTGAGGGTTCTTTCTTTTTATCAGAGCGATCATTGTCTGTTAAACGTTGATCGGCAAAATCTTGAGGTTTTCCAAATAGGTCATCGGCTCGACCACCACTTCTTAGTGATTCTTGACGAGCTCTATCGTCTTCACCGCTATCGTCACCTTCAAATTGTTTGCTAGATAATGAATAGCTAATATTAAGATTTGCCGAGGTTAATCGAAATAAACTTCCGCCATTATCAATATTAAACTTATCAATTTTTCTGTTGTTATTATCTAAAGCATAAGGATCTAACACCATTCCGAAGTTGATATTCATCTTATCCTTTAATATTGAAGTTCCTCCAGAAACACGTAACGGGCTCCAATTTAGCGAATCTCCAGCAAAATTATAAGAGGTCGAAAAGTTAAGATTGTTCAATAATTTTATCTTTTTCGGCTCGGTTGCAGTGCTGTCTCTATCTCTTACCTTGGCTTCAAAATTGTTACCTAAGGATATTCCCATTGAACTAGAAAAGGTTCTGTTTGGTACTCCAAATAAAGAGCCTTCAAATCTTGTAAATTGTTCTCTTTGTACTTCGCCAGCTGTGGTCCCATCTGCATCAACAATTTCAAAAGTGTCATAATAATTGTCGAAGGCTGGATTAATGTTATAACTAATAGATGGACGCATTACATGTCTTACTTGTTGTATCAATGATTCGCTGCCTTCTTTTCCAAACATACCATAGAGTGTTGTTCCTATACTTGCGCTAAAATTGTAGGTAAAGAAACGATCAAAATTATTGAGGTCTTGAGTGACAATTTCATCATTCACATCATCATAAAATCTATTTATGGTATTAAGCGTCCAATTTTCTTCAAAATTAGCACTAGCACTCATACTGAAATATTTAAATACTTTGAAATTCGTAGCGACAGGAATCGAGTGCAAGGCACCTACACGTGCATCATCGAACATTTCAGATCTAAAAAATAATGAGTCTGTTGTTTGTATTCTATTTTCTGCTCGAACATTATACTGAACGTTGATATTTTGAAAAAAGCCTTTTTTTGTTCCTGTTTTTGGCGCAAAAGGAAATACACGACTAACGCTACCCTGAAAGGTTGGTAAAGTCATGTTAATTTGTTCTGTGTTCGTGTTTTGAGAGTGTGTGGCTGTTATATTCATGTTAACCTGTGGCTCGCCCTGAAATGTTTTAGAATACGATACAGAAGAAGCTAAGGTATTATTTTGAGTATTAGATAAGTTTAGTTGATTAATAGATTGTCTGTAATATTGACTACTACCTAAATTTACAGATGCTGAAAAACGAGAGTTCGGGTTAGCTTTCTGATCTTGACTGTGAGACCATCTAATATTATAAATAGTCGATTTCGAAAAGTCTGGAAAACCACGTTCACTATTTATTAAGTTCTCATATCTAAAACTAAGATTACCTCTAAATTTATATCTCAAAGCATAATTACTTTCTAAGCGCAATCCGTAGCTTCCGTTGGTGTAATAATCTCCCAGTACTGCTAGGTCTAAATAATCACTAATAGCAAAGTAATAACCACCATTTTGTAAAAAATAACCTCTATCATTTCCAAGATCTTGACCAGGTGTAGGCATAATAATACCAGAGGTCTGTTTTTTTGTCATTGGAAAATAAGCAAATGGCAAACCAATAGGAGTAGGAACATCATAAATAAAGAGATTGGTTACTCCAGTCACTACTTTTACTCCAGGAACTACTTTGGCGATTCGCATTAAGAAATAGTATTCGGGATCGTCTAGATTTTCTGAAGTAGTGAACTTTCCATCCTTTATAAATAATGTAGAATCATTTTCTCGCTTTGTAACAGCAGCGATAATTGTGCCTTCCCCATATTCAGTCTTAGAGTTGAATATAATCGCTTTTTTTGTGACTGTATGAAATATAATGGAGTCGGGTTCCACAACACTTTCACCCTGAGTAAACACAGGTGCTTGAGTATAAACACCAGCTGAATCTTTTAAGCGCCCAGCATAGACTAAATTTTTGCTATGATCAATGACAATAATACCAGCCTTTATATTCATGTCTGTATAATTGACTTCGGCCTGATTATAAAGTGTGGTTTGGTTTTTCCTTTGATCTAATCTAACGTAATCTTTAGCCTTGTAATTTACGATGTCTGTAAGAAGTTCTTTCTTTTTAGGTACAGAATCATTTTTTACACTATCCTGCGCCTTTAGGTTTAGAGGTTTTGCTACTAAACTGTTCACCGAAACCGTAACCGAATCATTTTCAGTTTTAGCTTTTATAGGTTCCTTCGTTTTTGGCAACTCTTGTGCAAAGCAAAACATGTTAATAAACATGGTAAAACTTAGGGTAAAAAGTATGTGTAAGCTTTTTGTACGCAATGCTTTTAAATGTATTTTTGCTAAAGTATGGCTCGGTTTTTGAATTGCCAAAATTACATATATTTTTTATGATTAATTTATAATTCAATTAATTTATCAAAAGTATTCGAAGCTCACAAAAGTGAGATGTTTGATGGCTTAAAATAAATCGAGTTGATAAAACGTTAAACACGTATGAAAACGACACCTTATTATAGATTCGTACTAGTGATTTTGTTAATTACCAGTTTTTTAACATCTGCCCATGCTTTTCAAGGAGACAAAGATAAGTTTGTAGTAGTACTAGATGCAGGACACGGAGGGGATGATTCTGGTAACACAGGAAACGGGTATAAGGAAAGTAATATTGCACTAAAGATTGTACTTCAAATAGGGAAAGCTCTAGAAAAAAACAAAGACATAAAAGTTATATATACGAGAAAGAAAGATGTGTTTGTTACATTGAGAGGACGTGCAAAAATCGCAAATGATGCTGATGCCGATTTGTTTGTTTCTGTGCATTGCAATGCGCACAATTCTTCTGCAAATGGTACAGAAACTTTTGTACTCGGACTCCATGCTAACCAACGTAATTTTGAAATTGCAAAAAAAGAAAATGAGGTTATTTTCTTAGAAGCAGATTACGAACAACATTATGAAGGGTTTAATCCAAACTCTCCAGAGTCCCTAATAGGATTAACAATTATTCAAGAAGTGTATTTAGATGAAAGTATACGACTTGCTCGTCAAATAGAAGATAATTTTAAGTCGCAACAAAAGCGTAAAAGCCGAGGCGTAAAGCAGGCTGGTTTTTGGGTATTGCACAACACGTATATGCCGAGTGTGTTAGTTGAGACAGGTTTTTTAACATATAAAAAAGAAGGCTCGTATTTAAATTCTAAAAACGGGCAATCAAAAATGTCAAAATCTATTACAGATGCTATTTTAGCCTATAAAAAGCAACTAGATCAGAATGTTGGAGAGAATATTTATCAAGATACAAGTACCAAAACTGCAGAAGTCGAACCATATATAGTAGACAATGTGGTGTTTAAAGTTCAGATTGCTTCAAGCTCTAAGGAGCTGGCGCCTAAATCATATAACTTTAAAGGCTTGTCAGATATTTCAAGAATAAAAATTGGAAACACTTATAAGTATTTCTATGGATATACTTCTGATTATAATAAGATAAAACAATTTCAAATAGAGGCTAGGGCTAAAGGTTATAAAGACTGTTTTGTAGTGGCTTATAAGGATGGAATTAAAGTAGACGTTTCCGAAGCATTAAAATCTGGCTCTAATTAGAAAGGTTCTTTATATAATTATTGCTAATTTTGTTTTAACCCAAAATTGTAAAATTTGAAAATTTCTAGAGAAGTAAAAACTGCCATACTCGTTCTTTCGGGTATTATATTATTGATATTTTTATTCAATTATCTCAAAGGTGAAAATCTCTTTGAATCTCCTAATACGTATTATACAGAATTTGATTATAACGCTTTAAGTACGGCGTCACCAGTGACTGTAAAAGGAAATGCTGTAGGTAAAATAAAAGAGATTACTTATGACTTTGAAAGTGGTAAGACAAAAGTCGCTTTTACCGTAAATGACAAACTGTCTTTCTCAAAACAGAGTAAAATAAGGTTATACGAAACTGGTCTAATGGGAGGTAACGCATTAGCTATAATTATTAGTAAGGAAGGAGAAGAAGCTAAGCCTGGAGACTACCTTGAATCTGAGGTTCAACCTGGTCTAGTAAGAAGTCTTACAGAAAATTTCACTGGGGTTGGTGATGAGTTAGGCTCAACTTTGAAAGCGGCAGACACCCTTTTAGTTAATTTAAATACACTCGTTGCAGATGATTCTGAAGATGGTATTAAAAACGCCATTAAAGAACTTAATGCCACCATGAAGTCATTTAAATCTGTGGCTTTTTCTATTAACAACTTGGTTGATAAAAATGACGACAAACTTGCCGCAGTATTGACAAATTTTGATTCTATAACGAAAAATTTGGCGGTGATTACCAAAGACCTATCGAAAACCAACTTGTCTCAGTCTATTACAAAATTAGATGAAACATTAACTTCTGTTAATGGCTTAATGACCAGTATTAAGAATGGAGATGGAACCATTGGTAAATTGCTAAAAGACGAAGGGTTATATGATAACCTTCTGGCAGCATCCAAAGAAATGGAAGAACTCCTTAGAGATATAAAGTTGCATCCTGCTCGTTACAGACGGATACTATCTAAAAAGGAAATACCATATACACCACCAAAAGAAGAAGACCAAAAAAACTAACCATATATGGAATATCTACCACAACTATTATTTGCTGTAGCGCTTGTTATTGGCATAGGTTATTTTGCAAGAAATGTTAAAAAATTAATGCGAAATATTAAACTGGGTCGCGCTATGGATGTTAGTGATAATAAATCACAACGCTGGAAAAATATGACCATGATTGCACTAGGGCAAAGCAAAATGGTAAAACGACCAATTGCTGGATTTCTTCATGTTGTTGTTTATGTAGGGTTTGTTGTTATTAATATAGAAGTTCTTGAAATAATAATTGATGGATTAACAGGAAAGCATCGTGTGTTTTCTTCTGCGGGATCTATTTACGGATTTCTTATTGGTACTTTTGAAATTTTAGCCGTACTGGTATTTGTGTCGGTTGTTATTTTCTGGTTACGCCGAAATGTTATTAAATTAAAACGTTTTCTAAGCTCTGAAATGAAAGGCTGGCCAAAGAGTGATGGTAATATGATTTTGTATTTCGAAATGGTACTTATGACCTTATTTTTGGTTATGAATGCTACAGATTTGAAATTCCAAGCTATGGATTCTGGAAATATTATCAGTCAGTATATAACACCTTGGTTTAGTAATTTTTCTGAGCATAGTATTCACCTTATTGAAAGAAGCGCTTGGTGGTTCCATATACTTGGTATACTCGTCTTTTTAAACTATCTATATTTTTCTAAACATTTGCACATTCTTTTAGCATTTCCAAATACGTATTATGGGAAGCTAACGCCTAAAGGACAATTTGAAAATAATGAAGCGGTTACTAAAGAAGTAAAAATGATGATGGATCCAAATGTTGATCCTTTTGCTGCCCCACCAGAAGGAGCTGAGGCGGCAGTCCCTGCGAAATTTGGTGCCAGTGATGTTCAGGATTTAAGTTGGGTTAATTTGCTTAATGCATATACGTGCACAGAGTGTGGTCGATGTACAAGTGAGTGTCCAGCGAATCAAACAGGTAAGGCCTTGTCACCACGTAAGATTATGATGGACACGCGTGATCGTTTGGAGGAAGTTGGCAAAAATATAGATTCGAATAAAGGTAGCTTTAAAGATGATGGCAAACAATTGTTAGGTGATTATATTACAAATGAAGAGTTATGGGCATGTACAAGTTGTAATGCTTGTGTTGAAGCCTGTCCAGTGAGTATCGACCCCTTAAATATTATCATGCAAATGCGCCAATATTTAGTGATGGAGCAGAGCGCAGCACCTATGGAACTTAATAATATGATGACCAATATAGAAAATAATGGAGCGCCTTGGCCATATAATCAAATGGATCGTTTAAACTGGAAAAATGAATAGCGATGTATACGTTTCTTCGGAAATATCGTATCATAATTACTGCTGTTCTTTGTTTAAATAGTGGACTGTTATTTGGGCAATCATATGCAAAGGATTCGTTGCAAATTAAGTCGTATACACTTATAGAATATCGTAACGATGAAGTTAAGGATATTAAACTCTTAAAAGTACTGTGTGACTATTGTACTGATTTTCAAAAGAAAATCATTGGAGAAGAAGCCAAGCGTCGAGCTTATCTCGAACGTTTGGATCCTAAAAACAAAATGAAGGAAGGCCAAAAAAAACTGGCCATCTATATAAGAATAGCAAAAAAAGACTTTGCAAACATTAAAGAAAAATAAAATTGTTGATTTTTAATCCGCAATTTTCAAAAATAACAACAATATGAGCGAATTACTCAAAGTGCCAACAATGGCAGAATTTATGGCAGCAGGGAAACAACCAGAAGTTTTATTTTGGGTTGGTTGTGCAGGAAGCTTTGACGATAGAGCAAAAAAGATTACGAAGGCCTTTGTGAAACTTTTAAATAAAGCAAATGTAGAATTTGCGGTTTTAGGAACAGAAGAAAGTTGTACTGGTGATCCGGCTAAACGATCTGGAAATGAGTTCTTATTTCAAATGCAAGCTGTTACGAACATTGAGGTGATGAATGCCTATGAAATCAAGAAAATTGTAACGGCATGCCCACATTGTTTTAATACTATTAAAAATGAATATCCAGAACTTGGAGGAAATTATGAGGTGATGCATCATACGCAGTTTCTAAAGACCTTGTTATCCGAAGGACGATTAACAATAGAAGGAGGTCAGTACAAAGGGAAACGCATTACATTTCATGACCCATGTTATTTAGGACGAGCTAATCAAGTATATGAAGCTCCAAGAGATCTGATTAGAAAATTAGATGCAGAGCTTGTA
Source organism: uncultured Psychroserpens sp. (assembly GCF_947492715.1). GTDB lineage: Bacteria > Bacteroidota > Bacteroidia > Flavobacteriales > Flavobacteriaceae > Psychroserpens. The sequence continues at coordinate 112,026 of NZ_CANLNS010000002.1, forward strand.
GAAATGAAAAGCTGTAAGTCGAGAGGTTTGTGTTGTGGAGCGGGAGGTGCACAAATGTTTAAAGAGCCAGAAAAAGGAAATAAAGACATTAATGTAGAACGAACAGAGCAGGCTTTAGAAACCAAGCCACAAATTATTGCAGCTGGTTGTCCGTTTTGTAATACAATGATGACAGATGGAGTTAAGAATAAAGAAAAAGAAAATGATGTTGCTGTAATGGATATTGCCGAGCTAATAGCCAATGCGCAAGATTTGTAAAGGAAGTATTATTTGTAACGATTAAACTAAAGTTTGATGTTATTATTCCTTCGTCTTTACCAAGTTGATAGCTGCATTTAATCACTGTTAAAAATTCCCTTTCTTGTATTACCGACTTAATCTATACTTTGTCTTGTTAGGGTTTCCTATCTCAATATAAATTCATTAAAAAAATAACTATGGCCGAAATAAATAAAAAACGCGTAATTACAGCAGCCATAATCGGCGGAATCGTGTTTTGCACTTTTGTGACTTTATTTGAATACTTTCTGCTCAACCGTGGATTTTCATGGATAAGATTAGCTTTTTATTTCCCTTTTGCTGTGCTTATGTATGGCTTTCTAACGTATAGAGCTTTTAAGAAGCAGCAGAAAAGATAATAACTATAATTTATGGGGTTTTCTAATTCGCAGATACACAACGACGCATTACCCAATGTAGAAGACGTGGAGTTACTATCAATTTCAAAACAATATCTTAAGATTATTGTTTTAAATAAGGTTGTCATGTGTCTTGCGTTTGTTAGTGTATTAGTATTAGGTAAATTCTTTGTTACAAAGGCTGGTTTTCAAGAAGGTTTTTGGTACATTTTTAGCATTATTGTTGGATTTTGTCTTCTCAATTTTGGCTTGGCTATTTTGGCATTTAAAAAGAGAAAATATGCCATTCGAGAACATGATGTTATTTATGCAAAGGGTCTTTTGATAAATTCAATTACAACTGTTCCAATTTCAAGAATACAGCATATAGAAGAATCTAGAAGTTGGTTATCTCGTCAATTTAATCTTGCAACACTTAATCTTTATACAGCTGGAGAATCTGGAAGTGATTTAAGTATTAAAGGATTGCCATATCAAGAGGCAAAGCAAATAAATGATTTTATAAGCTCTAGAATTAATGGAAACGGCTGATTTTTCGCATCCTTCTCGTCAATCAGCAAAAGGTATCATAATTATTTTTGCATTTAACGCTTTTAAATTCTTTAAGAAGTTTTTCGTGTTATTCATTGCTTTTGGCCTATCACTTGCTAAAAAGAAATCATTTGCTCATATAAATAAAACCGTTATAGTTATCAGCTTAGTGGCTATTGTGATAGGATTATTGGTGTTTGCTATTTTAAAATACCTGCATTTTAGATTTCATATTAATCAGGATGACTTCCATTTATCAACTGGCATTTTTAATAAGGATAATACGATTATTTCTAAATCCAAAATTCAAAATGTATATATAAAACAAAATTTCTTGCAGCAGCTCATAAATGTTGTTTCATTAAATATAGAAACTGCAGGTGACAATAAATCTGAAATTGAAATTCATGCATTAGATAAACCAACTGCACTTTTACTTAAAAGAGAGCTTTTTGATCAACAAGAATCTAACATACTTAGTGGGAACATTACAGGTTCGAGTGAGCAAGAGCAACAAAAGCAAGTGTTTTTTAAGGTGTCGCCTAAACGTTTACTTTTAGAAGGGGTATCTCAAAACCATCTAAAGAGCTTTGCAATTATTGCGTCTTTTGTATTTGGGTTGTACTATGAATTTAAAGACTATGTAAAAGACCTAAAAATTAGGGAGCGAATAGAGGCTATTGCAGAGTTTGATGAAACCACATTATTAGGCATATTTCTAACTAATGTAATCATTGTTCTATTTGCGGTTTTGTTTTCATTGCTGTTTTCAGTCATAAAAACATTTGTAACGAATTTTGATCTTGAAGTTGTTGAAAATCAAAAGACCATTGAGATTAATAAAGGGCTTTTAAACAAGGTATCCCTAAGTTTAACGCCTAGTAGAATACAAAATATCGTAATTAAGACTAATCGTATTAAACAGTATTTTGGGTTACATACAATGTCTGTCAATCAAGCCATGGTAAGTGCTAAACAGAAAAAGAACTTTGTTATTATTGCTTTGGAGAAATCTCAGGTTGATCATTTAATTGATAAGATTTTAAAGCATTATACCTTAGATTCAGACGTTGATAAACCAACTCAATATTACAAGCGCATTTTAGCTCTGAAGATCCTAGTAACGGCCTTATTAGTAAATATGGTTGCTTTTTTTATCTTCGGAAATGGAGCGCTCTGGGTTAATGCGTTTCTTTTGCCATTAGCTATTCTGTATGTATATTTTGGTTATAAAAAGGCCTATTATCACATTAATGATAGATTTGTCACAGTTGGTGGAGGTGTTATTGATACAACCACAAATATTCTTGAAATTCACAAAATACAGGCCGTTAAATTAAGACAGAGTATTTTTCAAAAGCGTAGACAAATAGCATCCGTTATTATTACTACGGCATCTAAGTCGGTTAAAATACCTTACGTTAAAGAAAATGATGCCAAATCGATCTATAATTTCTTATTGTTTAAAGTAGAGTCTGAAGATAAAGATTGGATGTAAAGTCGTATTTTTGTCCTCAGAAAAAGTGAAATATATGCTAGTAGATTTTAATATACTTCCTGAAGAATCACGTGTTTGGATTTATCAAGCCAACCGATCTTTTACAGAGGAAGAGCTTTCAGGAATTAAAGAAAAACTCAATATTTTTATTGAGAATTGGACTGCACACGGAAGTGATTTGCAATCTGGTTATACAATTGAATATAAACGATTTATAGTTATTGGATTAAACCAAAACTTAAATAATGCTACAGGGTGTAGTATAGATGCTTCTGTACATTTTATTCAACAGCTAGAAAGAGACTATAACGTTGATTTAATGGATAAAATGAATGTGTCATATAAACAAGGAGAATACGTAGCTCATAAGTCACTACTAGACTTTAAAAAAATGGCAAAAGATAAGGCCGTTTCAAAAAAGACGATTGTGTTTAACAATCTTGTGACTAACATAGCTGAATTCAAAGAAAACTGGGAAGTTCCAGCAAGCGAAAGTTGGCATAGTAGATTTTTGAAATAGTATGGCGAAGGACATCTTTTTATTGAACATTTCTGGGCAAGATAAGCCAGGCTTAACGTCCAGTTTAACAGGCGTTTTAGCAAACTATAAAGCGAAGGTATTAGATATCGGTCAAGCAAACATCCATGACACATTATCTTTAGGTTTTTTATTTGAAATTGAAGCTGGGAATAATTCAGCTTCGGTTTTAAAAGATTTATTGTTTAAGGCTTATGAACTGGGAGTTACGGCCAAATTCACACCTATTTCCTTAGATGATTATGAGCGTTGGGTGCAATTACAAGGTAAAGATCGTTATATCATTACCATATTGGGAGAGACATTAACTGCCGAGCAAATATCAAAAGTTACTAATGTTATTTCCGAACGTAATTTAAATATAGATGCTATTAAGCGGCTAACAGGGAGGACTTCACTTAGAAAAGAAGAAGAATATCCTCGTGCCTCCATAGAACTTTCTATTCGTGGGAAAATTGACTGTAAGGTAGACTTTACCGAAAAATTTATGCAGATTTCAAAAGAGTTGGATGTAGATATTGCTTTTCAAGAAGATAATATCTTTAGACGTAACAGACGTTTAGTATGTTTTGATATGGACTCTACACTAATTCAGGCAGAAGTCATTGATAGATTAGCTGAAATAGCTGGAGTTGGAGATGAAGTAAGAGCAATTACAGAATCTGCCATGCAAGGCGAAATTGACTTTAATGAGAGTTTTATAAAGCGAATGAAACTTTTGAAAGGGCTAAAAGAGGAAGTGTTACATGACGTAGCGGTTAATTTACCTATTACCAAAGGAGCAAAACGACTTATTGATACATTAAAGAGTTACGGATTTAAAACAGCTATTTTATCAGGTGGATTTACATATTTCGGAAACTATTTAAAAGAAAAATTAGGAATGGATTATGTCTATGCCAATCAATTAGAAATCGTAGATGGTGTTTTGACAGGAAGTTATATTGGAGACATTGTTGATGGCGATAAAAAAGCCGAATACCTCAAAGAAATTGCAAAAATGGAAGGCATAGACATTGGTCAAACTATTGCAGTTGGAGATGGCGCGAACGATCTACAAATGCTCAATTTGGCTGGTTTGGGTATAGCGTTTCATGCTAAGCCAAAAGTAAAAGACAATGCGCAAAGTTCTATTTCTAGTATTGGGTTAGATGGTGTGCTTTATCTTTTAGGATATCATGATAGACATATAGATTTGATAGAGTAATTACCTTAAATAAACACGGTAAATGAAATTAGATATATACCAAATTGACGCATTTACGAGTGAGATTTTTAAAGGAAATCCAGCTTGCGTAGTGCCGTTGAAGCAATGGTTACCGGATGATGTCTTATTAAATATTGCAAAAGAAAATGCTGTTGCAGAAACGGCCTTTTTTGTTGAAAAAGAAAATAAGGTGCATTTAAGATGGTTTACTCCAGATATTGAAATGGATTTGTGTGGCCATGCCACCCTGGCAACGGCACATTGTTTAAAGACCATTTTAAACTATCAGAGTGCTACAATCAATTTTGAAACAGCTAGTGGCAATCTGGTAGTATTGTGTAAGGATGATAGCTATTATTTAGATTTTCCTTCCCGAATGCCAATACAATCAAAACTGCCAGAAAACATTTCTAAAGCCCTTAATATCCAACCAATGGAAGTTTATAAATCTAGAGATTATGTTTTGGTTTATAAATCTGAAGAAGATGTAAAAAACATCACGATTAACAGACAGTATTTTGACGAAATTAATCTTGATCCTGGCGGCGTTATTGTAACAGGCCCAGGAGATCAAAGTGACTTCGTATCTCGTTTTTTTACACCTCAGGCATCCATATTAGAAGACCCTGTAACGGGCTCTGCACATTGTTCTTTAATTCCATTTTGGTCAACACGTCTTAAAACGAAAGAGTTGTCGGCCATTCAAGTGTCAGAACGAAAAGGTATTTTAAAATGCAAGGATAATGGGAATCGCGTTTTAATTAGCGGTGAGGCAAGGACATATTTAATTGGTCACATTTGGATTGCATAATTAAATTGCGCTCTATTTTTTGTTCACAACCTAGTTTATAAATCTATCTTAAAGTCTTTTATACTTAATACTAAAATACTATTTTGGCATAGTTTTTAGTTCTAAATTAAGAACATATCAAAAGACCTTTAGTTTATGCGTTATATATTGTCCCTCCTTTGCATTCTTACAATTGCCGTACCTGCCTTTTCACAAGATGCTGGTCATCCGTTAGCGCATGAAAATCTTGAAGCTCAGCAAAAATGGGTTGACAGTGTTTATAACGGTATGAGCTTAGAAGAAAAAGTAGGGCAATTATTTATGGTTCGGGCATTTTCAAATAATAATAAAAGCAATGAAGCTGAAATTGCAAGACTTATTAATAACAATCACATTGGAGGTTTGATTTTTTCTAAAGGTGGGCCAATTAGACAAGCAAAACTTAATAACCAATATCAAGCGATCTCTAAAACACCATTGTTAATTGGAATGGATGCAGAATGGGGCTTGAGTATGCGTTTAGATTCAACCTATGCATTTCCTTGGAATATGACGCTTGGGGCAATTAAAGACAACAAGCTGGTAGAACGAACAGGTTATCATATTGGAGAACATTGTAAACGTATTGGTGTTCATTTTAATTTTGCTCCTGTTGTAGACATAAACACCAATCCGAAAAACCCAATTATTGGTAATCGCTCATTTGGGGAGGATCGCGATAATGTAACAGAGAAAGCCTCAGCCTTTATGAAAGGCATGCAAGAAGCAGGAGTATTGGCTAATGCAAAACATTTTCCTGGACATGGAGATACAGATAGTGATTCTCATAAAACCTTACCTACAATTAATTTCAACGAAAAGCGAATAGATTCAATAGAATTGTACCCTTATAAACAGTTAATAAAAGAGGGACTATCGAGTGTAATGGTTGCACATTTAAATGTTCCGAGTTTAGAACCGCGTTCAGGGTTTCCATCGTCTTTATCGACTCATATTGTTTCAGATATACTGAAAGATTCTTTGGCTTTTAAAGGGCTAATTTTTACTGATGCTTTAGAAATGAAGGGCGTTTCAAATTACAGCACTCCTGGAGAAATTGACTTAGCTGCATTTCAAGCTGGGAACGATGTGCTTCTTATTTCCGAAGATGTTCCGAAGGGAATTGCTAAAATTATTGAAGCTTATCATACAAAAGAGATTACAGAAGAACGTTTAGCCCACTCTGTAAAGAAGATTTTAATGGCAAAGTATAAGGTAGGTTTAGATAATTATAAGCCTATTGGAACTACGACTTTGGTTGCTGATCTAAACCGACTTCAAGATGATGTGCTATACGAGGAACTTTTAGAGAATGCAATTACAGTGTTAAAAAATAAGTCGGAACTTTTACCACTTCGCAATTTGGAAACTAAAAAAATCGCTTATGTTGAGTTAGGAGATGATACAGGCTCTGCCTTTTATGATGAACTTAAAAAATACACTAAGGTTCATAAAGTTAAAGCAGATAAGTTAGATGAACTTATGACGAAACTTCAAAACTACAATACGGTTATTGTTGGATTTCATAAGAAAAACGAAAACCCATGGCAAGGTTACAAGTTCAAGGATAAAGAATTGGTTTGGCTTTACGAAATTGCAAGAACGAATACGGTAATTTTAGATGTGTTTGCAAGACCTTATTCTTTACTAGACTTGTCTAGTATAGAAAATATCGAAAGCATTGTAATGAGCTATCAAAATAGTAGCGTTTCACAACAGAAATCGGCACAGTTAATTTTTGGAGCAATTCCTTCTAAAGGGATGCTTCCAGTCTCATTAGGAGATCATTTTAAAGTAGGCGAAGGGCTAGCATATAATGGTATTTCATCACTAAGTTATGGTTTACCAGAACGCGTTGGAATGAGTTCAGAACGACTAAAACGAATTGACTCTGTCGCCAATTATGCTGTAGACAATAAGATGACGCCTGGCATACAATTATTAATTGCTAGAAAAGGAAAAGTAATTTATAATAAAAACTTTGGAAAACACACGTACAAAGGAAAGGAAAAGGTAAAGTTCGAGGATGTTTATGATGTTGCGTCTTTGACAAAAATTCTTGCGACCTTACCATTGCTAATGGAACTTGAAGAAAAGAAGGCCATATCATTGAATACAAAATTGTCTAGAATATTACCTGAATATGCCAACTCAAATAAAAAGAATGTCACCATTAAGCAAATGCTATCACATTATGCGCAATTGCGTCCTTGGGTACCTTTTTATGTGTCAACTTTAGATACAGTGACTAAAAAACCATTGGCAAAATATTATAGAAGAACAGCATCTCCGCGATTTAATATTAAAGTGGCTGAGAATATGTTCTTGAGACATGATTACCCAGATTCTATTCAGAAAATAATTGTAGAAACAGACCTGTTATCTCGATTGCGTTATCGTTATAGCGATTTGCCATATTACATCCTAAAAAAATATATTGAAGGTTATTACGATACACCTTTAGATCAATTAGCACAACAACATTTTTACCAGTCGTTGGGAGCTAATTATACCACCTATAACCCTTCAACTAAATTTAGCGACAAACACATTATACCAACTGAAGTAGATGATTATTTCCGCTATCAAGAAGTACATGGTTATGTACATGATATGGGAGCAGCCATGCAAAACGGTGTTGGCGGCCATGCTGGTGTATTTAGTAATGCAAATGATGTCGCTAAGATTATGCAGATGTATCTTCAAAAGGGTTTTTATGGTGGAAAACGCTATTTAAATGCCGAAACCATAGATAAGTTTAATACCTGTCATTATTGTCATAAAAATGTAAGGAGAGGGGTTGGTTTCGACAAACCACAACTGGGAGATGAAGGACCAACCTGCGGTTGTTTATCAATGAAGAGTTTTGGACATTCTGGATTTACAGGAACTTATGCTTGGGCAGATCCAGATGAGGAGATCGTTTATATTTTCTTAGCAAATAGAACGTATCCAAAAGCAGGGAAAAATTTGTTGCTAAGAGAAAATATTAGAACTGAAATACAGCGGTTAATTTATGAAGCTATTATTGACGATGAAACCGAAAATGATATCGCTGAAAACCAACATTAGAAATAAAATTATATGCGAATAGGAATAGTTTGTTACCCTACATTTGGAGGTAGTGGAGTTGTAGCCACAGAATTAGGATTAGAGTTATCTAAACGTGGGCACGAAATCCATTTCATTACCTATAGTCAGCCTGTTAGGTTAGAGCTACTTAGTAACAATGTACATTATCATGAAGTTAATGTACCAGAATATCCGCTGTTTCTTTATCAGCCTTATGAATTGGCCTTATCTAGTAAATTGGTAGATATGGTTAAACTTCATAAGATTGAAGTGTTGCATGTACATTATGCGATTCCGCATGCTTATGCTGCATATATGGCAAAGAAAATGTTACAGGAAGAAGGTATTTATGTACCAATTGTGACAACGCTACATGGAACCGATATTACACTTGTTGGAAGTCACCCATTTTATAAACCAGCCGTTACTTTTAGTATTAATAAATCTGATGCGGTTACCTCTGTATCACAAAGTTTAAAGGACGACACCTTACGATTATTTGATATAAAAAAGGAGATTAATGTCGTACCTAATTTTATTGATTTAGTGAAGTACGAGCATCAATTTACTGATTGCAAACGTGCCATGATGGCCAATGTTGATGAAAAAATAATTACACATATTAGTAACTTTAGAGAGGTTAAACAAATTCCTGATGTTATTAAGATATTTTACAATATCCAAAAAGAAATTCCTGCAAAACTTATGATGGTTGGTGAAGGTCCTGAGCGAGAACCTGCAGAACGTTTATGCGCCGAATTAGGAATTAGTGATAAAGTGGTATTCTTTGGAAATAGTAATGAAATTGATAAAATTCTCTGCTTTAGTGATTTGTTCTTGTTGCCATCTTTAACTGAAAGTTTTGGATTGTCTGCTTTAGAAGCAATGGCATCTGGTGTTCCTGTAATTTCAAGTAATACGGGAGGAATTCCTGAAGTTAATGTTCATGGTGTTTCAGGGTTTTTGAGCCCTATTAACGACATTGAGGATATGTCTAAAAATGCACTTTATATTTTAAAGGATGATACTTTATTGGCAGAATTCAAAGCCAATGCTAAAGCAACTTCAAAGAAATTTGGCATACACGCAATTGTACCTCAATATGAGGCTATTTATGAAGACACATTAAAAAAATGCTTGATATTGTAATGTCTTTAGTATGAAATAACTAAGACTCCTTTTCTGTTCTTTTATTTTGTTATCAAGCTGTATATCAAAATCATCAACAGATGCGGTAAGTACTTTTGAGTACTGGACGAAAGCAGCAGTACCAAAGGGTTTTGTGCTTTTGAATGGCGAATATTACCAATCACCACATTTTACTTTAGAATATGAAGTTTTTTTAAAGTTTAAGCCAACAAAACAGTGGTGGTATAGTTTTAAGGAACAAAATCAATTAGTATTAACAACTCCAGAAGATGATGACATGTGGATTGAAATGACTCGTCCGTTAGATTGGTTTAGACCTGGCGATAGGTTTATAGAGTATAGACTGCCAGATGAATGGAATCGGTCTCGTTATTTTATAGATTATGAAAAAGGTATTTGCTATGTCTATGAGACTTTAGGGATGTAGCCTAACTATTGATTAAAAAAATATTAGTAAATCAAATTAGATACTTTTTAAAAACAGATTGATTTGATTTAAAATCTGACTCCTATTTCTTACGGAAATAACTTCTTCCATATTATTTGATAGTAAGAGCTTTGACTTTTTTTGAATACCCAGAACATGGGATAAATTAACCAAAACAGACCGGTGAATTCTTAGAAATTCTTTGCGAATTAATAGATCTTCAAAGTGTTTTAGAGACCCTTGAGCCAAGAAAGTTTCATTATTATCTGTGTAAAACTTGGTATGATTTCCGTCTGCAACACATTTTATTATGGAATCTATCTTAACAATTTTTTGATTTCTACCTACGTCAAGAATTATTTTAGATTTTTTCTCATGAATAAATTCATTAAAAAACTGGAATTTATGTAAAGTGTATAAGCGTTCTTTTAATTTTAAATAACGATGAAGTGTTTTTGACAATATAATTTCATCAATAGGCTTGTCAATAAAGTAAAAAGCAAAGTGATCCATCGCTTTTTTAAGATATTGATTATGACCAGTAATAAAAATAATCTCAAAATCTTGATATTTAGACGATTTTAAAACATCAAAAATAGTTCCATCAAGGAGTTCAATGTCGGCAAAAATTAGCTCAGGTCTTAATGTGTCAATTAGATGTATTGCCTGACCAACATCTTTGGCTACACCATTGATTTTGAATTTATTAAAATTTATTTCAAGAAAATGATTTAGAAAATTAACGGCATCAGAATCGTCTTCAATTATTATGGAATTAATAGTATATTTGCTCACTACCCTCTATTATCAAATTTTACATAAAGAAATAAAATTAATCATTAAAAGAGCACTGTTTCTATATTGTTTTTTGTTAAATTTTTTGATGTTTTCCCAATCGGAAAAAATCAATCAACATTACGTTGACACACTATTAATAGAACCTATAGATTCATTGCAGGTTTCCAATTTTAAAAACATCTTACTATCTAATGACGAACTTAAAGGATGGACTAAATATTATGCTCACAAAAGTTTTTTATGTTTAAAACAATCTAAAAGAGATTCTGCATTATTTTATTCAGAAAAGACAATAGATGTTTATAATAGTGATGAAGCTGGATATACGTATGCAGAAAGGTCATTACAACGTGCATATTATGTTGGTGGTTGGATACATAAAAGACGTAAGAACTATAATGAATCGTTAAACTTCTTTCTAAAATCTCTTGATATTCATAGAAAATACCCTGATCATTATAAAATTGAAGTTTATATATTGACATCCATTGCCGAGATACACCTTGCCATGGGTAATCCCGAATTATCTTTAAGATATCAGAAGCAAATAGAAAAAGACTCGCTTTATAAAACCTCCTATCAAGCGGCTAATTTGTTTAATCAAATAGGCATTTTATATGGGTATTTGGATCAAAGAGATTCTTCAAAAATTTATTTGCATAAATCATTAAAATACGAGTCTGATCGTAGCGGTTTAGCTGCTTACACCAATTTGGGCGAGCTTTTTTATAAAGAAGAACAAATGGACTCTGCAATACATTATTTTAGCATTGCTAAGCGAATATCAGATACAATTGACATCAGTTCCTTGAGGGCAGATTCTAAGGTTTTTGCTCAGACAAATTATCATTTTGTAGATATTTATAACAACAAGCATGATAAAGAAACAATTAATGTATTAACTCGCATCGTTGATTCTGTTACTAGTTTAAAAAAGGTAGATAAAGAAGATAGAGACTTTGTTCTAAATGTATTGGATTACCTTATACTAGCTTACGAAAAAGAAAGGCGGTTTAAAAAAGTTAAAGAAAGTTATAAAAAGAAATTTGATGTAGTCACGCTTTTTAATCAAGAATTGTTTAAAGAAGATCTGCAAAAGATTGAGGTTGGCTATAAAACTAAACTTAAAGAAGAACAAATATCAAATTTAGAGCAACTTAATAATTCTCAAAAACAAAAATTAGATCAACAAAAAATTACGGCTATTGTATCTATTTGCTCTTTGTTTTTAGGGGTGTTATTAATTATTGTGCTGTATAAGCGAAAGACATTAAAGGATAAATATGAAAAGGTAAATTTAGAACAACGTTTGTTATTGTCTCAAATGAATCCTCATTTTACTTATAACGCTCTCAATTCTGTATATAATTTGTTGGATGTTAATTCAAAAAAGGCAAAAACGTATTTATTGAGTTTTTCTAAGCTACTGAGAAGTGTTTTAGAAAACTCTCGTAAGGATTTTATTTCTTTAGAAGAAGAAATAGAGACACTAGATAATTATTTAGTATTAAAATCCAAATTGATGGCGAAATTTGAATATGTCATCAATTGTGAACTTACTATTGCTGATATTTTTATTCCGCCAATGTTAATTCAACCCTTTGTAGAAAATGCAATTATTCATGGTATTAGCGCATTGAAAGAGAGCGGCAAGATTGAGATTACTTTTAGTGTTTCTGAAGATAATTCTCAAATTTTGAAGTGTATCATTGTTGATAATGGGGTTGGCTATGCCAATGCAATTCATAAAAAATCAAAAAACAAGCCTTCTATATCTTCCGATATCGTTAATGATAGATTAAAAATCTATGGAGATAAGTTTAAAGTTAATGCTAATTTTCAAATTGTTGATCTCAAAGAAAATGGAGTAGTGTCGGGAACAAAAGTTATTTTAGAAACACCTATTATAAAAGAATAATTTATCCTTAACTAGCTTCATAATAAAGACTTATAAGTTACATTGCTACGTTTAAACTTTAAACGTCTACGTTCAGAATATATATTTTTTCAAATTTTAAGTTAACAGTACTATTGTTAAATATTTAAATCAAACTTAATATTAACACAAGAAACTTTTAAAAATGAAAAAAACACTTATTTATGGCGTGCTATGTCTCGCACTTTGCTTTTCATGTAACGATGAAATTGACACTCAAGAAACCCCATTATCAAACGAACTAAACCAAAACCGAATGCTATCGTTTGAAAGTATGGACGATTTAAAAAATACGCTCGACCAGTTTAGTACATTTAATTCAAACGAAGATTATGAAAATTGGTTGTTACAGCAAGATTTTAAATCTCTTTATAGTTCTGATGTGGTATCCATAGAGGAAAAAGACAATACGCCATATACCTTTTTATTTATTCTAAATGAAAACAAAGAATTTAGAGTTGGTGACAAAATCATTACGTATTCAGACAATCTTTTTTACGAGAATAGTATTGATGAATCTGGACATACAATTAAAGAAAATAATGTTATCGGTCACTTTGAACAAGAATTATCCGAAGTAGGAGAAACAGAACTATCAGGTAACGAAAATAGGTTAATAAGTATCACAAATGGTTCTGAATATAAACCATCATCTGCTTGGAGAGAATTTACGAGACAAAAATATTTGACTAACAATTGTAGCGGACTGGTTTACAAGAGTTTGAAGTATAGATTGATTCATTATTTAGCTGTCGAGAGTGTTACTATTGGCGCCTATACAACGTCTAATCTTAATTTTAGATTACGAATGAGTTATAAAACGAGTTCAGGATGGAAATATAACAATACATCAACTGGTAGATTATATGATGTGAACTTGTCTGGGTTTGCACTTATAAGGTTACAAAACACAGCAATACCTGGTACTACTAAATATTTTACTTTAGATGAGCAAAACGGCTGTTTTAATGCGTACAAAGGAACAAAAACATTCCCAATACATAGCTACACATATTTAACAGGGATACCAAATCTATCGTATTATAAATGGGACATAAATATTGCGGGTAGTGTAAAGCACCAAGTTAATGGCGATAAAATTCAAAATATTTTTGATACCACAATTAATTGGTAAAACTTCTTTAACTATCAATTTTAATCTATTTAGTGGGAGTTAATAACTCCCACTTTTTATGTGAAAAAACTATAGTTCAACTCTTTAATTTTACCACCACAACAAAAAACATTTCGATAAGTCTTGGCTATCGTTTTTAAGCCAAAACAAAGGTGATTGTTGGTTATTGAGATAAGTTGAAGCACTGTCCTTAAATCGTTTATAATCTAGCCATTCTATCGTATCACTAGGGTCAAGAAACCAGTCGAGTTTAGGAGGTATGTAGAATACACAATTTTGAAACAGCTCTAGTTCGTAATGGTGTATGTAAAACCCATAAACACACTCTTTATTTAAATTTTCAAAATTCACACTCTTGTTGTATGGTACAAAAAGTTGTGCTTTAAAAAGTACCTGTTGCTCAAAATTTAAATGGTCAAGTTTTAACTGAGACAAGGTACTACTACACTCACTAGAATAGAGTAGAGGCAACTGCTTTTGTTTTAGTTTATTCAGTTTCTCAATAAGACTGTCTTTTCTATTAGGACCAATCCAGCAATCAATTTCCGTTCGGCCTAACGTGTCATCATACACATAAAACTTGTAAACGATTTCAAGATGTATTGGTTGTTTATCTTTGCGGATTAAAACATCTAATTCGCCGAGTGTTTGGCTACCTTTTTGAATTTGAATATTCTCTGCCAATAATGTAATTGTTGGGTCGGTTTCTAACTGATTAAAAACAAATTGTTCGGCCAATTGCCCTAATCTAAGTTGACGCTCTAATGTCCGAAGAAAAGGGAAAGATGTGGTTATTGGAATGTCAAATTGCACGAGTTCGGAAACCAAGTTGTTTTTCCAAAGCAATGGCGTTTTGCAATACGATTGGTAGAGGTTTTGGAGATGTTTTGGTTCGATGTGCATGTCACGTCGAAATTACGAATATTAATTCTGAAAGATTACAGAATAACAATACCTTTGTGCGATAATAATAAAATTATGGATAAGACATTTTTCGATTTAGGAATTTCAAAACCTTTTATAAAAGGTTTAAAAGAACTCGAAATAAAAACACCAACACAAATACAGGAAGAAGCCATACCTGTATTGTTAAAAAATGATACCGATTTTATAGGTTTAGCCCAAACAGGAACTGGTAAAACAGCAGCTTATGGTTTGCCTATACTTGAGAATATAAACCCAAAAGAAGATCACGTTCAGGCTTTAATATTGGCGCCTACGCGAGAATTAGTGCAACAAATACAAAAGCAGCTGTTCAAGTTTACAAAATATTGTGACGCAAAGATTTTTTCTGAAGGTGTCTATGGTGGAGAAAAAATGGATATCCAATTAAAACGCTTACAACGAACTACGCATGTTATTGTCGCTACTCCAGGACGTTTATTAGATTTTATTGAACGCGGTGAAGTGAATATTAAACAAATTGAGACTCTAGTTTTAGATGAGGCAGATGAAATGCTAAGCATGGGTTTTAAACAAGATTTAAACAAGATCTTAAAATATACAACAGGAACAAGACATACTTGGTTGTTTTCGGCAACGATGCCAGAAGAGATTCAAAAAATTATACGAACCTACATGTCTTCGGATGCTGTTAGAGTTGAAATAGACAGAAATAGTATTGTAAACGCAAATATTTCTCATCATTATATTGTAACGTCTATAAAAGAAAAGGCCAACATTATCACGAGATTATTAGATGGTTATAATAATGATAGAGGCATTATTTTTTGCAGAACAAAGGCAGGAACAAACCAGCTTACTGAAATTTTAAAGAATGAAGGGTTTTCAGTAGACGCCCTTCAAGGGGACATGCAGCAAAAGGAGCGTGATAAAGTGATGAGAGCGTTCAAAAATGAATCGTTACAATATTTAGTATCTACTGATGTTTCTGCGAGAGGTATTGACGTCAATAATCTGGCATTTGTTATTCACCATCAGTTGCCAGATCAATTAGAATATTATACACACAGAAGTGGTCGAACAGCTAGAGCTGGAAAAACAGGAGAGTCCATTGCCTTAATTATTTCAGGAGAAGAACAAAATATTCAAGGGATTCAAAAAACGCTAGGCATAAAGTTTAAGCAAAAGACTTTATAAAATGTTAAAAAACAACTAGATAACACACTTTATTCGTATCTTAAAGGCACTAAAATCATATTGCTATGAGAGCTAAATATTTAATCACACTTTTTATTAGTTGTTTTTTGTTATCCTGTAGTTCTACAAAGACAAGTATCTCACAAGAGCAAATAGATGTCTTAGATGCTTTGGTTGCAGGGAAATCATTTATTATCAAATCAGATTATGCGATTCCGCAATCTTCTAGTGGTTTACAGGCACTTCAAAATGCAGGTTTATTAGCACCTGGCGATGCCAATGCTGGTCGTTTTAGTCTTATAGGAAATCCTAATCATCTCAAATTATCTAACGATGATATAGATTCTTATTTACCATATTTTGGAGAACGTCAGATGGTTACTAGTAGAACAGGGAATGGGAGCATAGAATTTAAAAATGGTATTAAAGATTACGAAGTTTTAAAACGTGATAACAACTCTTATGTTATAAAATTTAAGGCTAAAAGTCATAATGAAAACTTTAATGTTGTTGTGACATTGTTTCCTAGTCTAAGAAGTGAGATCATGCTTAAAGGCGCCAAACGATTTCCTATTCGCTATACAGGTAAAGTTGAGCCTATTTCGGAATAAAGTTATTTTAATAAGTCATTAATATTGGCCTTATATAATTTGCCAATTGGAACGATAGCATCTTTAAGATGAATTCTATTGCCTTCAATACGAGATATATGCGTTTTGGCAACCACAAAGGACTTGTGTACTTGTAAAAACTCGTTACTTGACAATGAATCTAACATATCAGAAATTTTTTCTCGAACAGTAATGGTATCATCGTTTGTTACCACTTTCGTGTAATTGCCAGAGGCTTCAATGTATAATATATCTGAAATATCAACTTGAATGTAACTCTTGTTTTGCCTTAAAAAGATTTGACCAGTACTAGTTTTATGATCATGTACTGCCGATACATTCGCTGTGGTGTTAGATTCTGATACTTTATTTACGGCTTTTAAAAATCGTTCGAAACTGAACGGTTTTAATAAATAATCTACAACATTAAGTTCAAACCCTTCTAACGCAAATTCGCTATACGCTGTTGTTACTATAACTTTAGGAGGAGAAGGCAAGGTTTTTAAAAACTCAAACCCTTTTAACTTGGGCATATTGAGGTCCAAAAAAATGAGGTCAACATTAGTTTTGCTAAGATAATCTAAGGCTTCTATGGCGTCATAACAATCTGTCATGTGTTCCATATTTGGTAACATGTCGCAATAGTTTTTAATAATGTCATGAGCAATATGCTCGTCATCAATAATGATATATTTTATCATAATTTTGAAATTGTGAGTTGTGCCTCAAAAACGTCATTCTCCTTTGAAAATGATAAGTGATGTTGTTTTGGATATACCAATTCCAATCGACGTTTAAGATTGTCTAAACCAATACCTCCTTGTTCATTATCAATGGCATTGTCAAAGTTGTTTTTAACCTCGAAATGCACCTGATTATTTTTAGCAGTCATTGTGATGTAAACATAGGCATTCTCTCTTAAATTTTCTACACCATGCTTAAATGCATTTTCTACTAATATGATAAATAGAAGCGGCATTATTTGATAATCGTTATCTTTTATATCGTCATTAAACTGAATATCTATCGTTTTATGATAACGCATTTTATGAAGTTCAATATAGTTTTTCAAATACGTTATTTCTTCAGAAAGCAATACCGTTTCTTTTTGTCCATCATAAATACTATAGCGCATCATATCAGACAATTTTAATATGAGTTCTTGTGCCTTTTTAGAATCCTTATCTACCAAACCATAAAGGTTATTAAGCATATTAAAAAAGAAGTGAGGGTTTACCTGACTTTTTAAATGCATTAACTCGGTTTTTGCTTTTTCATGTTTCAACCTGATAATGGACCTTATCTGTTTAAATATCCAATAGGCTATAGATACAAATAGAAATAGGAAATATAATAAACCAAAAATTCCAAAAGCCTCATTGTCTCCAAATGCGTCATTAAAAATGACAATTAGCAGCCCAATGATGATAAGCGTTACTCTGTACAAACGCTTTATTAATGGTTTTCTATGTTCTGGAATTTTAAAAATCATAGTCAATATTAATTAAATAAAAATCGGCTAACAAATAAGTTGATAAACAGATGTGCGTAAGTGACAAACTCATAGATAGTAGTGACCAAGTTCTTTTATAGCGTTTAAAATTACTTATGTCACGCGCTCAGTGTTTTACATCCCTATTTCTTTTTTCTATTTGAAGTGATTTATACGTTTGCCCATATCAATTAAAAAACGATCAGTATGAAACTCATTATTGACAATCTATCTAAAACCTATTCAAATGGCATTAAAGCGCTCCAAAACATTTCTTTAGAAATTCCTCAGGGCATGTTTGGTTTACTTGGACCAAATGGCGCAGGTAAATCCACGCTAATGCGAACCATTGCTACGCTGCAAGAAGCAGATCAGGGTTCTATTTTTTTAGACGATATAGATGTTTTAAATCAAAAAAATGAGTTGCGGCAAGTTTTAGGGTATTTACCACAACAGTTTGGTTTATACCCTAAAATATCTGCTGAAGTATTGCTAAATCATTTTGCTGTATTAAAGGGTATTTCAGAGAAAGGAGAGCGTAATGACTTGGTTAAGGCTTTACTACAAAAAACAAATTTATATGATGTTAGAAAACAAAATCTAAGCGGTTATTCTGGTGGTATGAAGCAACGTTTTGGTATTGCTCAAGCACTTTTGAACAATCCAAAGTTACTCATTGTTGATGAGCCTACTGCTGGTTTAGACCCTGTTGAGCGGAACCGATTTTATAATGTACTGAGCGAATTGGGAGAACGTACTGTGGTCATTTTATCTACTCATATTGTAGATGATGTTAAAGAACTTTGTACCAATATGGCGATTATAAATCAGGGTCAGGTATCGCTAAAAGGAAATCCATTAAAAATAATTGAAGAGTTAAAAGGAAAGGTTTATAAAAAAACAATTGAAAAATCTGAATTAGAATCTTATCGACAGCATTATCAGGTTATAAGTGAAAAGCTATTTCTTGGTCAGCCAACTATTCATATCATTAGTGATGTGAATCCTGGAAATGGTTTTTCCCTTATCAATGCCGAATTGGAAGATGTATACTTCGCACAAATTTTTAATCAAAACACTAACCTTAAAACCATTTCTTAATCATGTGGTACAACATTTTTAAATTTGAAATTCAATATCGAATTAGACGAGCAGATACTTATGTATTCTTTTTGTTTTTATTTCTGTTTTCTATTGTAGGTGTGGACTTTGTTTTTCAAGGTGTCGATTTAGGTGTTTTGAAAAAGAATTCCCCAATTGTTGTTGCTAAAGCTATGGGAGCAATTACCGGAATTTTTATGATTTTGGCATCAATGATTATGGGCGTTTCGGTGTTGCGGGATTTTGAGTATGAGATTGCATCGCTAATGTTCTCAACGCCTATACGTAAGAAAGATTATTTGATGGGTAGATTCTTAGGTTCTTTTGCCATTTTAGTTATAGTATTTAGTGGAGTTTTCTTTGGATTGATGCTTGGAGAGTTTATGCCATGGCATAAACCAGATGATTTACTACCTTTCAATATATTAACCTATTTGAGCGCATTTGTTCAAGTCACACTACCAATTCTATTTTTTGGAGCAGCATTGTTTTTTGTCTCTGGAACACTTAGTAGGAAGCTGGTCGTTGTATACACTCAAGGTATTATCTTTTTTGTTATGTTCATGCTTACCAAAGCAATTACTAACGATACCATTCAGGCCATTTTAGACCCTTTTTCATTAACTACATTAACGCTAATAACAGACGCTTGGACGCCATCTGAAAAGTGTATACAAAGCATTCCTTTTATTGGCTTATTGTTAATAAATAAATTGGTTTGGATAACATTGGGATTAATTATTTTGTTTTATGGCTATAAAAAGTTTAACCTCAGTAGCGTTAAAAAAGGACAGCCAAAGTCTAAACGTGTTCAAACTTTAGATGCAGGAAAAAGTTATGACAGTCGTTTAATTAAAGTACCGAATACTAAGGTGCAAACTAGTATAGCAGGCAAATGGAAACAACTAAGACATTTTTCATGGTTTTATTTTGTGAGCATTTTTAAACAACCTTCGTTTTGGGGGATTGTTATTTGTGGTATGATTATCATTTTAATTAACTCTGTTAACCTTGGAACTGTATATGGCGTAGATAGTTATCCTGCTACATATTTTATTGTAGAAGAACTCCAAGAAACATCAATTTACTTTTTTATTATCATCATGGTATTTTATTCTGGAGAATTGATGTGGAAAGAAAGAGGTGCGAAATTAAATCTGATTTATGATGCCACCGGAATGTCTAGTTTTATGAATGTTTTAGGGAAGTACATTGGATTAAACCTTATATATATCGTATTGATGTTGGCCTTGATTTTATCGGGAGTTATTTTTCAAACGCTGAATGGCTATTATAATTACGAATTTCAAGTCTACTTTTATGGCTTCTTTTTAGAAATATTACCCTTTTTAGCATTATACACATGTTTGTCTTTTTTTGTGCAGGCTCTTGTTAATCATAAGTTTATTGGAATTATGATTGTTACTGTAGTATTCATTTTAATAGTCTTCTTAGGTGTGCTAGGTTTTAATCATAACCTTTACTTATTTGGTGGAAGTTCCCTAGGAAGTTATTCTGATATGAATGGTTATGGTGATTTTTTAAAACCATATCTCTTTATTAAAACGTATTGGATGCTATTTGGAATATTACTCCTTGTTATCTCTTCATTGCTCTTAGTGAGAGGAATGGAGACTCAATTATTGAGGCGTATTAAGATGATTAGACATAAGGTGAGTACACGTCTTATGAAATTTAGCAGCGGCGTTACAATAGCATTCATTATACTTGGCAGCTTTATTTTTTATAACACCAATGTTTTAAACATCTATTGGACGGATGCGGACGCTGTAGATTTTAGAATAGCCTATGAAAAAACACTCAAAAAATTTGAATATATCCCACAACCAAAACTGGTAGATGTTTATATGAAACTTGAGTTATATCCTGAGTTGAGACACTATGTGGCCGAAGGTCAATATATCTTAAAAAATGCAACAGACCATGTCATTAAAGAGGTTCATATTCAAAAACAAATTGAATCGAATACTACGCTAGACAATGTCACTTTTGAAGGCGGCTCAACTCCAAACAATACCTATAAAACATATGATTATGTTATTTATGAATTACAAAACGCATTGCAACCAGGAGATTCGGTTAAAATGAACTTTAAGCAAACCTATAGAACTAGAGGTTTTCAGCACGATGCTTCTAATGAGAACATTGTAGAGAATGGTACATTTTTTAATAATAATGATTTCCCAAGTATTGGTTACAATAAAAAATATGAACTTAATGATAGTGATGATCGTGCAGACAATAATTTACCAAAGCGATTAAATAAAGCAAGTAGAGAAGATTATAATGAATTAGGTATAGCGCGTTCAGGAAGCGATTCTGATGGTATTCAACTCGAAATGATTGTTGGCACTCATAAAGATCAAACGGCTATTGTCCCTGGTAATTTATTACGACAATGGACAGAAAATGACCGAAACTACTTTCACTATAAAACAGACCAGACTATCATTAATTTTTATGCTGTTGTTTCTGGTGAGTACATTACTAAAAAGGGAATATGGACACCTAGTTCATCCATAGATATTAATCCGGTAAACCTAGAAATTTATTATCATGAAGGTCATGATTATAATGTCGATAGAATGATGACATCTATGCAATCATCATTAGCATATTTTAGTAAGAATTTTGGGCCGTATCAATATGAACATCTTAGAATAATGGAATTCCCCAGATATGCTCAATTTGCACAATCATTTCCTGGAACTGTACCTTTTTCAGAATCGATAGGATTTATATTAGATATTGATGATCATACTGATGTTGACATGGCTTTTTATGTTACAGCACATGAAATTGCACACCAATGGTTTGGAATGCAAGTAGAGGCAGCAAATGTTAAAGGCAAACATTTCATCTTAGAGACATTATCTCAATATGCAGCTGTAATGGTTTTGAAACATTATTATTCCGAGGATAAAGTGCTCCAGTTTTTAGAATTTCAGAAAGAAACTTATAAAGATGGGCAAGTACGTGAACAATTTGAGGAGCCTTCTTTAGCCTTGGTTGAAAATCAAGAATATGTATACTATGCCAAAGGGGTAATTAATATGTATGAATTTCAAAAGGTCGTTGGAGAGCAACAGGTAAATTTAGCCATAAAGCAATTCATTAGAGATTGGAATACTACTGATGGTCTATTAAAAACAAAAACATACAGATACGCTACAACCAAAGATTTACTCTCTTATTTTAGAGATATTGTACCTGAAGATCAGCAGCATATTGTTAGTGATTTGTTTGAAGAATAAGCATATTTGCTATCTTTAGGATTCGAACGGCTTTATATTTTGTAAATGAAATACAATAAACGAATTTGCTCTATAATTATCTCAGGACTACTATTTATATCTATTACTTGTTGTCACAACCATCCTGAACCTAAAATCGTTTACCAAACCGAACTTTTGGAGGTTACAAAACTGAATGACCATATGTTTATTCATAGATCTTATCTTAACTTAAAAAACGGAACTAAGGTTTCTTGTAATGGTGTTATTTTTATTGATAACAATGAAGCTATAGTTTTTGATACGCCAACATCCAATGAGGCGTCTAGTGTACTCATACAGTGGGTTGAAGATTCCCTTCAATCTAAAATCACGACAGTTGTTCCAACGCATTTTCACGTAGATTGTTTGGGAGGTTTAGAAGCATTTCATAATGAAGGCATCAACTCTATAGCCAATGAAATGACCATTGCATTAGCGAAAGAACGTAATAATTATGTTCCAAAATCTGGATTTAACAAAACAAGAGACCTATACATTGGCAAAGAAAAAGTTAGCCTCACATTTTTTGGAGAAGGGCATACCATAGACAATGTTGTAGCATATATTCCTTCTGAAAAAGCACTATTTGGAGGATGTCTGATTAAATCACTTGGTGCAACTAAAGGGAATTTAGAAGATGCCAATACCAATGAATGGCCAACTACAGCTAAAAATATTAAGTCTCATTATAAAGACTTGAAAATTGTGATTCCGGGTCATGGAGAACATGGTAATACCCAACTTCTAGATTATACTATGACATTATTTGAAACTCAAGACCACCAATAATTCTATTAATAAAATTGTAACTTCGATTATTAAATTTTAGACATTATGAAATCATTACTTTCAATAGTATTAGTGATACTTACTTCACAACTATCCTATAGTCAAACCTATACAGGGGGTAAAGAGGATATTGATCACATATTAAAAAATACGGTATTATTTTCAACATATATTAAAGACTCTAATTATAAAATGATTGGAGCCTCATATACAAATGATGCTAAGATATTTCCAAATAATAGAGATATTATTGAAGGAACAAAAGACATAATTGCCTATTGGACATTACCTGATGGTGTCTCTATAAAGCATCATAAAGTGGTTTCGAACGAAATCAAAATTTTAGGAGATGAAGCCTATGATTATGGCACATATGAAGGTACTACACTGTTAAAAAATGGAAAAGAAGTCTCTTGGAAAGGCAAATATGTTATTGTATGGAAAAAAATAGATGGCATCTGGAAAATGTATTTAGATATTTGGAATAGTATTAAATAAACTAATCAATATCTAATTCATCTTTTAATTTATCCAGAGCTTCAGTTGCTTTATCTAACGATTGCTTATTGTCTTCATAGGATATTGCAATAACGGTTTGACAAGAACTGCATGTAAATGTTTTTCCATCTAACACTTTAGGTAATTCAAACGCAAGAGGTGTTTTACATTTCGGGCATGGGATACTTGGCATATAATATAATTAGATTAGTTTTTAAGATATTTTTTAGGGATTTTATATTTGTCATTTTCTGCAGCCCAAAACATAGACATAATCCAATAACGTTCGCCATCAAAGAATAAATCGTAACTGGTAATACCTTGACCTTTTGGGATACTATTGTCTTCAGCACGATACTTATATGTACTAAATACTTGGGTTACTGTGCTAAAACTGTGCGTAATATTAGCAATTTCATGTTCATAAAATCCTTTTTTATCAAGATAGCCCAATTTATCAATAAACGCATCAATAGTGTCAAAAATCATAAGATTAGCCTTACTTGAGTCTTCATTCCAATAGCTATATATTAGGCGTGCATCTTTATGGAACATATGTCTTAAACGCTCAAAGTCGCGTACATCTCCAATTGGACCAGAAATACAATCATAATACGCGTCTATTAGTGCTTGCGGACTTTTAGAATCTGAGCTATAATCTTGTGTTTGGGCTGTGTCATTTTGCGCTTCAAGAGATAATGAAACAACCATAGATAGGCACAAAGTGGTTAACACTAGTATATTCTTTTTTATGCTCATAATGCGAGATTTTAGATTTATAATGACTTTATTTTATAAATATAATCATTAATCTAATGCTAGTCATCACATATCTCTTTTCTAAGTTCTATAGCTTTAAAGCGTTCCCAAATGTCTTGACCAAAATCTCTAGGTGATAATCTAAAAACAATGTTTGATGTGTTGTTTTTCTCACAATTTATAACTTTAGCCAATACATTTAATGTGATCATTTTTTCGGTATTAAATGAGTCGTATACATGTATTTTACCAACGAAATCGGAAGTATCGTAACCGGCGCCTTTAGTATTTACCATAAGGACAGTGGTCTGTGGAACAGTAAACTCTTTTTTCTTGTTTACGGCTTTCATAAGTCCGTCATAATAGAATCCTAAATCTTTTTCTAAACCTTGAGTTGTAAATTTTTGAATACCTTCAATATGCCAAACAAATGTATAACACCAAAAATCTGGGTGATCTTTATCTCTCCATTTCTTGGCAAATCTAAGATCTTCATAACCTTCGTATTTAATTTCTGGAGCAAAACTAATTGGAAATTTAATGATTTCTTTCAACCAAGTCGTATCTGACGTAAAGGCTCCTTTTTCCTGTTCTTCTTGGGCAAAGCCAGTAAAACTATAGAGTAGAAGTATGATGACAAAGAGTATTCGTTTCATTTATTGATTTTTTTTAAGTTTAGTGTAACTTCAAAAGCAATAGCGTCAGAAATAGCACCATCTCTCATCTTACTATTGTAACTAATTCCCCAGCGCATTCGGTCAATTTTAAATTTTGTTGTCATTTGTGCTTTATGAAAATCAACTTCAGCTTGAAAATCTATTGGCAATGTAATACCTTTTATTGTTAAATCGGCAAAAATTTTCATGTGAGTGGGATCATGATAGTTTACACTATTAATCTTTAGTTTGGCTTCTGGAAACTTTGCAACATCAAAGAAATCTGGGTCTTTCAAATGGTCAACAAGGCTTTTATTGGCATCAGCAGTTTTAATATCGTCACATTTAATAGAATGCATGTCTATGACAAACTCGCCTCCTGTAATGACATCTTCGGACTTAACGAAATAGCCTTCTTTAAAATTTATTGTACCATCGTGGCCACCAAAATAAAAGGTATATTCTCCAGACCATTTTAATTGGCTTAAAGAAGTGTCTATTTCTAATTTTTCTTGAGCATAACTAAATGATATAAGTCCAATAGCTGCAATACATAATGATATACATGTTTTCATAACTTTGTGTTTTAAATTAATTCTGATGATAAAACTATTGGTGGTCTTCGTAAAAAGTGTCAAAAAAGTGTAAAAGAAGTGTCAAGAGTTGTAAAAAGTCGGGAATTTGTATGTTATTTACAGGAATTATGAAGAAGAACAAGGTATATACTTATGTTGGTGTGCTCATACTTGTGGCGTTAGGGTGGATACTATCTGATTCTACCTCCAAAAATGAGGCTTTTGTGGAGCGTACAAAAATAGCTTTGCGTGAAGTAGGTAACAGATTGTTATTGGCTAACAAGGATTCAACGTCTTTAATTTTACCCGTATTAGAAGTAGATCATTCTAAATATCAAGTATCCTTTCAAAATGAGCTAACATTTGAACCTAGTCAATTAGTTTCAATTGTAGACAGTACATTTGCAAAATCGCGTCTGCCTAGATATTATAGAGTAGAAGTATTGCAATGCTCTGATGAAGAAGTAGCATATAGCTATCAAATGAATGCAGATGAAGAAAGCACTATTATTCCTTGTGGAGGACGATATTTACCAAATGGCTGTTATATCATAACTGTTAAATTTACGAAACGTGTTTCGGCCTTTATAAATAGAAAAGTCTTGTCTTATATTTTTATTGGAATTTTCCTGTTATGCGTTATTGATGTGTTGTATTCGAGGAGCAAACATAAAAGTATTCAGGACAGTCCAAATACTAACTACACTACAATTGGTCGTTTTCAATTTTACCCTGAGCAAAACAAATTGATAAAGGAAGCTGAAGAAATTAGCTTATCCAAAAAAGAATGTGAGCTTTTAGAAATTTTCGTGAAACACCCAAATCAAGTCATTAAAAGAGACGAACTTACAAAAAAAGTGTGGGAAGATAATGGCGTTTTTGTTGGCAGAAGTTTGGATACTTATATTTCAAAATTACGTAAGAAATTAAAGGATGATAGTGCCATTAAGCTCACTAATGTGCATGGTGTTGGTTACAAATTGGAAGTTAGTTAGCTCATTGGAGCAGTTGTAAATATTTTGTAAAAAATCACTATATTTGATACAATTGATGCGTAATCAGTAGTTTGCCTTTCCCTATTTAAGACATTTTAGCCCAATACATATGACCATCTCATATAACGATGGTTTATTGTAAAACTATTTATACGTATAACTTAAATCAATTTATTATGGCTTCACAAAACTACTTTTCACTTTACAGAGATCAAGCTAATACTTCAATTTTTAAATCTGATACAGAAGACGACAATTCACAAAGTGGCCCAAAAGCCATTTTTCAGTGGTTAGCACTTTTTGCAGGTGTATTAATTCAACCGTTTTATGCCTTCTATAAAGAAGTGAAAAACTTTGGTACTCCAGGTGAAGTCTATCAAGATTACTATTTTATAGTATTCGCTCTTATTGTATCAGTCGTTGCTTTTCCAACAGTTTATAGAACTGCATTCGATGCAAACAGGCCTAAATGGATGCAATTAATTCCTGTTTTTACGGCTGGATTAGGTTGGCAAACTATTGTAGATTCGGCGTCTGAGGCTATTCGTTCAAACCCTGAAGCAGTAGAAGGAGTAACCAATGTTATGAGTGTCCTAACTAATTTTGTAGCTTAAAGTATAAAGTATAAAGTATAATACTTAAGAACCTTAATTACGATTGTTTCCGTTATTCTTATATTTTCTATAACTGGTTCCTTTTGTACAAGCACAATTACTAATGCCTTGTAAGAAATCTAAACCTATGGTAATACTATGTGTTCCAGAGTTAAATCCTGAAAGATCATTCATTGTAAGCTGATAAGAATAAGCAAAGTATAATTTATTTTTCATAACACCTGCCATAGGACCAAAGTTAAGAGGTTTTAAAAATTGATCATTTAAAAAGCGGTATGATCCACCAACCCAGTAATAATCACCAGCTCTATTAAATTTTCTGTATTTAAAGTTAATATCGGTTGCCGAACGCCCATCACTATTAAATAGTTGAAAGAAGACTGAAGGTTCAAACTCTACACTATTATTTCGTTTATTATTAAATACATAACCTGTGTAAGCCTGAAAATTCAGAAGATTATTAGGTTCAAATCCCGTAAAATCGTCAATCTTTTTCTCTAAGATATTGTTAGCATTGAAACTAAAATAGAAACGATTCCATCGATACAACATACCTACATCAAAATTGTGATTAGTTACAGATCTATCATCAGTAATACTGGGATCAACAATTGGAATTTCTGCAGTAGGCTGAAAGTTCTCAATATCAATTCTGAAACTATTAATGTTGTAAGACATTCCAAATGACAAATATTGCTTTGATGTATAATCTAGAATAATATGGTGAGCATATGAAAACTTAACACCTTTTTGGCGTGTGTTTCCGTTTTTGTCATTATACATTGATACACCAACACCTGATTGATTTGCGATCCTGAAATCGGCATATAGTGCTTGATTATCTGGTGCATTTTTAATTCCTACCCATTGGGTAAGTCCGTTAGCTCTAACTTTAAAATAGTCTCCAATTCCTGCATAAGTAGGCGACACAATAAAGTCGTTATCGGCTAAATACTGTGTCCAAACAGGTAAATTTAGTTCTTGCCCATAGCTAAATGAGCAGAAAAATAAGAGAATATATAGTTTAAAATTTTTCATTTGAAATTTGTTTAAATTCTTCGGTATCATTACCTGTAAAGTGTAAAATGCCCAACATACTCTTTTGCTACGGCTGGATTATTTGGTTGTACTACATACCAATAATCACCCGTTGGAAGCTCTGTTCCATTATATCTACCGTCCCAATATTCACCTACACGATAAGTGGCTACCTTACGACCATATCTATCGAAAATATCAAAAGTTAGGTTTGGAAAATTTTCCGTACATCCTGGTGACCACGTATCGGTAACACCATCACCATTAGGACTAAAATAATTAGGAATACAAGGTCCTAATATTTCTAACTCAATTACTGCAGTAGCTTGACAACCTGCACTATCAGTTACAACAACTGTATATACACCAGACTCGGTAACATAAAATATATTTGTGTCACCATAGTCTTCACCTTCAAAAGTATATTGATAAATTCCTGTTCCGCCAGCTGCATTAGCAATGATTTCACCAGCTTCGTCTCCCTCGACAAGCACTAAGGATAGAGGTGCATAATCTTCAATATCAAATAGGTCTGTTCTTTGGATACAACCATTTGTATGTCTAACATCGATATAATGATCTGTCCCAGGAATAACGTCGGTAAAAACATTACTTATTTGATAAGGACCTCCGTCTAATGAATAATCTAGCTGAGAAAGATCAGTAATACTTTCATCAACTGTAACAGTAACAATATTGCTTAGCGCGTTGTTTTCACAAACATATTCAATATCTACAATCGGGTTAATACTTACTGATTCTGGAAATGTAATATTCCATTCAGATTCACAACCTTGAGCATCTCTAACGTAAACTGTATGATCGCCACCACCTAAATTGGTGAAATCAAAAATAGTTTGGCCAGATGCCCCTGTCGTATAAGGCCCATCATAGTTATCTAAACTCACGCTATATGGTAAACTTCCACCAGAAACGTCTATACTAAATTCTCCATTGCCTTCACCTTCACAAGTTTCCTCAAATAGTGAATCAGGAACAATACTTAGAATAACTTGTTGAGGGTCATTAATTGTAAAATCAAAAGTGATATAGCAACCCAAAACATCTTGTACAATGACATCGTAAGTACCAGGAGCTAAGTTTTCAAAAATGTTAGTTTCAAAAAATTGATCTAACTGTGGTGATATTGCGTATTTAATAATCCCTGTTCCACCAGAAGCATTAATCTCTAAAACACCATCATTATTACCACTACAGGTAACATCATTTACAACAAAATCAACTTCTAATGGAGCCGTTGGCTCAGTAATTGTTATTGGAGCCGACGCTGTATTACAGTCACCACTTACAACATTAACAACATATGTACCAGCAATAAGTTCTGTAAATACTCCTGGACTATCTTGTGTTGCGGGTAAAGTATTACCTGAAGTGTCCTCTAAGGTATAAACATAATCGCCAAGTCCACCTAACGCTGTCGCAACTATAGTACCTGTGTTATCACCTGCACAATTAATGCTTGGATTTGTAGATTGTAAATTAATTTCCAGTTCAGGAAGTGGATCAATAGTAATCTCATTAGAAACATTGGCAATACATCCATTAGCATCTCTAACATAATATTGATATGTGCCCGGAAGTACAGAGAATGTTGTAGATGAGTTAAATGTTCCTAAAACAGTACTAAATGAAATATCATTACTGTAAGAATAGGCACCTGTTCCACCACTGGCACTTAAAGTAAGTGTTGCTTCTGTTAAACATGTTTGAGTTGAAGCCACAACTAAGCTAGCATCAACAGGAGTTGGCTCATTAATAGTTATATCAACAGATGTTAATATACAATCATAACTGTCTGTGATTGTAACCGAATATGTTCCTGCTCCTAAATTACTAAAGACATTTGATGTCTGCGGGCCAGAACTATTAGGTGTAGGCAAAATAGTATTTAAAGTGTAAATATATTCTGCTCCTTGACCTCCAGTTACATTTGTAATACTTATTGACGCATTTTGATCTCCAAAACAGGAAAGTAATGTCGTACTCGGCGTAAATGTTGCATTAATTGGGTTCGGTTCAGCCAAAATTACATTTACTGAAACCATACAGCCTTCAGCATCTCTTACGTTTACTGTATAATTTCCAGCTGATAAATCTGTAAACGTGCTATTTGAAGAATATGGAACCGTAATTGGTCCTGTAAGCTCATATTCGTAATCTCCCCAACCACCTGTTGCAACAGCAGTTATTGTTCCTTGACTATTGTCACAAGTTACGTTTGACGTTTCGTTTGCAACCAAGGTTAAAGCCTCTGCAGGAGATGCGATTACCACAGTAGAATTGGCAGTACAAAATGGACTCTCAGTTTCAGTTATTACTACTGAAAATGTTCCAGCAGACATCCCTGTAACCGTTATTGGGTTTGTTGATGTATTAGCATTTACTACTCCAAATACCGAAGCACCTAAACTGTCTAAAACTTCATAGGTATATGCACCTGAGTATCCAATCACATTAATATCAAAAGCACCAGAGTTATCAGCAAAACAAGTTAAACCTGTTGGAGATGTTGAAATAGATGGCGCTACAGCTTCAGGTAAGGAGATTGTAACCTCTCCAGTACAAGATGTTACTGTGTCTGTTATTGTTATTGTATAAATTCCTGATGGTACACCAGAATAGGTATCTCCAATTAAATTAATTGATCCTGGATTAGGACTGATACTATATGTAAAAGATCCTGAACCTCCTGAAGTTGCAATCGTAATTTCTCCATCGTCATTGTTACAAGTTGGTAAAGCAGTCGCACTCGGAGTTATTGTTAATGGTTCTGGGATGTTTACAGATATCAAATTTCCACAACCATTGGCATCTTGTATTTCTACGGTGTGTGTACCAGAAAATAAATTTGAAATTGTAAATGATGCCGACAATGTTTGGAAGGCACCTCCATCAATACTATAACTATAAGGAGCTATACCTGCTGTATCTAAAGTAACATCCATTTCAAAATTTCCTTCGGTCACAGTACATAAATTATTAACAACTGCCGAGATTATAGGTGTTTGATCCATAGGCAATACAATTACCGGACTAGAAATAATACATCCATAGGCATCCAAAACATGAACATAATAGTTCCCAGCGTCTACGTTAAATGTACTAGCAGAAGCCCATGCAGGATCTGTATCTAATGGTGCTGCAGGTGTTGTTGTAATTTGGTATTGGTAAGGAGCAGTACCATTTTGAGCAATAGCACTAATAACTCCTGAGTTGGCGTTACAGTTTGCATTTTGGTCTATAAATACATTTAAGTCTAAAAGTATAGCCGATTCGGTAATGTTAAATGGAGCGGTAACTACACCACAGCCAGAATTTGGACCAGATGTTTCGGTTATTGACACGAAGTAATTTCCAAAAGGCAGAGGACCTAAATTTGTCACTGATAACGTTCCATTAGCTGGAACATTTCCAGATCCTGTTACTCCTGTTGAAATTAAAGTTAATGCATCGAAAATTTCATAATTAACGGTAGTTGCTACACCATAAACACTATTAATCGTAAACGTAACATTACCATCGTCACTTCCTGTACATGTTATGTTGTTTGAACTTATAGCACTTAGAGTTAATGTTGAATTCGTTGGTATTGGTGTTGTAGCAGGTTCATAGTAGCTACAAAGAGTAGATTCATCATATACGATGAATGTATAGGTTACTCCAGGTGTTAAACCTGTAAACGTTGCAGATTGACTTCCTGGTGCGTCTTCTGGAATCCATGATCCAATCGGATTAGGATAAACAGATATTGGACCCTGATAAATACTAAAATGAAATGGTCCTGAACTACTTAATGTTGATCCTATGCTAACCACAGCTTCACCACCCGTTAAACAATCGACAGTTGCAGTAACATTAATATCTAAATCGGTTGGAGGAGAAGCTACCAATACATCTTGAACTAATACAGAACAACCATTAGAATCTACAATATTGATTTCATATAATCCAAAATCAACAACATCAAAACTAACAGATGTTGATCCTGTTGCATTAAGCTCAGAGTTAGAATAGTTATTACTTCCAGTTACGAAATAATTATAAGGAGCCGTACCTCCAGTAACAGAATTTATTATAATTGATCCTTGAGAAACTCCGCCTGGTCCACAAGTGATATCTACGGTGTCGTAATCTAATATTATGGCATCAGGTTCGGTAATGACTATTGTTTCTGTTGCAGTACAAGAATTGGCGTCTGTTATTGTAACAGTATATGATCCTGCAGGCAAACCTGAGGTTTGTGTACCATAATTTGTTGCTGTTGTGTCGTTATTTACATTAATTGTAAACGGAGGCGTTCCAACCGAAGTGTCAATTGTTACATCGATCGCACCATTTGAATCACCATTACATAGAATAGGCTGACTCTCAACAACAGCACTAATATCTGGAAGAGACAATGGATTTATAGTAATAATACTCGATTCTGCTATACAACCGTTTGCATCTGTAATTTGAAATTGATAAGTCCCATCTGTAGCTGTTGTATAAGTGAATGGTGTTCCTGTAGTTCCTAATGAGGTATAGGCTCCATTATTAATGGATACTGCGTAAGTAAATGGCGCAGTTCCAGTAATATTACCAGTAATTATGGCATCTGGTGATACCGTACAATTTAAGTCTTGTGATAAAACAACATTTACTGTTGGTGTAGGTATAGGATCAATAGTGTATGACTCGTTATAAATACAATCATTTTCATCTCTTACTTGAAATGTATAAGTTCCTGGTTCTAATCCAGTAAAACTATTTGATGTTTGATATGGTGTTGCATTAGCAGCTGGTGCAATGATTTGATACTCTAAAACTCCTGTACCTCCTGTTGTACCAGTGATAGTCACAGTAGTTGTGTTTGAAGGACAAGTAATAGGTGAGTTATCAAACATTAAATCGGTTGGAGGGTTTAATGGTTCTATTGTGATATCGTTGATCACAGCGGTACAACTATTGGTATCTTGTACACTAATCGTATAAGTACCAGCTGTTAAACCAGTGAACACATTATTTGATTGAAAATTAACGCCATCAATACTGTAAGTGTAAGGAGGGGCTCCTCCCGTGACTCCAGTCACAGTTATTGTTGCATCAGAATTACAGGTGTAATCGGTAGTCAATTCTGCGGTACCTGAAATGGCATCATTTGCTATAATTGATACGGTTTGTGGTGTACTATCACATATTGAAGCACCAATAGAATACTGAACAACTACATCGTAATCACCTGGGGCAAGTCCTGTAAAAATTGGTGAGTTAAAAAATGAATTCCCACCATCAATACTATACTCAAGGCTATAGCCATTACTAGCCGTAACGTTAATAGAAATCTCGCCTGTAGTACCAGAACAAGCTAT
The DNA here is from genome assembly GCF_947492715.1 of uncultured Psychroserpens sp. GTDB lineage: Bacteria > Bacteroidota > Bacteroidia > Flavobacteriales > Flavobacteriaceae > Psychroserpens. Next base: position 145,680 of record NZ_CANLNS010000002.1, read on the forward strand.
GTCTGTTGTTGAAATATTAAATTCAGGCTCTGGTAATGGATCAACTACAATAGAAGTACTCGCGCTACAATTATTAGAATCTACAACTGTGATGTCATATACTCCTGCCGTAGTCACAATAATTTCTGGTACAGTCTGAAAATCTGTTGAACCATTTACAAAATAGAAATATGGAGGTGTGCCACCTTCTGGGTATACGGTAATTTCACCATCTGTACAAGTCAATGGTATAGTAATAGCGGCTGTAACAGTTAATAATGGTGGTTCAACTATAGTGACATCTTCAGTATAGAAACATCCATTTTCAGTTTCAACTGTTGCCGTATAAGTTCCTGGGTTTAAATTGGCAAAAATATATGTGTTTTCAATAATAGGACCAACGGTATTCACTAGTGTTCCGCCTTCATGAAGTGTGAAGGTATATTGTGGGTCTACATCATTCGCTGCTAATTGAATACTGCCTAAATCTCCATTACAAAGCGGTTGAAGTATTGATGTTGACACACTAAAATCACGATCTCTAATCTGAACATCAGGTACAGTAAAAACGCATGGGTTTGTAGGCACACCTATTTGTCTAATATATACAGTATAAGTTCCAGGCGCATTAACCGTAAAAACATTACTAGGTTGGTAGTTAATGTCGTCTAAACTGTACTCATAACCAGAAGGAACATCATTTACTGTTATTGTTCCTGGAGTTGTACAAATAATATCTGTAGCAATGACTGTTGGGTTTAATAAGTTTTGATATACATTGAAATAAAACTGAACAAAACAACCACCTGAATAATTTATGGTTAACCTAAATTGACCTGATGTATCAGCTAAGAAATCGGGGCCTGTACCAACTTCATTCCACGTACAGGTATCGTCTTCGTTTGCACAATCTGGATCTGATACGGCTGGGCAACTAGATTCATCCAATTGTTCCCAAATAATAGAGGATGCTCCAGAAATATTGGTTTGAATAAATCTAGAGTCATTGGCACCACATAAAAATATATTTGGTAATAGTTTCCCATCGTTAGGGCAAGTTACTACTTCATCTGCATAAGGTATCACAGGGTTTTCTATATCACCTCCAAATAATGCTACAACATATTCTTGTTCAATAGACTGACAAGGCGCAATAGCTGTATTAAATGAATAGTAAGTTCCCACTTCAGTAACAGTAATCGTTTGTGTTGTCCCAATTACAGGTGTTCCTGTAGGGCTGGTAGACCAAGAATAAGAGTCATAACCATCTGCAGCCGTTAATTCTACACTAGATCCACAGAGAATTATTTCTTCTGAAAACACACAATCAAGATCAGCTAAGAAATTGGTTGCTTGTGGTGTTAATAAACATCCTGTATTACTATTTAAACTAGGATCATCCGAAATTTGAAATGTCGGGTTATAGAATCCGTTATATGTTGCAAATGCCTGGTTATTGATAATATTAGAACACGCATCTGCGAGTTCATTACAAGTATCTACAACCTGTACTTCAATTCTGATTTCATATACAGGATCATTTTCTTCAACAAGATAATCCTCAATACTAAGCACAAGTTCTCTTGTTACAGGATCATAACTAACAACCGATACACCAGGAGGGAGCACTAAATCGTCAGGGTAATTGAATATAATATTAACAGGAAGTACATCACGTATGATAAAATTTGTTGCATTATCATTTCCTGTATTTTGAAAACCAATAACGTAATTTAAAGACGCTCCAAGATCGACAATTTGTCCACCTATATCATTACCTGCGTCATCTTCTACAATTTTCGTGAGCACAATATCGGGCTCTATAATTTCAACTGCGAAGGCAAAGAAATATGGAAAGTAGGTGTCACCACTTGTTTCTAATCTAATGACGCCAGAAGTTGCATCATTGGCAATAACTGAATTTCCAGGGTTAGGAATTGCAATTACTCCAGTATCAAAACCTAAAGTATTTGTACTGTTAGGAACCCTATTATTTACGGGTGTCGCATCTAATTGTGTTACCGAACTATTAAAGAAATTGGTTACAGGGCGATCTACTGTTGATAAACTAACGCCATTTAGTCGTAATCTATCTCCTAAAATAGGACTATCTCCTTCCAAGGTTGCAAAAGCAAAATTAGCTCTTACAGGAGCAGGAGCAGGGACAGTTCTAAAACCATCAACAGGAATATCTAAGTTAGGATTGTTACCTGGAACACTAATAGCACTAAATCCGTCAAAACTTGTAATTGATTTACCTGGCAATGTTGGATCTTCATAAACGATAAATAAAGACCATCCTGCGGATTGACCAGTACCATTATAAGGATCAAATGTAGCAGTTTCTCCTAATGCAGAAGAAACATTAGCAACTGTATATGTTCCTAAATCAACACCAGAACCAAAACTGGTTACAATAGATGTTACATCTGCAAAGCAGGCATATGAAAAACTATCTCCACCATCAACAGTCGTTCCATTTGCATCATAAATAATTGTTCCTTGAATATCGTTATAGCCTCCAACGGGCCCTTTAAATTTAACATCAGTTATAGGTTCATCTCCTGGATTTACAGCTCCCCAATATAAACCGGCATAGATAATTTGATAGCAATTCGGATTAGGAATTTCTAAGTCAGCACTAGAAGAACTGAACGTTGTAGCATCCCCATCAATGTCGATATATTGCATGTCAACATTGTGGTTGTAAACAGAGTTATCATTAAAAGCATTGTTATCTGGCCCAAGTATGTTATTTCCTATAAGTACGATATCTCCCTTTAAATCCTGATCAAATCGAGGAGTAAAGGGCTCATAATTTTGGGCATATGACTGAAGACCAAAAAATAGTATTGATGCAATGATGGTGATTTTAGAAAATGTAGGTCTTTTCATAATATTTAATATTTGTTATTCCTTTTTCATCAGTGAGGCTTTCAGAAATAAGGAATGGAGCCTTAGTTATATTCGTTCTTAATTTTCAATTTTTGCTATAGACATTTTGCTATTATATGGTCTGCTTCCTTTTGATTTTAATTTCTCATTTGCAGCTTCTATATTATCAAACTTATCATAGTAGATGTAATATTTACTTGTGTTCACATCATAAAAGAAATCAATATCTGTACGTCCAGAAGCAACAACTTTTCTTAAAAATTCATTTCTCTTTTCAACATCACTATGCACAGCAAGTATCAAATAATATCCTTTTTCAACATTTGTTACATTCTCTAATATTTGAATGTTATCACTCTGTTTTTCACCGAAATCAAAATCTTCTGATTTTATAGGGGTGCTGCTTAAGGCAGTTGATTGCTTGATATTTTCAAGTGTTGTTCTGTCTTGTGCATAACGTTCATCTTCGTTGTCAAAAGCGGCACGCTTTATTCGACGTCTTCTCTCAAATTCAGTAGCCACTCTAATGTCTTCTAATCTTGTTTCTAAATTGGTTCTAGCTTCTGTTGCTTTTAGTTGTTCAGATTCTAAACGTTTTAAAGCTTTTTGATAATAGAGATATACATCATCATTTATCAACGTATCTGCCTGATATTTATCTTCATAAAGCGTTTTTAACTTTTTGATGTTATCACCTCTTGTTTTAATGGCTGCATCTAAATCTGACTTGATCGCATTTAAGGCATTGTTTTCGGCAGTAATACTTTTGAAAGGTCTAGGTTTAACTGCTATACCTTGTTCGCTTAAATCATTTTCCTCTTTAAGATCTTTAAGGTCTTTATCCTTAATCGCTACGATATCATCAAACTTTTTAAGTAATTCGTTTTGAGTCACTTTAGCATCTTCTGCTTGTTGAGTAAGCGCATACATTGATTTTCCAATCTCATCTTGTGGATTTGAAATACGTTCTTCCTTTGCCTTTTGCTCTGCTAACAATCTAGCTTGAGTATCGGCTTCTTCTTTAGCTTTTTGTTCTGCTAATAATCTAGCCTGAGCATCAGCTTCTTCTTTAGCTTTTTGTTCTGCTAACAATCTAGCTTGAGCATCAGCTTCTTCTTTAGCCTTTTGTTCTGCTAACAATCTAGCTTTAGCATCAGCTTCTTCTTTAGCTTTTTGTTCAGCTAACAATCTAGCTTGAGTATCGGCTTCTTCTTTAGCCTTTTGTTCTGCTAACAATCTAGCTTTAGCATCGGCTTCTTCTTTAGCCTTTTGTTCTACTAACAATCTAGCTTTAGCATCGGCTTCTTCTTTAGCCTTTTGTTCTGCTAACAATCTAGCTTTAGCATCAGCTTCATCTTTAGCCTTTTGTTCTGCTAACAATCTAGCTTTAGCATCAGCTTCTTCTTTAGCTTTTTGTTCTGCTAACAATCTAGCTTTAGCATCGGCTTCTTCTTTGGCTTTTTGTTCTGCTAATAATTTAGCTTGAGTATCAGCTTCTTCTTTGGCTTTTTGTTCTGCTAATAATTTAGCTTGAGCATCAGCTTCTTCTTTGGCTTTTTGTTCTGCTAATAATTTAGCTTGAGTATCAGCTTCTTCTTTAGCCTTCTGTTCTGCCAATAGTTTGTCTTGAGCTGCAGCTTTTCGTTCAGCAGAGGCTTTACGATTTGCTTCTGCTTGTGCTTTAGATATGTTTGACTTGACAGGCTTTCTTTTATTTCCAGAGATTAATCCACTTATTTCATCACCACTACTATAATCATAGTTTTGTTTGCTCTTAAACCTATAAGCAAGTGTAAATTCGTGCGATGGACCGAAATCGGTTAAATCGCCAAGTGCTTTTTCATAATTATATTCAATGGCAATTTGTGGAGTAATGTTAACGCCTAAACCTGCAGATGCTCCATATACATTGTTATAACCAACTTGTGCCCAAATTCCTTTTGGAACTGTAAGCATAGCAATTGCAGAAATTACTGTTTCATCTTTTTTAAATTCAGATTTGATAAGACCTGAAAACTTACTTTCATCAAAGAAGCCTCTGCTGTTCATATATCCAGTGTACATTAAATGTGCTTGAATACTTTGTTCTGGATTATCTTCAATGAGTGCTGAAGATGTAGAGTTATAAGTTACCAAGTTGTTTATTGATAGACCAAAATCTAAAAACACTAGACCATAATTAATCCCTGGACTTACAGTTAACAGGAAGTTTTCAGGAACATTTTGTAGTGATGGATCATCAAAATTTGTTATAACATTTCCAGTATTGACACCACTTTTATAAGCCCCAATATTTAACCCAAAGGTTAAGTTGCTGTCACGTGCCAATTGAGCATTATATGCGAAATTTGCAACACCACCAAATGTTGTTAAAACACCATAGTTTTGTTGAAACACTCCTAATCCTGCTCCAATATTTTCTCCAAATCGCCCAGAATAACTGGCTAAGTAGGTGAGTGGAGCATCTTCAAATTGGATCCATTCTCTTTTATTGAAAATACTAATATATTTGGTTTGCTCTCTAACAAAGCTAAACGTAGGGTTAATTGTATAACGATTAAATGTTAGTGAATTTCTTACAGGAAGGCTCAATGATACTACCCCATCATCTTCTTGAGAATAGAACATCTGTATAGAACAGAAACATAATATTAAAACCAACATATATGTTTTCATATTATTTCACAATTGTTATTGAACCTTTTTTAGTTTCGTTATTTTCAGTTGTTATTACGTAATAGAATACTTTATTGATACTTGTAAGGCCTAAGTCATTCTCGGGCCAATTATTTAAATAATTATTTGTTTTTAAGACCACTTTTCCTCGATTGGTCATAATCAATACCTCGGTGTTAGTGCCACTTACATATCTGGTAGGAATAACCCAAGTATCATTAATATTATCGCCATTCGGACTTATAACATTTGGTATATTTCCGACTTCAGGAAAAGGATCCAAGGCTTCATTAAGTTCGAATAAAAACGCTCTTGACCCAATACATCCAACAGTTTCGTTGACCACGATTTTATAGCTTCCAAATTCACCAGCATCATAATTGTCATCTATAGCACCTGTAATTAAAACGTCATTTAAGTACCATTTGAATTCGGGATTTATAGCAGATGTAGTTACGACTACAGATAAGGTCTCACCATCTTCAATAGTATTTGTTTCTGAAACATTAATTGAACCATCAAATAGTTCGCTTTCAAGCTCAATGGTTCCAGAAGCAGAACAATCTCCTAAATCTACTTGAACAGCATAAGTACCAGATTCATCTACCTGATACATTTGATTGGTAGCTTCAGGAATAATATTACCATCCTTAAACCATTGATAGCTATTGCCTCCAATAGTACTTAATGTTGTAGCACCTTGACCTGGACAAAATGGATTGCCTAAACTTGAAGCTATTCCTGCATTGGCTTCACCATTAGTTACTTCACTAATTGTAACACGATTAGAAAATGAATCGGATGTGCATGTTCCGTAGTTTGTTTCCACAAAGTAAGTTCCTTCTTCACTTACAGATAGAGTAGGACCTTCAGACACAAAAACTGAAGTCGTTGGCCCCGTTTCTTTAAACCAATTATATGTAAGTGAGGGGTAGTTAAGTGGTGAATCATTGGTGCCATTACCAGGATTATCAATAGTTAATAGATAACTTCCACCAGAACAATATGCTCCAGTTGACACCAAATTATTAATGGTAAAAGGCGAATCTTGTAGTTTATAATAAGCGGCAAAAGTGCTAGAACCAGAGCTCGTAGCAACTGGAGCACTACTTTTTATTCTAATCTTATAGTTTTCCCCAGCAGCAGTAGTTGGTATTGAAAAATTAACAGTAGCCGGAGATGTTGTTATAGAGCCTGCTGTAGATGTATAAACGACAGTAGGGTCTGAAAAATCACCATCAGCATCCGACATTTCAACTGTAAACTGGTTTGATGGGTTCAATCCATTTTCTGGAGAGAATACAAAAGTTGCGCTAAACGTATTAAAAGAATCGCTAGCACAAGCTTGACTAAACCCAAGATTGGGTGAACCAATAACAATCTGAGCATTTACTTTTTCTTGTGAAACAAGAACAAATAAACAAAATCCTAAAAGGAATTTATATAGGGAATTTAGGTAGTACATTTAGTTTGGGGCGTATTTTTTTTCTATAAGCTTGGTTGTTTTAATTCGTATTGAGATTAATAGCTAATTTTAAATATTTTAATCGTCATCATCTTCAATATCATTAGAAGCAATAATTCTATTGATTCTTAATCTGAAATCTGGACGCTTTAAATTTTCTACATCAATAAAGGTTTCAGAATCTGGCCCTTTAGAATACACATTATTAAATGCTCTGTTTCCATACCAGTTTTCTAAATCTTCATTGTTAGCGACATTTTCAACAAAAATGTTTCCCTTGCAATTATTGAAATAGGTTCGAGTAAATTTTATTTTTTCGAGATTCTCACTGTTGATTTTTATTTTGCTATCGAAAATCACAGCAGGATTAAATCCAGAAATAACACTTTTATCAATACTGAATGAGGCATCTTCTCCAATAAATATAGCTTCATTAACGAGACCAACTTTGATGTCATTTTTAAGATCAGAGCTTAGATTTATTAAGGTTAAATTTTCGGCGTCAACAAACGTTTGTCTTTTAGAAAAATCGGCTTCTTCTTTTAGATCATGTGCCAAGACGTACATGCATCTTGATGTTTCGGCACCAGATACGTATGGAGACCTTATGGCAAGTGAATTATTTAATTGGCATTGCGCTCCGTAATTAAATTCATAGTCATTTATGCTAGATTTATACGATACCATTTTATCTAAAATGACATCACCACCTAATATATTAAATGAATTGCCTTCGCAATAACTTACCATGATATTCTCTATAATGGTTTGTTGACCAACACCAGCTAATGTAAGTCCATTAAAATACCCATAATCTCTAGTTCTTTTTCCAGCATATTCGATACGTACATAACGCAATACGCCTGAATAACTAGCAGGATTATTCCCTCCATAGCTTATTGTTTTTGCAGCACTTGGAACTAAGCCATAGTTTAATGAAGATTCATTACCATACTTATTGGTAGGTGCATCTCCTAAAATAAAGACGCCTCCCCAATCTCCAGGTTTCTTCACGCTTCTATTAGATGTGAAAATAATAGGATCGGTGTGAGAACCATCAGCAATAATTTTCGAACCGTTGCTAATAGTAAGAGAGCCTTTGGTTTTAAAATCACCAAGAATAACAGTTCCAGGTTCTATAGAAAGTGTAGTACTGTCTGTTACAAATACATCGCCAAGCAAAAGATAGATATCTCGCTTAAGCAGTTTTGTGTCTTTGGTAATATTACCACTTAGTATTTTGGTTGGTTTACCATATTCAACCTTGTTTGGTTTGAATTCTGTCCAAGGATTTAGCCAGTTGTTATAGCCAATAATTCCTTTCTCTTGCTGGGCAAATGTATTGCCATACACTACTAAAAATAAAAGTGCAATTTGAGTAATTTTTTTCATAGTGGTTAAATTCGTATTTGTTTAGATTAGTGGGCGCTAAAATATATATACCAAACATATGAACAATACTTATGAAATGCAAAAAATATCGACGAAATACATGTATTTTGACATGCCGTATTCTTTTTCCTACAAAAACAGAGGTTATTTTAATGAATTAAACTTAAACGACTAACTGACAACAAATCAATCACTTAAGTATTTTGGATAAGACACAAAAAAACCTCAACTAAAAAGTTGAGGTTAAATTGAATTTATAAGTAATAAAACTAATCTGTTTTGTAATCGTTATAAGTGTGCAAAGATTTTAAGGTTTCTTCATAAAACATAATCGCAGCTATTAAATCGCGTGTATCAGAATAAGGCAATATTTTCTTTTGAAACTCGACAGTACTATCAAAGTATTCTACAGATGCCTCTCTGTTATCTTCCAGTGCTTTTTTATTGTCTTTAGTTTCCGGGATACCCAGAGATTCCATGGTTACACCGGGCTTAGTAGCAAAAGCAATATTTGGTAAGATATTTACAATAACTTCTATACGCTCTATATAGAGATTAAGTAATGCGCCTTTAGACATTTTACCTAATTCTTCATGACTATGATATTTGGATATACTTGTTTTTCCACTGATCATATTAATTGGAGCATTCTTTTTTTGAGCAAAACCGAAGCTAACCATCAGAAAAAAAACAACGATAAATAAAGTAGGCTTTGTTTTCATTTTTTGGGTTTTTAGTTAACGTTAGATAAGCAAATCTATACAAATAATTAAAAAAAACAACTAAATTTCCCTTTTTTTTGCAAAGTATTTTTCCTTACGAAATGCATATTTCTTGGATAAAGTGCTTAATTACTAGATAAAATGCAGATTTATACGACGAAATACTTGATGCTTTTTTGGTCTTTTTTTAGCTTTGAAAAGTGAAATTATTTTGAGTTTTTTCAGCTTAACTAATCAAATAAATTAAATATCCAGTAACTTAATTTTTAGTTTAATATCTCATAATCGAATCCTTAAATTCTTAATACGTACTAAACTTTGAGGTAGACATTTATGATCCTTTCATCGATAGAATTTACCGTTTTCAACATTTTATCGTAAAATTTGAACATTCATGTGATTTTTAGTGGTTTACGATATAAATCCACCAATTTTGGATATATCTAAAATGCTTAACCTCATGAAAAATATTAACGCCCTACTTTATTTCATTTGTTTGGTTTGCATGAATCATGTGTCGATTGCACAAGAATCTGTAAATACTCTTGATGACGGTTCTACAAATTTTTTAGAACGTCACCCAATCTATGACTATTCTGAAGTACAATTAAATCATACCGATACAATTCCTGGTTTTGATTCCAAGCAAGAAAAGCTTAAGATTTCAGGAACCATTTTTAAAAGTGATGGTATCACGCCAGCTGTCGACGTTATATTATTTATTGAACAAGCTGACGAAAACGGCGATTTCGATTTAAGAGAACAAGATGGCAAACGTTATGTGTATAATAGAGGTTGGGTAAAAACAGATGCTAACGGACATTATACATTTTACACTTATATTCCTGGAAATGACAGACGCTATAGTCAATTGCAACAGTTGTACCCTTCTATAAAAGAAGCCTCTAAGCCTGAATACGATATTGCAAGTTTCCTTTTTGATGAAGATCCTCTATTATCAAAGCTATGTAGAAAAAGATTAGCAAAAAAAGGTGATCCTTCTCGAGTTCTTAAACCTAAAAAAGTGGATGGACTACTTGTTGTTCAAAAAGACATTATTCTTGGCTCAGATGTAAATACCACGAAATAACAGTTCGATTTCATCTATGTTTATTTTTTTAAATCGGGTATAATTACTTATAAATTGATAACATGAATTTGTTAGATTGTCTATCCATCTTTAATAGAGATCTAATACATCATGAGCTCTTTATATTCATTAAAAAATTATTGCTATTCTAGCATATTAGTATTTGGCATTAGCATGATTTCATCTCGAACGCATGCGCAATCTTCAAGACATGATTGGTGGTCTCAATTAGCAGTCAATGTCGAATATGGCTTGTCATATCCTACAATAGAAGGTGGCCAGAGTTTTACAATTTTAAGTTTTCCTTCAAACCCTCAAGACGAAGTCTTTTCTCTTCAAAGTAGGTCATTTGCTGATTATATTTCTAATTTGGGGTACTTGGGGTTGGAGCTGCAATATCCATTAAATCCGAAACTGTCATTGGGAATAGGTTTGCAATATCGAGATAGTTATAACTACAGTTCTGTCATGTCCTTTGCAGAAGAAAAGCATGTGTTATCAAATAATCTATTGATTGCCACAACAGGATTATTTAGTCATTATTCAAAGATTAGTACGACGTCCTTATTTGCGCTTTCAAAATTTGAGCTATTTCAATTTGATATGAATTATCGTTCGCAAGTCTCATTCCAAATATCTGCTGGAGCTGGATTGTCTTTTATGACCTTAAGATCTCAACTCAATAATGTATTTCTTACGATGCAAGTCACTAATAGTAACAACAACAACAACAACAATAGTCAAAATAATATTCTTGGCCCAGGAAATATTGCTCCAGAAACTAACAGAAACCTTCCTTTTGCGTGGCATATAGGAGCTGGGTTTCTGTTTAAATTTGAAAACTTTACAAATATAGAGATTGGTTATAAAATCATACATATTGGACATTTCATTATCATGGAAAGGTCACCAAATATGAAAGATTTATTTATTCTAAGAAGCACCAATACTAATGCTCAAGATCAAAACCTCATTCTGTCGACTACAAATCAAAAACGACGTATGTTTTCTAATGACTTTTATATTAAGTTTTATTTCTAACAAAAAAATGAAGTACTAATAAACTTAGCACTTCATTTATAAATAGTTAGATATTAAAATTAGGGAGAATTTAAGCTACTATTAGTACAATTTTCCTACAGAAGGCAATGACGATCCATTGTCTCCATCTAAATGTACGTTAGGAGCTAAGAAACGCAATTGGGTATGGTTTTCACCTTTTTGAATTGTAGCGTCCATAACAATTCCGAATAGATTTCCTGATACTGAATAATCATACCTAGTATTGTTAATGGTACCTTTATAATTAAAGGTGTTTATTTCGTTTGCCATTTTTAACATAGCATCAATAATTTTTGTTTGTTGCTCTGTTGTTAAACCATACTCTGTCATCGTATGTGTTGTTTGTTTTGTAGATGTTCTACTTCCTCCAGCGGAGAAAAACAAGAAAAACCCTCGTCCACCACTAGAACTTTTTTGTGTAAGCTGATCATACTTCTTTTTGTTTGAAGCACTTAACATTCCTTGAATTAGTTTATCTAATGCATCAACATTTGCAGGTGTTACACACTGCATTTTTAGTTTAAAAGATACTGCAATGTCTCCGTGTGCTGGCACTGTGTAAGTCACACCAGAGCATTGTCCTTGTCCGTAAGCATTTACGGATACACCATCTGTAGCAGATCCAGTGTTATTGTCTGATGGATTTGCGAATACTGTACTTAAATTTCCCATAATAAAATGATTTTAAAGATTAATAATACGTTTACTAGCATTTTGTTTAAGCTAATAACACTGTAAAATTATAGTATTGATACAAGGTAGAATTACGTATTAATACTTGTATTTTAAATCCATACAAGGAAGTATATACTACGTAAATGTACTTGAAAATAAAATCGCGAGTATTTGGTTAAAACTCGAGGAAAGTGGGTTGTTATTTTTCTATGACCAATTTTTGACCAACTCGAATAACAGCGTTTCTCTTGATTGCATTGGTCTTACACAGTGAAGCTATGGTCACATTATTTCGTCTAGAAATTCTCGACAAAGTGTCTCCTGGCTTAACTGTATAAATAGATTGTTGCTTAATTAAACTTGCTACAGCATCTTCTTCAGATAATAAAGGAATAATTTTGCTTTGGCGCTTTGAATTGTGAGCAATTGGTCGTGTCCATTTTCGGGTAATCCAAAGTTCTTTAGAACGTATGGTATTATCTTCATTAAACTCAAAAAGGTATTCTGGATTTATAGAAACTCCTTTATAATTCACAACTAAATGCAGGTGACTCCCTCTAGCATTACCAGAAACACCTCCTTTACCTATATATGCGCCGCGTTTTATGGTGTCATTCTCTTTAACTCCATAAGCCGATAAATGTGCATATACCGTTTCTAATCCGTTATAATGTCTAATCACCACTGTTCTTCCATGACCTCTAGTATATCTAGACATTCTTACAACACCATCAAACATGGCATATAAGCTATCGCCAGTTATCAAATCAATATCAATCCCTTTGTGAGCCCTTCCACGTCTCCAACCATAACGAGATGTAATAACCTTATTTTTACCAATAGGAGAAGCATAGGTAGAATCTTCGAACTTTAATTGCAAAGGAAAAACGACATCAACCTCTTTATAAGGGTTGTAGACTGTATGATCCCAATATTCAGCTTTGATATCAATAGGAGTGAAGCTGTCTTTAACCTTAACAGTTTCCTTTTCTATAGAATCTATCGATGTCTTAAAATTAAATTCTGAAAGATCAACTAATTTAAACTCAGGTTCTTTTTGGGCAAAAACGTTAGCGGTCAATGCAATGAAGACACAAGTAATAAATAATTTCATGGTGTGATTAAAAAATTGCTAATTTTTGATGGCCGAAATTAAAAAATAAAAACGTTGGAAAGTGTTAATTTGTTGTTAGAGTTATTAGTTTTTTTCTAACACTAGCGCCTTGTCTTTGATAGTAATTAGTACAAATGTCATTTAATCAAGTAGATATCCTATAAAATTTAACGTTTCAATAGGTAATTCTAATGTGACACTATTAACAAAATACTAAACTTTATACATCGCTCAAAGAAATGTATATCTTTGAGAAACTAAACACATTCATTTATGAAAACTCTAAGATATTTTTCTTTAATTCTTGTTTTATGTTTTTCATGTAAACAGGACAAAACAACGGAAAATGACGATACTTCTATAGTATTAAAACCAGTTGTTTTTGATGGTATTGATAGCTCCATTAAACCAGGAGATGATTTTTTTAATCACGTAAATAAAAACTGGTTTGATAAGGCCGTTATTGCTGATGACCAAGTTGGAGTTGGTTCTTATCGTTTTTTAAATATTCCTCAGCAAGAATTATTAAAGAATATTCTTGAAGAAGTGTCACAAAAAGAACATCCTAAAGGGAGCATTGAACAAAAAGTTGGTGACTTTTTTGCATCAGGAATGGACACGATAAGTATTAATAATCGAGGCATGAAACCGATACAGCCTATATTAGATCGCATCGATGCAATTACTAATATTTCTGAATTGACTAAGTTTGTAGCCACTCAAATAAAATCTGGAGACTACTCGATATTGGCACCATTTATTTCTCCAGATCAAGAGAATAGTGCATTAAACATAATGCATGTTGCTCAAACAGGCTTAGGTTTACCAGATAGAGACTACTATTTTTCAGATAATCCTTCAGTAATGAACATTCAAAGTGCTTATAAAACGTTTTTAAGTGCACTTTTTGAATTGGTTGGTGACGCAAAAGCAAAGGCTCATGCCGACATCGTATATCATATAGAAAAAGAATTGGCTCAAGCTCATAAAACTAGAATAGAGCGCAGAGATGTTAAAGCCAATTATAACAAGATGTCAATTTCCGAATTAAACGAAAGACATACAAACATTGATTGGCCAACCATATTTGATAATTTAGGTGCTGATGTGGACTATGTAGATGTTTCACAACCCGCTTATTACGATACATTAAATAAGATGTTGTCTTCCGTTCCATTGCGTGATTGGAAACTGTACCTTAAAGCAAATTCTATTGGATCATATGCCAGTATTTTGAGTAAAGCGTTTCAAGATGCGTCTTTTGAGTATTCTAAAGTATTGTCTGGGCAATCTGAACAACAACCTCGTGATAAACAAATGGTTCGTCGTGTTGATGGACAAATTGGTTTTGCATTAGGACAATTATATGTGAAGCGCTATTTTAATGAGGATGCGAAAAAGCGTGCATTAGAATTGGTTAATAATTTTCAAAGGGCTCTAGAAACTCGAATTGACAACTTAGATTGGATGAGTGATAGTACCAAAATTAAGGCAAAAGACAAACTTTATGCTATTAATAAAAAGATTGGATATCCAGATGTATGGAGAACGTATGATGTTTCAATAGATCGAAATCAGTTTTTTGAAAATGTTGTAGCCTTGCGTCAGGATGCTTACCAATACCAGTTAGATCAACTTAATAAAGCGCCAAACAGGGATGCCTGGGGAACAACGCCTTCTACAGTGACGGCTTATTACAACCCATCCCTTAATGAAATCGTATTTCCAGCAGGAATTTTACAAGCTCCATATTTTGATTTATATGCCGATGATGCCGTAAACTATGGAGGCATAGGCATGGTTATTGGTCATGAATTTACACATGCATTTGACGATCAAGGTGCACAATACGATAAAAATGGAAATGTCTCTAATTGGTGGACCGAAGAAGATTACACCAAATTTAAAGCGAAAACACAACAAATTATTGATCAATATAGTGCATTTACAGTCTTGGATAGTGTGCATTTAAAAGGCGCCTTAACTGTTGGCGAAAATACTGCCGACAACGGAGGTATAGCTATTGCGTTTGATGCCTTTAAAATGACAGAGCAAGGACAAGACACCACAAAAATTGGCGGTTATACACCAAACCAACGTTTCTTTTTGTCTATAGCCAACATTTGGCGTGTAAAAATGCGCGATGAGTATTTACGTAATTATGTTGCTACAGATCCACATTCGCCTCCAATTTGGCGTGTAAATGGTCCGTTAATGAACTTTACACCATTTTATGAAGCGTTTGATCTTCAACCAGGAGAGGCAAATTTTAAAACCGAAGATGAGCGTATCAAAATTTGGTAACGTCACTAAAAGATATTAAGCTGAAATCATCTAGATTTTCAGATTGATTTTATAAAAGGCCGCAATTTTATGTTGTGGCTTTTTGATTTATAATATTCAAGTCTAATATTCTGATTTTAAGTCATAAAACACCTCTTACTTTGTTTTTTACTTTATGTCAATATATTTTTTACTCTAACGGAATTATCATTTCGTCAGTGTTTTTAAACGGGTTTATTGTTATTGCAGCATAATTATAAACTAAATGACATGAAAAAAAAATTTAAAATATTGAAATGGATACTAGGTGTTTTTTTGAGTTTAATAATACTTCTAGTATCTCTATTTTTTTGGATAAGAAGTTTAATTCCACCACGTGATGTAGACGTCGTCTCTAGCGAGGCAAAAAACATTGCATATATTACAGAGGATGTCCCTGAGTACAGAGGAAAAATATTGGCTGTTGTCACCAGCACTGATAAGATGGGAACAAGCGATGAAAGTACAGGGTATGAGCTTACTGAATTGGCACGTGCATATTATGTGTTTAAAGCCAACGGTTTTGAAGTAGATATAGCGAGCCCATTAGGAGGGAAGCCACCTGTTGTTATTGATGATGAAGATATGGGCAAATATGACTATGCTTTCTTAAATGATTCTATTGCCCAGTACAAAGCAAATAATACTCAAAAAATTAGTAACGTTATAGCTAAAGATTATGAAGCCATATATTTTGTTGGCGGAAAAGGTGCAATGTTTGATTTTCCAAATAATAAAGCCATTCAATCTCTTGTGCGTAATTATTATCAGAACGACAAAGTTATTGGAGCGGTATGTCATGGTCCAGCTGCTTTGGTAAATGTCACTTTAGATAACGGAAAACCTTTAGTAGAGAACAAAACGGTAAGTAGTTTTACCAATGAAGAAGAATTGCTCCTTATTTCTGATGCGAAATCTATATTCCCTTTTTTACTACAAGACAAATTAGTCGAAGAAGGTGCTCGTTTTAATGCAGGCACAATGTATTTAGAAAAAATGAGCCATGATAAAAACCTTATTACTGGTCAAAATCCTTGGTCTGTATGGGTTTTAGCCGAAACGATGATTTCTGAATTAGGTTATGTGCCTAAATATAGACCTGTTACCGACGAAGAGCATGCTATTCATGTATTGCAAGCGTATGAAAATAATGGCAGCGAAGGGGCTAAAACGCTTCTCAATCAACTTATTAGAGATGAAGATCAACCAGTAAGTAGATTACTTATTGCCAAACATGGGATTCTTGCAGCAATGAAAGGTAGATTAGGACGCTTTTTTAGTCTATTAAACTTAACATCATATGCTAAAGATTTAGAGGAGCAAGAATAAATAATATCCTTAAATTTGAATAAAATAACCAATTGAATTTTTCAGATATACTTCTTATAATAATAAGTAGCGCAGGACTTCTACACGGAGTTCTGTTTGCTATTTATTTATGTTTTGTAAAAAAGAAAAGAACGATTACCAATATACTGCTTGGTCTCATTTTATTTTTTATGGCCTTTAGGATAGGAAAGTCTGTTATGCTAAATTTTGGTAATGATCTAGAACCTATATTTATTTTCGCTGGGTTAGCATTTTTACTATTAATTGGCCCACTTTTGAAATGGTATGTTTTAGGAATGACGGCTGCCAATTTTAAGTTGTCAAAATACTTTGTATTAGAGTTTACACCATTTCTATTGGTTTTTGCGTTGAGCTTCTTTGTTAGTAAAAGTTGGTTTGAAAGTCAGAGTAAACAAGTAATTATTGTATTTGCAACAGTGCTTATCTTTATATATCTGCATTTGGCCACTCATATTCTTATGTCTTGGTTGATATGGAAACGTGCAAAACGAGATCATTCTCAAACCTTGCTAACAAAGTCTCAAAAGGCTGTATTTAGCTGGTTGAAACTACTTATAGGTGGGTTTGTAGTCATTTGGTTATCCTATTGTTTAAACATTATAGAAGATGCGGTTCCATATATCGTTGGACCAATAATGTATTCGATTGTTGTTTATTTTTTAAGTTATAAGGCGTTTCAATTAAAAATCATTGATGTGGATGGTTCAATCTTCAAGCAGAATGACGATGCCTTAGTATTTAACCAGATTTCAGAGCTATTTAAGGAAGAAAAACTGTATTTAGATGCTCAATTATCCCTGGCTAGTTTAGGAAAACAGATAGGGAAGGGCACACAAAAAACATCGGAAATTATTAATCAATATGCCAAGCAGAACTTTAATGATTTTGTGAACAATCATCGAATTCAAGATGCCAAAAAGTTGTTATTGAGTGAATCAACTAAAAACCATACGATAGCCTCTATAGCTTTTGATGTTGGTTTTAGCAGTTTGTCATCATTTAATAGTGCGTTTAAGAAATTTGAAAAAACAACCCCTTCGGCATTTAGAAAAAAAGAGATGTAAGAGCATAAAAAAAACTGGGAGTCACGAGTATTTACTTTGAAACTTTACTGAACCTTATTTTCAAGTTTTCTGGCAAAACGGTAAATGCAAAATTTTCATGAACCTCGGTTTTAGATACAGCTAGTTCCATATCAAAATGTTTACATATACCTGAAATCACTGTAGTCATTTCGGCTAGTGACAAATTCATTCCAGGACATAATCTTGGTCCTCCTCCAAAAGCACGTACTAATTTTGGTGAATGATTTTGATAAACAGGACATTCATTTTTTAACCAACGTTTTGGATCATATAATTCTGGCTTTGAGAAATGCTCATCTTGAATTTGACCAAAACCGTTTTGCACAATGATTAAAGTATCTTTTGGTACTTTTAAATCCTGTATTATAGTGGCTTCATTTGCCTGAAAAAACAACATGGGAGTCGTTGGCTTTAATCGTATAGCCTCCTGAATTGCACCACTGGTGTATTTTAATTGTGACAATTGATTAAACGCTTCTGGAACTTGATTGTTTTGATAAACATCAATAGCCTCTGTTCGTATTTTGCTAACGATGTCTGGATATTGTGCAAGATAGTATAATGTCCATGATAAGGTGTTAGACGTAGTATCTTCACCCGCCAATAGCATAGCAAAAACGTTTCCGTATAGCGTTTTATCATCAAATACCGTTTCTTCTTTACTGCTTTCAATTAACAAAGCCTCTAAAAAATTGGAGGGTTTTTCTTGTAAAACAGGATTGTTTTTGACCTTAATTTTTGCCTCCTCAATACATTTCTGTATAATCACTTCAATACTTTTTAAGGAGTCTTTTAGCTGCCTATCTCGTTTATTCGGAAACCATCGCCATAAAGGTAATGGAGCAGTAATTCTTTCATTAATAAGCGGAAATATTAACTCTAGATGTTCTTGAAAACTATCGCTTTTCTTGTTTACAGTATCTAATTGGTATCCAAATGCAATTTCTGTGGTAACATCAATTGTAAACGAAATAAAATCATCTATAATATCTACGGAATCATTGCTATCTGAATAGGTTTCGATTTTATTAATAAGCTGCGTAGCCCTTTTATTAATAACAGGATAAAAGCCCTTTACTTTTTTAACATTTAAGGCTTCGGCAACAATTTTACGCTGTCTTTTCCAATTCTCTCCCTCAGCATTAAATACGCTTTGAACTCCCATTTCTAAAAGGACCTCATTAATTTTGGAAAGCCTTCTAAAACCTTCAGGTCTTTGCGTTAGTATCGTTCTATTGAACTCAGAATCTGTTGATACTAATGCCTTAATGTGACCAAGACGAATGGTATAAAGTGCGCCATAAAGTTTACTCCAATCTTCTAGTTTACGATGCTTGTCTTTTTTTTTAAATGCTTTTAAGTTTCCAAGTAGAAGATGACCTTTAGGAGTCTTTAAATCATTTAGCGTTCTAATTTTGTTGGTTGAGTTCATAAGCAAGATATGAGATTACAAAGTAACAGTTTTAGATGATAAAAAGTGTCTGTAAAATGATATTTCAGAATTAACATATATTATTTACAACTCATGATCTCTGATATATTTCAAAACTCTGCCAAAGTTACTTCTAATACTAGTTCTAAAAAAACAGTGAAAACCCCTTAAAAAATGAGGATAAAGGCCTATAGATTAAAATACAGGTTGTTGTAACTTAATTTCCAATAATAAAAATGATAACCATTCTAAAACTATTTAAAATGATAGATATATATTCAAGCCTGAGATGTTTATGCATGACTAGTGCATTACTTTTAGCATTTACAACAAATTCCTACACTCAAACCTTATTTGAACAATTAAGTATTACCAACTATGGTAGCCCAAACTTTCCAAAGGTTTTGGGTTCAAATGGTTGGACAATAAAAAGCCAAGATAAAATAGTCGAAATTGGTAAATTTAATGCAGATGGAAGAAGTGACATGTTAATCCAAGGGGCTTCGGGTCTTGGTATTATTAATTTAAACAGTGCTAATGAACTCACAACACTAACTTTCGCTGAGAATGGATCTAAGTTGGACAATTCGGGGTGGACAATTAGTAGAAATGATAATATCAAAGGTGTTGGGTATTTTCACCCTAACTACAAACATGATATCTTAATTCAAAACGTAAATAGTTTGGGTGTTATTAGCTTGGATGGCTTAAATAATTTTGAAACAACAAGTATGGTTTCAAATGGAGAGAGGTTTAGTGGGTGGAAATATAATAGGTATGATAAAATATTAGGAGTAGGCGACTTTAACAATGATAATAGAAGTGACTTTATTATTAAGAGCTCAACCCATTTGGGTATCATTAGTATTGATAACTCTGGAAATTTTGAAGCAATTACAAGTGGTGCTAATAATCATAACCTAGGAGACTCAGGTTGGCGACTTAATGCAGGAGATGTGGTCTTGGGAATAGGAGATTTTAACAATGACAATCGTAGTGATTTTATCATTAAAAGTAATTCTCATCTAGGTATTATGAGTCTCAATAATAGCGGAAATTATACTAACCTTGCCATTGGCGTTAATGGTTATAACTTAGGAAATTCTGGTTGGCGTCTTAATGCTACAGATGAAATTTTAGGAGTAGGCGATTTCAATAATGATAATAAAACTGATTTTATCATTAAAAGTTCCACTCATTTGGGTATTATGAGTCTCAGTGCTGAAGGAAACTATACAAATCTTGCCATTGCAGCTAATAATAGTACTTTAGGTGATTCTGGTTGGCGTCTTAATACCGCTGATGAAATTTTAGGAGTAGGCGACTTTAATGGTGACGGTCAAACCGATTTTGTAATTAAGAGTAGTACTCATCTTGGAATTATAGGGTTAAATGATTTGGGCACTTATACAGCACTAATTATTAAAGCTGGTAATTATCCATCAACGACTTCACCTCTAAATTTATGGAGCGCTGAACAATTTCAAGGAGTGGGAGATTTTAATGATGATGATACAAGTGATTTTATAATCAAAGATCAGTCAAATTTTGGAATACTTACCTTAAAAAATGACATCAATAGATACTTAAACGTTGATGATTGCTTAGAGTGCACTGAAAATCAAAATAACGAATTGTCTTTAGTTTTAGAGGATATGCTAGGCATTAGAGGAGGTGATCCAAGCGGGGATTTCATTGGTTCGGCCGCGGCAAGAAAACCTCCGCGTGGTAAAAATTGGTACCCTCTGGATGGAAATCGTAAAGTTCTATGTGGATCGTATAACCGATTTGCTATAAATGCTGCTAGGCCAATTAGAGCAAACTCTGAAAATGATTGGAATATATTTATAATTCCTCATGATAATTACAATTACCTTATTGAAGATGCTAGACCATATCAATATTATAATTATTCATGGCATAATTGGCAAGAATGTGATGGCGTACCTTGCATGGAAGCTGAAATTACACCACCAAAAGAGCTCAATGACTATGAAGATTTCTCTATCGAAAATGTTACTTCTTCACTTTTAAGCAATCAAGATATTTGTGTCTATGGACCTTGGGTAAGAGAAGAAGTACATGGTAATAGACCAGAAATACATCCTTCAGAGTTATTGTGGTGGGAAAACGATGAAGGAATAAAACATATGCTAATTGTACAGGATGGTTCTGATCGATATGATGAAAAAAAGAATTTCTATGGAGAACCTGATAGAGGCTGGAGAGCTTGGGCAGGAGCCCCTATGATCAAGCAATTTAAAATTGCTTTTTCGGTAGAAGTTAACGCTGAAACAGAGCAATATACCTTGGATATTGGTAGATCTTTACGTGTAAATACTAGCAGTAATGCTAGTGTGTCTGAGGACATTTTTTCAGGAAGACGATATGGACTTGAAAAAAATGGAGAAATTCCGATTCTCGTCATTGAAACGTCAAGGACAGACCGATACTTGGGTGTTCAATTTGATTCAGTGTGTTACAATAGCGTAACAAATAGATTAACAGGTTACATTTTGATTAAAGCTCAAATAGGAGAGAGAGATAAGTTAGGTGCCTTTTTAGAAATAATATTAAAAAAAGAGAATGTGGTAATTAGACGGTAGTCGCATCCTTTTTTCTAGAATTTTAAAGTACAAGGTAAAATTACCTCTTATTGGGTATGTTTTCGTTTTAAATAAAGGCCTACTATTATTGGAGTAGGACAAAGATGCATTTAGACACCTGCCTAATAAACCAAATAAAACGAACAGATTATGAGAACTGTAAAAGACGTATGGGAACACCATAAAGTTGCATTTGCAAATGCCAATTTAGAAGAAGTGATGTTAGATTATGCCGAGGATTGTATTTATGTCACAACAAATAAATCACTTGTTGGTAAAGACAAAATACGAGCCTTGTATAAAAACCATTTCGATACCTTAGAAGAAGGTTCATCTTCATCTATTATTAGTGAAACTATAGAAGGCGAGATTGTATTTTTCGAATGGACAGCAGATTCTCCTTCTATAAGTATTTCAGATGGCGTTGATACGTTTGTTATTAGAAATGGCTATATCGTAGCACAAACAATGAGAGCGACTGTTGTGCCTAAATAAGTAATAATTAATCTCTATTTTTATTACTTCTAACAACGTAAATAATCAGACCAATTACAACAATTGAGACGATACCAGCGATCCAAAAAAACAACGTAGCTAAATTTGAAGTTATTTTTTCGGTATCAAAAGATTTTTCAAAGCTTCGACTTTTTGATTCACTTTTAGGTATGTAAACGTAATAGGCTATTATTTGCTTTACCTCTTTAATTTTTGTGTAATAGTCCTCAAAATCTTCAGGCTTAACAAAACCTGCTTTATTTCGGTATTCATAATTAAGATACATGATATCGCGAGCCCTATTCATTTTGGTTTTCAGAGAAAAATCGAAACTCTTAGAATTCACTTTTACATTATCATTAGCAATGCTCCATCGCTGTGGTAATTTAACAGTAATCTGATGTTTTTTATGCGATGGATAATAAAGTGCAAATGGCGTTTTTCGTTCCTTTTCGTCTGGTGAATAAAAAATATCCAAAATACTATATGGTGAAAATTCTACATTGATATTTTTATCATTGCCAACCATTGGAATCCATATATCATTGATCTTATACGATTCTTCAACGAGTATTTTATTAGACAAACTATCGTCATCAATAACTGGATCTTTTAACACTTCAACACCATCATAAAGGTTATCATAATAATTTTTAAATTCCTTGCTTATGGATGAGAGGCTACTCGATTTAAAACGCGTTCTAACGGCATCTGCTTCGGCATCGCGATAGACTGTCATAACATTTAGTGTTGCAGGTCCACCAACAGTTGGCAAATCGAAGGTGTCAAATACTTCTACTAAATCTTCGTTTTTAGATTTGATTTTCTCCAAAGCGTTAACCCCTTTTTTTATGACTAAAGCCTTACCATAATTTGGAAATGAAATTTTCTTATAACTGCCAAATTGGTTGCTAATGGTTGGATCATAAAATAAGTTAGTATTTGTGCTATCTACTACTTTAACAACCACATGGTCAAATGCTTTTGGTGACGGCAAAAACTGATGCAGTGATTCTCCGAAGGCCGAATTAATAAGTACAGGATAAGCCTCAATACCCATTTGACGCAGCATGGTAATCATAAGCCAGCTTTTGTCTTTGCAGTCACCAAAGCGTTGCTCTAATACTTTATTTGGCGAAAATGGTTTGTAAGCACCAATACCAGACTCTAAACCAAGATATCTAATTTCGTTTTGTACAAACTTAAGTGTAGCCGAAATACGCTCGCCTTCATATTCTGTGCTATTTTTTATGTGTTCAATTTTTGACTTCAATGCTTCCGACAGTTTTGTATCATCTTGATATATATGTAATGCCCAATTCACTACGGCATCCCAAGATTTAAAATCGGTTACAAAGAGATCTTGATAAGGCAAATACCAACTAGGCGTGTTCTCTTCAAATTGAGGCGTTTTGGTTAAGGTTGTCGTCCAGTTGTATGTTTTATAACCATTATAACTAGCTATTTTAGGCTTTATATCACAATTTAGAGTTTTATAATACAGTGTCTTATTAGCAATTAAGTAGTAGTTGATTTTACCAACAGGCTGAAAATCGTTTAAGGTTGTGCCACCAGAAAAATGATTACCATGAATAGGGTTAAAGCCTTTAATAGTATAGCTTAGGTCTAAAATATCACCATTCCTAATATCGGCTAGGTTAGCTATAGCATTAAGACTACCATCATAGATATAACTTTCAGCATTAGATTCTTGTCTAATAGACTGAAAATCATCAACGTTGAGTTTGTTTATGGTTTTTCCGTTTCTTAAAACGGTAATGCTATGAAGAAAAAGTTGTTGATAGGTTGGATCATAATTAATTGATATGGACGAACCATCCTGCACACCAACATAGTCTGTTATTTTACGTACAATTCTAATGTAGCGTTCTTTTTTAGGAATATGAATTTGCTCATCACTAAGCAAAGTAAGTAATCCATACGATATTTCATTTAAATCAATATTAGGTGATTTTTCATAAGACTGCTGTATGACCCATTGTGGCGTTTCTGTGGTTTTAATTTGAGCATAGAAATGGCCGAAACTAAAAAGGCAGATGATTATAAAAATAGAGTAGCGGTTGGTTTTAAAAGTCATGTGAGTTGATTAGAAAACAAATTAACTAAAAATATCGTTAACATCTCATCATCTTATAAAATTATCAAAAAAGGTCCAATCATGTGCTAAGACCAGGTTTACAAGGGATTATATATGTCTTATGATGCATAGATTGGTTTAAAATAATTTCACTATATTTATAATAATCATTTAATAATCAATGATTAACTCTCCCTTTTAAGTTGTTACATAGCATGTTTATGAATTATCCAGTATTGGATACAGTCTAGTGTTTTTTAATCATAAAATCATTAGCTATAAAAGATTCTAGTAGTTATGCCAGCCAATAGATATTTAAAGGGATACACCTTAGATCCCAGTTTTTCTAACGTATTAAAAACCTATAACGTCAATGAAACCGTTTACAAAATTCCTTGGGAAAATGTTGATCCTGGACCAAAAGGAGAGTATTTGGAAGTATTGGATTTTGATGCACCAAATGAATGTTGGTACCAGCCAATAGACTTAGACAATGCCGAGGTCATTTCGCAGCAAGGCTTAAAACCAAGTGAGGGTAATCCTCAATTTCATCAACAGTTTGTCTACACTATAGGAATGAAAATTATCCGTTTATTTGAAGATGCTTTAGGCCGCAAGATTATTTGGAGACCTAATCATTACAATGATGTAGACGAGGAAGATGGTATCGAACCTTTACGCATTTATCCCCATGCATTACTAGAAGCCAATGCTTATTATAATTCAGAAAAAAATGCGATTCTCTTTGGATATTTTAAAGCAGAAGAACTATTTCAAGGTATTAACATACCAGGAAGCACAGTATTTACATGCTTATCTCCAGACATCATAGCTCATGAAATGACTCATGCTATTCTCGATAGTATACATCCACATTTTATTGAGAACACCAATCCTGACGTGGCCGCCTTTCATGAAGCTTTTGCAGACATTATTGCGCTTTTAGAAATGGTAGGTAATAAAGATTTAGTGACTCACCAGCTCCTTTCTGCAAACGGACAAATAGACTCCGAAAGTATTTTTGGTAATCTAGCAACTCAGGTTGGTCAAGCCTCCAAATTAGGTCACCATGCTTTGAGAAATATGATAGGTTATTATGATAAAAAGGGCAAGTGGCGTAGAATTAAAGCAGATAGATTTGCTCAACAAAAAACACAAGGATATCATGATAAGGGTGGCGTCTTTGTAGCCTGTGTATTTGATGCATTTATAAGACTCTATAATCATTCAATACAAGATTTACTGAGGATCGCAAAATATGATGAAAACTCTAAAGAAGCCATTAGTATAGACTTGGTAAACCGTTTAACAAAAGAAGCGATTGAGATTAGTCAGACACTATTAAAAATTTGCATTCAGGCTCTAGATTTTGTACCACCTTGCGACATCACTTTTGGCGATTACATTCGCGCCATGATTACCGCCGATATGGAAATGACTCCAGAAGACAATGGTGGTTATCGTGTAGCACTAATAGAGTCCTTTCGAGATTGGGGTTTTATGGTTGATCGCGTTAATACCATGTCTGCCGAATCCTTAAAATGGAGTTCACCAAAAGAACTTTTTGAAAATGATTTTGACGTTGAGGCCTTAGCTGTTATTGTATCTAATTTAAAACCTATTATTAGAGAGCTCTTAGGTAAAAAAAATAGAAGTCAGATCTATAATCTCAGTAGAAAAATTAACACTATTATACATGGTTTAATTATAGATGAGTTGGAACCAACCAAAGTTTATGATAAGGAAGAAGAAATGAGTATCATTAACTTTAAATCGTACCAATCTAACTATGAATCTCAAATTAATCAAAGTACATCTCAGATTACCTACGACAAAAAAAAGAAGGTATCGATGTCGCTTAATGATGTTAAAAAGAACAATGGTTGGCGAAACTTCTTAGAGAATTTAGGGTTAATGCCAAATATGGGATTAATGCATGAGTATGAAGGTAAAAAAATTCCGTTTAATCAAGACTTTAAACTACAAGTCTTAAACCTTAGACCTGTATATCGATCGAGTAGGGATGGTCGTCGTATAGACCAAGTTGTTGTATCACTTTTGCAAACGTTGAGGGTGGAGAAGAAAGGGCACGATTTAAACGGGCTTAAGTTTAGAGGTGGCTGTACTTTGGTATTTGATCTTTCAGAAACATCGACATTAACTTATGCCATTGTAAAAAAGCTAACTAGCGAACAACGACTTAAAAACCAACTTAAACATCAGCTTGGATACGACAATTTCTATGAATTGAACTCTTCCTTTATGGACGAGGACAAATCTTTCTTACCATTACAAATCAAGAATTTACATAGCCATGAGTAATATCACCACAAACATTCGAATGTATAAATTAGAAGAACTAGGAGATTGCTTTCTAGTAACTTTTTCAGACGATAGTAAAGATTATAATGTTATGATTGATTGTGGTTCGTATTGGAATAGAAACGACTCTCCTAAAAAATTTAAACGTATCGTTAAGAACATACAGGAAACTATTGGTAATAATGCGTCTTTAGATTTGGTAGTTGCCACGCATCAACACAACGATCATATGTCTGGATTTATGCATGCCAAAAACGCTTTCACAAGTTTAGGGATGGAACAGGTCGTTTTATCTTGGCTTGATGATGAAACAGATCCAGAGGCTATAGCGATAGCTGAAGAACATGGTAAAGTAATGAATAAGTTACGCCATATTAAAGGGATTATAGATAAGAAAAAAGGTGGATTTGCTGAAACGGTAAAAAGTTCCTTAAGTCAATTAGTTGATGAAAGAACTTTTAAAACAGATAATTCACTTACAGGACAAGCTACACAATTTCTAAAAAGCGTTGGAAAACAACCCATAAAATATTTATCGCCAGGAGATATATTGGATTTACCTGGTTACGACAAAGATAAAGTTCGAATTCATGTTTTAGGGCCTCCTAAAGACTCTAAATCTTTAAAATCTAAAAACCCTAGAAAGAAAGAATCATTCCATACACGATTACATGATTTATCAATAGCCATAGATGATATAAAGGAGGTACTAGATACCGGACATGCCGATAAGCACTTTCCTTTCAACAAAAAATACCGCCAGTATCCGCATAAAAAGGATAAAAACGATAAAGTATTTTCTCATCAATCAACCAAAACCATATTCAAGGAATATATTGATAAAAAGTATGACTGGAAAAGGATAGATCATGATTGGTTAAGCTCTGTTAATAGGTTTGCATTACATCTAAATGGCTACACGAATAATACAAGCCTAGTTCTTGCATTTGAGTTGGTTCAATCTGGTAAGATATTACTATTCGTTGGTGATGCTCAAGCTGGAAATTGGCGCTCATGGGAGACCGTTCCTTGGAAAGATGACAATAAAAAAATGAATCTTGAGGAGATGATGGGTAAAACCGTTTTCTATAAAGTGGGGCATCATGGTAGTCATAATGCCACTATAAAGCCAACATTAGATCTTATGACTCATAAAGATTTAGTGGCATTCATTCCTGTCGATAAAAGAGATCCTAATATCTCTAGTCGTAAGATACCTTGGAAAATGCCAGCCAAAAACTTGTATAAAGAACTCAAAAAGAAAACTAAAGGGCGCATTGCTCGTATGGATGAAGGGAAGATTAAATATAGCTCTAATAATTGGCCGAGAGGAAGTGTTAAAGAGCATGAGTTGTATGTTGAATATAAGATTAAGGAATAATATAAATGTGTCAAGTTTATTGACTATAAATTAATTAAGTATAACAAAAGCAATCATTACAAATGGCATTAACAGACATTCAAGTAGGTATCTGGAATATAGAACATATCTGGGACGACAGTTTTCTGAAAACGAAAGAAATTCTAACAAATTGATGATAGGAGCAAAGATGTAATGTTTACAGAATAAACAACAACTATTTTAAGATGTCGCTTAAACTTCTAATTTTTTCAAAAACAATAATCTTATACATAGGACTCACTGGCACCTTTTTATTTTCAATTTGCAAATGTGTTTTGGTGGCTTTTGCAACTCTCTCCAAATTGGCAATATATGATTTATGCGTGCGTTGGAAATTATCAGATAATGATGATGTAATATTAACTAGTGTTTCGGAGATAAGGTACATTCTTGAATCTGTAAAAATTTTCAAGTAGTTACCAAAACTCTGAATATATAGAATCGATTTAAATGAGATACTAATTGGTATACCATCATGTTTTATTTGAAGATCTTCATTACCATTATTTTTTTTAGGGGTTATTTCTGAAGCCGAAACTTTATTTATCGCCTTTAAAAAACGTACTAACTTTATAGGTTTCAATAAATAATCTACAACACCATAGTTATAACTTTCTAAGGCATACTCAGAATACGCTGTAGTTAAAATAACTTTAGGCGGATTTATCAAAGAACGCAAAATTTCCATACCATTAAGTTCTGGCATTTCTATATCAAGAAAAATGAGATCAACTTCATTTTGCTGCATAAAGTTGACAAATTCAAGAGGGTTTCCTGTACTAAAGACTAATTCAAAGTTGTCGATTTTAGAACAATACTCTTCTAACACTTTACGTGCTAGTATTTCGTCATCTACAATACCAATTTTAATCATCTCCTGTCTTTTTTAGTATGGAATCTGTTAAATCAATAGATAAATTTACATGATATTTTTTTTCCATATCATCAATTTCTAACGCATAAGAATTTGGATATAGCAAATCTAATCGTCTTTTTACATTTTCAAGTCCTAGTCCCTTTCTTTTCGATTCAGAAAACATATTAGGTTTTGAATTAACTACGGAAAAATAAAGCGTGTTAGTTTTAACAGCAGCTGAAATGTCAATCTTACTTTGTTCATTAGTACTTTGAGCACCATGCTTAATGGCATTTTCTACAAATGGAATAAGTAACATTGGAGACATCCTTAAATCCATCAAGTCTCCTTCAATTAAAAATTCTATAGTACAACGTTTACTCAATCTTTTCTCTTCAAGCAATAAATAATTCTCTATGAATTCAAGCTCTTCTTTTAATAAAACAGTATCTTTTTTAGAGCTCTCTAACTGGTATCTCATTAATTCTGAAAGTTGCATGACAAGATCTGGTGTTTCTGGTGATTGCCGTCTAGAAAGGGCATAAATACTATTTAATGAATTAAACAAAAAATGAGGATTTACCTGCTCCTTTAAATAGTTAAGCTCCATCTCTTTTTGCAATTTTTCTTTCTCATCATTTTCTTTTTGGAAGATCATATTTCTTCTTAAGAAAAAAACAGCCATACCAGCTCCTGTTGTATAAAGAAGAAAGAAGAATATCTTAGAAGTTCCAGACCAAGCATTTGCTCTTAAGTGCGAAAAAATAAATAAGCTTCCAATAAGCAAAATTCCATATGCAAAATACTTTTTCTTATCTAAGAAAAAAGGAATGAGAATAAAATGATTTAACCAAATGAACCCCATAATCATAATCGTATAATCAAGTCCATGTGCGTAAAAGGAATAACTATCATCAAAATTATCTTTGAAAAACAAATTACTTACTGTTTCAAGTATAAAAACCAATAAAAAGGCTCCTATGTTAAGGAGAATAGTGTGCTTCAAAGATTTTTTAAGCATAAACATTTCATTTAGAAAAAATAAAGATAGTATCTACAAAAACAATATTCTACAATTTCTTACGAAAGCCATATATCAATGACGAAACAGCTTTGTCATTTAACCCTTGTGTTTATCATCTTTAAGATATTGAATCTAGATTATAGGATATCTTTATTCGGTATTAAATAAAAAAACATGAAAACTATTATTTCAGTACTCTTTATCATAATTCTTTTTCAATCATGTACAGAAAAATCAAATTCTGATACTACAACCGATTTAAGCAAAACGGTAGAAACTGGTCTCACAACTCGAATACATATAGATGGCGATTCAACATGGTCTATAGAAGAACGTATGGATCATTATGGAATTCCTGGCGTGAGTATTGCGGTCATACATCATGGTGAAATTGCCTGGACAAAAGCGTATGGTGTCATGGATAAAGAAAGTAAAGTTCCTGTGACAGAACACACCCTTTTTCAGGCTGCGGCAACTAGTATGCCTGTAACGGCTTATGGTGCATTGCGTCTTGTGGAACAAAATAAATTAGACTTAGATGAAAATGTTAACAGCTACTTGAAATCTTGGAAAGTACCCGAAAATGAATTTAACAAGGAAAGCAAAGTCACCATAAGAAATCTTTTAAATCATTCTGCCGGAATATATCCTCGCGGAACAGGATCCTATAGTATAAATGAAACAATTCCAACGCTTGTAGAGATTTTAAACGGAACATTTCCAGCAACAAACGAGCCAATTACCATAAATAAAGAGCCTGGTGAAAGTGTTCGTTTTGCATATGCTAGCTATGTACCCATACAACAAATGATGCTGGATGTTGATGGAAAAACATTCCCAGAGATTATGCATGAACTCGTGTTGCAACCCTTAGAAATGAACAACAGCACCTTTAACCAATCGCTTACTAAGGAACAATTAGCGATGGCGGCCACTGGTTATTTATCAGATGGTTCTATGGTAGAAGGTAAAAGAAATATCAGCCCATCAATGGCTTCAAGTGGGTTATGGACTACTGCTGAGGACTATGCAAAATTTATTACCAACGTACAGCAAACCCTAGAAGGCAAGACTACTAAAGGATTATCAAAAGACCTGACAAAATTAATGGGAACACCTTATGGTGTGCATGATTCTGCTTGGTCTTTTACATTGGGCTTAGGCTTTCAGCTTCTTAATAGAAAGGATGAAATCTACCTAAGACATCACGGATGGAATACAGGTTTCTATACCGAGATAGTAGCTCATAGAGACAAAGGTTATGGCGTGGTTGTGATGACCAATTCCACATTTCCAGAGTTTAATGCTGAAGTGATACGTGCTGTAGCACAGACGTATAATTGGGATAATTATGTTCCTGTTTATAAAAAAATGAAAATTGAACAGTCTTTAGTCGATGAAATTACTGGAAGATACAAGTCTGATAATGTTACTGTAGAAGTTTTTGAAAAGGACAATCTACTATTCTATAAAAATATACTTGACGTAGAAGCTGATGAACTCATCAAAGTCTCGGATAGTAATTTTGTTAGAAGAAATTCTAGCCGATTTATCCAGTTCAAACCAAACTCCGAAAATGAAACCATCAATTTAATTCATCTTAATAGAAGCGATGAGACCTTAGCTGCAACTTTTGTCAAGACAGATACAGATAAAATAGAACCTGTAGAATTCCTTCTTGAAGATGACTTTGAAAATGCACTTAAAGCCTATAGAACATTAATCGAACATGATCCTACTAACTCTAGAGTTACTGAAGAGTATCTCAATGAGATAGGTTATGATTTTTACCACGATAACAGAATGAAATTATCGCAAAACACTTTCAAATTGAACATGATGCTCTATCCAAAAAGCTTCAAAGTATACGAAAGTTATGCAAAAGCCTGTGTGAAAATTGGAGATATTGATCTGGCCATTTTAAATTATTCAAAATCACTTGAATTAAATCCACAAAATAACGAAGTCAAGCATCAACTCAAGGAATTACAAAAAAACGAATAAAACAAACGTCCATCAATGGGTGAGTTTCAATACCAAAATATGTATAAATACTAAAGATTATGAAAAACATAACAGGACTATTACTTCTAATTTTTCTTCTAATAACCCATACTGTCTTTGCACAAGACAATAGCGTAAACGAAAATTCACAAGTAGTGAAAGGAGCTTCCTTAGTATTACCAGAGATACAGGTAGTTCCAATAAAAGACACAAAGACAGAGCGAAACTATGAACTGTACATAGAGCTGCCAGAAGATTATGGTGAGAACACACATAAAACGTATCCTGTGCTTTATTATACAGATGCTAAGTGGCATCGTGAAATACTATCTTCTTGCCAAGAATTTATTCTTGAAGATTTGATTCTAGTTGGAATTTCTTATCAATTAGACATTAATGAAGATCTAAAAAAAGAAGTAGGAGTCTATGTGAGTAGGTTTCGAGATTACTCGATGAAGGAACACAGCAATCCTGAAATTCAAAAAAAAATACAGTTTGGACAAGCTCATAAGCATCTTGACTTTATTCGTAATGATATCATTACCTATGTTGACAATAGTTACCGAACTGACCCAAATAGTCGCACCTACTTTGGCTATTCATTGAGTGGTGAATTTGGTGCGTATATTCTAATGACTCAACCTGATACTTTTAATAATTACATTATTGGAAGTCCAACAGTTAGAGGTGAAGTCGATTACCTAACAGAATTGAATACCAAATTTGGACCCTATGAACCATCTAATAGAAACTCAAGTTTGAATGCCAATGTTTTTATTGCCTATGGCTCATTAGAAGAAGAGAGAGTGGTTGCGCCTATGGAGGCATTTATTAAATTATTAAATGATAGACGAGATGTTGGTTTATCCGTATATAAAGAAGTGATTGATGGGAACCATAGTACTGCATTCCCTACAACAGCTGTCCGCAGTGCCGTTTGGTTGTCCTCTTTATTGAGTCCTATTTCAAGTATAGGCGATGAGATCTCATTCTGGGAGATTCCACATCTTAATAATGCCTATATCAGTACAACACCAGAGGACAGAGATGATGGAATAGCAGTTGATACATTAGCGGTAAGTAGCAATGATCAAAAAGCCATCCTTAAATTGTCTCAAGAGATTTTTGATGGCGAACATGGAAGCTATGATGCTTTACTCATTTCACACAACAATAAATTAGTTTTTGAATCCTATTATAAAAAAGGACGTATCAACTTGCCTCACGGACAAGCATCGGCAGTAAAAGCATACACCAGTTTGGTTTTAGGTAGAGCCATTCAAATGGGTTACCTATCTATGGAGGATCTAAACAAACCTTTGATTAGTTTTCTAAAAGATATCGACCCTAAAAAAATGACTAAAGGTGCCGAAAATATCACACTTCATAAGGCATTAACTATGCAAGGAGGTCTAGCTATTGATAGAGATGCATGGAAAGTCATTGAGAATGATTCTGTGCGATTAAAAGGTCAAGGGCTAGCACAAACGCTTCTTGAGCAAAGCGCACCTATAACCAACGCGTCTCAGACGTTTTTATATGGTAATTTTAATCCGATATTAGTTATGACAGTCATTGATGCCGTTGTCCCAGGAACAGCTGAGGACTTTATTAAAACGGAGTTACTTGACAAACTCGGCATTACAAATTATAAATGGTCAACTCATATTAGTGGTTTGCCAGAAGCAGGATGGCGAGCGAGTATCATGTCTCGTGACATGATCAAACTGGGACATTTGGTACTCAATAATGGTAAATTAAATGGCGAGCAACTTATTTCTGAAGACTATCTAGCCCAAGCCACTAGTGGCATTGTAAGACCTGCAATAGACTGGATGCCTAAGAACTATCTTTATGGCTATTTTTGGTACTATACACCAGTAAAGGTTGGTAACAAAAGCTATAACATGACATTGGCTTGGGGCGGCGGCGGTCAGCGTGTTATGGTTGTAAAAGAACTTGATTTAACGATTGTAATTTCTGGTCATGATAGAGAAGATGATAAAATCATGACATCTATTTTTGAAACCGTAGTGCCTGCATTTGCTAAACAATAACTATGATCGGAGAGAAGTAGATTGTCGTAGATAAAATCGAAGTACTTATCTATAAAAAGTTATAATTGGTCTATATAATCACTAAGATTGGATTGTTTAAACTAACTTAGTTTTTTATATGAGACATATGCAAAAAAATTATTTAAAAATTTTATTACATAGTTTTTTATGGCTACTATTATTTATCTACCCATTGGTTTCATTAGATAGTGAGTATCTCATATACAGAAATTGGTTGTCGTTATCAAGTATTTTTCTTGTCTTTTATGTTAATTATTTCTTTTTGGTAGACCACTTTTTTTTAAATAATAAAAAAGTCCACTTTTATATTTTAAATGGGGTATTAATTATAATCCAATATATTCTTTTAAGTTATTTTTTAAAATTTAAGATATTTCATCCAAGTATTGAAGGTGTCCAAACAGGTGAAATTAGAAGCGGAGCAATGACTACGGTTCAAGTTATATTGCCAATAATTTTAAGTATTGGAATGTGTGTTGGTTTAAAAATCAATACCAAATTGAATAAAAATAAATTAACCTTACAACAGGTAAGACAGAACCAATTGGATACAGAAATTAAATATTTAAAATACCAGGTACAACCGCATTTTCTTTTTAATACACTAAACAATATCTACGCATTAATTGATAGCTCTCCTGTTAAAGCCAAGGCATCCATACATAGTATGAGTAAAATGATGCGTTATGTATTACATGATGCTTCAACCAGTAAAGTTCCTTTGGTTAAAGAAATTGAGTTTTTGGAGCGTTATATTGATTTAATGCAATTACGAATATCCTCTAACCTAACACTAGAAAAGAACTTTCCTGTTATAAATCAACCTATACAAATTGCCCCACTTTTATTAATCTCTTTTATTGAAAACGCCTTTAAACATGGCATAGATGCAGTACAGCATTCTTTTATAAAAATTGAATTAACGATTGATAATCATAGGTTAAAGTATTCAGTTACTAATTCTTCATTTCCAGAAAGAGAAAAAGTAACAGATTCTGGAATTGGATTAGAAAACTTAAAAAAACGATTAGAACTATTATATCCGAATAATTTTGAGTTGATTACAAAGGAAATCAATAGGCAATATTTCGCAACACTAACACTTAATTTTAAAGAATGATACTGTCTTGTATTTTAATTGATGATGAGCCTTTAGCGCTTGACTTAATGGAAACTTACGTTAAATCTACACCATTTTTGAAATTAGTTGCTAAGTGCAATAGTGCTATTGCTGCAATTGAAATCATTGAAAAAGAAACTGTAGATTTGATTTTTACTGATATTCAAATGCCAAATCTATCGGGAATGGAGTTTTCTAAATTACTTTTAAACAAACCAACTAAAATTATTTTCACCACAGCCTTTGAAGAATTTGCGCTTGAAAGTTATAAGGTAAACGCCATTGATTATTTGGTAAAACCAATAAGTTATGCTGAATTTTTTGCCGCAGCAAATAAAGCCAAACAACAGATTCTAAATCAGCCCAACCATGTAAATTCTATAGATGACTATATCTTTGTAAAGTCTGATTATAAGTTATTAAGGATTAATTTAAAAGATTTAATATATGTAGAAGGCTTAAAGGACTATTTAAAATTCTACACAGTGAATTCTGAAAAACCAATCCTCACTTTAAAAAGCATGAAATCTTTAGAAGAAGAATTGTCTGAAAAACACTTTATGCGTGTACATCGTTCTTTTATAGTCAACTTAAATAAGATAACAACAATTGAGCGCAATCGCATAGTTTTTGGAGATAAGTACATTCCTGTTTCCGAAAAGTATAAAGAAAGGTTTCAAAAATTTATCAATACTGATTTTTCATCATAGACAAAATCTTATAGAACGTCTATAAAATGTCCTACTAGGTCTATTTCATTTCAATAACAACTTGTGTTTATTCAATTTTGATGTATTCATCTGAAAACATACATCAATGATACGAGTAACTATTTTTTTTATAATCTGTTTTATCACAAGTTTACAAGCACAAACTTTAAACGAAAAGATTGAAGAAAACGATTCAATAAACCTAACTGTCTAATATAATTGCTTCAAAACTTAAAGGTATAGAGATGATAACTGCAACCGATCAAACAAATTCAAAGGGTTATTTACTAGACTTAGTCATTTATATAGCCATTATGTTTCTAATTCGAGAAACTTCAATTCCTAATACGTATTATTTGGTAACGGGCTTTCTTTATTCGGGAACAACGTTAATTGCAGCTACTTGGCTAATGAAAAGACGCGGTGTTACTTGGAAAAGTATAGGATTGCGCAGACCTAAAGACATTCCAAAAACAGTCTTAATAGCGGGAGGACTGTTCATTACAATTATAGCCATGTTACTTGTTTTTAATGTTATACAGGATTTTTTTTCAATAGTTAAAGAGAGTGATGAAGCGGCGAAAGGAACAATTAAAGGGTATACAATAAGCAATGGTGATTATGCCTATGTGTTTTCTATAATTATTTTTGTTTGGATACAATCTGCCTTAGAAGAACTCTTAGAGCGTGCTTTTCTAATAACATGGTTAGAACGTTTATTTTCAAATTTGCGATTTAAAACGGCGTTAGCTATTATAATTCAAGCGTGTATTTGGGGATTTAGACATTCCTATGATTTTTCAGAACGTTCAGTATCTGTTGCTTTAATTGGCATCATTATGGGCATCGCATATGTAAAATTTGGTAGAAGCTTATGGCCAGTAATTATTGCTCATTGCGCCATGAATACGATGTCTTTGATATAATTATTCGTCTTTTGATCTTTTGAATTGTGTTTCTAGAAACTTCTTTTCCCATTTATTCTTTATGTTATCATAAACACCAACAGTAAAATTATAAGTGTTCTTATCAATAAACTCCCAGCAGTCTGTAAGAATTAAATTAGTTTTTGAGGCTGCGTATTTATAACTATAATACATACTATTGTTTTGGTATTTCACCTCTCCTGTAGTTAGGTTTCCGAAAACATCAAATTCATAAAATTTAATTTTCTTCTCTTCACTGTCATACGATACAATGCCTTCGCTTCTTAAACCAAAGTCATAAGCTTTCTGACTAATATTTCCTTTGGTTTGAGATTTTATAATGTTTCCATTTAAACTTGCTTCAAATTCAATATATAATTTGAAAGGTGTACCATCACCCCATGCTGCTCCTGATGCAGATTTCCATGTGCCACCAATTAGATTTTGATGTCCATGAAATTTGGCTCCCTCATCTTGACTTTGAGCGTAACTCAAACTCGCCATAGCAATTGCTAACGTAAAAATAATTGTCTTCATAGTTTTAATTTATCTCCAGGCACCAAGTATTCCACCTATCACAGAAAAATAGATGATGATATACCCACTATTTATAAATATGTATTTCCAACTTTTCTGTTCAAATAAGGCGATAATTGTAAATATTGCCGCAGCCCAGCCAAAACCTGTTAAAAAACCTGCTGTGAGACCCCAAGTAAAATCGGTATCGACACCTCCAAGAAAAAAAGCCATGTTATATGACATTACATAAGCCAAAATAAAACTTATGCCATAGGTTTTTAATGGATTGGCAGATTTGAGTTTTTCGTCGCTTAAACCATTTTCTTTCTTCCATGCCTTATAAAATAGTAAAGGAGAATACCATAATGCTCCCAAAATCATATTGACTATTGCACAGACAAATACTGCCCAATGATTAATTATCATGCTTTCCATAGAATGTTAGTTTTAAATATAGAAGCAAACTAACGACAATAAGCGTAGTGAAAATTGTAAAAAATTTACTTTACAGGAACATAGTTGGGATAATCGCCAACATCACTTAAATATTTTTTTGGATTCAAGCCAGAAAAAGACTGAAAATCCTTTATGAAATGTGCCTGATCAAAATAACCACAGTCTGCTGATATAGCTGTCCAAGAGATTTTCTCTTTGTTCTCCAAAGCTGCCAAAATCTCATTAAATCTTATGATTCTATGAAACTGTTTTGGCGTTATCCCAACATATTTTTTAAATAATTGAATGAATTGTTTTTGAGAAAACCCAGTCTTTTTAGCAAGATTTGCGATACTAATTTTTGATGATGAATTTTGAATTGTATCTATGGCAAAGTGAATGATATTAGTATAAAAATCGTCTTCTTTAAATTGTGGTAGTAACCACTTTTCAATGGCATTAAATTTCTCCTGAGGAGAAGTGGGTGCTTTAAGCTGAGTATGAAGTTCTAAAATGGATGTTCCAAAAATTTCATTAGCCTGAACCACTTTGTTGGTATATAGGTTTACAGATTTGTGAATCAAAGGAAACCCTGAACCAGGTTTAAATACAACAACTATCATTTCTTCACTTGCTGCGCTAATCGTTATATAATCTTTAAGAACTCCGGAAAACCAAACATCTGAGTAGCCTTGCTTTTTCTTTTTAGTGTTATTATCAAAAATGAATTTATCTGTTCCTGTGAGCTCAAATATGATATTAATAGTTCCGTCTGGAAGATATTTGTCCATTTCACATTCTGGATAATAATCTTTATTGTAGATCATTGCTGCCACATATTTAGATAAGCTAGGCGATATGGTATGTGCATGACTAATCAATTAAAATGATTTATAGAATTATTAAAGCAATATAGTTGAAAATGAGCAAACGACGATAATAGTGCCTTGGAAACCGAAGAATGAGGTTCACGGTTTCTTAAAACAATAAGGATGCGTGAGTGATGTGTGTGGAATGGTTTGATTCCTTTCCTTTCTTAATATTATTTAATATACTATTTTTACTTTCATCTATTTGAATAACATATTGCATAATGTATACTAGGCATTTTAATTTTTGGAGATTATTAGACCCCTTACTCTTAGGCTCATTTGCTAATCTTATTATTAATATGTTATTTAATCCAAGTCATCCAGGAAATTGGCTATCTATGCAAGAATTTGTAACTGCATTCATTTTTTGTATTCCAATTACTGAAGTAAATCGGTTCGTTGGAAAAAAATTAGAAGCAAAATACAATTGGAATAACGAAGCGAAAAAGCGGTTTTTTTTTCAATTACTCTATCTCACATTAATATTAGTATTTATTATAAATGTGCTTGGTAGAGTTTATCATTGGTACTTAGCAGATGAATTCTATACAAATGAAGAAATTCTTATTATCAATTTAGTCGTTTTTATTATTGCTTTGATTTTAGTAATTATAAAATGGGCAGTTCAATTTTATAATAAGTGGGTTTTTTCAGAATGGAATTTAAAGAAGGTAAACATCAAATTAGATGAATTATTATCTAAGCCAGAGCTTACTGCTCGTTCTATTAAACTTAAAAAAAGGAATCGAGACTATCTTGCTAATATAGATGACATAAGAATTGCAAAAAGTGAATTTGGAATTATTAAGATACATATGGAGAATGGAGAGATTTTTATCTTTCAAGGCACTTTGAGAAAGCTAGCATCTCTTCTTCCAGAACATTTCTTTTTTCCAGTTACGAGAAACATCATTATTCATTTCGACAAAGTGGCCTCAATGTCTTCGTCTACGTATGGAAAAATTTCGGTTAAAATAAAAAAACACGATTCTACTGAAGAAGAAATTATAGTTAGCAGGTTAAAAGCATCTAAATTTAGAAAATGGTATAATAGCAGTTCACTCTAAAATTTATAGCACTTCAGTATAAAATGCTCTGATGCACTTTTATATTTATGCAAGTATATTTTCATTTGTGGTTCAATTAAAAAACCAGTATTCAAATGAAAAATAAAATTGAACGCATTCATTCTTTAGATTCACTAAGAGCAATTATGATGTTGTTAGGTTTGGTCTTGCATTCCACGGAAACTTACCTAATTGGAACTAACGCGCCTTGGCCTAAAGATACTAATGCTACTTCTATTTCATTAAATTATCTTGAGAACGTCATCCATATGTTTAGGATGCCTGTATTCTTTCTTGTCGCTGGTTTTTTTGGAGCTTTATTGTTTTATGAGCGAGGTAAAGTTAGAATGCTTAAAAATAGAGCTTCAAGAATTTTATTACCATTTATTGTTTTTCTGTTGATTTTATATCCAATTGTAGTTTTCTCATTGGAATATTCAACAGCGCTTTTTGAAGGCCAAAGTAATGCTTTTGCAGAAACATTAAAAAATTTCAATCAGTTCATACCAGAATGGACTTTGCATTTATGGTTCTTATACTATCTAGTTATTATTTCTGGACTAACAGTGCTTATTGCTTTAGTCTTAAATAAGGTATCCCGATTAAAACATTTTATTGCTTCAATATTTAATATTATTTTTCAAAAGAGCATAGGCAAAATCTTCATTTTTGCTTTGATTATCTTTGTTTTGCTTTTATTAATTTGGGATTTAGGACCGCCTGTGCCTCTAGGTTTTATTCCAGATATTAACGCCCTTATATTTTATTTGTTTTTCTATGGTGTAGGTTGGGTTTTATTTAAATCGAAACATCAACTGAATAATTTCAAACGAAATGATTGGGCATATGTAAGTATTGCAATTGTAATATTTACAATTCAATTTGTATATTCTGACGTAATTGGAGACGTTGAGCAAGGTCTAATGAGTGCTCTTATTATGTCACTATTTCTGTTTGGCATTATAGGGTTATTTATTCGATATTTTAGCTCAAATTCTAAAAGAATGCGCTATGTGTCTGATGCTTCCTATTGGATTTATCTCATTCACATTCCATTCACAATAATAATCCCAGGTTTAATAGCTGGATGGATCTTACCAGCGATTGTTAAGTTTCTTATTACACTAATTGTTTCAACGGTAATATGTTTTTTAACTTATCATTACTTGGTTAGGTCAACATTTATTGGTAAATTTTTAAATGGTAGAAAATATTCAATACATTGATTAGAGTACTATTATAAAATTTACATATTAGCTATAAGTAATGTCCTTAATTTAAAAAATGAAACATGAGAAATGCGATCTTTTTTTTAACAATTTGCACTATAATATCATGCAAACAACAACCTAACCAATCTAAAAATTCTTTAGAACAATTTTATCAAGTACGAGACTCACTTACTGACGAATTGAATCAAATTTATAGTCGTGGACACATTTACGGTTTTTCTGTGGCTATTGTAAACCAGTCTGAAACTATTTATCAAAATGGATTCGGATTTAGTGACTTACAAAACAATAAGGAATATAATGAAAATTCTATTCAGAATATTGCTTCCATATCTAAAACATTAATAGGAATATCCCTCTTAAAAGCCCAAGAACTAGGTAAACTTAATCTTGATGATTCAAT
This sequence comes from uncultured Psychroserpens sp., assembly GCF_947492715.1. Taxonomy (GTDB): domain Bacteria; phylum Bacteroidota; class Bacteroidia; order Flavobacteriales; family Flavobacteriaceae; genus Psychroserpens. The sequence continues at coordinate 187,108 of NZ_CANLNS010000002.1, forward strand.
TAGTAAATATTTATCTTTTGATATAACAAACCCTTATTATCCAGACTCTCCGATTACTATTAGACAATTAGCCACTCATACATCTACAATTATAGACACCAAATATTATGATGAAAAGGCATATGTTTTAAAAGAAGAGAAGTTCATAGATATTGAAGGATTATCGGAAACCCTGAATCAACCAGATATGAAAATAGCTATGACTGATTTTTTAAGGGCAATTCTTCAGAAGGAAGGAGAATGGTATCAAAAAGATGGTTTTTTGAAAAAAAAGCCTGGAGAGCAATTTGAATATTCAAATATTGGTGCATCTTTAGCTGCACTTGTTCTGGAAAGGGCAACGGGGAAATCTTATGAATCTTTTACAACTGAACACATTCTTAAACCTTTAAAGATGTCTAATTCAGGATGGTCATTTGAAGATGTAAACATGTATAATCACTCAAAGCTTTACACCAAAAATGAAACAGAGCTTCCTTATTATTCTTTAATCACATTTCCAGATGGTGGATTTATCACTTCAGCTAATGACTTAGGTCTATATCTAACAGAACTAATAAAAGGCAAACTGGGGGAAGGAACAATTCTTAGCCATAAAAGTTATAGGGAATTATTTACTCTACAATTAGACGAAACTCATTTTGATGAGCGTGATAAAGAAGATAAATATAACGACGAATACAATTCTGGAATATTTATGGGATTTGGTGGAGACGGAAATATTGGTCATACCGGATTTGACCCAGGAGTTGCTACTCTTATGTTTTTTAATCCTAAAACTAATGTTGGGAAGCTGCTAATAATTAATACAACTATTACAAGTATGGATGGATTAAAGGAGTTTTATGCGATTATGGACAAACTTGGTGAATATGAAAAAAAACTTAACCAATAACGCCAGTAGCTAGCAATGGGCGTTAATGTGCTGTGAACAATATAACTAAAGAAAAGCAATTAGATTTAATCATGCAAATCCTCATGACAGGATCTACAAACCGATTCTAACCATTCAATAGGTTCTTTACCAATATTATATTTTGCATATCGTGTATGATGCACTTGAGTCGCTTTTGAGCCACAATACACACATTTCCAATGATCTCTTCTTAAAACAACATAACGTTTACGTTGCCAGGCCTCAGATTTTAAATAGATTTCATTATAGTAAGTTTTTCGACTTAAAGTATGTTTATAATATGAATAAGGTTCAACATCAGACTTAGATTTAAATTTAGGTTTAAATTTTGAACCTGTAGATTTTCCAGAATAAAATACAACATAGGTCATTACTACAATCCAAATTAAAACTAATAAAAGGATTAAAGATTGATCAGAGTCTAGATTAAATATCTCCCTTAATAATGATTTCAAATAACTATAAATCAATTGGTTATCTAGTAAATTTATAAAAAATTCTTAAATCATCAGAATCGTGGATTTTAAAATTATTGTACTCATGAATCTCCTTCGTCGATTTGGTAAAAAGCGAAAGTTTAATACCTCATTTTCTTTATTTTTTTCTTGACAAATGTTTCTCTACAATGTTAATGAAATCGAGTTTACGAGATTCATGAGCTCCTATTTGTTAAATAGGAGTGGAGCGTAATGTGTGTTGAATTAGATAATTTACTTGAAATTATAATAAAACAAGGATTTATTTGTTTATATTATAACACATTTATATATTTGTGTTATCCACAACACAACTAAATAATTGTTTTGATTCCTGACTTTAATACAGATGGACTATTACCTAAAGGCATTCATTGGGCTACAATGGCTGAAATAAAAGCTACTTTGGGGTTTAGTGACAAAAGAAAGGTTTTAATTAATGGTCTTGTAGAAGCTCTTAAGAGTTTTAAAAACGCAGGATGCAAAACAATTTATATAGATGGAAGTTTTGTTACATCAAAAGTAGAACCAGGTGATATAGATGCATGCTGGGACATAAAGGGAGTTGACCCTACAAAACTTGATCCAGTTTTATTGATTTTCTCAAACCAAAGACGACAACAAAAACTGAAATATGGGTGTGAATTTTTTCCAAGTAATGAGATAGCGGAACCACCTAATGTGATTTTTTTGGATTTCTTTCAAAAAAACAGAAATAATCTACCAAAAGGAATAATAGGAATCAGACTATAGAGATGATAAAAAACGAAAAGCAGTACAGAATAATTAAAGGAAAGTTAAAGAAGTTTAATCAAGCACTTGATTTGATTAAAAAAGCTGATAACAATGGAATTCACCCACTTTTAATTAAGGCTCAAATTGATTCAATTGAGAGTCAAATTGAAGAATTCAAACATGATATTTCTGAATACGAAAATTTAAAAACAGGGAAAGTAACACGATTTATTACTAGTATAGATGATTTAAGTAAAGGTATTATTAATAGTAGAATTGCAAGAGGTTATAATCATGAAGAGTTAGGACGTAAACTCGGAGTAAGCGCACAACAAATACAAAAATATGAGGCTGAGAATTACCTTAACACTAGTCTTAAGAAATTAGTTGAAATAATTTCTATACTTGATGTTGACGCTGAAACTGAATTTAACTTAGAAGAAAAGAACATACATCCTGAAGTTCATTTTTTAATACCTGATGGTTATAACGCTGAATTAATTCAAAATAAAATTACAAATAGAGGTACAACAGTTGAAATTTGTATATAAGTTATGAAAACAATAACATTCTATTCTTATAAAGGAGGAGTCGGAAGATCTTTGACTTTAGCAAATATAGCAATGAGACTTGCTGATTTAGGCAAAAAAGTATGCTTAATTGATTTTGATTTAGAAGCTCCTGGGTTACACTTAAAATTTAAGGATTATCTGAATTCTAGGAGTATAAATAAAGGCTTGGTTGAATATATCTCCGAATTTCAAAGAACTGGATTTCTTCCTAATGATTTTAAAAATTATTTGGTTGATATTAATTATGACGGACGTCTTGATGGGCTTATAAAATTTTTCCCAGCTGGTAATGTCAATAACGATAATTATTGGAAAGACTTGTCTTCTATTAATTGGAAAGATTTATTTTATAACGATAAAAGTCATGGCGTAGAATTGCTCTTAAATTTAAAAGAAGTAATAAATAGAGATGAAAATCCTGATTTTTTATTAATTGATTCTAGAACAGGAATTACTGACATTTCAGGTATTGCAATGACTTTACTAGCAGATACAGTAGTTACTTTAGCCGCAAATAATAACGAAAATATTAATGGAATATCTAAAATTATTAAAAGTTTAAAAAATGAAAAAAATAATTTGAGAGGTGTTTTACCCGAGGTTCATTTTGTGTTAACTAGAATCCCTTATTATACTAATCCAGAGGATAAACATAAAGAAGCGATAATCATAAGAAAAACTTTGAATATTATAAATAAAGAAGAGGAATTAATAAGTAAAGTTTTTGTTATTCATTCAGACAGAGAATTAGAAGAAGAAGAAAAATTTAAAATAAATACTTTATCTGGTAAAAGTAAAAGAAACGATATTGTACCAATAGAAGAAGATTATTTGACTCTTTTTGAAGAATTAACAAAAAATAGCTTGAATGGAGATGAAGTTTCTAAGTTTAATAATTTAAGAGAATCTGAATTACTTATAGAGCAAGCTTTAAGCGAAAAAGATAAAGCGATAAAAATAAATTTACTAAAAAAGGCAATTGCATTAAATAATAAATCTGATGAAGCTTATTGCGAATTGGCATCAATTTATGATGACCTAGAAGATTATAAAGCTGCTCTTTCTAATATAAATAAGGCCTTAAAGATAGATAAGACAAATCTGCATAGTAAATATGTGAAGTCTTTTATTTTGGATAGTATGGGCGATAGGGAAGAGGAAGTATTATTGCTATTAGATGAAATAATTGAGCGAGAAAGTAATCATTGGCAGGCAATATTTTTAAAAGGTAATATCTTTTACAGAAAAGAAAACTTCAAAAAAGCCCTCAAATATAAACTTCAATTAGTTGATATAGATCCTAATTATCATGTTGGATATAATGAAGTTGCTAATGTTTATAGAGTGTTAGGCGAATATGATAAGGCATTCGAATATATTTATAAAAATCTAGAAATGAACCCTAAGAGTAGATATGGTACTGGAACTTTAGCTGAAATTTATTCTGAAATTGGGAATGATAGAGAGTTTTATAAAAATTTACAGCTTTCTTTTGTTTTTGGAATGAAACAGAAAGTATTTCAAAGAATAATCTCTACAGAAAAGGTTTATAGAAAGTACTTTAAAGATAAAAAATTTCTTGAGTTATTAAATAATTATAGAATTAAAGTTGATTTTCCTGAATAATAATTTCTACCTCATAAAATTTTGGTAAAAACAATAGGCTATTTCAAGAGAATTATCCAGTGGATGATTCGAATGAAATACAACTTCTAGTCTAAAATATAGTGTAACGAAACGTAATTGTTTCCAAAATTATATACTATTTGAGATATTGATTGAGTATCAATATTGAGAATACCTAGCTTGAATTTTTGTTTTATGTATTTAGCTTTCGCTAAATAGTGTTTCAAGACAAAAGGTATTAAAACACGAAAAAGAAAGCTTCAATTAAAAGACAAAAAACAACAAGTGTATGGAAATTTGCTCGCAGAGAAATTTTATACTCTTGTGGCAAGCTCACGAGAATCGCGTAAAATTTTTTGTGACGTATATTTTATCGAATACGCGATTTTTAAAACATAGCAAAAAGTAAAGCTTTTATAATGCGCTAGCAAGCGGCTGGGAATTATTCGCGGATTCTTATTGTTTTAATAAAGAGCTCATGAATGCTTCGCATTTGAGTATAAAATAAATTACAATAGTAATTTGATTTTATCAAAGAAATATGGCGTTGGCAGCGGATATTTTAATACAAAATTCTAATCGACGAGAATCACGTATTTCAAAATTCTAGGAGAATTATCCAGGATTTAAAAAATACAAATAGGACAATACAATTAGCTTGTACATAATTACTATCGATATAAATCACGTATGTGATATTATATCTGCAATTATGTCAAATAGAGCGAAAACGCTCTATTACGCTAATTGCATCCAATTGTACTATAATTTATATTATGTAAAATAGAAATATTCAGAGTCAATAAAACGTCTTGCCTATCTACGTCGTATCCAAAAGCAATCATCCACAGGATGATCACTTTCGTATAGTATGTAAAATAAAAATATAGTGAATTATATCTTGTACTCTTCATTTTTGATATTCAAGTAAAATCATCCACTGGATCATTTTACGTGAATAGTATGTAAAATAAAAATATTTAAAGTCAATAAGACGTCTAAAGCTGTTCAAGTATAATTGAGTCATTTCACATACTTCCTTATATACTCACATCTAACTAAATCGATTATTTCGCTTTCGTTGCAATCAACATCCAAATAACCTTGTCAGGATCATTCTCCCAATCACCAAGATCATTATTTTCATAGCGAATTGTAAATCCGGCTTTTCTCAATTCTTGCTCTACGTATTTTGGATCCAAACTATGTGCGTCAGTCTGTTCATCTCGAGACTTACCCTTTATACGCGATTTCAATTTCTCTATAATCACAATCTGACCGCCTGGTTTTAATGCACTTTTAACATGGCCCAAAACAGTCATATAATCTGTTATCTCATGATACGTATCCATAATAATAACAGTATCTAGGCGTCCTTTAGGTAAATTCGGATTGTCATAATCGCCAACTATGGTTTTAATATTATCAAGTTTTCGCTCTTTCGATATGTCTTTTAAGGTCTGCAAACGATCTGTACGAAGATCTACAGCATACACTTTCCCCTTTTTGCCAATCTTTTTTGCCAATCGTACGCTTAAATACCCTTCATGACAGCCAATATCGGCGACACGATCCCCTTTTTCTATACCAATGGCACTAAATATAGTGTCTAAAGCCATCCATGTATCACGTTCTTTCCAATCCATTTCTTTGTATTGAGAAAAACCTTGTAATGGTAAACAGGTTAACACTAAGCATACTAGAACTACTTTCATAACACCAAGTTAAAAAACAAATGCAATGTGCAGGCATTAATTAACATCAATTTATAACATCATATGTCATCATATTAGGTCATTCAACGGTAAAACGTGACATTCGTATTTCGGTTGGCGATTTTATTGGTCGTTCATCCCCTTTTAACATCAAACTGTCTGATCGATAGTAACTTAGAGTATCCCTCAAAACTATTAAAATCTACTATTATGGACGAAAATTTAGCCTTATTCAACCAGATCAATAGTTTGTCGTATTGGTTACTAAAAGAAAGTGATTTCAAGAGTTCTGTTACCTTCGATGCGAGCGACGATAGTTATTTTATTTCTATTAAAAAAGGTGTCGAATCCATCTACAAACACCATGTAGAAGATTTTACACGGAAAGATGCCCGCCTCTTAAAGTTTGAGCTATCTTCTATTGTAAATCATTTGCTTCAAATTAAAGCATCTGTGCACGCCGATCAAAAGCGTATTGCTTAAAATACTGCGGTCTGTATAGTATATCGTGATTTCAAAACCACGTAATTATACGGTACATATTCTTGTTTTCAGCGGTTATATTTGAATACATCAAAATATTCAAATTATGGCAACTATTGATCACTGTAGACTATTATGCGCTTCAGCTTCCGCATATCTTATCGAAACATCATTTCCTAATGGTATTTATCGCAAAAATCTAAGACCTGTACCAAGCACAAACCCAGATAATCATAACATCATTAATCAGTATGATGCTATAAAATTACTCTCAGATCCGTTTGTTGTGGTCGCATCGCCTTTAAAACCTAACGAGTTTCTAAAGATTGAGGCGTGTTTTATCGGTGAAACAGCCGAAGGTATTATCATTTCGTTTCGAGGTACCTTACCTCCTTTTCCTATTACAGATCAATCTATTGCCGATTGGATTCAAAATATATTCTATGCCGATACTGTTCCTTACCTTTCTGGTTTCCCTGGGAAAGTTCATGAGGGCTTCTTAGATGCTTTAAAGTCTTTAGAAACAGGAATCCTATATGCCTTAGGTCAGCTTAATCCAGATAATTCTAAACCCATTTATATTACAGGGCATAGCAAAGGTGGCGCTATGTCTCCAATTGCCGCCTTATACTTTAAGAATAAAAAATTATTTACGGCCAATCATGTGGTAACCTTTGCTGGCCCAAAACCTGGTGATGCTACTTTTGCTGCTAACTATGACAGCGCATTTCCAAATAGTACCAACTATGAAAATTACTTAGACCTCGTACCTTTTTTACCTCCAGGTAAAGATTTTATTGAACTTTTAGAGAAATTTCCATTACTTCCAGACATTATTAAGGATTTACTTAATAAAGCTGCACAATGGAACTATGAACCTGTAGGCACAAAAAATGTGCAGTTTATAAACAAACATGGTGTTATTGATAATAGCTTCCCTGCCTCTAACCCCTTAATTCGTTTTGGTGAGATTTTATTAGAACTCACAAAAGGAAAAGCTGGCCTTATACAAGTTGGTGATGCACATCATGTTACTTGTGGATACCGTTATATGAAAGGTGTTTGCGGTTCTAGCGGAGTTTGTACGCTCTAGATATTCTCTATTGTTTTAGTGCTTCAATCCTACTTTTGGCTACTGCTGCCAACGAGCCTTTGGGATCTAACGCTATCATTTTAGTATAACTTTCTATAGCCTTTTCATTGAGCTTATTTATTTCTTGAGCATTGGCCAAACTGTATAATGCACTTACCGATTCAGGGTATAACTCTGCAACTAATTGCAAAATAAACATACCAGATTTCTGAGCTGTAGGATCGCCACTAGATATTAATCGGTTTCCTGCTTTTGAAAATTCGTCTTGAAAATTATAATAGCGATAGTTCTTATTTTTAGAAATCTCAGCAGCATCAGACTTCAATTGATCATATTTTCCAGCCATAAACAACTGTGTTAAATGCGCCATTGGGTCTAGGATAAAACCTGAATCGGAATAATTCATGGCAGCATCCAAAACAGGATCTTGATTGGTAATATACTGTTCAAAAGACATGTCAACGCCAATATGAGGTATGGTCCAATCTTTATTTTCCCATTGTGGTTTATCTTGCCACCAAGCATAAGATAAATATGCGGAAATTTTAGAATTTGGTAATACTTCCCTCCTAGCATCACCTAAGAAATTAACGTTTTCAGCAGTTGGTTCACCTATTAGAATAGCTTCAGTATAATTCGTAATCTCATTGGTTAGGTTTTGACATGCCGAAAAAGTGTTTCTGCCAATGATATAAAAGAAATGTCCTTTTTTATTAATATTTGGTCGCGCCATTAACCCTTTGATTAAATGCACATTATTGTAGTTGTTTCCGCCACCATTTAGACGCACATCATATATAAGTTTATCGACATCGTTACGATCTATGAATTCAAAAAGCCTGCTATAAAAAGCTTTTAAGGTTTCAGATTCGTGATTAAACACAGAACTCTGACGCACATACAACGTTTTACTATCTTTTAGATACTCAAAAAAGTAGTATTTATCATTCAAATGCTTGAGATATAACGGTGTTTTATCCATGGATCTTGAGCTTATCCAGGTCTCATTTGGTATGGTATACAAATAGCTTCTTGATAACGCTCTTAATTCAATCTTCGGAAATGCATATTCAAATACCTTTCCGTCTTTTTCGAGTGTTAATGTAATCGTATCTGATAATTCTGGAATTACGCGTAGCGCATGCAACACGTCCGGAACGGTTAAAAAACGTAAGCCATAACCCTTAAAATAGTTATCATTTTCAGCAGGAACTACAGGACGTATTAATGTTAGGGCTTCTTCAATAGGCTTAGCTCCTACTTTTAGTACTTTGGCTCCTAATGTGCTTTGATGTTCTTTTTGAACGCCTTCAATAAAAATACCATCGTTAAAATGGTAAAGATTTACAGGAAGTGCGCCGTTTTTTGCTACAGTACTAAACGGAATTTGTGTATGTCCATATAAGAATGAAGAGACAATTCTAGCAAATGCTACAGGAATTTCATGAGTGTCTAATGACGGAATCTCATTGTATAGTTGTTCTACTGCAGTATCAAACTCTTTAGCTGTTGTCTTTTTAAATAAGATAGGGTAATCTTTATGAATAATAGTTTGCAAATGCCTAAGATCTTCTTGCCATTCTACTTTAGATAAGGTGTTTTGTGCGTTTACGCTTATAAGCATGCTCATGATAAGCATGAAACTGACGATTAATCGAGAAGTTGTTTTCATGAAATGGTGATTAGTTGATTGATATATCTATAAGAGACTAAAATCCTGGTCTTGTTACACTTCTATGGCATTTTATTCTTCCAATCGTTCGTTAAGCATCCCTAAAGTTTCCTTATTAGCGGCTTGCAAACCTTTTAACATAGGTTCTAAATTGCCATAAATTAGTGTAGAGTGTATCGCTAATCGCGCTCTATAATTAGCACTCAAGAAATAGGTGATCATATCTGGATTAGACAAATTTCCTATAAGTAAGTCTGCAATCCATGGTTCATGTTCTTTAAGATACATCATATTGTTATCAATGTCATTTCCTATACGAACATTGGTTTCGTCAATTAGATTTCCAAAAGCCCTGTGATTGGTTAAAATTCTAGAAATAAGTGTGTCTTGCTCTGTTTCGTTATCATTCACATAGTTTTCCAAAAGGTTGATTCCTTTTTCTTGAAGTTTGAATGGCGAATATGATAATACAAGTCCGTAACCTTCCTTGTTGTCATCATATGTTTTGGCTGTTACAGTATCACTAAGAAAGATTCTGAAGAATTTCTTTCTATCATCAACGTATTTTAATACTTGTCCGACAACCAAGGTATCCTGAACCAAATCTTGCTGATATACTTGCAAATAGCTTCGTAACTTTTTCTGTGCGACACGCTCCTGATTTTTATTGTTGATACTCACAGCAATTAAAATACCAATGACGACTAAAATAATTTCACCAATACCATAAGTGAGATATTTAAAAATGCCCTTTTTCGAAAGTAATGCCATACGTTTATTATTAAAAATACTCATAAGATTAGTTTAATCAACTTCACTCCATAAATATAGTTGAAATGTGCTTACCATAAAAAAACACCTTTTAGAGCGAGCCCAAAAGGTGTTTTTTAAAAATTGATAAGTGAGTCTATTTCGGGTCTAAAATATCATCAATACGTTTTACAATATCTCTATAATGGTATTTTGTTATGGTATTCACGCCTCTATTGCTAGCTGCTGCAACCTGACGTTTTAAGGTGTTTAACTCGCCACGTACTAAGGCTCTAATATCAGATTGAGACACATTAAAGTACTTTCTACTAAATTGCGGATCCATATCTTCTGTCATTAAATAGGCCATTCTATCGATATAAGCACGTTGTAAATTTCGACGGTATACATCAACATTTTTTGTGAGATTAGCTTCACTCCAAATGCCTTTTCTTAAATCTCGTATCATTGATAAAGCACTATAATTGTTAGCGTCTAGTGTTTCATGATCTATTAAACGTCCCAATCTATCAAAACTTAGCAGGCCGTTGAGATAACGACTTTGTAATCGGCGTAAACGCTCTGTATAGCCTGCATAGTCAATATTTTGAAGCATCGTTTTATCTACCAACCATGTTGGTGTAGCAAAAGCATTTTTATGCAACCATTGCATGGATGCTTGTTGCTTTTCCTTCGGAACAGCTTTATAAGCAACACCACCTTGTCTTGGTGTTGTTAAGTACTCCTCTACACCTCCAACATTCCCAAGAACATGTCCGATATAACGATTATAACAACCTAATAATTCGCCATATAATTCTTGTAAATCATCATAATTATTGGTTTGACTACTAGTCCATCGCGGTAAATTTTCAGAAACGAATTTTAAATTTTTCAACGCATAATTTGAGGCTTTAATAGCATCATTCCCTATATCTTCTGTTTGTGAAGTAGGATCGAATCGGCTACTCTGTTTTCCGAAGACATATTTAGGATCTCCAGCTTTTTCCATTATCCATTTGTCTAGCATATTACGCTCTGCCTCAGGAGAACTGGCACCAGGAATCACACGATAACCCCAATTTATGGCATAGTTATCATAAGGTCCTATCTGACGAATAAATCGAATATTCTGATCTCCAGGTTGCGCTATATAATTATAACGCGCATAATCCATAATAGTTGATGCTATTCCAAACTCTTGCGTAAAAGCACCATTTCTGTAACTCTCAACGTCATAGGCCTTACTCGCACTCATATTATGTGGTAATCCGAGTGCATGTCCAACTTCATGAGCAATTACCATTTTCATCATTTCGCCTATATCTTCTGCTGGTGTATCTAAGGTTCTTGCCGAAGGATTAGCAGCTCCTGTTTCTAATAAATAGCGATTTCGGTATGAACGTAAGTGGTTGTGATACCAGATAATATCACTTTCTATAATCTCACCACTTCTAGGATCTGAAACACTTGGGCCTACTGCATTTCTAGTTTCACTAGCCACATAGCGTACCACAGAGTAACGAATATCTTCTGGACTAAAATCTGGATCTTCTTCTTTTGTTGGCGGATATTTGGCAATAATTGCATTCTTAAAGCCCGCTTGTTCAAATGGACCTTGCCATAATTCTATACCTTCCTTTATGTACTTTCTTAGGCTTTCTGGCGTGGCTGGATCTAAATAATAAATAATCGGTTTCACAGGTTCAACCAGCTCCCCTCTTGCATAGGCCGCTGGGTCTTTTGGTTCTAAACGCCATCTACGGATGTATGTTTTGGTATCTGCCTTTAATTTTTCACTACCATAATCTACTTGACTAAAAGTAAACCAACCTACACGCTCATCTGCGAAACGCGGTTGCATAGGCTCTTCGGGCAATAGAATCATAGACTGATTCATTTGTAAACTTATGGTTTCTGAAGAGCGCGCCGAAGGTGGCTGAGATGCGTTATAGGTCATATCTTGAACCACTTCAATATTCTGAGGAAAACTTTTCATTGTGTTGATAAAGCTACGTGACCCATCTAAATTTCTCACTTTATAAGTGCTTCGTAAACGTCCAGGAAGACCGCTAATGGCCTTGACGTCACTACTGTAAAATTTGGTGACATCAACTACTACTGCCGAAGAATCCTTATTAAATGCTGCAATATCGAAAGCAAATAAGGTAGGTTCGTAATTATTTGATTTTACTGAAATACTTATCGGTAGTTCTTCATCGGCAACCGAATTATAAGAGCGTTCTTTGAGTAAAATTTTAGTATCAAAACGCTCCCAAGCAATAAGACGTTCGGCTGTTTTTGAACCTGCATTAATATAACCACCTCCTAAGTTAGCCGGGAGTTTAGCGATTCTACTTACCAAAAGCATGTCTTTTCCTAAGTGGTCATTAGGAATTTCAAAAAAGTACTTCTCTCCTACTTTATGCACTTTAAAAAGACCTTCATCTGTAATGGCATCCTTTGTAATGACTTTATCATAGTCTTTAATTTTACCTTGTTTCTTTTTTGGTGGAGGTGCTGTGACTTCAGCTTTTTGATTTTTTTTCTTCTTTCTTTTGGATTGTGCTTGTTGAGACATTGGCATTAAACAAAAGAGTAATGTCAATGTGAAAAGCAATGATTTTTTCATGATTAGATAGTTTCGTGTGATTATGCTTTAAAATTAATCAAAGTATGTCAAGATGTAATTGCCTTTCACAAAATTTTAAGGGCTCCCATTTCCGAAGTTAACAAGCAACGGTTAATAAATATTCTGAAATTGAAAGTCCGTATCTCATTTTGCTTCGTAGATATACACGTAACCAAAACATAAACAAAACAATTATGAAACGAATTTCAGTAATCATACTATCAGCATTATTTTTAACAGCCTGTGTGTCTAAAAAGAAATACCTCGCACTAGAGCAAGACAACGGCGAATTAAAAAGTGAGTTAACAAAAACAAAGGTTGAAAAGGAAGAATTAGAAACTAAGTTTGCTCGAATCCAACAACGCGTAGATAGTTACAATTCTAAGATAAATGAACTGACAGAAGATAATAATGCAAAACTCGTATCTGTTGAGGGTGTTGTTGTTTCTGAAAATCAAAAAGAAGCCATGCGCGAGTCTTTAAAAAATGTTCCACCTGCATATATGTCAACGGCAAAAACATTAAAAGATTCGATGAATTTAGCATTGCAATTTAATCTGAAACAATCTATGGATAACATTGAAGAAGATGAAGATATTGCCGTTAATATTGAAGAAACAGTAGTGATGATTTCTATTTCAGATAAGATGTTATTCAACTCTGGAAGCTACAAAGTAAGTGATAAGGCAAATGATATTTTACAAAAGATTGCCAATGTTATTAATTCTGAAGAAAGTCTTGACGTTATGGTTGAAGGACATACAGATAATAAATTGATGAAAAACAGTGCTGCTGTAAAGGATAACTGGGATTTAAGTGTGCTTAGAGCAACCTCTGTTGTTAAAAAATTACAGAACGATTACAATGTGGCTCCAGAGCAATTAATTGCAGCTGGACGTAGTTTTTACCAGCCTTTAACAGATAATGATACTAAAGACAATAGAGCTAAAAACCGTAGAACAAGAATCGTTATTTTACCTAATATCGATAAGTTTTTTGCGATGATGTCATCAAATGAATAATTACTTGACCTATATCGTGTGGTTAATTAATCCATGAAAAGACTGCTGCTAGATACAGCAGTCTTTTTTTATTGAATAGAACTAAAAAGGCAACTCTTTACGAGTTGCCTTTTTATATTTAGCAATGCTATTTTATTTACCTCGTTTTACTACAAACTGCTTGCTTATAGTTTCTCCGTTGATTTTTATAATGAGATTATAAAGACCATCAGACAAGCGAGTAACATCAACTTTCACAGTATTATGTCCTTCATTTAGAGTCCAATCGTTTTGAATAGAAACCTCTCCTCTCATACTTGCAATGGAGTAATTCGCTTTTGTAGCGACAGGACTTTCTAATGAAATGTTTAGTATATCAACTGTTGGAACAGGATACAATTTCACTTTGTCCTCATCAATTTCCAAACTAGCATCTACAGCATCTCTATAACCAGAACATGAAGGTGGTCCATCTGGAGTTGGCGTTGTAGAACATCCATTTGATGGATACCAATCTACAAAGAATGACGATTGTATATTCTTAAGCGCAATGAAAAGTCCGCGCATTTTAGTTCTGTAGAAATACCCTGAGCGACTTACTTTGATACTTCGTTTAGAATAGATATTAGCCTCAATATTAACACTACCATTTATTCTTACATCTTTCTCTACATAGAATGTTGCTCCAACTAATTAGTTTTGAGTTACCAAACATATTAGACCATAAGTAACCGTATAAAGCCTTTTTAAAATTTGAGCCTTATAGACATTTCATGAATGTTTATTGTAAATTTTGGGAAATCAACGGAACAATTCTGTCGATTAATAGCATTTTAAAGTTAAAAATAAAATCTACTATTTGCACTTTTTGTGGATAAAAACCACGAATTAGTTATCATTTTCGATAAGGTGTTAAAAAAAATGGATGAATGAATAATTAATAAAATATACTACATCGTTGTAGTAAAAATTATCAATTTGATAATTTCAAACATTCAAATCAGTAATTTCATAATTTTCAGATAGTTTTCTAAAATTATTTATTTGTAAGTTTTGTAATTGTTTGCGTCATGGCTTTAAAAACTTAACTGATAAAGAGCATTTACCAAAAAAAATAATCAAATACTGTGGCTTTTAGTTCCACATGAGGTAATTTTGCAGGAAATTTATATCAGATGTCATTATTGAACAGCTTTAGGATAACTGCTCTATTAGAAGGAGTATCATATATACTATTACTATTTATTGCGACTCCAATAAAATATTTTGGAGACGACCCAACCTATGTTAAACTGCTTGGAATGCCGCATGGCATTTTATTTTTGGCCTATGTTGTTCTGGCCATAATGGTTTGGCAAGAACTTAAATGGAACACTAAGACATTGATTATTGTTTTATTGGCATCTATAATTCCGTTTGGTACATTCTATATTGAAAAAAAATATTTAAAGAATAAAGCATCATGATGAACTTTCGCCATGTCGTTTACGATTATTTTGTGTCGCTAGGATTAAGTGATACATCTGCTAAGTATTTAAATATGTTGGTACTTAGTATCTCACTATTAATCGTGCTGTTTGTTATTGATTATCTTATTAGAAAAGTTCTGGTAAATGCGTTTAATGCTTTTGCAGTAAGATCTAAAACGAGTTTTGATAATATCCTTGTTAAGAACAAAGTTCCTAGAAATATTGCACATATCATTCCTTTGTTAATTGCGATAGAATTTATTCCGATTATTTTTTCTGACTTTCAATATCTAGAAACTATAATAGAAAAGGGTGCTAAAGTATTTGGTATAGTGCTCACGTTATGGATTGCACGTAGTGTTTTAAACACCATTAAAGATTATCTCAAAACTTTAGATCGTTATAAAGACAAACCTATTGATAGTTATATTCAAGTCTTTATGATTTTTGCTTGGGTTATTGGGCTGTTCTCTTCTTTTGCAATCATTAGTGGCATATCATTTTGGAAGTTTGTTACGACACTAGGTGCCGCTTCTGCCGTTATTATTTTAGTATTTAGAGATACTATTCTTGGTTTTGTAGCCAGTATTCAAGTCTCTATAAATGACATGGTACGCATTGGAGATTGGATTACTTTTGAAAAATACGGAGCAGATGGCGATGTTATTGAAATTAATTTGGCTACTGTAAAGGTTCAAAATTTTGATAAAACCATTACCACAATCCCTACATATGCGTTGATATCAGACTCGTTTAAAAACTGGAGAGGTATGAGTCAGTCTGGTGGAAGGCGCATTAAGCGTTCGGTAATTTTGAAAGCAACGAGTATAAAATATTTAGATGACCCTACAATTGAAAGGTTAAAGAAAGTAGCGCTAATTACGTCGTATTTAAATGAGCGTCAGACTGAAATAAACACTTCAAATCAAGAAAAAAATATAGACAAATCGCTATTGATTAATGGGAGGAATTTGACCAATTTAGGTGTTTTTAGAAAATACATTCAAACCTACGTTGAAGGTCATTCTGCTGTAAATAAAGACATGACAATAATGACGCGTCAATTAGCACCTACAGCTCAAGGCTTACCTTTAGAAATCTATTGTTTTAGTAGTGATAAACGTTGGGAGAATTATGAATACATCATGTCTGATATTTTCGATCATGTTATGGCTGCCGTATCTTATTTCGATTTGGAGGTTTTCGAGTTTAACACTGGCCAACAGGCTTTAAGTTAATCTACTCCTCTATCCTATCTTTTACAAATTCTACCTTGGTTTTTCCATGAGGTGCAGGTTTTCCATCTTTGCCCAGATTAACCATTATAATATTATCGACAGTGAGAATAGTTTCTCGTGTCATTTTATTTCGTACCTCACATTTCATTGTTAATGACGAACGACCAAACTTAATAACTTCAATACCAATTTCAATAATATCTCCTTGCTTTGCCGAAGCCATGAAGTTGATTTCAGACATGTACTTGGTTACTATTTTGGAGTTTTCGAGTTGAATAATTGTGTATAATGCAGCTTCTTCATCAATCCAAGCTAATAGCTGTCCTCCAAAAAGGGTTTGATTGGGGTTTAAATCTTCTGGTTTTACCCATTTCCGTGTATGAAATCTCATCTTTTTTTATGTAAAGATTACCATTTATTAGCAAAAACACATAATCTGATGTTAATCTTTTTTTAAACTTTTCTTAATCAAGGTGGTAAACATATTTGAAATGGTATTTTTAAAAAGCTAAATCAATCAAAATGAAACATCTTGTCACATTATTAATAAGTTTAATACTCATTGCCAGTTCATGTGCACAATCGCAAAGCACTCAAGTTGGAGGATCATGTGAAGGTTGTGAAGCTGTAAACGATTATGGAAAAAAAACATTACAATCTATAGATACCATACATGGCTTTAAAACTGAAACCGATAAAATTAAAATTAATGGCACAGTGTATCATAAGGATGGCAAAACACCTGCAAAAGATGTTGTTTTATATGTGTATCATACAGATCAAAATGGTCGTTATCCAACAAACACGTCTTCTAAAGGTTGGGAAAAAAGACATGGCTATTTAAGAACTTGGTTAAAGACAGATGAAAAAGGTCGCTATACTTTTTATACTACAAGACCGGCGTCATACCCAAATTCTACTGTCC
Source organism: uncultured Psychroserpens sp. (assembly GCF_947492715.1). GTDB lineage: Bacteria > Bacteroidota > Bacteroidia > Flavobacteriales > Flavobacteriaceae > Psychroserpens. Next base: position 204,411 of record NZ_CANLNS010000002.1, read on the forward strand.
CGCAACATATACATATAACGGTAAAAGAACCGAATGTTAGCGCTTATTACGTAGAAGATTTTTATTTCTCTGATGATCCTAATATTACGCCAAATATTGTCAAAAGAGCTAAGCCTAGAGGTGGATCGGGCGTTATTACTCTTAAGGGTAATGCTAAGATTAAAACGGCCACGAGGGATATTATTTTGGGATTAAATATTCCTAACTATTAATTAAAATAACGTATTACTTTCTTCATTAGGCACTTTTAAATTTGAACCTAAAGTTTCATTTAATTTCTTTATAAAGTAAGCAGAAAGTAATGGAGATTCTTTCTCAATATTTTGGTGTATAAAAAAATCTATCTCCTTAATGCCCTGTTCTTTCCAATCTTTTAATCTAGTCACCCAATCGTCTAATCTGGTGTAATCACTTTCATGATTTGCTCCAACGTAACGCACAAATGCAGTTGGACTGGTCAATCTCATGTGCATTAAGTCACGCCTTCCAGCCGTGTCTACAATAACGTTAGAAATATTATTTCGTTCTAATAAATCATATAATTGATTAGAAACGGCACTATCATTATACCAATTGGTATGTCTAAATTCTATGGCAAGTCCTATTTCTTTTGGCCAATTTTCTACAAAGTGCACCACTCTATCAAAATCTTTAGGTGCAAAATTTGAATGCATTTGAAGGAAAATAGTCCCGAGTTTTTCTTTTAAGTTAATAGCACTATTTAAATAATTATCCACGACTGCATTAACCTCATTGAGTCGCTTCCAATGGCTTATTTCTTGATTTAGCTTTGGAAAAAACTTAAACCCATTAGGAGTTTTATCATACCATTTAGAAAATTGTTCTGGAGGGAAAATTCGATAAAACGTGGCGTTTAACTCAATAGAATTAAATTGATTAGAGTAATACTGAAGTTCATCCTTGGTTCCGCGAGGATAAAATCCTTTGAGGTCGGCTTTATTCCATTTAGCACAACCCACAAAAATTTCGGGAAAATTATCATCCTTAACCCTATTTAATACACCAGCAGTATCAATATGATCTTGTGGCAAACTTAAATCTAAATCTTGGGGATTATCAACACTTCCAAATTTCATATTATCGTTTTTATCAAAGATACTAGTTATAAGTGAAGTTTATAAACTCCTTTTCAATGGTTGATATTTAGAATAACAAAATTTTAACATCTTAGTATAAAAAAATGTTTAATTTTGAAACGCTCATTTCAAATAGATATGCCTAAGACAGAAACATTTAATAAAGATTTAGTAATCAGTCAAGCCATCGAGGTTTTTCATGATAAAGGTTACAATGCTACTTCTATGCAAGATCTTGTTGAAGCTACAGGTTTAAATAGGTCGAGTATATATAATTCTTTTGGTTGTAAACTTAGTTTGTTCATGGAATGCCTAAACGCTTACCAACTTAGATATCATAAGAAAAGTAATACGGTTTTATTAGATGCTAAAAATTCCATTGATGCTATAGAACTATTGTTCCATATGTACATGAATGAAATGCTTAGTGATAGTGAAGATCGAGGATGTTTGATTGCAAACTGCAAATCTGAAATGGCAAATCATGACGATAAGATAACATCGTTTTTAACTCAAAATCAAAACTATACTATAGATTTTTTCGAACAGTTGGTTGCAAAAGGACAACAAGACCAACATATAAATAGTAATAAATCTGCCAATGAATATGCATTGTATTTGTTTAGCTCATTACAAGGCTTTAGAATGACAGGTATACTTATTAGAGATAAAAAACATTTACAGAGTATTATTAAAACAATACTTCAAACTTTAATTTAATTTTTTTTAACCCTATTTGAAACGATTGTTTCAAATAAAATAATAATGTCAAATGAATACATTAAAAAACAAAGTCGCTATTATAACTGGCGCAAATAGTGGAATCGGATTAGCAACTGCAAAATTGTATCTAAAAGAAGGTGCAAAAGTTGTATTAGCGGCAAGACGGAAAGAGGCACTAGACACAGTAGCTAAAGATTTAGATGGTACATTTATAACTGTCGTGGCAGATGTTTCAAAACCTGAAGATAATGTCAACCTCATTAAAGAAGCGACCAATGCTTACGGAAACATAGATATTCTATTTCTTAACGCAGGAATTGCGCCTATATCCCCTACCACAGACATTACTGAAACACACTATGATGAGATATTCAACATCAATGTTAAAGGTCCGATATTGGCAGTAAAAGAGGCATTACCACATATAAATGATGGTGGCTCTATATTATTTACTAGCTCAATTGTAAGTCAGAAAGGATTTGATGGATTAGGCGTATACTCTGCAAGTAAAGGAGCAATTAGATCTTATGCGCGCGTATTAACATCGGAGGTGAAGTCTCGTAGTATTAGAGTAAATTCTATTGCTCCTGGCCCAATTAGCACACCTCTTTATGGAAAAATGGGGTTACCACAAGATGTCGTTGAAGATATGGGGAAAGGATTTGCTCAACAAGTACCTTTAGGGCGTTTTGGTACATCAGAGGAAGTTGCTAAAACGGCATTGTTTTTAGCCTCGGATGATGCCTCTTATATCAACGGTATTGAACTTGAAGTCGATGGAGGTTTGAGTCAGATTTAATTAAGACCTTAATTTTAAATTAAAGCGTAATGGTCTTATACCCATTACGCTTTTGTTAATAACACCGTTGACAACATCTAAAACCTGCCAGAAATTTCGCAAGCATAATGGCTATATTTAATAAAATTTAAAGCCATGAATGATCGATCTACCCACCTAAAATCTATACGCCCTGTCATTACTTCTGCACAAGTTAATGATTCAATGACCAGTGACGAGTGCTTTCAAAATGGGACTTTACGCCCAATTATTAAATTACAAAACCATTTATTAATTGCCGTTTTCAGGAATTACATTGATAAACGTAAAAATGTTTTTTACGATTTAAGTGTACCTAAGCAATTGGTCTATATTGAAAACGCCATTCATAAAGACATGAAGTTCAGAAATTCGGTTAAAGGAATGATAATTGGTCAGTTTACTATTGAAGAATACGAACTCTACATTCAAAATTCATCTGCATTGAATAAGCGCATGATGAATATTGTTAAAGATCGACTTGTAGCAAATATTCAGTTATTTTCTCAACCTTTGGCTAAAGCTATTTAGATAATAGATTCGCCATTTAAATTTGTGGTAAGTACATCACTCATATAATCAAAAAATGGTCTGATAGCCTTAAATGATGCATCAACATCATTAATAAAGTTGTCACTTACGACCTCCTTATCTGTATATTTTTTCGTAAAAATGTATTGCTTTTTTCTTATGAGGTCTATTGCGGGATGATCTTTGTCAAAATCTCTTGGTGCTGTTTTCAATTCATCACCAACAAAATCCCCCCAAATTGACTTAAACGTCTTATCACTTAAAATGTCACGTATCTCATTGTCGTCTTGCTCAAACTCTCTTCTAATTCTTAGTAAATCATCTTTATTTGGTTCCCAGAACCCAGTGGCTATAAATGATTCATTATTGGGCTGAATATGTAAATAATAACCTCCTCTCAATTCCGGTTTTTTTCTATGAAACGAACCACCAAAATGAGTTTTATAGGGTAGTTTGTTTTTTGAGAATCGCACATCTCTATAAATTCTAAACAATTTAAAATTATCAACAACATCGTGCTTATTTATGGTCTCATAGAGATATTTATAGGCTTCTTTAGCCTTCGTTTCATTTGATTTGAACTCTTTTTTATGTTCATTAAACCAGTCTCTATCGTTATTTTTTTCTAATTTTTTAAAGAAGTCTAGAATTTCTTTTGAGAATTTTGGAGTCGCCATTTAATTTTATTTTTTCAGCTTAAAAATACAAAAAAACTAAGGACCTCCTTAGCAGAGATGCATTAAAAATCTAAAAAAACTAGATATAATGTTGTTCTATTACCACATAGTTTTTAACTATGTAAACCACTGATTTATAGAGGATAAAATGATTAGCTTTGAATAATTAATAAATCACTTGCATATTGCTGTTTTTTTTACTAATATGCGAGACTATTACTACAAATATATATACATGGGAAGACCTCCAACAAGACCAATAAAATTCAGAGATGGATTCTACTTGGAAATACGAAACAAAGGTAAATCTACTGGAATCAAACTACATAGAGACACTAAGGAGCAGATGATGCGTACTATTAAAGAATATGAACATTCAAAGGATGTACTCATATTAGGTGAGTCTAAAAATGGAAAATGGGTCAATAAAACACCTGTACTTCATGTTGTAGAAGATTAAAGTTTTTACAAATTTTAAGTGTTAAAACTCAACTCAATTTTATATTAACTATGAAATTTAGTTGAGTTTTTCGTTTTTAATAGCCCTAATTTTTATAAATTGTTATGTTTAACTAACTAAAATCAATTAATCATGACAGATTATTCTAACAATAAACCACCCGTTTGGTTTTGGATTGTGAGTATATTAGCACTTTTATGGAATCTTATGGGTGTTGTCGCATATTTATCGCCACATTTTATGACAGATGAAATGATTGCTGAACTCGAGCCACAACTTCAATTTGAAATGGCTTATGAACATCCTGCTTGGTACACAGCACTATTTGCATTAGCTGTATTTGGGGGTGTACTTGGTTGTATTTCATTGCTCATACGCAAAAAATGGGCTTATTTTCTTTTTATAATTTCATTTATATGTGCTACAACTCAACAAATATATTATGTAATGGAAGTTAAAGGAACAGACAAGGTAATGCCTACACTAGTCATTATTGTTTGTATATTTCTAATATGGTTTTCAAAGAAAGCCATCTCAAAAGCATGGATAAAATAATATCCTAACCAACCTATTTTATCCTAAAAAGGCATTAGAGAATTCTAATGCTTTTTTTTATTATTTTAATATTAGATTTGTTACACTAACTTTTTAAAAACAACCCATGACTATTTCAACCTTAGACTGGATCATAATAATCTTTTTTTTATTGCTCTTTGCCGGAATTGGTATTTATGTCTCAAAACAAGCAGGTAAAGATTCTAAAGCGTTTTTTCTGTCTGGTAGAAATATGCCTTGGTGGTTATTAGGAGTAAGTATGGTTGCTACTACTTTTGCTGCTGATACTCCAGGTCTGGTCACGCAATTAGTAAGAGAAAATGGTGTGTCAGGAAATTGGGTGTGGTGGGCCATGCTCCTCACTGGAATGCTTACCGTGTTTTTCTATGCGAGATTATGGCGGAAAAGTGGAATAACAACAGATTTAGAATTTTATGAATTACGCTACAGCGGAAAAATTGCAGGTTATTTACGAGGATTTAGAGCCATTTATTTAGGCGTAATCTTTAATGTCATTACTATGGCTGGAGTCTGTTTGGCAGGCGCCAAAATTGCCAATATTTTATTAGGTATTTCTCAAGGTGAGATGTTGTTGTACTCCTCTATTATTGTAGTTATTTATTCAGCCTTTGGAGGATTAAGAGGTGTTTTAATTACAGATTTTATACAGTTCATAATTGCAATGATTGGTAGTATATGGGCAACCATATATATTATTAACTTACCCGAAATTGGAGGAACAACCAACCTTCTATCACATGTAAATGTTAGTGATAAGTTAGCACTTTTACCCGATTTTAGTAATACCGAAGCCTTAATTACAGTACTTATTATTCCTATTGCAGTACAATGGTGGAGCACGTGGTATCCTGGAGCCGAACCAGGTGGTGGTGGCTATATTGCACAGCGTATGTTGGCTGCAAAAGATGAAAAACATGCAACTTGGGCTACTTTATTTTTTAATGTTGCTCATTATGCTATCCGTCCATGGCCATGGATTGTTGTTGGTTTGGCCTCATTAGTTGTATTTCCAAACTTAGAAAGTATTAATCAAGCATTCCCTAGTCTATCTGCATCAATGCAAGGTGAAGATGTTGCCTATGCCGCAATGATGACCTATTTGCCTGCAGGTTTAATAGGAATTGTTCTTTTATCACTTATTGCTGCATTCATGAGTACAATATCTACACAATTAAATTGGGGAAGTTCCTATATTGTAAATGACTTTTACAAGCGATTCATAAAACCTGAAGCTACCGATAAAGATCAAGTTTTGGTAGGTAGAATTTCTACTATTGTATTAATGATTTTGGCTGCTGCCTTTTCATTTTTCTTGCAATCTGCAGGTGAAGTGTTGAACTTATTGCTTCAAATTGGTGCTGGTACTGGATTACTTTTTATTTTACGCTGGTTTTGGGGAAGGATAAATCCGTATAGTGAAATTGCTGCTATGATAATTTCATTTATCATTGCTGTTTTCTTCTTTATTAATGGTAAGATGGAAACTCCAATGATAGAACTTGCAGGTCATTGGCAATTGGTATTTGGTGTTGTGGTTACAACTATAGGCTGGATTCTTGTGACTTTGTTAACTAAGCCAACAGATGACAAAACGCTTCATTCATTCAATAGCCTCATTTTTGGTACTGATTCTAAATTTAAAGGTTTTGGAATGAAAATTCTAGGGTTTTTCTCTGGTGTTATAGGTGTATATTGTGCGCTTTTTGCTATTGGTAATTTTATCTATGGAAAAACAACGTTAGCATTTGGCCTAGTTGCAGGGGTTATTATTTGCGCACTATTAGTTAGAAAGGCTCTAAAATCTGCTCAATAATTTAAAATAAATGTTATGCTATGATTATTAAAGGGCGTTAATATGATAGGTCACTAAGCCTTCAATAGGTCGTCTTTCAAAGTTACCAACTGTAAAGCCTAATTCGTTCGCCACTTCTCGTATTTCGGTTTCTGAAAAGAACGCAATAGATCCTGCAAAATGTACAGGAATCGTTTTTAATTCTTCTTTATACTGAAAAATCATATTCTCACAAAATTGTCTAAATCCCTTTTTTATAAGATTTTTTATATAGACCGAATCTTTATTCAAAAACATAAATTCGGCAAAATTCGCTAGATAAGCGTTCGGATTTGGTTGTTTATAAAGGTTGTATTTTATATAATCGGCTTCTAAATTGTATTTATGGTCAAATGCTACTTTAATGTCTTCTGGCATGTTGTTATAATAGTAATCTTTCACAAGCTCTTTTCCATAATAATTACCTGAAGCATCATCCATAAGCGTATATCCTAGAGATATTACACGTTGATGCAATTTATGACCATCAAAATAACTGCAGTTAGAACCTGTGCCCATTATGCAAACAATAGCGGCTTCATTACTGTGATTAAGCGTTGCTCTTACAGCAGCCATAGTATCCTCTTGAACGTCTACTATTGCATTAGTAAAAACAGATTCTAAAACACCTGTTAAGATTAATTTAGGGTTAGTTGTACCACAACCTGCGCCATAAAAAAAGACATGTGTAACTTGGTCTTTAAACCGCATTAACTCATCACTCTTTTTTATGATTTTCTTAAGCTTCTTTTCTTTTAGTATTGCAGGATTAAGTCCTTTAGTTCGAATTTTCTCGTGAAGTTGTTCTCCATTACTATCTACCGCAATCCAGTCGCATTTAGTAGAACCGCTATCAGTGATTAAAATCATGATTTATTTTGAAAAAGAAATCCGCAGTGAGATTATCACTACGGATTTAAATGATTATTTATAACGTGTTGACTTTTTGAGCTAAGTCGACTAATTTATTTGAGTAAGCAAATTCATTATCGTACCAGGCTACCAACTTAAAAAACTTAGAATTCAATTCGATACCTGCATCGGCGTCAAAAATACTAGTACGTGTATCACTAACGAAATCTTGAGAAACAACGGCATCTTCAGTATATCCAACAACACCTTTCATTGTGGTTTCGGAAGCCTTTTTAAACGCAGCTTTAATCGCTTCTAGAGACGTCTCTTCCTTAGTTCTAACCGTTAGATCTACTACAGATACATCTGCAGTTGGGACTCTAAACGCCATACCTGTTAACTTTCCGTTCAATTTCGGAATAACCTTCCCTACAGCTTTAGCTGCTCCAGTACTAGAAGGTATGATGTTTACAATTGCTGAACGACCTAAGCGATAATTTTTTCGTGATGGTCCATCTACCGTTAACTGTGTAGCCGTACTTGCGTGAATTGTTGTCATTAATGCTTCTTCTAATCCGAAATTATCATCAACAATTTTCGCCATTGGCGCTAAACAATTTGTTGTACAAGACGCATTCGATACAATCTTATGATCTCCTGTTAATTCATTATCATTAACACCCATTACAAACATAGGTGCATCTTTACTTGGTGCAGAAATAACAACTTTTTTTGCTCCTGCTTGAATATGATAGTCTGCTGTATCTAAGGTTGTAAAAATCCCAGTACACTCTGCAATAACCTCGGCTCCTACTTCATCCCACTTCAAGTTTTTGGGATCTCTTTCGGCGGTGACTCTTACCGTTTTTCCATCAACAACTAAGTGACCATCTTTAACTTCAACGGTCCCATCAAAATTTCCATGTACAGAGTCATATTTTAATAGATACGCTAAATGCTCTACATCTAGCAAGTCATTAATTGCAACAACATCTACATCATCTCTTTTTACTGTTGCTCTAAAAACGATTCTTCCAATTCTTCCAAAACCGTTTATTCCTAATTTTAAATTTGACATCTTTTCTTTATTTTCTATTATTTATTATTAATTTTCGTTGAAATTAGTCGCTATTATGTAGACATAATATCAGACACTCGTAATAATTCCATATTTATTTCAGATTTACCTTTTACGGCTTTATCCAAAGGGGTTAATTCAATTTTATCACTTATTAGACCTACCATGTAGTTTGTTTTACCCTCGAGCAAACTTTCTACTGCTTTTACGCCCATTCTACTGGCTAGTACGCGATCAAAACAAGAAGGTGATCCACCACGTTGCATATGTCCCAAAACGGAGACACGTACTTCATACTCAGACATGTTTTCATCAACATAATCCTTAAGTTCAAATACATTTTTTCCTATTTTATCTCCTTCAGCAACAACAACAATACTTGAGGACTTACCCGATTGTTTACTTCGACGTAAAGATTCTAATAATCGATCGAGACCTAAATCTTCTTCGGGTATTAAAATTTCTTCGGCTCCTGCTCCAACACCAACATTTAATGCTATATGCCCAACATCACGTCCCATCACTTCTACGAAAAACAAGCGATTATGAGAACTTGCTGTATCTCTAATTTTATCAATAGCATCAACTACTGTATTTAAGGCTGTGTCGTAACCTAAAGTATGTGAAGTACCATATATATCATTGTCAATTGTACCTGGAATTCCAATAACAGGAAAATCGAATTCTTTATTAAAAATCATGGCTCCTGTAAATGTACCATCACCACCAATGGTTACTAAAGCATCAATATTGGCTTCGGTTAATTTTTCGTAAGCCTGTTGACGTCCCTCAGCTGTTCTAAAGGTTTTAGAGCGTGCCGATTTTAAAACGGTTCCGCCTTTGTTAATAATACCCTTCACACTACGAGCATTCATGGCTTTAAAATCGCCTTCAATCATACCTTCATAGCCTCGATAAATGCCAACGCATTCTATCTCGTGAAATGCACAAGTTCTAACAACAGATCTAATGGCTGCATTCATTCCTGGAGCATCTCCTCCAGAAGTCATTACACCAACTTTTTTTATCTTTTTTGACATATAAATTCTGTTTCAAAAAGTAAAGCTAGTAAACAAAAACAACAATAAAAATGGAATTGGACTTTATTTAACAGTACTACAAAAACTCAAACGTTTTCGTTAATAAAAAAAAATAATTTTGTTAAAAAATAGCTGAATTAATTGCCTTTTGTGTCCTTTTTTGATTTGATATTAATAAAGTCTGGTGTTAATTTTTCAAGGTCTTCATCCTTCTTTTCATCCTCTTTTTTCTTTTCCTTTTTATTTTTTCCAGAAAATATGATTTCAAGAAGTTCTTTAAATGTATCAAATTCTACATTATAAGTAATACCTGCGCCTTGTGTATATCCAATTTCTTCTCCAAAATTTCTAATGCTGTTTTCTCTGTTGAAAAAGGATGCTTTAAGTGTACCATCTTCATTAAGTAGAATATCAATTCTTACATCACCAGCAATTACCGTTTGGTCTACACCACCAATAGGTACACCAACTTTACCGTTAATTAAGATTCTATCACTAATTTTTGTACTTAGTGTAAGGTCTAAACGGTCTCCAGTCTGATATTCTGCCGTTTGTTCTCCCGGGTTAATACCAAAAGAAGCTTGAACTTTGTCATTACCAGTAGATAAAATACTATTTAAAAGATCATTTACTCTATCTGACACTGTACCATAGGCCTGTTGACCTAAGCCAATATCACTTTGAAATGATCCAGTAACTAAAAGAAATGTTCCTTGTGTAAAACGACTTTCCTTAGTCTCAAGTCTATAATCGAGCTCAGATTTTATAGTCGAATTTACGTTAGGAAAGTTAAAGGTGAAATCAGATTCAGGTTGTTCTAATTGTCCAACTAGATTAATTTCTACTTCAATTGGTATTTCTCTATTGATTGGATTATCTAATAATACAGATGGATTCGCATCTGTGGAATATATGGCAGTAAGATCAATATTGGCCTTTAATGGATCTCCTTCCCATCGAATACTTCCACCTGGTTCTACCTCTAATTTCTTTTGAACCAATCCACCATAAGCAAAATTATAATTACCCTCAACAATTTGGAAATCTCCAAACATTTGAAACTTTCCGTTAGTATTGATATCAAACAATAAATTTCCATTTCCCTTCCCTTGAATTGTACTCCCTTGGTTTTTATCAATCACAATTTCAATATCTGCATACGGATTAACAAAGAGGTTGAACTCGAGCTCAAGCCCTTTAATTTCCGTCGTATTTACAACCTCTCCTTTAAGACGTGCTTCTTTTTCTTCAGGTGTAATAAAATGGATATAGGAGTTCTCCCCATAAGTTTCATAGTCATTGAGTGGAATTTTAAATACAGTCCCTTCAGCTGTACTTCCGTTAAATTCTATCTTTAACTCATTTGTAGGACCAGTAATATCTGCAACTCCATTAACAAAAGCGGTTCCATAATACAATTCATCTTCATCATATTCAGTATCAAGGACCAGTAATCTATCGGTTTCTATTTTCAACCCTAATCTCCAATCTGAAAAATTCTGATGTGCAATAAATCCATTTAAAGTGGCTTTAGAAAAGAATTCTGAATCTGTAATCTCTACATCTTGAAAAATAAAGCGTTGTGACTCTAATTTTACACGAGAATCAAAATCGAAACTATAATCTATATTAAGGTATGGAATTGTTAATCCGGCATTATCTAAAAGTAAATCGCCATTAAATTGTGGCTCTTTTAAGCTACCTGAGACTTTAGCATTCCCAGAAACCAAACCTCTAATATTGGTAATTACGCCTTCTCCGAAAGGATCTAACGGATCTAATAAGAACTCCTCAAAAACGACATCCAAATTAATAGCATTGGAGTCCACGTCTATTGTTCCTTTGGCGTCTAACGACTTTAAATTATCATTTATAAGCGTCACATCAACATCATAATTTGTTAACGACTGGTTCCCTTTTACTAGTGCTTTCAGTTCACCTAGTTCAAAATCGTTTGCCTTTAATTCACTTATGGTCACGCTCGAATTTGGTAAATATACACCATCCTTTTGCAATACTTCTAGTTTACCATTTACGAGTCCTTCGAGAGACAAACTATCTATTCTTGGTGTAATTTTAGTGAGATCAACATCTGTAAAATCTAGTTTTAGATCTTTGTAATTATTACCATTCAGCACGCCTGATAACTCAATACGTTCATCAAAGTGGTTCATGACCATTTGGCTTATATCAAAGTTTTTAAAGTCTCTTGTAAATACAACCTTATGTTGGTTGTTCTTTTCTTCATTTAATGTCCACGTATTTCCTTTAAAAGTGACATCAGATTTTCTAAATCCGACAACAGATTTGTTGTTTTCGTCTATAGTATAGAACATATTAAGATCAAAATCATCGGCATTTTTCTTTCCGCCTTTAAATTCTGATTTAATAAATAAAGTATCTCGTTGCGTTACGTTAATGAGGCTAAATTTTGAGATGTCGTAATATTTTGTACTCAAAGTGTCAATTTCAACATAGGTATTAAATAATGGGTTGCTATTATCAATTAACACCGATATATCATTTGCAAAGTAGTCGAACAGCTTAATTTGAGGCGATTTAAAAGTTAAATTGAATTGCTTTTCGTCGGTTTCAATTCTTCCTTTTACTGTTGTATTAGGCCCCAACTCTATATCGTGGTAAAAGACTTCGACAATTTTATTATAAATTTTAAAATCGAATTCTACGTATTGATCTGTTTCTATTTCATTTGGAATATAATTGGTATAAATACTACCTACCGAATTCTCAACTAATTTGCCAATATCTCTAAATTTGAAATTACCACTCATTGTTCCTTGAATGATATCTGGTGAGTTTATAGTTAAAACTCGTTTATCTTTTTCAAACTTAGATTCTACCTTAAAATCTTTAAAATAATATTCATCATTTTGATTGATATAAGTAGTGTTTTTAAAGTTTAGCGTTCCGTAGGCATCATCAACTGAAGCCCCTTTCATTGAGGTCGTTACATTTCCTCTGAAAATAGAAATACTATCTTTTGTAATAAAATTAAGGGCTCTTAAATTGGCGTATTCCACATTGGCATTAAAATCGAAAGCCTTAATATCCTTTGATAAATCTGCCAAACCATTAAACTTAAATTTAAAGTTTTCATCTTTCGATTCTAACAAGCCATTAAAGATTTGATTTCCTAGTTTACCAGAAACATCAACATCTTTATAATCATAATCATTATATTCTATATGAAATACTTTCCCTGTAATTTGTGTGCTCAAATTATCTATTGTAAACCCTTTGCCATCTACATCCAAATCAAATGAGGTGGTATTTACTTTTGGATCATTTAATAAAGCGCCTAAATTGAATTCATCAAAAACAACATTCCCTTTGTAGCTAGCATTATCAATATCATCAACATGTGTCATATTCATATCTGAAACGATAAGACCAAGGTCAGTATTAATATTTAGATCGGCATCAATAGTAGAATCTGTTATAAAAGACGTTCCGGTAATCGTAAAGTTTCCAAGTTTTGAAAACACGCTAGGAATAGACTCACCAAGAATATTTGGCAACAATGCCCTTAAATCAAAATAATTAGATGTTAAATTATCAAAGCGTCCGTTCATCGAAAAATCTCCATCTTCCTTACTAAACAGGTTTTTAAAGTTTATATCTCCATAAATTCTACTTCTTCCGCTGGCATTAAGTTGAAGGTTTTTGGCATTTAAGTCGTTAAGCGTTCCTGAAAGATTAACATTTAATCTTGCTTTTTGATTTGCTCCAAACTCATTATAGAACGTATTGAGGTCGTTAAGAAAAACTTCAGAGTCTTTAAATCGGGCTGTAACTTTAACCTTATCTTCAAAATCTTTAAAATCCTCACGATCATAATCGAAACGAATATTTCCGAGGAGTTTAGAATTTTCAGTTTTAATACTTAAATTATCAAAACTCATATGATCTAAAGTATACTCGAAATCTGTAGACATATTTTTTACGTAGGCTCCACGACTATCTTCAAACTGTAATGTATTTATTCTAGCGTTGACATCACTCCCAGCAATCACAAAGTCTGTAGCGTTTATATTAAGATCTTTAAACTCTAATACCTTTTGAGTGCTTCTATTTTCATCTATAAGTCTAAAAGTCCCATCATAGATAGATACATCACTTGAGGACAATAAAAACTCGCTCTTCTCTTTTCTAGGATTATCTTCGTCAAATTTTGCAACAAAAATATCAAGATTAGTATCTGTTGCTCCTTGATACGTTTTGACATTAAAGGTCAAGTCCATAATATCAATATCTCCAAAGTTTAATTTGCCATTGGAAATATTTCTATAATTAAGGATAGATGTGTTAAGCTCATCAATAGCAATAAGGGTATCTTTTTTATAATCTTCAATATAAATTTCCTTAAGTTCTACATCTCCGTTAAACTGAAGTCCTACCTTACCAATATTGATGTTTGTTCCAAAGTCGTCATTAACCCTTTTAGTCACATATTTTCCTAATCGTGTTTGAACAGCAGGAATAGATAATACCAACACCAGAATGATGAACAAGAGCAAAATAATTGCCAATATTTTTGATACTATTTTTAGGAATTTCTTGATACGCTTTGAAAGTTATAACTTTGACCTCAAAATTAACAATTATTGTGCCTAATTTATATTAATGACATCACAAAATATATATATTCTTGCCATAGAGTCATCCTGCGATGATACTGCCGCTGCCGTAATGCATAACGGTAAAATTTTGAGCAACATTGTTGCCAATCAAAAAATACATGAAGAATATGGCGGTGTTGTGCCAGAATTAGCGTCTCGAGCGCACCAACAACATATTGTTCCAGTGGTAGATCAAGCCTTAAAAAAAGCAAGCATCAATAAAGAACAACTAAGCGCAATAGCCTTTACACGAGGTCCTGGTCTAATGGGATCTTTATTGGTAGGCACTTCATTTGCAAAGTCTTTGGCATATGGTTTAAATATCCCACTTATTGATGTAAATCATATGCAAGCTCATATTCTAGCCCATTTTATAGAAGAAGACGCCTTTGACAAACCTCCATTTCCATTTTTAGCAATGACGATATCTGGTGGCCATACTCAAATTGTTAGAGTAGATTCTCATTTTGATATGGAAGTTATTGGTGAAACCATTGATGATGCCGTTGGAGAGGCCTTTGACAAGAGTGGTAAATTATTAGGATTGGGTTATCCTGCAGGACCAGAAATAGATAGAAGAGCAAAATTAGGAAATCCAAAAGCCTTTACTTTTACCAAACCCAGAGTGGACGGACTTAATTTTAGTTTTTCGGGATTAAAAACGGCCATTCTCTATTTTGTTCAGAAGCAAGTAAAAGCCAATCCAAATTTTATTGAAGAGCGATTAGATGATATTTGCGCTTCTATTCAATATACAATTATTGGAATTTTAATTGATAAACTGAAGTTGGCTAGCAAGCAAACCGGAATTAAACATATTGCCATTGGTGGCGGTGTATCTGCAAACACAGGGATACGTGAAGCTCTAAAAAATGGAGAGCAAAAATTTGGATGGACCACATATATTCCTAAGTTTGAATACACGACAGATAATGCCGCAATGATTGCTATTGTAGGTCATTTAAAATATTTAGAAGGTGATTATGCCGATCAAAGTATAATGGCGTCTGCCAGATTAAAACTATAAGAATGAAGAAAGGTAGATACTTTGTAAGTACATCATTCTAGTTGAAAATGAAAAAACACTTTCCGCATATATATTTTTGGATAACAGCGCTCATCATTATTTTGATTGGTGAATTTTCACATATCTTTTTGAATACTGCTTTAGATTTTAATCTGCATGATACTTATTATGTTATAGCTACTAGACATCTTTCTACAACCCTAAGTATCCTTTATGTGTTAGCCGGCTTAATCTATTGGATGCTTAAAAAATGGAACATAAAACTGTATGTAGTTTTAACAAAAACCCACACTTATGTGACTATTGGGGTTGTTTTTTTATATCAAACCATTATTAGTTATTATACATTCATTAATCCACCAAACATCTTTAGTAATGATAACCAACAATTTTTAATTGCGACGTTGATTTTTTCGGCACTTGTTGTACAATTGTTTTTTATTGTAAATATTATTTTTTCAGTAATACGACATTTAAAGATTTCAAAACCTTAGAATTTATTATGGCATTCAATGAACAACTCGCTATGCGAATAAGAGAACAACTCAATTTATTTCCAGAAGATTTCACAGAAAAAAAAATGTTTGGAGGTTTATCTTTCTTATACAAAGGAAAAATGACAGTTGGTATTATCAAAGAAGATTTGGCGGTAAGAATTATCCAAAGTAAAATGGATATAGAATTAGCAAAAGATAGTGTGAGACCAATGGATTTTACTAAACGACCAATGAAAGAGTTTGTTTATGTGTCACAGGACGGCTTTAAAACAGAAACCGAACTATTACATTATATTGAACTCGGTCTAGAGCATGCAAAAAGTAAACTATAGATGGATGATTTTTACATTGTAGTTTTATCGGTCAACCAGTTTTTGGATGGGCTTTTTTTTGGTTTTTCTTTAATGATGATACTTGCCTTAATTGCATACTTGTTTTTTAAGAATGTTTTTATTTTTAATTTTATTCATCATGCTATCAGAGTGGCTAGAATTCTGGCTATTATTTATTTTAGCCTTTATTTATTGTCAACCATATCATACTACAGTTCTAGTGATTTTAAATTTTTTAGTGAAAGAGCTAAAGGCCCATATGCTTGGGTATATTGGCTCATGCTTTTACGACCATTATTATTTTGTGGTTTAATCCAATTGTTTTGGTTTAAAAAAATAAGATCAAAGATGCGTTATATTGGCTTACTAATATTACCAATTGCAATACTCACATTATTTTCTGGCGCAATGTTTGAAAAGTTGGTAATTATAAGTGCATCCTTTCATAGAGATGTCATCTCTGAAGGGTCTCAATTTGGCACAGATTTATTTTTTATTCTAGCATTACATATCATTGAAACCTGTGTTGTTTTTAGCGCATTAGTTTTTGTGAGTTGGATTATTAGAAAAAAAACTACATCCTAAATACATTATTCAAACGTTACAGCATGTAACATCAATCCAAACGCAGGCGTTATAAAATCCATAGGGCATGAACGTTATTTTATAAGTTTTTACAAAATTTTTGCATGTATTGTTATTGGTTACTAATTGAAGTTTTATTTTTAGCCATAATCTATTGCGAGTGAACACAAAATATCCATTTGACCCATCAATTAAGCACCATATCATTATTGCACTGGGTCTTGCTCTTTGGATTTTTGTGTTCTTATATTTTACCGAACCTCTTGATGTTAATGAGTTTGGAGATAAAGAAAAACTCATCTATTTGCCAATATATGGAGGCATTGGCGCTTTTTTATACAGTTTGGTATTACCATTTCAATACTGGTTATACAAAAAGGAGAAGTTTGTTTGGAAGCGATCAAGTGAAGTGCTTCTCTTAGCCATATTTATAACGATTTCAATTGCTATTTTACGGTTTTTCTATCTGCATTTTATAGTAGAATGGCATCCAAATGCATATGATTTTTGGTATCATTTAAAAGCCATTATGTTACCAGCCATTTTAACCATACTTCCTATTGTTATTATTGGTCGTTATGCTTTCGGAAAGTATAAGGATAAGAAACTTGAGGAACAAAAAATCGAAATTAAAGGAGAAGGACATTATGAAAGTCTGCGTCTTCAACTGAACGATTTAATAAGTATCCAATCATCAGATAATTATATTGAAGTCTTTTACTCTAGCGGAAATGTTCTCAAAAAAACACTCATTAGAAACAAGTTATTTGTGGTCGAAAAATCCTTTCCAGAATTGCTACGAACACACCGCAGTTTTATTGTTAATCCATTTCATTTCCAATCATGGAAAACAGAAAAGAGCAAACATTATTTAGAGTTATCTTTCCAAATCGAAGTGCCAGTATCTAAAACATACTTAGCGCATGTGAAAAGTCAATTAAATTTCACCACAGTATAAATGCATTTCACCACAAACGCCCATTATAATTGAATTAAACATGATATATAAAATAGATTTGTTTCAGAAAGTTTAATCACATAACATCAATTATCATGAAACATTTAGTCACATTCGGTATCGTTTTTATCTTCAGTATTAATTCAATATTTAGTCAATCTCAACTTTGTGATTGCAAATCTGATTTAGATTTTTTAGTTGAAAAACTAAAAGGAATGCCCTCATATAAAAAACAAATTAAAGGGGATAAACTCATCAAATTTCAGAATACTTATAATGATTTATCTCAAAAAATGGTATTTCCAATTTCAATAGCCGATTGCTTTAGTCTGCTTAACCAACAACTTATGGTTATCACAGATTATCATGCAAGTGTTAGAGCTAAGGCTACTTATTTATCGGAAGACGATTATTATGATGAGCAAAGACAACAAGCCTTTCAAAATACCGAAGCTTTTAAAAATCATCCTAAATTTTCAATGGATTTAGCACAATTAGAATCCAATTTAAAAGTCAAATCAAACGATGACATCGAAGGAATTTACAATTATGGTTCACAACAAACGGTTGGTATAACTAAGATTAACGATAGTACCATTGTTGGTGTTGTCTTAACTAGCACGATTAAAATTTGGGAGCCTGGGCAAATAAAGTTCGTCGCTCAAAAAAATCAATTTGGGAAATATGACATGTACACTTACCACAATAGAAGCAGACAATTACTTATGGTAAAAAATTTAACGCTTGAAAATGGGCGAATCTGGAGTTATAAGAAAAAAGGTAATACCAATAATTATGAAACCGATATAAAGAACAAATCAAATTGGGATTTTAAGCAAATTAATGATGACGTTCAATATGTTTATTTTGGAAAATTCAGCAGTTCAAGTTCAGAAAACAAAAAGGCCTTTAGACGTTTTTATGAAAACCATAAAAATGGATTTACCGCAAAACACATAATTGTTGACTTAAGAAGTAATGGTGGCGGAAATAAAAAGCTGTCGGATCCTTTCTTAAAATTATTCAGAAAAAGCAAGGCTAAAATATATGTTATAACCAATTGCTATACAGGAAGTAATGCAGAGCAGTTTGCACTAAAACTTAAGAAAATAAAAGGTGCCATTCATTTAGGTCAAACAACCTATGGTGTGCTGGCATATGGTATTAATTATGGTACTAGTTATGACACACCATCTGGACATTTTAAGGTAACACCAACCGATATGAACTTTCACAAGTATTTTGAATATGAAGGTTTAGGTGTTACGCCAGATATTAAATTAGATTTTGATAGGGATTGGATAGAACAAACTTTGGAGATTATTGACGAAAACAACTAACAACTTATTGCATTAACATGTTTCTAATATGGGATTAAACTTTCTTTATCTTATCATTAGATAAACTGCTACTAACTAGTATTTGGTAGCAGTTTTATTTATTATTCTAGCATTACATTATTCAAACGTTACAGCATGTAACATCAATCCAGACGCAGGCGCTATAAAATCCATAACTTCTGTGCTTTCAGGTTTTAACGAGTTTTCAATGTAAGTCAAATCCACTTCTCCTCTACCTAATTTAATAAGTGTTCCCATCATCAAACGAATTTGGTTTCGTCCAAACCCCTTTCCTTTAACAATCAATGTATATGTGTGTTCTGGGAAAAAATTCGCAGTAAATAGCGTGTTTTCGACAAGCACACAACTATCAATCGTTCTTTCGTATAGCCCTTTATCTGTGGCTCTAAAACAATAAGGCTTAAAATTATGTGTACCTTCAAAACATTTAGCACCTTGCTTCATGATTTCGATATCTAAATCATCAAGAATAGTCGTCATAATTGGAGCACAAAACGGATGACACTTCTTACCATAAGTAAACAAATACACATAGGTTTTAATTTTTGAATGCTGTATGATATTAAAACTGGCATCAACTTCTTCAATAGTCAAGGCTCTTAAATCTTGTGGAAGATTATGATTAAACAATTCTAAAAACGCTGTTTCATCTTCAATCTTTTCGTAGACAAAGAGTTCAAAAGCAGATTCGTTCGCAGATACCATGGCGTCTGTACGTCCAGAACCTAATGTTTTAAATGATGCGCCATCCAAAATAAAATTTAGCGTTCTATCAATCATCAAATGAATTGTTTTCAGCTTGGGCTGTTTCTGCCAACCATGAAACCGATAACCTAAGTATTGAATCTTTATTAAATAATAAAAGCGTTTATTGAACATATAAGCAAGAACGTTATTTTGTAAGTTTTTACAAAATTTTTGGAAGTATACTTACATCCATCACTATAATCGCGTAAAGGGAGTTTATGTTTTCTAAACTGTATCACTACAAGTTATAAAATAAGCCGCTATAATCAATAATTATAGCAGCTTAATAGATTGGTTGTTTTTATCTTTTTATTGAATGATCAATTTATGCCTTCGTATTTCGTTGTTAGTATTAATTAACTCTAACATATAAATACCAGTACTTAATGCGCTTACATCGATACTATTTTGATTAGTAGCACTGTTTAGAGTATTTGAAAGTACCATACGACCATTCGTGTCATATAATTTACTTTTAGTTTCTTGTTGCAATTCGCCAGAAATAATAATTGTTTTATCTCTATTATTGCTATAGATATTTAAAATCTCTAAGGTCGACTGAGCAACATGAAGCACATCAGTGTCGAACCTAAGGAAAAAACGACCAGTACCAGATAAATCAGTAGTTGGTGTGTATATGAAATCATTGGTGTTTAACAGTGTAACTGTATTAGCAACTGTATCTTCCAAATAAATATCTATAGTATCTGGCATATCTGTTTCAGTAATGCTAATAGTGATTTCTTGTCCTTGGGTGACAGTAATACCTAATGGAACGGCAATATCATACATAGCATTAGGACCAAATGACTGAATCGCGAGATCCAGACCTGTGTCATTTTCAACTAAATGTGAATAAATAGAAAATGAATATGGTCCACCATAAAGTGCGGCATCGTATCCAGGATCAAATCCACTTGAGGCATTACTATTAAAGTAAAAATCGGTACTGAAATTTGAATTACCAGAACTCATCCTTAATTTTATATGTCCGTAATGAGGAGAAGATGGGGTTGCTTTTCCTGAGATAAAATCGTCAGATGTGCCAACACAACGCATCGATGTTGTAAAGTCTATTAAACCCCCTCCTGATTTCGCTTTCACAAAAAAGGCTTGGCCGGGCGCGATGATTTCGGTTATTGCTGGAGAATCAATTGTTGCTTGATTCCAAACTGTCCAGCCGTCTGATGCATCTCCGTCATAACCATAAATTGCTCGATAGGATGCACCATCAAATTGTGATTTATTTAAGTTAAAAAATGTATCAAAATCGAGGTAGGACGGATACGGATTACCAATCAAATTCCATCCATCACCAGAAGATGCATCTGAGATTGGAATACCTAATACATCATTAGTTTGTACTAATCCAGAAAAGGTTAATGTACTTCCATCAATTGTTGCTACTCGATATCCAATACCAGATTCAATTATTGTAGTGGCGTTATTGATGACATCATAGTTTTGATAAACTCCAGTTGCTGTATTATATGGAGCAAAAGCCCTTAAAAATCCAGATGCAGCTAGATCATCAACATTAACTAAAGCGAAATCTTCAAACAACTGATTGGCAACTGGAGACGAAATCAAATCATTAGTCCCAATTTCTGAGGCATACCGATGGTAATTAACAGTGCCAACAATTGTTCCGTCAGCGATTAAACTGGAAAACATTAGAGATGTAGAGTTTAAATCAATAACTGATGACGTTAGGGTTGCACCAGCATCAATACTAATTGCTGCTCCAGGATTAACTACTAAGTTATCACAAACTGTGTTAGCGGAAATATTTACAGTTCCTGATTCTATAATAATAGTATCAATTGAAGTCGCTGTTCCTATTGGACTACTGGGAAGCCAACCATCATCGTAGGTATAAGTAATTGGCAATAATCGTTTTAAGCGTTCGTCTCCATCAGAAGGGTTTAGATGGTTAGTTTGTTGGAGTGTGTTTTGTTTTTGGATGTTAAATCCAAATTTTTCTTGTGCACTTGAAAATTTGTAGACACACAAAAAAAATAAAAAAACTAAAGTAGGTGTAAAGTTTTTCATAAGATTTGGTTGTTAATTTTGTTAAACTAATTTTTGTTTATTTAAGTTAACAAAACCACCAAAAAAAATCGATGAAATTTAATATTATTCGATGAAAAAAAATAATAATCGATTATCTGCTAAAATACCCGACAAAAGACATAATTACTTTGTATTTCTTTGTTCTAAAATTGACATTACATTGTTAATATTAAAGCCTTTAGCCTGTAATAGAATTAAATAATGAAATAACAAATCGGCACTTTCATTCAAAAATAAATCATCATTATTGTCTTTGGCTTCAATCACAACTTCAACGGCTTCCTCTCCTACTTTTTGTGCAATTTTATTGATACCTTCAGAAAATAATGAAGCCACATAGGATGTGTCGTCAGAGGCATTTTGTTTTCTATCAGAAATTATAGATTCTAATTTTGATAAAAAACTATAATCCTGATTATTGTCTTCAGCCCAGCATGTATCTGTACCTTTGTGACAGGTTGGTCCATTTGGATTAACTTTAATTAAAAGTGTATCACCATCGCAATCAAGTTTAATATCTACAAGATTTAGACTATTTCCACTGTCTTCTCCTTTAGTCCATAAACGTTGTTTTGTTCTGCTAAAAAATGTTACCAGTTTCGATTCTAATGTTTTATTTAATGCTTCCTCATTCATATACCCCATCATCAGTACGTTGCGTGTTGTAGCATCTTGTATAATGGCAGGTACGAGTCCGTTATTTTTGTTATAATCTATTTTCATTGTCTTACAATCAGTTATTAATGTTAAGTCTATATGGTATTATGCTTTTATAGTCGTACTGGAATTTGATTCTTATTCAATTCTTTTTTTAAATCCGAAATTGAGATTTCACCAAAATGAAATACGCTCGCTGCCAATGCTGCATCTGCATGTCCTATTTTAAAAGCATCTACAAAATGTTCAGTACTCCCCGCACCTCCAGAAGCAATAATTGGAATATTAACCAGCTTAGAAAGTTGAGCTAAAGCTGGATTTGCAAAACCTAATTTGGTGCCATCATTGTTCATAGACGTAAATAATATTTCACCTGCTCCGCGATACGCCACTTCTTTAGCCCAATCAAATAAATTAATGGTAGTTGGAATCGTTCCTCCAGCCAAATGCACCATCCATTCACCATCTACTTGCTTGGCATCTATAGCTACCACTACGCACTGACTTCCAAATTTGCTAGACAATTCATTTATTAAATTAGGAGATGTCACTGCACTAGAATTAATTGAGATTTTATCTGCGCCACAATGCAGAAGTTGTGCAACATCTTCTACAGATGAAATACCGCCACCAACCGTAAAAGGGATATTAATCTGCTCGGCTACTTTTAGAACCATATCGCGCATTGTTTTTCGCTCTTCTATGGTTGCCGAAATATCTAAAAACACAAGTTCATCTGCTCCAAAATGAGCATATTGCTTAGCCAATTCTACCGGATCACCAGCATCACGTAAGCCTTTAAAATTTATGCCCTTAACTGTTCTGCCGTTTTTAATATCAAGGCATGGGATAATTCGTTTTCTTAGCATCTTTATAAATGTGTTTCTAAATCTCTTAGCAAAATATGTCCTTCATAAATCGCTTTACCAATAATAGCAGCTTCACAGCCTAAATCCTCTAAAGCATTCAAATCTGAAATTGAAGTTACACCTCCAGAAGCAATTAATTTTACGTTTTTAGAAGACCTTGTGCTATCCATTTTTGCTTCTCCCTGATTTAAAATACGTCTGTAAAGATCAAATGAAGGCCCATCAAGCATTCCATCTTTGGCTATATCTGTACAAATAATATAGTCAATGCCCTCTTTTACATAGTTATTAATAAACGGGATAACATTTTGATTACTGGATTCGGTCCAGCCACTAACCGCTATGTTTTCGTTCATGCAATCGGCTCCTAAAATAATTCTGGTACTTCCATATTTAGAAATCCATCCCTTAAAGAGTTCAGGGTTTTTAATGGCAATACTGCCTCCAGTAATTTGTCTAGCACCCGAATTAAATGCAATGTGCAAATCCTCGTTAGTTTTTAAACCACCACCAAAATCAATTTTCAGTTTTGTTTTAGACGCTATCTGTTCTAAAATTTTATAGTTTACAATATGACTGGCTTTGGCGCCATCTAGATCTACTAAATGTAAATACTGAATTCCATAAGACTCAAACTCTTTGGCAACCTCAAGCGGGTTTTCATTATAAATCTTTTTAGACTGGTAATCGCCTTTAGTGAGGCGTACACATTTACCATCTATGATATCAATTGCTGGTATAATTCTCATAATTCTAAAAAGTTTTTTAATAATTGTTCTCCTGCTAAACTGCTTTTCTCTGGGTGAAATTGCACACCATAAAAATTATCTTTTCTTAAAGCCGATGCATAATTCATCCCATAGGTAGAAGTTGCAATGCATTGATCATTCATTTCGGCATAGAAACTATGTATAAGGTACATAAATTCATGTTCTCTAATATTCCTAAACAAATCCGACTTTAAATTATCAATAGTATTCCAACCCATTTGAGGTACTTTCACATCATTAGAAAAACGTTTCACGTTCACATCAAAAATTCCCATTCCATCAGTATATCCTTCTTCAGATGCATTACACATTAATTGCATCCCTAAGCAAATTCCCAACACAGGTTGTTTTAATTGAGGAATTAATGTATCTAAACCGCTTTGCTCAAGCATTGCCATAGCAGAACTCGCTTCTCCTACACCAGGAAAAATAACTCTATCTGCTTTGGTTATACATTCGACATGATTAGAAAGTTTCGCATCAATACCAAGTCTCTTAAAAGCAAACTGAATGCTTTTTATATTACCTGCTCCATAATCGACAATCACTACATTCATTATAATACTCCTTTTGTTGATGGTAAGATCATTCGGTCTATATCACGTTTAACTGCCATTTTAATTGCTTTCGCAAACGCCTTAAAAATTGCTTCAATCTTATGGTGTTCATTGGTGCCTTCTGCTTTAACATTCAAGTTACATTTCGCACCATCAGTAAATGATTTAAAAAAGTGAAAGAACATTTCGGTTGGCATTTTTCCAATCATTTCACGATTAAACTCGGCCTCCCAAACCAACCAGTTTCTACCTCCAAAATCAATCGCTACTTGAGCCAAACAATCGTCCATTGGTAATGTAAATCCGTAACGTTCTATTCCAAGTTTATTACCTAGTGTTGCAGCAAACACCTCGCCTAATGCAATGGCAGTATCTTCTATGGTATGGTGTTCGTCAACATCTAAGTCACCTGTAACATCAATAGCCAAATCCAATTGACCATGACGCGCTATTTGATCGAGCATATGATCAAAAAATGCAATTCCAGTAGATACATTACTTTGTCCATTTCCATCTAAATTCAAATCAATCTTAATCATTGTTTCATTAGTATTCCTTATAATAGAACCTGTTCTATCTTCTGTTTTTAGAAAATTATATATCGCTTCCCAATCGTTACTTTCCAAAGCAATAAATTCATTTAGAATTTCATGTTTAACGGTTATTTCATTGGTTCCCAAATTGGTATCATCATTAATATAAATCCCTTTTGCACCTAAGTTCTTAGCCAGCTCAACATCGGTCAAACGATCGCCAATTACAAAAGAATTGGTTAAATCATAATCTGATGAAAAATACTTAGTTAATAAACCAGTATTAGGTTTCCGTGTTGGCGCATTATCATTGGCAAATGTGCGATCAATATATTGTTCCTTAAACTCAATGCCTTCTGCTTTAAATGAGTTTATCACAAAATTATGTACTGGCCAAAATGTATCTTCAGGATATACAGAAGTACCTAATCCATCCTGATTGGTAATCATAACAATATCAAAGTTTAATTCTTTAGCAATTTTCCCTAAGTATTGAAATACTTTTGGATAGAACTCAAGTTTATCAAATGAATCTATTTGTTCATCTGATGGTTCTTTAATAATGGTTCCGTCTCTATCTATAAATAATACACGTTTCATTGGATTTGTTTTAAAATTGAAATTAGTTTAGAATTTTCCATTTCCGAACCTATAGTTAGTCGCAGGCAATTGTAGCAACCAGGCAAGTTCGTTCTATTTCTTACCACAATACCATTAGCAATAAGTTGATTGTATCGCTTGGTTGCATCATCGACTTTTACTAAAATGAAATTAGCATCAGAGGGATACACAACATCAACAAATGTGATATGCTCTAAAACTTGCAACAATCGACTTCGTTGGTTTAAAATTTCCTTAATTTCTAAGGACAAGCGCTTTTGATCCAGTAAACACTCTAATGCCTTTTGCTGAGTTAGTTTATTAATATTATATGGTGGTTTTATTTTATTAATTACAGAAATGATATAAGACGACGCATAGCAAATACCCAATCTAATCCCAGCCAAACCATAAGCCTTAGACAAGGTTTGAATCACTATCAAATTTGGAAATTCATCTAAGCGATTCGACCAACTCTTTTTTTCTGTAAAGTCTATATATGCTTCATCGATAACAACTATACCTTCAAAATCACGCAATACTCTTTCTATAGATTTTGAAGTAAAACTATTTGCTGTTGGGTTATTTGGAGTACACAGAAAGATCAACTTTGTACGAGAATTTATAGCATTCAAAATAGCGTTAATGTTTGGCTGAAACTGATCATTTAACGGAACTTTTAATAGTTCAATGGCGTTCATATTTGCTAAGACTTCGTACATGCCATATGTTGGAGGTAGTGTTATAACATTGTCTGTATTTGGTTCGCAAAACACTCTAAATATTAAATCTAAAACTTCATCACTCCCATTTCCTAAAAGCATACATTCTGAAGGGATATTTTTAATATCAGATAACGTACTTTTTAATTCAGATTGTTGTGGGTCTGGGTAACGATTAACGCCATTGTCAAATGGATTTTCGTTGGCATCCAAAAAAACAAGGTCATCTGAAGTACTTTTATATTCATCTCTAGCCGAAGCATAGGGTTTTATAATTTTAATATTAGCTCTTATTAAGTTATCTATTGGTTTCATTTCAAATCGTTTAATCTTATGGATACTGCATTTTTGTGGGCTTGTAAACCTTCGGCATCTGCCATAAGTTCTATAGTATTTCCAATGTTTATAATTCCTTCTTTTGATATTTTCTGAAACGTTATGCTTTTTGTAAAGCTGTCTAAATTTACTCCAGAATAAGCTTTGCAAAATCCATTGGTTGGCAGTGTATGATTTGTTCCTGAAGCATAATCTCCTGCACTTTCAGGTGTGTAGTTTCCTATAAATACTGAACCAGCATTTTCAATATTTTCAATAAAGAAATCCTCATCTTTTGTACAGATAATAAAATGTTCTGGAGCATATTCATTAATAATATCCAAAGCAATGTCATTGGTTTCAACCCAAATAAATTTCGAATTATTGATAGCTTTCTGAGCTATGTCAAACCTTGGAAGAAGAGTGATTTGCTTCGATATTTCAAACTGAACTTTTGCTATAAAACCTTTTGAAGTGGAAATGAGAATAACTTGACTATCTGGACCATGCTCTGCCTGACTTAATAAATCTGAGGCCACATAATTAGCTTTAGCTGTATCATCTGCCACAACTAATAATTCGCTTGGTCCTGCCGGCATATCAATAGCCACTCCGTATTTGGTTGCTAATTGTTTGGCAACGGTTACAAATTGATTCCCTGGACCAAAAATCTTATAAACCTTTGGAATTTCTTTGGTACCAAATGTTAAGCCTGCAATCGCTTGAATTCCTCCAACCTTAATAATTTTAGTAACACCACAAAGCTGCGCCGCATACAAAATTTCATTAGCTATTTTTCCCTCGGCATTTGGAGGTGAACATAAAACAACCTCCTTACAACCAGCGATTTGAGCAGGTATTGCTAGCATTAAAACCGTAGAAAACAATGGTGCCGTTCCACTAGGAATATAAAGACCAATTTTTTGAATAGCTCGTTTCTCTAACCAACAATCAACGCCCTTGGTTGTTTGTAATGCTACAGGACTAGTTACTTGTGCACTATGAAAAGAGGTGATATTGTCCTTAGCCGTTTTAATGGCTGCTTTTAAATCTTCATCTATATATTCTGATGCAGTCATTATTTCATCTTTAGACACTATGGCTGTATTTAAAGTTGCTCCGTCAAATAATGCTGTATACTTTAATATAGCTGTATCACCATGCCGTTTTACATCATTAAAAATATTAACAACTGTACTCTCAATGTTATCGACTGTTTGGGTAGGACGTTCTAAAATCTTAGACCAATCTTCTCTATTTGGGTTTATTATCGTTTCCATTACAATACCATGTTTTCAATTGAACATACTAAGATTCCCTCTGCTCCATTTAACTTCAACTCATCTATAACATCCCAAAATTCGTATTTATTAATTACAGAATGTAACGAACTCCAACCCTCTTGAGCCAGTGGTAAAATAGTTGGACTATTCATGCCTGGTAACATATCAATAATAGCATCTAATTTTTCATTAGGTGCATTGAGTAGTACATATTTATTTTGGCGTCCTTTTAAAACAGATTGCAAACGAAATTGGAGTTTGTCTAGTATAATTTGACTTTCCGAAGAAATTAAAGGCGATACTCCAAGTACAGCCTCAGATTTTAATAATACATCAACTTCTTTTAATCCGTTCTTAAATAAAGTGCTGCCACTAGAAACGATATCTACTATAGCATCTGCCAATCCAATGTTTGGTGCAATCTCAACAGAGCCGTTTATAATATGAAGTTTAGCATTAACATTATTATCTTTTAAAAAGGTATTGACAGTATTGGGATATGATGTTGCTATACGCTTACCTTCTAGATCTGATATAGAATTATAGTGGTTTGATTTGGGTACTGCGATTGATACCTTACAAGAAGAAAACCCCAGTTTTTCTAATATGGAAATGTCATTTCCTTTTTCAACAAGAAGATTTTCTCCAATGATAGCGGCATCTACAATGCCATCTCTTAAATATTGAGGAATGTCTCCATTTCTGAGATAAAAGACTTCTAGTGGAAAGTTTTTTGCTGAAACTTTTAATTGATCTCTGCCATTATCTATAGCGATACCAACATCTTTCAAAAGCTGCATTGAGTTGTCGTGAAGTCTTCCCGATTTTTGAATTGCAATTTTTAATTTACTCATTTTGGTTTGTTTTTGTTTGAGTAAATCGTTTCGGGTACCTAAAGCATAGCACTAAAAAAAAACCGTTTGATTTACTCAAACGGTTTTCTTAATATCTTGATTTTATTCAATACATTTTCAGCTCGCTTGAGTGCCAGAATGAAAATGATGATGATGTAATTGAATAAAAGTCATGTTTTCTTTTGTTTGAACAAAGGTTGCAAATTTTATTCTAAAATTCCAAATCCTTTTTAAATTATTATGATTTATTTAATATTAAACTTATTTCGGACAGGTTGTCCAAGGTAATCCGCATTGGTCTTTATAGCCTAACCATCCTGTTACTTGCTTTTTACCTACTCCAAATTTTACCTTAGCCCATAATCCATCAACCTCGATAACATTTACCTTTTGAAAATTGTCGAGTCTATGAATTTTATTTGAATTCAACGAGGGTAAATCATAAATATACACTTGATGCGTTTCATCATAATTATCAACATCTATTAAGAAGTTTACATTTTTCACCCAATAGTTTTCATAGTTGTATTGCTTTTTTGATGATGGTAAACGGCTAATGTTTTTAATCTTAAACCAGCCATAGTCACTATTTAGAATTGTTAGTTTATACCATGCGTTTTTATCATTAATATTATATAATGAGTCTACTACTTTACCATTTATATCATCATAAATAAGTAGCGGTTTTTTAACATCCTTATTATAATAGCATTCTACATAATTAGATCGCTCAGCATAAGATTCACCTGTTAAGAGCAAACTAAAACAACATAATATAGAAATAAGAACTGTTTTCATTTATAGTTTATTGATTTCCTAAAATTATTGGCATCCCAGAATCTCCAGAGCCTATAACGATAACCTTACTATTTGGAGATTCGGATAATTTAATTGTTGCTTCAATACCCTTATCCTGAAGGATTTTATCTGTTAGAGATGCGCTTAAGATTCTATTAGCTTCGGCCTTACCTTTGGCTTCAATAATCTGCTTTTGTGCTTCTTTATCTGCTGTTACTAACCTAAATTCGTATTCTAATGATTCTTGTTCTTGTTTCAGTTTACGTTCAATCGCTTGTTTAATTGTAGGTGGCAATGTCACATCACGCACTAAAACTGAATTTAATTGAATAAACTGAGGTTCCAAAATCTTTTTGGTTTCTTCAAAGATCTCATTTTGAATAGCGTCACGCTTTGTTGAGTATAACTGCTCTGGTGTATAACGACCAACAACACTTCTCGTCGCAGAACGGATTGCAGGTATAATCACACTTTGTAAATAATCTTCACCTCTTGTTTGGTGAAGTTTAGCAACAGATGCAGTTGTTGCTTGATATAATACAGAAGCATCTAGTTTAATTTCTAAACCATTAGATGATAAAACTGACATTTCTCTTTCAAACAATTCTTGCTGTCTTACATTGTAAACAAAAACCTTATTCCAAGGCGCAATAATGTGAAAC
This sequence comes from uncultured Psychroserpens sp., assembly GCF_947492715.1. Classification (GTDB taxonomy): domain Bacteria; phylum Bacteroidota; class Bacteroidia; order Flavobacteriales; family Flavobacteriaceae; genus Psychroserpens. The sequence continues at coordinate 234,933 of NZ_CANLNS010000002.1, forward strand.
CCTTCATCTAAAGGAGCTTCGTCTGTAACTACACCGTCACCTAGGGTTTCATAAAGAACACCACGTTCTCCAGAACCTATTGTAACCGCAGATTTTACTAATAATATGATTAATACGACTACTACAAAAACAATTGGTAGTGCAATTTTTGGTAATTTTTCCATGATTTATTTATGTTTAATTTTTAGTTAATTATGATTTGTAAAGGTATTTTAAAAATCGTACTTAATTATATAAGTCCGTTATATTTCCTTATAAACCACTCGGCACTAAGGCTCAATATGATTAGAGCAAGAAGATATTTCCAATCAATCAAAGGTACAACTTTTTTGGTACTGTTTTGAATCGTTGCAAATCTCGAATCATTTAATAGGTCGTTGATTACAGCGTTTGTATTATCAATAAAATATGATGTTCCATTACTGGTTTCGGCCAAACTTTGAAGTTTGGATACATTGGCATTTAAAAACTGTTGCTCAACATTATAATCCAATATCTTAAGCTCTCCCGATTTTGATATATTTTCGTTATTCACTTTAACTGTGAACGAATAATTTCCAGCATCAAGACCGCTTAAATCGACTTCATAATTTGTGTTTTTCAATACAAACGGAAACGATTGTGTTTCATCTGTATCTTTATTTTTTAAAGTGATATTTAAATTGGCATTATCTTCAAATTCATAATTTTTATTAAAGAATTGAGCGGCAATCTTCACGTTATCATTACCGTTATAAAACGATTCGTAATTTACGTTTAAACGTGTACGACGCTTATTAGTACTTAGATACTGTACCAATTTACCAATGAAATTATCAAAAGTATTAAACGAGTCTTCATTTAAAAATGCTTGGGCTCTCCATCTCCAAATACCTTCCCCTAGAATAAGTGCCTCGCGTCTATCATTAATTTCAAACGTTGCGAATAAAGGTTCGTCTATTTCCGTACCATTAATGGTCTTATATAAAATGGTTTCAAAAGGTACGCTAAATGTTGTTTCACCGAACTCTGCAGTTAATGGCGGAAATTCGCTAAAGTTTAAATTATCAACTATAAATGTGGCATAATTCTGATTTAAACTTGGTTGATATTCTTCAATTTGATTGGTGAGTTGTTGTTTATAATTTGATTGTAGCTGGTTTAAAAGCGACCAATTTGTTTTAGTACCAGCAATAACAATTTTATTTAATTTTAAGCGATCAATTTCTTTAAATAATGCCCTAAAATTATTTGTAGGCTGGTACACAATAACCAATTGAAAATCGCCAGACGCGCTTAAAAATTCAGTTGTAGATAAGATTTCAGCTTTTCGTTGTTCGTTACTCTCTATCGATTTTTTCAAAGCCCCTAAATCTGGGTGTAATATATCCGATACAATAGCCACATTTGTTTTTTGATCAATAACTTCGACAGCAAAATTTTTGACATTATTAATAGTATTCTTCTCATTGTCTAAGGGAACAACTTGTGCTCTATAACTTGTAACACCAACGCTGTTGGCTGGAAGTGTTAAATTCACAATTCGAGAAGTTTCAGATTTACTAAAACTTATGGGTTGAGAAAATACAGTTGTAGTTCCAGACGTTATTCTAAGTTGTGTATTAACAGGAGAATTACCATTGTATGTTGCAATAACTTCAACAGGAAATTTGTTTTTGAGATAAGCATAACGATTAACATTTAGTTGCTGAATTTTCACATCAGTATATGTCGTTGTATCTCCCAAAATAATCGGAAAAACTGGTTGCTTATAACGTTTAGTTGCATAGGCATAATCATTGCCGTAGGTTTGATTACCATCAGAAATAAGAAGTGTTGGAGCAATAGAATTATTGTATACTTCTGCCAAACGTTTAAAAACCAATGCCATATTTGATTGTTTCTCGTCAAATAAAAGTGAATCTGCTTGATGAATCTCTTTTCCGAAGCTATAGAACTCTAGATTAAAATTAGAATTGAGTGCTTCATTGGCCTTTAAAGCATTTATAAAATCGGTCGAATTTTGAGATTGATTAAGATAGTCTATAGACTCAGAATTATCAATGGCAACGACCAGATTTGGTTTTTCATTAAAATATGTGATTTTATCAAATTTCGGATTGATAAGTAACATAAAAATTGAAAACAGCGTCACAAACCTAAGGGCTGACAACAACCAAGATCTGAGACCTTTAATTTTCGATTTATAAGCATACTGAAAAAGCGCTAGTAATAGCGCTATAATTCCAGATATAATAATATATGTTATTGTTTCCGTTTGCAATTAATATCTTATCTATTATGTTAGCATTCCACCATCAACATTAAGCGTCTGACCTGTAACATATGCACTCATGTCACTTGCTAAAAACACACAAGCATTGGCAATATCTTCTGGGCTTCCACCTCTTTTTAACGGAATTGCAGCCCTCCATCCTTTTACTGTATCTTCATCTAACTTTGCCGTCATTTCAGTTTCAATAAAACCTGGAGCGATAACATTACTTCTAATGTTTCTCGAACCCAATTCTAAAGCCACGGATTTTGAAAAGCCTATAATACCAGCCTTAGAAGCCGCATAATTGGTTTGTCCAGCATTACCTTTAACACCAACAACAGAACTCATATTAATAATTGAGCCTTTACGTTGTTTTAACATGGTTCGCTGCACAGCTTTAGTCATATTAAATACAGATTTCAGGTTCACTTCTATCACTTTATCAAAATCTTCCTCTCCCATTCTCATAAGGAGGTTATCTTTTGTGATACCTGCATTGTTGACTAAAATGTCAATACTTCCAAATTCGGTTAAAACCTCCTCTGCTAGTTTTTGAGCATCTTCAAAATTGGCAGCGTTGCTCTGATATCCTTTAGCTTTTATACCCTGAGTATTTAGCTCTTTCTCTAAAGCATTAGCTGCTTCAACAGAAGAGCTATATGTAAATGCAACGTTAGCGCCATGTTGTGCGAAAACTTCGGCTATACCTTTACCAATTCCTCGGCTAGCGCCTGTAATTATTGCAGTTTTTCCTTCTAATAATTTCATTTGATACTATTTTTTGGTTAGTTATAAAGTAGTAACCAAATATAACAAATACAAGTTGCAAGAAATAAAAAAACCTCACAAAATCTTGTGAGGTTTTTAACAATATAAAATGCTTTAGAATTACATTTTTAATTCTTCAGGTTGTTCATAATTAAATAAATAATCTATATCCATTTCATGAACCTTACCTAATTTACTTAGGGCATCAAAATCGATATCTTTTTTATTTCCTATAACCATAACATTGTAATGTTCTCCCTTGATATTTTTATTGAAAAAATCACGAAGATCATCCATTGTCATATTTTTAATTGTATTGTAGATTTCCTCTCTATTATCATTATCAATTCCTAACTTCTTTAGGCGTTCATAACTCCAAAAGACATTTGATTTTGTGATACGTTGAGCGGCTAACTTCTTAAGTGTAGATTCTTTAGCTGCATTGAATTGTTCTTCAGCTTCTGGCATGTTGGTCATTAATTCCATCATGGCATCAACAGCCTGAGGCATTTTATTGGCTTGTGTTCCAATATAAGCCATAATGTAATTAGAATCGTCTTGTTTATTTGCGTTGCTATAACTAGAGAACGCCGAGTAAGCTAAAGATTTAGATTCTCTAATCTCCTGAAATACAATTGAAGACAATCCGCTTCCAAAATAAGTATTAAACAATGTAGAAGCCGCCATGTTTTCAGCTTTAAAAGGATCTCCTTTTGCAAGGAATAACATTTCAGATTGTACCATATCGAAATCGACAAAGTATACATTTCCTCCTGTTTCTTTTTCTAAATAAGCCATAGCTTCTGGGTAAGCATTTAACTCATCTGCAACGATGTGATTTTCATTTAAAGCGGCTACAGCTGCGTCAACATCTTTACCGTAATAAAATACACGTTGCTCATAGTCTTTCATTCCTTTTACAATTTCAACCAACTCAGCTGGATTCATTTCATTAAGTTCATTTATTTGAAAAATATTTCTTAATCGCGAGTTTTCTCCATACTTACCATAATTCATTAATCCTCCCCAAAGGATACTTCCTTTTTGGGTTTTGTTATCCTTTCGACCTTTAGCTATAGACTCGACATACTTATCATAAGCCTCTTGATCTGGTACAGCGTTATTCCAAAGGTGTTCTAATAGCTCTAAACCTTTAGGTAAGTTTTCTTTGATACCACTCAATCCAACATACGTGGTTTCTGGTCCTGCGCTTACATAATAGTTAACACCTAATTTGTAAAATTCCTTTTTAAGTTCTTCAGCAGAATATTTATCTGTTCCAAGGTATTCCATATATCCAGCGGCAAGACCTAATTTTTTATCGTTATCACTTCCCATATCGAAAATGATATTCATGTTAAATAGGTCATTTTGCTCGTTATTTATATAAGATACTTTAATACCATTATCTGTTTTTGTTTCCTTTATAGCTTCTTTATAATCAATAAATTTTGGCTGTAAAGGTTTAGATTCTAATGCATTAAAACTTGTTAAGTACTCTGAACTCTTATCTCTATTTAACTTAACAGGTGTAATTCCAGGATTTTCAACCTTAACAATAGATGTATCTTCACCTTGTCTCTTATACGTAATTACATAATTGTCTTTATAAAAAGACTTAGCAAAATCTACTAATTCTTGTTTTGATATCTTTCTTAAATCTTCCAAGAATTCAACTCTATCTTTCCAATCTTGTTCTTTAATAAACGCATCAACATACATGTTTGCTAACGCAGAGTTATTTTCATACTGTTGCGTTTGACTTAGTTTTAAATCATTAATAACCGCATCCATCATCCATTCGTCGAAATCACCATTTTTAAGTTTTTCAATTTGAGCAAGTAATAACAATTTAACTTCGTCTAAGGTTTGTCCTTCTTTAGGCGTCCCAGAGAATGTATGGTACCCATACTCTTTTAAAAAGGTAGGTGAACAACCTGCATTCTGAACGAGTTGTTGTTGATTTAAATTTAAATCGATAAGACCTGCAGTACCATTAGCTAGAATCATATCAGCCATTGTTACAAGTTTCTCTTCCTCTGTACCGGCCGCATCTGTTCTAAATGCCAAAGAAACCGTTTCTGCTGTAGGTCCGAAAACTTCATTAACTACAGGAGATGTGATAGGATCTTCTTTCGGTAATTCTGGGTGAACAACTTCTTTTTTCTTTAATTTCCCAAAAGTATCATTAACCTCTTTTATGGTTTTATCAAAATCAATATCACCAACAAGTATCATTGCCATATTGTTAGGAACATAATACTTATCAAAGTAGTTATGAATATCAATCATTGAAGGGTTTTTCAAATGTTCACCTGTTCCAATAGTTGTTTGTTGACCATATGGATGATTAGGAAACAATCCGTCAAGCATAGCGGCATAACGCTTTCTAAAATCATTATCTTGTCCTCTATTAAATTCTTCAAAAACAGCTTCTAACTCTGTATGAAATAATCTTAATACTAATTGACTAAATCGTTCGCTTTCAAGGCTAAGCCATTTTTCCAATTCATTCGCTGGTATTTTGTTTACATAAACCGTTTGTTCGAACCAAGTATATGCGTTCGTTCCTGTAGCTCCTAAAGAACCTACCATTTTATCATATTCATTTGCGATACTATGATTAGATGCTTCTAGAGATACTTCATCTATTTTTTTGTAAAGCTCTTTCTTCTTTTCTGGATCAGTTTCAGCTCTGTGTTGTTCATACAATTCTGAAATTTGATCTAAATAAACTTTCTCCTTTTCCCAGTCTGCAGTACCAATTTCATCGGTACCTTTAAAGACCATATGCTCTAAATAATGTGCTAATCCAGTTGACTCTTTTGGATCATAATTAGATCCAGCTCTAACTGCAATATAGGTTTGGATTTTAGGCTCGTCAACATTTTTACTTAAATACACTTTTAAACCATTGTCTAAAGTATAAAGGCGCAGGCCTGTTGGGTCGTTGGCAACAGATTCATAAGATAATCCGTTTGCGTCAGTTTTAGATTCGACAGCATATGCCAAATCTGTTTTGTTATCTGTTTTACAATTGTACGCGAGTACAATAACAAACAGCATAACACATAGTTTGATCTTTTTCATTTTTCGATATAGATTAGTTTTAAAAAAAAATTCCGTTGACTAAGTTACAGTCAACGGAATTATAACGATGGAGTTTTATATTTATTTTAACAAGATATTGGCATTATCCAATAACTTCGGCTACCTTTTTACCTATTTCAGCTGGAGAGTCTACAACGTGAATTCCACAATCTCTCATAATTGCTTTTTTCGCTTGAGCAGTGTCATCGCTTCCACCTACAATTGCTCCTGCATGTCCCATAGTACGACCTGCTGGTGCAGTTTCACCTGCAATAAATCCAACAACAGGTTTCTTACTTCCACTATTTTGGTACCATTTAGCAGCATCTGCTTCTAACTGACCACCAATTTCACCAATCATAACAACACATTCTGTTTCTGGGTCGTTGATTAATAATTCTACGGCTTCTTTTGTGGTTGTTCCAATAATTGGGTCTCCTCCTATTCCAATAGCTGTAGTAATACCTAAGCCTTGCTTTACAACTTGATCTGCAGCTTCATAAGTTAATGTTCCAGATTTAGATACAATTCCAACCTTTCCTTTTTTGAAAACAAAACCAGGCATGATACCAACTTTAGCTTCCCCTGGAGTAATTACACCAGGACAGTTAGGACCAACTAATCTACAATCTTTTCCTTTGATATAATCTGAGGCTTTAATCATATCAGCGACAGGAATACCTTCTGTAATTGTAATAATCACCTTAATACCTGCGTCTGCGGCTTCCATAATTGCATCTGCTGCAAATGCAGGTGGTACAAAAATAATAGTTGTATCTGCTCCTACTTTAGCAACAGCATCTTCAACAGTGTTAAATACGGGTTTATCTAAGTGCGTTTGACCACCTTTCCCTGGTGTTACACCACCTACTACGTTTGTTCCGTATTCAATCATTTGACCTGCATGAAAAGTACCTTCACTACCGGTAAAACCTTGAACAATTATTTTTGAATCTTTATTAACTAAAACGCTCATTTGTGTTTGTTTATATGATTTGTGTTATTTTATATAAGAATTTTGATGTGAAAATTCGTTGTGCAAAAATAAGTTTTTGAATATGATTTTTAAACCTTTTTAAACTTTTATTTCGGCATAAGAATTTAAACTTTCAGAACTATCATCTGCTAATTGGCTAATTTCATAACCTTTGTAGAGTTTACCATCTTTTACTTCCCAAATTGAAATAAAATGCGCTAAGGCATCTTCCTTTTCTGGTCTTTCTATAGACGTCACATAAATGGTGTAACGTGCGGTAATTGTATTATGATCTTCCAAGAGGTGACTCACCCTATAATTAAATGATAAGAAGGCTTTTTTTAGACCTTCTAGCATCTTTTTTATACCATCATAATCTAACGATGTAAAACCGTTGGTACTATTCCATAATAGTTTGCAGTCCTTATGAACTAAGTCAATAGCATTTTCAGCTTTTGCCAAATCCAATTCGTAAAACGATTTAACAACGTCCTTTGCAGTCATTTATATATTTTTTAATTTTTCTAAAATTTCGGGAATCTTTCTTATGGCAGCAATCTCTTTGTATTTACTTCTAAAATCATCAGCAGGTACACCAAAATAACTTTTATGTCCTTCCAATGATTTGCTTACTCCCGCCTTAGCTGAAATAACTGCTTTTTTTCCGATAGTAATACCACTTGTTATACCCACTTGTCCCCAAATAGTAACTTCATCTTCTATAATCACGCATCCAGCGATACCAACCTGAGAAGCTATTAAGCATTTTTTGCCTATAACTGTATCATGTCCAACCTGAATTTGATTATCCAATTTAGACCCTTCACCAATAGTTGTATCGGCAGTTACACCTTTATCAATGGTACAAAGTGCTCCAATATCAACATTATCTTCTATAACTACGCGCCCACCAGATTTTAGTTGGTCAAAGCCTTCTGGTCTATTTTTATAATAAAATGCGCTCGCGCCTAAAATAGCTCCAGCATGGATAGTAACATTATTTCCAATAACAGTATCATCATAAATACTAACGTTTGAATGAATAGTACAATTATTACCTATGGTGACATTATTACCTATAAAACAATTAGGCTGTATTACTGTATTCTCTCCGATAATAGCGGATTCTGAAATAGAAACATGAGCCCTTTTAAACGGTTTGAAATGTAATGTTAGTTTATTAAAATCTCTAAAAGGATCATCACTAATTAAAAGTGCTTTTCCTTCTGGGCAATCAACTTTTTTATTAATTAATACAACAGTAGCATTTGATTCTAAAGCCTTATCATAATATTTTGGATGATCAACGAAAACAATATCACCAGCTTCGACAACGTGAATTTCGTTCATACCCAAAACAGGGAAGTTGTCTGCACCAACATAATCTGCATCTATTAAATGTGCAATGTCTTTAAGTGTATGTGGTTTTGGAAATTTCATTAATTATTCCTTGATACGTTCTTTATACGTTCCTTTAGCCGTTTCAACCTTAATCTTGTCTCCTTCATTAATGAATAAAGGAACATTAACCGTAGCTCCAGATTCAACAGTAGCAGGTTTAGTTGCATTTGTAGCTGTATTACCTTTTACACCTGGTTCAGTTGCTGTTACCTCAAGAATAACACTGGCAGGCATATCTACTGAAAGTGGCATATCGTCCTCTGTATTGATTAAAACAGTTACAATTTCACCTTCTTTCATTAAATCTGGTCTATCGAGTGCAGCTTCTAGTAAACGAATTTGAGAGTAATCTGCTTCATTCATAAAATGATAAAACTCTCCATCATTATATAGGTATTGAAACTTATGAGTTTCTACACGTACGTCTTCAATTTTATGTCCAGCCGAAAATGTATTATCAATAACTTTTCCTGTTGTGACACTCTTTAGTTTCGTTCTTACAAAAGCAGGGCCTTTACCTGGTTTAACGTGTAAAAACTCAATAATTTTAAAGATATCATGGTTATATCTAATGCATAATCCGTTTCGTATATCTGATGTACTTGCCATATGTTTTTATTTAATAATTTATTAGTTGTTTTAAAAGTGCTATTTACTTTAAAACTTATCGTTTAGTTTTCAAAGCCTATCTTAATTTGATTTAAAATAGCCCTTCATGATTCCACGATGAGAATTCTTTATAAATTGTAGAATTTCATCTCTTTCAGGTGTTGCTTGCATTTCGGCTTCAATTAAGTCTGAGGCCTGAGAATTATTGTAGTTTTTTTGATATAAGATGCGGTAAATATCTTGAATTTCTCTAATTTTTTCAGTAGAAAATCCACGTCGTCTTAAACCAACAGAATTAATACCAACATATGATAAAGGTTCTCTAGCCGCTTTTACAAAAGGAGGTACATCTTTTCTTACTAACGAACCTCCAGTTACAAATGCATGATTTCCTATGGAACAAAATTGGTGTACTGCAGTCATTCCTGCTAACACCACAAAATCACCTACAGTAATATGACCAGCAAGTGTACTATTATTAGAAAATATGCAATTATTTCCAACAACACAATCGTGTGCAACATGGCAATAAGCCATAATAAGGCAATTATTCCCTATGACCGTTTTCATTCTGTCTGTTGTTCCTCTGTTGATTGTAACGCACTCTCTTATTGTAACATTATCTCCAATAATGGTAAGTGTATCTTCATCATTATATTTTAAATCTTGTGGCACTGCAGAAATCACAGATCCTGGGAATATATTGCAATTTTTACCGATGCGTGCACCTTCCATAATGGTTACATTACTTCCTATCCATGTTCCCTCACCAATGGTAACGTTACTATAAATAGTTGTAAACGGTTCGATAACTACATTCTTGGCGATTTTTGCTCCAGGATGTACGTATGCTAAAGGTTGGTTCATTTTATTTTACTTTTGAAATTTGTGCCATCAACTCTGCTTCGGCGCACAGTTTTCCATTGGCATAAGCGTACCCTTGCATATGGCATATACCACGGCGAATAGGAGTAATTAAATCACACTTAAAGATTAAAGTATCGCCAGGAACGACTTTTTGTTTGAATTTTACCTTATCTATTTTCATAAAGAATGTTAGGTAATTTTCAGGATCTGGAACTGTACTTAACACTAAGATCCCTCCTGTCTGAGCCATTGCTTCAACGATTAAAACACCAGGCATTACTGGAGCTCCAGGGAAGTGTCCTTTAAAGAACTCTTCATTCATTGTTACATTTTTTACTCCAATCACATGAGAATCTGATAACTCAAATACCTTATCTAGTAGTAAAAACGGCTGCCTATGAGGTAACATATCCATGATTTGGTTGACATTCATAAGAGGCTCCTGATTCAAATCTATTTGAGGCACATTATTACGACGCTCGTTTTTAATCACCTTAGATAATTTCTTTGCGAACTGTGTATTAATGAAATGCCCTGGTTTATTAGCGATAACTTTTCCTCGTATTCTTGTACCTACAAGTGCGAGATCACCAACAACATCAAGAAGTTTATGTCTAGCCGCTTCATTTGGATGATGAAGTGTTAAATTATCTAAGATTCCATTAGGTTTTATTGAAAGCGAATCTTTATTAAATGCTATCTTAAGTTTTTCTGTTGTTTCGGCTGATAATTCCTTATCCACATAAACGATTGCATTATTAAGATCACCTCCTTTTATGAGTCCGTGTTCCAATAATGTTTCTAGTTCATGTAAAAAACTAAAAGTTCTAGAGTCTGAAATATCATTTTTAAAATCAGTGATATGATTCAGCGTTGCATTTTGAGTCCCTAAAACTTTCGTGCCAAAATCGACCATTGTAGTCACTTGATATTCTTTGGCAGGCATTACAATAACTTCACTACCTGATTCTTCATCAGAATAAGAAATCACATCAGAGACCACATACTCTTCTCTAAAATCATCCTGTTCAACAATGCCTGATTTTTCTAGGGCTTCAACGAAGAATTTTGAAGACCCATCCATAATTGGAGGCTCCGATGCATTAAGTTCAATAATTGCATTATCAATATCCAAACCTACTAAAGCGGCAAGAACATGTTCTGAAGTTTGGATTGTTACTCCATTCTTTTCCAGACATGTTCCACGTTGTGTATTAGTAACGTAATTGGCGTCAGCCTCAATAATTGGTGAACCTTCTAAATCGACTCTCTTAAATGAGAACCCGTTATTTACTGGAGCAGGGCAAAACGTTAATGTTACGTCTTTTCCTGTATGCAGACCAACACCAGTTAAAGAAATTTCTTTCCCTATTGTTTTCTGTTTAACGTCTGTTTTAATTATTGCCATTTACTTTTTTTTCTAAATCGTTTATCATTTTAACAATCTTTGGTAAATTTTTAAAATACACATAGGATTTGTTCCAATCGCCATAAGTAAAGGATGGGGAACCTTGAAGCACCTCATTATCTTTTACGTGTCTCCCAATTCCAGATTGTGCCTGTACTCTTACATTATTACCAATAGTAATATGTCCTGCAATACCAACTTGTCCACCTATCTGGCAGTTCTCCCCTATTTTAGAAGATCCCGCGATTCCGGTTTGCGCTGCGATTACTGTATTTCTTCCAATTTCTACATTATGAGCAATTTGAATTTGATTATCCAGTTTTACGCCTCGGCGTATTATCGTAGATCCTAAAGTTGCTCTATCAATTGTGGTAGCTGCACCAACATCGACATGATCTTCAATAATCACATTTCCTGTTTGTGGCACTTTACTATACTCTCCATTTTCATCTGGAACAAAACCAAAACCATCAGCTCCAATAATAACACCTGCATTAATCACACACTGGTTACCAATTATTGATTCTGAATATATTTTAGCTCCCGAAAAAACAATAGTATTATTTCCAATGCTAACATTATCACCTATATAAGTGTTTGGAAAAATTTTCACGTTTTGCCCAATACTTACATTATCTCCAATGTAACTAAATGCCCCAACGTAAATATCATCACCTAGCGAAGCAGATTCTGAAATAAATGTTGGTTGTTCAATACCATGTTTATTGAGTTTTACCTGATTATAATATTCTAAAAGTTTTGAAAAAGACTTGTAGGCATCGTCAACCTTTATAAGCGTTGTTGTAATTTCATTTTCTGGTTCAAACGTTTTATTTACAATTGTAATAGACGCTTTAGTAGAATATATATACGACTTATACTTTGGGTTTGCCAAAAAGGTCAAAGAGCCTTCTGTACCTTCTTCAATTTTTGAAAGTTTAGAAACCTCTACCTCAGGATCTCCTACGATATCGCCTTCTAAAATTCCAGCTATTTGTTGTGCTGTAAAGTTCATTCTCGCAAAAATATGAAAAATGTCTTAAAGTTTATTTAGGATAACAGATATAATATTTAGTTACAGGTTTTGACAGTGCTTTTATACTAAATTGATCTGAAGCTTTTGTGATATCTACAACTTTACCTGTTTTCTGTAAAATCTTTATATTTTGATTTTTAGATTGATAAGCCTGATTTGATATTTCATTAATAAACACGAAGTACTCGGCATCTTTTTCTGAAATATTATACGTCTCAACAAGTTTATTAATGTGCTTACTAAGCGTTGAAGGTTTTATTGGTTTATTTTTTAATTTTATTTTCAATAAATCCCTATTAATAATCATGTCACAAAGATTTTTTAAAATAAAATCATCATGATATTGCCACTGCTTCATAGCCCAAACGATATCAGAATCATCCAATCGCGAAAACGTATCTAAAGTATCGTCATTAAAATTGTCGGCTGTTATTTCATTATTAAGAAAATAAGACAAGGCCTCACTAGCTTTAAGTTGCACTCCAGAATTACTAAGTTCTTTTGCACGTTTTAAAACACGTACCAAGAGCTGTTCGGCTACTAAACCTGTTTTGTGCAAATACACCTGCCAATACATAAATCGTCTTGCAACTAAAAATTTCTCTACACTATATATTCCTTTTTCTTCTACTACCAATCTATCATCAACAACATTGAGCATCGTTATGAGGCGCTCACTATTTACGTTACCTTCTGCAACACCTGTGTAAAAACTATCACGTTTTAAATAATCGGCACGATCCATATCAAACTGACTAGAAATGAGCTCGCATAAAAATGGGCGTTCATACTTTCCTTCAAAAATTTGGATCGCTAGCGTTAAACTTCCGTTAAATTCTTCGTTGAGTTTTTCCATGAAACGTTTAGAAATGTCCTCATGAGAAATGCCATTTACGATACTATGTTCCATGGCATGGGAAAACGGACCATGACCAATATCATGCAATAATATAGCTACATAAAGTGCTTTTTCTTCTTCTTTGGAAATGCCAACCCCTTTAAAACGAAGGACATTAACCGCTTTTTGCATTAAATACATACATCCCATAGCATGATGAAAACGAGTATGATGAGCTCCTGGATAAACAAGATAAGATAAACCCATTTGAGAAATTCGTCTTAGTCTTTGGAAGTATCGATGTTCGATTAAATCAAAAATTAGCGAGTTAGGAATCGTAATAAATCCGTAAATTGGGTCGTTAAAGATTTTAAGTTTGTTGTTTGTCTTCAAACTATGACTTTTACATTAATATTAAACAAATATACATGAACACTATAAATATTCTTTGGGTAGATGATGAAATCGACCTTTTAAAACCTCATATCATTTTTTTAGAACAAAAACAATATAAGGTTACTACTTGTCAGAGCGGCACTGAAGCTATCGAAATTATTGACGATACAAACTTTGATATTGTATTTCTTGATGAGAACATGCCTGGCCTAACAGGTCTTGAAACCCTTCATGAAATTAAGGAAAGACGCGCTAATCTTCCTGTAGTCATGATCACTAAAAGTGAGGAAGAATATATCATGGAAGAAGCTATTGGAAATAAAATAGCCGATTATTTAATTAAACCTGTTAATCCGAATCAGATTTTACTCAGTTTAAAAAAGAACTTAGATCATTCTAGGCTCATTTCAGAAAAGACAACCTCCAATTACCAACAAGAGTTTAGAAAGATTGCTATGGATCTATCTATGGTAAACACTTTCGAAGAATGGAGTGACCTATATCAGAAACTAATTTATTGGGAATTACAACTTGAAGATATAGAAGACATTGGCATGACCGAAATATTAGAGTCTCAAAAAAACGAGGCCAATGTACAATTTGGAAAATTTATTGATAAAAATTATCCGTCTTGGTTTGACCACAATGCTGATGCGCCTACACTTTCTCATGATTTATTTAAAGAGAAGGTCGTACCAGAGTTAAGTAAAAATCAGCCAACACTTTTAATTGTGATTGACAATTTGCGTTATGACCAATGGAAAGCATTTGAACCTATTGTAAATAATTATTACAAAAAAGATTCTGAGACTCCTTTTTATAGTATTCTACCTACTGCAACTCAATATGCAAGAAACGCTATCTTTTCGGGTTTAATGCCAGCCGATATGGAAAAGTTACATCCAAAACTTTGGAAGAATGATATTGATGAAGGTGGAAAGAATATGCATGAAGCCGAATTTTTAGAAGGACAATTAAAGCGATTAGGCTTACAACATCTAAAAACAGAATATCATAAAATCACGAATTTGAGATCAGGTAAAAAGCTGGTAGAGAATTTTAAAACTTTAAAGGATAACGACTTATCAGTTATCGTTTATAATTTTGTAGATATGTTATCACATTCAAAAACGGAAATGGATGTGGTAAAAGAACTGGCCTCAAACGACAAAGCCTATCGTTCATTGACTGTGAGTTGGTTTAAAAACTCACCACTATTAGAAATGATTCAGCAGGCGCAAAACTTAGGCTTCAAGCTCATTTTAACAACAGATCACGGAACGATTAATGTAAAAAACCCATCAAAAGTTATTGGAGATCGTGATACGAGTTTAAACTTGCGCTATAAAACAGGGCGCAGTCTCACTTATGAAGAACGTGAAGTTTTAGTGGCAAAAGACCCAAAGTCTATTCACTTACCGGCAATAACAATGAGTAGCTCCTTTATTTTTGCTAAGGGCGACTACTTTTTGGCCTACCCAAATAACTACAATCATTACGTAAGTTATTATAGAAATACGTATCAACATGGAGGTGTGTCATTAGAAGAAATGATTATTCCGTTTGTGGTGATGAATCCGAAATAGCAATCTATGTAATGCAAATAAATCCGATGAAATACACTTTTTCCTAGTTTTTCTCATAAATATTCCTTATTATTGCTCCTCAAATTAGGCTATAAACTTTTTTGACACCCTAAATCATGTCAAAGTTATTGGAAATAACATATCAAATTGAAGACATTTCGTCGGTAGCAAAGCAAATCTTAGACTATGCAAGCTCTAGGACTCTACTTTTCTATGGAGACATGGGCGTTGGTAAAACTACGCTTATTAAAGCGCTTGTAAATGCTTTGGGTAGTCTTGATGAAGTTAGCAGCCCTACATTTTCTATAGTAAATGAATATGTAACAGATGAGACTTCTATTTATCATTTTGATTTGTATCGAATAGCCAATGAAGAAGAAGCTTTAAATTTTGGTTTTGAGGACTATTTATACACTTCCAATTGGGTGTTAATTGAGTGGCCTGAAAATGCTAAAAATTTGCTGCCAGAAGATGTAAATAGTATTAAAATCACACATAAAGATAATACCTCAAGATCCCTCAAATTGAGCCAAAACCTAATATTAACCCAGTAAAAAGCTATGGAGCACGTCAAAATTTAGAAAATAAATTTACAACCTAACACCGCGTCTTTATTGATAATTACGGAAAAACCGTAAGCAAAAAGGAGATTAACAGCTGTTTTTAACAGTGGTTTTAACTGTTTAAAGTATAAGCGCAACTTATATTTGAACAATTAATTAATTTAATCCCTTATATTATGAAGACTAAAAAGTACGTACTAGCAATCGCGATTTTCGGTGGTATGTTGTTCACAGCTCAAGCAACTGATTTAATCAACTTAGATGGACAAGTTAAAACTGAAATTGAAAAAGGAAAGCGAAAGCTCATCAAAAACGTTTAAAAAAAACAAGGTAGGTAGTCGTGCTGTAGTTGGAAGTATACTAGGTACAATTATAGCTTCTACTCCTTTATTATTTTCCTTACATGAAGGTGTTCCTGCTGAAAAAGTATGGAACACTTTTTTATTTACCTATGACAGTCTTCTTTGGGAGGATGCTCAATACGCAATGTGGGTTTTAACTGGTAAGTTTATTCCGTTAATACTATTGCTTATTTGGTTTTTCACTAATAGAAACTGGTGGTACCATGCGCTTCTCGTGCCAATTGTAATGTATATTTTCCAAATTATAGGTACCATTAATGGAGATACAACTCATGTTGATGAATTTCAATTAATTTATATGCTACCAATTATGGCAATTGTTGTTCCTTCTATCTATTTAATAAGAGCAAAAATGTTTAATAGACTAAACGAAGTTGATAAGACAACGCAAGAATTGGAAGACGAGTTTATGATGAAACCTAAAGGGCTTTGGGGAAAAGTTAAGCAATATTTCTAAAAATATTATACTTTAACAAAAGGTTCAGTTAATTTAAATAGCTGAGTTTTTTGTTTACAACTTAGTATAGAAAAAAATCTACCCCTGTATATTGTTTATGCAAAAACAACTACATTTGTTATAAATGAAAACTATATACTCTTAATCCCTTTTAAATCATGAGTAAGACTATACACCGTATTATGAAAGTTGTCTCGACTTTAAACATGAGTGCCCGACAATTTGATCTTTCCATAGGCACTGGCAATGGCTATATACTGCGTATGCAAAAAAATAACGCCTCGGTAGGTAGTGATGTGATTGAACGCATTGTGAAAGAATACCCTCAAGTGAATCTCGTCTGGTTAATTACTGGTAAAGGTGATATGTTCATTGAACAGCAGTCAAAACCCAAAGTAAGAAGCAAACAAGAGATTGAAAATTACATTGATTCAAAACTAAAAGCACAGTGGTCTGATGAAAAAAAGGCACTTTTAGACGAAATTTTATTGGAAATAGAGAAAGTTAAAGGGCAGTAATAATTTTCAGATTGATAACTGATCTCTTAGTAGGATTAACTCAGTAAGATATTTCTTTTTTTCTAGTTTATCTTTTCGTTTTTCTAGTGCCAATAAATTCGTTTTTACCAATTTATATTTTTTGGCATCAAATTTTGACAGCTTAATTAGCTCTTCATTGATATCTCTATTTACATTAAGAGTATTATAACGTCGATAAAATTTTAACTTTCTTGATAAAAACATTAACATACATATAAAAAATAGTGAATAGATAAGACTTTTTAAATAAATAGGTGAATAAGTATTCCCAAATTCAACTCCTGTAAATGTGTTATTAATTTTATGCACTTCCACAGACAGAGGAATAAACAGAATTACTCGCCACCAATACTTACAAGTTAGAAACCAAATTGATAGAATTAAAAGTGTTAAAAATTTAACTGCTAAAAGCCAAACATAGTAATCAACTTCTTCATACATACCTGAATCTATTTCAAACCACCATATTTTCCATATTTTCGTATCTCTTGGAGCTAGATTATATAAATAAAAAAGAAAAGGTAAAAGAATAATTATTAGCATTATAACTATATCTTTTTTTAGATATTTTTTTGGTTTTAACATATAATCACTCCTTATTTTCATAAAATTTATCTCTGATTAATATTAATTCCTTAATATAATCGATTTTATTACTTTTAGACGAGTTTGTTTTGAACTTGTTATACTCTTTGTTTAAGTCATTCAATTCTTTATTTTTATCTTGGTAAAGTTCAAAAAACACTTCATCAATGTTCTTATCAATTCGATTTCGTACTTTTTTGGCTAAATTAAATTCATTCACTTTATATGACAAATAAAGTAACAGTAAGATTACAGGAATTGTAATAGGTAGACTTGTATAAAATTCTATTTCATCAATATATTTTTGATTTGGATTGAAAACACTAATCAGTTTCAATAATTCGATAGAAAGAATAATCAATATTGAAGATTTCCACCAATGCTTAGATGTAAAAAACCAAATCAAGCAAAAAATTATAATTAAAACTTTCATTTTTGAATAATAAACCAAAACTAGAATGTCATAAAAAGGTGTCTCTTCCAAATTCACTTTAAAAAAAATACGATCAATATAATACCCAAACGTTGCGCTCAATATAAACACAATAATTAAGACATCTTTGATTTTAATATTTATAAATTTGAATTTCATATAGAAAATTATCTACAACGAATATAAAACTTATTTTGTAAAAAACGGATTTTTATTTGTAATTTGAATCACCAATTAATTAACTCGATGAGCAAATCATTATCTCCTTTTACCAAAGCCCAATTGTTACCCCAAGAAGAAACGCTTGAAGTCTATAAAAAGAAAGGCGACCTGTTTATTGGAATCCCAAAAGAAACTCACTTTCAAGAAAAACGCGTATGTTTAACTCCAGATGCCGTTTCCGCGCTTGTTTCTAATGGACATCGCGTAATGATAGAATCCGGAGCTGGTGAAGGAGCCAATTTTAAAGACAAAACCTATAGCGATGCAGGAGCTGAAGTTACTAACGATACCGCAAAGGTATTCTCCTGCCCTATTTTACTTAAAGTTGAACCACCTTCTTTGGATGAAATAAAACTTATAAATCCGCAAACAATTCTAATTTCAGCCCTGCAATTAAAAACGCAAAGCAAGAAATATTTCGAGGCTCTAGCCGCCAAACGTATTACGGCTTTGGCTTTCGAATTTATAAAAGATGATGATGGTGCGTATCCTGCCGTACGTTCACTTAGTGAAATTGCTGGAACTGCTTCTATTCTTATCGCTTCTGAACTTTTATCAAATGTAAATGGTGGTAACGGACTCATGTTTGGAAACATCAGCGGAGTGCCTCCTACAGAGGTCGTTATTATTGGTGCTGGAACAGTTGGAGAATTTGCTGCGCGCTCTGCAATTGGACTCGGAGCGAACGTTAAAATATTCGATAATTCCATTACAAAATTACGTTGCGTACAGTCCAATTTAGGACGTACACTATATACCTCAACAATACAACCAAAAAACCTGGTTAAAGCACTTAAACGATGTGATATTGCAATTGGTGCTGTAAGAGGAAAGAACAGATCTCCAATCGTCGTAACTGAGGCCATGGTGAATACGATGAAAACAGGTTCTGTCGTTATTGATGTTAGTATCGATATGGGAGGATGCTTCGAAACAAGCGAAGTCACTAATCATGATAAACCAACCTTTGAGCATAATGGTGTTATTCATTATTGTGTGCCAAATATTCCTGCTCGATATTCTCGTTCTGCCTCAGTATCAATTAGTAACATCTTTACGCCTTATCTTTTGAAAATTGCTGAAGATGGTGGTATCGAAAATGCCATCCGTTTTGATCGTGGATTGAAAAATGGGTTGTATTTTTACCACGGAATTTTAACAAACAAATCTGTTGCCGATTGGTTTGACCTAGATTGCAGCGATGTTAACTTGTTAATTTTCTAGAAACACAATACACTAATTATGAAATTAATTCATCGAATAGGTTACTATTTGGGAGGCTTCTCAATAGGCCTTATTTTATTAGCATTCTTTTTAAGCGGAAAAAAAACATCCTGTGCTTACGGACCAAATGCACGAACTATAAAAAGTATCAGTACAAAAAAACAACGCTTCTATTCTGATGCCGTTGAAAGCGCCATGAAAACTCATAATTTAGATACACTTGCTATTACAAATCTCATAAAAACAGGTGATGTAAATTTTTCTGAAAGCGATACAAAATCTGAAGGCTGCAAAACGTATCTTATAGAAAACGAACTTAATGATAAAGCGGTTGAATTAACAGTGAAAAATTGTGATTCTACGGCCACAATCCAATCACTGATCATCAAATAAAAGCCACTACCAGTATAAACTAGTAATGGCTTTGCAATAACTATATTCAAAACTAATCCATTGATTTATCGTATGGGTACTTTCTTTGTTAAGCTCGTATCATTATAAATCAACTTTACTATATATATACCTCTTGCATATGCGGAGGTATTAATTCCTCGAGTCATTTGAGATTGATTCTCTAATTCTGTTTGGTTAAATGTTTCTGTATACAATACTTTTCCAGATAAATCATACAACATAATTCCTGATGCACTAACCGAATTTAAGCCGTTTATTTTAACCTTTAAAATGTCACTTATTGGGTCTTGATACACTATAAATTCAAAGGCATCAGATTCTTCTGGAATCTCAATAGTAGTATTGCAATTTTCAACAAAAACTATTACTGTTGCTTCATCACTATCTAACGCATTATATACTAATACAGAGTACTCAGTGTCTTCATCTGGAGATACTTCAATACTTTGAGTTGTTTCACCAGTGTTCCACAGGTATTCGTCGCCACCACTAGCCGTTAATGTTACCGTTTCTTCTGAACAAATTGTTAGGTCTTCACCTGCAAATGCTTCAACAGTTTCTACCACATTAACAACCACAGCTTTAGTATCTTCACAGTTATTTATAAAACCTGTTACTTCATAAGTTGTTGTTATCGATGGACTTACAGCAATATTAGGTTGTGTTGCTCCATTATTCCATAAATATGTATTGGCTCCCGAAGCAGAAAGTGTTATAAATTCACCTTCTAAGATTGTAACATCACCTCCATTGGAAATAATAACATTCGGATTTGGGTTTACCGATACCATAACATCAGCATCATCTGAATAATTTCCTATAAATACGGTAACTGTATAGGTTTGTGTGTTAGCAGGATTAACCGTAATACTTTGTGTTGTTTCTCCAGTACTCCATAAGTAGCTATCACCTTCCGACGCGGTTAATGTTGTTTCATAACCCTGACAAATAGATTGGTCTGCACCTGCACTAGCAATAAACTCAAATGGTTCTACTGTTACTACAACTTCATCTGTAAATTCACATCCATTCGAAAATCCAGTTACTGAATATGTCGTTGTCGTTATTGGTGATACAGAAATAGAAGACGTTGTTTCTCCAGTGTTCCATAAATATGTATCTGCTCCTGTTGCTGTCAAACTTGTAGATTCTCCTTCTACAATCACAACATCATTTCCTGCATTAGTGTTAGGTAATTCGTTTACTATAACTTCAACACTATCGCTATCTGAAGCAGTTTGTGCCGAATTAAATGCAGTTACCGTATACGTGGTTGTTAAACTTGGAGAGACATTTATACTAGATGTCGTTTCTCCTGTATTCCACAAATAGCTTGTTCCGCCAGATGCTGTCAACGTTATTGTGTTTCCGTTGCAAATCTCCACATCGTCTCCAGCATCTGCAGTAACATTTTCAATATTTACAGTCACTGTAACATCACTTGTGGTTTCGCAACCATTAGAGAAACCAGTTACAGTGTACGTTGTTGTACTATTAGGGCTTACATTAATGCTTGATGTCGTCTCTCCTGTGCTCCACAAATAACTATCTGCCCCAGAGACTGATAAAATCGTTGACTCTCCTTCATTTATTGTCACATCATTTCCTGCATTTGTATTAGGCAAGTCGTTTACTATAACTTCAACACTATCATTATCTGAAGCTGTTTGAGCATCGTTGAAAGCGGTTACAGTATATGTTGTTGTTACATTTGGCGAAACACTAATACTAGCTGTTGTCTCTCCTGTATTCCATAGATAAGTTACACCACCAGATGCTGTAAGTGTAACAGATGTTCCGTTACATATTTCAACATCATCACCTGCATTAGCTACAACTGTTTCAGATTGTACATACACCGTAACGTTATCAGATGATTCACATCCATTAGAATAACCGGTTACCGTATAAATTGTAGTTACACTTGGGCTAACATTAATACTTGCTGTTGTAGCTCCTGTTTCCCATAAATAGGCATCTGCACCAGTTGCTGTTAAGGTTGTCGATTCGCCTTCTGTAATCGTTACATTACTTCCCGCCTCTACGTTAGGTAATTCATTTACTGTGACCGTAACACTATCATCATCTGAGCTAGTTCCTAAATCATTGTATGCTGTTACAGTATAAGTTGTAGTTGTATTTGGTGTTACTGCGATACTTGCTGTTGTCTCTCCAGTACTCCAAAGATAAGTTGCTCCTCCAGATGCAGTTAAGGTAGTTGTTTCTCCATTACAAATTGTAATATCATCTCCTGCATTTGCAGTGATGGTTTCCGATTGCACATACACTGTGACATTATCAGATGATTCACATCCATTAGAGTAACCAGTTACAGTATAAATTGTTGTTACATTTGGGGTAACATTAATACTAGCCGTTGTAGCACCTGTTTCCCATAAATAGGTATCTGCTCCTGTTGCTGTTAGTGTCGTTGTTTCTCCTACGGAAATTGTAATATTATCTCCTGCGTCTACGTTAGGTGAAGAATTAACAGTGACAGTTACATTATCTGAGCTTGAGCAATTATTTTCAAAAACTTCAACAGTGTAAGTTGTTGTTACATTTGGAGTTACTGAAATACTTTGAGATGTTTCTCCTGTACTCCATAAATATGACGTTCCTCCTGTAGCAGTCAAAGTGGTGACATTTCCTGAGCAAATTTCGGTGTCGTTTCCAGCCGATGCGACTGGTATCTCGTTAACCGTAACAACTACACTGTCTTCACTGCTGTTATTTCCTGAAACACTAAAAGCAGTTACAGTATAGGTAGTTGTTGTATTTGGAGACACTTCAATACTAGCAGTTGTTGCTCCCGTATTCCATAAATAAGTAGTTCCTCCAGATGCTGTAAGTGTAACAGATGCTCCGTTACAAATCTCGGTGTCGTTTCCAGCATTAGCATCGACACTGTCATCTTGCAAAAAAACAGTAACAGTATCTGTATTTTCGCAATTATTAGTCGTTCCTGTTACAGAATATGATGTGTCTAATGAAGGCGTCACAGTTATGGATTGTGTGGTTTCTCCTGTACTCCATAAATAAGAATCTGCACCAGTTGCTGTTAAGGTCACACTTTCTCCAGAAAAGATCGTTTGATCAGCACCTGCATCAACATCAGGAGTTTCATTCACTGTAACAACAACACTATCTGTACTAGTACAACCGTTTTGTGTCACTTCAACTGAATATGTCGTTGTAACATTTGGATTTACAGTTATTGAAGCATTTGTGGCTCCTGTATTCCATAAATATGATGTTCCCCCTGAAGCGGTTAAAGTTACTGCAGTGCCTTGACACGTGTCTATATCGTTGCCAGCATTTGCTGTAGGTATATCGTTTACTGTTATCGTTATTTCATCTTGGGTTGTACTTCCGTTTGTATGCGTCCCAGTTACGGTATATGTTGTAGTTTGGGTTGGTGTAACAGTAATACTCGAAGATGTTTCATTAGTTACATCCCATGTATATGAATCTGCTCCTGAAGCCGTTAAAATAACATCTGTTCCTTCACAAATTGTTTCGTTATCAGCACTTAAGGTCACTTGATTTCCTAAAACATCCAGAACCATTCCGTTAAGATAATATTCAAGGTTTGTATAACCATCTGCCTGAACAATGTTTCGATCTGAAGCATCATTAGGGTTTAATCCGTTTTGATTTTCCCAAACATTTGGCATGCCATCATTATCACTATCTTCAGGCGCTGTTCCTCCTAATATTGTTGGATATGTACCTGATGTTGCAAGACCTCCATTACCATTAATGTATTGATTAATTAACCTAGTATCTACACCATCTCTAACAGGAAAACTTGCTCCAACATTGTCTAACAGTTCTGCTTCTAACTGATCAGCGGCTACAGCCTGAATGCCAGACGTTGCATATGGCGTAGACTGAAGATATGAGGATAAAGCTGAATTATTTTGAGACGTTCCTTGAGCTAAGATATTACCACTAATATAAGCATAGGTTTGTGACGTTTGACCGGCACCACCAGTAGTTCCTTCTACAGCAGATCCACCAAAAATTGTGGTCTGACTTGATTTTTTATACTTATTATTTAATACGGTAAATTTTGCGCCCATACTTGGTACAGTTGCGTATCTAAACCCATAAATAAGATTATTGATTAATTCGAAATCGAATGTATTAGGAAGCGGAAATCCTTTTCTTGTATTACGCTCACTATTATGAGCATATAAATTTCTATAATACGTTAAATTGGTTGTTCTTTCGGCTGCCAGTGAACCATAACCACATTCGGCCATGATAGAATTTTGAATGGTCACATCTCGTACACTTCCATTTGGCAAGGCTCTAATATCAAAATTTTCATCTGAAGCCCAACTTAAAGAACAATGGTCTATAATAATATCGCTATGATGTTGACCACTCCAAGCCGTAATGTTTAAAGCATCTGCTCCAGAAGGCGCTGATGGTCCTGGTCTAAATCGGATATATCTTATGATAACATTAGACGCTTCAACCTCTACCATTCCTCCTCTAATTAAAATTCCGTCGCCAGGTGCTGTTTGTCCTGCTAATGTAAAGTTCCCATTAGTAACGTAGATATTACTAGTAAGATTAATGGTTCCTCCAACTTCAAAAACAATAGTTCGTGTTCCAGATGCAAGTAATGCGTTTCTTAAACTTCCTGGTCCAGTATTATTTAAATTAGTAACTTTAATTACTACACCTCCACGACCACCAGTAGCATGTTTCCCAAAACCTTCTGCTGTTGGAAATGCTAACTGAGAATAACTATTAAAAGAAAAACTAAAAAATAGTAATGTAAGGAGGGTATAAAAATAGGCTTTAGAGATTCCATAGGAATCCCATTTAAGATTTGGGGATATCATTTGCTATTAATTTTGGGGCTTAATTGCTAGGGCAATCTAAAATATTTTTCCAGTAAAACCGTTTAAAGTATTAATTATTCGCTAAAAAGCATTTATAAGTAAATATTTACTTACAATTAATGGAAAATTCCTATAATCTGTCGAATTATTTAGATGAAATGCTAATTTTAATTTTATCTACGTACTTACTCAAAAAAAAGACGTTTTCAAACGAAACTTTAACGTTTGTAGGAACTTACCTCCTACATTCTGTTATATTTACTTACAAATCAATAGTCATGTTATCTAAAAAAAAAGCATAACATCGTTTCATTAATTTCTTTCTTGAATTTATTTGTACTATTGCCCATACCAAATCATACTATATCATAAATTATATCCTTTGCAATCAAAATTTAACTTAAAGCAAAAACTAGGTAAACTATTAGGCAATGCCACTATCGTCAATGTCATTGTTGCTGGTTTCTTCACATTCCTTGTCTCTGGTATGGGATTCTTCAAGGAAATGGTTATAGCTGATGTTTATGGACTTTCTGAACTAATCGACACATTTTTAATCGCAGTATTGGTTCCTAGTTTCATTAGCGGTGTTTTCTTAGGGTCTTTTCACAGCGTATTTATACCAAATTATGTTAGTGAACTAAAAACAGGAAAACGGGTTGGAGCTTTTCAGAGTACAAGTTTTATGGTAACTATTGGAGTGGCCCTAGTCTTTTTGCTTATTGCCTTTCTTTTTACAGATGTCTATCTAGAAACACTCTATAAAGGTCATACAGCACAGTACTACTCCTTAGTAAAAACACAGTTCTATTTTGTAGCGCCATGTATTCTTTTTTGGGGATTTACTTCTGTTATAAATGGACTTCTAACTATTGACAATGAGTTTAGATACTCCTCAATGAGTGCAATATTTACACCTATTTCAATTATAGTTTGCGTTATATTCTTTAGAGACGAACTCGATACCTTGGTCTTGGCTATTGGTACTCTAATAGGCAGTATTCTTGGGTTCCTGTTTGTTTTAACTGTTGCTTTAAAAAGAGGTTTAATCTTTTTAAATCGTCCTGATTTTAAATCAGACAATATCAAAACATTGTTTGGACAATTACCAGCAAAACTTTCAGCGAGCTTGTTAAGTGGTGTAAATCCGTTGATTGATCAATATTTTTCGGCACAACTCATTGTAGGTTCTATCGCTGCACTAAATTATGGTATCAAAATTCCAGCTTTTACCATTAGCATTGTTGGTATCGCAATAGGTAATGTGCTTCTTCCTTATTTTTCAAAAAATGCAGTTGACAATAAGATAGAAACATTTAAAAAATTAAAAAAGATCTTAAAGTTTGTTATCATAGGGAGTGGTATCGTCATGATTGTGGTTATTCTTATTTCAAAACCTATAATAACCCTCATATTCGAAGGAAATGCTTTCGAAAGTGATGATACTGTCATTGTAGCTAGAATACAGCAAATGTATTTACTACAAATACCATCATACATTGCTGGTCTTATAATGGTTAAATTCTTAACTTCCATTAATAAGAACAATTTTATGGTACTAACATCTATCATTAATTTAATCTTTAACATTACCCTTAACTATATTTTAATTAAGAGTATGGGAGTTTATGGTTTAGCACTTGCCACTTCTATAGTGGCTACGATCAATGGAATCATTTTATATGCCTATATTAATCACCTAGACAAGAAGAATGTTTAACATCATTACGCCTACATATAATCGTGAGCATACGCTTGAGCGCGTCTACGAGTCTTTGAAAAATCAAGACTTTAAGGCATTCTCTTGGATAATTATAGATGATTGCAGTACAGACAACACCTTTAATTTGGTTGATAGCTGGATTAAAACTGGAATCATTGCCATATCCTATTACAAACTTGATAAAAACCAAGGTAAATCTGCAGCTGTAAATTATGGCTTAGATTTGTGTGACCAACCTTATACCATAATTGCCGATAGTGACGATTCTTTTAGCTCTAACACCCTCTCAGATCTAAAAGAATTATGGAAAACTGTATCTGACAGTAAACCTCAAGTTGCCTCAATATGGACGTTGACAAAAAATGAGAAAGGTGATATTGTTGGTGATACATTTCCTGAAGAACGCTGGCAAGTTGGTTTTGATGAGCGCGTTTTAAACTATCATGTTGATGGTGAAAAATGGGCATGCTGGAGAACCTCAATATTGGCCGATCAAAAAATGTATACTAGTCATAAGTGCCATATTCAGGAAAGTCATACCTGGAATGCCATTAATAAGAAATTTGATTTTTTATGCGTAAATATAGCACACAGGTGTTATTTTAGCTCTGAAGATGGCTTAATCGCATCAAAGAAATCTCGAAAAGATCTAGCTATGGTATATTATTATGGTGGATATTATGGCCTATTGGATGTTTCTATATCTGAAATTTTCAAGCACAAATACTATCGCAACTTAGCTTTTGACTACTTTAAATCGAGATTGTTATTTTCAGACAAAAAATTAAAACTTGGTAGCTTTAAGTTCCTTGTTTCTGGATTAATTTTTATTGTACGTTTCCCAAAACGCTTAATTAAAAAGGTGATATGAAAGTATTGAGGTACATAATATTGATGCTTTTACTTTGGGAAATTTCGAGTTTCTCATTAGAGGTTTTTAGTGAGACCGCTGGAAGTTATACCAGTCATCTTACTAATATTTTGCTTATTGCCTATTACTTTCTTAGCAAAAAACGAAAGCTACTGTTTCCATTCCTTGTCCTGGGACTCTTTTATTTTATGATCTCCGGATTAGTCGATGTACCTGATGCCAAAGCCTTTATTAATGAATTTATTAAATACATTATTTTAATTGTTGGTGGCTCTGAAGTAGCTCGTGATACTGGACTAAAAGATTTATGTTTTATTTTACTCATTGGAGCCTTAAGTATTTTAGTACATGCGTTGTTTTTTGCTGATGCATATGGACGTTATAGTGGATTTTACTTAGATCCAAATGCAGGAGCTTTTGTTAGTTTAATAGGTTACTGCCTTACCTACAAACTAGAAAATCGACAGCTTAAACTCATTTTATTGTTCGCCTTTACCTTTACTGGTGTCATCACATTCTCAAGATTTTTCTTAATCATGTGGTTATTTATAAGCATCCTTGCGGTGTTTTCAAATCGGAAAAACGCTCAAGGTCTTTTCATTGGTTTTGGAGCATTAATACTTCTTATAAGTGTTGCTACAATTCTTCAAGTGAATACCGCTAGGTTTTCTATTATAGAAGGTTTATTTGAAAGTAAGATTGAAACTACGGCTTTTACCGAAGGTTCAAGAACAGAACAATGGACTTCATATCTCGATGACATATATGAAAATCCAGTTATTGGAAATGGTTATAAAAGTTTTATGGGTTCGAGTAATAGACAAGGTGTACATAACACCTATTTAATGGTTATTGGTGAATCGGGGATTATTCCGTTTTTAATGCTGATCATTATTTATTTGTCAATGTTTTTTAAAAGTTTACCCTTTTTTAAATCTGAAATACATCTCACCTTAATTGCCATTTCATTAATAGGAATCCTCATGGTAATTCATAATTATTTTGCGAATGATTTTTTAATCTTTATTTCTATTTGGCTTCTCGTGAAGTTAGGTGACACCTCGCAATCTATTGAAAATGAAAGTCATGATCATAGCAACGATTTACCATTGTTAAGACCACTGTAATATGCTTTTCAACTCTATTGAATTTTTATTATTTTTCCCAGTAGTCTTCGCTATCTATTGGATGCTCAGGAATAGTGTGTCCAAACAAAATATATTGTTATTAATCTCGAGCTACATCTTTTATGGTTGGTGGGATTGGCGTTTCCTATCTCTTATTGTATATAGTTCATTTATCGATTATATTACTGGATTAAAAATTGAAAGCTCTCCATCTAAAAAACATAAAAAAAGATGGCTGTTACTCAGTCTTGTTTCAAACTTAGGTTTATTAGCAATATTTAAATATTATAACTTCTTTGCAGATTCTTTTGCTCAAGCCATGTCTACAGTAGGCTGGCAAGTCAACGATTTAACCCTAAATATCATACTACCAGTAGGAATTAGTTTTTACACATTTCAAACACTTAGTTATACCATTGATGTTTATAGGGAACAATTAAAACCTACAAAGGACATCGTAGCATTTTTTACTTATGTTAGTTTGTTTCCTCAACTTGTGGCTGGCCCTATAGAACGTGCTTCTAACTTAATCCCACAAATAAAGAACAAACGCATATTTAAATCCTCGCAATTCAATGCCGGAATTTTCCAGATTATTGTAGGCTTATTTAGGAAGATTGTAATTGCAGATAATCTAGCCATTTATGTTGATACCGTTTACGCAAACCCAGAACTACATAATGGTTCAACACTTTTACTGGCAACAATTTTTTATGCATTCCAAATATATTATGACTTTTCTGGATATTCAGATATTGCTATAGGTAGCGCAAAACTCTTAGGTTTCAATTTTAATCAAAATTTCAACTTTCCATATTTTTCAAAATCCATAACCGAATTTTGGAGGCGCTGGCATATATCATTATCATCATGGCTCAAAGATTACCTTTATATTTCTTTAGGCGGAAATAGAAAAGGCATTAAAATTACATATCGCAATTTATTAATTACGATGTTACTTGGTGGTTTATGGCATGGTAGCTCTTGGAACTTTGTAATTTGGGGCGCCATTCATGGTACAGCCTTAGCCATTGAGAAATTTACATTTTCAAAACTCAACATTAAAAATTTTAATGTTTTGGGCAGCCTCTGGACTTTGGCCATCGTTCTTTTATCTTGGGTGTTTTTTAGAGCACAAGACTTATCTTCTTCCCTGCTCATACTCAAACGTATTTTGAGCTTAGATTACACATCACCTTTCATCGGAAATATTAATACTGTCATTATTGCTTTATTGATGCTCACATTGGGCTTATGTTTTGATATTTTTATTTTCCGTAAAAAAGTAACATTAGAAAATTATGGAAGTACGATTAAGCCAAGAAATCTAGCAATTTTCACATCAGTAGTTATTATGATTATAGCATTATTTTATTCAACCTCTAATAATTTTATTTATTTTCAATTTTAATAGAAGCATATATCAATGAAATCGGCACTTAAACTTATTCTAATTATACTACTCCTTACTTACGGCATGGACAAGCTAATGTATATGGGTTTAAATAAGATAAGTGATAAGGTAATGTCTGGACAATCAATTGGAAAGCTAAACCAATTTATGATTCTAAAAGATTCATTAGATGTAATTGCTTTTGGAACATCTAGATCCAATCATCATATTGATGTAAAAAAAATAAAACCATCTAGTTACAATGTTGGTATGGATGGTAGTGCAATCGCTTATTCAGCCACTTTAATTCAGTTATTACCTAAAGATAAAGATCAGTTAATCATTTTTAATATTGATCCAAACAAGGTATTCGTAGATGACTATGATGCCTCTGATGTTAAAGGTTTAATCACGAAATACAATCGAAATCCGATTATAAAAAAGGCTGTTTCTGAGGCAAATCAAGATAACGTGCTTCAACATTTTTTATGGTCTCTAGATTATAACGGGAAAGCCATTGGAATTGTAAAAAATTATGTGTCGCCAAAATATGATCATAAAATGTACTATGGTTTTGATCCGCTAGATATTACAGAAGCCCAAACTGAAACATTCAAAAAATCATTATCTATAAAATCAAATTACGATTGCGATGACACAAAAAAAATAAACCCAGATGTATGGAAATACATCAATCAAATAAATGATTTTTGTAAAGCCAATAATAAAACCTTAGTAATGCTTACAACGCCAACTTATGACCCCGAATGTAAAGTTCAATATGACACATTAAAGAAAGCGTTACAATCTATAGGCGTGTCTTACGAAGATTACTCAGGATTCTTTTTAGAGCATAACGATTTAAGCTATTGGAAAGACAAAACCCATATGTCTTCTAAAGGCGCAGAGGTTTTTACTACGTTTCTAAAGACAGAATTACAAAAAAAGCAAATTATTAATTAGAGTAAGACAATATCTAGTGACTATAATACACATATCAAGTAGTTTAGGAGGCGGAGGTGCAGAACAAATGGTATTGCAGTTAGCAAAGTGCTCTACATCAGTTATTAAAACCATTGTGATTTCAATTTCAGATGATAATACACTCGAACCTAAATTTAAAGAACATCAAATAGAGTATCATTTTTTGAATGTGACATCTTTTAAAAACTCTAGTTTAAAAAGAGGGCTTCAAAAGCTACACAGCATCATTAAAGACCAAGACAAACCCATATTTCATTGTCATCAATACCACAGTGCTATTTTAGGTACGCTCTACAGACTTTTTTACAAGAAAATACCAATTGTATTTACGCTTCATTCTAGCACTATTGAAATTTATAATAGAAAGCTAATGCTCTTCGCAACAAAAAGCTTTAGAAAAAAGGATATTGTTTTTAGTGAGAATGCAAAGCAATGGTATCTCAAAAACAATGTTGTTATTCCCAATGGTGTAGATTTTAATGAGTTATCTATTACTTCATCACGACAAAGTGAAATTGACCATCCTTTTAGGTTTTTATATTTAGGTCGATTGAGCGATGAAAAGAACCCGCTTTATATGGTTACTGCTGCCAAAAAGTTAATTGAAGTCGGACTTAAAGATTTTGTCTTTGATGTTGTTGGTGAAGGCAAATTAAAAGCACAACTCTTAAAGTTAATAGAGATAGAAACTGCTGATCATAAAGATTTCGAAAGGCATTTCAACCTTTTAGGCTTTCGAAGTGACATTAAGCCCTATTTGCAAACGGCCAATACACTAATACTTCCATCGAAATGGGAAGGTATGCCAATGGTTATAATTGAAGCTGCTGCTGCAAAACTGCCCATCATTTCAACTCCTGTTGGTAGTATTCCTGATTTTCTCAATAATGACAATGCTTATGTATCTGATCTATCCATGTTTCACCAATCTATGATTGATTGTATTCAAAACTACGACAAGGCACTCCAAAAAACACAGCAATTGTATGACGAATTAAAATCGAGTTATAATATTGATGTCGTTTATCAAGCGCATTTAAACCTTTATAAATCAGCATTATAAAAAGTAGCCTTTCATTTCGTAGTCTAAAACGACTTTTAATAGTCTTTTTTAAGTAAAAGTGGATTTAATATCTATTTTTGTTCAGAACACAAAACACCCAAATAGTATAAATTTATGTGCGGAATATACGGAACAACCTTAAAGTATACCGAATCACAAGTTAAAGACAAACTAAAGCGTACTGCCTTTAGAGGTCCAGACAAAATGGGTTGGCAATTCTATAATCATAATGACCATAACATTTCCTTTGGTCATAACCGATTATCTATTATAGATTTAGACCCACGATCTGATCAACCATTTACCTATAATGAAGACATTCATATTGTGTTTAATGGTGAAGTCTATAATTTTCAATTGATAAAAGAAACACTCACAAAAAAAGGATATACCTTTAGAACTACTAGTGATACTGAAGTATTATGTGCTGCATATTTAGAATATGGCGAAGCTTGCGTTAACCACTTTAATGGTATGTTCGCTTTTGTTATATATGATGTAAAAAAACAATTGTTTTTTGGTGCAAGAGATCGGTTGGGCCAAAAGCCATTTTATTACTACCACAATGGTAAAGATTTTGAATTTTCAAGTCAGATATCCTCCATACAGCTGCATATGGATAATTTATCTATTTCAGAAAAAGCCATTTCTTATTACTTGGCTTGGGGAAACATTCCAGATCCGCAATCAATTTTTAATGAAATCAAAAAACTAAAGGCTGGACATTCATTTACATTCGACTTAAATTCTGGAGCATTTAATACACAAGCTTATTGGGACATTGACTATAAAAACGAAAGACCATTTACGGGTTCATACGAAGACGCTAAACAAGAACTCAATCATATTCTAAAAGATGCTGTTTCTTCACGACTTTTCGCAGATGTTCCTGTTGGTGTATTTTTATCTGGAGGAATAGATTCTTCATTAATTGCAGCAAAAGCTACAGAAACATCTTCGACTAAAATCAAAACTTTTTCTGTAAAATTCAACGAAAAAGGATTTGATGAAAGTAAATATGCGCAGCAAGTTGCAGATCATTTACAAACCGATCATCATGTTATAGAATGTAATTACGATGAAGGTATAGATCTTATAAAAAACTTCAATGAGTTCTATGATGAACCATTTTCAGATTCCTCTGCAATTCCATCTATGTTATTGGCTAAATACACAAGAAAGCATGTTACAGTTGCACTTTCTGGTGATGCTGGTGACGAAAGTTTCATTGGATATCACAGATATAATTGGACTAGAAAAGGAAGTAAAATCTATAAGTTACCACAGTCCGTAAGGAAGTTATCTGCATTTGGTTTAAACCTTATGCCACATTATAAATTAAAGGTCATTGCTAAGGCGATTCAGTTTAAAGATTCAAATGAAGCCTATTTGAGTGCCATGACTGGTGTTGATCAATCTTACATTAATACTAACTATAACAATCGCGAGGTTGATGAACTTAAGTATTTAATGCACGATCATAAAAACCTTATGGAACGTATTTCAGATTTTGATACCAAAACTTATCTCAACTTCGATATCAACACTAAAGTTGATAGAGCCACAATGGCTTTTTCACTTGAAGCACGTGCCCCATTATTAGATCATCGTATTGTTGATTTTGCTAACTCACTACCCACCGAGTTTAAATTTCATAAAGGCAATACAAAACGTATTCTTAAAGATGTTTTATATCAATCGGTTCCAGAACATATTTTTGACAGACCTAAGGCTGGATTCACAATGCCATTTTCGCGCTGGTTTAAAGAAGATTTAAAAGATTTTGTATTGAGCGAACTTGACGACACTGCCTTAAAATCAATACCTTGCATTGATGTAGAAAAGGTGCAATTTATGATTAAGCAACATATGGATGGTAGCTGGAATAGGTATCCATTAATTTGGAAACTATTAGTATTAAAACAATGGCTTAACGACAACGGAAAAGGACTTTCTATTGTATAACTCTATGATGGATAAAACAATCAAAATCTTATTTATTTTACCGTCATTAAAAGCTGGAGGTGCAGAACGCGTCGTTTCGTTTATTGCCCAAAATCTCGACAAAAGCAAGTTCACTCCTATTCTATTGATTGTCGGGTTTGAAAAAGATGCAGCTTTTTCCGTAGAACATATTGAAACACATTTTTTAAATAAAAATCGTGTTTTAGACGGAATCACTGGTATATTTTCAAAATTGAAACAGCTCAAACCACAAATTGTAATGACCTCTATTGCGCATCTTACAGCAGTAACAGCGGTACAGTCTCTTTTTTATAGAAAGATCAAATTTGTAGCCAGGGAAGCCAACATTAAGAAAATAACCAAACAGTATCACAACACCAACTTACTACCTTTTGGAAAAACCTTAAATAGCCTCAGCTATAAATTATTAGATGCTATAATTTGCCAATCTAAAGACATGGCCGATGAGCTTATTGAACTTCGTCCAAAGACGGCAAAAAAGATTACCATTATAAATAATCCGATAACAAAAGAATATTCTTCTGAAATTGAAATACAGTACAACTCCAAAACACAGTACATTACTGTTGGTCGTTTACATAATGAAAAGGGACATTGTCGAATTTTAGAAGCCTTGAGCTCGCTAGATCTGGCATTCAACTATACCATTATAGGAAGTGGGCCACACGAACAATTGATAAAAAATAAAGTCAATGAATTAGGCCTTAACGATAAAGTGACATGGATTGATTTTACCAACGATGTAGAACGTTATTTAAAAAACAGTAATGTCTTTATTCAGGGATCCTATGCAGAAGGTTTTCCAAATGCACTTTTAGAAAGCTGCGCTGTGGGCACACCTGTTGTAGCTTATAATTGTCTAGGTGGTACTTCGGAAATTGTAACGCATGGTGTTAACGGATTTTTGGTGGACTCTGAAATCGAATTAAAAGAAGCGCTTATTAAACTTCATTCTGTTCCATTAGAAAGAAAACAGGTGATTGCTTCCGTAGCGAAGAAATTTAGTAAAACTCGAATAATTGAACAATATCAAGACGTATTCACTAATCTTATGAATCACTAATGCAAAAAAAAGGAACCATAGATTGGCTTTTTGTTCTACCAGATGATTTAATTGGTGGAGGTGCTCAGCAGGTATTGTTTACCATCATCAACTATTTTATTGATCAAGGTAAACAATGTACAGTCGTATTTCTTGTTAACAAAAAACATCGTGGATGGGAGTCTTTGGAAGATAAGTGCACTATTGTATATTTAAACAACTCCTCTGTTTATAAAGGTTTTTTTGGTGCCGCTAAATACATAAGGACGCTCAACAAATTAAATGACATAAAACATACTATAAGTTCTCAAGCACTCATAAATGGTCTATTGGGTTTTTTAAAATACACCAGAGTATTAAAGCATACGAAGCTCATACTAAGAGAATCTACTTCCATCTTTTTAAGGTTTAAAGGATTTAAACTCCTACTCTACAAAACAGCCTATATTATGGGATATAAGAAAGCCGATGTCATTATATGCCAAACAGATTTAATGAAAAGCCAGCTTTTACAAGCATTACCATGGTTAAAGAAAAAAGAAAGTGTTATTGTCATACCAAACCCTGTTAATTTAGACGAAATTTCTAAAAAAGCCCAACAGCAAGTAACTTTCAATATTGATAATTTTATAGTTGCAGCTGGTCGTTTCATACCAGAAAAAGGCTTCGATATTCTTATAGATGCGTTTCAGTTGTTAAAAGATAAAACCTTGAAATTGGTTATTTTGGGTGTTGGCACTAAAGAAGAAGAACAAAAACTAGTACAACAAATTAAAACACTAGACTTACAAAAACGTGTGATTTTATATGGTTATGTTAGCAATGTATATCCAATATTTAAAAAAGCTCGACTTTGTGTGGTATCATCTAGAATAGAAGGGTTTCCAAATGTTTTGCTTCAAATGATGTCGCAAAATGATCATGTTGTAAGTACGACATGTGCTGGGGAAATTTCGAACATCAAAGGTATTATAACTTGTGAAACTGAGAATGTAGATGCCTTAAGAGAGGCTATGGATAAAGGTCTTGTTGATACTACTAGCCATAGAGAGATCTATTTTAAAGATTATATTGAATCTAGAGCTATTGATAATTTTGTAAGAACAATGCTTAATCAAATGAACAATTAGTATGCAAAAAATTATTCGTATCACAACGGTTCCATCCTCCTTAAGAACGCTTTTGAGAGGACAATCTCGTTTTATGAGTAAGCATTATGAAGTTATTGGAATCTCTGGAGATGGAGATGCCTTGGCAGAAGTAAGACAAAATGAAGGCATCAAAACACATGTGGTGGAGATGACAAGAACCATAACACCAATAAGAGATTTAAAGGCAACTTTCAAACTCTACAAATTGTTTAAATCTGAAAAACCCTTTATTGTTCATACGCATACACCAAAAGCTGGTACTTTAGGTATGCTTGCCGCAAAATTGGCTCGTGTTCCGCATAGATTGCATACCATAGCAGGATTACCTCTATTAGAAACAAAAGGAAGTAAAAGGAAATTGCTAGACGCTGTTGAAAAATTCACCTATAGCTGTGCAACCAAAATATTACCCAATTCATTTGGTCTAGAACAGATTATTATCGAAAACAACTATACCAAACCTGAAAAACTAATGGTTATTGGAAATGGAAGTTCAAATGGTATAGATACTAGCCATTATGATACAGCTCATGTTTCAGAAGAAAAAAAACTAGAACTAAAGCAAGAACTTGGCATTGTAAATAATGACATTGTTTTTATATTTATTGGAAGAATTGTTAGAGATAAAGGTATTAATGAGTTAGTAAGTGCATTTAATAGGTTATCCAAAAAAGAACTGCACTGCAAGTTAATTTTAGTTGGGCCAAGAGAGAATCACTTAGACCCATTGTTACCAGAAACAGAGGCTCTTATTAAGGAAAATAATCAAATTTTGGCTGTAGGTTTACAAAAAGATATTAGACCATATGTTGCCATTTCAAACGTACTCACCTTCCCTAGTTATAGAGAAGGATTTCCTAATGTTGTATTACAGTGCAGTTGTATGAACTTACCATGTATTGTTTCTGACATTAATGGTTGCAACGAAGTTATTGAAGATGGCGTTAACGGACTTATTATACCTGTTAAAAATGAGCAAGCACTAGAGCAAGCTATGCAATTTATGATAGATCATCCTGAAAAAAGGAAAGATATGGTAAATTACACCAGATCAAGAATTATAGAACGCTACGAGCAAGGTTTTGTGTGGAACGAAATTTTAAACTATTATAAAAGTTTGAAGTAATGGGATTGTACAAACATATTATCAAACCGTTTTTTGACATCCTCTCTGCAAGTATTGGATTCATCTTACTGTTTCCTATATTTTTAGTTACTTGGTGTGTTCTCATGTTTAAGAATAATGGTAAAGCATTTTTTTATCAAGAACGACCAGGCAAAAATGAACGTATTTTTAAGATAATTAAGTTTAAAACGATGAATGATAAAACAGATGAGAATGGCGAATTACTCCCACCATCTGAGCGTTTAACAGCTGCTGGCATTTTTGTTAGAAAGTACTCCTTAGATGAAATCCCACAATTATTAAATGTAATTAAAGGCGATATGAGTATTGTTGGCCCCAGACCTTTGCTTGTTAGATATTTATCAAGATATAATGATCATCAAAAGCAACGTCACAATATCAAACCTGGCATAACAGGTTGGGCTCAAGTGAACGGTAGAAATGCAATTAGTTGGGAAGAAAAATTTAATTACGACGTGTGGTACGTTAAACATATGTCGTTTATATTAGACATTAAAATTTTATTTTTGACAGTATATAAAGTCTTTAAAAAAGATGGTATATATAGTGTGGAAAATGATATCGTTCCTGATTTCATGGGAACAGAAACTAACCAAAATTCAACGCATGGCAATTAATATATTATTTACTTGTGCAGGTAGACGTAATTATCTCATTAATTATTTTAAAGAGGCCATTAATGGTGAAGGGCTTATCCTTGCAGCCGACATGAGCGTATCTGCTCCTGCTATGGTAGATGCAGATATTGCCATTTTAGTCCCAAACATCTATGATGACACTTATATAGAAGCGCTTAAAAACATTATTATTGAACATCAAATCACGGCTGTTATTTCGCTCAATGATTTAGAATTACCAATCCTTTCAAAGCATAAAGCCGAATTAGAAGCTACAGGCACAAAAGTTATTGTGTCTAATGAAAATGTGATTGATATTGCTTTTGATAAAGTTGAAACGTTTAACTTTCTAAAATCGATAGGACTAAAAACACCAAAGACCTATACAACCTTAAAAGATGCGTTGCACGCTATCAAAAATGGAACTTTATACTATCCTTTGGTTGTTAAGCCTCGTTGGGGAAGTGCCTCTATAGGTATTGATTTTCCAGAATCTGAAGAAGAATTAGCATTAGCTTTTAAACTTCAGCACATTAAACTGAAAAAATCTATTTTAAATACAGCTAGTTCTCACGATTTAGATCATGCGATCCTAATACAAGAGAAATTAGACGGAAGAGAGTTTGGGATGGACATTGTTAACGATTTTGAAAGCCAATATTACGGAACATTTGTAAGAGAAAAACTCAACATGCGCTCGGGAGAAACAGACAAAGCTATCTCTGTAATTGATCAAAAGTTTGATAAAATTGGACAAATAATTTCAGAAAAACTAAAACACATTGGCAGTCTGGATTGTGATGTTTTTATTGCAGAAAATCAACTTTACGTACTTGAGCTAAATCCAAGATTTGGAGGAGGTTATCCGTTTTCACATGAAGCAGGAATTAACACAGCAGCTATCTATATAGAATGGCTAAAAGGTCATAAAAACGTTGCTCAATTTAACAACTATAGCGCTGGGAGAATGTTTTCAAAATGTGACCGCATGTTAGAAATAAAAACGTCTAACTGAATATAATTTTTTGCGCCTTCTTTGATCCAGAGATTACGAATTCCAACGCATCTATACGCTTATAAACTTTGACATTTTCTAATGGCTCTGGGTTAGCAAACATGAATGTATAGACAAACTGGGTTAAAAAACGAAATGACTCAGATTTAAAATCGATGAGTTCATGATTATCAGATGGTTCAAAACTGTTTAATTTTTCAAATGTATAGTTATTATACGCCCTATCTTCCTTTTCTTTTCCGCCTCCTTTTAAATAAAATCTATACTTTCGATAAAGCTCATTAATTTTTTTTCGTCTTAAATATAATTTCAATTTATAATAAGCAATGGCATACTGAGCTCTTAATACAGACAATATCGATTTAGAATCGTATAAAATATGGTATTCAAAATCATAAGCCAAATTACTCCATTTATGTTTATAATCGAAGTCTCCTTTAGAGAAGTCAGAAATTCTAAAGTTATGCTCAAAACACCATTCTAGCAGTTTAATTATGGACGTTTTACCAATACTAAATTTATAATAATCAGGATCAAAAACTGTGATCGCTTCAAAGAGTATATCTTCAGAATGAAAATTAAGTGTAATTCCTATAGGAGTCTTAGCATTGCTAATCACTAAAAGTGACGCTTGCTTCTTTTTCAACATATTATAAACCAACTCTTTATAATAATTCCATTTTTTAGAGCTTAAGTGGTGATAGTTGGTTTGTTTATCGGCAAAACGTCTACTTAACAACGCATAAAACTGTTCAAAAAGAACATTAAATTCTTCTTTCGGCATGGCCTCATGAATAAAAGCGTAGTCTATATCAAAACACGTTTCTAAGCGTCTTTGATTTGAACGGAACTCTCTTCTGTTTTTAGAACTAAATTGAGAGTTTATATATTCATCTTGATTATTAAAAGATGTGATGTCCATCAAAAAACCTTGGTAT
The DNA here is from genome assembly GCF_947492715.1 of uncultured Psychroserpens sp. Taxonomy (GTDB): domain Bacteria; phylum Bacteroidota; class Bacteroidia; order Flavobacteriales; family Flavobacteriaceae; genus Psychroserpens. Next base: position 274,880 of record NZ_CANLNS010000002.1, read on the forward strand.
TGAAATACTCTTTTAATTCGCAGAGAAGAATGCGAAGGCGCATTAAAATCTTCGACATCAAAGTACGATGGCACATCGTAGATTAAAAAGGTTTTTCCCTTGTAATCTTGTTTATCATAATTTAGACTATAATATAAGCCTTTGGTAAGATTTCTACCTGCATTAACATAAATACCGTTTGGTTTATCTTTAATAAACCTTACCCCTTCTAAAAAATCAAAAGACATTAACGTCTTATCTTCATTGAAGTGTTTGGACCAAGAGGTCTCAAAAACTGAAGATGTGAATGGGTTGGTTTTCATTGTATTACAGATACGAGATGCAAAAGTAACATTTTTGCCATGTTATTATCAATTAAGAGAATTAAAAATTACTGTTAATTTTATTTACATTTGAAACCAATATAAATTAAACTATGAGCGGTCATTTTGTTATTTCATTAGATTACGAAATTCATTGGGGAGTTTTTGATAAAAAATCTGTAGACGACTATAGAACAAACTTAACCAATGTTGGAAAAGTTTTAGATAGGCTTTTAGAAATGAGTGACAAATATGACATTAAACTCACATTTGCTACTGTTGGTTTCTTATTTGCAAAAGACAAGGAAGAGCTCCTCAAGTATGCCCCTAAGCATAAACCGTCGTATTCAAAAGAAAAGTTTTCGCCATACCCTTTAATAGCGTCAATTGGAAACAGTGAGCAAGACGACCCCTTTCATTATGGTCTTTCTGGCATAAAGCAAATTCAAAACAATGGCAATCACGAAATTGGAACACATACATTTTGTCATTATTACTGTCACATTCCTGGTCAAAATGTTGAACAATTTGATAATGACCTTAGTTCGGCAATACAAATCGCAAAGCCACTAGGTATAGATATAAACAGTCTGGTCTTTCCCAGAAACATGGTCGACCCACTTAAACCGTTTGACAAGCCTTATTTAGAAGTGCTTAAAAAGCACGGCATCACTTCTTTTAGAGGAAAAGAAAAAGCATACATATATAACATTCATACTACAAAATTTTATAAAGAGTGGTATATTTTTAAGTTGCTAAAGTTTCTCGATGCTTATGTGAGTGTTACTGGACCAAATACGTACAAGTTAGAGGACATGACCAAAGAAAAAGATCTTTTCAATTTTCCATCGAGCAGATTATTTAGAGCTTATAGTAAGAAATTGAAGTTTTTAGAACCCTTAAAAATTAAGCGCATAAAGCGAGCAATGACGCATGCAGCTAAAAAGAATGAGCTTTTTCATTTATGGTGGCACCCTCATAATTTCGGAGCTCAAATGGATGAAAACTTCAAAAACCTAGAAGAGATTTTCAAAACCTACAAAAAGCTCAATGAAACTTATAATTTCAAAAGCGAAACCATGACAAGTTTGGCTAACAAAATTAAGTCTTCTTCTTAATTATTATGCTTTTCTAATAAATCGAAGGCTTAAAGGTCAACGTGAAAAATTGTTTTTTATCGTGTTTATTTGGTTGGTTTTATGGTATTAATGCATATTTAACAAGAAATTTATTCAGGTTACTAGCATTAAACATGTATTAACCATCCAAAATTTCACCCAAATCCCTCACTAAACGCTTAGCTGTATAGTAATAAACTTACTTAACAAGTTGATTATGGAATCAAAAATTTGGTTGTCATCTCCGCATATGAGTGGAAAAGAACAATCTTATATTAATAATGCTTTCGAAACCAATTGGATTGCTCCTTTAGGGCCTAACGTCAATGGTTTTGAGGCTGATATTCAGGATTATCTTAAAGAAGATAGTCATGTGGCTGCGTTAAGTTCAGGAACGGCTGCTATTCATTTAGGTCTTATTTTATTAGATGTTGGTCATGGAGATGAAGTTATTTGTCAGTCTAAGACGTTTTCGGCATCTGCAAATCCAATCGTGTATCAAGGTGCTACTCCAATTTTTGTTGATAGTGAGCGTGACACATGGAACATTTGTCCAGAACAATTAGAGATTGCAATAAAAGATCGTATTCAAAAAGGAAAGAAACCAAAAGCCATTGTTGCTGTACATCTGTATGGCATGCCTTATAAAGTTAGTGAAATTCATAAGGTAGCAAAACGCTACGATATTCCTGTTTTAGAAGACAGTGCTGAGGCTTTAGGTAGTACCTATAACAACATTAAATGCGGCACATTTGGAGATATCTCTGTATTGTCCTTTAATGGAAACAAAATCATAACAACTTCTGGTGGTGGTGCGATTGTAACCAAAAATATTAAGCTAAAAGAAAAAGCTGTTTTTCTTGCCACTCAGGCCAGAGATAAGGCGGTAGAATATTTGCATTCTTCTATTGGCTTTAATTACAGGTTATCTAACGTACTTGCTGGTATTGGCAGAGGCCAAATGGAAGTTCTCGATGACCGAGTTGCAGCTCGAAGACAAAACTATCAGCATTATAAAGATAGTTTTCAAGGTATTGAAGAACTTCAATTTGTTGATGAACCTCATGGTTCTTTTTCAAACCGTTGGCTGTCGTGCTTGTTAACGCCATCTAAAGCAATTAGAGAAGAACTAAGGTTAGAACTTAATACATATAACATTGAAACTAGACCACTTTGGAAACCTATGCACCAACAACCTATTTTCAAAGATGCACCTCGTTACCTCAATGGTGTTTCTGATGATTTGTTTGAAAAAGGCTTATGTTTACCTAGCGGATCTAACTTAACTGAAAATGAAATAAATAGAGTAACATCAGCAATAAAAACGTATTTTAGAGCATGATTAAACAATTACTTCAAAATATATCACATAAATATGCCTCCAAATGGTTGGTTATGTTATTCGATTTAACGATCGTCGCATTTACCTTTGTTGCTGCATATATTATAAGATTCAATTTCCATCTTGATTTTGATTTTGTAGTTATGTTTAAGCAAATTCCATTTGTCTTTTTAGCGGCTTTGATTAGCTTTTTATTTGTTGGATCTTATAAAGGTGTTGTTAGATTTACTGGGTTTAAAGATGTGATTAATATTATTATAGGAGTCAACATTTTGGCTACTATATTGATTGTTTCAACCTTTTTTAGTAGACGTTTTAATTACGAAAGCATTTTCAATATTTCTGGATCTATTATTTATATCCATTTACTTTTAAATATTCTATTCCTTGTTGGTTTCAAACTTTTTATAAAGTCTATGTACAACAAACTAATGCAAGATTTTAAAACGCAAAAACGCATTTTAATTTTTGGTGCAGGTAACTCTGGAATGATTACTTATGATGCTATCACTAACGACCCTAAGAACAGTCACCAAATTATTGGCTTTATTGATGATAACGAAAGTAAGATTGGAAAAAAGATAAATACGTTGTCGGTTTATAGTTTGGACAAAATAACACCAAAGTTTATTGAAAAGTATGCTGTTGAAGAAGTTATTATTTCAATTCAAAATATCGAATCGTCTAGGCTACTTCAAATTTCGGGCTTACTATTTGAATTAGGCTTAAAAGTAAAAATTGTACCTCCTGTTCAAAACTGGATTGATGGAGATTTAAGTGTAGGACAAATTAAAGAGGTAAATATTGAAGATTTATTAGGACGTGATCCTATATCTATTACCAATCCTGCTCTTTTAGATGAATATGAAAATCAAATCATTTTAATTACTGGAGCTGCAGGTTCAATTGGAAGTGAAATTGCAAGAAAGGCTTCTAATTATAATTATAAAAAATTAATTCTTCTCGATACGGCAGAATCTCCATTATATGAATTACAACAAGAATTTGTACAAAAAGGAATTAAAAACTTTACAGCTATAGTTGCGGACGTGAGAGATTTTAGACGTATGGAGCAACTATTCCAAATACACAAACCTAAAATTGTCTTTCATGCAGCGGCATATAAACATGTTCCGTTAATGGAAAATAATCCTTACGAAGCTGTGAGTGTCAATATTGGAGGAACCAGACATATTGCGAGTTTATCTGTAAAACATGGTGTAAATAAGTTTGTACTTATTTCTACAGACAAGGCTGTAAACCCAACTAATGTTATGGGCGCAACTAAACGTATTGCAGAACTCTATGTTAATTGTTTACAAGGAAAAGGGAAGACCAAATTTATTACCACACGATTTGGTAATGTCCTTGGCTCCAATGGCTCGGTTATTCCTTTATTTAAAAAACAAATTGAAAATGGCGGTCCATTAACTGTAACGCATAAAGAAATTACACGTTATTTTATGACCATTTCCGAAGCGTGTCAGTTAGTATTAGAGGCAGCTACAATGGGTAATGGAGGCGAAATATTTGTGTTCGACATGGGAGAATCTGTAAAGATTTATGATTTAGCCAAAAATATGATCATTCTATCTGGTTTAAGACATCCAGAAGATATTGAAATAAAAATTACAGGCTTGCGTCCAGGTGAAAAGATCTATGAAGAGCTACTCGCAGACGGGGAAAATACCAGGCAAACTTATCATGAAAAAATCATGATTGCCAAAACAAAATCTATAGATACATTAACTATAAGTGATAAAATTGCCAATTTGTGCACGATTAACTCTAAATCACAAAATCTAGAAATTGTATCATTAATTAAAGATATTATTCCAGAATACATTTCCAACAATTCTAAATACGAAGTATTAGACTCAAAAAAATAACATAACCAAATCAAAATATTATGCGTCAACATTCTAGCAACATATTCAGATTATTTCTACTATTTTCATTTGTAGCACTATCATCTTGTGGCTCGAGAAAAGATCTTGTCTATTTTCAAGATGAACCAATAACAGATGTAAGTTTAAGCGAGCTAGACAATAATTTTCAAATCACATATAAGCCAAATGATATATTAACAATTGATGTTTCTGCTGAAGTTTCAGAATCTGTTGCTGCCTTTAATTTACCAGCAGTAGCCTATAATACCTCTGGTGGTGCGGCAAACCAACCAACTGTTTTAAGACAAACCTATTTATTAGATCCAGAAGGTAATATAGAATTTCCTGTTTTAGGTACGGTAAAAATGGGAGGCCTTACAAGAGTTGAAGCTACAAAAATGTTAAAAGAACGTATTGGTGAATACGTGAAAGAGTTTATAGTAAACATTAGACTTATTAACTTTACTGTAACGGTTTTAGGTGAAGTAAACAGACCTGGTGCATACACTGTTGAAGGAGAACGTATTTCCCTCACACAAGCCTTAGGTTTAGCCGGAGACCTTACTATTTATGGAAAACGAAACAACGTATTTTTAATTCGTGAAGTGGATGGAAAGAAAAAATATGCAAAATATGATTTAACATCTATAAACGTTGTAAATTCTCCTGTGTATTATTTAACTCAAAATGATGTCATCTATGTAGAGCCAAATAATGCTAAAGTCAAGACATCTTCATATAACCCAAATACTGGCGTTCTAATTTCTGCAGTGTCTACACTAGCTACAATTGCAGCAATTTTTATTTTCAGAAACTAATATAGATTTATAGTATTATGTCTCAAAATTCCCTAACAAACAAAGACACAATAGTAAAACTCGTTGAGCTATATTTATCAAAATGGAAGCTCATCATTATTTTTCTATTAATTGCTCTTGCCGCAGCATTCGTTAAAATTAGATATAGCACATTTTTATATCAGGCTAATGCTACAATAAAGTTAAAAGAAGATGAAAACTCAAGGAGTTTAGCTGAAATATCTTCACTTCAAAATGGTGGACTAAATTCAACTTTACCAAATGTCGTAGATGAGATAGAAGTAATTAAATCGCGATCTATACTTACGCAAGTGGTTAAAGATCTTAAGTTAAATATTAGTTATTACGTTAGCGGAAAATTAAAAAAAGAGGAGATTTATTCTAATCCTCCTGTGGACATTAGTTTTTTTGTAAGCGACTCGATTCTTGCTGATGTAAATAAATCATTATATATAAAAATACTATCTGCTCAACAATATGAGCTTTCTAAAGTTAATACCAATAAACTATTAGAATTTGATGATGGAGAAACAACAACTCACAGTTTTGGAGATCGCGTAAAAGGTTCGTTTGGTGACTTTGTTATCACTCCAAATATTGGTACCTATGGTTCTGAACCAGGTGATTATGTTGAGATTCATGTGAGACCAATACATAGTGTTGTTGAGTCATACCTTTCTAAGGTAAAAATCGCTACCACAGACAAATCGAATGTTATTAAACTGTCGTTAAATGAAAGCATTAAAGAAAAGGCGCGTTTAATACTAGATGAAGTTATTTTAAAGTATAATGCCGACGTTATTAATGACAAAGAACTTATTGTTAAAACAACTTCAGATTTTATTACAAATCGTTTAAACGTAGTGTCTAACGAACTAGAACAGGTAGATTTTACTGCCGAAAAACTTCAGAAAGACAACAGGTTAACAGCATTATCTTCACAGTCTAATATCTTTTTAGAAAGTGAACGACAAACCGAAGCAAAGATTAACCAAACCAGTAATCAATTGCAGTTGGTAGAATTCATGAGTGATCGTTTAAATAATAATGATTCTGGTACAGATTTATTACCTGCAGATATAGGTATTGCAGATAGTAATGTAGCACAGATTACAAAAAGTCATAATGATTTAGTATTACAACGTGATCGTATTCTAAAGAACTCAAGCAATAAAAACCCAACAGTAATAAAATTAAACGATCAAATTAATGCACTTAAAAACAACTTGAACCAAAGTTTAAGTAATATTAAAGATGCCAATCAAATTACGCTTAATAACCTAAATAGAGAAGATTCTAGAATTCGAGGACAAATATATTCTGCTCCAGGAAAAGAACGACAGTTTAGAGATATTAAGCGTCAGCAAGATATTAAAGAGTCACTTTACCTCTATCTTTTAGAAAAACGTGAAGAAACAGCTATTACGCTAGGTATGTCTACTGCAAATGCCAAAGTTATTGATTATGCTTATACCAATGATGATCCAGTTTCACCAAAGAAAAAAATCATCTATCTAACAGCAATGCTTATTGGTTTAATTATTCCTGTGTCTTTAATTTATGTAAAAGACCTCATGGACACAAAGGTGCATACTAAAGAAGATGTATTACGTTTGGTTAAAGCACCTTTCATTGGTGATATCCCAAAGGCAGACACAAAATCAAAAGTTGTAAGTAAGGTAGATTATTCTCCAAAAGCAGAAGCCTTTAGAATTATTAGAACGAACATCGATTTTATGCTGCAGAAAGTAGATAAAAAATGTAAAACCATTTTTGTAACCTCTACTACTGCTCAGGAAGGAAAATCACATACTACTACAAACTTAGCTAGTTCATTCTCTTTTTCAGATAAAAAGACACTTCTTATTGAAACAGATATTAGAGTCCCTAGAGTTAATGATTATTTAAAAATTAAAAGCGACAAAGGACTTACCGATTTCATTTCAGATAAATCATTAAGCATTGAAGATGTTACTGTAAAAGTAAAAGACAATGAATTTTTAGATGTGATTCCGTCTGGAACTATTCCGCCAAATCCCGCAGAGTTACTAATGAGTGATCGCGTAAAATATTTATTCGAAAAAGTCAAAGAACAATACGATTATGTTATCGTAGATACGGCTGCTGTTGGATTGGTTACAGACACCTTATTGATAAGCAATCATGCCGATATTTTTATTTATGTCGTAAGTGCAAATAATATTGACAAGCGTCAATTGCATATTGCCCAAACCATGTACGAAGAAAAACGTTTACCACATATGGTTACACTTCTTAATGGAACGATTAAAAAGAAAGGATACGGCTATGGTTATGGTAATAATCCGCAACGAAAGAAAAAATGGTATAAACCCTTCTAATTTAATAACACCCTAACTAAAAAATCCGTATTGAATTACGGGTTTTTTTTTGTCTATAATCGACGACGTTTTTTCTCTTGTTTAAGTAAATTAAGTTCTCTACTTGTTTGACCTGCTACAGAGGTGTTTTCTTCAGCACGTCTAATTAAATAAGGCATAACGTCCTTTACTGGTCCAAATGGCACATATTTAGCAACATTATAACCATGAGCCGCCAAATTAAAGCTAATATGGTCACTCATCCCATAGAGTTGACCAAACCAAACATCATTATCCTTTTTATCAATACCTAGTTCTTGCATTAATTTCATAGCAATGTAACAACTGTGCTCATTGTGTGTTCCTATAAATAAAGAAATATCTTTTAGGTTGTTCAAAATGTAGGTCATGCATGTATTGAAATTATCATCTGTAGCTTGTTTGGTTTCACAAATTGGAGAAGCGTAACCCTTCTCTTCAGCTCGCTTTCGCTCCTTTTCCATATAAGCACCTCTAACGATTTTAAACCCAACTTTAAAACCACCTTCAACGGCACGTCTATGTGTTGCTTTCAAGTAGTCTAACCTGTCCCATCTATAGGTTTGCAGCGTGTTGTAAACTATAGGTTTTTCTACGTTGTACTTACGCATCATATCTTCACAGAGATCATCTGCGGCTTCTTGCATCCAACTTTCTTCTCCGTCAATTAAAACTTCCACATCTTTAGCTTTCGCTAGGCGACAAACGGCATCAAATCGTTCTACTATTCTATTCCATTCTTCTTGTTCCGCTTGAGTGAACTCTACTCCTTCTCCCTTCTTTTGATATAAATAGAAACGCCCAAAACCAGTAGGTTTAAAAACAACAATAGGCATCGATTCTTTTTCATCTGCAAATTTGATAATCTTTAAAATCTTATCTCGGGCTTCATCAAAGGTAGATTCTTTTTCCTTTCCTTCTACAGAGTAATCTAGAACCGAACTCACACCTTTAACAAACATCTTATCTATTACAGGTAGGCAATCTTCCTCATTTACACCACCACAAAAGTGGTCAAATACCGTAGAACGTATTAAACCTTCTACAGGCAATTTAGCCTTTAATGCAAAGTTAGTGGCAGCAGTACCAATCCTTACCAAAGGTTCATGAGAAATCATTTTAAATAAAAAGTAAGCGCGTTCTAATTCTGAATCATTTTTGAGAGCAAAAGCAACTTCAGTATTATCGAAAAGTGTATTTGAATCCATTTGTGAAAAATATATAACAAAAATAATTATTCAATAGTTATTATGTTACTAAAAGTCGCTAATTTTCCACTTTTATAAATCTATATGAATTCTATAATTACAAAAACATATTCTGTTCATTTTAATTCAACCGCATATCAAGAACTCAATAATTACATTGATTCAAAAGGATTTTCTAAACTATTTATTCTCGTAGACTCGAATACACATAAGCATTGTTTACCAGCGTTTATGGCACATCTTGAAACGTCTATTGCAATTGAAATTATAGAAATTGAAGCTGGAGAACAGTACAAAACAATAGACACTTGTGTTGGGGTTTGGAATGCTCTGTCTGAACTTGGAGCAGATCGTAAAAGTCTTCTTCTAAACCTTGGAGGTGGCGTGGTGACAGATTTAGGCGGTTTCGTAGCTTGTACATTTAAGCGTGGTATCAAATATATTAATGTCCCAACATCTCTGTTGGCAATGGTAGACGCTTCGGTTGGTGGAAAAACAGGTGTTGATCTTGGTGCATTAAAAAATCAGGTTGGAGTTATCAGTTCTGGCGATATGGTCATTATTGACACTTCATATTTAAATAGTTTGCCGCAAAATCAGATGAAATCTGGCTTAGCAGAAATGCTTAAACACGGACTGATAAAAGACAAAAGCTATTTTGATAAACTAACAGATTTATCAAAACTTACACTAAACGACCTTGATGATTTAATTCATGAATCTGTACTTATCAAAAAGAATATAGTCACTAACGACCCTTTAGAACAAGGTGAACGTAAACATCTTAATTTTGGGCACACACTAGGCCATGCCATCGAATCTTATTTTCTAAGTCATCCTGAAAAAGAAGAACTTTTACATGGAGAGGCCATTGCTATTGGAATGATCTTGGAATGTTATATTTCTTCAGAATTATTAAATTTCTCAAAACAAGATTTAAATTACATCACGCAAGCTATCAATAATATTTACGCTCCGGTTAATATAGAACCTTCAGATTATAATGCTATAATCGATTTATTAAAATATGATAAAAAGAATGAGCATGGTAATATTAATTTCGTTTTACTCACGGAAATTGGACAACCAAAAATAGATTGTCTTGTTGATAATGCTATCATTCTAAACAGTTTTGAATATTATAAATCCAGCTAAACCAGCAAAGTGTTTTAGTTATGAGTTCAACAAAAAATAAATTAAGTGCTGCAAAAACAAATGTCATCTTAGCTATCGTTATTATGAGTATGGGTACACTTTTTTTAATAATTGGCTTCACTTTTATGGGTATTCTAGGTCTCATTGTTGGCGCCCGCTTTTTTATACAAGCAAAAAAATATAAAAAAGAGTTAGAGGATAACTAAAAACCATAAATAACTAATGACACATCCTCTTAGACAACATATAGAAGAAATAGTTAAACTCTCAGACGAAGAGTTCGAATTCGTATTAGGTCATTTTGAGCAGATCAATAGACGTAAACATCAATATATAGTTCAAGAAGGAGATATCGTAAATAAAGAATTTTGGATTTTAAAAGGTTGTATAAAAAGCTATTTTATAGACGATAGTGGAAAAGAGCATATTCTTCAATTTGGTATGGAGAATTGGTGGATTACAGACTATGAATCCTTTGTTAAACAAACCAAGGCAAAAACCTTTATTGATTGTATAGAAGATTGTGAACTCTTATATATCACCTATGAAAATCGCGAAAAATTAACTGCGGAAATGCACAAAATGGAACGTTTTTGGGCTAAAAAAAGTAAATTAGGTAGAATTGCTCTTCAAAATAGAATACTGTCTCTATTGAAAAATTCAGCAAAGGAACGTTATAATTTACTTCTTGAACAATATCCTAAACTCTTTCAGCGTGTGCCTAAAAAAATGATTGCGGCCTATTTAGGTGTTTCCAGAGAAACCCTAAGCAGATTAAATTCTTAAGACATTCCACATTTTTATTCCGCAATGTGACTTACATCACTCCAAACATGTGACATACCTCCTTAGTCAGATTGTAATTCCACAACATCTTTGCATAACTAATAATTTAATAACAAAGTTATGCCATACATTAATATTAAAGTTACTGACGAACAAGTAACAATGAAACAGAAACAACAGTTAATTGAAGGAACAACACAACTCTTAGTTGATATCCTTAACAAAGACCCTCAAACAACACATGTTGTTATTGAAGAAATAGCTCTTGGTAATTGGGGTCACAACGGAAAACAATACTTAGGAACTAAAACCAATCGCAATGAAAAATAAAACAATAATTATTACAGGCGCATCAACAGGAATTGGTAAAGAAATAGCAAAATACTTTATAAACAAAGAAAGTAATGTTGTTATGAATTCTTCAAATGAAGATAATCTTAAAAGCGCATACCAAGAATTGGGCGCACCTTCAAATGCCATTTATTTAAGTGGTGATATAAGCAAACAAGAAACAGGTCAAAAACTTGTTAAACTGGCTTTAGAAACATTTAATTCTGTTGATGTTTTAATCAATAATGCAGGTCTATTCTCTCCAAAACCATTTTTAGATGTTGAAGAAAAAGATTTAGACCTGTATTGGAATGTTAACTTAAAAGGTACATATTTCACTTCGCAAGCTGTTATTCCAGAAATGATAAAACAACAAAGCGGATCTATAATTAATATAGGTACAGTCTTAGTTGAACATGCTATAGATGGTTTTCCAGCAACAGCCCCATTAACAAGTAAAGGAGCCATTCATTCATTAACACGGCAATTAGCCGCAGAGTTTGGAAAAAGCAATATAAAGGTAAACACTATAGCACCAGGAATAATAAGAAGTCCTTTACAAAGTAAAATTGGAATTGAAGATGCTGATAGTTTAGCAGGATTACATTTGTTGAATAGAATTGGTGAAACAATCGAAATCGCTGAAGCGGCTTATTATCTCGCTACTTCAAACTTTATAACAGGAGAAACCATTAATGTCGCTGGAGGTCATACAATTGGACACAGCATATAAAAAGAACTATAAATGTATAATAAGAACATAAAAGAAATAGAAACGCAGGTTGCAAATTATTTTGAAGGCATTTTCTACGGAAACATTTCAAAACTAAACACTTGCTTTCATGAAGATGCCTATCTCTATGGAGATATAAAAGGAGTAGATTATTTAAAAAGTTTTAAAGCATACTCTCAAGGTGTAAAAGACAGACAAAGTCCGAATGATTTAGAAGAAACTTTTAAAATGAGTATTATAGGAATAGACATCATAGGAAAAATTGCGATGGTAAAATTGCATGTTCCTATGCTTGGTTATAATTACTATGATTATCTATCTTTTTCTAAAATTAATAATGAGTGGAAAATCGTTAATAAAATATTTACTCACGTTGATTAAAACATCATAATTTTATTTTAAATGCCATAGTGATTTAGGTTTTACCAAGTCGCTATGGTTATATTTAAAAGAACCTTGCTAATAACAGGTTATAGCTATTTCATTTTTATTACCTTTAGTTATTGAGTAAAAATGATATGAGATCACAAAGAACTAATAATATATATAATAAACTTGTTTTAATAGTATTCCTAGTGAATTGCCTATTATCCTGTCAGACCAATACTTCTAAAAACCAATCAAATGATCTTGGTTCATTAAAACATCAAACTGTTCAAGATTCTGTAAATTCTCAAGCACTTAAAATTGCATATACAGGTAATATGGGCGTTTGTATGGAATTAGATGATAAAACGGTTATAATAGATGGTTTACATCAGTATTACAACAAACCCTACGTTTATCCTCCAGAGGATATGGTAAATCAATTAATTACAGGAAACTTTAAAGATTTTTCTCCTATCGAATTTTGTTTATATACGCATTTGCATGGTGATCATTTCAGCGGAAAATACGCGAAGAGGTTTTTAGAACACAATAGTAATGGGGTTGTCATGGGGTCTTCTCAATTAAAAAAGGATGTCGTTACGTTTCACTCCAATGCAGATAGTATTACTAGCCGGTTTTATAGTGTTCCTTATGACAAAAAGCCACATACAACAGAGACATCTGGAATCGAAATTACAGCCATAAGATGTGACCATACAAACCCACAGCGACACAATCAAACCGAAAACATCGCATATCTTGTAAATCTAGGAAACTATAGTGTTCTTCATGTTGGTGATACCGATTGGAAATTAACTCACGAACCTTTTAAAACCTTAGATATTAAAAACAAAAACATTGATATTGCTGTACTTCCCTATTGGTTACTTCTAGATGATAATGACATATCACAAGTAAACGAACTTATTGCTCCAAAACACATTATTGCCTCTCACCTTCCTCCAGATTTTAGCAAGAGTGATCAAGAAGAATTACGCAAGCGATTTTCGAATATTACCTTATTAATGGAGCTTGGAAAAGTACATTATTTTACAGAATAAATTATAGGAGCTAACGTTGATCGTGACTACTTTAATAAATAGAACCTAACCCTTCTAAAAACAGTTAATAACTCTCTACAAATCTCTTTCAAAAAACAACAACAATTTCCTATTTTGCAGTTCTGTTTACATCCTAAAACTAAAATTATAAATGAAGGTCTGTATTGCCGAAAAACCTAGTGTTGCTCGAGAAATTGCACAAGTTCTTGGTGCCAATACCAAGCGCGATGGCTTTTATGAAGGTAATGGCTATGCAGTAACCTATACGTTTGGGCATTTATGTACACTCATGGAGCCAAACGACTATAAACCTTATTGGAAAAGTTGGGATCTAAACAACCTACCAATGCTACCTGAAAAATTTAAAACCAAAGTAGTAAGCAATTCTGGCATTGAAAAACAATTCAATATTGTAAAATCGTTGTTCGATAAGGCCGATGTTGTAATCAATTGTGGTGATGCTGGTCAAGAAGGAGAACTTATTCAACGCTGGGTTTTAGACCAAGCCAATTATAAAGGTAAGGTTCAACGTCTTTGGATTTCTTCGTTAACTATAGAAGCAATTAGGGAAGGTTTTGAAAATCTCAAAGATTCTGAAACCTATGATAATCTCTATTATGCAGGCTTTTCTCGTGCTATTGGTGATTGGCTTTTAGGAATGAACGCAACCCGTCTGTATACTGTAAAACATGGTGGATACAAACAAGTGCTATCTGTTGGTCGTGTACAAACTCCAACCTTAGCAATGGTTGTGAACCGATTTAAAGACATAGAAAATTTCAACCCAAAGCCGTATTGGGAGTTACATACGCTCTATCGTGACACTCTATTTGTTTATGAGGAAGGACGATTTCATAAAATGGAAGAAGGTGAAATTTTAGCCAATAAGGTAAAAGAGCATGATTTTGAGGTTGTATCTATAACCAAAAAGAAAGGAAAAGAATACGCACCTAAACTCTTTGATCTTACAGGATTGCAGGTTTACTGTAATACAAAGTTTGGGTTTTCAGCAGACGAAACTCTAAAAATTGTTCAAAAACTATACGAGCAAAAAGTAGTAACCTACCCAAGAGTAGATACCACTTTTTTACCCACAGACATCTACCCAAAAGTGCCAGGCATACTTCAGAAATTAACCAACTATTCTGAACTAACCCAATCACTTTTAGGAAAAAAAATAAAAAAATCGGCTAAGGTCTTCAATGATAAAAAAGTAACCGATCACCACGCTATTATTCCAACCGGAATTCAAATTAATCTGCAATACAACCAACAGCAAGTCTATGATATCATAGTAAAACGTTTTATTGCAGTATTTTATCCAGATTGCGAGGTATCAAATACTACAGTTATTGGGAAAGCAGATGATGTAAACTTTAAAACGACAGGAAAAGAAATCCTTAAAGACGGATGGAAAACCGTATTTAAATTCGGAAAAAAGAGCAGTTCAAACACCTCAGAAAAAGATACGCTTCCCACATTTTCAAAAGGTGAAAAAGGACCTCATGAGCCATCATTCCTAGAAAAGCAAACCAAACCACCAAATCAATTTACTGAAGCGTCTCTCCTACGTGCTATGGAAACTGCAGGTAAACAAGTAGACGATGACGAACTACGCGATTTAATGAAAGAAAACGGTATTGGAAGACCATCAACACGGGCCAATATCATCGAGACTTTATTTAAACGCCAATATATTAAGCGCAACAAAAAGCAAATTTTACCAACTATAACTGGTGTTGCCCTTATTGACACCATTCAAAATGAACTTTTAAAGTCTGCCGAACTTACCGGACTGTGGGAAAAACAGCTCAAAGACATCGAAAAGGGTGAATACAGTGCTAGCAGATTTATCAAAAACATGAAAAAGATGGTAGATGATTTGGTCTATGAAGTACGTAGCGAAACCTCTCGTGCCAATATATCACAAGCCACAGTGATTGAACAACGTCAGGTAAAAGCAAAGCAATCTGAAGCTGCTGGTTTATCTTCGGAAATGTGCCCGCAATGTAAACAAGGGCAGTTACTTAAAGGAAAAACAGCCTATGGATGTAGTCGTTTTAAAACAGGCTGCAACTTTATATTGCCGTTTAAAGTTTACGGAAAGAAGATTTCTGAAAAGCAACTCATCAGATTATTGCAAAAAGGGTCTACTGTTAATCTCAAAGGGTTTTCATCAGATGATGGAACAACTGAAGGGTTGTTACGTTTCAACGAAAACTTTAAGTTGGTTTTAGAAGCAAAAAAGGACAAAACTAAAATTTCCGAAGTAAAGAAAAGTAAAGCTGTTAATTGCCCTAAATGCCAAAACGGTACTATAATTAAGGGGAAAACTGCTTACGGTTGCAGTGCTTATAAGTCGGGCTGCAATTTCAGAATGTCATTTGAGACAATTCGTGCAAAGGCGCAAGGACAAACACTTACAAAAGATTTAGTTTATTCTATTCTAAAAACGAATGTTTAACATGGAACATCGCCATTTTAAACTGTTTAAGCCTTATGGATATTTAAGTCAGTTTCAAACCAATGCCAAGCATGAAAAAAACAAGAAGTTCTTAGGAGAACTCTATGATTTCCCAAATGGCACTATGGCTATTGGGCGTTTGGATAAAGATTCTGAGGGTTTACTTCTTTTAACCACAGACGGAAAAGTAAGTTTCGATGTTACCAGTTCAAAAACAGATAAAGAGTATTATGTTCAGGTGGATGGGGAAATTACTAGTGAAGTCATTGAGCAATTGCAACATGGTGTGTCTATAAGTCACAAAAGTGAATCCTATATAACCAAACCATGTAAGGTTATAAAATTAAATCAAGCTCCAAATTTCCCAGAGCGAGGAAAGAAAATTCGTGATGAACGCCATGGTAAAACCTCCTGGATTTCCATAACGATTAACGAAGGTAAGTTCAGGCAAGTACGAAAAATGACAGCTACTGTTGGATTTCCTACACTAAGACTAGTAAGAGTTAGAGTTGGACACCAAAGATTAGATGATTTAAAAATGGGAGAAGTCATTGAAATTGATTCTATCTTCTAGTACCAGAACTTTAGCATATAGCCAAGAAGGGCGATACATAGGCATAAAGGAGCATATAATCTCGTATCATATCTGGCAAACGCAGTAGATTTTACTGTTTTAAAAAACCCAAGATATTTAAATTCACCGATGGCTCTTAATAAAAAAACGGATGGTATGATCCATCCAAAATATGTAAAAATCCAAGAACTAAGCGTTATATCTATAAGGTTAGCTTTCAAAAAATAAAACACAGAAAAAAACAACAATCCCAAACCAACTATAGCACTATCAATAGGCTTAGGATTTAACATCCGTTGTCCTTCTTCATTAGTTGGTAAGGAAGCATCAAAACCAAAAGTTCCTCCAAACACCCAGTTTATATGGATTAAGGAGAGTATTAAAAAAATTATACTCAGTAGTAGTGCTAAAATTAGCATGACTAAATTTATATCAGCTTCACTCGAACCGCATTCATACCACGATTCCCTTTTTCTAATTCAAATTGAACTTTATCGTTTTCTTGAATTTCATCAATAAGGCCACTTACATGGCAGAAGTATTTTTCTTGATCTTCAGTATCAATTATAAAACCAAATCCTTTAGAATTATCAAAGAAAGACACTTTACCTTTTCTAATAGGATCGTACTCTTCTTCTTCAACATCTTCTTTTTTGGGTATGCCTAAAACTATACTTTTGGCTTTTACTTTTATTTTATCAGCCGGATCTGGAGGTGTATCTGTTAAATTACCAAACTGATCTACGTAAGCAAAAGGGATGCTATCTACCCCTCCTTTTTCTTCTTTTTCGAGCTTACGCGCTTCCATTTTTTTACGCTTTTCTTCACGCTTTTTTAAACGCTTTTTTTCTTTTTCGCTTTTGTTAAATGTCTGTTGCGACTTTGCCATTCTTTACTCTGTAATCTTTTATTAATTAAGTACACATTGCACCTATAACGTAAAGATAAGTGTAAAATTTGGATTAATACAGGAATATTAAAATTAGTTAATCAAAAGTTAAACATCATCAAAATAAGTACTAGAACATTAGAGAATTAGAATCATTTGGAAACCCATAACTCAACCATTTAACAGTAATCCAGAGATTTACAAAATCTCTAACTAGTTATTGCTTTTTATTTCAGGTTCCTCTTCCTTTTCTGGATCTTGTTTTATCACATTAACTGTAGCTTTAACTCCAGTAAGAAGGTTCCATTTTTTGGACGAAACAAGATTCCCTTTGTCGTCGTAAACAATAAACTCTGCCGTGTTTGGCCCAGAGTCTCCTTGATTTAAAGCTAAGAATACAATTTTATTAACTCCTGGAGCTAATTGAACATCGAAACCTCTGTAGCCTGAAGTTAATAACAGTGAAGGAACTAGCATGAGATCATTTACAAATACACGCACCAAATCGCCATCTGGATATTCGTGATCGCGGCAAACAATTTTCACAAAGCCACCTTTTGTTTTAATATCACCAAGAAAAACATCTGCCATAGTTTCTGTAGACAAACCTTGTTCTACAGCAACTTTTTTAAAACGCTTTTCAAAAAGCTCACCTGGATTACGTAAACCATTATTGTCTATCATAGAAAACTCTTTTTTAGGCTTTTTGATAGAAATTTTGCTTTCTGTAGGTACAGCAATTCCAGAAATGTTTTTTTTGGTTTTAGTAATCCCAATCTTGGAATTAGGTTTGATGTCAAGTTTTGTTGGTGTAGAATCTTTTTTCTTTGACTCGATTGCTGGAATTTTAATAGACTTCTTCTCACTCTGATCTGGCGGTTGACTAAACGCAGACATAGAGCACAGCACAAAAAGTAAAAAAATAAGATAATTCTTCATCACAATTTATTTAGTATAGTCGTTTCAAAAACTATACCTAACATTAAAAGTAACGACTTTAAACCGTAAACATTTTAATTTTACGTTAAAACTTTCCGTTGAAACTTAAACGTAGCTTACGCGTATATTCTTCTAAAAGCCAATCTTTGTAGTTTTTAGTACTATTCATAATGCAATAACAATATTGCTTTATGCGATAACAAATATCATCATGCAACAGCTTAGCCAATTCCCTTGCTTCAAAAACATCTTCGCTATTTGCTATCACCAATGCAGAATGTTGTGCTATACTATTCTCTATAGCTTTCATTGATTTTTGCCCTTCACGAGTTACTTTTTTATACTCCGCCTTGATATCAAAATCATCGCTAGGATTTTTCTTGAATCGTTTTCTTAAGGATTCTGGCATCTTATAGACAAACTCACGTTCAATATCTTCATCATTTCGAAGATTTTCAAGATAAAAATCTGGATTTTTAAAGATATGTTGCCAATCTACAGGTTGGCTCCAAGGACCAAATCGAACTGCATTATTTCCTAAATCAATAACTGTAAACTTACTTTTATCACCATGAATTCTCGACCCTCTACCAATCATTTGAAAATATAAGGTCAAAGAACGTGTGGCTCTATTAAGTATAATGGATTCTACAGAGGGCTCATCAAAACCAGTAGTTAGGATACTCACTGAGGTTAGAATTCCGTTTGGTGTGTTTTTAAACCACTTCAAAATTTCTTTACGCTCCTGCTTGCTAGATGTATTGTCTAAATGTCGAACATCATAACCTGCTCTCTTAAACGTATAATAAACCTCTTTTGAGGTATTAATACCGTTATTGAAGATAAGGGTTTTCTTTCCTTTAGAAAGCTCTTCATAAGCAAACAATAACTTTCCTTGCATTGCTGCATTGGTATATAATGCTTCTGAAGATTTAACTGTATAATCGCCATTAATACCTATCTTAAGGGTATTTAGCGATACATCATAATTATAAATTTCTGCCGAAGCTAAAAATCCATTTTTAATTAGGGTAGAAATATTATCACCAACAATCAACTCTTTATAGTTGTCTTTCATTGGTAATTTGATATTACTACTTAAGGGTGTCGCTGTAACACCAAGAATAAAACAGTTGTCAAAAAACTTAAATAGTTTTCTAAATGAATTATAATGGGCTTCATCAATAATGACAAGTCCAATATCCTCTAGATTAAGTTTTCCATCATTTAACCTGTTATTTAAGGTTTCTACCATGGCCACGAAACATTGATACTGATCTTGGTCTGGTAACTCTTTAACCTTACTGTTTATTATTTTGTTGTTTACACCAAAACCATGCAACACTT
Organism: uncultured Psychroserpens sp.; assembly: GCF_947492715.1. Taxonomy (GTDB): domain Bacteria; phylum Bacteroidota; class Bacteroidia; order Flavobacteriales; family Flavobacteriaceae; genus Psychroserpens. The sequence goes on from NZ_CANLNS010000002.1 coordinate 294,582, forward strand.
TCGACGTTTGTTTGCATAGCTCAATTCGATGTGTTAAAATAACAACCTTCTTTTGGTGCTTCTTTATATATTGTCTAACAATTTCAGAAAAAATAACCGTTTTACCTCCTCCTGTAGGTAACTGGTATAATAAATTATAATTATCAGGAGCAGCTTCAAAAACATCAAATATGCGATTAAGATCTGCTATTTGATAGTCATATAGGCGTTTTTTGGTTTCTTTCTTTGTTATTTCAAGGGTTTCGGACATAAATTAATAGCTTCAGAAAAACAATTCTTGCAAAATTAAGGTTTTATAAGAGTTATTAAGCATATTGTTAAAAACAATTGAAAAGTAATTCCTACTCTTCTATGTTAAAAAATGTTAAATAACTACTATGTAATGCAAAGTACTGTAACATTTTTTTAATTCTGTCGTCTTTCTAGTATAACATTAATCATTAAAATCAATTATTATGAGAACTTTAAACAACAATCAATTATCAAATACATCTACAGAAACGAGATTGTATACGTGGAATCAAAAAAGAAGATATAGATCATAACATCTATTTTAAATCATCAATCAAAAAAATCAAATATCATGAGAACTTTAAACAACAATCAATTATCTAGTACATCTATTGAAACGAAAATGTACACATGGAACCAGAAAAGACGATATAGATAATCAAACTATATCACATCATCAATCAAAACATCAATCTATCATGAAAGCTTTAATTAAAATTATCAACACATCACATACAACAAATGACGACTTAGAGACGTTACGTTAATAGTGATCAGAAAAACATTTATTCATCAATCAAAATTGATATTGAACTAAGTATCAATATTATATCCGGAAAAACCAGTAGACTATTTAAGTATACTGGTTTTTTTGTGTTCTGAAATTGGTATCGTTTTTGAGACGTATCTAGAATACAATAATCTTAAAAACTATTATTATGAGAACATCAAGACGACAATCTCCACAGGTTAATGCCGGCTCAATGGCAGACATTGCATTTTTATTACTAATCTTCTTCTTAGTTACAGCTGTGATTCCACAAGATGTTGGAATTAAAAGAAAACTTCCTGCACCTTGCCCTCCTAATGAAAATTGTGATGGCATAATAAAACAAAGAAACATTCTTGAAGTAAAAATAAATGCTAAAAACGAATTATTCGTTGAAAATAAAGTTATTGACATCAATGAACTCAAAGATGTTACAAAAGATTTTCTTGATAATAATGGAGATGAATCTTGTGCATATTGTAACGGGTTAAAAGATGAAACATCCTCAGAAAATCCACAAAGTGCAGTAGTCTCTCTTACTAATGACAAACTCACCTCTTACAATTTCTATATTAAGGTTCAGGATGAATTAACTAAAGCCTATTTCGAATTGAGACGTGATTATACTGAAAATATTTTAAAGAAGTCAACAAATGAGCTTACTAAGGAAGAACTACTTCAAGTACGAAAAGCATATCCTTTTAAATTATCTGAAGCAGATGTTAAGAATCAATAAACCTAGTTAGACTCTAAGGAGTCTGGCTCTATTTTAACTCTATAACTGATGTTAACGCTGCGCCTGCCCCATTCTTTTGCTGCCTTGACATCAGTTCCCATATAAATATCAATACGCTGCCTCCAACGTCTATTCATTTTATCTTTAACTAAATACGTCCCCTCCAGTCCTTCTATTTTTACAAGTGTATTGTGAGTTAATCCCTTTTTAAGTAAATCTCTAGACACAGCAATATAGCGTAAGCCTGGTTTTAAACTATCTCCAAATGCCGTAATATGCGGATTAGAACTTGTTTGGTACGCTAAAGAATTGTAGGCTGTTGCGGTGACTTCAATAGACTCCCATTGGTAAGGATTTGGAACTTCTTTTTTGCATGACAAGATTAGTATAAATGTCAAAAACAGTGCAACGAATGAATATGATGTAGAGGAATTCATATTTAAATATAAGATTTGTAACTTCACAATTGAAACGAAATCTAATTTTTTATGAAATCACTCTACCTTCCTTTATGCATTTTAATTATGGTCTCTTCTTGTAAAAATGACACTAAATCTAGCAACACAGCTACAAGCAATAATGATTCAATTACCCTTATAGAACGTGCAAAAGCCATTCATGAACGCGTAATTACATTAGATACGCATTGTGACATCAATATTAAAAATTTCACAGACTCTATCAACTACACTCATAATCTAGAGTCTCAAGTTAATTTGCCTAAAATGAAAGCAGGAGGATTAGATGTGGCCTGGTTCATTGTATATACTGGACAGGATACCCTTAGTACAGAGGGCTATCAAAAAGCATATGATAATGCCATGTCAAAATTTAATGCCATTCATAAACTTGTTGATGATATCGCTCCAAATCAAATTGAACTCGCCTTAAACTCTAATGACGTTCGTCGTATCTCGAAATCTGGAAAAAAAGTAGCTATGATTGGTATTGAAAATGGCTACCCTGTGGGTACAGAGATTTCTAATGTAGAAAAGTTTTACAATTTAGGTGCGCGTTATATGTCATTATCACATAATGGTCATAGTCAATTATGCGATAGTAATACTGGTGAAGAAGATGGTGTGTGGTTGCACAATGGCTTAAGTGATCTTGGAAAAGAAGTCGTTAAGGAGATGAATCGCTTAGGAATGATGATTGATGTATCTCACCCATCAAAAGAATCAATGCGTCAAATGATCGAACTCAGCAAAGCTCCAATAATAGCATCTCATTCTTCAGCTAGAGCACTTTGTGATCATAGCAGAAATTTGGATGATGAACAATTAGAATGGATGAAGCAAAATGGAGGGGTTATTCAAACTGTAGCATTTCAAGCCTATACCAATACTGAAAAAAACGACGCTAGAAATAAAGCTATAAAGGACATACGAAAAGAAATAGCTACATCTTTAGGAACTACGTGGTATGATTGGAATGATATGAAAGGGCTTTCAGATGACGAAAAAAATGCCTTCTTCGAACTAAGGGCAAAAATTATAAAATTGGCTGATAAAAAAGCTGAAAACATGAGCAACTTCCCTCCTAAAGTAAACGTATCAGATTTCGTAGATCATATTGATTATATGGTTAAAAAAATAGGTTTAGAACACGTAGGTATAAGTAGTGACTTTGATGGTGGCGGTGGTATTGAAGGCTGGAGTGACGCTTCAGAAACATTTAACGTAACACTAGAATTGGTAAAACGTGGATATACCGAAAAAGAAATAGAAATGCTCTGGAGTGGAAACCTTTTAAGAGTCTTAGACGAGGTTCAAGCCGTTGCCCAAAAGAGTTAAGACGTCTAGGTTATTGGAGCTTAAAACGAACTGTTAAAATCTATAAACCTCACAATCACAGTAACTACAAACAAAATAAAAAGTATAGAATTAGCAACTATTCCAAAAATCTTCTTAATCGAGTTTGGCTCTTTAAGACCTTTCATGCTAAATACAAAACCAATAATTGAAGACACGAAAACAAGAATCATCAAAAAGCCACTGGCATACCTATAAAAATCGAGTGATATTTTTTCATTAGCCGCCAATATTTGCAATAATAAAAATAAGAGAAAGGTCACAATAGTAATCATTGCGAACTGAAATCCTTTTTTTGAGTTTGATGGTGTATTCATTATTTAATTAATCTTTTTAAGATAACTATTTTAAAAATTAAAATTATCTAAAATATTATAACAACATAACCTTAATAAATAGTTTAGAAAATTAAAATTAACTATCAATAAGCTAACAATTCCTTTAAAGCGACCTCAAAACGCCCTTTAGCCATATATTGTTCTTCCAATTGGTTAATAAACGGAATTGGCGTATCCATACTTGCTACACGTTTCACAGGTGCATCCAGTTGTTCAAAGCAGTTTTCCATAATTAAAGATGAAATATCACTAGCAATACCACCAAAAAGGGAATCTTCTTGCAAAACAATGGCTTTTCCTGTTTTCTTTACAGACGCAAAAATAGCATCGGTATCTAAGGGTTGTAGACTGCGTAAGTCAATCAAATCGGCATTGATATCACTATTGCTATCCAAAATTTCTAATGCCCAATGTACACCCGCGCCATAAGTAATGACCGTCACATCTTTACCTTCTTTAAGGACAGATGCTTTTCCAAAAGGCAAAGTGTAATAATCTACTGGTACGTCTTGTCGTACGCTTCTATATAATGCCTTATGTTCAAAAAACAGTACTGGATTAGGGTCTTCTATCGCAGTGGCTAACAAGCCCTTCGCATCAAAAGGAAACGCCGGATATATCACTTTCAACCCAGGAGTTTTTGTAAACCAAGCCTCATTGGTTTGAGAATGAAATGGCCCAGCTGCTACACCTCCACCACATGGCATTCTAACCACGACATCGGCTTGCTGATTCCAACGGTAATGCGATTTTGCCAAGTAATTTACAATCGGATTAAAACCAGAAGTAGCAAAATCTGCAAACTGCATCTCCATAACCGCTTTCATTCCAGCAATAGATAAGCCCATAGCCGTTTCAACAATTGCAGATTCACAAATAGGCGTATTACGTACACGTGCTTTTCCAAACTGTTTTACAAAACCTTCAGTAATTTTAAACACACCTCCATATTCAGCGATATCTTGTCCCATGATAACTAAATCATCATGCTTCTCCATAGATTGCTTTAATCCTAAAGAAATGGCATCAATCAACCTTAATTCTTCTGTTTTAGAAGAAGGTTTGGTTTCTTTATAATCAAATGTTTTATAGATATCGTCAAGTTCAGTTTCTATATTTGGAACAATAGGCTCTTCATCAAAGGCCTTTTTTAAATGCTCGTTAATTTCCGAAGTAATCGTTTCTTTTAGTGTTTCGTCTTGCTTTTCTGTAAGAATACGCTGTGCTAATAAATACGTTCTAAAATTATCAACAGGATCCTTTTTTGCCCATTCATCCATGAGATTTTTAGGCACATACTTTGTACCACTTGCCTCCTCATGTCCTCGCATTCTAAACGTTTTGAATTCAACCAAAATAGGTCTCGGGCGTTTTCTTATACTTGCCGCTAATTTTTCCATTTTAGTATAGACTTCAATAATATTATTTCCATCTAAAACGAACGATTCCATTCCATACCCTTTGCCTCTATCGGCAATATCTTTACATCGATATTGTTCATTAGTAGGTGTTGAAAGGCCATAGCCGTTGTTTTCAACACAAAACAAAACGGGCAATTGCCAAACAGAAGCAACATTTAAGGCTTCATGGAAATCACCTTCACTAGTACCACCTTCGCCTGTAAACACGGCAGTAACGCAGTCCTTATTTTTCAATAAACTCGCCAAGGCTATCCCATCTGCAACACCTAGTTGAGGACCTAAATGAGAAATCATCCCAACGATATTAAATTCTTGAGTTCCAAAATGAAACGAACGATCTCGTCCTTTCGTAAAACCGTTTGCTTTTCCTTGCCACTGACTAAATAAGCGATATAAAGGGATGTTACGTGTTGTAAACACACCTAAATTACGATGCATGGGCAACATATATTCTTCAGTTTTCATCGCCATTGTTACACCAACTGAAATAGCTTCTTGTCCAATTCCGGAAAACCATTTTGATATTTTACCTTGACGCAATAGAATGAGCATTTTCTCTTCTATCATGCGAGGTTTGAGCATATTTTTATATAGACTTAAAAGGGTCTTGTCGTCTAAGTTTTTCTTATCGTAGGTTATTAAACTCTTGGTTGAGGTCAACATTATATATGAAATTGCGTTTGTAAATCAAATGTAAATAAAAATTGACGTTTTTAATGGTTAAGACCATTTATTTTTAACCACTATTTAAAAGTATGATTTTAGGACTATTTTCGTTATTTTTGTTAGTTGAACTGCATTAAATACATTTTATAATGAATAAAATACCAAGTGTAAATCTTCAAGATTTTATATCTGGAGACGAGAGTAGAAAGCAAAAGTTTATAAACGAAATAGGAAAAGCCTACCAAGATATTGGATTCGTGGCACTTAAAGGACATTTTTTAGACGATCAACTTGTTGATAATTTATATAAAGAAGTAAAGAATTTTTTTAGTTTACCAGTAGAAACCAAAAGAAGTTATGAAATTGAAGGCATTGGTGGCCAACGTGGTTATGTTTCCTTTGGGAAAGAAAGTGCTAAGGGTAAAAAAGAAGGTGATTTAAAAGAGTTTTGGCATTTTGGACAATATGTTGAAGATGATCCCGAACGCGCAAAGGAATACCCAACTAACGTAGAGGTAAAAGAAGTTCCTGAGTTCAATTCGGTTGGTAAAGAGACTTACCAAATGTTAGAAAAAACGGCCAAATATGTATTACGTGCATTGGCTTTATATTTAGATTTAGAAGAAACTTATTTTGATAATTATATCCACAACGGTAATTCAATATTGAGGCCTATCCACTATCCTCCTATTCTTGAAGAACCTGAAAATGCGGTTAGAGCTGCAGCTCATGGTGATATTAATCTTATCACTTTGTTAATGGGTGCCCAAGGAAGAGGTTTACAAGTACAAAATCATAAAGGCGAATGGATAGACGCTATTGCTGAGCCCGATGAACTCATGATAAATGTTGGTGACATGCTATCTAGACATACCAACAATAAATTAAAGTCTACTATTCATCGCGTAGTAAATCCGCCTAGAGAACTATGGGGAACCTCACGTTATTCTATACCGTTTTTTATGCATCCTATTAGTGAAATGAAATTAAACGTTTTAGATAGCTGCATTGATGAGAATAACCCTAAACAATTTGATGATATTACGGCTGGAGAGTTTTTAAATGAACGATTAATAGAACTCGGACTTAAAAAATAATTCTTAATTCCTTTTCTAGATATCTATGCTTATCATTCTAGGTATTACTGAAAATTAAGAATCGAATATGTCACGCTTATGGACTTACAAGACCAGTTAAAAAATCTCTTTCCAGATCATTTACAAAAGGACGACGTTTCCGAAGAAAAAGAAACTAAAGACGATGGTATATGGTTACAAGACAATCCAATCATTTGTAAATATGAAAAACGCAAAGGAAAGCCCATAACTATTTTGGAAGGGTATACCGGAGCCGATGAAGACTTTAAGAAATTAGCGAAAGAATTAAAGCAAAAACTAAGCGTTGGTGGTAGTTTTAAAAATGATACAATTATAATTCAAGGCGATTATAGAGATAAAATCATGCAGATTTTAAAAGACAAGGGTTTTAATGTAAAGCGTGTTGGTGGTTAAATGAGTACACAAACCCTACATATCACTAATGGTACGAGTCTGACCAATTATTTGTATCAATTAGATATTGCAACAAAAAGTAATACAGTAACTTGGCAAGAAACCCTATGTGTTGGTCCAACTGTTGAAGATATTTCATCTAAAGCATTTTTTGAAGCTAGAAAAGCATTTTTTGAGTCCTTTTACAACATTAGTTTAAGTCGGAAAGAAATGACTAGCGAACTTAAAAAGCTAGATGACATCTCTGGTTTTACTGAAATTGTATTGTGGTTTGAATACGATTTGTTCTGCCATATTAATATGGTTGCAGTCATTAGCTTATTAGAGCAAAAGGGCATTTACCTTCCTATTTATCTTGTATGTAGTGGTCGTATTGAAGGAGAAAAAGGCTTAAAGGGTTTATCTGAATTAAAACCTGACCAGCTAAAATCCCATTTTGAGAATAAGGTTAAACTTTCTGTTGACGACATTGCTCTAGCAAAAGGCATATGGCGAATTTATTGTGGAAAAGATCATAACCTTCTGCTCCCACTCATATTAAGAACATCTTCTTTTAAATATATGAGTAACTGCTTAAAAGCGCATATTAAACGCTTTCCAGATCTTAGAAGTGGAATAAGTACTTTAGAATATAATATTTTAAAACTTGTTAAAGAGAATCAGATTACCTCGAAACATCATTTAGTTGGATATACCCTTCACTATCAAGGATATTATGGCTATGGTGATTTACAATTAGAACGTGTTATTGATTTATTATCAATATTTTTTACTGAAGAAAAGGGGTCATTAAAGCTCAACAGAAAGGGACACTTGGCTCTAGAACATCAACATAATTATCAGAAAGAGCTAAATAACACCATATACTTTGGAGGTGTTAGTAGCTTAAATTACACGTTCGACAAACAACAAAACAAACTCATTAAAACCGTAGTTCATGCCAATTAAAGCATCTGAATTAATATTAAACCCAGACGGGAGTGTATATCATTTAAATCTTCGACCTGAAAATATTGCCAACACGATAATCACAGTTGGCGATCCAGATCGTGTTGCAAGTGTCACAAAACATTTTGACCATATAAGTTTCTCTACGCATAAAAGAGAGTTTCATACGCAGACAGGTGAATATAAAGGAAAACCAATCACTGTGATTTCAACAGGAATAGGAACAGACAATATAGATATTGTATTTAATGAACTGGATGCTCTAGTAAATATTAACCTTGAAAAAAGAGAGGTTAAATCAGAACTGACATCTTTAGATATTATTAGAATAGGAACCTCAGGATCCATCCAAGAACATATTCCTATTAACTCATTTTTGGTGAGTGAATATGCCGCTGGTTTTGACAGCCTGTTGCATTTCTATGATAGTGAACATGTTCAGTTTTTTGAAATTTCTAATGCATTAAAACGACAAACAAACTGGTTTGAGAAAAAATCAGATCCCTATGTCGTTAGAAGTAGTAAGCGCTTATTTGATCACATTGTCAGCGAACAGACAGTATCAGGCTTCACAGCTACTAACGTTGGGTTTTATGGTCCACAAGGTAGAATTTTAAGACTCGCTATTCAAGACAATGATTTGAATGATAAACTTGCCAGTTTCAATTTCGATGGTCTAACTATTACTAATCTAGAAATGGAAACTGCAGGGATTTATGGAATATCAAACTTACTAGGGCATAATGCATTATCTATGAACGCTATTATTGCAAACAGGGCGACTGGAGAATTTAGTGAAAACCCAAAACAAATTGTAGATGATCTTATTGTGTATACATTACATAAGATTTTAGATTTAGATTAATAAAGACAAAGACAGTATATTGAAAACTATAAAAATTGGAGGTGTTCCAGAACATTTTAACCTTGCTTGGTACTTAACTTTAAAAAATGGTGAGTATAAACAAGAAGGAATTAATTTACGTTGGAAAGATTACTTTGGTGGTACTGGAGCTATGAATAAAGCTCTACGAGAGAGTGAGATTGATATTGCTGTGATTCTAACAGAAGGCATTATTAAAGACATTATTGATGGAAATCCATCTAAAATTGTGCAAACTTTTGTAAAATCTCCATTAATTTGGGGTATTCATGTAGCTCAAAATTCTGATTACAATACAATTGAAGATATAAGAGGAACAAAAGCAGCTATTAGCAGATATGGTTCAGGTTCTCACCTCATGGCTTATATCAACGCCGAAAACAACGATTGGAACCTCGAAAAAGATTTAAATTTTGAAGTTATTAAAAATCTAGATGGCGCAGTTAAAGGGTTAACCGATGGCGATGCAGACTATTTCATGTGGGAAAAATTTACTACGAAACCCATTGTAGATAATGGTGTGTTTAGACGCATAGGAAACTGTCCAACACCTTGGCCCTGTTTTGTTATTGCCATAAGAGAAGAGTTTTTAGACACCAACTTAGATGACGTCAAAATTATACTTGATATCATTAATAACACTACTAAAGAATTCAAACAAATTCCAAGTATCGATAAAACCATTGCCAATAGATACGATCAAAAATTAGACGACGTTAGAGAATGGTTATCATTGACCGAGTGGTCTCAAGAACTAATAGATAAAAAAACGATCCAAACAATTCAAGACAAGTTATATCACCTGGACATCATTCCTAAAAAAGTTGATTATAAGTCGCTTGTTTATGAAATTAAGTGATTTTAGCAGTAGGAAAAAGTAAAGTTCAGTTGTTATAATAATGATTAATAGCCGTACCTAAAAGGAGCAAAAAATTAACATAATTTTGGCTTTTTATTTAGTTAACTTTCTATTTATCAAAATTTTAATTACATTTACCCCAACCAAATCTTTATGCTACTTGACTAAAACTATATAATATGATAATAACAATTACTCTAATACTTTCTTTTTTAGTTGCATTAAATTTTTTGTTATTGATTTTTAGCTGTAACAAAACCACCAAGAAAGTAACCACTGAACGCCAAATATTTAAACCTAAAAAAGTTGTAAAACCTACACAGCAACTTGCTTCTGCACAACTCGCTCCTACAGGAAGTTAAAGCTTACCAGTTTATTTCTTTTATATGTTTTGATTTCAATTGATAGTTAGCTTTACTGAAATGTTGATTTCCAAACCAATACCCTCTATTAGCACTTAATGGAGAAGGATGACCCGAACTTAAAATCGTATGCTTACGTTCATCAATAAGTTTTGCCTTCTTTTTTGCAAATCCGCCCCAAAGTAAAAATACCACATTCTCTTTCTCTTCACTTACAGTCTTTATAACTGTATCTGTAAACGTTTCCCATCCTTTTTTTTGATGACTTCCCGCTTGATGCGCTCTAACCGTTAAGGTAGCATTTAGTAGTAAAACACCTTGTTTTGCCCAACGCTCTAAATTACCAGAACTTGGATACGCTACATTTAAATCAGAGGCGATCTCCTTAAATATATTAATTAAAGATGGTGGATGTGCTATACCATCATTAACAGAAAAGCATAAACCATTGGCCTGACCTATTCCATGATAGGGATCCTGACCGATAATAACCACCTTAACATCATCAAAAGGGCAGCTATTAAATGCCGAAAAAATTTCAGAACCTGGAGGAAAACACTTAGTCGTTGTATATTCACTTTTAACGAAATCTACCAAACTTTTAAAATACGGCTTGTCAAACTCGTCAACCAGTTTATCTTTCCAGCTATCTTGTATATCTACTTTCATTTTATCTAAAAAAAAATCTTATTATCTAAAATATGAAATATGTCATGAATTTGTAGTTTCAAATATAGTATATTAGCTAGTACAATAGTTAGCTATTATGGAAAATGAGATTTTAGAACGAGTACAAGGCATTCTAAATAAAGACCTTAAAGAAATTAACAGCATTGAAAATATTTCTCATGATGCTTTCTTTAAGGAGCATATAAAAAAGAATGTTCCTGTTAAAGTAACCAACATGATGTCCCATTGGAAGGCCATGGAGTTATGGTCTCTGGATTATTTTGAAAAAATTGGAAAGGATAAAGAAACGTATTCATATAAAGGTAATATTAGGCAAAATGATACCAATTGGCAATTTGGTGCTTTTCAGGATTATTTAAATGAAATTAGAAATACAAAAACAGAAACTTACCTAGGCAATATGCCCATAGCGGAAATGTTTCCTGAATTATTAGAACATGTAGATTTTTCGTTAGTATCAAAAAATACTGTAAGGAATTCAACATCATTATGGATAGGACCATCAGGCACACTCACTGGTTGGCATACAGATCGATTAGCCAATAACATATTAGCGCTTATTGAAGGTCGAAAGCTCGTGTTTTTAGTCAACCCTAAAGAAACTAAAACATCTATGTATCCAAGCAATAAATACGAACCAGGTTCTCGTTTGAGTGATGTTAATATGGAAAAATTTGATGACACAAAGCATGCAAATTTTAAAAATGCCAATGTACAATACACTATAATTCACCCTGGAGAGATGTTATTCATTCCTCAAACTTGGTGGCACTGTGTATATGGCTTAGATGTATCAATAAGTTCAAATAACTTTGCATTTACACCTCTAGATAATTTTAAAATGAAAACATCTGAGTTAATTAAGCGCAAACTTCACAATGCAGGATTGTACAGTCCGAATAACTGTGTGTGTCATTATAAAGACGAAAATGGAAAGCGCGTTAAAAGATAATCTTTAATAGTTTTTAAACATTTTATTTCTTTGTTTTAATAATTACCTTTGGCACTTTTAGCTAAAGACGTAACACCTAATGATTAATATTCACGAAAAGACATTACAAGATATCGAGTTCTACTCAGTTTTGCAACACGTAGCAGAACTCTGTATTACAGATTTAGGTCGCGTACAGGCTTTAAAAATAAAACCTTTTACAACGCGTGAACTCGTCTTACAATCTCTTGAATTCACAAATGAGTATGTTTCTTCCTTTGCTAATGACAATAGAATTCCAAATCATGGATTCGAACCCATAACAAAAGAGATCAAACTTCTACATATTGAAAATTCTTATCTAGACACTAAAAGTTTTAAAAAAATCGCTTCAATTAACTTGACTGTAAGTGATATTGTAAAATTTTTAAAGAAGTTTGACGACTACTATCCGTCGCTATTTAAACTATCGTCAAATCTAGAATTGGTTAAACATATAGTCACCGAAATTGACGCGACTATTGACCGTTTTGGAGATGTAAAAGATAATGCATCAGACACGTTGTATCAGTTAAGACAACAAATTAATTCTGTAAGAGGAAAAATAAATCAGAGTTTCACATCTGCGCTTAACACCTATCACAACCTCGATTACTTAGATGATATTCGAGAATCTGTTGTAGAAAACAAACGCGTATTGGCTGTAAAGGCCATGTACAGACGTAAGGTAAAAGGGAGTATAATGGGCAGCAGCAAAACGGGAAGCATTGTTTACGTTCAGCCTGAGCAAACATTTCAATACGCCAGAGAACTCAATAACTTGGAGTTTGAAGAAAGTGAAGAGGTTGACAAAATCCTTAGAAATCTTACAGAATTCGTTAGACCATATACACTGCTATTTCAACAATACCAAGAGTTTTTGATGCATTTAGATGTGGTTTATGCTAAGGCTAAATATGCACAATCTATAAACGCTATTCGCCCAGAAATTAATACTAACAAAACCTACGAGGCGAAAGACGCTTACCATCCTCTACTCTATTTATCAAATAAATTAGAAGGTAAAAAAACGTTTCCGCAGTCGATCATTTTAAATCCTAAGAATCGAATTATTGTCATTTCGGGACCAAATGCCGGAGGAAAAAGTATTACCCTAAAAACCATTGGACTACTACAGGTTATGATTCAAAGTGGCTTGTTGATTCCTGTACATGAAAAAAGCAACATCTGTTTGTTTGATCGCATCATTAGCGATATTGGAGATAATCAATCTATAGAAAATCACTTAAGTACCTATAGCTATCGATTAAAACAAATGAATTTTTTCCTTCGGAAATGTAACAAGAATACACTCTTTCTTATTGACGAATTTGGAACTGGTAGTGATCCAGAACTTGGTGGTGCTCTTGCAGAAACATTCTTAGAAGAGTTTTATCATCGTGAAGCTTATGGCATCATAACAACACACTATTCCAACTTAAAAGTATTAGCAAATGAACTTCCTTTCATGCAAAATGCTAATATGATGTTTGATGAGAAAAGTTTAGAACCTATGTTTAATCTTATTTTAGGTCAAGCAGGAAGCTCATTTACCTTCGAGGTGGCTCAAAAAAACGGTATTCCTTATAGTTTAATTAATCGCGCTAAGAAAAAGATTGAGCGAGGCAAAGTACGTTTTGACGCCACTATCGCAAAACTTCAGAAAGAACGCAGCAAACTTGAAAAGACAGAGCGCTCTCTTAAAGAAAACGAAAAGAAAAAACAATCTGAAGCAGATAAACTAGAAGAAGTTAATGCAAAGGTTCAAAAGAAACTTGAGAACTTTCAAGAGCTATATGATTCTAATCAACGGCTAATTTATCTCGGACAGAAATTCAACGATATTTCAGAAAAATACTTTGACAATAAGAAGAAACAGGAGCTTATGGCAGAATTATTTAAGCTCGTTCAAATAGAAAACTCTAAGCGAAAGAAAGTTTCGGCTAAACAAAAACGAGCCGAAAAAGCCAAAGAAGCACAAGTTAAAAAAGAAGCTGAAAAGAAGGTTGCAGTGATAAGGCAAAAGAAAAAATCGGCAAAACAAAAAGAGGCCAAAGTAGAAAAACCGAAGCCTATCCTTAAAGTTGGAGATCGAGTACGTATGCATGACGGTAGAGCTATTGGCAGTATAGATAGTATAGAAAAAGGAAAGGCCATAGTAAACTATGGCATTTTCACAACTAACGTTAATACAGATTTGTTAGAACTCGTTGAAGCTAAAAAATAGCTATATTAGAAACGCCCCGTTAAGAAAAGATCTTATAAACGTGTGATTGAATACGTTAACTTAACCTCAAGACCATCTCTGTCATTCCATTACAACTCATAGGTTCGTCTTAAAAAGAAACTGGATTTAGACAAAGTTGACGATTTAACTCAATTTTTAAATACCTTGTAATTGGTTGTCGTATCTTTGTTATGTGATAGAAAGTCTACCAAAACATAAACAACTGATCTTATTTGATGGCGTTTGCAACCTTTGTAATTCGTCTGTACAATATGTTATCAAATATGATAGAACCAATACCTTTATGTTTGCTCCTTTACAAAGTCATGTAGGAAAACAAATTATTGATCACTATAAAATTGATACTTCTAAAACAGATTCAATACTACTATACTCTAATGAAAATGGACTTTCGATCAAATCTACAGCGGCTTTAAAAATTGCCAAACAATTAGGGTTCCCTAGATCTTTTATGGCGATATTCTTTATTGTCCCTCCAGTGATGCGTAATTGGGTATACGATTACATTGCAAAAAATCGTTATAAATGGTATGGTAAAAAAGAAGCCTGCATGATTCCAACACCCGATTTAAAAGAAAAGTTCTTAAATTAAAAAAGCCCTTTCGGGAAAAAGGACTTTAATAATTAACAACTAATTAAAACTTAATTTAACTCTTAAATAATTTTTAATCAAAGAGGGATTATCTAGTCTAAGATGTTTTTGATTAATAGCACATTATTTATAGTATAAATCTACATCATAACCCAAGTTTTGAGCAAAAACATCGTTATAAACGTCAAAAAAATTGTTCAAAAAACCAGACATGCAAAAATCATCTATGAGATGCATGGTATTACTATTTTTAATCTAACCTCATTCAAAATACGTCTTTGCTCATTCAACAAACACCTTTGCTCAAGTTTGGTTTTAGCAACCAAAAATGTAAGCTAGTTTTACCATAAACAAAACCAGCACACCATGAAAAAGTTAACATTATTATTAGTTTTAATTACAGCAATTAGCTTTGGAAATACTGAAAAAGGCACAGCTTCAATATTAAAGGAAGTCACAGTATATCTAAGCGGAGCACAAATTGAGCGTACGGCGAAAATTAAACTTCCAAAGGGCACAACGACATTTACCTTTGATAGACTTTCACCAAACATTCAAGAAAGTAGTATCCAAATATCTGGTCTTAATAACGCTACCGTCTTATCGATTAACTACGGCATAAACTATTTATCTAAACAAGACCGTTCTGAGGAAGTTGAAACCATTCAAGATCAAATTAAAGCTTTATATGATCAAATTCAGGTAGAAGAACATGCCATTACTGGATATAATGAAGAATTATATTTAATTACCGAAAACAGAAGGCTAGGTAATTCGACAGAGGTAGTAAACCTTGAAAAACTTCAAAAATTCGCCACATACTTCCGTACGCGAACTACAGAAATCAAATCAAACATTTATAAGTCTAATAAAGTAAAAAAGGACTTAAATGCTCAAATTTCAGATTTAAAGAAACAACTTAACGAGCTAAATGTAAATGACAAAGTACAAACAGGAGAGATTACTGTTAAACTTAATTCTACTAACGCCTCAGAATTAAATTTAATAATCAAGTATAATGTTAGCAAAGCTGGATGGTTTCCTATCTATGATATCAAAGCAGAAAAAATTAATGAACCTATTCAACTAGTATACAAGGCACATGTGTATCAAAGCACTGGTAACGACTGGAAAAATGTAAAACTTACATTATCTACAAGCGATCCAAACACAAACAATGTAAAGCCCGATGTAAACCCCAAATATTTAAACTTTATAAGTGCCAATAGTAACTATCAAAGTCAGAGAGCCACCAAAAGTTACAACTATAAGTTTAATCCTTTAGTAAAAACAGTGTCTGGTGTGGTTACCTCAACAAATGACGGCTTACCACTTCCGGGAGCTACCGTTATAGAAAAGGGAACAACTAACGGCACACAAACCGATTTTGATGGCAACTATTCTTTACAAACTGCTGGCGGACAAGAATTAGTTTTTTCTTATGTAGGTATGAAAACCGAAACCTTACCAATTCATTCTAGTATTATGAACGTGTCTTTAGACACAGATGCAAGTATAGATGAAGTTGTTATTGCAGCTTACGGTGCTAAAGCAAAAAGGAAGAATCTCAATTCGAGCGCCGTACAACATCTAGAGGGTCAAGTTGCTGGATTAAATATTTCTAGCGGAAGTGGCCAGCCTGGAGCCAATGCTTTTATAACGCTAAGAGGTGCTGGGACAATTAATGGCAATGTAGAGCCATTATATATTGTAGATGGTGTTCCTGTTGATGCGTATAGTTTTAGAGCATTAAACCCAAACGATATCAAATCTTTTCAGGTGTTAAAAGATGCAGCAGAAGGCACTGCTATTTATGGTAATAGAGGCAGTAACGGTGCTATTGTTATCACAACGAAAAAAGGAAAACACACGTCTAAAGGTGATATTATTGAAGAAGGCATCACCAATACACGCTTTGAAATTGCTAAAGCATACACAATACCAACAGATGGCGATGTGACCGTTATAGAAATTGAAGATTATAAAGTGCCTGCATCTTACGCCTATTTTGCTGCTCCAGTATTAAATGAAAACGTTTTTTTAACAGCCAAAATTGATAACTGGGAACAGTATAACCTATTGCCTGCAGAAGCCAATGTGTATTTTGAAGGAAGCTATTCCGGAAAGACTAATATCAATCCTCAAAGCACTACAGAAAAATTAACCATCTCATTGGGTGTAGATCCAAATGTAGTTGTAAAGCGGACACAACCAACAGATTTCAAAAAGAAGGCTTTTATAGGAAGCAATAAAATTATATCTAAGCATTATGAGATTGAAGTAAAGAACAACAAATCGGCTGCCATAGATTTAGTACTGTATGATAGGATTCCTATTAGCCAGAACAAAGAAATAAAAATAGATGACATAGAAACGGGCAGCTCAGAGTATAACGATAAAAAAGGAATTTTAAAGTGGAATGTTAACATTCCTGCAAATAAAAAAGAAACGTACACATTCTCGTATATCGTAAAATATCCAAAATATAAACGTGTTAATTTATAAAAAGAAGCAACAAAATGGGTAACATATCACGATATCATGGAACCATTAGTTTTAACGAAACAATAACATTGTTAAAACATTTTTTAAGAATTATTTTTTAGAATTTGATAGTTGAAAATTATAAAGTCTTAAAGTGACATATTCAGCTTGAGCCCTACTTCTGTTAGTAAGGAATTAATTAAGCTCTTCTTTAACGTAAAGGTCTAAACATTAAAGAAGTTTCTGAAGTACACAACTTCAGATTAGAATTGTTGGCTTTAAGGCTTTTATTTTAGACTTTTTAAGATAAAGTCTAAGTTTTTATTGGAGTTGTCGTTAGTAAGATAGGCGTCGGTATAATGTTTGGATGGTATTGCGAGTCCTTTATCTTGTAATTTTTTAATAGTATCAATATAATCTAAGGAGACTTTACCTGTGAGTAAAATATCCAGATCACCATCACTTTTAGCATAATTATAAACGCGATTAATACCACTCAAATATTGATGATCTTTTGTAAATCCACCACCTCGATGCACACGCAGCGTAATTGAAAATGCCTTATCTCTATTAAGTTTATATTGGCTATATAACAAATCGAACGTGTCAGCAAAACTATAGCCTTTATTTAAAGTATCAACAGCAATAACCCGATATGCTAGTTCCTTAAGGCGTTTCATCGTTAAACATCCAGACATATATTCGGAGTAAACCGCTAACCCTTCTTGAGTCTCTACATTATTTGGAAATCCATTTGAAAACACCTTGAGCGGTTGTGCCAAACCGTTAAACGTTGTAACCATGTGCACACCAATTTCATGATTAGTTAAGACTTTTAGTTGGTTTTTACTGAATTTATGATTCTTATGCAGCACCAAGGTCTGTGAATGATTTAAAACCATTGCAGCTGCCGATAAATTCGTTGACAACTTGATATTATAGTTAAAATCATAACGTTTCGAATACTCATTAAAATAATCTACAGCATCCGAAGCCGAAAAAATAGGCAACATTTCCTCATCAAAATCACTATCGTCAAATCGTAAGATAAATTTAGCATTATCAATCTCCTTTTCAGTAGGTGTTCCAAAACTCTTAAGACTGTTAAAATAAAATTTGCGCCCTTGGTTAATGGTTTCAATACATTCTATTAAGCCAGAGTATTCATAAATAACGTCTTCATACAACTGTCTAATTTCTTCATCAGATATGCGCTCTAACCGCTGTGAAAAGAACAGGCGATGTAACTTATATCCATTAAATTTCATCTTTGGATACTTAAATACAGGATCATAATTAAACTTGGACGAAAAAAACTGCTTTTTCTCGCGTTGAATATTCAAAGGGTTGATATAATTAAGTACTTCAATTTTTTTTACTAATCGATTCAAATTTGCATCGATATCAAATAAATCTTGGTATTCGTCTGTACTTGTAATTTGTGGCATTTTAGGCGTACTTATTGTAAAAATTAGTGGCATGCTCTGGCAATATGGCTCTCAATTGTTCTTCAACGCTAGCGACAACCTCAGGATAAATGATGTAATCATATTCATCACAATAAACCTTAGCAATTTCGGTTGCCAAAACTAAGGTATTTTGAAAGTTTTTGGTAATAAATTTTAAGAAATATCCATTCCCTTGGAAGGTGTCATTAATTTTCGAGGTCGATTTAATAGCATGAGGAAGCCGTAACTCAGACAAAGCCTGTCTCCATAACTCAATATCAGCGCCAAACCTATCATTATCAACATTTGAAGTACCCAAATTCCAAGTTGGCACTTCCCTATCCCATCGTTTCCAATTATAACTGTGCATATCATAAACTATAGCCACACCAAATTTATGCTCTAGTTTAGCTATTAACGCATAAACAACTTTATAGAAATTCTTGTGTTTTTCGAGACTTTTGCTTTTTTGTTCTTCGGAAAGTGGCTCATGCCATAATTCCTTTCCCCAAGCCGTATCAAAAACGGCATCTTCAGGAGCTCTATTTAAATCATATTCAAAACGTGAATCACAACCAGCAATAACAATTGGGTGTGAATTTATCATGTTTTTTGTTTCAGGATCTTCTTCATACCAACGTTCATACTCTGTATGTATGCAGTTACCCCAAAGTTCTTTCCTAAATTGGTGACCATCATGTACTGCACCACAAGCATAATGTACATAGGCATCAATTTTGATGCTAAATGAATAATCTTCGGCTACAGCATGAAATATCTTTTCATTATTGATATGTTCAATGATCTGTTCAATGCTTAGCTTTTCCATAATGAAGTTTTAAAATATTCTAAATTCGTCCATACATTTATACAAAAATAAGGCTATAAGTGCAATCAAAAAAACAATGTATATGGCTCTATACTTAAACGGTTCGCGCTCTTGCTTAGCCACTGTTGTATAGGCCAAACTATCATGCCATCCTAATTTACCAAAAAATGAAAAGGCATCAAAAGGAATACGTCTACAAAGCGTTCTGCCTAAAACATTCGAGAAGCTAACAACTTCGTTATTAAGATTTACGACACTGGTTTGACTTAAATACTTCGCTGGTGTAGCTTTAAAAAAACCTTCAAAGACTAAGAAATAAAACGAACTAAACACAAAGAAAATAATAGTAGCAGCAAAATGTTCACCAACAGCTAACTCTAAAGATGATACTAATCCCCTAAAGTTAAAGTCAAAAATATACACTGAAAAGATGCTCATTATTAGAAATATATCCAAAATGTAATGCATGAGCCGTTGATACCATTCTGCCCGCTTTAACGTAAAGGATTTAAAATCTGGTAAAATCACTTTTTCAGTATCAATATATATACGTTGTGATTTCCACGAGTTCAAATACAAATAACACACATAAAATAAAACAATGGCCTTCACGAAATAAAGTAATGAAAAAACAATCATTTCATTACCTGGCTGAGTATTAAGTAATAGATAATAAAGTCTAAATAGCATTGCTATTAATGCAAACAAGAACAAAAAACTATAACAAAACTTGAGCACTTTAGATTCTTTAAATCTTGAAAGTTTATAGACAATGACTGAAATTAAGAATAGTATATAGAACACGAAATTTAAATAACTCATAGAGGAATATGAGCTCTCTTCTATATTAAACTTAAACTCAAAAACATCTGCTCTAAAGAAATTAAAATTAGCATAACCATAATTAAAAATTAGGCTAATCCATTTACTGCCTCCAGTATTCATAAAATCATACATGTAAACAAACTGAAAGGAAATGCCTGATAAAGCCAGAAACAAAGACATTCCAAAGATGTTATTCAATAACCATTTATTTAATTTTTGCATACCAAATTATTTAGTTAATGTGCCGTATTCTGTCCAAGATCCATCATAAACAGACAGGTTTTTTATTCCTACAATTTCTGCAGCCAATGCCAAAATACAAGCTGTAATTCCAGAACCACATGAAAACGTAAGTTTTCGTGACCCAATATTAAAAGCACTAAAAATAGTTTTTAAGTCTTCTTTAGGCCTTAAACAATGGCCATCAAATAAAGAAGTGTACGGAAGGTTTTCGGAGTTTGGTATTGTTCCGCTCCTTAAGCCCGCTCTAGGTTCTGGAATAATACTTTTAAAACGATCTTCTGAACGTGCATCTAAAATTATGGCATCTTCATTTTTGGAAATCTCATTAATATGATAAAAAAAACGCATCTTATCTGCTTGATAATTTGCTGTAAAATTTCCATGTTGATTTAATTGATGTTCTCTATAAAAGGTTGTTTCAAAACCTAGTCGTTGCCACTCAGGAAGTCCACCATCCAATACAGCCACATTTTGATGTCCGAAAGATTTAAATAACCACCAAACTCTCGGACTCCAATACACACCTTTATTATCATAAACGACAATCAAAGACTCATTATTAATGCCGAGTTTTCTAACTTCTATTTCAAATTGTACTTGTGAAGGAAAGGTATTAGGGAATTCGCCATTGCTGTCGCTCAATTTTCGCTTAATATCGACGTATTTGGCTTCAGAAATAATTTTTCGAGCTAAAGATTCGCTTTCAGAATATACACTAGCATCAAGAACAACAAGTTCCTTCTTGTGACGGTTTTTAAGTAGCCATTCACAACTCACAACAGGTGATGGAAACCCATCAGTTCTATGCATCTTCAACTGTTTTTCTCAAACGTGTACGTCTATCAAATGCTTGTAGCTGATCCACAACTTTACTTTCTAGAAAGTCAATAACGCGTTCTTCAACCCTAATTTTACTTTTATACACTTTGTTAATGTAAGTAATCCCGCCAGGAGACATCACATTAACTTCAACAAGTTTCCCACCAATAACATCAATACCAACAAAATAGAGTCCGTCTTTGACAAGTTTCGGACCAATTTGTTTGCACAATGCTTTTTCAGCTTTAGTTAATGTATGTTTTTGAACAGAACCACCAGCAGATACGTTAGAGCGATGATCATCAGACCCTGGAACACGTTTCATAGCGCCTACAGGTTCCCCATTAAGAAGTAAAATTCTAACGTCACCTTGATCTGCACCTTCAATATAATCTTGAAGTATTACATAATTCGAAGTACCATCACCACTAGTAATATAAAAATCTAATAACGAGTTAATGTTGCTCATTGCAGACTTTTCAATAAGTATCACACCAGAACCTCCAAAGCCATTTAAAGGCTTTAATATCATTTTGTCTGCCTTTGACTCCTTAATTTGCTGAATGAGATAGTTTTTATTTTTTGAAACATGCGTATTCGGTATAATATTACTATGTGCATCTCCAAATGCCGCTGTATATAATTTATTATTTGCCTCACGCATACCTTGTAAAGAATTTACGATAAAGACATCGTCTTTTACCGAATCTAAGAAATTAAGCATGATTGGATCTAAAGGTGGATTTGCCCTAAAGAAAATAGCATCAAAACCAGCAAGTGGTAACATTTCTTCTCTCAATTGGGCTTTATTATAAAAAGCCTTCAATGTAGAAGGCACCTTCTCCATACGATTAATAACTGTGCAAAACGCATTTGTAACACTATCTCTAATAGTCAAATTAGCAGGCGTGCACATCGCAACACCATGACCTCTTTTTGCGCATTCTTTTATTAAGGCTAAGCTCGTATCATTTTCAGGATCTATCTGTTCCCAAGGATACATGATAAAACAAACATTCATAGTCAATTATTTTGGTTGATATGGTTAAATTTAAAAATAAAAATTGTTTACTGAAACTATTTTACGTCTTCATAATTATCGTCCCAATTTTCTACTTTAGGTTCTCCTAGTTTACCCACCGATTTAGCTACAACCATAGACACTGTAGCATCACCTGTAACATTTACAACTGTTCTACACATATCTAATGGTCTGTCTACTGCGAATATAAGTGCTAAACCTATTGGCAATAAATGTGGCGGAAGACCAACAGATTCTAAAACAATCACTAGCATTACCATTCCTGCTCCTGGTACAGCAGCACTACCTATAGATGCCAACAAGGCTGTCAAAACTATAGTGATTTGATCGGCAAAAGTTAAATCGAGTCCAAGTGCCTGAAATATAAATACTGCTGCAACGGCTTGGTATAAACTTGTACCATCCATGTTAATCGTTGCGCCTACTGGTAATACAAAACTCGACACTTCTTTATCAACACCAATATGCTCTTCAACACGCTCCATAGTTACTGGTAACGTTGCGGCACTACTGCTGGTTGAGAAAGCCAGTAGTTGGGCAGGGCTTATTTGCTTTAAAAACCAAAATGGGTTTTTCTTTGTAAATGTAGCTACGAGAATAGCATAAAAAACAATCATTAAAATTAACCCAGCTACTACCACACCAGCATATTTTAACAAGGCATATAAAATGTCTGGATCATCAGAAGACACCACGACATTTGCCAATAATGCAAAAACTGCAACAGGAGCAGTTAGCATTATTAAATCCACCATTTTCAAAACAATATCATTTAGTGAGTCAAACAAATTCTTCATAGGTTTGGCACGTTCTTCTCCAATAAGTAGCATTGATATACCCAAAAATATTGCAAAGAAAATGACTTGAAGCATTAGTTTATTATTCCCTAAGGCTTTGAAGGCATTATCAGGAACCATATCTTCTAGAAATTGCAAAGGTCCAGTATCCATTTGCTTTGAGGCTTCGGCAATTTTTGCTTTAACACTACTATTTTGAGAATACGTCTCTGTTAGCTTTGTAATTGTCTCTTCAGAAACACCATCTCCTGGTGATAAAATATTCACTAATGCTAATCCAATTGAAATAGCTATAACTGTGGTTACTATGTATATTCCAATCGTTCGTAATCCAATATTTTTAAATTTAGAAATGTCTTTTAAATCTGAAATACCCTTAATTAATGATGCCAGTATTAACGGAATTGCAATTAGCTTCAATAATTTAACAAAAATCGATCCTATTGGCTTTATCCAATCTTCGGTAAATTCTCTTCCTCCAACTTGAAGCATAACAAAACCGAATATTAGACCCAATAACATTCCTATTAAAATTTTCCAGTGTAATGCTAATTTTTTCATATGTAGTATTTAATCTTTTCCTAACGAAAAAGGAATTATTATGTTTAGTTATATATCTTATTCAATAAATAGAAATCTGCTAATACCAGTGCCGCCATAGCCTCTACAATTGGGATAGCTCTAGGCACCACGCAAGGGTCATGTCGACCTTTGCCCTGCATTTCAACAATATTTCCAGAACGATCTAAAGCGTCTTGTTTTTGAATTATAGTTGCTACAGGTTTAAATGCTACTCTAAAATAGATGTCCATTCCGTTGCTAATACCACCTTGGACACCGCCAGACAAATTGGTTTTTGTAGTACCATCTTCATTAAACAAATCGTTGTGAGCACTTCCTTTCATTTTTGCACCACAAAATCCGCTACCACATTCAAAACCTTTAACAGCATTTATTGATAGCATGGCTTTACCAAGTTGTGCATGTAGTTTATCAAAAACCGGTTCGCCTAATCCTACAGGTACATTTTGAAGTACACAAGTCACTGTACCTCCTATCGTGTCTCCTTCTTTACGAACATCCTTTATTTTGGCTATCATCTGCTCAGCAATTGAGTCGTCAGGACAACGCACAACATTACTTTCTATCTTTGAAAAATCTAAATCCTGATATGGTTTCTCTAAAAACAAATCACCAACCGAAGAGGTATAGGCATTAATTTTAATTGAGCTCAGTAACTGTTTAGCAATGGCTCCAGCAACAACACGACAAGCAGTTTCACGAGCAGAACTGCGTCCTCCTCCTCTATAGTCACGAATACCATACTTTTGTTCATAGGTATAATCGGCATGGCTTGGTCGATACACATCTTTAATATGCGAATAGTCTTTTGATTTTTGATTTGTATTATGTATTGTAAACCCAATTGGAGTTCCCGTAGTTTTTCCTTCAAAAATTCCAGATAAAAAAGATACTGTGTCTGGTTCTTTTCGCTGTGTAACGATTTCAGATTGACCAGGCTTTCTACGATTAAGCTCTTTTTGAATGGCATCAAAATCTAATTCTAATCCAGCAGGACAACCATCTATTAAACCTCCAATAGCCACACCATGTGACTCCCCAAATGTCGATAACTTAAAAATTTCTCCAAAGGAATTTCCTGCCATAAATTAAGATTTTACGCTAATGTAGTCGTAAAAATAGAGAAACAAAAACAGAATTCAATAAAGCACTTGTATTCAATTCACTAATTATTTAATAATTTACAGTTAATAACCTAATTTGAGATTAAAGCCTGTCTTAAAATAGTTATAGGATGTAATGCTTCTCGTTCTGTTCCATCTTTGATTTGATGTCTACAACTTGTTCCGTTTGCTGAAATCATAACAGTATCGTTTGCACGTCTAATTGCAGGAAAAAGTGTCTGTTCTCCAATTTGCATACTCACTTTATAGTGTTCTTTTTCATAACCAAAACTTCCAGCCATCCCACAACAACCACTAGGAATGATTGTCACTTCATAATTTTTAGGTAAATTCAAAATTGCAAAACTTGACAGTTGATTTGATAATGCCTTTTGATGGCAATGTCCGTGAAACTTTATGCGCTTTGCTTCCAAAGTAAACTGATCTGATGTAATATGACCACATTCAATTTCTTGATGTATAAACTCTTCAACTAAATACGTATGTTCAGCGATCTTATTAGCCGAAACTTTATCATCTGCCAACCGAAGATATTCATCTTTGAAAGTTAAAATTGCAGATGGTTCAATACCAATAAGTGGTGCATCCTTTGAAATTAAATCTTTAAAAAGCTCTACATTTCTATTCGCATATGCTTTCGCTTTGTCTAACAGTCCTTTCGACAAAAAAGCACGCCCAGATTCTGGATGTTTTATAAGGATAATATTATAATTTAACGCTGTAAGTAGTTCTATTGCATCGATGCCAATAGATGTGTCTAAGTAATTTGTGAATTCATCATTAAATAGATAAACATCTTTTAATTCTTCATTTCTATTTCCTTTATTTTTAATAGTTTCAAATGTTTTATATAAACTTTTACTTGATATTCTAGGAAATGTTCTAGCGTTAGCGATTCCGAAGATTTTCTTTAAAACTGAAGCTGTTAACCCATTGGAAAACATCGCATTTGATAATCTTGGAAGTCGACTTCCATAGCGATTTATAGTATTATTATAAGCAAACAACTTTGTACGCCAATGTATCCCGTTTGCCTTTTGATATTGATATTGAAATTCAGCTTTTAATCTTGCCACATCTACACTGCTCGGGCATTCACTTGCACATGCCTTACAACTCAAACACAAATCAAAAACCTCCTTTAACTCTTTATGATCAAATCTGTTTTCTTTTTCGGAATGTGTCAAAAATTCACGAAGTGCATTAGCCCTTGCTCTGGTAGTATCCTTTTCATTTCTGGTAGCACGATAACTCGGGCACATTGTTCCTCCAAATTCTGGTAACTTCCTACAATCCCCAGAACCATTACACTTTTCAGCCTCTCTCAATATACCAAGCGTGTCAGAAAAATCTAAAACCGTTTCAATTTCAGGCTCTTCCCTATCAGGCACATAACGAAGCGACTTGTCCATAGGAAAAGCCTCTACAATTTTACCTGGATTAAAAATATTTTCTGGATCAAAAACTGATTTTATTTGTTTTAAGATAGCGTAGTTTTCATCCCCGATCATTAAAGGAATAAACTCTGCTCGCACAATACCATCGCCATGCTCACCACTCATAGAGCCCTGAAATCGCTTTACCAAATGAGCAACATCTGTGGTAATTTCTCTGAACAACTTAACATCAGACTTTTTCTTTAGATTAAGAATAGGACGCAAATGCAACTCTCCTGCTCCAGCATGCGCATAATAGACAGGTTTCTGGTTATGAGTCTCCATTAGTTGAGAAAATGATTTGATATATTCTGATAAATCTTCCAAAGCCACTGCAGTATCTTCAATGCAGGCAGCTGTTTTTTCATCACCAATCATATTCCCTAACAAACCCAAGCCTGCCTTTCTCAGTTCATTTGCTTGATCAATTCTTCCTCCTTCAAGTAATACATTTGCATAGGCCAACCCTGACAATTTAAGATCATCAATTAATAATCCCGCTTTTTTTGTTAATTCTGACTTATCATCAGATTTTAACTCACACATTAAAATAGCCTCAGGATCACCATCAATAAACTCGCGATTAGCCTGTTGCTTTTTATTATGTCTAGTAAGATCTAAAATAGTCTTATCTAACATTTCACAAGTGTACAGATCATAATTCATCACCAACTCAACAGCATCTAAACAATGCTCAATAGACCTAAAATGCGCAGCAACCATAATATTTTCGGCAGGAGGAAGTTCGTCTAACTGTAACGTAATTTCTGTTGTAAATGCCAAGGTACCCTCGCTTCCTGTCAAGAGATCACAAACATTAATAGCTTTCTCAGAAGTTTCAAACACCTCACTTTCAATTAATTTATCAATAGCATATCCTGTATTTCTTCTATGAATTTCAGGCTTAGGGAAATTATCTTTTATCTGCTTTTTTACACGATCTGATTCTAATGCCGTTTTTAATGTTCTATAGATATCACCTTCGAGTGTGTCATATTTAAGTTTCTCATCAAACTCTTGCTTAGACAGGTGAGAAAAAACAACTTCACTTCCATCACTCAAAACGACGTCTAACTTTAAAACCTTATCACGTGTAACTCCGTATTTAATAGAAGTAGTCCCAGACGAGTTATTACCAACCATCCCTCCTATCATACAACGATTTGATGTTGAAGTATTAGGACCAAAAAACAGCCCGAAAGGCTTCAAGTAAGCATTCAGTTCATCTCTTACAACTCCAGGCTGAACAGTCACAGTTCGCTGCTTTTCATCAATATTAATTATCTTATTAAAGTACTTTGAGATATCAACCACAATACCAGTTCCAACGCATTGCCCAGCCAATGATGTTCCAGCTGCTCTTGGTATTAAAGCTGTTTTATACGTTTTGGCAAATTTCACAAGACGCATTATATCATTCTTCGTTTTAGGAACCGCTACAGCGAGAGGCAACATTCTGTATACGGAAGCATCTGTGGCGTATATAGCCTTCATTAAGTTATCAAAATACAACTCACCTTCTAACTGTGAGGACAAATTTTGCAATTGTGATGTACTTATCATATATGAATAACTCTGTTTATAAAACTAAAAATAAATTTAATAAAACCTTTTTTTTGGCGTTATTTTTGTAAAGTTAAACCGAAACTGTGACATTCGACCCCTTAATGGGTCTTATTCATATTCGTATTTAATTATTAACAACAAAAACTTAAATTTTATGAAAAAATTATTTTTAGTAGCATTGGCTTTTATGGGTTTAACTGCCGTTAACGCTCAAGATATTTCAGATCATGCTATTGGTCTACGTTTGGGAGACAGTGATGGTTTTGGAGCAGAAATCTCTTACCAAAAAGCGCTTGGTGATAATAACCGTTTAGAACTTGATTTAGGATTACGAAGCGGAAATAATTACGATGGCTTTAAACTTACTGGTTTATACCAATGGGTATGGAATATAGACGATGGATTTAATTGGTACGCTGGTGCTGGTGGAGGTGTTGGATCTTATAACTTTGACAATGTTCCGAATGGCGCAGATGACAGTGAAACATTTTTGTTTATTGCGGGCGACGTAGGAATTGAGTATAATTTTGACATTCCTTTACAGCTTTCTTTAGACGCAAGGCCTGAATTTGGCTTTGGTGATTTTAGAGACGATTTAGATTTTGATATCGCCTTAAGCATTAGGTACAGGTTCTAAAACAAATAGTATACATTCACAAAAGCCACTTCAATTGAAGTGGTTTTTTTTTTTTAAAGATATCGCTCTTTTATAATACCACAATGATGATTCTCATGTCCAATAGTAATAAACGCAACTGCTCTTGGAGATAAATTGCTATTACTCGCTGTTCCTATTCTGGTTAACATATCTTCAGAAAAGCTGTCAAACAAAATTATAGTGGCTAAACGAACAGCCTTATACTCATTCATCAAACTAATCATTGAACGCTTATTAGCCTCACAATTAGCAGCATATTCATCCTGATCATAACCCGGAAACAAGGTTTTGTCTTGCCTTGCTATACACAGAGCTCTATAAGTAAACACACGTTCTGTATCAATTAAATGCTGGATAATTTCTTTAATGGTCCATTTACCTTCCTCATATCTATACTCTAGTTTATCTTCAGGAATAGACTCTAAAAAAGCAATAGTCGCATCGCCATTTTCTTTTAAGCCTACCTTCAATGTTAAGGAGCCTGATTTTTCAATATACCTATCATAATAAGGGTTATACTCATTTTTTAATAAATCGTCTTTTGTCATAGTAGTTCTTGTTTACAAATTATAAGCAACAAAAAACCCTTCATCAAATTCATGACAAAGGGTTAATTTATAAATGTTAAAATAGTTATAGTTCATTAAAAATAGTGTGCATTAATCGCTTTTTATCATTAATGCTCTCCTCTAAAGAAATCATAGTTTCTGTTCTATAAATCCCTTCTATATCGTCTAGCATAAAGATAATATCTTTAGCATGAGACGTGTTCTTAGCCCTTACCTTACAAAAGATATTAAACTTACCTGTTGTTATGTGAGCCACTGTAACATAAGGTATTTCAGCAATACGTTCTAGAACAAATTTTGTTTGAGACGTGTTATTTAAGAACACTCCAACATAAGCAATAAATGAGTATCCTAATTTTTGATAGTCTAACGTTAATGATGACCCTCTAATTATTCCTGCCTCTTCCATTTTCTTAACTCTAACATGCACTGTTCCTGCCGAAATCACCAACTTTTTAGCAATATCTGTAAAAGGAATCCTTGTATTATCGATTAACATATCTAAAATTTGATGATCGATTTCATCTAATTTGAATTTTGCCATTTTCATTCTTTTTAGTAAATATAATACAAAAATAATGCAATTTCTTTAAAGATATTGCATCAAAAATCGACTTTTTTACAGTTTTAGTAAGAATTTTTCATTACCAATCCTTACGAAATCGATTTCGCTACCCACCTCAATTGTAGTATTATTCTCTCCAAACACCTGATGTCCATTGGCATACAACTCTTTATGTCCATGAAAATCGCTTAAATCGCATATTTTTTCAATTTTAGGAACAAACTTTATCTCTCCATCAATTAGTTTTTCTTGAAACTGAATTGCAATATCCAAACCACTCGTATCCCTTATTACAATATCATAAAACGTTTTTTCATTTCTAGGGATTTCAACATACGATTTATAATGATCCCCTTTAATGTCTGTTGTAGCAATATATTCTAACGACACTAATAGTGACTGAAAGATAAATTCTCGTGTCTGTTCTCTATCATAGTCATTAGCAAAATGCCCTGCTTCAAACAAAATCGTTGGAACGTTAGACGCCTGAAACGTATCGCCTACGCAGTTAATATTAAATCCGTCATCATAGATCCCAACCTGGTCCTTTATTTGGGCCTGAAGGTTTTCATTCATTTCTACAATCACATCCATTGCAATTTTTCGCGTGGTTGTTACGGATCGGTCTTCGTCTTGTGCTGGAGCAAGGAAGGACACCGTTGCAGACTTAGGTTTTCTTCCTGCGCTAAATATCGTGCGTTGACCATGAAGGTTAAAACAAAAATCAGGTTGAAAATCCTCAAATACACTACGAAGTATAACACTTTCTGGTTGGGAAAGATTTTGAGCGTCCCTGTTTAAATCAACAGCATTGGCATTAAACCTAGTATAAGCCTTTGCTCCATCTGGATTCAAAATTGGGATAATAACAATCGAACACTCCTCTAAAACCGCATCTAATAACCCATTTTCATCAGAAAACACATTTAGTACATCGAAAACAGCCTTTGTTGTGGTACTTTCATTGCCATGCATTTGTGACCACATCAAAATTTTCTTTGGACCAACTCCTAATCGAATTGAATATATAGGAATATCATTTACCGATTGGCCAACATTATGGATGACAAAATTTTCTTCAAATTTCTTCAACAAAGACACTATCATTTCATGATGAATATACCGCCCAAAAAGAGTCTGTTCTTTATGAGTTTTAAATAATGAAATAAGCGTTTCTAATTGCATGCTTTATAATTAATAGAGACAAAGGTAAACATTTGATAATTTACAATTGTAAACATTACAATTGCACACATGACCTCTTGAGTTTATCAATTTGTATACAAATTCACACAGCTTGCAAATTAGTAGTTGCAAAATTCTCAAAACAAATCACATTAAACATTCAAATATTTTAAAACTAGACAATTATACACCGCTATTTAAACTGTTAATTTTAATAATAATAATATATGTCAACTTATTTTAGCATTAAGAATGCAATTTGTTTACCTTTGTAACGTTACAATGTTAAACCGCAGTGTTGTCAATGATAAACAACGAAGAATTTACAAAAAGACTACAAAAAGTCATCAATTTTTACGGAGAATCAGCCTCGTCTTTTGCTGAAAAAATTGGTGTGCAACGTTCTAGTATATCTCATATATTATCGGGTAGAAATAAACCCAGTTTGGACTTCGTTTTAAAAGTACTCTCCTCCTTCCCTGAAGTAGAATTATATTGGCTAATGAATGGCAAAGGACATTTTCCTTCAAAACAAAAAGAAGCTCATACACCTCAAGTTTCGGAAACAAAACAAAAGTCGATCGCAAATCACACAACACCTTCTCCTTCTCCTTCTCATGACAAAGACATTGACCGTATCGTTATTTTTTACAAGGATGGTACATTTAAAAATTTTGAACAGTCTTAGCTCGTCAATCCTTGTAGGTCTATTTTTACTAATGAATATGTTCAGATTTCAAGGAAATCGCGTTCGGTTTTGTAATTTTGTATAAAACAAATTCTATGCGCTACCGTTTTCTCTTATTACTTCCTTTGCTTTTCATAAACTGCTATGAAGTAGAACGCAATTGTGCCGATTTTAAAACTGGCACTTTTGAATTTACTTTTATGGTAGATGGCGTTGAAAAAACTGGCACTTTTGTGAGAACTCCCGAGTATAATATTGATTACTTCGATAATAAAGTAGATTCGGCATCTATACGCTGGATTAACGACTGTGAGTTTATTCAAAAAGAACTGCATCCAAAAAGTCGAGATGAACAAAAAGCCATACATTTTAAGATATTAAGTACTACGGAAGATTCTTATACATTTGAATATAAATTGGCAGTAAAAGAAGATTACAAAAAGCAACGTGTTGAAAAGGGTACTGCTAAAAAAATAAAGTAATATGTTAGAGTTCTTATTGACAGGTGACGCTATTATGGCATTGCTAACGTTGACGTTTTTAGAGATTATTTTAGGTATAGATAATATTGTTTTTATTTCTATAGCTGCAAATAAACTCCCTGAAAATGAAAGAAGTAAAGCCACAAATATCGGACTTATACTTGCTTTGGTGCAGCGCGTTATTTTGTTGTTTTTCGTGTCTTTTCTCGTTGGACTTTCAAAACCTTTTTATCATTTTGAAACCAGTTGGATTGAGCTCCATATAAGTTGGCAAGCACTAATTTTGTTCGTAGGCGGTTTGTTTTTAATCTATAAGAGCACATCCGAGATAAGGGAAAAAGTAAACTTTCCAGAGCATGATGAAGACCAAATAAAAGGAAAAAAAATAACTACACTCTCGAATGCTTTAGTGCAGATATTGATTATTGATTTTATTTTTTCAATAGATTCTATTCTTACAGCTGTTGGAATGACTAATGGCTTACACCCAAACCATAATTACACTTTAGTATTAATGATTATTGCGGTAATGATTTCTATTGCGATCATGATCATATTTGCCAACCCAATTCGTCGTTTTATAGACACCAACCCAAGTATTCAAATGCTAGGTCTTGCCTTTTTAATTTTAATTGGTTTTATGCTTATTACAGAGGCAGCCCACTTATCTCATACATCTTTCTTTGGAAACAAGGTTGGCGCAATACCAAAAGGTTATTTATATTTTGCTATTGCCTTCTCACTATTTGTTGAATTCTTAAATTATAGAATTAACAAGAGCGCTAAGAAAAAACGGAAATCATAATCACGCTCTTAAAACAATGTGATTTGTCCCTGATCATCATCTTCTCCTCCTTTTTCAGAGCCGTTATCAGCTTGAGGGTTATCTTCGTTTTTCGCTTCGGAAACACTATTGGCATCAGAAGGCTCAACAGTTTCACTCACAACCTCTATTTCTTCTGCTGGTTTTTCTTCAGGAGCCTCATACGGCAAAGGATCTAACAAATTAACTTGGTTGATTTTTTCTTTGGTTAACTGGTTGCCAAGCGCATTAATCCCTTTTATTGCGATAAACTCTTCTAGATTAACAACCTCATTATCTTTTCGGTCTTTGCCTCGTTCTTTCTTAAATTCTATTTCGGCCATTGGCTTCCAATCTGTGGACACAATTTCCAACTGAGAATCTGGATGTTCCGAAATAAAAGACTCTTCTCTACCCTCATTCTCAATTAAAAAACGTTTCACATAATACATGTCTTTTTCGCCATTATAATACACCACAGAAATTGGTTTTTTAGGAACCCATTTTTCTAACACAATCATGTCATCATCAAAATGTGTACTTAATTCTGGGAGAATGGTTTTTACATTTCCAGATTGCGTAATAATAAGTAACCTGTCTTCTCCTCTAAATTCTCCAATTAATTCTCCACGATCATCAACGTTAAGTCGCTGAACGGTATCATCAAACCAGATTTTACGAGGCTTTAGAGTTGACACTCCTTTTTCTTTAAGTTCAATTTTCTTTACAGAATATTTAGTCACTAAATTTCCTTTTGAAGCTCTCCCTTTGATAAGAACATCTGCAAAATCTAAGTCCCATTTCAACTTTTTAATACTACCAACTTGCCTCAAGTGAACTGTAATGACCTCTGCCTCTCCATTTGGGTTAGCCGAGAAATACCACAGTTTCGAACTTTTAGATCCGTTGGTTAAATCGTATTCTTTATCTCTTGTCATCGATGTAACGGCAAAACGCTTTACATAAGTAGAGCCTTTACTTCCGTCGCGATAAATCATATTGTAAATTGTACGTTTGTCTTTCTTTTTAAAGACTGCAACATGGATAATATCCTTTCCTACGAAGGTTTTACTACCAACCTTAGTCACCATCATTTTTCCATCTTGGGTAAACACAATAATATCGTCAATATCACTACAATCGCAAACATATTCGTCTCTACGAAGCGAGGTTCCAATAAACCCTTCAGCTCTATTTACATATAATTTTGTGTTTCTAATAACCACCTTTGTCGCGTCAACATCTTCAAACGTTCTTATTTCTGTTTTACGCTCTCTACCTTCTCCATATTCTTTTTTCAAACGCTGGAAATAAGCAATAGCGTAATCAATTAGATTTGCTAAGTGATGTTTCACCTCAGCAATTTGATCTTCAAGAGCATCAATTTTTTGTTGTGCCTTATCAATATCAAATTTTGAAATACGCTTAATTCTAATTTCTGTCAAACGCGTAATATCTTCAACAGTTATTGCTCGTTTCAAATGTTTAACATGAGGTTTCAAACCTTTGTCAATGGCTTGAATAACACCTTCCCAAGTCTCTTCTTCTTCAATATCTCTATAGATTCTCTTTTCAATAAAAATACGTTCTAAAGACGCGAAATGCCACTGTTCTTCAAATTCTCCAAGTTTAATTTCTAATTCACTTTTCAAAAGCTGAACCGTATTATCAGTAGAGCGTCTTAACATTTCAGACACGCCAATAAACAGCGGCTTATTATCTTCAATAACGCAACCTAATGGAGATATTGATGTTTCACAGTTTGTAAATGCATAGAGTGCATCGATAGTTTTATCTGGTGAGATGCCACTTGGAAGGTGCACCAAAATTTCGACGTCTGCAGCAGTATTATCCTCAATCTTTTTAATTTTAATCTTCCCTTTATCATTCGCTTTTAAAATAGAATCAATTAAAGACGATGTATTAGTTGCAAAAGGGATTTCAGTAATTACGAGGGTATTTTTATCTAATTGCGAAATTTTCGCTCTTACTCTTACTTTTCCTCCTCGAAGTCCGTCATTATAATTTGACACATCAGCAATACCAGCAGTTGGAAAATCTGGTACAATGGTAAATCGTTTTCCTTGTAAATGCTTTACAGAAGCGTTGATTAATTCGATAAAATTATGAGGTAAGATTTTGGTAGATAAACCAACCGCAATTCCTTCTCCTCCTTGAGCCAACAACAATGGAAACATTACAGGAAGATTAATAGGCTCTTTACGACGACCATCGTAACTGGCTTGCCATTGTGTTATTTTTGGGTTATACACAACATCCAAACCAAATTTAGAAATACGAGCTTCTATGTAACGTGAGGCGGCTGCACTATCACCTGTGAGAATATTTCCCCAGTTTCCTTGAGTGTCAATCAACAAATCTTTTTGGCCAATTTGCACCATTGCATCTGCTATACTTGCATCTCCATGTGGATGATATTGCATGGTATGCCCAACAATATTGGCTACTTTATTATATCTGCCGTCATCTAAATCTTTCATAGAATGCATAATACGACGTTGAACAGGCTTAAAACCATCTTCTATAGCTGGCACTGCTCTTTCTAAAATTACGTACGACGCATAATCAAGAAACCAGTCTTTATACATGCCTGTAACCCTCGTTATACTTTCTTGAGGCTCGTCTTGATTGTCAATGA
Organism: uncultured Psychroserpens sp.; assembly: GCF_947492715.1. GTDB lineage: Bacteria > Bacteroidota > Bacteroidia > Flavobacteriales > Flavobacteriaceae > Psychroserpens. The sequence goes on from NZ_CANLNS010000002.1 coordinate 330,204, forward strand.
TATCGGTGTTATCTTCGCTCATTAATCTGTCTTGTTTTTATTCATTTTAATCATCTTGCTCAAAGATTGTTTAATATAACGTCTTTTTTTTCGAGACACTAAAGTAACATTAAACACCTCACTAGTTTTTCTATCGCGATGATCTTTAAGATAAAATGTTAGTGTTTTATATACAATATAGTTGTTAAACTTAAAACCATAAAGTTGATCTTTTTCGAATTCTAATTTATACTCTCTATAATTATACTTTTCTGAAATGAGCAAACCTCTATTAATGACCACAACCTTAAGGCCATCACTATCATATTCAAAGTATTTAGAAATAAAATGAACCAAAATAAAAAGCAATGCAAAACCAAAAGCAATAAGTAAAAACGTAAGTGTAGGGTTTCTTGTAAGATCAGTAAAAACCTTAAAGACAGTAGCAAAAACAATAGCCAAAACCATCAATATAAAATATACTGATATAATTGTATTTTTAACTTTTGAATTGTTTGTTCGCATATTCTAATTCAATCGAATATTAAAATCATTTAAAATTTTATCAAGTTCTTTTTTGGTAATAAGAACATCTACAATATTCCCTTCCTTATTTTTGATTTTTAGCTTTATTTGGTTTAATGATTCTGACGTTGATGACTTTGTAACGTACTCACAAATCTTACTTTCGGTAAGCACTTCGTCATTTATAGCTAAAACCTCATCACCATACTTCAATTTCGTTTTCAGGTCTTCATCCCAAACATAACCAATAACAATCTTACTATTTTTAAAGGTTCTAGTAAAACCAAGCATTGGCTTGCTGACATCTAAAGTTTCAGAATACGGATTAAAATAAAAGCGTTTGTTCTTAAAGTCTATGGTCATTACACCATAATTTAAGAGCTCTGCTCCAATCTTAGAATTATCATCTTTGGTTGTATGGGTGATATAATTTTTAATTTCAAAATCATTTATTACCAGTGTTGGCAAATGCACTCTTATTTGATTATTCACAGGAACCTCCCCAAACAAACTAATAGATGATGCGCCATCACTTTGACCAATGGCATTAAAAATAGTTTTAGATTTAAAAATGTCGAAATTTTCTCGAGAGACATCATACAAACTTCCCATTCCTGTATCGATTAGCACAAGTTCCTTACCGCTCTCTTTTCCCTTAAGTTTAATCCACACATAAGGGCTGCTTTGATTTCCTACTAATTTAATCTTTTCGGAAAGTTTCTTATCCAATTGTAATCGCCTAGGTCTATCCGTTAGTTTTAAAACTCTATTTTTGGCATCAATTTGAAGTATTGATTGCCTAAGTAAATTACTTCCAATAAAACCGTCAATACCGAAGCATTTAAAAATATCACTCCCATTAAGGTCATAAACCAAGGCTGTAGCATTTTCAAACTCTACAGCACCAAGTTTTAAACTCTTTAATGAAACAACATCGAGGTTTTGTTTTTTTCTATTGGCATCGTTGGTTGGAATAGTAGCTATTATCTTAGGCTTGACAGCTTGCAAGACTTCAGCCGATATAATATTTGGCGCACCTGTATCTAATAAAAATCGATACGTTTTGCCTTCAATCTCAACTGGGATTATAATCTTATTTTTATCAAACTCAAACGGAATCTCTTCGTAGTAGTTTTTACTTTTGGCGTACCCATTTTTTAAACTAGCATTTTGAGCGCACGCCGTTAGTGAAAAAGCTAAAACAAGTAGCTTACATACAATTTGAATTCTTATCTTCATTCTACTTCTCCTCAACCAAATCTAATTCAACTTTCAAATTATTAATTATAAACTCTTGACGTGATGGTGTGTTTTTACCCATATAAAAAGATAACAACTCTTCAATAGACATGTCTTTATCTAGCATTACAGGATCTAAGCGAATATCATCTCCAATAAAATGCACAAACTCATCTGGCGAAATTTCACCAAGTCCTTTAAATCGTGTGATTTCTGGTTTTGGTTTTAATTTATTAATCGCGTTTCTTCGTTCTTCCTCAGAATAACAGTAAATCGTTTCTTTTTTATTACGCACTCTAAACAAAGGCGTTTGTAGAATATACAAATGTCCTTCTTTTATGACTTCTGGGAAAAACTGCAGAAAAAACGTAATCAATAACAATCTAATGTGCATACCATCAACATCGGCATCAGTTGCAATAACAATGTAGTTGTATCTTAAATCCTCTAAGGATTCTTCAATGTTTAATGCTGCCTGTAAGAGATTAAACTCCTCGTTTTCATACACAATCTTTTTACTTAAACCATAACAATTAAGCGGCTTTCCTTTTAGGCTAAATACGGCTTGCGTATTAACATCTCTTGATTTTGTTATACTACCAGAAGCAGAATCTCCCTCTGTAATAAACAATGTAGTTTCAAGATTGCGTTCATTCTTAGTATCTCCAAAATGCACGCGACAATCTCTTAGTTTTTTGTTATGTAAACTGGCTTTTTTAGCTCTGTCTTTCGCTAATTTTCTAATTCCTGAAAGTTCTTTACGTTCGCGCTCAGCTTGTAAAATTTTACGTTGAATTTTCTCAGCTGTATCCGGATTTTTATGTAAATAATTATCCAGATAGCGCTTCATAAAGTCATTGATATAAGTCCTTACTGTAGGTAAATCACCTCCCATATCTGTAGACCCTAGTTTTGTTTTGGTTTGACTTTCAAAAACAGGCTCCATTACTTTTATTGAAATTGCTGAAGCCACCGATTTTCTAATATCCGAAGCTTCATAATTTTTTCCGTAAAACTCGCGCAACGTCCTTACTAAAGCCTCTCGAAATGCAGCTAAGTGCGTTCCTCCTTGTGTAGTGTTTTGTCCATTTACAAAACTGTGATATTCTTCACTGTATTGCGTTTTACTATGTGTTAGTGCGACTTCAATATCATTCCCCTTAAGATGTATTATATCATAAAGTCTGTCGGTTTCAGATATATTTTCTGCTAAAAGATCTCTAAGTCCGTTTTCACTAAAATACCTTTCTCCGTTAAAAACTATAGTTAACCCCGGATTGAGATACACATAGTTTTTAAGCATCTTTGCTACATATTCATTACGATACTTATAATTTTTAAATATACTATCGTCTGGTATGAAAGATACTTTTGTACCCTTGCGTCTAGATGTATCATCTAACTTTTCCTCATTAGTAAGATTACCTTGTTCAAATTCAGCTGAGGCCGATTTGCCATCACGAGTAGATTCTACTCTGAAATAATTTGATAAAGCGTTTACTGCTTTGGTACCTACACCATTTAATCCTACCGATTTTTTAAATGCTCTAGAGTCATACTTTCCTCCTGTATTCATTTTAGAAACTACATCCACTACTTTTCCTAACGGAATACCACGACCATAGTCTCTCACAATAACTTTGTTTCCTTGAATAGAAATCTCGATAGTCTTACCTGCTCCCATGACATATTCGTCAATTGAGTTGTCTAAGACTTCTTTAAGCAATATGTATATACCATCATCTGGTGATGATCCATCACCTAGTTTACCAATATACATACCTGGTCGCATTCTAATGTGTTCTTTCCAATCGAGCGAGCGTATATTTTCTTCAGTATATTTGGTTTCTTGAGACATAAAAGGAAAAAAATTAAGATAGAACGCTAATATAAGATAACGTTGTAAAAAATGAAATAGGGATTACACAAAGTAATTAACAATAAAAGCCCAATTTTGTTGAGAACATTGCTGTTTTAGAGAATATGTGATAATTCTTCTGCTTTTTACTTTAAATGTCTATTTCTAGTGTGCAACAAATTAGTCATATAGCGTTTTAAAAACAACATATTTACTAATCTACCAAAGATACTGAAAGGTGCTTTAAAATCAAACTTATCGATCATCAATGTACCATCATTTTTTGCTTTGAATATATGCTCGTGTCGAAACGATTTAAAAGCACCTGAAACCATTTCGTCTACAAAATAATGAGGCGTCTCAAATTGAGTTATTTTTGAAATAAGCTGCTGTTTAAACCCTAGGTGCTTGGCTTCCCATGTCACCCATTCATCCAGCTGGATTAAACCAGAAGTTTTTCCTGCAATTGCTTTTTCGTTTGAATGTACTAGGGTTTATGTATGAAAATCAATATCACGTGAGAGCTCAAAACAAATTTGAACATTTGCCTTGACATGCTTTTTGATTTCAATTAAAGGCATTATACGTTAAATAGGAAATGCATGACATCTCCATCTTTTACGATATAATTTTTTCCTTCAACACGCATTTTTCCTGCCTCTTTCACCTTAGATTCGCTTCCATAATCTGCATAGTCATCATAAGCAATAACTTCAGCTCTAATAAAGCCCTTTTCAAAGTCGGTGTGAATAACGCCAGCTGCCTGAGGAGCAGTTGCTCCAATATCTACAGTCCAAGCGCGCACCTCCTTCTCTCCTGCCGTAAAATAGGTTTGTTGGTTTAGCAATTTATAGGCTGAACGGATTAATTTAGATGAACCTGGTTCGTCTAATCCAATATCTTGAAGAAACATTTGACGTTCTTCATAGTCATCTAATTCGTTAATATCGGCTTCGGTACCAACGGCCAATACAAGCACTTCTGCATTTTCATCTTTAACAGCTTCTATCACTTGCTCTACGTAAGTATTTCCATTAACTGCACTACCTTCATCAACATTACACACATACATTACTGGTTTTGAAGTAATAAGTTGTGCTGGCTTTACAAATTCTTCCTGTTCATCATCACTAAACTCTAATGCTCTTACCGATTTTCCTGCTTCGAGTCCTTCTTTGAGTTTTAACAATATAGCTTCCTCTTTTTGAGCTTCCTTATTCCCAGTCTTTGCTGCACGCTTTACCTTATCAAGTTTCTTTTCGACAGTTTCTAAGTCCTTAAGTTGCAACTCCATATCTATTGTTTCCTTATCTCGTATAGGATCAACACTACCATCTACATGTACAATATTGTCATTATCAAAACAACGCAATACATGAAGAATCGCATCGGTTTCACGTATGTTTCCAAGAAATTGATTACCAAGACCTTCTCCCTTACTCGCTCCTTTTACCAAACCTGCTATATCAACAATTTCTACTGTTGCAGGCATCACACGTTCTGGGTTAACCAAAGATTCTAATTTTTGGAGTCTAGGGTCTGGTACATTAACTACGCCAATATTTGGTTCAATAGTACAAAAAGGAAAGTTTGCGCTTTGTGCTTTAGCATTAGACAAACAATTAAATAAGGTTGACTTTCCAACATTTGGCAGTCCTACAATTCCAGCTTTCATAAGTTTTGTTTTTGCGAGTGCAAAGGTAATTAATTAGAATAAAATAATGCTTGAATATTCGTTTTTTGATAGTCAATTATAATTCAGTGATTTTATACTTTCATTCCTTGAAATTTGTTTCATGTGTCAAAATAGATTGTTCTCTGATGATATAAATACGTTCCCTAGCTAAAAAGGCACGCTTACTAAATGATATGACCCGCTTACTAGTTTAGCATTTCCAGAATTAATATAACTATATACTTTTAATTCAAATTCTATTGTCATGTTCAAAAAACTCAGTTTCTTCATCGTCTTAATTTTTGTGTTCGGTTGTAAAAAAAACACAAAGAATGATTCAGAATCATTAGACATTGCCAAATCAAATACGCTTCTTAAAGAGCAAACTATCAATGAAACACTTACAAAAAACACTGAAATAGTCTTCTGTTTGGATGCAACTGGCAGTATGAGTGGGCTCATAGATACTGCCAAAGAAAAGATTTGGGATATTGTTAGTGAACTGGCCCAAAGCAATGAGGTAGACACCTTAAAAATGGGCATGATATTTTATAGAGATCGCGGGGACAATTTTATAACTCGACAAATTCCAATGACCACAGATCTTGATGAAGTCTATGCCGACTTACTTGAAATCACCGCAGATGGCGGAGGCGACACACCTGAAAGTGTTAATCAAGCATTACATGAATCTGTGATTGACATGAAGTGGTCTTCGAAAGCAAATACATATAAAACCATTTTTGTTGTTGGAGATTGCCCTCCTCACATGGATTATCAAAATGATGTAAAATATACTGAAAGTTGTAAACTAGCCGCATCAAAAGGCATTGTTATAAATACCATAAAACTTGGCAACAGTTGTTTAGACGCCATTACACATTTTAAACAAATGTCTACATGCACCAATGGTCAGTTTTTAAAACTAGATCAAAATGCAAAAGATTATACTATTGCTACACCTTATGATTCTGAAATTAATGCACTTTCAAAAGACATTGACGACTCAAGGATGTATTACGGAACACATGCAGAACGCGAATACAATTACAACAAAAAGAGCAAATCGATGAAGGTTTATGATGATGGTTCTGTAACTGCCAATAGTGCGCGTGCCGAATACAAAAGCAGTAAAGTAGGAAAAAAAGGGGCTTATGGTACGAACGAAATTATAAGTGATTATGATGACGGAAAGTTAAATTTAGATAAGATAAAAGAAAGTGAATTACCGAAAGAACTCAAAGGTTTAAGTGTTTCAGAAAAAAAGGAATATATAGAATCCCTTTCTAACAAGAGAAAAGAAAATTACACCAAGCTCAATCAGTTATTCAAAAAGAAACGAGCATACATTAAATCTAAAGAAAATGAGCAAAAAGACAGCACGTCATTTAGTAAGGAAGTCATTAAAGTTATGAAAGAACAGTCAAAAAAAGACCATAGCTAAAAAGAGAGGTTACCTAGTAAGGGGAAAAGACACTCTTTTGTTTGCTCCGTTGTATCGAGAGTTGACATAAGGTGTCTTTTTTATATTGTATTGTTTTATGGGATGGAAAACCTATAGAATCAAAATCTGTAGTTATGGTATACAAAGGATCTTTAGCATCTTCTTCAGCATACATTTTATCTTCCACTAGTCTTAAAACACCATTATTCCAATTGTAGCGTAGTACATTCTTTTTAAATTGAAATTCACCACTAGGATGGTTTTTTCGTGTTCTAATTTTCTTGACTAAGAGATTGTCTTCGTTATACTCAAAATGAGTAACATCATAAAAATCCAAGTCTTCTGGAAACGCTCCTTTACCCAATTGTCCAACGCGAGATATTAGTCTTTCATTTTGAATGACATAAGTGTAATATATAGACCAACTTACATTTGAGACTCTAGATTCAAAAATAGTATCTCCTTTACGCTGCCTTTCGTAAACAAACAACTCAGAATAATCTGTAAATAAATTTCTCTTTACTAATAATCCTAATGAGTCATATTTGTAAGTATTATGACAGCACATAAACCCTTTTATATTCTCATTTACTATATTAAATTTGTTTTTGATAGAATAACTTGAAGTGTCCCCTAATTGGAATCTATTGATAGACCCTGAGACTATAATTTCAAATGTCGAGTCTATATCTTTTTCATGCATGAGATATGGCATGTTATCTACATAGTCTATCAGGATAGGCGTTAAAGACTTATTCTCCTCCTTAGCATTAGAACAAGAGCACAAACAAAAAACAAAAGATACAAGTACAACCCATTTCATATCAATCACTAACAGAAAAAAACTGTGTTTATTGCCAGTACCATGCTTTCATAAGGTGTCACTTTAAAAATGATAAGCTTACAATATTATAGATAACCCATATAAATACACAAGCTATAACAATCATAAGGACACAACCGAAATGTTTCCAAAATCCAGTATAGCCTTCTTTATTTTGACGATCCATAATGGCAATTTAAACAAAAAACCCGAGCAATAGTGCTCAGGTTTTGTTTATCATTTAGTCCTTTTACTAATTAATCTTCTGGATGCATAAAACGTTGTTTACCAAGAAGCGCTTCTTCAGACTCTACATTGTCGTCATCAGGAACACAGCAGTCAACAGGACAAACAGCAGCACATTGAGGTTCTTCATGAAATCCTTTACATTCTGTGCACTTATCTGGAACTATATAGTAAATCTCATCACTAATAGGTTCTTGCGATTCCTCGGCGTCAACGGCATTTCCATTTGGCAAAACAATACTTCCTTCTAAACTTGTTCCATCATTATACCTCCAGTCATCAGCACCTTCGTATATAGCTGTGTTTGGGCATTCTGGTTCACATGCACCACAGTTAATACATTCATCTGTTATTATAATTGCCATAGTAATTTTTCTTTTGAGTTTGCTTACGTAAATTTGCAGTTGCAAAAATAAAGCCAAAACATCGTATAACCAAACACAATATGGATTTACAACAAAGAATTAATGCATTTGTAAAACTAGGCGAATTTTTAAGCCAGTTTTCTCAAAAAGCTATTGAAAAAAATCAGCCTGTAGCTTTCAATGATCTATTTTTTGATGGCTTTAAACATCAAATAAAATTGGCTCAGGAGCATAATGGCTGGTTTACTCAAGAGAATGTTCTATTTTCAATTGATGGATGGTCTAAACAACTAACAAACAGCACTATTAATGAATGGCTATCAAAGTATCACTTTAATACTGAAAATTTAAAAACTATTGCCATTATTATGGCTGGAAACATTCCTTTAGTTGGATTTCACGATTTCTTATCTGTATTAATTTCAGGACAAAAGGTACTTGTAAAACAATCGTCTAACGACAAGCATCTACTTCCCTATTTAGCTAAGTATTTAGAGCATGTTGAGCCAGAATTTAAAGGCAGAATTGTATTTACCGAAGAAAAATTGGAAAATTTTGATGCCGTTATTGCTACTGGCAGCGATAATACAGCGCGTTATTTTGAGTATTATTTTAAAGACAAGCCTTCCATAATAAGAAAAAACAGAAACTCTATAGCTGTATTATCTGGAGGCGAAACCAGTGAAGAACTTAAGGCGCTTTCGGAAGATATTTTTAGATATTATGGACTTGGCTGCAGAAATGTGTCAAAATTATTTGTACCTCATAACTATAATTTCGACAGCTTTTTCAAAGCTATGTACGATTGGAACCCAATTATCCATCAAGCAAAATATGCCAATAACTACGATTATAATAAAGCAGTGTATTTAATGAGCGAATTTGACATGCTTGAAAACGGATTCCTCATGATTAAAGAAGATGAAAGCTTTTCATCTCCAATCGCAACCGTATTTTATGAAACTTACAGTTCTAAAGAAGAACTATTAAATGTATTGGAAGCAAAGAAAGATAAGATACAATGCATTGTTGGGAATGGTGTTAATGAAAGTGAAGTGAAGTTTGGACAAACTCAATTACCAAATTTATGGGACTATGCAGATGATGTGGATACTATTTCGTTTTCGTTGACAATCTGTTAATAAAATATCGGTATTTTACTGCATTTTTTATGAGAATTTACCACCTTTGTGAGAATTGAAAACACAATATATTTTTCGTTCTTTCGGAAATAAAAATAGACATAAATGAAAAGACATAATTTTAGCGCCGGACCATGTATTTTACCAGGAGAAGTGCTTCAAAAAGCATCTGAAGCCGTTATAAATTTTGATAATGGATTATCACTTTTGGAAATATCGCATCGTAGCAAACCTTTTGTTGATGTGATGGAAAGAGCCAGATCATTAGCCTTAGAACTTCTTGGCTTAGAAGGCAAAGGTTATAAAGCCTTGTTTTTACAAGGTGGTGCCAGTACGCAATTTTTAATGGTTGCCCTTAACATGCTTGAAAAACGTGCAGGTTACTTAAATACAGGAACTTGGAGTGACAAAGCAATTAAAGAAGCAAAAATATATGATGATATTTATGAAGTAGCCTCGTCAAAAGATGCAAATTTCAATTATATCCCAAAAGGTTATGACATTCCTACAGATTATGACTATTTCCACTGCACGTCAAACAACACTATTTTTGGAACTCAAATGAAAACGTTTCCAAATTCACCAATACCTATGGTATGTGATATGAGTAGTGATATTTTTTCTCGTCAGTTGGATTTTTCAAAATTTGACCTAATTTATGCTGGCGCTCAAAAAAACATGGGACCTGCAGGAGCTACTCTGGTTGTAGTCAAAGAAGACATTCTAGGCAAAGTGTCTCGAAAAATTCCATCAATGATGGATTACAAAATTCATATAAGCAAAAGTAGTATGTTTAATACGCCTCCTGTATTTTCAGTTTATGTATCAATGCTAACATTGCAATGGTTGAAAGATTTAGGAGGAATTCCAGCTATTGAAAAAGAAAATGATAAAAAAGCCCAACTCATATATTCTGAAATAGATCTCAACCCTTTATTTAAAGGATTTTCTACAAAAGCAGATCGCTCAACTATGAATGCCACCTTTACTTTAGCCAATGAAGATTTAAAAGAAACTTTTGAAACTATGGTTAAAGACGCTGGTATTAACGGTTTAAATGGCCACAGAAGTGTTGGAGGATATAGAGCATCAATGTACAATGCATTACCTCTTGAAAGTGTTGGCATTTTAGTGGATGTTATGAGTGAATTAGAAAGAAAAGCATAAATAAAATTAAATGAAAGTATTAGCAAACGATGGTGTTTCACCAAGCGGGATTGCAGCATTAGAAAATGCTGGTTTCGAAGTTTCAACAACAACTGTAGCCCAAGAACAACTCATTAATTATTTGAACGATAACCACATTGACGTGCTCCTAGTACGCAGTGCAACAACCGTTCGGAAAGATTTAATTGATGCCTGCGACCATTTAAAAATAATTGGTCGTGGTGGTGTAGGTATGGACAATATTGATGTTGATTATGCACGCAGTAAAGGAAAGCATGTTATTAACACTCCAGCTGCGTCGTCGCAATCTGTTGCAGAGTTGGTTTTTGCTCATCTATTTGGAGGCGTTCGTTTTCTACACGACTCTAATAGAAATATGCCTTTAGATGGTGACACACGATTTAAAGCCTTAAAGAAAAACTATGCTAAAGGTGTAGAACTTAGAGGTAAGACACTTGGTATCATTGGCTTTGGTAGAATTGGTCGAGAAGTTGCTAAAATAGCTCTTGGCGTTGGAATGAAGGTTATCGCTAGCGATAAATTTGTTGGAAAAGCAACAGTAAAGGTTGAATTTTACAACGGACAGTTTATTAATGTAGATATTGAAACAGAACCAATGAAGGATGTATTAAAACACGCCGACTTTGTAACACTTCACGTTCCTGCACAAAAAGATTACGTCATTGGCGAAAAGCACTTTGCTTTAATGAAAGAAGGCGTTGGTATTGTTAATGCTGCGCGTGGTGGTGTTATTGATGAAGTTGCTCTGGTAAAAGCCATCGAATCTGGAAAAGTAGCCTTTGCAGGATTAGATACTTTTGAAGAAGAACCAACCCCTGCTGTTCAAGTACTAATGAATGGGCATATCTCACTTACTCCTCATATTGGAGCGGCTACCAACGAAGCTCAAGATAGAATTGGAACGGAATTAGCCGAACAAATTATTAGCATTTTAAAATCATAGCATTTTAAAATGTGACCTAAACAAAAAAAATGAGTCCTACTTAATGTTAGGACTTTTTTTTGTAAATTGAATGTCCAACTTATATTAACTTTATTTAAAAACAATTATGTCAGGAATTTTAGACTTATTAAACAGTGACCTTGGTAAAACAATTATTAGTGGTGTATCAAATGAAACAAGACAACCACAAAACAAAACACAAGATGTATTAACCATGGCTTTGCCAGTATTAATGGCAGCTATGAAACGAAATGCATCAACACCAGAAGGTGCACAAGGTTTAATGGGCGCTCTTAGCAATAAGAAACATGATGGAAGCATTTTAGATAATCTTGGTGGCCTATTTGGAGGTGGCGTTAATGATAACGTTAAAACAGATGGTGATAAAATTCTAGGACATGTTCTTGGTAATAGAAGACAAGGTGTTGAAAAAATTATTGGTGAGAAATCTGGTATCGATTTAGCTTCTGTTGGAAATATTTTAAAAGTGGCTGCTCCTATTTTAATGGGTGTTTTAGGAAAACAATCTAGACAAAACAATGTAAGTTCACCAAATGATTTGGGTGGCTTATTAGGAGGTCTTCTTGGTGGAAATCAAGCAAAAGAAGAACAGAGTTTCTTAGAGAAAATCTTAGATGCAGATGGCGATGGAAGCGTTATTGATGATGTTGCAGGAATGGTATTAGGAGGTTCAAAGAAAAAAGGTGGACTTGGAGGTTTACTTGGTGGTCTTTTTGGCAAATAAAATAGACTTAAAGCATTTAAAAAAGTCAAACAAAATGTTTGGCTTTTTTTTATACCCTTTTGACTCATTCAAAGCATGACTTCACTCATTATTAGTTTAGGAAACAATTTATTCGTCATACTTTTGATTCAACTTAAAAATTAATGGTTAAAATCATTAGCATACAAATGCTTCGGAATGATTTTTGTAACTTTAAAAGAAAAAAAGATGAAACATTATTTTAGCCTTTTAGTCATGGGCTTGTTATTATTTAATTGTGGAACGGCTCAAACTGTAGGTAATGACACCGCACAAGACAATATTCCTGAAGAGGATATCGTTAAAATATCCAACGACGACATTGAGTATGAAATTTTAATTATTGAACCTGGTTTTAATGGTTGGTTAGCCTCGATGGCAAGACCCGAAGGTTATTATTCTCAATCATTTCTTGAAGCCAGAAATACAATTCTTGTAAGAGAATGGAATACTAGAGTATTACAAGTAAATAGGTTTGATCCCAACCTTTATGAAATGCAAATAGATTATCAACCTCATATAGATTATGGTTATGACGTAAACTATAAACTCTATAATTACTTTATATACTTTCAACTTACGCACAAACAACAATTATCCACATTTGTTCCTAGAATTTAAAGTATCTTTGCATAGCAAATTTAGGCTATGTTAAAAGACTTTAAAACAAAATGGCAAATACAACAAAACTGGCAACTATTGTTCCCAGTTTTGGGGTTAATAGGATTAGGATATAGTGCCTATAAATTGGCATTAGTCTTTACTAAAACACTTCATATCACAGTAACTATAGGCGTTGCCATATTGTTGATGTTTATACTTTTAAAATTAACATTGTTTGTTTTTAAAAAGCTTGAAACAAAGTGGATCGTTTCCTACCGATGGGAAATGATACGTATTTTTATTGTATTTGCCATCACTGGCTCCTCCTCTGTCTTTGTTGGACGACCAATAACGCAACTATTCGGAATTACTAAAGAAAACTTAAATCCCTTTATTTATTGGGCTTTATTTATTATCATTGGCCTAATTTTTTACCAAATCCTTTTGGTCGCCTTTGGTTGGCTTTTTGGTCAGTTTAAATTTTTCTGGGAATTTGAAAAGAAAATGTTGAAACGATTCGGGTTTGGTAAATTCATTAAGGAATAATGTCAGATAAAAAACAACACATATCTACTAAGTTAGTGGCGCTTTTGTTAGCTTTTACGCTAATTGTGCCTTCTGTTGTTAAATTTTCACACGCCTTAAGCAGTCATGAACATGAGGTTTGTTTTGATGAAAATCAAACTCATTTTCATAATGTTGATGTTGACTGTGAATTTTATAAATTTAAGTTAAGTAATAGCTTATATATTCAATTAGAAGATTATTCGTTATCAGCAGATGATACGATATATAAACCTATTATTCCTTATCATAATTTCTTAAAAAGTCATCAGCAATTATTCTCTTTCTTAAGGGGGCCTCCTTGTTCAATGTAGTTATATATTTAGCATTATACACATTTAACAATTTTCAATGAAATATTATTTTTTATGCATTGCGATTTCATTTTTTGGAATTACAAATGCTCAAAATTGTTCGTTGACGTTTTTAGGAGAAATCACAGATTTTCATGATGCCTCTCCTATTTCTGCAGCAACAATTTATATTAAAAACTTAGACCGTTACATAACCTCAGATATTGATGGTAAATTTAAGATAGAAGATCTTTGCGAAGGTGACCTAACTTTGGTTATTTCTCACGTTGGTTGCGAAACTAAAACTGTTACGTTCAATATGAATAGTGATTTATTTAAAGAAATCGCATTAGAACATCATATTGAAGAACTTGGTGAAATTACTGTTAAGAACAGTGTTGCACGTAAAGAAACCAAAACAGCACAAGAAACCACAATAAAGTCTAAAGAGCTCGCAAAATATAGTTCTTTAAGTCTTGGAGATGCCTTAAAAGAAGTTTCAGGGGTATCATCTATTAATACAGGTAACACGATTGTTAAACCAATGATTAATGGGATGCATAGTAGCCGCTTGCTAATTTTAAACAATAACGTACGTTTGCAAGATCAAGAATGGGGTATTGAACATGCTCCAAACATTGATATTAATTCTGCTAATCAAATTTCTGTAATCAAGGGTTCTGGTACATTAGCTTATGGAGGTGATGCTATTGGCGGGATTGTAGTCATTAAACCTTCTAGATCGTTACTTAAAGATACCATATTTGGAAAAACCACTATTGGTGGCCAAACCAATGGTAGAGGGTACAACTTAACTACAAGTTTAAACTCAAATTTTAATTCTGGGTGGTTTGCCAACATACAAGGTAGTTTTAAAAAGAACGGAGATTTCAAAGCGCCCGATTATAATTTAACTAATACGGGATCTCAATCACAAGGCCTTTCTATAAGAGCTGGTAAAAAGCAATTTGAAAGTGGTTTTGAGATTTTTTATAGTTATGTGAATAATGAAATAGGGATATTAAGAGCATCTCATATTGGTAACATAGCGGATTTAGTATCAGCAATTAACACACAAGAACCTTTGGTGATTGATGATTTTAGTTATGACATTAATTTTCCAAAACAAGACGTTACTCATCATTTAATAAAAGCATCTTATTATAGGAGGTTTAAAAACTTTGGAAAATTATCATTACAATATGATTATCAGAATAATCAACGTTTTGAATTTGATGTTCGTGTAGGAAGTGATAGAAACAAACCTGCTTTGGATTTGACACTTCAAACGCACACATTAAATGCTGATGCCATATTAGACGCTAAAGACACATATAAGTTGAAATTTGGCGCTTTAGCGCGTTATCAAGATAATTTTGCTAATCCTGACACTGGAGTAAGACGATTAATTCCAGATTATGAGCGTTACGACTTTGGTGCGTACATAACATCTGAATGGGATATCTCTGACGAGTTATTATTAGATGCCGGTATCCGATATGATTTTAACAGAATCGATGCGAAAAAATTCTATCAAACTAGTAGATGGGAACAACAAGGTTATGACCAAGATTTTGGTTCAATTGTAATTGAAGATTTGGGAACACAATTGTTAACCAATCCTGTTTTCGATTTTCATAATTTTTCATTTGCTTCAGGTTTAAAATATGAATTAAATGATCAAAGTTTTATTACCGCTAATTATGCATTAGCTAGTAGACCTCCTAACCCTTCAGAGTTATTTAGTGATGGTTTACACCACTCTGCTGCGAGAATAGAATTGGGAGATTTAAGACTTGATCAAGAATTATCAAATCGATTTTCTGCAAGTTATTCATTTGAGAAGAAACGCTTAAATATCTTGTTAGAGGCTTTTTATAATCATATTAGCGACTTTATGTTTTTACAACCAACTGGGATAGAACAAACCATAAGAGGAGCATTTCCTGTATGGGCTTACCAGCAAACCAATGCCGCTTTATACGGAATTGATTTTTCTGCAAATTATGAATTCAATGATGTCCTGAGTCTTTTGAATAAATCGGCCTATATAAAAGGTGATGATCTAAAGAACGACACGGCACTAATCGATATTCCTGCATTTAATACAATCAATCAAATTAAGTATACCAATCCTAAATGGAATGGTTTTTCTGCAAGTTTGAAAAGTGAATGGGTTTTTGAACAAAAAAACTATCCTGATTATAATTTTGAAACCTTTATTGCCTCAACAAATCAAACTGTCTTGGTAGACATTAGTACGCCACCAGGAGCATACCATTTATTACATCTTTACAGTGATATCAACTTTGATATTACGAAGCATACAAAGTTAAACTTAGCTTTATCGATCAATAATTTGCTTGATACAAATTACAGATCATATTTGAACAGACTCCGTTATTTTGCTGATGACTTAGGAAGAAATGTGATGTTACAAATTCAATTAAATTATTAACTCAAAATTAAATTACAAACACAAAATTTTAAAATTATGAAAACTATTAAATATTTATTTATATCAATTTTATCTTTAGCTACATTTACTAATTGCTCAAGTGATGATGACAATCCACCACCAGTAAATGAAGAAGAAGTAATCACAACCTTAAGAGTAACTCTAATTCCACAAGGAGGTGGAGATACAGTAACTTTAGAAACTCGCGATTTAGATGGTGACGGACCAAATGCACCTGTTGTAACCGTTTCTGGCGATTTAGCTGCAATGACAACGTATGCAGGAAGCGTAGTTGTGTTAAACGAACTTGAAGATCCTGCAGATAATATTACCTTAGAAGTTCAGGAAGAAGATGAAGATCACCAATTCTTTTACACCTTATCAAATAACTCTGGTGTAACAGTAGCTTATACTGATCAAGATGCTGACGGCAATCCAGTAGGATTAGCATTTACTTTAACTACTAGTGCTGCTTCAACAAATAATACGTTAACGGTAACACTAAGACACGAGCCTAACAAATCTGCTTCTGGTGTAAGTAATGGAGATATTACAAACGCTGGAGGAGAAACCGATATTGATGCATCATTTCCTTTTGATGTTGCCAATTAGTAGGATTCTTTTGTAAAAAACGAAAGGCGTGTTTATAAGCACGCCTTTCGTTTTTTAATATTGTTTTTTAACTTACATCAATAACAGTTTCATCTGATGGTTTTTCCGAAGAAAAAACATAAGTATAAAACCACATTATTGTAAACGATGGAATAAAGTCAGTTCCTGGGATTATTTCTTCAATAAACGTAAAGATACCAGCCAATTTACCCTTACTTCCTTTATACATTTTAGTCATTAAGTAACCCGAAAATGGCGCCCAAACAATATCGATAAATGGAATCATTCCGATAGCATCCAATATAAGGCTTAATACTAATTTTTTATTTTTTGAAGTGTTTTTCAATGTCATAGTGTATTTGTAATTTACTTATTATAAAGCAAATAGTGTTCCAAATATTGGTTTATGACAATTTTTCGCTAATGAGCTTTAAGAACTCTGTTCGTGTTTCCATATTTTTAAAAGCACCCCTAAAACCAGATGTTGTGGTGGTAGAGTTTTGCTTTTGCACACCTCGCATCATCATACACATATGAGATGCTTCTATAACAACAGCAACCCCTTCAGGTTTCAAGGTGTTATTGATACAATCCAAGATCTGTTCGGTTAAACGCTCCTGCACTTGCAAACGTCTAGAAAATACATCTACGATTCTTGGTATTTTGCTCAAACCCACAATATGTCCATTAGGAATATAGGCAATATGTGCTTTTCCAAAAAATGGAAGGATATGATGTTCACAAAGAGAATACAACTCAATGTCTTTAACAATGACCATTTCATTATAAGACTCCTTAAACATTGCACTTTTCAAAATCTCTGCGGCATCTTGATCATAGCCTTGTGTTAAAAACTGCATAGCTTTAGAAGCGCGTTCTGGCGTCTTTAAAAGTCCCTCGCGTTTAGTGTCCTCTCCTAACTCCTTTATGATTTGTTCATAACGCTGCTTAACGTCATCGGTTACTTGGATATTGTATTCTTCAAATTTTTGGTATGGCATTATAAGTCTAAATTAAGTTTTACTAAATGTAAGTAAAAAAATTAAGACAAAATTTTAGTATTCCATTATAAAAACATTAACAGTAAGCTAATCTTTTTAACGTTTACTTATGAAAATTGAGCGATTAGCATAGGTAGTTTTGTATACCTAACTGTAACAAACTAAAAAATCTAGGGTCTTTAAATTAATTAGAGACTAATCATCAATCAAAATAAAATGAAATTTCGCTTAATCTTATTAGCATTTATAGCATTTGGCTTTCTCACAAATGCTCAAGAAAAGAAACAACTCCAAATTAAAAGAACCTCTACACCTCCAAAAATTGACGGTGTTTTAGATGATGCTGTTTGGCAAACAGCAGATATCGCAACAGATTTTACGCAGTTTAGACCCGAAATGGGAGTAGCACTTCCTGCGCATCAAAAAACAACAGTAAAAATGGCTTATGACGACAGTGCCATTTATGTATCTGCCTATTTGAAGGATAAACCAGAAGACATTCAAACGCAGTTTACTAGTCGCGATAATTTTGGTAATTCAGATTTTTTTGGAATCATTCTTAACCCGAATAATGACGGACAAAATGATACCGAGTTTTTTGTATTTACTTCTGGTACCCAAGCCGATGCCGTTGCATCTCCAAGTAATGGTGAAGATTTTGGATGGAATGCCGTTTGGGATAGTGCTGTAAAAATGGTAGATGATGGTTGGATTGTTGAAGTAAAGATCCCATACAGAGCACTACGCTTTTCTAATCAAGAAGTTCAAACTTGGGGAATTCAATTTCACAGACGATTTCGAATTAGTAATTCACAATATTCTTGGAATCCAATTGATAGAACTAAAGGAAATATTGGTTTGTATAATGGAGAACTTGTTGGTATAAGAAATATTGAACCTCCTACTCGACTGCTGTTTTATCCGTTTTTATCTACAATTTATGATAGCAACAAAAAACCTGAATATAATATTGGTGCCGATGTGAAATTTGGTTTAACTGAAAACTTTACTCTAGATGCCACTTTAATCCCAGATTTTAGTCAAGCTGCCTTTGATAACGTAAGATTAAATTTGGGGCCTTTTGAACAAACCTTTGGCGAACAACGTCAATTTTTTAAGGAAGGGGTTGATTTATTTAATAAAGGAAATTTATTCTTCTCAAGACGAATTGGAAATGCACCAATTGGTAGTCCAAATTTGGCAGAAAATGAAGAAGTTATAGACATGCCAACAGAGGTTAAAACCCTTAACGCTTTGAAAGTATCTGGACGCACCAAAAAAGGATTAGGAATAGGGTTCTTTAATGCCATTACCGAAAAAACAGAAGCAAGTATCAGAAACACTGTGACCGACGAGATACGCCGAGAAGTTGTTGAGCCATTGGCTAATTACAATATTCTTGTGGTTGACCAGCAATTTAATGGGAATTCATCAGTGAGTTTAATTAATACCAACGTAACAAGAAATGGGCGTTTTAGAGACGGAAATGTGACTGGGCTTCTAGCCGATATCTCAAATAAAAGAAACACCTATAATATTCGTGGGCAACTAAAAATGAGTAATGTCAATCTGCCAAGCGGAACGGAAACAGGTTTTAATTCGTTTTTTCTGATTAGAAAATCGCATGGTAATTATAGATATAGTTTCGATCATCGCTTATCGGATACTAAATATGATATTAATGATTTGGGTTTAAACTTTCGAAATAACCTTAATAATTTTGGTATTGACGGGTCATACCAGATTTTTGAACCTACTGAAAAGTTAAATAACTTCAGAATTAATGGTTGGGTAAACTACAGACGTCTATTTAAACCAAGTACTTTTACTGGAACTAATTTTGGTTTTAATATGAACGCTCAAACTAAAAAACTTCTTTGGTTTGGAGCAAATCTTAATTTTGAACCAGGAAAACAATTCGACTTTTTTGAACCAAGAGACTTTGAAAACAAGCGCTTTTTTGTATTTAAGAACATAGGATTTATTGGCGGTTGGTTTGAAACCAATAATAATAAACCTTTTTCTATTGAAGTTAATGGAGGTACATTTCATGCATTCGATAAGGAAAGAGATTTATTTGGATATGATTTTGGGATAGAACCAACATATCGTTTTAGCGACAAGTTCTTTGTTAATTATGGTTTTTCATATCAAAACAATAAAGGTAGTAGAGGCTTTGTAACAAACATTGATGACGATATTGTCTTTGGTGAACGTGACATTTTAACCATTGAGAACAGTATTTCTAGTAGTTATAGTTTTAACCCTTTCCACACATTGTCATTGTCATTTAGAAACTTTTGGTCTACAGTAACCTATGATGAAGGTTTATTTGCATTGCAGGAAGATGGTAGCTTAAACAGAGATGATGATTACAGAACAACTGACATTTCTGATCCGAATGTAAATTTTAATACATGGAATTTAGATTTAAGCTACACATGGCAAGTTGCTCCTGGTAGTTTTTTAACTACGCTATATAGAAACAGGTTGTTTAATTTTAGTAATGCTTCTGAAGATTCTTATTTTGACAGTCTTAGTTCCTTATTCGATCAGTCTATTCAACATACATTTTCTATTAGACTTCAATACTTTATTGATTATAATAGTATAAAAAATGTGTTTAAAAAACGAAATACCAATGTCAATACATTGAGTAGATTCTCGAATAATCGTTATCGTTATGATCCTGATTTTTCAAATACTCGTTTCAGTTCAAATTATAATATTTTATAATTATCCATATTAAAGTAGTATTTTCGGAACTCATTTCAACATGATGATAAAAGCAAAGAATATTCATAAAAACTATGGCGATTTACATGTCTTAAAAGGTGTCGATTTAGACATCAAAAAAGGGGAAATCGTATCAATTGTTGGCGCTTCTGGAGCAGGAAAAACGACCTTGCTACAAATTATTGGTACTTTAGATAAAATAAGCTCAAACAATACCAGTGAGCTGGTTATAAATGATGTTTCTATTCCTCAATTAGGAGATAAAGCATTAGCCAAGTTTAGAAACGAGCATATTGGTTTTATTTTTCAATTTCATCAATTACTGCCAGAATTCACAGCTTTAGAAAATGTTTGTATTCCAGCGTTTATAGGTGGTAAATCTCAAAGCGAAGCCGAAACACGTGCCAAAGAATTATTAGATTTTCTTGGCTTATCACATCGTTACGACCATAAGCCCAATGAGCTTTCTGGTGGAGAACAACAACGTGTTGCTGTAGCAAGAGCCTTGGTGAATAACCCTGGGTTAATTTTTGCTGATGAACCTTCAGGTAATTTGGACAGTGAATCTGCAGAGAATTTACACAATCTGTTCTTTAAACTTCGTGATGAATTCGGTCAAACTTTTGTCATTGTTACTCATAATGAAGAGCTTGCGAACATGGCAGATCGCAAATTAACGATGATTGATGGAAAGATAGTGGGATAACACATGCCAAGATATTCTAGTATTACTTTGAATAATTATCAAGTTTTTCTTTCTCCTTTTTAGATAAGCTACCAATCCCCTTTCTGCTAATCTTATCCAAGAGTTTATCAATCTCTTTTTGCTTGAAAACCTTAGTCTCATTATACCTTTGATCGATAGTTAAATTATGTGATTTGCTTTTAAAATATAGATTATTGATAAATAAGATATGAGGTTTTCTAACAATTATGTATATGAATAAAATGATTGGAATTGCAATCATGGTAATAATGATATAATTGTTTACCAACGCTTCTGGTCGTATGGTTATGGCAACAAGCATTCCTATTAAAGCTCCTCCTAGATGAGCCTCATGCCCAATATTGTCTTTGGCAGACGTAATTCCGTAGATAGAATATATCACATATAGCACTCCAAAAATCCAATTAGGTATAGCTAATGGAATTCCGAAGAAGCCAATATCTAATCCTGGAAAAAGAGCTATAGAAGCGAAGATTATACCACAAACTGCACCTGATGCTCCTACAGCACTATAATCACCATGATTTCTATGAATAAACAGTGCCAAAAGATCTCCACCTATTAAACTAACAAAATAGATTAATAAATAACTCCAAATGCCCAGTTGCATCTCTAACATGCCACTAAATGCATATAAACTTATTAAATTAAAAATGAGATGCCTCCAACTGGTATGTAAAAACCCTGAAGATACTAAACGGATATAATCTTTCTGAATTAGGATTTTATCAACTTCAAATTTGTAGCTTTCAAAAAAAGTCCTATTCTTGAAACCTCGATAACTAATAGCGACGTTTGCAATTATTAATATGATAGAAGCAATACCTAATTCTCTCATAAATTAAATCTACTCTACAATTATCACACTACGATATTCTATTTCAACGCGTTTTCCAAAAGTAAAATCAAAATAGTTAGCATCTCCCTTTTTACCTGTTACTTCCAATTTAGCACGCCCTGTCTCGAGTCCGTTTTTATCAAAAACTTTCACAAAAACGATATCGCTAAAATCCTGATTGAAAATGAGGTATAAGGTTAATAAGTTATCTTTTCCTCCTTGGGGATTATTAGCAATTGTAAATTTACCCGTATCAATACCTTTTGTTTTTAGGTTTGGAGATAGTTTAATTTTAGCTTCTAAAGTTTTGTCGATCCCTTCAGAAACACCTTCAATAAATTCGGTAGCCGATTTCCCAACCGCCTCTCCGCCGGCATTAATTGTTTCTTGGGTTTTATCCTTCACACGTTGACAAGATAGCAATGTGAATACACATAATAAGATAGTAAAAGTTGAGCTTTTCATAATGTTAGATTATACTTACAAAATTAGCAATTCTCGACTATTGCAACAACTATTAAAGTAATGTAAATTTGTATACATAAAATAGAGCCGTTTGAATCAAAAAGAACTTAAGGAATTTCTAGACACTAAAGTAGATCAATATAATCATCCGCGATTTATAGACAGTGATCCTATTCAGATTCCACATCAATTCACAAAAAAAGAAGATATAGAAATTGCGGGTTTTTTAACGGCTACTATTGCCTGGGGAAATCGTAAAAGTATCATAAAAAATGCTTTTAGAATGATGGATTTACTCCATCGGTCTCCTCACGATTTTATTCTGAATCATACCAATAATGACTTGAAGAGTCTTAAACAGTTTGTACATAGAACGTTTAATGGTGATGACTTTATTCAGTTTATAAAAAGTTTACAGCACATTTATACGAATCATGACGGCCTTGAAGCTCTATTTTCTAAATACCATGATGGTGATAATCTCCAGTTATGCATTCATAAATTTAAAGCTGCATTTTTCGAAATTGAACATTTAGAACGTAGCAAAAAACATGTTAGCGATCCGCTTAAAAACTCTGCTGCAAAGCGTATTAACATGTATTTAAGATGGATGGTAAGACAAGACCAAAATGGTGTAGATTTTGGTATATGGAATAGCATCTCTCCTAGCGCACTGTCTTGCCCTCTAGATGTGCATTCTGGAAATGTAGCTAGAAAATTGAAACTCATCAAACGAAAACAGAATGATGGTAAAGCCTTATTAGAACTCGACATGGCTTTACGTCGATTAGACCCATTTGATCCTGTTAAATATGATTTTGCTTTATTTGGATTAGGAGTTTTTGAAGGGTTTTAATTTTTTTATATTTGCAATGCCTCTCCTAATATTAAACTAACCAAAATGAAACATTCTTTTAGACTAAAACGGTCTAGGCTTAAATCTATTTTTTCTGAGAAAATGGGCTTTAAAAAGCTAATCTTAGAGAATAAAAACGACGTGCAAAATGCTATTAATAGCATACTCATGTATATTGAATTAGAGGATAAACTCGCACCTGTAAATTATACGAATAACTTTCTAGACAATTTTATTTCATTTGAATTAACACTTAAACCTGATTTTGATAAAAAAGTGTTTTTTGATTCTATTAGAAAATTTGAAGGTTTTATCACAGACTAAACACTTTATTTTTTAACGTCATATGATCTAACATATCGTTAAAAAAAAAAGCTGATAAATATTAAATATTTATCAGCTTTCAATACGACTAAAAAAAGTCTAGCCTTTCAACCAAGCTTTTCTTGTATTTTTTTGTGCTTCTGTAGCATTTTCATCTTCAATAATACTGCGTGTTGTTGTGAACGTTGGTACGAGTTTAGTTTCTACAACTACTTCTTTTCCATCACGTTCTAAAACCACTTTAATATCATCACCTTCTTTCCATTGGTACATAGCTCCTAACATTGCCTGTGCATTTTGCATAGTTAATGCCTCTCCATTTACCGTTTTAATGATATCATTTGGCATCACACCTTGATCTGCCCAAAAGCTATTATTCTTTACGTTTTCAGAAAAATAAATTTCTCCTTTATCTTGATTAGCTCCAAATATGAATCCTTCTCCACTTTGAATATAACTTGTTGCCTCACTTTTTTCTCCAAAAGTTAAACCTACCTTTTCAAAGAATTTTGAATAATCAATTGGTGTTCCACCAACAACATGTGTATTTAAAAATTCACCTACAGATGGATATGTCATTTCAGTAATTTCTGCAATGATATTATCATCAACGAACGGCTTTTCTTTTCCATATTTGGCCGATAATTCTTTCATAAGTGAAAGCATGCTACGATTACCATTACTCTCTTCTCGCATTAAAATATCAATACACATACCTATTAAGGCACCTTTCATATATACGTTATAATAGTTCGCAGCATAAGGTTCATTAAGCACGTTTTCACTCATAGTCGTGAAACTCATTGCATCATCCATGTTTTTAGAAACCTGAATTTTTTGATTCATCGTTGCATAATATGCATCATCATCTACAAGTCCTTCATAAATTTGGAAATGCTGCGCGAAATATTCTGTAACGCCTTCATACATCCACAAGTGTTTTGAGAATGTTGGATCGTTATAATCAAAATAATGTACATCTTCAGAATGTACAGACAATGGCGTTACAATATGAAAAAATTCGTGCGCAACTACATCAATCATTGAGGCAGCTAATTGCTCTTTTGAAGAATTTTCTCCTAACACCACAACTGTAGATGTGTGATGCTCTAAAGCTCCAAATCCTTTTGGTGCTCCTTCACTCCCATCAGACAAATACAAGTAAATATCGTAACGAGGTGTACTATCAACATCTCCTAAGTATGCTTTTTGGGCTTCCATCATTTTGTAAACCGTCTCTTTCATACTCGCTGCAGTGTGCACCTTATTTGGAGAATATACACTTAATACAATTTTGATATCTCCAACCATAAATTCTTCAACATCTAATTTACCATACATCATTGGGTTATCTGTAATATCAAAATAACGCGGTGCAAAGTAAGATGTCGTTATTTGAGTGCCATCAGAACTTGATTTTGTATTTGTGTTTTGCAATGCAGATGTACGCTCAAAATTAGCAGGAGCAGTTACATCTAAAGTATATTGAGCATCTTTTAAAGAATCAAAATAACCTATAAAACCATGTAAGTTTAATACATAGTTATCTGGCTCAATATTTGTTCCTGCTGGTGAGAACGGCACTTCTCCTCCAATTCCTCCACTCTTTTCTTGATCGAATGTATCATTAACTAAGTACTCAATTCTATCAAGGTTTTTCGCATTTGCGATAGTCCAAGTATTTGTGTTTTCTTTAACGACAGGCATTTCTTTTCCATCGTAATCAAAGGCTTTAAAATCGTCAACGTATTTACCAAAGTCACTCACAGAATACGTTCCTTGAACTACTTTAGGTAATCGGTAAGTCACTACATCTTCGGTAAATCGTCCCGGATTAATAGTTACAGGTGCTTTATCAGCAGTAACGCCCGATAAATTAATTGATGTTGAAATAGGATTTGCAGTGGCTAAATCATTCACTGAAGATTTAGATGATCCACAAGCTACTAGCAATGCACTGGTAGCGAAAATTGATAGAATTTTTTTCATTGTAATGTTAATTATTTTCAGATATTTTTGTCTGACGCACAAAACTACAATCTGTTACCACTAATTTAGCTAAGGTTTTGTTAAAATGGTACTTTTGTAATATGTCAAACCCCTTAATTAGCATTCTTACACCTTTTAAAAATACGCAGACCTATCTGCCTGAATGCCTAGACTCCATTATAAAACAGAACTATCAACAATGGGAATTACTCATAGTTGATGACCATTCAAGTGATAACAGCTATGATCTCGTTCGCGCTTATGCCGAAAAAGATAAGCGCATAAAGTTATTTAAAAACAGTGGTGCCGGAATAATTGATGCATTAAAATTGGCATTTGCCAAAAGTACTGGTCATTATATAACTCGCATGGATAGTGATGACATCATGCATACAAACAAATTAAGCACCATGTTAAATCAATTGCAAATTTATGGCAAGCAACATGTTGCTCTTGGTTTAGTGAAGTATTTTAGTAAGGATGGCATTGGAAATGGTTATGCCAAGTATGAATCTTGGCTTAATACTTTAACATCAAGTGGACTTAATTATTCTGAAATTTATAAGGAGTGTGTTATTCCGTCGCCTTGTTGGATGTTGCATCGCTCAGATTTTTTGGCCTGTGGCGGATTTACACCCAATCGATATCCTGAAGATTACGACTTAACTTTTCGATTGTATAAGCACAATATAACTTGTATTCCTAGTACTCAAGAACTCCATTATTGGCGCGATTATTCTACAAGAGCTTCACGCACAAATGACCATTACGCCGAAAATCATTTTCTAGAATTAAAAGTGGACTATTTTTTAGAACTTAATTATAATAGTTCTCGTCCCTTAACTGTTTGGGGAGCTGGACATAAAGGAAAGAAAGTTGCTCAACTTTTGAAGAAAAAACACATTCCATTTTTATGGATATGTGATAATCCTAAAAAAATTGGAAAACATATTTACGACGAACTCTTATTTAGTTTTGAACATCTAAAAAATTTAGATCATCCACAAAGTATTGTAACGGTTGCCAACGAAGCGTCTCAAAAGGACATTAAGTCTTATTTCAAGACACAACAAATGACTGCCATGACAGATTATTTCTTCTTTTGTTAGGAATAAAACAAAAAATCCATATAACAACAGACTTATCTTTGTTTAAACGTTAAAATTCTCAAAAGCTAAAGCAACTAATCGCATATCATTTTCTATATTTGATTCCGAACAAAAACAATCCAAAAAACAGGAATGCAGTTTAAACACCCAGAACTTCTTTACGCTTTATTTCTACTCGTTATTCCAATAATTGTTCACTTATTTCAATTAAGAAAATTTAAGAGCGTTCCTTTCACCAACGTTCAATTTTTAAAAGAATTGGTGATTCAAACACGTAAAAGTTCGCAATTAAAAAAATGGCTTACTTTAATTACGCGTTTACTCCTTCTTGCTTGTGCTATTATTGCCTTTGCGCAACCCTATATTTCGAAATCCGACAGCTTTAATACCAAAAGCGAAACTGTTATCTATCTTGATAATTCGTTTAGTATGCAATCGCCAAGCACAAATGGGAGTTTATTAAATACTGCAATACAAGACATTATTGAAAACGTCGATGAGAACGAACAAATTTCAATTTTCACGAATGACGAAAACTTTAATAACACCAGCGTTAAGGCTATTAAAAATGACCTCATTCAGCTTAAACATTCACCTAATCAAATTACTTATGATGCTGCAGTTTTAAAAGGAAAAAAACTATTCTCAAACGATCAGAATTCTATCAAAAATTTGGTGCTAATATCTGATTTTCAACAAAAAAACCTAGGACTAACAACACCAAATGATAGCTTGGTATCTTTGAAATTAGTGCAATTAAAACCATCTAACCTAAGTAATATAGCCATAGATAGCGTATATATTTCAAAAACGACGGTCGAAAATTTTGAACTTACTGTACTACTAAAAAATCAAGGCGACGCTATAGAAACCCTACCTATTTCATTGTATAACGACGATAAACTTATTGCAAAAACAGCTGTGAACATTACCAATGAAGCTACTACAAATTTCACGATTCCGGTTAACACTATATTCAATGGTAAAATAGTTATAGAGGATAGTAATCTTAAGTATGATAATACACTGTTTTTTAATATCGATAAACGTGAAAAAACAAACGTACTAGCTATTAATGAGGCTGATGATTCATTTCTAAAAAAAATCTATACCAGTGACGAATTTGAATACATGTCTACCAATTTTAATGCTTTAAATTATAACACCATTGAGCTACAAAATTTAATTGTTTTAAATCAATTACAAAACATTCCTAGTTCACTTTCAACGGCCTTAAAATCGTTCACCGACAAGGGTGGAAGCATATTAATAATCCCTTCAAAAGACATAGCATTAAGCACTTACAATCAGGCTTTTAATACTTTTGGATTTTCAAATTTCGGCGCATCAAATGTGTTAGAAAAGAAGATTACTAGTATCAATTTTTCCCATCCTTTATTAACCAACGTTTTTGATAAACAGGTTAATAATTTCCAGTATCCAAAAGTGAACTCATTTTATAATAACGCTGAGAACTCTGTCAATTCTATTTTAAGTTTTGAAGACGGTAAGTCATTCTTATCTCAATCTGGAAATGCCTTCCGATTTTCAGCAGCAATCGATGTAGAAAATTCAAACTTTAAAAATTCCCCTCTAATAGTTCCTATACTTTATAATATAGGGAAGCAAAGTTTAAAAACTGGCGACTTGTTTTACACTATCGGACATGAGAACATTATAGATATTGCAACGCAATTACAACAAGATGATATTTTAACCTTAGTAAGTGGAGATAATTCAGTTATACCGCTACAACAAACCTATGACAACAAAGTAGAGTTAATTACAAACACCTATCCAGATGTTGCAGGTATTATTTCTGTTCAGAATAAAGACAGTTTTCTAAAAAGTTTGAGTTTCAATTTCGATAGAAATGAAAGTCACCTGAATTACTATGATTTTCAAAATATAACGAATACCACACTAGATAATTCTGTTGCAACAGCCATAAGTGATATCAAAAGTGCTACTAATGTTAATGAACTCTGGAAATGGTTTGTTATTTTTGCAGTGATTTTCTTAATTATTGAAATGCTCATCTTAAAATTTCTGAAATGAACGTACTTGTAAAATCTGCCACTATAGTTGATCCTAAAAGCGATTTTCACAATCAAACCGTTGATATTTTAATAGAAAAAGGGACGATTTCTCAAATATCCAAACGCATTCAAAACCCTAAAAACTATAAAGAGTTACGATTAAACAACCTTCATGTATCGCAAGGATGGTTTGATAGTAGTGTGAGTTTTGGTGAACCTGGATATGAAGAACGTGAAACCATTGACAACGGTTTAAAAACAGCCGCACAATCTGGATTTACAAGTGTTGCTGTAAACGCCAACACCAACCCTGTAGTGGATTCATATGCCAATATTGCTTTTTTGAAATCCAAAGCTGCAAATCATCCAGTTAACCTCTATCCTATTGGGGCTTTGACCAAACATAGTGATGGTGTAGATTTAGCCGAATTATTCGATATGAAAACTGCCGGATCTGTCGCCTATTATGATTATCAAAAGCCTGTTTCAAACCCTAACCTCATGAAAATAGCTTTGCAATATGCTAGCAATTTTGATGGTTTAGTTTGTTCTTTTCCTCAAGAATCAAGAATTAGCGGATTAGGAGTAATGAACGAAAATATAACCAGTACATCTTTAGGTTTAAAAGGAAATCCGGCACTGGCCGAAGCCTTACAAATAACTAGAGACTTATCTATTTTAGAATACACCGAGGGCAAATTGCATATTCCTACGATTTCTACTGCAAAATCTGTAGAACTGATTAGGGATGCTAAACAAAAAAAATTGAATGTTACCTGCAGCGTCGCTATTCATAACTTATTTTATACGGACGAACAACTTGTTACTTTTAACACAAACTTTAAAGTACTACCTCCTTTAAGGACGCAAAACGACATTAATGCGTTAATTGATGGTATTAAAGACGGCACTATTGATATGGTAACCAGTGATCATAACCCATTAGACATCGAACACAAAAAAGTTGAGTTTGATTATGCAAAATATGGTACTATTGGCTTAGAAAGTGCCTTTGGCGCATTAAACACGCTATTAACCACTAAGAAAACAATAGAAGTACTAACTAAAGGCAAACAACGTTTTGGTATAGACGCCATACCTGTCGCCATTGGTAATCAGGCAAACTTGTCGCTCTTCGATCCAACTAGTAGTTATACGTTTTCTTCTGAAAATATCTTTTCAACATCAAAAAACGCCATATTTGAAGGAGAAGAATTAAAAGGGATTGTTTACGGGATCATTGCCAACAATCAAATGATTTTAAATTAATATACATGAAAGACAACGCAGAAAAGCAAAATAACACTTTGGCTATCGTAAGTTATATTACACTTATTGGTACACTTATCGCCTTTTTTATGAATAAAGAAACACGCAATCCATTGGTTTCGTTTCATGTTCGTCAGGCTTTAGGTTTATGGTTACTTCAAATGATTTTGGGTTATTTTATAGGTGCCTTTGACAGTTGGATGATATCAATGTCATTTTGGATTTTCTTTATTGCACTTTTTCTCTACGGAATTTTTGGTGCTGTAGGCGGTAAAATGAATGAGGTCCCAATTTTAGGGCCTCTCTTTCAAAAGTTATTTTCTTCAATAGACTAAATATGAGTTTATCTTTACATCACATCACGAGACCATCATCTTTAAAAGATAATGCTCCTTTACTTATTATGTGTCACGGATATGGTAGCGACGAAAATGATTTATTTTCTTTTGCACAAGAACTATCGGAAGAATTATTTATCATTTCAGTAAGAGCTCCATATACTATGCAACCTTTTGGTAATGCTTGGTATGCTATCAATTTTGATGCACATCAAAACAAATGGAATGATGTTGAACAGGCCATTCAATCTAGAGATAAAATTTCAAATTTTATAGATGAAGCCTGTGCTCAATATCCTGTAAATAAGGATAACGTTACCTTGTTAGGTTTTAGTCAAGGAACAATTTTAAGTTATGCCGTTGCCCTTACATATCCTGAAAAAGTTAAAAACATCATTGCTTTAAGTGGTTACGTAAGTGACGATATGATTGCACCACATATAGATGAAAGAAACATTGGACACTTAGACTTTTATTGTTCTCATGGAAGTGTAGATCAGGTTATTCCTGTCGATTGGGCAAGAAGAGCTCCCAAATTTTTAGATAAGCATCATATTAAGCACACTTATTCGGAATTTCCGGTTGGTCATGGTGTAGCTCCTCAAAACTTTTATGCATTTAAAAATTGGTTAGAAGACCGTATATAAAACTACTATGAAGTACCTTCTAACAGGTGAAGAGACTCAACGACTCCATTTTAGATTAGTCACCAAAGATGATTTCAATACTTGGTTGCCTCTATTTAAAGAAGATAAAGTTGATCTGTTTTTAGGAATGCCTACTGGCTTATCCCAAATTGAACAATGTGAATTTTGGTTTAATAAAGTCTTTCATCGCTATGATAACGGACTAGGAGGAATGAATGCGCTTATAGATAAAAGGACTGGCGAATTTATTGGGCAAAGCGGATTATTAGTTCAAACCGTTGAAGATGAAGAGCGCCTAGAAATTGGCTACTCTATACTTCCAAAGTATTGGGGAAAAGGTTTTGCCCAAGAAGCTGCAATAAAATGTAAAACGTTTTGTTTTGAACAGGAATTTTCCACTAACCTAATATCTATGATGCATACAGACAACATAGGTTCTGAAATAGTAGCCATAAAAAACGGCATGACCTTCGAAAAGAAAGTGAATACATTTAACGTGTACAGTATAACACGTGAGATGTGGTTAAATCAAAAGAAATAAGATTAAGGTTGATACAATAGCGATCCTAACTCACTAAAAGTCACATTTCCTTTGTCATCCATGTCATAAGCCAAGAGCATTTCACCAGAATATTTTCCATCAGTAAAATTGATAATAATCCACTTATGGTTGAGCATTCTAATTTGATCAATTCTCATTTTTTCTCCAGACATAGAAGCAAAAGGAACTAATGGATGATCTTCTGTATCATAGGCATTAAGGCTTATGAGTCCGTCTTCTATAAGTGGTATAAATTCAGAAATCCTAAATCCCCTATTCTCCCAATAGGTCATTGCCTCATCATTAGTATCAAATCTAAATGTATATAAATCTTCAACCTTTTCATCCTCCAACGCTCTAATAGAATCTCTAAGTTGCGTATGAGTTTCTTTATAACTTGTTAGTTGTGCATCGTAGTTCTCAATAATGTTTTTGGAATTCACGAATTGAAAAATCACAAGCAATAATGTGAAAATAAACAGGTACATAAATATTCTACTCTTCATATTAAATAATTCTAACAGTTATAATTCTATTTGTAAGTTGTCGTAAGCTAAATAAACGTTTTCTGGTAAACTTTGTTGCACAACATCATGAAAACCTAAATAATGACTTATATGGGTTAAATAAGCGGTTTCGGGTTTTATCTTTTCTATAAATGCCAAAGCCTCCTTGAGATTAAAATGAGAGATGTGTTCCTTTTCTCGTAAAGCATTAACTACCAAAACTTTCACCCCATCTAATTTTTTCATTTCAGTTTCATCAACAGTTTTCATATCTGTGAGATAAGCAAAGTCACCAAAACGAAATCCAAAAACTTGCAACTTATGATGATAGCCATTAATTGGTATGACATTCAAATTTCCAAGGAGAAAGGCCTCATTCTTAATTTCATGTTGAATAACACTTGGAACACCTGGATATTTATCTTCAGTCGTAAAAATATAATTAAACCGTTTTGCTAATTCACCCAAAACGCGCTTATGTGCGTAAAACGGAATATCTCCTTGTCTGAAATAAAATGGGCGGATATCATCTAACCCTGAAGTATGATCTGCATGCTCATGAGTAAACACAATACCATCAATCTTATGACAATTAGCTCTTAACATTTGTTGCCTAAAATCTGGGCCACAATCAACAACATAAGCATAATCATCCCATTCTACTAGTACTGAAACACGTAAACGCTTGTCTTTATGATTGTTACTTAAGCACACCGGGTGATCACTTCCTATTACTGGAATACCCTGTGATGTGCCTGTTCCTAAAAATGTTACTTTCAACTTCATTTTTATTTGATGCAAAAATAAAACTAATTTTTTTAGTTTAACCCCGTATTTTAATACCTTTGTATAGTTGACAAACCCAAAATAAAAAATGGAAATAACCTTAAAAGGAGATAAAGAGTTTGATGAAATTCCTTCGTTGAAAACGAAATGTTTACGCATCAACTTAAATGAGAATATCTACGGAACATTCGCGGAGATTGGAGCTGGACAAGAAACTGTTCGTCAGTTCTTTAGAGCTGGAGGTGCTTCTGGGACCATTGCGAAGGCTATGTCTGCATACGATAAGGCCTTTAGTGATGCAATTTACGGTATAGAAAATGACAGACGTTATGTAACCGAAGCACGTCTTCGTAAAATGTTGGATCATGAAGTGAATTTGGTTGAAGAACGTATTAAAAGAGATGTACATCCTAACAAAATGTTTTTTGCTTATGCCAATACTGTTGCAACAATAGATTTTGCGAAAAAATACAAAGGACATGGATGGGTAGGTATTAAATACCAAGTAGATCCAAATCAAGGTTATAATGAAATTGTTTTGCACATTCGTTTTAAAGAGAATGATGCTAGGTTACAGCAAGAAACTTTGGGTGTTTTAGGGACTAATCTTATTTATGGTGCTTTCTATAAGTATAATGAGCCAAGAAAGCTATTACGCTACCTCTACGATCATTTGGACAAAGATCAGGTTGAAATAGACACGATTAACTTTTCTGGCCCTGTGTTTGAAGATGTAGACAACCGTTTAATGAGTTTACAGCTTGTAAGAAATGGGATGACAGATGCCGTTATGTTTGCTCCTGATGGAAACAACGTTTTACCTGCTAGAGTCCTTTACAAAAAGAACATATTAACCTTACGTGGAAGTTTCAGACCAGTAACAAAGGTAAATATGGACATGTATAAGAAATCTTATGACATGTTCATTAAAGAAAATAAAGTTGATGTTGATAAAACTCAAGTTATTTTCGAAATTACATTATCTAATTTAAGAGCTGAGGGAGAAATTGACGAACAGGATTTCATGGATCGTGCGCGACTATTGTGCTCGTTGGGACAAACCGTATTAATCTCTAACTTCCAAGAATATTATAAACTTGTAGAATACTTCTCTCAATACACAAAGAGTAGAATGGGATTAGCTATGGGTGTGAATAATTTAGTAGACATCTTTGATGAGAAATATTATCGTCACTTAAGTGGTGGGATTTTAGAAGCCTTTGGTAAACTCTTCTTTAAAGACTTACGTGTTTACTTGTATCCAATGCAAAACGACGATGGCACTTTAACTGATAGTGAGAACTTAAAAGTACATCCAAGAATGAAAGAATTATATAAATTCTTTAAGTATAACGGTAAAGTTGTTGATATCACAGATTTTGACGAATCGATACTTAATGTATTCTCGAGAACTGTTTTAAAAATGATTGCCGATGGCGAAGATGGTTGGGAAGTTATGCTTCCAGAAGGCGTTTCTACACTTATAAAAGAAAAAAGCCTCTTTGGTTGTGAAACCGAACAGGTGCATTTAGGAGAATAAACGAATTAATATGACACATAAAAAACCGCAAGATTTTCTTGCGGTTTTTTTATAGCTTTTATATCACTCTGAATACAAATCAGAATTTATCCTTCCAAAATTTGATCTGTATGAATTTTAGCTTTTACTTTATCTATGACGCGAGACACCACTCCTTTTTCATCAACTAAAAATGTGATACGATGAATACCATCAAACTCTCGTCCCATAAACTTTTTTGGTCCCCAAACCCCAAATGCATCTATAACTTCTTTTTCTGTATCGGCTAACAATGGATATGGGAAACTAAATTTCTTTTTAAAATTAGATTGTCGCTTTTCGGTATCTGCGCTCACACCTAAAATTTCATAACCAGCATCTTGCAACGCCTTATAATTCTCTCCCAAATTACAAGCCTCAACGGTACATGTTGGTGTATTAGCTTTAGGATAGAAAAAAACAACAAGCTTTTTTCCTTTATAATCCGAGAGTGATACAGCATTCCCGTCTTGATCGTTTACTGTGAAATTTGGAACTTTATCTCCTACTTTTAATGTTTGCATATTGCTTATTTTTGTAATCAAATATACAACAATGACCAAACAAGAAAAAGTGGATTTCGTAATTAAAACATTAAACGAACTTTATCCTACAATTCCTATCCCCTTAGAACATAAAGACCCATATACATTGCTCATAGCGGTATTAATGTCTGCACAAAGCACGGATGTTCGTGTTAATCAAATTACCCCACTTTTATTCGCAAAAGCTGACAATCCTTATGATATGATTAAACTTTCGGTTGAGGAGATTAGAGAGATTATCAAACCTGTTGGTTTATCTCCAATGAAAAGTAAGGGGATTTATGGTTTGTCACATATTTTAATTAACGAACATGGAGGTAAAGTTCCTCGAACTTATGAAGCATTAGAGGCATTGCCTGCTGTTGGGCATAAAACGGCAGCCGTTGTCTTATCTCAAGCGTTTGGTATTCCCGCTTTTCCGGTAGACACTCATATCCATCGTTTAATGTATCGTTGGAACTTAACTAATGGTAAGAACGTTGTGCAAACAGAAAAAGATGCCAAACGCCTATTTCCAAAAGAACTATGGAATGATTTGCACTTACAAATTATTTGGTATGGTAGAGAATATTCTCCTGCTAGAGGTTGGGATTTAGATAAAGATCCTATTACAAAAACCATTGGTAGAAAATCGGTTATTGACGATTATTACGCAAAGAAAAAATAACATAAGTACAAGGCATTGGTACAATAGTTGTGACTTAAGAGGAAACTCTTTTTATGAAATCAATCTACTCTATTGTGCTTGTTTTATTGGTTGCATCTTGTATTCCATTAAGAATAGCACCAACAATTAAAGATCAAAAAATCATGGTTGCTAAGAAGTTTAAACGGACCTTTCCTAAGGAATATGCCTTTATTTTTCAGGACCCAAAAGAAGCCAATGAATTTTATAATTATATCAATACTAAATTTAAATTAGATCATGTAGATGTCGATTATGATGTGCCTTTAAAGTTAGATGGACAGCAATATTTTTTATCCTTCTATGAGGCAGAAATACCAGATAAAGTATTAAACATATTCCCTATTGCTGTCGATGTTGCCCTAGACAGCAACAATATAGACCCTTTATTATCAGATCATTATGTTTACAGAAGCAATAACTGGTACATTGCTATAACTATTTTAGACAATGCATCTAATAACTGTTTAAAGCCAAATTATATTCATCGAGAATTGATTATAAATTATTTAAAAAGGCTTAAACAGGAATATCTAACGACCAGCAATTACACTGAGGTGTTGTTCAAGAAAAGGGCTATTGAAGATTAAATTTAGTTATTGTAAGTACCCAAGTTTACGAGTAGTTTTCTCTCCTATAAATTGCTGTATATGTCCATTATATGAAGAAATTATGGTATTAAATAAATCGTCAAAATAGCCAGCATAAGATTCAGGATTTTTATAAGTCACTTTAAACTCTTTTTCGCCATAAGCATGTTTTAAATAATAGGTGTTTCCTTTTTCTTTTCTAAAAATGACATGTATTAAAATGAGTTCTTCAGGAAAAGATTCTGGGGCTTTACAAACTGTTAGTCCAATTCCAAAGTGCCAATAGCTCTCTGGTGTTAATGTCAATGCTCCTAGTAATGATCCGTGAATTAAATCAAAATTGTTGTTTTCTTCTATTTTATATAGGGTAAACTGCTGATCTGGTATCGCATAATATGTTTTAAGCGACTTTACAAGTTCAATAGCAAAATTGTGACAGTTCTTTTTATAGGATTCAAAATTGCTCTGTGCCGTATCGTAGGCCGAACAAAGTTGGTGGAATTTCGTGTTTTTCATAGTATAGAAAGTATATTCAAAAAGTCGATTCTAACATAAATTACTTACAGCCACATATTATCTGTAACTTTTAATTTGCCTTTCATACTAATAGTTTATATAGAAAACAGTCCATGAAAATTAAATCTAACGCAGCTCCTCACGAAATATCTTCACCCTTTTTTCAACTAAACAAAGAGTTTTGTGCAACTTTTGAGCGGTATATGGCAAAAAAAGGCGGATTGGTAAAGGGCAAATACAACGCTCGGTCCTTTTTAATATTTGGAAAAATTGAACACCCAGAATCTTGGGATTTAATGTATAAAAAATCAACATTTACTAATTCTGGAAACCTATTACTTTCGGCAAAAAGTCAAGGCCTCTTAACCATGGCAACTTGGAGTACAACAATAGCCAATAGTGGATTTCCTAGTTTCAGTATACGGAAAAGGAAAAAGCGAAATCTCCTAAGGATTTTGTTGAGTAAAAACGTGACTGCATTAAATATTGGAAAAGGCTATATACTAGAAGCAAAATCTGGAGTATTGAATCCTTCTTTTTATGATATGGTATTAGTTCTCAAACCTCTTTTTGAAGACAAAAAGATATATACTATTAATTTCAAAAAAAACAAATTAACAATAGAGCTACGCTCTGAAAACCATCATTTTGACGTGTTCGATAACATCCTAGACATCTTTAAAGCCAAAGCAAAAAAAAATCCTGAAGACTAACGATTCAGGATTTTTTCAAATTTAGTTTTGAAGTGCTTCAAACTTCAAATTATTACAATGTATAACACTTAAAGCCTTGGAATAATTCAAAAGAAAATCCACTGTCTCTTCTTTTGGGTTTAGGTTGTTTTGTTTTTGGGGACATTCTGAGTAAAGTTTTGCCATTTTACATTTTTTAGTTTGTTATAACCTCATAAACGCAACAAAACCTAACTTATTGTATTAATTTGTTAAAATAATATTATTCTTATCTATAACCTTTCTCAAATTAATGAGAGCATAGCGCATTCTTCCTAACGCAGTATTAATGCTCACACCTGTTCTATCTGAGATTTCTTTGAAACTCATATCCTTATACATTCGCATTACTAAGACTTCTTTTTGATCTTTAGGAAGTTCTTCAATAATGCGTCTAAGGTCGCATTCTACTTGATCTTTAATTAATCGCTTTTCAGCATTTAACGAAGAATCTCCAAGTACTGAGAAAATATTAAAGTCGCCAGAATTATCAAATTTTGGCATTCTATTATTCTTTCTGAAATGATCAATAACCAAGTTATGAGAGATACGCATCACCCAAGGTAAAAACTTACCTTCTTCATTATATTTACCCATTTTTAAGTTTTTAATCACTTTAATAAAGGCATCTTGAAATATATCTTCAGTGATATCTCTATCAAAAACCTTTGAGTAAATAAAACTGTAAATCTTTTGTTTGTGTCTGTGGATGAGGACTGATAGAGCACTTTCGTCTCCATTCATGTAGTTCTTAACTAAAACAGCGTCCGTGATAAGTTCGTGTCTCATAATAATTACTTTAAGGGCAAAGAATTTAATCTCAGCTTGGGGTTAAATTTTTTAAAGTAATATTACAATATAGGCTACTCGGTTTTAACTGTTTATGTTCTCAAATATAACAACAATCATTCCGAAATTCCAAAAAAAAGTACAAAACTTTAACATTTTAATGAACAATAATTCATTTTCTAAGCTTCATTAAAAGAACTATCTTTGCACTTTCTTATTCGCAACAACTCCTATGAACAGTAGTATTTTAGACCTAAATCCTAAAGAAAATATCATCATAAAAGGTGCAAAACTGCATAACCTAAAAAATATTGATGTGGTTATTCCTAGGAACAAATTAGTGGTTATTACTGGTTTATCAGGTTCTGGGAAATCAAGTTTAGCCTTTGACACCTTGTATGCTGAAGGTCAAAGACGTTATGTAGAGAGTTTATCTAGTTATGCACGCCAGTTTTTGGGGCGTCTCAACAAACCTAAAGTAGATCTCATTAAAGGGATTGCGCCTGCCATAGCAATAGAGCAAAAGGTAAATAGTACTAATCCGCGCTCTACCGTTGGAACAACAACAGAGATTTATGATTATTTAAAGTTACTATTTGCAAGGATAGGAAAAACCTATTCTCCAGTATCTGGTAATCTAGTAAAAAAGCATCGCACAAAAGATGTATTAGCGCTAGTAAAATCTTTTGAAGAACGAGAAAAACTACTTCTCCTCTCTCCTATTGTTTTGGAGGAAGGGCGTTCAATGGCAGACAAACTTAACGTCTTAAATCAACAAGGCTATGCTAGAGTTCAACATAAAGAAAATGTCTTACGAATTGATGAAGCTCTAGAAAAAAAAATAAGCAAAGATATTTTTTTAGTCGTTGATCGTATTGTTGTAAAACATGAAGAAGATTTTTATAATCGTTTAGCAGACGCCATAGAGACAGCATTTTTTGAAGGAAAAGGCACTTGTATTATTGAGTCATTATCTGATAAAAAACGAACAGAATTCAATAATCGATTTGAATTGGACGGCATGA
Source organism: uncultured Psychroserpens sp. (assembly GCF_947492715.1). Lineage (GTDB taxonomy): Bacteria > Bacteroidota > Bacteroidia > Flavobacteriales > Flavobacteriaceae > Psychroserpens. The sequence continues at coordinate 369,534 of NZ_CANLNS010000002.1, forward strand.
CTTTCCTTGAGCCTAATCCGCATTTGTTCAGTTTTAACAACCCTTATGGCGCATGCCCAAAGTGTGAAGGTTATGGAGATGTTATTGGCATTGATGACGATTTAGTTATTCCAAATACGGGATTATCGGTTTATGAAAATGCTATCTTTCCATGGCGTGGTGAAAGTATGAGCTGGTATCGTGATCAATTGGTTAACAATTCACATAAATTTGATTTTCCTATACATAAGCCCTTTTTCGAATTATCACAAGAACAGAAACAACTCATCTGGGATGGTAACGACTATTTTGAAGGATTGCATTCATTTTTCACAGAATTAGAATCTAAGGCTTATAAAATTCAAAATCGTGTCATGCTCTCACGCTATCGTGGAAAAACAAAATGTAATATCTGTAAAGGGAAACGATTACGAGAGGAAGCTAATTATGTGAAAATTGCTGACGTCACTATTACCGATTTGGTTGAAATGCCTTTGGATAAATTAGCCGTCTTTTTTAAGGAATTGGAACTGGATGATCACGACACAACGATTGCTAAACGTCTCCTTAAAGAAATAAATAGCAGATTATCCTTTTTGAGTAATGTAGGTTTAGATTACTTAACATTAAACCGAAAATCTAATACCTTATCTGGAGGTGAAAGTCAGCGTATCAATTTAGCAACGTCTCTAGGTAGCAGCCTAGTTGGATCAATGTATATACTTGATGAACCAAGTATAGGTCTGCATCCAAAAGACACGGAAAAATTAATTAAAGTATTACAGGCGCTTCGAGATTTGGGTAATACTGTAATTGTTGTTGAGCATGATGAAGACATCATGAAGGCTGCAGATGAGATTATCGATATTGGACCAGAAGCTGGAACTTTTGGTGGTGAAGTTGTAGCAACAGGAACTTATGAGGATATTTTAAAATCTGAATCATTAACCGCTCAATACCTTAACGAAACATTAAAAATTGAACTTCCTAAACAAAGACGAACGTCTAAATACTCTATTGAAATAAATGGTGCTAGAGAGCACAACCTACAAAATATAGATGTCTCTTTTCCTTTAGAGATGCTTACCGTTGTAACAGGTGTTTCTGGTAGCGGAAAAAGTACACTAGTAAAAAAGATCTTATTTCCAGCTGTGCAAAAGCAACTTACTGGATTTGGCGATAAACCAGGACAATTTACCGAACTAAAGGGTAATTTTAAAAACATTAAACACATAGAGTTCGTAGATCAAAACCCTATTGGACGATCATCACGATCAAACCCTGTGACATACATTAAAGCCTATGACGATATTAGAGCTTTATTTTCTAGTCAGAAACTTAGTAAAATTCGAAATTATCAGGCTAAACATTTTAGTTTTAATGTTGATGGTGGACGATGTGAAACTTGTAAAGGTGATGGTGAGGTTACAATAGAAATGCAATTTATGGCAGATGTTCATTTAACCTGTGAAACTTGCAATGGAAAGCGTTTTAAGAAAGAAGTTCTAGAAGTTACTTTTGAAGGGAAAAACATCGATGATATTTTAAGTATGACCATTGATGATGCTATAGCTTTTTTTGAACAACACAAAGTTTCAAAAATTAAAAACAAACTCCAACCATTACAAGATGTTGGTTTAGGCTATGTTGCATTAGGTCAAAGCTCCTCTACTCTTTCGGGAGGTGAAGCACAGCGAATTAAACTTGCATCCTTTCTTGGTAAAGGCTCTAAAAGCACTAATGCTTTATTTATATTTGACGAACCAACCACTGGATTGCACTTTCATGACATCAAAAAATTATTGACATCATTTCAAGCCTTAATTTCTAAAGGTCATTCCATTATTGTTATCGAGCATAATCTAGATTTGATAAAGTGTGCAGACCATATCATCGATTTAGGACCTGAAGGAGGCAATCGTGGAGGTCAACTCATAGTGCAAGGTACTCCTGAAGCTATTGTAAAAAATAAAGCATCAATTACAGGTCAGTTTTTAAAGGATAAAATTTAAATCTATTCCACAGGAATAGGTGTTTCTATTTGCTTTCCATTTTTAAATTCTACTAAGACGCTTTTAACTGCATGATACATGCCATTTTGAAATGCATAATGAAATGACTTGTACTTGGATCCATCAAGGGTCACAACTGTAGTAATCGTTTTATAACCATTAGGCCCAGGAATATTGTATCGAAAGGCTCCTTTTAATTTTCCTATAATTTTATAGGCATCCTTGAGTTGATCATACTGTAAAATTTCATAACTACAATTAGAGTCTAAAGCACAAGCGCTCTTGTCATAGACCATTAATTCCTTTAATGAATCATCATTTAAATCGAACAAATAATAGCTTTTTTCAGGCTTCAGACTGTCTAAAGAATCCATGGCTTTTTTTAAATGTAAGTTCTTAGGTTTTTGAATTTCTACTTGCTTGGGTTTATGACTCGCAACATTATTTTCGACATGAGCGTTAGAATCTCTATTACAAGAACAGAGAGAACATACCAAAACAAAGAACATCAATCTTTTTACAATCATACTAGTAAAACATAAACGAGAATATCCCTACCACAAAAAAGGCTAAAGGAGCAACAAATAATAAGAACATAAATGTGGCTACACCACTCTTAAACCAGCTTAAAAACCAGCCTTGTCCATAAAAACGCTTAACCGCAAACATTAAATAAAAGAAGGTTGACAAAAACAGCAACCAATCTATCCAATCAGGAATATCAACAATAAGGTTGATTAAATATAAAATACAAAACGCGGTAAATAAAAATGAAAAGAAGTACAAACTAAAGACTAAATGATGTGAATAAGGTCCTTTTTTGTAATACAGAACTTTTAAAATAAGTGCAAAAATTGGCAATAAGAAAAATAAAGCTATAGGTAAACTATTGTATAAGGTGAGTAATATTGTACCAACGCCTTTTTCCTTGTACAATTTAAGCATCTGAGTATAGAATTTTCGCTTAAGAAACCCCGCGTCATCAGGCATTCCCATTGCTCTTATAATCTCATCTTCCTTAGCTTCTATTTTAATTAAAGAGTCTACTTTCTTCTGGTCAAAATCAAATGTTAAGTTTGTATTTCGCGCTTCCTTTGCAGCCTCTGTTCTTATTATAGAATCTAAGACCTTTACATCCTCTTCATTAATTCCTAATGCTTTTTGATTATCCTTTATAGGTTTGGTTAGCCTTTCAAGTTGTAGTGAATCTAGTGCAGGTTTTTGTATACTATCTAAAGGAACACCCGATAAGGTTACGGCATTATTTTTTTGTAACTTTTTATTAAGTATATCCGTATTCTCAGTCACTGTAAATGAAAAGACAAAAAAGAAAATAAAGGCAACAAAAAGATACATCTGACCAGGATGTAAATACACCAAACGCTTACCTTCAATAAACTTTTGAGGAAGAAATCCAGGTTTAAACATCAAAGGGAGAAACCCTCTTAAAAATCTAGCATCAAACGAAAAATAGTTGCTTATCGTGTTATAAAACAACACGCCCATGGTAAGGTCTTCTTCAGCTTTTTGCCCGCAATTAGGACAAAACTCAAACTGTTTATCTAACTCAGAATCACAATTTAAACATTTTGATATTTGGTCTTCCATATATTGGGTTGGTTAGTCAGATAAAAGTAATAAAAAATTGAATTCTACAGCTCGTTTTTCAATTGAAACATTTTCAAAACATTTTAAAAACCAATTTAAATTATTGATTATTAGTCTTTTATAACTTTGGCACGCATATTGGTTTATTCAAATCAAATAGCGTAAGCCGAAAAGCTACAATTATGAGTAGGCAAAATTAAAACCTTATTACTATGAAAAAATTAGTACTACTTTTTACAGGATTGTTAATGGGATTAACATCTGTATCAGCAGCAGAAACAGTAACTGCAACACAAGGAGATGATTTTAATAATTCACGCTATCGTTTTGCAGAACCTATAGTGTTCATTGAGCGTGGTGTAGAATTTTTAATCTTTCCTGATGGAAGTTTCGATTTCAATACAGAATTCGGAAACAACGTATCAGAAACGTATTATAGAACCTCAAGAACTCGTAGAAGCTCTGTAAACACAACTTATGGTGCACCAGGAACAGTAAGTAGAGTGAACTACTCTACGCCTAGACCAAGAGGTGTTATCATTACACATGATAGTAATGGTCAAGTACGTAGAATTGGCAATGTATTTATTAACTATGATAGACGAGGTCGAATTAAACGTGCAGGATCTGTGTATATGAGTTATCAAAGAGGAAATGGTTTTCTTCGTCAGGTTGGCGGATTAAGAGTTAACTATAACCGTTGGGGAGAAATTGTACACATTAGTGGAATTGTAAACCATAATAACGCTACACTAAATTGTGGTGTTGGATCTGGAGTTGGTGGAAACCAATATGACGACTACGGATATGACGGCGATTATGATGACGATTTTTACTACTACAGAAAAAATGGTAAAGTAAAAAAACACAAAAAATCTAAACACAAGAAATATAAAAAATATAGAGATTAAAAAATCTTGATTTTTTTGGTTGGTTGTTCACATTATAAGTGAACATATATAAAATCCCGTTGGCTACCCCAAGCCTTCGGGGTTTTTACTTTACAAAACTATCCTCTATAAGCTGACGTAAATTATCGTTAGGAATCATATCAATGGTTAAATTCACACGTTCTATATTACCCGCATTAATAACACGATGTTTATCGGTAAGTCTCAAATACCAACACTCACCAGGTTCCATTTCAACCGGTGTATCATTTAAATAAAAAGTAACATCATCATTTTTTACAATGGGAATAGTTAATCTTATAACAGAACGTTCTATTTCTAAACCTAGTGTTGGATCAGTATGCTCTTTAACTTCAGAGTGAGGCGCTAACCTCAATAACCTCACTAAAGTTACCGTTGTAATTTCCTTAAACGAGTTTATAATATCGTTTAAATATGGAGAATTCATTAAGGCATTAGTATCTAACCAATCTGTCCACGAACCATCAGCATAGTCTGCCGCTGGAGGTGGTTTAGGTAGTGATTCATCAACAATATGAGCGGGAGCTCTGAGTTGAATAACATCATAATATTCAAAATCAGCGGCTTGTAATGCCATATATTCATCAAACAACTTATTTGCATCAAAATGAAATGGCAACTTTACTCGATCATTAATTAATTGGGTGGGTTGTACTGTAGTCATATGTTTAGGACATGTAATTTCTATGCACTAAAATAAACGTCACAAACCATATTCTTATAGGTAGATTTACCTGTTTTTGTAACTTACTGAAAACCAATAAAATAAATAACGTTAACCTTTTTTGGCACACTAATTGTTTTATAATGAGTGTAATCAAAAATATTTACAATTATGAAACGAGTATTATCATTTTTTGCTGTATTGTTCCTAGTGGGGACAACAGCGCATGCAACAACCACCAACACAGTAGAGTCAAATGTATCACACAACTATGTTAGAGGTTATGGTAATTCTTTCATTTTTGTTGAAGGCGGTATAGAATTTTCCGTTTTTCCAGATGGTCAATTTGATTTTTATATGCAAAATTATGGGCCAAATGTTAACGTAGGGGTCAATACCGGAAACGTATCAATTAGCTTTAATAGTGGATATGATTATAACCCTTATGTTCAATATGACGATTATGGTGCTATCATTCAAATAGAAAACACTCCCATTTATTACGATTATTACGGACGTGTTTCGCAAGTTGGAAATGTCAACATCAATTACAATAGTTATGGACGTGTCGCTCGTGTAGGAGGCTTATTTGTTCATTATAACAGATACAGAACGTTTACACATTGTACAGGTTTTATTAATGTATACAACAGAGCATATGTATATAGACCTTGGCACACTTATTATGTGATACCTCCTGTAAACTATTGTGTTGTTTATGCTAGACCTTATAGACAATATTACTCACCTGTTAGGCATACATATTATAGACCATATAGAAATAATGTAAGACAGGCTGTTAGAGTTGGTAGTAGACGTGGAACAGTAGCAACTACTAGCCGTAGAGCTAACGAACGTTACAGACAAGAAGCAACAACTAGACGTAGTGTTGAAAGAAATACTACGCGCTCAACTCGAAGAGGTAATGACAGAAGTGTATCGGCTAACACCAGACGCACTAATAGATCTAATACACAAATAACCAGAGATGATAGTAAAGTAACAACGAGAACAACTCGAGGAACTAGAGCTACTGACAGAACAGTAAGAGGTAATAACAAAACAAATACAAGAACACAGAGAGATACAAGAATTAGAACTACCAATCCGAGGTCTAATTCAAAAACTAGAGATGTGACCAAACCATCTAGATCTGTGTCTAATAATAAAACGACAACTAGAAGTGTTAGAAAAAATTCATCGGTTAGAAAACCAAATTCATCTAATACTCGTATATCTAGTAACAAACGAAGCACTAGACCTTCTTCAACTGTGAGACAGTCAAGTAGTAGAAAAAAGTCTTCGGTGAGAACACCAAGTTCTAGAAATTCTTCCAAAAGTAGAAGCTCAAGAACATCAAGAGGAAGATCACGATCGTAACAATATAAATTTTTTGGTTGGTTAGTAGAATGTCCCGTAAGTAGTATGCCTCAAAGCACCTTATGGGACTTTCTCGTTTTAAACACCTATATCGCTTAGGTGTTTCTTTATTTTATTCTGAAAAATTGACGTACCTGATCGTTTATGTCTTCTGAAATTCGCAATTTATATATAGTAAAACCATATACAACTCCAATTGCTAAAGATTTCAGAGTTATATTGATAAAAGGGTTAAACGGAAAATCCCAAAAGTAAAACACTGCCACAATAAGAAGTAACAATAACGTGATTTTTAGTGTTCCATTGGTAAATGGAAGCATTCCAAATTTTTGTTTTACAAAATAAACTTTAATGGTATTGTAAATTACAATGGCTAAAAATGTTGCTAAAGCCGAACCATTTATGCCATACCTCGGAATCAGAATAAGATTAAGTACTATGGCGAGAATTGCCAAAATCACTCCAAATAACAAAACCACACGATAGTAATCACTATTAAATAAAATAGCATTATTATTTCCCAACAGGTTATCATACAGCTTGGCGACACTTATTAAAAACACCACAATTAAACCTCCGCTAAATTCTGGTGGAATAATAGCATACAATTCGCTAATATTTAAAACAATTAATAAAAATATAAAGCCGCTTACCACATAAAGCGTTAGTGAACTGCGTTTATACAAATCTTTAAGTTCGCTCTTGTTGTTTTCGTTTAAAAATTTAGCTGTAAGTGGCAATAATATTTGATGCATAGCGCGTTGTGGAACAGCTATAACAGTTGCTATAAACACTGCAACACTATAATGAGCAACAACAGAAATAGGCTCAATAAAGTTATTCAGCATCACTTTGTCTAAATCTAAAATGAGCGTTGCTATAGAACCAGCAATTATAATAAGAGATGAATACTTGAGAATTGAACTCAGCTTATCAATTTTATTAAATCGAAATACAGGCAATCGTTTGGTAAATGCATATAACATCATAACAAATGCTCGAATGACATAAACACTAACAATGCCTGTAAAAAATTGATCTATAGTAATTATATCAAAATAAATCAAAAACAACAACGTCATGGCGCCTACTCGATGAAAAACCTCTTTCATAAAATTACCAAACACTGTTTGCATTTGCACTTTTACCCAAGCATAGAAGACTTCAAAATAAGCCATAGCTAAAGCTGTAATGTAAATATACCAGAGATACCCTCTAACAATTTCATTTTTTTGAGATAAGATATCTGCGATCGCATCATATCCGAGGTATCCAACCAGAGCCACAGGAATAGACAACACCAAGGGCATTAACAGCATTAATGTTAGAAAACTGTTGAGTGAATTTTTGGTTTTAAATGTCGAATAAAATTTAACAATAGTATTATGAGCACCAAATGCCATAAGTGGCATCATAATATTTGCTGCTGATAGAATATAAGCAACCAATCCATAATAGTCGTCTGTAATAAAATTGGTGTACAGAAACAGTGCATTTATAGCTCCTATTCCGAAACCTAAATACGTGGTGATCGTGTTTTTAAAGGATTGATTAATAACAATTCCCATTAGATAATCTCAGACAAACGTTTGGTTAGCGACTTTCTACTATACTGTTCTAATCCAATAGCATGAACAGCCAAGGTATTAGATTTGTATGCTTCAAAATACGATAAAATTTGAGATTTAATAGTGTCCTTACCATCATAGTAAAAATAATGTCCTGTATTTGTTGATTTCAAAATACCCTCTACATCAGAATCTGTTGGCCCAACCGCAATAATTGGTGTGCCAGATGCCATATACTCAAATAACTTTCCAGGAATAATAACTTTTGTGTCTTCTGAATCAATTTCGACCATAATTAATACACGCGAGGCCATTTGCTGTTTTATAGCGTCTTCATGAGACACATATCCCAAATTATCAATATAGTTTTCTAAACTGTTCTCTCGTAAGGTTTGTAACACATCTTCACTTACAACTCCTATAAGTTTTAATTGAAAGGCCTTCTCGAAATCGCTATGCTCCTCTAACAACTCACTAATAGCTTGCCACAATTCCTTAGGATTACGCTCTGAAAGCAATGATCCAATATGCGCCAAAGTAAATTTTTCATCTTTAGATGGTCGCTGTATATGATGGTTATCATAACCGTTTGTAATTACTGAAATTGGACGCTCTGTTTTAGATATAAACTCGTGTTTTGTATTCTTGCTGGTGACTATAATCTCATCGGCATAATTGAGAACAGTCTTTTCTAATTGGTTATGTTTTTCTTCAGAAGGTTTGGTGAGTTTTAATTTTTTGTGATACCCTATGGTTGTCCAAGGGTCTCTAAAATCGGCAAGCCACTTGACCCCTAATTGTGCTTTAAGTTGACATCCAATTAAATGTAAACTGTGCGGTGGACCAGTGGTTATAATAGTATCAATATTATTGTCCTTTATAAGCTTTGTAAGGTATTTCACTGAAGGTTTTACCCAATTCTTACGAGCATCAGGAATAAAATAATTGCCACGAACATACAACAATAACTTTTGGACAAAGGACTGTTTTTTTTCCTTTGGAATCACCCCTGAACTAATCTGTTTAGCGTTTTTTTTGGAAAGCATACTAGCAAACCGATAAGGCTCGCTAATGGGTTGTTTTATAATTCTAATGCCTTCTGGAATCTCAACAAGTAAACTTTCGTCAACGATGGGATAATTGGGGTTTTCTGGGCAGTAGACTATCGGTTCTACTCCAAATTCGGGCAGATATTTAACAAACTTCAACCATCGCTGTACACCTGGACCTCCTGCAGGTGGCCAATAGTAAGTAATGATAAGAACTTGTTTCTTCATCCGATTAAATTTTTAAGAGTAAAAATTAATCTTTTCCTTGTTTCAAGCCAAACCACAATCCACCAATCAACAAGAGTACAAACACAATGGAACTTCCTAAAGAAATCATGCTTCCTGTCTGTACCACATCTGGCTCAAAACTAAATACAATCTCATGTGCTCCAGCTGGCACTTCAAGTCCGCGTAATACATAATCTACACGCTGAATACTTTTCTCTTTACCATCAATTGTAGCTTTCCATCCATTACCATAGAATATTTCAGAAAACACAGCAAAGCCATCGTTTGTGTTGGTCGACTTATATTTTAAATAATTAGGTTTATATTCTGTTAACGTTATTCCTGCTAAAGAATCTACGCTATATGTCGATGGTAAGTTCAAAGGGCGTTTGGTAATAATCCCATTACCAGGGTTTGGACCTTCGTAAATAGCCTCTTCTAACGTATTCAAGTTTTCTAGAGCCATTATAGCATCATTTGCAGATGGCACCAATGTTAGTTTAGAAACAAACCAGGCATTACCATTGGCATCCTCATTCACAAAAGGAAATATCTGTCCTTCCTCTTCTGCTATAATATATTTGGTATTTAGCATATTGAGAACATTCATATTATTTCGTGCAATATGAAAATCGAACAATTCATCAAAGCGCTTTAATTTAGCGGCATGATAACCGCTTAATGAGTTATGAAAATAAGCAGCTCTAGCAGGCATTCCTTGTCCTGCCGAAGACACGTCGATGACTCTAAAGTGACCATCGTCTTTCATAATTTCTTTATCTGCAGCATTCGCTTGATATGGTTTGTTTACCTTAACTGCCGATACGAAGTTTTCGGTATTTACATAACGACGGTCTACACCAACAAGATCAAATAAAATCAGAGCTGCAAAGATGACAACGACTAATGTTTCTGACAACTTCTTTTTCAAAAACATGAAAATTGTCCCTGCCGACAATACTACTAAAATTAGCGTTCGTAAGGCATCTTGCGTAAAAAAGGATCTTCTATCGTCTCGTAGAGCATCAATATATCCTTGTCCATAATCGCCATATAATTGTCTGTAATAGCCGTCATTTACACCTACAAAGTCAAAACTTCCTTTAAACAGTAAAAATAGTACAGCCAAACCAGCTGCAATACCAGCAGAAATCTTTAAAGCGGTGAGTTTACGCCCATCTTTATCAAAATCATTAAATAGCCTTACCAATCCAAAAATAGCCAACACAGGAATACAGAGTTCTAAAATAACCTGAATAGAACTCACAGCCCTAAACTTATCATATAATGGTACGTAATCAATAAAGAAATCGGTTAAAAACGATAAATTCTTCCCATAAGATAGCAGTAATGATAACAGTGTTCCTCCTACGAGCCACCATTTTAGTCGACCTCGAACTAAAAACAAGGCAAACACAAACAGAAAAATAACAACGGCTCCAACATAAGCAGGTGCTTCTACAATGGGCTGATCTCCCCAATAGGTTGGCGCTCTTTCAGCCTCTTGTCGTGCCTGCGCAGGTGTTGCGCCTAAATTTCTAAAAAAGGTATAGATTTCAGAATCTTTACCTACATCTTCATTATTTCCTCCGCCAAAAAGCCTTGGAATATAGAGGTTAAACGTTTCCATTTTCCCATAGCTATATTCGGTAATATAATCTTTGCTCAAACCTGAAGTGACCACCTTTGGTGAACCATCTGGGTTAATACTAAGTTCACTCTTACCACGTGTACTCTCTTTAACATACTCTTGGGTTGCAAGAATATTAGTAGCATTCAACCCTATAGCTAATATTAAAGCCACAACCATAAGTCCTACCGACTTAAAAAAGTGCTGAAGCATTTTCTTTCTATAGGCGTCAATTAAATAGGAAGCACCTAAAACAAGAACCAAAAGCATTAAGTAATATGTCATCTGGAAATGGTTAGCTCCTATTTCTAAAGCCAACGCAATTGCTGTGAGTAAAAAGCCTAAAATGTATTTCTGCCTAAAAGTGAGAACGATTCCTGCTAAAACCATAGGCATATATGCAATGGCATGTGCTTTACTATTATGCCCTACACCTAAAATAATTATGAGGTATGTGGAAAATCCAAAGGCGAGTGCGCCTAAAGCTGCCAATTTAAAGTCAACCTTTAGTGCTAATAACAATATGTAAAACCCTAAAAAATAGATAAATAAGTAATCTGCTGGACGAGGCAAAAAGCGCAAAACAGAATCTAATTTTTTAACATAATTGTGCGGATATCGTGCACCTAATTGATAGGTTGGCATACCTCCAAAAGCACTGTTGGTCCAATACGTTTCTTCACCAGTTGATGCCTTAAATTCTTTTTGTTGCTGTGCCATACCAATATAATGCATGATATCGCTCTGCTTAATTTGCTTGCCTTGTAATACAGGGCTAAAATATAATAACGAAACAACCACAAACCCAATAAGAACTGAAAGGTGTGGTAAGAATTTTTTAAATGAAAACTGCATAGAATAATTGACTTTCAATAGACTCGAAAATTAGTCAATTTCTTCGTAATCTATGTACTCTCCTACTTTTTTATTTGAAGATGAATTAGCATTAGGTATTTTATCTATAACTGTTTCGCCTTCTTTATGCTGTTGTCCTTGCTGGTGTCTTTGTTGTTGCTGAAATTGACCTTCAAATTTCTGTTGCATCTTTTTAGACATATAACGCACTAGATAAGGCGCAAACAAGCGCGAAAGGATTTTTAATCCATAATACACCAAAAGTATAATAAGAATGGTTCTGATAAAACCATATAATGATGCTTCTTGTAACATTAAATTAAATTTATTCAAAAATACAATTATCTGTACTTAAAAACAGTTATAAATACTTAAAAAAAATATAAAATCTCTATATTTGACTTAAATCGATAACCTATGAACCTTACTAAAAAAGCCCTTTTGTTTACGGCTTTGTTAATCACCCAGTTAACATTCTCGCAATATACAGAAGTAATTAATTCTAATAGACCAGGTGTTTCTCGAAGTGCATTTTCTGTAGGAACCAATGTCGCCCAAATTGAAGTTGGCCCTTACATTATAAAAGAAGAGCATACACCTTTAAAATATGAAGTTTCTGGATTTGGAGCCGACTTTGCAGTGCGTTATGGTTTACTTTTCGAGCAACTAGAAATTAACTTAGAAGGAACGTATCAAAACGATACTTTTAAAGATAATCGATCTACAATCTCTACGGAAAACAAACGTTCAAACTTTAAGAATTTAACTATTGGAGCTAAATATTTAGTATATGATCCTTATAAAAACGCTGAAGAAGATAAGCCTAATTTATATAGCTATCATGCCAATCGTTCGTTTAAATGGAAATCGCTAATTCCTGCTGTTGCGGTCTATGCAGGAGCCAATTTTGACACAAAGAACAATCCATATACAGCACCAGGTATAGAAGGTTTTAGTCCGAAAATCATGGTAGCCACCCAAAATAATTTTTCTGGAGGCTGGGTTTTGGTTCTAAATCTGATTAAAGACCGCATTGGAACCGATTATTCTGATTTTCAGTATATTATTACCCTAACGCATTCTTTCAATCCGCAATGGGTTATTTTTGGTGAAGCTCAAGGAATACAAAGTGATTTTTATGCTGATAATTTATTCCGTTTTGGTGGTGCTTATTTATGGAGTAAGGATTTTCAACTAGATACAGCCTTAACATTTAACACTAAAGATACACCATCTGTTTTTGGTGTTAATTTTGGAATGTCGTATCGTTTTGATTTTCACAAAGACAAAGAAACAGATAATAGCACGTCAAGAAGTGATGCCGACAATAGAAAACCTAAAAAGAAAAAAGGTAAAAAGAAAAGAAGTGATGATTTTGACGATGGAAATCTTTAAGCCTATCCCTCTATGATTACAGTTAAAGAAATTCATTCTAAAAAGGACATAAAGGCATTTGTCAAGTTTCCTTTTAAACTTAATAAAGGATCTTCTTCGTGGGTACCTCCAATCATAAAAGAAGAAATAAAAACCTTTGACAAGACCATTAACCCAGTATTTAAAGATGCCGAGGCTCGGTTCTTTTTGGCTTATAAAGACAATGAAATTGTTGGTCGTATTGCAGCAATTATTAATTGGCTGGAGGTAAATGGGAAAAATGAAAAGAAAATGCGCTTTGGCTGGTTTGATGTTGTCGATGATATCAACGTTACTAGGGCTCTATTAGAAAAAATTCATGAAATTGGAAAGTCACATAGTTTAGATTATGTAGAAGGGCCTGTTGGATTTTCAAATTTAGACAAAGTTGGTGTTCTTACTGAAGGATTTGATCAAATTGGTAGTATGATTACATGGCATAACCTACCTTATTACGCCTCTCATTTTGAGCAATTAGGCTATGATGTAGCGAAACGTTACTCTGAGAATGTCATGGAATTTAAGAATATTCTACCCGAATTCTTCTCTAGAGTTCAAACGCTTATAAAAAAGCGCTATGAACTTAAGGCTTTAAATTTTACGGAGAACAAAGACATCATGCCTTACACTGATGAAATGTTTGAAGTCTTTACAAAATCTCATGCTGTCTTATCGTCTTTTGTAGAAATTAATGATGATCAACGTGAATATTTTAAAAAGAAATTTATTGGATTCCTCAACCCTGAATATGTAAAATTTGTGCTAGACAAAGAAGGCAAACTTATAGGGTTTGGAATTGTAACGCCTTCGTATGCTAAGGCATTACAAAAAATGAAAGGCAAGTTATTTCCGTTTGGAATTCGCCATTTATTACATGCAAAAAGGCACGCAAAAACAGTTACCTTTTATTTGATTGGCGTGCTACCCGAATATCAAAACAAAGGAGTAACCGCGATTTTGTTTCATGAATTTCATAAAACATTTTCTGAAAAAGGAATACAGCTATGTATTAGAGGGCCAGAACTAGACGATAATGAAGCCATTCATAAATTGTGGAAAAACTTTAAGCCTATTACAAATAAAAGACGTTGTACGTTTAAAAAAGATATTGCATAAAAAAAATCCGATTCAAAAAATGAATCGGATTTTTTTTAAATATTATTTCACTACTCACCCATCGCAGCCATAACTGCAGCAGATAAACGTTTATATGTGCCATTTTCTAAACGGTCTCTAATTGCGTCAAAAGCATCAAGGGTTTCTTCAACATCCTTTAAGGTATGCGTTGCAGTTGGTATCATTCTCAATAAAATCAATCCTTTTGGAATCACAGGATACACAACTATAGAACAAAAGATTCCATAATTTTCACGTAAATCACGCACTAAAGCCATCGCTTCTGGAATACTTCCTTTCAAATATACTGGAGTCACACAACTTTGAGTCGTACCAATATCAAATCCGCGTTCTTTTAAGCCAGATTGTAACGCATTAACAATGGTCCAAAGGTTTTGTTTAAGCTCTGGCATTGTTCTAAGCATATCCAAACGTTTTAAAGCTCCAACAACCAATTGCATTTGCAATGATTTCGCGAACATTTGAGAACGTAAGTTATATTTTAAATAATCAATAATCTCTTGATCGGCAGCAATAAAAGCACCAGTACTAGCCATAGATTTGGCGAACGTAGCAAAATACACATCAATATCGTCCTGTACACCTTGCTCTTCTCCTGCTCCTGCTCCTGTTTTTCCTAATGTTCCAAAACCATGAGCATCATCAACAAACAATCTAAAATTAAATTTCTTCTTAAGCGCCACAATTTCCTTTAAACGTCCTTGTTCTCCACGCATTCCAAAAACACCTTCAGAAATAACCAAGATACCTCCTCCGGTTTGCTCTGCCATTTTAGTAGCACGTTCTAAGTTCTTTTCTAAACTTTCAACATCATTATGCTTATAAGTAAAGCGTTTTCCCATATGAAGACGCACGCCATCAATAATACAAGCATGTGCATCTACGTCATAAACAATAATATCATCTTTAGAAACCAAAGCATCAACAGTAGACACCATTCCTTGGTAACCAAAATTCAATAAATATGCTGCTTCTTTACTTACAAATTCAGCAAGTTCATTTTGCAATTTTTCGTGTAAATCTGTATGACCAGACATCATTCGTGCACCCATAGGGTAAGCTGAGCCATATTGAGCTGCTGCTTCTGCATCTACTTTGCGTACTTCAGGATGGTTAGCTAAACCAAGATAATCATTGATACTCCAAGTGATCACTTCTTTCCCTTGAAACTTCATTCTATTCGAAATTTGTCCTTCTAGCTTTGGAAACACAAAATATCCTTCAGCCTGAGAAGCCCATTTCCCTAATGGTCCTTTATCTTTGTAAATCTTCTCAAATAAATCCTTCATTAAAGCGAGTTTTTAGTCTTATTAGTTGGGACAAAATTAGGTAATTATATTATGACAGCATAATATTTTTATGAACCAATGTTTATATCCTCATTAAACATAAAAAACCTACCACGATTAAACGTGATAGGAATTTTAGTGATTTCTATTATTATTTTATTTTATATACTGAATTTTCTCAGTTACTTCTTTCTGGCTATCAAAGAAACCTTGGTCTTCCATCCATTTATCACTGTATACCTTACTCATGTAACGCGACCCATGATCTGGAAAAATAACCACCACTTTATCCCCTTCTTTAAAGGTTCCTTCTTCATTAAGTTGTTTTAGAGCTTGCATCGCTGCTCCACTTGTATACCCTACAAATAAACCTTCTGTTCTTGAAATTTCACGAGCTGTATGAGCACTTTCTTCATCTGTAACTTTTACAAACTTATCAATCAAATCAAAGTCTGTTGCAGTAGGAATTAAGTTTTTACCTAAACCTTCTATTCGATAAGGGTAAATCTCTTTATCATCAAATTCTCTTGTTTCATGGTATTTTTTTAATACCGAACCATAAGCATCTACACCAATCACTTTTACGTCTGGGTTTTGTTCCTTTAAGAACTTAGAAATACCAGAAATTGTACCTCCTGTTCCGCTGCAAGCTACTAAATGGGTTATTTGACCTTCAGTTTGCTCCCATATTTCAGGACCAGTAGTATGATAATGTGCATCGAGGTTTAATGCGTTAAAATACTGATTGATATAAACAGAACCTTTAATTTCATTATGCAAACGTTGTGCTACTTGATAGTACGAACGTGGATCGTCTGCACTAACATTTGCTGGGCACACATATACTTGCGCTCCCATTGACTTTAACATGTCAATCTTATCTGCAGATGATTTTGAACTTACCGCCAAAATACACTCGTATCCCTTAATGATACTAACCATAGCAATACTAAAACCTGTATTACCAGATGTCGTTTCTATAATGGTATCTCCAGGCGTCAAAATACCTTGTCTCTCTGCTTCTTCTATGATATGAAGTGCAATTCTATCTTTTGACGAATGACCTGGATTAAAGGCTTCAACTTTAGCATAAAAGTCTCCGTCAAAATCTTGGGCCATTTTATTTAACTTGATAAGAGGTGTTTTACCTATTAACTGTAAAACATTATCAAACACTTGTATGTCTCTTTTCATAAATGCTATTTATCCGTTTCCAATTGAATCAATCTAAAACATAAAACCTCGCAAAATTAAGATTTTTTTTTGAATTAGCTAGTAATTCCCTCTAAGTCTAATAAAAACGCAAATTCTCTGGCATCTTCTTTTAAGGATTCAAAGCGACCTGAAGCACCGCCATGACCAGCTTCCATGTTCGTGACTAAATATAGTTTGTTGGTATCTTGTTTATAAGTTCTGAGCTTAGCCGCCCATTTTGCAGGTTCCCAATACTGTACCTGAGAATCATGCAAACCAGCCGTTATCATCAAATTAGGGTAATATTGCCTTTTAATGTTGTCGTATGGCGAATAACTCTTTATATAATCATAATACATTTTGTCATTAGGGTTTCCCCATTCATCATATTCACCTGTAGTTAATGGTATTGTATCATCTAACATTGTAGTTACGACATCTACAAATGGTACTGCCGCAATAACCCCGTTATATAAGTTTGGAGCTTCATTAACGATAACCCCCATCAACAAGCCGCCAGCACTTCCTCCCATGGCATATAAATGCTGAGATGACGTATAGTTTTGTTCTATCAAATATTTTGAACAATCTATGAAATCAGTAAAACTATTTTTCTTTTTTAGAAGTTTCCCATTTTCATACCATGGCCTTCCAAGGTATTCACCACCTCGAACGTGAGCAATGACATAAATAAATCCACGGTCTAACAAACTCAGTCTAATTGATGAGAAATAAGGATCAATTGTAGAGCCATAACTTCCATAAGCATATTGTAATACAGGCGCTTTCCCATCTAGTTTTGTGTCTTTTCGCCTCACCAAAGACATTGGAATTTTGCTCCCATCTTGGGCTGTTGCCCAAATACGCTCTGAAGTATAATTGTCTTTATCAAAATTCGGGTCTAAAACGGCCTGCTCCTTTTTAATCTCCTTCGTTTTTGTTTTCATATTGAAATCAATTACAGAAGATGGATTTGTCAACGAATTATAACTGTATCTAAGAATTTCAGTATTAAAATCGACATTAGTTCCAGTATTTGCGGTGTAGGTTTCATTATCAAATGGCAAGTAATAATCCTCTTGATTATCCCAGCGTTTAATTCTAATTTGATTAAGGCCATTAGAGCGTTCGCTCACTACGAGATAATCCTTAAAAATATCAACATCTTCAAGAAGCACATCATTTCGGTGTCCTATTACTTCAATCCAATGTTCAATTCCTGTCTCGATTTCAGGAGTCTTCATTAGTTTAAAATTAACAGCATTGTCGCCATTTGTCAAAATATAAAACTGATTTTCAAAATGTGCGATGCTATATTCTAAACCGCGTATACGTTTTTGAAATAGTTTGAATTTCTCATCTGGAGCATCTGCTTTTAACACGTGAAATTCATTAGTTAACGTACTGTAGCAAGCAATAATTATATATTTTCTAGATTTGGTTTTATAAACAGCCACACCAAAGGCTTCATCTTCCTCTGTAAAAACGAGCGTATCCTTGTCTTCAGGCTCTCCAATTTTATGTTTAAAAATCTCATTAGAACGCAGTGTTTGTGCATCTTTCTTTGCATAAAATATGGTCGAATTATCATTAGCCCATGTAGAGGATCCTGTTGTATTTTCAATAGCATCAGAAAATAACTCGCCAGTAATCAAATTTTTAACCTGAATGGTATATTGACGTCTACCTACTGTATCCATTCCAAAGGTAATCATCGTGTTATCTGGACTTACACTTAATCCAACTAGTCTAAAATAGCCATGACCCTCAGCCATGCTATTACAATCAAATAATAATTCTTCATTAGCCTCCAGCGTGTCCTTCTTACGAGTATATATAGGATAATCTTTACCTTTTTCGTAACGTACTATATACCAATAACCATTGTACTTATAGGGAACAGACGTATCATCTTCCTTAATTCTGGCCTTCATCTCTTCAAAGAGAGAAGTTTTAAATTCTTTGGTGTGCGATGTCTCCTGTTGGTAAAACTCGTTTTCGGCATTGAGATAATCCAAAACATTATGATCTTCCCTTTGATTCAACCAAAAGTAGTCATCTACTCGTTTATCATTATGTTTTTCTAATGTCTTTGGTTGCTTTTTTGCTATGGGCGCTTCGATGGTCGTCTTCATATAGTATATTAAACAAATATGCTTTGCTTTTTTCTTTTTATAAGTGTGGCAATTTAGTAAATTTGCTTCTATAATTTTAATACTTAGTAATATGTTTGGAGATATGATGGGAATGATGGGTAAACTCAAAGAAACCCAAAAGAAAGTTGAAGAAACGAAAGAGCGTTTACATAATGTCCTCATTGACATGAATAGTCATGACGAAAAACTTAAAGTGACCATTTCAGCAAATAGAACTATTAAATCTATTACTATTGATGACGAACTACTTCAAGATAAAGATATGCTTGAAGACTATCTCATTCTTACCATAAACAAAGCTATTGCTCGTGCAACTACAGTTCATGAAACAGAAGTTGCGGCAGTTGCCAAAGAAGGAATGCCAAATATTCCTGGTATGGATATGTTTAAATAGAATACAGCTTTAAAAATTATTTAAAATTTCTAAAAGTCGTTCATGCATCGTATTTGTATAGTCTAAATGAGTAACCATTCTTAGCTTATTACTTCCCATTCCAATAATATGTATATCCTGGCTCGCTAGCTGCGCTAAAAACTCGCTCTCGTCGACATGAGATTCTAATTCAAAGATTACGATATTAGTTTCAATAGGTTCTACTTTTTTGATGATAGACAAGTCTTCTAAAACGTCTCCTATTTCCTTTGCTTTTATATGATCATCTACTAAGCGATCTAAGTGATTGTCTAATGCGTATAAACCCGCAGCAGCCAAATAACCCACCTGACGCATACCTCCTCCTAATATTTTACGAATGCGTAAAGCACCTTGCATTAATTCTTTATCACCAATGAGGACAGATCCTATTGGGCATCCCAAACCTTTACTCAGACACACTGATATTGTGTCGAATAATTGTCCGTAATCTTTAGCCGTTTCATTAGTATTAGCCAAAGCGTTCCATAAGCGTGCCCCATCTAAATGGTATCCTAAATCGTGTTTTTTACAAACCGCTTTAATTCGTTTTAATTCCTCAAAATCCCAACAAGCTCCACCACCTTTATTGGTGGTATTTTCGACTTCAACTAAAGTTGTTAGCGGACTGTGATAAAAATCTGGAGGATTAATAGATTCGATAACCTGGTTCGCCGTAAACATACCGCGATCTCCATCTATGAGTTTGCAAGAAATACCGCTATTAAAAGAAGCACCGCCTCCTTCATAATTATATATATGAGCATATTTATCACATATAACTTGCTCGCCTGGATTCGTGTGTAGTTTTAAAGCCGCTTGATTTGCCATACTTCCAGTTGGAAAAAACAAAGCCTGCTCTTTTCCAAACATATGGGCCAAACGTTGTTCTAAAGCATTTACTGTTGGGTCTTCTTTATAAACATCATCACCAACTTTGGCAGTCATCATAGCGTCTAGCATGCCTTTTGTAGGCTTAGTTACGGTATCACTTCTTAAATCTATAGTCATATTTTAATGTTGAATGTAATTACAATGATCGCTTCCAATTGGTGAACCATCAGGGATTTTTGGAGCGTTTTTTATTTTAAATTTTTCTGGATGTTCTTGAAATTCTTTTATCATAGCTGCATACTGTGTCGCATATGGAGATGTTCTCCTTTCACCCGAAAGATACTTTTTTAGTAATGAATTAATGGCCTCATTAGCCTTGGCTTTCACCTGAAAAAAAGATTGTTCATTAACAGCTAAATTCATTAAATGTATTAACACACGTTCATTAATAAGCTGTTGGATTTCATTTTTATAAGCTTGTCTATGAGAGGTTCCAAATGACGCATTTAAAACTTGTTCTAACATATCTTCTAAACTTAGCTGACTGTCATCCATACTTTTTTGCTGAATTATACGATTAGCACGTTGTGGATGCAATAATAATTTTAATGTCATATCACTTGCTGTAGCGGCTGCACTCATAGGGTCAAAAGCAACCCCTGTCTTACCAGAAAATGACTCTCGACCTCTCCAATAGCCGAAAGCTCTAGGTGGAAAAAGTTCCAATTTCTCTTTAGGAATGGCTAAGTTTTCTACTGAAATAGTCTCTAAAATGGACGTCAAGGCGTCTTTCTGCATTTTTACATCTATTGGTCTTACAATAACTTGACCGTCTCCTTTAACAGCATAATTATAATCTAATCCACCTACAACCTTAGTTGCCGCTTCAGTTTGATAGCGATGAAAGAAATATAAAGGCACAAAAACATCTTCTAATACAGAATAAGGTTCTCCTTGGCGAATATTATCTTTTGAGAAGTTTGAAATCGCATGATTTCTAACATTCAAAACGTTGTTTAATTCCTGAGAAGCACTTTTACCATTATCCCATAAATGGGCTAAGGCATGTGCACCTCCTTGTGCTCTAGCATCTGCATCTGTTATAAAACGTAAGCCTGCAAAATCTGCTACTTTCAGAATTTTATTAAGCTCATCTGTTTCGTTTTTATCATCAGCAAATTCAGAATAACTGTAAGCTACGGTTACTTTATCCCAATCTCCTATACCAACGGCATAGGCATCACTAAAATCTATATTTCCATTTTTCACGGTAACTGTTGGGTGTGGATAATCCATAACCGATGCTCTTCCATTCGAACTTGCCGCAAAATTATGAGCAAAACCTATGGTATGGCCGACCTCATGGGCACTTAATTGTCTTATTCTTGCTAAAGCCATGTCCAGCATAGGCTGGTAATTATCATCGCGTTCAGCAAATGGTTTATTCATTAAAGCTTGGGCAATCATAAAATCTTGTCTAATGCGCAAACTTCCTAAACTTACATGACCTTTAATAATTTCTCCTGTTCTTGGATCTACAACACTTCCTCCATAACTCCATCCACGAGTAGAACGATGTACCCACTGAATAACATTATACCTACAATCCATTGGATCTGCATCTTCTGGTAACATTTTTACCTGAAATGCATCTTTAAAACCAATACTTTCATAAGCCTGATTCCACCATTGAGCACCTTCTAAAAGCGCTGAGCGAACAGGCTCTGGAGTTCCTGGATCGAGATAATAAATAATAGGCTCTTTAGCCTCACTCATCACTTGCTCCGGATTTTTCTTCTCCAATCTATGACGAATGATATAGCGTTTTCTAATGGGATCCTGTATTGCGGTAGCATAATCTAAATACGACATAGAAATAGCACCACTGCGCACATCAAATACTCTCATTTTGTAACCATCATCTGGTAACGCAATAAAACTGTGATGCTGAATGACACTTACTAAAGATGATGTTGGTGTTACACTTCTAATATTTCTTCCTTTTGGCTGCCCTTTAAATGTTAAAAGTGCTTCGAACTCTACATTTTTAGGAAAGGCTTTGGTTCGATGTAATGACAGAGCACTTTTGCTTAAATCAATTTTATAAGACCCTTCAGATTTTAATCGGTTGGCAACACCATGAGCATCTAACATTAAAAATGGTGTGAGGTCAATAATATAAGTTCCATTATTATCCTCTAAAATTTTAAATCCATAGAGGACAGATTTCGCAAACGCTTGTTCTATACTTTTCTTTTCCAATGTATTGCTGGTAATAGCCCTATAGTCTAAGTTTGGCTGAACCAATAATAACTTATTCCCAGCTTTTTCAAATTTCACTAAACGTTCTTGCCCTAACTGACCACGATCTAAGCCAATATCGTTAGAACCAACACCTGTTGCCAATGAATTCACATAGAGAAATTCCTTATTTAAATCCTTAATTTCTAAATAGATTTTATCTGTTGCATCTTCATAATGAAAATCGAAAAACCCCTTATATGGCTTTAGGTCTTTCTTACTTAATACTTGAGAAAAAGAGCTGGTTACACTAAAAATAAGTGCAACAAATAGAGTAATTTGCTTCATGATTTTAAATTAGATTATAAAGCTACATAATTTCGTTCACATAATGAATGTGACTTTCTCCTTGAAATAGGGTCTTAACTATTGAAACTTATAGTTGCAGATGTGAGTTTGCGGCTATAGCAATTATTGTTATACTGAAAGCCCTAGTTAACAGAATAAAAATTTTCCTCATACTCATTAAAGATGGACATTTCAAGCCCATTTTTGACGGATTGTCAACACGCTTATATTCACAAGTAAATTTTATTGGTCTTGAAATCGATGCCAAAGATTTAAAATATAATGAAGCATCTGTTGATTTGTCTATACGTTTATTTGAAGACAGTGATGTTAATGCATTAAATGAAGGCTTAAGACATGTAAGACTTGTAGAAGCGTCAATTCCTAGCTGCTATGTTGCCGTAACAAATAATAATGTTGTCGTAAACCGACAATGGGTATTTAAACATGAGCAAAATGACCAAGTTGCCAATTATTTTGGTCAAATATTCCCTAGATTAAAAGAGTATGAATTACTCATAGAAGGCGTATTCACACATCCAGATTATAGAGGCATGCGTATTATGCCTAATGCTATTTTTCAAACACTCACTCAAGAACAATATAAATCTATAGACAGAATCATCGTATTTGTTGATCGAACTAACATTGCTAGTCTTAAAGGATTCAAACGTATCGGGTTCAATCCTTATATCTTAAGACAAGAAAAATGGTTTTTATTTAATAGGAAAGTTGCTTTTGTTCCTATGCCGTCTGCTCTCGAAAAGAGTTATTCTAATCTTTCTCGAATAGCTTAAAAACACCCACTTAGAATATTTTTTCTATATTGAAAGCCGTAAACCCCAAATCGTTACGTTATTCTTAAAACCCTAACATATAGAATACGCATTGCTTTTCTGCACCTAAAATCTGGTGATATTCACCATATTTTCCAAGGTTTAATCACACGCATTTATTCCAATGTCACCTCTTTTGGATTAGAACATTATGCGTCATATTCAATACAGAATGGGCTAGCTAAAAACGACATCACTATAAGGCGATTTAATAACTCAGATATCAATGCCTTGAAAGAAAATATGAGACACATTCGACTTGTGGAAGAGGATATTCCTACGTGTTACATTGCAGAGAACAAAGACCAACAGGCCGTATTTAGACAATGGGTTTTTAAACCCAATCAAAATCATCGTGTAACATCCTATTTTGGAGACCTATTCCCTGAACTAAATCACGGAGAAGCCCTCTTAGAAGGTGGTTTTACACACCCAAATTATAGAGGACAGCGCATTATGGCAAAGTCTATCCTTAACATCATTAATCTTGATGAAAATAATGACATCAACCGCTACATCACTTTTGTTGACAAAAATAATCTTGCTAGCCTTAAAGGCTTGTATCGAGCTGGATTTAGACCTTATATATTAAGACACGAGTCTTGGTTCCTATTTAAACGAGAAGTGAGCTTCACTCCTATTTATATTGAAATTGACAAACCTGTTTTTGCTTAGGATTTCAGTCAAATTATCAAACATCTTTTGTTTTTATTTTATCTAACGAATTTATATGTTAATTTCGCTGAAAATTATTTTCTATGATTACATCAGATCAAATTAAAGATCTAAATACACGCCTTGATAAACTAAGGCACTATCTTTGACATAGATGCCAAACTCATCGAAATTTCAAACGAAGAAGAACAAACGTTTGACCCCAATTTCTGGAACGATTCTAAGCAAGCCGAAATTATCATGAAATCCCTTCGTGAGAAAAAAAGTTGGGTAAAAGATTATAACGATTCTAAAACATTAATCGAAGATCTTGAAGTTATTTATGAATTCTTCAAGGAAGACGAAGCCTCTGCAGAAGATGTTGAAAACAGGTACAATAAAGCCTTACTTCTTATTGAAAAACTAGAGTTTAAAAACATGCTATCTGAAGAAGGTGATTCACTTAGTGCAGTACTCCAAATTACGGCTGGTGCAGGTGGAACAGAGTCCTGCGATTGGGCCAGTATGCTCATGCGTATGTATTTGATGTATGCCGAAAAAAGCGGATTTAAAGTTAAAGAACTAAACTTTCAAGAAGGTGACGTGGCTGGAATAAAAACGGTAACCTTAGAAATTGAAGGCGATTATGCTTTCGGGTGGCTTAAAGGCGAAAATGGCGTGCATCGTTTGGTGAGAATTTCACCTTTTGACAGTAATGCCAAACGTCATACAAGTTTCGCTTCTGTCTATGTTTATCCTTTGGTAGACGATACTATTGAGATTGATATCAATCCTGCCGATATTGAGATAACAACAGCGCGTTCATCTGGTGCTGGTGGTCAAAATGTAAACAAAGTAGAAACTAAAGTCCAATTAACACATAAGCCCACTGGCATTCAAATTTCATGCTCTGAAACACGCTCCCAGCATGACAATAGAGCTAGAGCCATGCAAATGCTGAAATCTCAACTGTACGAAATTGAATTGCAAAAGCAAATGGCGCAACGCGATGATATTGAAGCTGGTAAAATGAAAATTGAATGGGGAAGCCAAATTAGAAATTATGTTATGCATCCTTATAAATTAGTAAAAGACGTGCGTTCTAGTCATGAAACAGGAAATGTAGATGCGGTTATGGATGGCGATATAGAACCATTTTTAAAATCGTATCTCATGATGATGGGACAAAAAGAAGATAATCCTAACGAATTATAATATAAATTAGATGATAACAATATACCACAACCCAAGATGTAGCAAGTCTCGCGAAGGATTTTCGCTTTTAGAAAATTCTGGCAAAGATTTTGAAGTTATAAAGTATCTTGATGATCCAATGTCCGAAGCACAATTAAAAGAAATTATTGCACGTTTAGGAATAAAACCTATAGATTTGGTACGTAAAGGTGAAGCGATTTGGAAATCAGATTATAAAACAAAAACATTAACAGATGCAGCTGTAATTAAAGCCATGGTCAAACATCCAAAATTAATTGAACGTCCTATCGTTATTAGCGGTAAAAAAGCAGTTATTGGTAGACCACCAAGCATCATATTAGACATTATTTAAAATGAAGAAGATTTTTTTAAGCCTTTTGGTATTTAGCATGTTTGTGAGTTTCTCTGATGCGCAAGTGAGAAACCGTAGACAGCGTCAAGCTCCAAAAGTTGTCAATGAAGAAAAGGAAAAAGAAAAGTACGAAGCTAAAATTGAAGAAAGGAAAAAGAAGTACATCAATGATTTTATTGAAACCCTAAAAGTAGACGAGTTTCAACAAGAAATTATATACCAAAAAATGTACACTTATTTCGACGAACTTACCAAGGTTAATAAACTCGGACTAAAAAAATACGAGAGAGAAAAGGAAATTGAGCGTTTAGATATAGCCCATTTTAAGGATGTAAAAATTATGGTCTCTGAAGATGTGATGGCAAAAATCATGGATGCTATTAAAGGTAAGTGGGATCAAAAAGAAGAAAACAAAAAGAAGAAGAAACGGAAGAAAAAAAATAAAGACAAAAACTAAAGTTTAAATAAAAGGCTGAAACTCTTATCATTAAGAATTTTAGCCTTTTTTGTTTAACATAAGATTAACCTTCATGCGGCGCAAGGAATCTTACATTTGTTCATCTAAATAGCAAAACACTATAAACCATTCAGATGAAATTAAAAGTAACTCTGTTAGTCTTTACCCTATTTACCTACACTATTGGTATAGCTCAAAATGATATTACTATTACCGGAACTGTCATTGATGCCGACGATAAAGTTCCGCTAGAATATGCAACCGTTTCCTTTTTCAGTAAAAAAGAAAATAAAATAGTCACTGGTGGAATTACCAATAATAAAGGTGTTTTCAAAATTGATGTACCAGCTGGTACTTATAATGTTTCGGTTGAATATTTATCATACAAAACCAAAACTTACGAAGATAGAACATTATCTAGAGATATAAATTTAGGAACAGTATCACTAGCACTCAATCTTGAAGCCCTAGATGCTGTAGAGGTTGTAGCCGAAAAAACTACTGTTGAAATAAAACTAGACAAGAAAATTTACAATGTAGGGAGAGACCTTACGGTAAGAGGCGGAACCGTAAGTGATGTCTTGGATAATGTACCTTCTGTTTCTGTTGATGTTGAAGGTAATGTTGCTTTACGTGGTAATGAGAATGTTCGTATTTTAATTAATGGAAAACCTTCCGGATTGGTTGGTTTAAATTCTACCGATGCACTAAGACAGCTGCCTGCCGAGTCTATTGAGCGCGTTGAAGTGATCACTTCGCCTTCCGCACGATACGACGCCGAAGGTACCGCAGGAATTTTAAACATCATTTTAAGACGAAGTAAGTTACAAGGTCTTAATGGAGCTGTAACTCTTAACGCTGGAGATCCTCCGCAAGCAGGTGTTTCTGGGAATATTAATTATAGAACTGGCGATTTTAACTTCTTTAACACCTCTGGTTATCGTTACAGAGAATCGCCTGGAAACGCCACCACAACAACCGAATATTTTAATGACGATGATCCGAGTACCTTTTTCGAAGAATCAAGAATTTTTGACAGAAAGAGTAAAGGGTTTAATACCAATATTGGTGTTGAATGGTACGTAAATGAAACCTCGTCGATAACAGCCTCTTTTTTATATCGAGATAGTGACCAAGATAACGACAACTCTAATGTGATTAGAGAATTTGATAGCAATCGTAACTTGGTTAACGAGTCGCTGCGTTTAGATCCTGAGGCCGAAACAGATAATACAAGGCAATATTCGTTTAATTACGACAAACAATTTGAAGGTGATAGCCAACACCGATTGACATTCGATTTTCAATATGAAGATAATGGCGAGGAAGAACGGTCGATTATTGCTCAAGATGGCGATGCCGCAGAACGCGTGAGGACTTTAGAAAATCAAAATGAAGTTCTACTACAATTAGATTACACCAAACCTATTGGTGAAGTCAGTAATTTCGAATTTGGATATCGAGGAACATTCGAAGAACTCGATACCGATTATACCTTAGAATTTAATGAGGATGGTACCTTTGTTCTTGATGAGAATGTGAGTAATAACTTAATTTATCGTCAATATGTAAATGCAGTATACTCGCAATTTGGTAGTAAGATTAAGGAGAAATTTTCATTCTTATTAGGATTGCGTATGGAGAATTCTCGAATTACCATAGACCAAATGACTAGCAATGACTTTGATCGTAAAAGTTATACAGACCTCTTCCCTACTGTTAATTTAGGTTATGAGATTACTGAAAAGCAAAGTATTACTTTAGGCTACAACCGACGTATTAGGCGTCCGCGTTCTCGTTTTATCAATCCATTTCCTTCAAGAAGTAGTGCTACTAACCTATTTCAAGGAAATCCAGATTTAGATCCTAGTTACTCCAATACTTTGGATTTAGGGTATTTAAATCGCTTCGGAAAGATGACACTTAATTCTTCTGTGTACTATTCACGTTCTACCGATGTCTTTACATTTGTAAGTTTAGACACGGGAGAAACTACGGTAATTGGTGGTACAGAAGTTCCAATTGTGCAACGTTCGCCTATTAATTTAGCAACTAATGATCGTTACGGATTTGAATTTACACTCACCTACAGGCCTTCTAAAAAATGGAATGTAAACGGAAACCTTAACTTATTTCACTCTGTAACTGAGGGCTTTTTTGAAGGCACCGATTTTGGAGCTGATAACTTTAGTTGGTTTGCCAGAATTAATAACAAATACACCTTACCAGGAAAAGTAGATTGGCAAACGCGACTCTTTTATCGTGGACCAAGTGAAAACGCACAAAATAAAAGGGATGGTATTTTCTCAACAGATCTAGCATTTAGTAAAGACTTGTTTAAAGAGAAAGCCTCATTGGCTATAAACATACGTGATGTCTTTAACTCCAGAAAACGTAATTCTACCTCAACAACACCAACCTTTATAAGTGAGGGCGAATTTCAATTTAGACAGCGTAGTTTTAATGTCACGTTTACCTATCGTTTTAATCAGCAGAAACAACGTCAACGTAACAATAGAGGAAACTCAGGAAATGGTGGTGACGATTTTGACTTTGAAGGTTAATATGTTTGCAACTATAACGTATAAAAAAAGGAAACCAAATTGGTTTCCTTTTTTTTAGTATATGATACAAAACAGCTTAGTGTGCCGCTGCTTCTCTCTTAGCCTTCTTTTCTTCTTTGATTTCTTTTAAACGCTCAATAAGCGACCCACCAATCCAATAAGGGATAACAAAAGTTAATAGAAAAATCATTAACCAGAATCCTATCGTTAAGATGGTTAAAAATGCTAAAAATCCTAAATATTGGTCAAAATCGAACATGTGGTTTTTTTTTGTTGGCACAAAGATATAATAAAGCACTTTGTTTTGCAATAGTAAATTTGAGATTTATTAACAGGTTGTGAAGAAATGAAAGTTTTCTATCATAAATTGTTCTTTTTAATCATCTATTAACTCAATTCTTCATTCACAATTTTTGGAGATGGTCTAGTCCAAGTGCTTACATGTTGAACAATTCCCTCATAGTATTCTAAAACCATGTTCTCTATCAAAACTATAAACTTTTTTACACTCGAAAAGTTCACTCCAAATCCTCTGTTTAATGTAATTCTAAATTCTTGAATCTCTTTATCTTTAGTCAATTCAATCAATGTATCAAGTTCAGATAGTTTCACTTTAATATTTGCCTGCGCATACTTAATATTGGCTTCAACTATCAAATCCTTTTCAAGTTTTGAAAACAAAATTTCATTCTTCTTTTTACAATTTTCAAGCTGCTTACCAATCCAAGTAATACGAGCCTTATTTCCTTTATCCAAAGGAGGCGTTAATTTAACAGCCATAGAAACAATTCTGCGCTCAAATTCTGCAATAAGTTTAATGTCAGAAACAGAATTTTTAATAATTAGTTCTCCGTTTATACAGTTATCTTTTATTAATTTTTTGATATCTTTTTTTAAACTTTCTTTGTTCTTAGAAGAAGATTTCACCAAAACGCCTAGTTTTCTACTTAAAAGTAAGGCCATATCTTTTTCTTCTTCATACCAACTCAAAACGGCTTCCTCTATATATTGATCAGACTGTTTTAAAGTCTTTTGTGCTCTTATACTTTCAGCGAGTTCTTTCCATCCAGCTTTCATTTGGATGAAACCACAAATTCCAGATTCAGAACTTTCAAAGTAATGAAGCGCCTCTGACATTATTTCAACCTGATCATTGTCTTGTATTCTTAAATCGTTTTTAAAAAGTAAAAGCCTTCCTTTTGTTATAAGGAACGTCCAAGAAAAGTGATACAGCGAGATATTTCTTGGAACTTTCACCTTTATAGGTGAATGAGTCGAGTCTGCCACAAATTCATTGGAAACAGTAACTAATTTATTAACCTTTAAACTTTTTGAAATGGAAAGATAGTCTTCAATTTGTTTTTGATCAATTCCATTGTTTTTATTTTTCATTTCGAAAAAAACGGCATCTGAGATTACTCCTTTAGTAACAACAATTATTAAACCATCTATTCTAGATGCACTGATGTCATTAAACGTGACTTCTGTATAATAAAATGCCTTTCCTGCTCGACTTAATTTCACACTTTTGAAAATTCCATCTCTATATTCTTTAACTAATCGAACCGTAGATAAAAAAATTGAAGTCAATGCCATTTCATGACCAGTTTTCAATGTAGGAATTAGTCTGGTCTGTTGTAATTTGATTTGTCCGTTTTGTACGAACAAATCAAAATCAGTTTTTTTAAGTCCAATAAGTTTAGTTAGTTTCTTTTGAATCATAGTTTTAGCTGTGTTGACTTTAATTCCAACTAGTAAATTAAAATATAACTTTATTTTTAACGAAAGTATCTAATGATAGGCAAACCTGCAATACGTAACTCTACGTATATTTAACGCAACCAGGTCTTCATTTTTGGGAACTCATCTTCCTCACAAAGTCCCATCCAACTCAGTAATGGTAATCCCATATAGACGCCATTTGTAAACTGTTCGATAAACCATGGCGACGCATTTTTATAACCTTCTTCATGAAATACCACCTTTGGGTCAAACTCTAAATGATGCAATGCAGCATACGACCATAATATGGCTACAATTTCATCGCCCAGTTCTGGCCAGTTCGCTCCTATGTCGTCCGTGCCAATAAGAGGCCGTAAGTCAGGTTGGGTTACAGCAATATGGCCTGCCTCATGAAGGAGATCTCCTGGATATTTTAGTTTAGATAGATCTACTAAAATCTGCTGTCCTTCTAATCGTAAACCTGGTAAGAAAGTATCATCGCCTAAAGCGGTATCTATCACCTTGATGCCAATGGATTCTAAAAACTTAGTAATGCGTGCTAGAATAGTGTCCGTCATTGGTGCTTATTGCTGAAATATAACATCCAAAGCCAGATTGTAATCAAACTTTTCGGTTGGATAAGTATCATTAGACCTTACATATAAGATTTTCTTAGTATACGCATTAATAATATGACGATGTACCATACCATCAATTGCTGAGAATATGGTCATTTTAGGATCGGTAATATTATAGGTGCCTTTAAATGTATAGGACTTAGACTGGTATTTAAAATTTTCGTCTTTATAGGGATTGCTTCCAGAACTTGCCGTTGGCTCAGCATAATAGGTTGTAAAATCTATAAGATCGAAATTACTTTTGTCGAAGCTAAAAGATTTAAACGCAGGATTATTACTATGGTATACCGAAATCCCAGGCGTTGATATACTTAAAGCCACCATTTCTTGCTGATAAAAGGTATCATTCGCATATAAACGTCTTAAACCATCCAAATGGGTATGACTCGTTAGTATGCCTCTTATTTTTGGTTTGTGATTACTCAGTACTTTTAAAAAGTTATTTTGAACACGATCACTTACCGTGTCTTTATTATTTACATAAAGATTGTCATTCCACATTTTCCCATGACCATAACCATCACGTCCTGGTGGAATATGCATGGCAATCAAAACATTATCATTAGACCCCAAACTATCTAGTTTCCTTTCAAACCACGAAAACTGAATCTGAGCGGCAGATTGCTGTGATACCTTATCATCATCTATATACTGATGCCGGCTTGTAGGTTCACAAAAAATGACAGAATTGAGCGCAATAACATGCAACTTTTCATTATCTATAGTTAATTCTACCAAGTAGAATCCGAATTGTTTATTATACTCAATGGTTCCTACTGTTGTTGTCGTAGAGTTTCTATTGATAATAGGCCAAGGTTCGCTACTGCTTGGGTCTAATGAAAAAATGTTAACGCCACCATTTGCATTTGAATCATCCTGAAACGAATGGTAATCCCCTTTCATTGTGTCGTTGTTTCCTGGTAAAAACAAAATAGGATAATCACCAGATAGGGTTCGTAAGTCTTTAAGTACCTTACCTATATTATCTGTGATGTCTTCGGTATAGTTTGGTAAATCGCCTAAATACATCATGAACTTAGGTTTTGTTACTCCAGCAACGGTGTTGATTTCTGTCATGGTTCTATTCCAAGTATCAATGCCAGTGCTAAGAACATCTCCATAAGCTATATTGGTTTGGGAACTATCTAGATGAACATCCGAAAGGGTTAAGAAGTTAGCCGTTTCAAAGGTGTCTAATACATCATCTTCAATTATAGTCGGATCATCATCGGAAGGAACGTCTGGTTTCTTATCGTCTTTGCAATTAAACATTAAAAAACAACATAAACAAAAGGTAAAAAAATGAATAGATTTCATGGTTGCGCGTTTTAATTACTACTTGTTAAAACTAAGAACTGACGCTCAAAAATCTATGCGTATAAATACCCGATTTCCAATATTCAATTTAGGAATAAAACTGAGAATCGATTATTCCCATTTCCGAGGTAATAAAACTAAAAATGCGTAAGAAATAACATTCAAAAATCGTAACTTTGTAGGACCTAAAAAACGTACAACCAATTATGGAATTTAGAATAGAAAAAGATACGATGGGCAACGTTAATGTGCCTGCTGATAAACTTTGGGGTGCACAGACCGAACGCTCTAGAAATAACTTTAAAATTGGGGCTGCTGCATCTATGCCGCTTGAAATCGTCTATGGTTTCGCCTACCTTAAAAAAGCTGCAGCTTACACCAACGCTGAACTTGGAGTGCTAGACAATGAAAAACGTGATCTTATTGCTCAAGTATGTGATGAAATTTTAGAAGGTAAACATGACGAGCAGTTTCCTTTGGTAATCTGGCAAACAGGGTCTGGAACCCAGAGTAACATGAACGTTAATGAAGTGATTGCTAATAGAGCGCATCAAATTGCGGGAAAAGTGATTGGCGAAGGTGACAAAACCATTCAGCCGAATGATGACGTGAACAAATCGCAATCCTCTAACGATACATTCCCTACAGGAATGCATATTGCTATTTATAAAAAAGTGGTTGAAAATACTATTTCTGGTGTTATTAAATTAAGAAATACACTTCATGAAAAATCAATAGCTTTTAATAATGTGGTTAAAATAGGTCGTACACATTTAATGGACGCTACACCTTTGACACTCGGACAAGAATTTTCGGGTTATGTATCACAATTAGATCACGGATTAAAAGCCTTAGAGAATACCTTACCTCACTTAGCTGAGTTGGCTCTTGGAGGCACAGCAGTTGGAACAGGATTAAACACACCTGAAGGTTATAGTGAACTAGTTGCAGAGCATATTGCTAAATTTACAGGCTTACCATTTGTATCGGCAGAGAACAAATTTGAAGCTCTTGCTGCTCATGATGCACTGGTAGAAACCCATGGTGCATTAAAGCAAATTGCAGTATCTCTTAATAAAATCGCGAATGATATTCGTATGATGGCTTCTGGTCCTAGAAGTGGAATTGGAGAAATTATTATTCCTGCAAATGAACCTGGAAGCTCTATTATGCCAGGAAAAATAAACCCGACACAATGTGAGGCTTTAACTATGGTATGTGCTCAGGTTATGGGTAATGATGTTGCCGTAACTGTTGGAGGTACTCAAGGACATTATGAACTCAATGTATTTAAGCCTATGATGGCTGCCAATGTTATTCAGTCGGCACAGCTTATTGGTGATGCCTGCGTGAGTTTTGAAGCGCACTGTGCATCTGGTATTGAGCCTAACCATGATGTGATTAAAGAATTATTAAACAACTCTTTAATGTTAGTCACTGCTTTAAATACTAAAATTGGGTATTATAAGGCTGCTGAAATCGCCAACACAGCACATAAAAACGGAACAACTTTAAAAGAAGAAGCCATTAATCTTGGTTATGTTACCGCCGAAGAATATAATGCTTGGGTAAAACCTGAGGATATGACTGGTAACTTAAAATAACGACAAAACGCACAAAAACATCGACAAAATACTGTTTTGTCGGTGTTTTTATATATATTAGCACTTATAAATCAAACAATTATGAAAAAAACTTTACGCTGTATTATCTTTTTAACTTTGCTTAGTAATTTTATGTTTGCACAACCATTTGCGGCTGTTCAAACTATAGACGCAAGTGCTGGAACCGATCCTTATGAATTTGCATCAGGAGATCTTGATGGTGATGGTGACATTGATTTGGTCATGGCAACTTATGACTTTAATGGAGGAACTCCTGCACAAGATTATATCAGATGGTATAAGAATGATGGGAATGGAAACTTCACAATTCAAACTGATGTTTCTACAACAATACAGTATGTTGACGGACTTACAGTTGCAGATATCGATGGACAGTATGGACTAGACATTATTGCAACATCTGCCAATCAGGATAAACTCGTCTATTTCTTAAGTAATGCTGCTGAGGGTTTTGACCCTGAAGTTGTTATCGATGGAGCCCTTATTGGTCCTGGTGAAGTTGTAGCTGGTGACATTAATATGGATGGAAATATAGATATTGCTACAATTTCGTTTTCAAACAGTAGAACACAATGGTATTCTGGTGATGGTGCCGGAAACTTTACTGCCGAAGCAGATATTGAAAGTGGCACAGCAAATTCTACATTATATATTAATTTGGCCGATTTAGATGGTGACACCGATCTAGATGCCGTAGTAACGTATTACGGAGACCAGTCTATCGAAATTTTTTATAATCAATATATAGAAAGTGGTTCTACAGCAGTAACTTGGATTAAAGATACAGTAACCGTAGAAAGTAGCTCCACAGCGACATCGTTTATATTTAATGTTATTACTGGAGATGTTAATAATGATGGTAATTTAAATATCATTGCTGTAGATAATTTTTCTGGAGATGTAACGTGGTATGAGAAAGTAAAAAATGGAAGCTCCACGCCACATGCAATATCTGACGATTCTATAATTGATAGACCAGCCGTAGCTGTTGTAGCAGATATAAATAATGATGGCGAAAATGATGTGCTTTTAACCGATGGAGGTTCGGCAGACGATGCTATTATTTGGTTTCAAGGTGCTGATAATGCCAGTCCAAGTACTACACCACAACTGGTTGCAGATAACAACTTTCAAATGTATGACTTTACTGTAGATGATTATGATGGTGATGGTGATAAGGACATCGCTTCTATAGGTTTTTTTAACGACACTGTATTTTGGTATGAGAATGAACTCATCACACTTGATGTGCCTGAATTTGCTATTGAAGAATTAATTTTATACCCTAACCCAGCTCAAACTCACATTTCTATCAAAGGTAGTTTTAACGATGCTCTTAGTATTTCTATTTTAAATACTTTAGGGCAAGAAGTCATGAATACTGAGGTTATCAATAATGAACCATTAGACATTTCAAAATTAAACACTGGTCTCTATATGATTAAATTTGAAACGTATGGAGTTACATACAAATTTGTAAAAGAATAAGTCAATAGAACAACAATATATAAAAGCTGCCGTTTCATTACATTAGGCAGCTTTTTTTATGCCAAAGATTTATATATTTATAGCTGCAATCAAACCAACGACACATGTCAGTACTCATTACCAATATAAAAGAACTCCTTCAAGTAAGGGAAGAACATGTTACCATTGTAAAAGGTAGTGATATGAAAATTTTACCTACACTTAAGAATGCTTATCTTTTGATAGAGCACGATACCATTGTAGACTATGGTAGTATGGAAGATTGTAAGGCTATAGAAGCCGATGAAACTATCGATGCTTCTGGAAAGATTGTACTCCCAACATGGTGTGATTCGCATACACATATTGTATATGCTGGAGATCGTACTCAAGAGTTTGTTGATCGAATTAATGGCTTATCCTATGAAGACATTGCCAATCGTGGCGGTGGAATTTTAAATTCTGCAGAGCAGTTACAAAATACATCTGAAGACGAGCTTTACCATCAAGCGGCTAGGCGTCTCAAAGAAGTGATAAAATTGGGTACAGGTGCTGTAGAAATTAAATCGGGTTATGGACTAACGGTAGATGCCGAGCTAAAGATGTTACGCGTTATTAAACGCTTAAAAAAGGATTTCGCTATTAAAGTGAAACCAACCTTACTTGCCGCTCACGCACTACCAAAAGAATTTAAAGCCAATAAGAAAGGCTTTATTGATCTGGTGGTTAATGAGATGATTCCTGCTGTGGCAAAAGAACAGTTGGCAGAATATATTGATGTGTTTTGTGAAAAAGGTTATTTCGATTTAGAAGATACCGAACGCGTATTACAAGCGGCAGAGTCTTATCATTTAATTCCTAAAATACATGTTAACCAATTTAATGCTTTTGGAGGTGTTGCCCTTGGGGTTAAATATAAGGCCTTATCTGTAGATCATTTGGAAGAAATGAATCCAGAAGATATTTCAGTATTAAAATCATCTAACACGATGCCTGTCGCATTACCATCCTGCTCATACTTTTTGAGTATTCCTTATACACCTGGACGTGCTATAATAGATGCCGGATTACCATTAGCATTAGCTACCGATTACAACCCTGGATCTACCCCTAGCGGAAATATGAATTTCGTGGTCTCTACGGCTTGTATAAAAATGAAGTTAACGCCTGAAGAGGCTATTAATGCTGGAACCATAAATGGTGCCTATGCGATGGGGATTTCTAATCTTTATGGTAGTATTTGTCGTGGAAAAAAAGCCAATTTGATTATTACAAAAGCCATCCCAAATTATTATCACTTGCCTTACGCCTTTGGTGACGACCTCATTGATACAGTTATGATTAATGGACAAATCTATTAAACTATCACCAGCACAGCCACTGTCAAAAGTGTGCTTAGATAAAGGGCTATCAGATTTTGAAGCTGTTTTTAACTTTGTCAAGCAACTTCCCTACGGAAGAACAACTAACCGAAGTGATTTTACACAGGTTTTACAAGAGCATAAAGGTACTTGTTCGACAAAACATGCCTTGTTAAAAGCAATCGCCATTGAAAATGATATTGATGATTTAAAACTCTGCTTGGGTGTTTTTGAAATGAATTCCAAAAATACGCCAAAAATCAAGCACGTTTTAGAACAATATCATCTCGATTACATCCCAGAAGCTCATTGTTATTTAAGGCATCACAATGACATTATAGATATTACATTTAATAGTACTACTGAACCTAGTTTTTCTGAAACGCTCCAATATGAAGTACACATTGAACCTAATCAAATAGGCGACTATAAAGTGACATTCCACAAATCATATTTAAAGACTTGGATAAAAAATGAACAATTACATCTTAGTTTTAATCAACTTTGGAAAATTAGAGAGGCCTGTATTTTAGCCATTTCAGAATAGATACAAAAAAATCCGAAAACACAATGTTTCCGGATCTTTCTTAACCTAACCTATTGTTATATACTACTTCAGCGTAAACTCTGAAGAAGAAATTAATTCTTTGTTATTAAAAACGTTAACCACATAACGTCCTTTTTCAAACTTATCATTTGGTCCTACAAATTCACAAATGTTTAAGTTTCTATTTTCGTAATTAAACTTACTAATTAAGCTATAGTTTAAAACTGTTTCATCAAACTGAACTTGCTCATTAGCACCTAAAACATTGTTTTTAGGATCTAATACTTGCACATACAATTCCTTATCTCCAGCACCAACCAATCTATTCTTAGCAACTGTATAACATACCCTGATTTTGTCGCTACGTCTTGCACGTTCTGTAGGAATCAATTTTCCCGAACTTCTTTCTATAACACCAAACCCTTTTAAATCGGTAGTTTGCAATACTGCCGCATTTTCTACAACTTCGGCCAATTGTGTGTTTTGAACTAAGAGAGAATCGGTAAAAACGGTACGCTCGGCCAACTGTACATTTGTACTGTCTAGTGTAGAAGCCAATAAAGAATTTTCTACTTTAAGCTGATCATTTTCCGCCATAATGACGTCCATCTCCTCTTGTAATGCTAAGAACTTCTTCTTGTATCTCCAAAGGCTATTGACACTATTTTGAGATAATTTTAAAGAATCCATTAAACCTTGAATGCGTTCTCTTGCACCCAACAACTTCTCATTAGCGACCTCATTTTCTCCAATAGCAACGTCATATTGCTTTGCCATTGTACTTAAATCTGCCATAACCTGCTCTTTCTCACGAATGAGAGTGGCTTCGTTTTCTTTTTTCTCATTGTACAGTTTTGAAGTGTAAAAACCTGTACCTAAAAACAATGCTAATAAAATTCCTAATGCAATTTTTAATCCTGTACTCTTACTGTTTGAATTATCCATAAGTTAATTTTTGTTACGAGTTATTTTAAACGTTAATTGTTTCAATTT
The DNA here is from genome assembly GCF_947492715.1 of uncultured Psychroserpens sp. GTDB lineage: Bacteria > Bacteroidota > Bacteroidia > Flavobacteriales > Flavobacteriaceae > Psychroserpens. Next base: position 408,211 of record NZ_CANLNS010000002.1, read on the forward strand.
TATTTGATATTCTTAGAAGCTTGAAAATAAAAAACTGTACTTTTAATACATCAAAATTAATCAATTTTGTAAATGGAACACTTAAAACCTTTTACGAATTCAGAATTAAAATCCATTCTGAAAAAACGTCCTAAAGAAACCAAATTTGGAGAACATATTTTGTTACTTCCTAACTTCTCCAATATATACGAACAACTATTAAAATTAGATGTTTCTTATGTAATTTTTGGGATAAAAGAAGATGTTGGTGTTTTTGCCAATTACGGTAATACAGGGACTTCCAGCGCTTGGGATGCCGCAATTAATATTTTGTTAAACGTCCAAAGTAATGCGTATACACATCCAAAAAAAGTGCTGATTTTGGGTCATCTTGAGTTCGATACTTATCAAGAAAAGCTAAAACAATTAGATCAAAAAAAGAGAAAAGACATTCAAAAAGCTCGAAAGAAAGTTTCGAAAATAGATGAAGCCGTCACCCATTTAGTATCTCAAATTGTAAGTGCAGGTAAAATTCCTATTATTATTGGAGGTGGTCATAACAATGCCTACGGAAATATCAAAGGCACGTCCTTAGGGCTTAAAAAACAGATAAACGCTATTAATTTTGATGCGCACCACGATTTCAGAGCAGAGGAAGGAAGACATAGTGGAAACGGCTTTAGTTACGCCTATGCAGAAGGCTTCCTAAAACATTATTTTATTTTTGGACTACACGAAAATTATACTTCAGATACCATATTTAAAACACTTAACAAACTAAGGCGTGTTAAATACAGTACGTTTGAAAGTATGATGATAAGACGTGATACTAACTTTGATACCGAAATGGAAATAGCGTCACAACATATTACATCAAAAGCTTTTGGACTAGAAATTGATTGCGATGCTATACAAAATATTCCAAGTAGCGCTATGACACCTAGTGGGTTTTCTGTAAATAAGGCTAGAGCTTTTATTCATCATTTCGGGAAACAACAGCATGTAGCATATCTCCATATTTGTGAGGCCGCACCTACCCTAGAGACCGAAGTGCAAGTAGGAAAACTAATATCCTACTTAATAACAGACTTTATTAGAGCTCATGAAATTATTTGAGGTCGTCGAATAATTTTATATATTTACATAAGCACTTATATAAATAGATATACAATGGATGCATTACGAGGATTTAGTGAACTGGCATTAGGCTCACGTCTAAAGCGATTGAGTGATTTTGTTATGAAGGAGGTTCAATGCACCTATGACTATTTTAATATAGAATTTGATCCTTACTTATTCCCTATTATAAAAATCATTGATAATAAAAATGGCGTAACAAATGTTGAAATTAAAACCGCTTTAAAGTTATCGCAACCTGCTATAAGTCAAGCTGTCAATAAACTCATTGCTAAAGAATTGCTACATCTAGAAAGCGATACAATAGATAAAAGAAAAAAAATACTAACCTTATCAGACAAAGGAAAACACCTAGTGGCTCGAATGAAGCCTTTATGGGCTGTCATTGACAACGTCATAAAAGAGTACACGACGCATTCGTCTAACTCTTTAACCGAACACCTCAATAAACTAGAAGATAAATTACAACATAAAAGTTTAAGTAAAACGATTATTAATATGGCAAAAATGGAAGTGAACAATGACTTTGAAATTATTAATTATGACGAGCGTTATGCTCCAAATTTTTACGATTTAAATATTGAATGGCTTAAAACCTATTTCTACGTTGAAACCTTTGATGAGGAGGTACTTAGCAAACCAGAGCATTACATTATTAATAAAGGTGGTTATATCTTTTTTGCAAAACGCGATGACCTCATATTAGGAACCGTTGCGCTTATGCCGACTCATGATCCACTAGTGTATGAATTAACCAAAATGGCTGTTTTGTCTAATCAGCGCGGACAAAAAATTGGGCAACGCCTTATGCAGCATTGTATAGATTTTGCCCAAGCCAATGGATTTAAAGCACTTATGCTCTACTCTAATACAATATTAGAAAATGCCATTTATATCTATAAGAAATATGGGTTTATAGAACTAGAATTGGAAAAAGATAGCCCTTATGAACGTAGCAATATTAAAATGGAGTTAACATTATAACGACTGGTTTAACATCTTATCCAGATCAGCACAGTATGTGTTAGCATCCTCACACAATGCGCTCAATGTTTCTATCAATAATTGCTGCAATTTTTCATTCTTAGGATAGATGGCATAAGCTAACTTAAATTCGGAATATGCACCAGTCAGGTTATTTCTTTTTAGTCTTTGTATACCAGATGATATTAAAAATTTAAATGCCTCATCATTTGCGTTTTGAATATAGGCTTGTTTTTGGGCACGTATTGTATTGGAATGTTCTAAAAGTACTGGCGCCTTAAAATAAAAAACCGAGAATAATAGTCCAAGAAAAAGAAGACTCATTACAATATAAAAATTGCTTTTTGGCTTTGAAGGTTGCATCTTAAATTGCCTACTGTAACCAGGTATCGTATTGCATGTAGGTTTGCCTTTCTTTTTAGAAAATGCTTTATTTGGGCGCTGTTTATAAATCCAAGACGCCATACCAAACCCCATGTAACCTCCCATAATAGTCTTTATTTATAAGTCAGGAAAACCCAAGTTTTGTTACAACACTTGCCTGTTAATTCGGGTATATTTACTCATAGACGCCCGCCTTTGGTTGCCTAAATTTATACACTACTAATCAACCATTATTTATCATGAAAAAAGCACTTACATTCTTCTTAATTAGTTGTTTGTTTGCTTGCAACGAAAAATCGAATCAACACGATTACGTCGCTAGCACAGATACTATTTTAACAGACGCCTGTCCTACTCTAGACTCTATAAGGTTTTGTGAGAATAGAACTAACGAATTATGTTCAAATTTACCATTAGAAGTATACTTCCTTGGAAGCCCAGATGGGCAATTTCAAAATGGGTATTCTTCGGTATTAGCGCCAGAAATTCAACCTTCATTTGATAACTTTTCTTGGCAGAGTTTTGTAGCACTAAACTGGCCTTCTGATGCTTCTGGCAAACCTATAGGTTCCAATATTACAGACTATCCAGATTCATTAAGAGTTTGGGAACGTTTTACTGAAGCCTCTAAAGTTTTTAGCGCTGGCGACAAAAGTTTGGCAGAATTTAAAAGTAAAAACCCTAAATCTAAAATTGTGTCTCAAGATTCAAAAGTTGCTGATGATTTACATCTCTCAGGGTTTTTAGAAGCCGATGATTATCCGCTTATTGATAGAAACTTAAACTTTGTCATTTATGAGGTAAAGATGAATGCCGTTGAAGAACAATACATAAAGGATAATAATTTGAATACCAAAGAAGGCATATACAATTACTATAAATCAAAAAATACTATTGAACTTCCAACACAAACCAATACGCTTCCTGGTGCTATAGAAATAAAGGCCAGTTGGAGAATACTCGATCAAAATAAAGGTGACGACCCTAATAAATACTATACACAAAATGCCACTATTTTTGTGACTTCGGAAAATAGCATTTCGGGAGAGGCTTTTTCCTTCGATTGTACTATAGGGCTAGTAGGTTTGCATGTTCTTAGAAAAACTCATGAATTTGAAAATTGGATATGGAGTACTTTTGAACATATCGATAACGTGCCAGACAATGTTCAAAAAGCACAAACAGATCAAGAAAAACAATGGTCGTTTTACAATTCTGAGTGTTTGAGTTGTCCAGTAAACCAGCCGCCTTCACATGTACCTGGTGATGTTGTAAAAAAAGATACTGTCTATAAATGGAATACCAAAGCGCCTTACGCAGAACGTTATGCAACAGTAATTCCTGGAGAGGCTATAGGTCAAAAATTTGGAACTCAGGTTACACGAGTATATCCTATTTATTATTGCACAGAACAATTAAATGCCATATGGCAGGCCAAATTGAAATCTTTAGGTTCAGTTTTTGAAAATTATAAACTTGTAGGCACTCAGTGGATGGTCCCTACAGATGGTACGCCACCTCCATTAAAAATTAATGCGCCTTATCTGTTAGCAAATACTACTGCCGAAACCTATATGCAGGAAACATCGTCATGTATTAGCTGTCATACTTTTGCAGGAATTGAATATAACATAAAGGCCCAAGATACTACGATTTTTATCCCGTCAGATTTTAGTTTTACCTTTTTGTATGCACAATAAAACATAAAAAAAAGAGCCGTCGATTAAGACGGCTCTTTTTTTTATTGTTTGTCTAGCGCTTGCAACGAATCTAACTTTCTCTTGAGTCGTTCAATTTCGGCTTGATTACCATTAGATGCGCTTGTGCTATCAATGGCTTTAAATTTCTCTTGGATTTCGGCTTCTAATATATCGGCATCAGTTTTATCTTCATCATAAAAATAACCTATTCCTTCACTAGAACGCCAGGCTTCGTTTAATTGGTCGTATACTGTTTTGTCCCATGTACTAGGATGTTTAACGTCAATCCAAATCACATCGCGATATTCGCTATCAATAAGGACTAAATCTGGAGTAGCAGAACCATCAAATTGCTGCGCATTTGTATCACTAATTGCAGAGATAGTTCCTAAAAAGAACATGCGCTTACGCCCTGCGATATCTTTAACATAAGGTCTAAATTCTACAGGAGTATTAGCTGTCCAATCTATTTCTTTTCTTGATTCTTTTACTTTTAGAGGCATCGCCGAAACACCTGCATATCCCTGTTTTTTAGAAGCATGGTCATAATAATACAATTTATCAGTTCCATCGGCTGGTACAAATACACTATAGCTCAAACTAGTACGTTCTTCTCCAACTGGTTCTAAACCAAACCAATGGTATAATCCACTATAGGCATCACTTTCTGAGCCTGAAAAATCAAAATCGGTCACATAAGGTTGTTGGTTTTGATCTTTCGGCATTTCAGGTATTTTTACCGCAGTTTCCATATTCCAAGGTAATGGATCACTAAATCCTCCTAAAAATTTCAGTGATTCGGACTGTAATCGAGATACCTTCTCTGATAATGTATTTTGTTTGGTGAGAAATGGATAGTTTTTCATATCCTCGGGTGCAATAAACGTTCCCTTTCCTATAGCAATACGCTCTAAATAGTCGTTAAAATCATGCTCGCCACTTTCAATCACCATGACACCTCCAAAGGTTGGGTAAGGAAAGAAAAAACCACGCCAGCGTATTAAACTTACCACTTGAACCCATTCGCCTGAGTCGTTTTTCATATAAAATGTATCGCTTGGCTCATAATTAAATAACATCCAAGGATTAAAACGCTGTACTACCGCATTGTATGTGTTACGGCTAAATTTCAAAGATTCTCCTATCGAAAATGTTACAGGAATTCTGTTGTCATTTGAAAATCTAGGAAATGGCGTAGTACTGGAAACAGAAAACACTTCTTCGGTATTGTCACTAATACGCTGCATAATATATTTTTCAGAAGGTTGTATAGCCATCGTCCATTTGTTTTCGTCATCTACACGTACCAAATGCGGTAAGGACACGTCTTTGGTCTCTCCTACACTTTCATTAGCCATTGAAAAAATATTACGTAACGGTTGGATACGTTCGTTTTGCGTTAATGGTAGTTCGTTAATTTCTACTTTATCTAAATCATTAAAAACGTTATAAGTCTTCATATAATCATATAAGCCTACATTCCAACCTGCAAAATAAAGGAGTCCAAAAAATGCTGCAAGTAAACCTAATATACCAAGGCGCTTTCCCGTACTCGCGGTTTTTCGGAATTTTTTTAACCCGAAAAACAACACAATCAAACTTAGAATGATAATAAAAATATACTTCCTAAAAAATAATAAAGCTGGTTGATAATCATCACGAAGTATAAATAATGCAATAAGCAAAATAAGACCTACAATAATGGTAATGGTCTTTTGCTTCTTTCCTTTGTTCCAATAGTTCTTTAGCATCTCTAGTTTTCCGTTTTTTTATTTATATCTCTTAGCGTAACATACATACCTAATATAATAAAGACATTACTTAATGGTCCTAACAAGTCTTTATAATCAAAATTTGAGTAATCTATAATTGCAAAATGAGCAATCATAACAACCACAGACATCCATAATACAAACTGGATAATTTTTTTACGTCTCGCTTCTTTCATTACATTAGACCCTTATCTTTTAATCGGTCACGAGCTGATTTTTCATTTGCCTTTGGCTCTGGCTCAGTTTTTATCTCCTCCTTTGTGTCTTCAACAACCTTGTTGTCTTTAGGCTTTAAATCTTCAATAAATTCTTTTCCTTTTTCTACGACATTTTCAAATTTATCTTCTAACGATTCACTTTGTGCTTCAATAACTTTTCCTGATTTTATAACCAGGTTCGCTAAATACGTTCCTAATAATGTTCCTGCCGCAAAAGATGCAAATGCCGATATACCATAGTAACTAGCAAACACTGAAATAGGCGTTAAAAACTCAACAACAAGAGCGGCTACTAACACTACGGTAACTACAAATATAAGTCTCGGGATAAACGCTTGTTTATAAACGAAACCCTTAGGATTATCTGCGTTCATTTGCAGTTCTTTACTGTTGACAATTTTATTAATAAAGCGATAAGCACCATTGCCATTAGATTCTCTCCAATAGATAAAAATTCCGAATAGTACGGCTACGATAAAAATGATGATATCTGTTCCCATGATTGCTGTTTTAGTTGATCCTTTATAAAGTTAGTCTAAAATTCTTAAATATTGTTACTAATGGTCTCAATGACCCAATCCTGTAGCGAAGGATCCCAAGTTTCATATTGTTTGTAAAATTCCTGCTTATCATACCAATACATGAACAGCACATCTTTTGGAGCAATATTAACTAAGAGCTTCCAAATAAGGTCTTGATGTTTAGGGTGTAAACTAGAATGTGGCTCGTGCAAGGCCTCAAATAAATCATCATCAACAATATCAGAAATTTTATACTGGTTACTCTTTTCGAGTTTTTCCAAGTAACGTTCTACACTCATCACCTTCTTACGTGTGTCTATATCGACTTTATTAAGGTAACTTTTAAATAATAGTTGGTCACTTAATATATCTTTAATTGGATGCTTCGTTTTTTTAAGGTGCTGCGAAAATTCAAATTTCTTAATGCGCTCATATCGTTTGGTTTTTACGATATCTTCCAAATCATATGCAATAATGATATGATCTCTTAGTTTCTCCATCAATTGCGGTTGCTTGATATGAAAAATAAGAACGTCATGAACTGTATCTTTTATCGCTTCCTTATACCATTTCTTGCTTTCAAAAACGACAATTGGAGATATAAAATCTCGCAATACATAGACACCTCCAAAAGATTTGGTATAGAATGAATCGGTTACATAATTCATGGATTCAAGATTAAGATCCCGTTCTCTTAAATCACCATATTTATTGGCAGATTCCAGAAGTTGACTATGAATATTTTCGTCTATAAAATTATTTCCTTGTTTGAATTTTTCTATAAGCTGAAGTTGTTCTTCTCTAACATTATCGAGGTTATCAATTAAATGAAATCGTATGGTAACTGTTTGATACCTCAGCACATCCAAAGGCTCGTAAAAGGCATCTATACTTTGATCGAAATCGATACAAATGGCAGAATCTCTGGTGATATCATTAATCTTACTGCCGTGTTTTTTAAAGACCTGCATCATCATATCTCTATCAAATGTATGATATGGTAAATACACTGGTTTTTTATTTTGTAAAGGTGAAATGATAATACCATGCGGATTTGATTCTCCGTTACATAAATAGTTTTCATCGTCCTTCTCTTCAGCCACTTCAGGGCTCCAACCGATACCATCTATATGAAAATGATCAAGTTCAGTCACTGTAAAACCCAGCTTAAGTAAGCATTTATTATAACGCTCTACCAGTTTACCCGAAATTGGAATTAATTCACTTCTATATAAATTTGCTGCTTTAAGCTTATTCATTTCCTATTATCTTTTCCCAAACTGTTCTCTTGCTTCAGTTTCAATATTTAATTGATTGATTCTAGCATCTACTTTTCGTTTAAAATCGGTATCGGCAATGGTTGCTACGTTATCTAAATAGCGCACTACCTCTTGACGACGTATTTCTGAAAAATCTAAACCTTTCATATTTGCACGCATCAATTCTTGAAGCATACTAAACTTGGTTTCATAGTCCTTTTTGAAATAAATGTCTGGATTCTCAAACCAGTCCTGTTCTAAATCAAAATCGGTTAAACGTAGTGATACTGCACTTTGAATATTACGCACATCTCGTGATGAGAAAAACGGAAACAACTTCTGAATTTCTTTATACAAATTGGCGTAGAATAAATGTTCTGTTGATTTAAATTGCTTTTCTACCTTATCATATGCTTCTAATACGCGTTCTTCTGTTGGTTTATCAGACACGTTTAAAATTTCACCCATATTCTTGGCCAAACCTTGATCTTGTAAATAGTCATAATCACTTGGTCCTTGCATATTTACAAAGTCGGGCATGGTTGAGTCTAACTTTCGCCACCACAGATGATCTTGGTCTAAGAAATCATGTTCTGTACGTGCACCATCAATTTTGAAACGACCTTGAACACGAGAAATAACAGCTTTATCCAACATTTCTGGCAAATTGGTAAACAATCCTATTGAACTATTTCCGTAGTTAACTGCATAAGCACCTTCGGTATACCTCAAAAACACGCCAATCACTTCTTTAACACCTGCAGAAACTCCTTGAGCAGTACGCTCTTGCAAATTGTTTTCGGCATCATCAATTGGTGCAAATATGAGTTTTGACGGGTCCTGTAATGGCTTCATCCATTCTACCATTTTCTCTGCAGATCCACCTTGAAACGTAGAAATTAAAGTATCTGGCATTGGATGGAACAAAAACGGAATATCTAAATTATCACAGTGCTCTTTTAAACGGGTTGCAATGGCTGCAATCAACATACTTTTTCCCGTCCCAGGAATTCCATATCCCATAAATACTGGCATGAAACCGCCTAATTCTTGAAATGGGTTTTTCTTCGCATCAAAATCGTAACTTAACATACGTTCGGTTAAACGACGTGCAAAATGCTTTGCATCTCTGTTTCCAACGATCTGCTCAAATTGAATTTTATTAAATTCAACACTTTTCGCTGCACCTTGAAATACATTATCCCAGCCTGAAACAGCAAAATCAGAATGTTCTAGTTTATAGGTTCTATCTGTTACCGTTTCTGTATATTCCAAACTACTCTTACGCATTTGGATTTCGGCAATTAAGGCTTCAAAATAAACTACAGTAAAATCGATGACATCTTTATCTGATTTGATAATCTCTGGATGTCCTAAATATTTGTCATAATAGAATAAGGCACATGAGATCCCTTTAAGAGGTGACATTAAGGACACCTCCGGAATGCCCGCGAATTTGTTCTTCATCACACTCAAATCATCAGATGCAACCGTTTTTAAATCATGTAATATTTTGTATGCCGTTGCAAACAGCATAAATGCTGTTCCTGTTTGCATTTTACTTTCGTACTCACGCTTTCCAGAAGCATCTAAAGCCGATTTATTTTCGGATAAACTTGATAAGCCAGAAGCGTCATAATAACTGTCTTTTATCCAAATCCCGAGTGTTATACCTTCTTGAACTGCATATAGCGTTTGATTAAGATGTAAAGGAATGGCTATCGACTCTGGTAATAGCCGCTTTTTCAGCTCTAATATTGTTTTAGAAACTGAAGTGATTTCAGCACCACCATTTCCTTTAGCTCTTGACAAATACAATAATATAGACTCGTCTTTAGCGTCTTTATCTTTGTTTTTTGCGCGTTGACCCTGCTCCCATTGAATACTTTTAATGTAAGATGTGGCTTCATCACGAAGCATATCGAGTTCGTTTTGTTTTATAGGAAATGTGGAATTATGCTCCATACTGCTTTTTAATTTTTTATTGTGTCTTTAATTTATAGTTGTCAATTGTAATCCTGTAGCCCTTTATATGTTTAAATGAAGTGGCATGAAAATCGTAGCCTAGGCTAGCAAAAATTACAGTGAAAATTTTCACATACCACTCTGGCATCATAAAGATATTCCACACAAACATTAAACCTCCCAACAAACCTAATGGAATACTTAATATGTATTTTAATGGAGGAGAATATTTAAAAGTTTGATTCAATTTTACTTCATGTTTAAATCTGCAATCTGAATAGGTGCTTTTGCCAACTTATTCATAATTTCAGGGGTTTTGTTATACAATAACTGTATGATTCTATGAGGTGCAAAAATATAGCGCTGTCTAAATACCGCATCCCAGTTCTGAAAAGTTTGTTTACTAAAGAAACTTCCTTCTTTGAATTCGCTTTTTGAACTCACCTCGTCTATCTTAAATGAAATGGCATACGATTCTAGTGGAATTGTTTTTTTAGAAATCCCTTCTAATATGGCATGTGTTACCTTATTTTCATCTTTTGCAAAAACATTATGAATTGGCCCCAAGTCTACACGTTTTACCAATTTAGGGAACACTTTAGGCAATCGTTTATCTATAGCATAGGCCATCATGTCTAATGCCAATTCACGATCTGCTACTGTTTTTAACGCATAATAGATATCCTCTCTATCTTTTTGTGGATGACTACCATCATAATTAAAATACATATAACAAATAAACGGCCTATTATGTGAGACCTCATAAAAACTCCAGCTTACAAGGTATTGTCCCGGAGATCCCTGAGGAGCTTCGATGATTTTACCTTGAACAAAACGATTAAATATGTATTCTTTCTTCGCCGATGTATAATAAACAATTGAAGATGCTTGAAATAACTTTCGTTTAGCAATTGGTTCTTTCTTTCTCAACAAAGTATCCAGAAATTCCTGTTTTAATACATCAATATTGGTTAATTTTCCTAAGTAATCTTCACGTAAGCCTAAATCGTTAAAGAGGTAACGAAATTCTAAATAGTTTGGAAACCCAGAGTCGGTTAAATCTACCTTCATATTTTCCTCCTCATCATACATGTATTTTACGCGCATAGCCTCTATAGAATATAATAACAAATCGCAATACTGTTTAAACAAAATAACCTCCTGCTCATTAAGGATTTGTTTTTGCTGCACTGCAACAATCAATTCTTTAAGCGTAAAGTCTATCATTTTATGATAAAACACATACTGCTCTTTAGAGTCTAATACTGCCGAATCTAATGGTGTTACAATCATTTGTTAGCTATACCTTCTATGATTTAAAAATTGAATTTCTCTTTACAAACATGAGTTTCTGTCTTTACCGTTTCGCCTTGTTCCCCTTGAGTTATTTCTGTTAATGTTTCACACGCTGTGTGATCATTAGAGAAATAGATAAATGTAATAAAGCCTGAGGCTAATAATACCAACGTAAAAGACACTAAAAAATATTTTCTATTCATAATTATGTTCTGCGTTAAGGATTGATACGGTATCCTTTTTTCGTTTTTCAGAAAAAAGATATAGAGGAAAGCCTGACCCTCTGTAGTTTTTCAACGAAAGAGGGTAACGCCCATTAATTTGTTATTACGCTTTTTTTTTCAAAAAATCGCCTAATACGAGGTTTAGGACAATAAATCGTCGTCGTTAGATTCTGGTTTTGGTTCACCTTCTGGTTCACCGCCTCCATCTCCAGGTGCATTTGGATCTGCATTATAATATTCATCGAAAATCTCTTTCATATCAATACCATAGCGATCTGCAAAGTTTTTCTGGATTTCAGAATCCTTCGTTCTAATCTCTTTCAAGGCTTCTGCATAACTTCCATATACACCTTGCATTACTTTTTCATGAACAGGAATATTATCCATCATTTCCTGACGTGCTTTAGCACTAGCTGTATGCATCGCAGCTAAGGTTTCTCCAATATGTTCATCTGTTTTCACACCTAAATGCTCTAAAATAGCTGCAAACTCTTGATCTGTTCTTGCTTTTAACGCCACAACATATCCATCGTAATACTTCAAACGTTCATCAGTATCACTCTTTAATTTAGCACGATGTGTTTGTAAATTACTACGCAGAGATGTTAATACTTTTATAGTTAAGTTATGTTTATGTACGAAACTATCTTTTGAAGCCGCTAATGTCGTATAAGCATTTTTAAGGCCTTCTAACTCTTCAACTTTTTGCTCAAGTTGCGTTACTTTTTCTAAGGCTTCGGAATATTCTGTAGACTGTTTATCTGCAACCTCTTCTAATGCTTGACGCGCTTGTTTTAACAAGGCATATTGTTCTTCTAACTGTGCCTCTACTTGCTTCTTCTTCTCTAAAGCCTTTGTATGGTTATTACTTGCTTCGACAATTGCCGTTTTTAAACTTTCTTCAACTTCTTTGATTTCAAGTTCACGATCTTTTAAACGTTTAATTGCTGCTTGACTTTTAAATGACAACTCATTTAAGAGTGTTTGTACATCTGCGCTTTCGATACGTTGTTGAAATAAAGCCTTTGCTTTATTATCTGAGGCATCTCTTTCTTTTTGGGCAGCTTGAAGCTCCTCTTCTGCTTTTTTGATTTTACTTTTTCGTCCCCAAAGGTTGTTCCACCAGGTATCGGGTGTTTTGTTAGCATCTTCTAACTCTACCTTTGCACGCTCTAAACGCTTTATCGCATCATCTATGATTTTCTGTTCGGCAGCGTTTAATGCTGAAAAACCTTCAAACATAATACCTACTTCATCCTGATAATCAGTAAGGTCCTTTATAGCATCAAGTAAGGTGGATCTATCTTTTTCTGCCATATCTACAACATTATCTAATGTTGCGTTAAGTATTTTCTGACGACTTTCTGGATCATCCTCTTGCGCCAATTTAGACTTCATTTGGTCTATGGCCTTTCCCCAATTTACATCTACTTTCTCAGTTTTTTCGTTGGAATTTGTTTCTAATAAATCAAAATCATCAGACATATTATGTTGTGTATTAAAGTTGAACAATATTTAGGACAAGCAATTTCGTTAAAAAATATGATTTTTAAAACTTAATCTACCTAAAATATCAGTAGTAAAATATAATATTTTGTTACAAACTTTATTCGTTATCGATTTGTAATTATCTTTAGGTTTTAAAATGATATGCTATGAAATACCTAAACCTTTTAATGATTGCTGCCTGTATCTCTGTTTTTTCATGTAAAACAGATTCTAAAGAAAATGCTATTGATACTATAGAGTCTAATAATGAAGATGTTGTTACCAACGCATCAAAGGAAGATAATAGCTTAGAGATTCATCCTATTTCGCATGCTACAATGGTGTTAACCTTTAAGAACAAGGATATTTATGTAGACCCAACTGGTGGCGCCGAGACATTTGCGTCATTTTCTGCTCCCGAGTTTATTTTAATCACAGATATCCATGGAGATCATTTTAATATTGAAACATTAAAAGCTCTAGATTTATCGGCTACCACTATTATTGCTCCAAAAGCTGTTTTTGACAGGTTCCCAGAGGATATAAACCCACAAAAAACTGTGACCCTCAATAACGGAGACTCTATCGCCTTAGATGGTTTAGTGTTTAAGGCAATACCAATGTATAATTTGAGAAAAGACGCTTTGCAGTTTCATACTAAAGGACGTGGAAATGGTTATGTATTAACGCTTGGAGATGAACGCATTTATATATCTGGTGATACCGAAGATATTCCTGAAATGCGCGCTCTTGAAAATATAGACAAGGCATTTGTATGCATGAATTTACCTTGGACAATGACGATTGATAAGGCTGCAGAAGCGGTATTAGAATTTAAACCGAAAGCTGTTTATCCTTACCATTACAGAGGAAAAGATGGGATGAGCGACGTTGAAAAATTCAAAACATTGATACATCAAGGCGACGAAAGCATAGAGGTCGTTCAATTGGAATGGTATCGCTAATTTCAGCTTGTTTTATCGATTAAGTGTAACTTTTTATAGATAAATTGCTTGTTTTTTAAATATTATTGTATATTTGAAGACCAAATCAAGACAAACCTAGTGTAATGCTAACTACTTATACTTCAAATATTTCACTCGTAAGCACGATGCAGCTAACCATAGTTCTCATTGTAACGGCTTCTATATTTTTAATTTTCATTGCTATTGCAATTATTAAAATGTATAAGTTAAAGGCAGAAAACAAAAGGTTAACCGATAACAGTTTCTATAAATCTGAAATAGATAAAAGCTATCAAGATTTCACTGATGGGCATTTGTATGACAATAATAACAATTAAATTATGGATACTAATCTAGCAAAAATAACTACGATATTATCTATTGCTTTAGTTACAATTTTAGGCCTATTGGTATTAAACTTAGTTAAAGTTTATGCCCTAAAAAAAGAGAATAAAGCACTTAGAAAACAAATAAATAAAGAATAAAAAAAAGCCAGCGATTGCTGGCTTTTTTTTATTCTTTATTGGAAAAGACAATTATCTCACCAACTTTTTATATTTAATTCGTTTAGGCATTAAATCACCGCCTAAGCGTTTCTTCTTATTTTCTTCATAATCTGAAAAACTACCTTCAAAGAAGTAAACTTGGCTATCTCCTTCAAAAGCTAAAATATGCGTGCAAATACGATCTAAAAACCATCTGTCGTGAGAAATAACAACAGCACATCCTGCAAAGTTTTCTAAACCCTCTTCTAAAGCTCTCAACGTATTAACATCTAGATCGTTGGTAGGCTCATCTAAAAGTAAAACATTGCCTTCCTCTTTAAGTGTCATTGCTAAATGCAATCGGTTTCGTTCTCCTCCAGATAACAAATCTACTTTTTTATTTTGCTCACTACCCGAAAAATTAAAACGGCTGAGATAAGCCCTAGAGTTTACCTGTTTTCCTCCCATCATAACTAGTTCCTGCTCATCACTAAAGTTCTGCCAGATTGATTTATTGGGATCAATATTAGAATGCGCTTGATCTACATAAGCAATTTTAGCAGTGTCACCAACAACAAATTCTCCTTTATCTGGTGTTTCTTCTCCCATTATCATTCTAAAAATGGTAGTCTTACCAGCACCATTGGGTCCAATAACTCCAACAATTCCTGCTTGAGGTAAATTGAAATTTAAATCTTCATACAATAGCTTATCATCATATCCTTTACTCACACCTTTAGCTTCAATAACATTTGTACCTAATCGTGGTCCATTTGGAATGTAAATTTCTAATTTTTCATCCAATTGCTTTTGATCCTGGCTCATGAGTTTATCATAATTCTTTAAACGAGCTTTTTGCTTAGTTTGACGACCCTTAGCTCCTTGACGTACCCATTCTAGCTCACGCTCTAGCGTTTTTTGACGTTTAGATGCGGTTTTACTTTCTTGCGCCATTCGCTTCGATTTTTGGTCTAACCAAGATGAATAATTTCCTTTCCATGGAATACCTTCACCTCTATCGAGTTCTAAAATCCATCCAGCAACATTATCCAAGAAATATCTATCGTGAGTTACTGCTATAACCGTTCCTTTATATTGAGCTAAGTGATGCTCTAACCAATGTACAGATTCGGCATCCAAGTGGTTGGTAGGCTCATCCAATAACAACACGTCTGGCTCTTTCAATAACAAACGACATAAAGCCACACGACGACGTTCTCCACCAGATAAAACACCAATTTTCTTATCGCCATCAGGTGTACGTAAAGCGTCCATTGCGATTTCCAATTTAGTATCTAATTCCCATGCATTTGAAGCGTCTATTTGATCTTGAAGTTCAGCTTGACGGTTCATTAGCTTCTCCATTTTATCAGGGTTACTATAAACTTCTTCCAAGCCAAATTGGTCATTAATTTTGTTATACTCGTCCAAAATAGCAACAGTCTCGGCGGCACCTTCTCTTACTACTTCCATAACTGTTTTATCGTCATCGAGCTTAGGCTCTTGTTCTAAGTATCCTACAGAGTAATCTTGAGAAAACACGACATCTCCTTGATAGTTTTTATCAACACCCGCAATTATTTTAAGAAGGGTTGATTTACCAGAACCATTGAGACCTAATATTCCAATTTTAGCTCCATAAAAAAAACTGAGATATATATTTTTAAGAACAGGTGTATTAGCAGACTGAAACGTCTTTGTTACACCAGACATTGAGAAAATTATTTTTTTATCGTCACTCATTATACTCTCCCTTTTAAAGCATTAAACACCCAGGCAATAGCAAAAAAACCTATACCAACAGCAGCAAAACCCCAACCTGCTACTTCGTCATAGCGAAAGGCTCCAAGTGCTATTAATCCAAGTCCTACTATTATCATTATTGTGGTAGCCCATGCTAACACAGTATTTTTATTCATAGCCATATTTCTTAATTTTAGATAGTTAGTCTAACCACAAATATCGTGATTTTAAACTAAAAAAAAGCATTCTAAATTAGAATGCTTTTTCTCTATTAATAGATTATGTTTTATCAATGCATAGGGACTTCAACAATAATCAATTCTGAATTCTTAGTTGCTTTAATTTCAATATTTTCGGCGTCAAAAACACCAATTGCATCTCTACTCCCTAGCTTATCATTAGCTACAGAAACTTCTCCTTCAACAACAAAAATATAGAATCCATTTTGAATAGATTTAACCTTCAAGTCTACCCGACTAGACTCATCCAAGCGAGCACGATAAATATAGGCTTCTTGATTAATTGGTAAAGCAAGCCCATCTAGTTTGCCTATTGGTGCTACAAGCGTTTGAAGTTTATTCTCCTCGACAGTAAACTGTCGTTGCTCATAATTAGGCGCTACATTCGATTCTTTTGGAATGATCCACAACTGAAGAAAGTTAGTTTCATCAGTTGAGCTCGCGTTAAACTCAGAATGCGTCAATCCTGTACCTGCACTCATTACTTGCACTTCACCTACTTCAATAGCCCTTACATTTCCCATGCTATCTTTATGCGACAAGGCGCCTTTTAAAGGAATTGAAATTATTTCCATATTTTGATGAGGATGTGTCCCAAACCCCATTTTAGGTTGAACAATATCATCATTTAAGACACGTAATGCTCCAAAATTCATTCGCTCTGGATTTTGATAATTTGCAAAACTAAAGCTATGATAAGATGTTAACCATCCATGATTCGCATATCCTCTTGTTTCTGCTTTGTGTACTATAGTTTTCATAATATTTCTATCTCAATTTAATGTGCTGGAAGAAAGCCCATTTTACCCATTTGATAATCGCGCATTGCTTCCAATAATTCAGTTTGTGAGTTCATTACATAAGGTCCGTATGTTGCAACTGGTTCCTTAATAGGTGCTCCAGACAAGAATAACAACTTGCTATCCTTTTCAGCCTTTATAGAGAACCCTTCTCCGTCTTGATTGAACTCCATTAGTTGATTTTTATCTAGTTCAATATGCTCCACATTGTTAACATTTACCTTACCATTGAGTAAGTACAATAGCCCTTGGTGCGTATCTGAATAACTTATAAACTCTTCTCCTCCCGCTTTCGCATCAATCATAAAGGCATTTACGGGAGTTTGAGTGGCTATTTTGCCATAGCTATTATTTAACGCTCCGGCTATAACTCGTGTTTCAACATTTCTATCTTCGGAAAAAATCACGTTAAAATCCTCATGTCTTGCATGCTGATAATTGGACGACATCATTTTTTTTTCGGCAGGAAGATTTAACCATAATTGAATACCTTCAATAGTTCCTCCCTTTTTGACAAGGTTCTTTGTTGGGCCTTCGGCATGAATAATACCCCTACCAGCGGTTGTCCATTGCACATCTCCTGCTTTTACCACACTTTCATTACCTAAAGAATCGCGATGTAATTGCTCACCCTGCACCAAAAATGTTACGGGTTCAAATCCTCGATGAGGATGTGGTCCCAAATCGAACGGGTTATTAGTTTCGGATATCTCATAAGGTCCATAATGATGTAATAATATAAATGGATCAATCATTTCTATGGCTTGTGTTGGAAAAGGCTGTCTTAAGCGAATTGGTCCCATATTTACAAAATGGCTCTTCCCTGCTCTTTTTATAGTATTTAGTTTCATTTTAATAATCTTTAATTGCAATAGTTTCCATGGAAACTATTTGGTTAAAAAAATACGGTCAACGTATTTTGTCGAGCAAGTCACTAAGAGTACTTGCTTCTTTTTCAGTTAAATTTTCTAATAAATCTTCTTTAAACTCTTTAGAGATAAGGTCTAACAAATTGCGTCCGTTTTGAGTAATTTCAATATGTACAACTCGCCTATCTCCTGGGCATGGCAAACGTCTTATCAATGACTTATCGCATAATTTATCCATTAATCGTGTTGCATTAGGTGCACGCTCTAACATTCGTTCTTTAATGGTTTGCACTTTTATAGCTTTACCTGCTCCTCTTAAAATCCTTAAAATATTAAATTGCTGCGGTGATATTCCGTAAGGTTTAAAGAAAGCATTTTGATGACTATTTATCCAGTTAGCTGTATAAATAATATTTAATAGTGCCTTGACTTTATCGTTTGGAAATGTCGAATTAATATCTTTAGAAATATCTCCCATAGTTTAAATTTTAGAATAACACATCATTATATTTAGTTCTCTTTTTGAATACTGCAGCGGCAAAAGGACATAAAGGTAAAATCTTAATACTATTAGCTCGTGCATAATCTACAGATGCTTCTACCAACATATAACCTATACCTTGACCTTTTAAAGACGGATCTACTTCCGTATGATCAATAATTATTTTGTCGGCGCCAGCATGACTATAGGTCATAAGCCCTTTTTCTTTGCCGTTCAATTCATAATAGAAACGACCTTTGTTACCATAATCTTCATGTTTAATCTCCATGATTATAGACTATTTTCAAATTGTTTTACCTCTTCAATTAACTGTTGATTTAATTCTTCATTAGACATTTTTCCTCCTTCAAAATTAGCTCCAAAAGAAGGTAATGAAAAAACTCCAACAATATTACCTCCCATATATGGGAAGCGTCCTTTCGCTATTTCTAATACAGTTGCTCCACCTCTTCCGCCTGGAGATGTTGCCATTAACAACATGGGTTTATCACTCCATAGTTTATTATCAATTCTTGACATCCAATCAAAAATATTTTTAAAAACAGTAGCATAGGCTCCATTGTGTTCTGCCAGTGACAAAACGATGCCGTCTGAAGATTTAATATGCTCTAAAAAATTACGAGCATTATCTGGAATACCGTGTTCTATTTCAAAATCAATACTGTAGATAGGTAATTCAAAATCATTTAAATCTAAAACTGTAACATCACCATTCTCCACAAGTGAGGCTGCATAAATAGATAATTGTTTATTAATCGAGTTTTTACTATTACTTCCTGCAAAGGCAATTATTTTCTTCATAATTATTGTTTGTTAATTCTCTTGTTAAAAATGTACGATACACTTAGTAATATAAGTGCTACCAATGCTCCTGTTTGCTCGCCGTCACCAATCATATAATGCGCAAAAAAAGCAAGGACAAAGGCAAAAAAGAACCCTGCATATGCCCACTCTTTAATGATTTTAAAATTAGGGTTCCATAATGCGAATAGCCCTAAAAGTTTTGCTACAGCATAAGGATATATAATATAGGTTGGATATCCAAAACTTGTAAACATTTCTGCCACATCATCGTGCTTAAAAAAATACATACTTACTGAAAACAACATCAATAACGTTAGTAATCCGGTAGCAACATAATAAATAATTCTATCTCTTTTCATCTTAAATTGGTTTTTGTTGGTACAAATATACAAAAAATATTTAATATATACCTAGGAAACTATTTCCGTGTAATATATTTTAACAAATTATTCACTTTCTAATCCGTTATGGGTTTTGTAAATTCGTAGGAAATAAAAACACACTATGGATTTAAACTTCAATAAAAACGAAGATCATAATAAATTACTCCTATCAGAATTAAAAAAACGCTTAGCCAAAGTTAAACTTGGTGGTGGAGAGAAGCGCATTACTAAACATCATGCCAAAGGTAAAATGACTGCCCGAGAGCGTATAGACTTCTTGTTGGATTCAAAAAAACCATCTATAGAAGTTGGCGCCTTTGCTGGAGAAGGAATGTATAAAGAACATGGTGGTTGCCCTTCAGGTGGTGTTGTAGTAAAAATAGGATATGTAAAAGGCAAACAATGTATTGTTGTTGCTAATGACGCCACCGTGAAAGCTGGTGCATGGTTTCCTATCACTGGTAAAAAGAACTTAAGAGCTCAGGAAATTGCTATTGAAAACAGATTACCCATTATTTATTTGGTAGATTCGGCAGGTGTGTTTTTACCTATGCAAGATGAGATTTTTCCTGATAAAGAGCATTTTGGCCGCATTTTTAGAAACAATGCTGTAATGAGCAGTATGGGTATTACACAAATAGCCGCCGTAATGGGAAGTTGTGTTGCTGGTGGAGCCTACTTACCTATAATGAGTGATGAAGCCTTAATTGTTGACAAGACAGGTAGTATTTTCCTAGCTGGAAGTTATTTGGTTAAGGCAGCTATTGGAGAATCTATTGATAATGAGACTTTAGGAGGAGCCACAACTCATTGTGAAATTTCTGGTGTTACCGATTATAAAGCCAAAGACGACAAAGACGCACTAAGTACCATACAACGTTTAATGGATAAAATTGGAGATTACGATAAAGCTGGTTTTAATCGTGTAGCTTCAAAAAAACCAAACGCTAATCCTGATGATGTTTTCGGAATATTACCACGCTCACGAGCAGATCAATACGATATGAGAGAAATTATATCTCGTCTTGTTGATAATTCTGAATTTGATGAATACAAGAAAGGCTATGGTCAAACTATTATTACAGCTTATGCCAGAATTGACGGATGGGCAGTTGGTATTGTTGCCAACCAGCGTAAACTTGTAAAAACAAAAAAGGGGGAAATGCAATTTGGTGGTGTTATCTACAATGACAGTGCAGATAAGGCCACGCGTTTTATTGCTAACTGCAATCAGAAGAAAATACCTTTGGTCTTTTTACAAGACGTAACAGGATTTATGGTAGGAAGTAAATCTGAACATGGAGGCATTATTAAAGATGGCGCTAAAATGGTAAATGCCGTAAGTAATTCGGTGGTACCAAAATTCACTATTGTTATAGGGAATAGCTATGGAGCAGGAAATTATGCCATGTGTGGAAAGGCCTACGACCCTAGACTAATTGTGGCCTGGCCAAGTGCCGAATTAGCAGTAATGAGTGGTAATAGTGCAGCTAAAGTATTATTGCAAATTGAAAAGGCATCGCTTGAAAAGCAAGGCGAAAAAATAACTCCTGAAAAAGAAAAAGAACTATTTGATAAGATTAAAAATAGATACGACGATCAAGTATCTCCTTATTATGCAGCGGCTCGAATTTGGACGGATGCCGTAATTAATCCTTTAGACACTAGAACTTGGATAAGTATGGGAATAGAAGCGGCCGACCACGCTCCTATTGAAAAGCCATTTAATATGGGGGTACTGCAAGTATAATGGCACTTCAAGAGAAAAAGAACAAACAACCCATTTATGTCATAATATTACTCATATTAGCGGCTGAGGCTGTTTTTATTTTACCTTTCGTTTTACAACGAATTTTTAAAACCACGTTTTTAGAATCGTTCTCTATTACGAACGTCCAGTTGGGAAGTTGCTTTTCTATTTATGGAACAGTTGCTCTTTTTTCTTACCTATTTGGTGGTCCTTTAGCCGACAAGTTCCGACCTCATGTATTAATGTCTGTTGCATTATTTCTTACAGCTGTTGGCGGTCTTTATTTAGCGACCTACCCGACATTATTTAATCTGCATGTACTTTATGGATTCTGGGGCTTTACTACAATATTTTTGTTTTGGGCAGCCATGATAAAAGCTACTAGAATTTGGGGAGGTAGTAATAAGCAAGGTATTGCTTTTGGTTTCTTAGATGGTGGTCGAGGTTTAGTTGCAGCTATTTTTGGATCTGTTGGTGTTTTAATATTCTCATTATTTATTACCAAAGACATAGAACTCACATCTATTGAAGAACGTCGTGATGCATTTAAGCATGTCATTACCTATACGTCTTTTGCTGTTATGGTTATTGCTGCTCTCGTATTTTTCTTTTTACGATTCAAAATTGAAGAACCAGTTCATAAACATAAAGACAAGTTTCTAACTTTAGACAATTTCAAAACAGTAATGAAATATAAGTCGGTTTGGCTTCTCATGATTATCATTTTATGTGCATATTATGGCTACAAAATGACAGATATTTTTAGTCAATACGCCGAAGAAGTAATGCTCTACAATAAGATTGAAGCAGCAAAAATTGGAACCTATCTTCTTTATATGAGACCTGTTATTGGTGTTGTTATCGGGTTATTAGCCGATCGTACTAGAGCCTCTTTATGGATTGTCATCGGTTTTATATTGATGGCCTTTACTAGTCTTATTTTTGCCTCGGGAATCATTAGTGATAATTCTGTAGTATTATTTATATTATCAATTGGCACTATGGCTTTGGGTGTTTATTCTGCAAGAGTTCTTTATTTTGCAACATTAGAAGAGGCAAAAATTCCTTTGGCAATAACTGGTACTGCTGTTGGGTTTATCTCTATAGTAGGCTATACACCCGATATTTTTGCTGGTCTTTTATATGGTTATTTTTTAGATGCTTACAAAGGCTTAGAAACTGGTCATCAAATTGCCTTTGGTATTATGGCTGGTTTTGCAATACTAGGATGCATCGCCTCGTTTATGCTTTACAAGCACACTAAAAAGATAGTTACTTAATTATACTCTTAAACGTCTTTTGGCGCTGAAGTTTTCCTGTTTCAGTTTCAATAAATTTAGTCGTGTGATATACCTTTTTTGGGATTTCAAATTTTGATAAGCCTCCAAAAACATCTTTATTGAATGTTTTAGAATCACCTTCTAAAACAAGAACAACCTTTTGACCTAAATCTTTATCAGGTTCTGAAGTAATAAAAAATCTTGATTTTATATTATCGCTAAGCTTTGCCTCAATTAATTCGGGAAATAGTTTTACACCACCAGAATTAATCATATTATCAAAACGTCCTATAATATCAAACTCCGATTTAGAAACCACATCTACAACATCATTGGTAGTTATGATATCATCGGTTAGTTGCTTTGCTTCAATTACTAAACACCCTCTGTTATCGGCATGTATTTTGATATCCTTTAAAATTTGAAAATGTGCTCCTTTTTCCGAAGTAAAATTAAGACACCTTACGGCAATATGGCTAACTGTTTCGGTCATCCCATAAGTTTCAAAAACTCTAGTATCTAAACCCTTCAATTCTTCTTTTAAACTATTTGAAACCGATGCTCCTCCAACAATCAACGTCTTTATTTGCATCAATTGACCTAAAGATTTCTTGAGTTGTAATGGTATCATCGCACAAAAATCATAAGGTTTCAAATGCTGATAAGCAGGCATTGAAGATGGAGCCACCATGTCTAGTTCAAGCCCTAGAATCATAGCTCTAACAAGCATCATTTTACCTGCTATATATTGACTAGGCAGGCAATGCAGTGCTGTATCTCCTGGTTTCAGTTTAAAGAAATCACCGGTCATAATTGCAGAATTGACCATGGCTTGCTTTTTGAGTTTTATGGTTTTTTGCACTCCTGTAGAGCCAGATGTTTTAACTAAGACGAAGTCTTTGTCGTCCAACCAATCTAACAGGAAATTACCTGTTACTCGTTCATAGGATTCACCTTCCTTAACTAAACTATAAGCCACTTCTTTAAGTCCTTCGCGGTCATAATTAATACCGTTTAGCCGAAATTTTAAATGTATTTTATTAAATAGAGGTGTCATTTGACGCTAGTTATGGCCTTACTCTCCTATAATTTTATAATCTTCTTTTGGCGGTTCTTCTACGCGACCAAACAAATTCGCTTTCCAATGCTTCCATTTGTACTTTTTGGCCATGATTAATAAAATAATAGGATATACAATTAAAATAGGAATTAAGATCTCTGAAATGTGAGTACTCGCTTCTGTGGCAGTAGATTTAAATAATGCATCGGTTTGTAAGGCCGACCAATCTGACGTTACCAATAAAGATGCCATTAAGTTATTACCAAAATGAAATCCTAAGGCCAATTCTAAACCATCATCCATTAAGGTCATGATACCCAACAATAAACCAGTTCCTATATAAAATATCATAACAATTGGTCCCATTTCGTCAACCTCTGGATTTCCACTATGCAAGACACCAAACATCACTGATGTCACAATTAGCGGGAACCATCTGTTTTTTACGACAATAGCCAACTGCTGCATAAGATATCCTCTAAAAAGATACTCTTCCAAACCAATTTGAAGCGGAAACAAGAGTAAACTTACAACAACTAAAATGGTGAATTTCAATGGGTCTAGTTGAAATGTTACACTAGATGGGTCTGAAAAATAGCTCACCATAAATAAACCAATGGTAATAACAGTAATTAACGAAAACGAAAAGAAAACACGTTTCCAATCAATTTTATCTCGTGCTGTTGTAAGCGACATCAGGCTGCGCTTATGCAAAAATTTAACAAACAAAAACAGGAACAATAATAGAAATGCAAAGGGCAGCAAGTTAAATGCAAGCCAAAAGTTTTTACTTGGCACTAATTCTAACAACTTTTTTTGTTCTTCGATAACATCAAAACCGTCTGCAAAGAAAAATAAAAAAATGAGATTAAAAATAAAAAGTCCTGAAACAACCAAAACAGTTAAAATGACTTTCCAAGGTTCAT
Organism: uncultured Psychroserpens sp.; assembly: GCF_947492715.1. Lineage (GTDB taxonomy): Bacteria > Bacteroidota > Bacteroidia > Flavobacteriales > Flavobacteriaceae > Psychroserpens. The sequence goes on from NZ_CANLNS010000002.1 coordinate 432,944, forward strand.
TTTCCCCTTTATATGCTTGCTGTAAATAATTCATAGTTAAATATTAAAATTCCAAGGTGTTTGTTTTCTGTAGTGCAATGTACCATTTTTTACAACTAATGGCGAATCAAAGTTATTTGTAAATAAAGCGCCTGTACCAAGTCCTTGTGGTAATCTATTTTGAAGTGTATAGGTCCATTGAGCAATAGCATTCAATCCAATATTACTTTCTAAAGCACTCGTAATCCACCAGCCAATGCCATGCTCATTGGCATGAGAAATCCAAGATTCGCTTCCATTGAACCCTCCAACCAAAGTAGGTTTTAAAATGATATATTGCGGATTAATACCTTGAAGTAATTCTTTTTTTATGTCGTCAGAATGTATCCCAATAAGTTCTTCATCTAAGGCAATGGGCAAAGGTGTTTCTAAACATAACTTAGACATTTCTTCCCATTGTCCTTGTTTAATGGGTTGCTCAATAGAATGTAAATTTAAATCAGATAATCGCTTTAATTTTTCCAAAGCTTCATCTATAGAAAACGCTCCATTAGCATCTACTCGTAATTCAATATCATTTACGGAGAACTCTTTTCGAATGGATTTCAAAAGCTTCAATTCGGTTTGAAAGTCTAAAGCCCCAATTTTCATTTTTATACATCGAAAACCTGCCTGAATTTTTTCTTTTATCTGAGTCCTCATAAAGTCTTCATTTCCCATCCAAATAAGTCCGTTAATAGCAATTGACGACTCTCCTCTTGAAAAAGGAGATTGAAACAACTTAAAGCCATCACTACTATCTAAAGACTTAAAGGCCATTTCTAATCCAAACTGGATACTAGGAAACTCATTAAGCGCTTTGTATAAGTTATCAAGTCCTAAAGAGATGTGATCACAAACCCATTGCAGCTTAGATTCGAAATCTGGTCTATCATCATAGCTTAAACCTTTAAACATACCACATTCTCCAATCCCTTTCTTTCCATTATCATCAATAATAATGAACCAAGTATCTTTTGTTTTCAAGATTCCTCGAGATGTGCCACTGGCATTTTTAAAATGTAGTGTATATGATTTATACGTTGCTATCATAATTTATGTACTCACCACAAAAATAAGAAATATGCCTGCAATAAGATTGAGAAATAGACTTAGAAATTATGATGGAAACTTAGCTGTAATTGGGCTTTACCAACACTATTTGTCTTTTGGTTCATCCAACCCAATTGAAATTTCATTCCTGGTTTTAGCACATAACCTACACCTAAATAAGTACGGTTACGATCAAAGAATTCTACTTCTCTATTATCTCCAATATCACGCTGACCATTAACGAATAATTCATTATACAATGCAGCATATATGGCACCTTTTTCTAAAGCACTTTTATTAAAAGGTACATTCAAAAATAAATTATAACGATATCTTGTTCTAAAATCTTGATCTTCTACAAAACGCTGTTCATATCTAAAGCGATGCGTAAGATAAACGCGATTTCCAAGTTTATGAGGCAATAATGCTTCTTGATAAATTCTACTTTCAGTTGACGTATTGTCACTTTCTCCAAAAGCTCCTGACGTAATATGTGCATAACCTAAGGTAAATTTAGCATTAACCCCTTTGGGTCTATACGTAAGTCCAGAACGCAGTAGTAGTTGCTCTAAGTCGCCACCTAAATTCCAATTTCGATATTGTATATCTCCTTGAATTCCAAATTGACTTTCTTTAAATTGATGGTCATAGAAATACATGTACCAAGCACCTGTTTTACCAGATGCAACTTGAGCCATCATTTTCACTGAAATACAAAAAATGATAAGAAAAGTAAGTTTTAGTTTCATTGTTGGTTTATTTTGTTGCAAAATAACATCTACATTTTTTGTGTAAAAATCATTAGTCGTAAATAACAGATTTTTAACAATTTTGTACTTTAGCTGAAATCTATTATTAGAGATGCAAGATCCAAATTTTCCCAATATCATTTTATTTGCTATTCCCTTTTTTATAGTGTCTATGCTATTAGAGCTTTACGTCACGATAAAGCAAGATATGAAAACCTACGAAACAAAAGACGCCTTTTCTTCAATAGCTATGGGATTAGGAAATGTTTTTCTCGGTTTTTTTAGTAAAGCCATTGTGCTCTTAGCTTTTTTCTTCGTTTATGAGCATTTTAGACTATTTACAATTCCAATTGTATGGTGGAGTTTTATTCTCATTTTTTTTGCAGATGATCTTGCCTATTATTGGTTTCATCGTATCTCACATGAATGCCGTTTATTTTGGGCATCGCACGTAGTCCACCATTCGTCTCAACATTACAATTTGAGCACAGCATTGCGACAAACATGGTCTGGCGGATTTTACTCTTTTGTATTTTGGCTGTGGTTACCTTTATTGGGATTTCATCCAGGTATGATATTATTACAAATGTCCATTAGTTTATTGTATCAGTTTTGGATTCATACCGAAACTATACAAAAAATGCCACGTTGGTTTGAAGCTGTTTTTAACACACCATCACATCATCGTGTACATCATGGTAGTAACCCAATCTATTTAGACAGAAACCACGCAGGTATTTTGATTATCTGGGATAAAATCTTTGGAACTTTTCAACCCGAATTAGATCATGAAAAAGTTGTTTATGGCCTGGTCAAAAACATAAATACATATAACCCTATAAAAATAGCTTTTGTAGAATGGATATACATGTTCAAAGACACATTTTCTGGGCGAAAATCACTAAAAAATCGACTCCTATACCTTATTAAACCACCAGGATGGAAACATGATGGCAGTGGCCAAATATCTGAAGATTTAAGAAGAGAATGGCTAACTAAAAATTCCAAAAATGAAACTTAACAATAAAACAATATGGATTACTGGAGCGTCTAGTGGAATAGGAAAAAGTTTGGCAATTGCCTTATCTAAATATGATTGTAAACTTATTCTTTCGGCTAGAAGAACTGAAGAATTAGAAAAAGTAAAAGCATTATGTAAACAGCCTAACGATGTATCTATTCTTCCTTTAGACCTTGCGAATAGCGAAGCGATGACGTCTATGGCGCATAAAGCTATTTCTACATTTGGAAAAGTGGATATATTGGTAAATAATGGAGGAATTAGTCAGCGTTCGGCAATACTAGAAACTTCAATAGACGTAGATCGAAAACTCATGGAAATTGACTACCTAGGTACTGTGGCCTTATCAAAAGCGTTACTACCCTACTTTGTTGAGCAGCAATCTGGTCATTATGTTGTTGTATCGAGTCTTATGGGAAAATTTAGTTCTGCATATCGTTCGGCCTATTGTGGCGCTAAACATGCCTTGCATGGTTTTTTTGATGCCCTACGTTTAGAACACGACAAAGATAATATTAAAGTAACCATGATTTGTCCTGGTTTTGTAAATACTAATGTAGCTCGAAATGCACTAACAGGAGATGGTAGTAAACAAGGCTATCAAGATGACATGACCGAAAATGGTTTAGACGTTGACGTTTTTGTGCAAAAAATGATTAAAGCCATCCGTAAAGAAAAATACGAAGCCTATATTGGTAAATTCGAAAAATTTGGTGTCTATGTAAAGCGCTTGTCTCCTCGTCTCATTCACAAATTAGTGCTACGCAGTAAAGTGAAATAATTTATAGTTTTTCGGCAATAACTTCAATTAAGATTGGACAAAACAAGGTGGCATTTTTGTTCTTTTCTAGGGCTTCAAAATCCTTTAAGGCTTGCGCTACATCTGTTTGAGTTAAGTATCCGGCTTCTGCTAATCTTGGAAAATAACTATAGTAAAAAGATTTTGGCCAATGCCAATTAAGATTATCGGGTGTGGCTAATTTAGCCATAAGTCGCTTGCTGGTAACCTTCATGCCTATATCCTCAAAAATTCTTGGCAGTTCTTTACCAACATCAATTTCGCCCTCCTGTTCCTTAAAACTTTGCAAACAACCAGCAATGGCCTTTTCAATACCCTCTTTACGCGGTACAACACTATGAGTTTGCCAGTCATAGTATTCATGTAAGACCATTTTACCACCAGGTTTAAGAGCGGTTTTAACTTTGCTTAAAACCTCTTTCACATTGGGTATCCACGCCATTGCCCAGCGACAATACATACCATCTAGGCTATTTGGTTCTAAAACCATATCATTAAAATCTGCTTGAATCGCGTCAATCTTCAATCCGTATTGATTATTGATTTGTTTTAGAAAATTAACAAAATGTTCCGAGCGATCAATACCAATAACTTTTCCAGAGTTTCCAACAACAAAAGCCAATTCTTTAGTGCAAAATCCAGGTCCGCAGCCTAAATCTAAAATGGTTTGTCCTGCCGTAAACCCAGCTAATTCCCATCCTTTATGAGCCTCGGAAGCCCATACCTGATGCTGTAAGCCTAATCGATGGAGCTCTTCCTGATCTGTTCCTAATATATATGCGTCTTGCTCTTTCAAAATTTAATGTGTTACTATAAATCTATACGTTCTCCAATATCCAATAACATTAGATCCTTATTCTTATCGAAAAATTTTCGTTTGGCAGCTTCATGATCTATTTCTATATAGCCAAAAGTATCAAAATGATATCCTAACACCTTATCGCAGTCTACAAAATCACTTGCAATAAGGGCTTCATCAATTCCCATAGTAAAGTTATCTCCAATAGGTAAAATAGCTAAATCCAATGTTGTAAACATAGGAATTAACTTCATATCCATAGTTAATGCTGTATCTCCTGCAATATAGATCGTTTTATGTTCGCCTTGAATGACAAAGCCTCCAGGTTGACCGCCATAACTGCCATCAGGAAATGAAGACGTATGAATAGCATTAACATATTTAACGTTACCAAACTCAAAGTCCCATTGACCTCCATGATTCATTGGATGGCTCTCTAATCCCAGCTTATCAAAATATGTGGCGATTTCAAAATTAGAAACGACTACAGCTCCTGTTCGCTTTGCAATGGCTTCTACATCCAAAATATGATCTTGATGGGCATGTGTGATTAAAATATAATCGGCTTCTAGGGTTTCAATATTTATATGAGAGGCTTTAGGATTTCCTGAAATAAATGGATCAACAAGGATATTAATGTTGGCGATTTTAAGTCCTAAACTCGCGTGACCATAAAATGTAATTTGCATTATCGGTTGATTTAAAATGGTTGACTATAAAAACAGAATCTAAAATACGAAAAAACTCAGACAGATTTGAAGAAATTGTCTGAGTTTTAAAGCCCCAAATTTTATTGCCAACATAATAGCAAATAAATGCCGACCTACAAAATTTCAACAATAAATATAATCATTAATTATTTGAAAACCAAATATTTATGTTAAAAAAATTATAAAATATACCCTATCCCTAAAAGAAGAGAAAACAAGAATGTTGTCAATGCTAACACCTTTAATTGCGGGTCAAATGCCTTGGGATTGTCGGCTTTGTATACTTTAATAAGGTGAATAGATAACGGAATGTAAGCAATAAAAAACAAAAAGTTATAAATACGTGAATAGTATAATATAGAGAATACAAACGAAATTAGCATTGCTAAAACAATTAGTACAATGTGATATCTCTTTGCATTCATTTTCCCTAGTTTAACAGCTAAGGTTTCTTTTCCTGCAGCCTTATCTGTATCAATGTCTCTCATATTATTAAGGTTCAAAACTCCCATACTTAATAAACCCAAAGCAATAGCAGGTAAAACAACATGATGGTCTATGTGTTTTGTATATAAGAAATAACTTCCAACAACGCTAAGTACTCCGAAGAATACAAAAACGAACAAATCACCTAACCCTCTGTAACCATATGGAGAACTCCCAACAGTGTAATTAATTGCAGCAAAGACGGATAAACCAGATAACACGAAAAACAACAACGCATATAGAAAATATTTGCTTCCAAAAGACACAAATATTAAACCTACTGTTAATACAATAACTACAAGGATATTCATTTTGATGGCATCAAACATTTCCTCAGGAGAAATGGCACCACTTTGAATCGCACGCTCTGGTCCTATTCTATCATCATTATCTGTACCTCTAATGCCATCTCCATAGTCATTTGCCAAATTTGAGAGTATTTGTAGACTTATGGTCAATAGAATTGCGAACGTCATAATCATACCATTAAAATAACCATTGTAATGCGCAAAACATGATCCAATGATAATTCCTGATACCGACAATGGCAGTGTTCGTAACCTAAAAGCAGATAACCAAGGCTTTATTTTTTCTAGCATATTGGTGTTTTAGGTTTATGGTATCCATTTTTTATCAAAGTTAGGTTTTCGTTTTTCTAAAAACGCATCCCTTCCTTCTTTGGCCTCATCTGTCATATAAGCCAAACGTGTGGCTTCACCAGCAAATACCTGTTGACCGACCATACCATCATCTGTTAAATTCATTGCAAATTTCAGCATTTTAATAGACGTTGGCGATTTTGCTAATATTTCTTGAGCCCATTCATAGGCCGTATTTTCTAACTCATCATGAGGAATTACGGCATTAACCATTCCCATCTCGTAAGCCTCTTGAGCCGAGTAGTTTCTTCCTAAAAAGAATATTTCACGTGCTTTCTTTTGTCCGACCATTTTGGCCAAATACGCTGAACCATATCCTCCATCAAAACTAGTAACATCGGCATCTGTTTGCTTAAATATTGCATGTTCCTTACTTGCTAACGTTAAATCGCAAACAACGTGTAAACTATGTCCTCCTCCTACTGCCCATCCTGGTACAACGGCAATAACAGCTTTGGGCATAAAACGAATTAAACGCTGTACTTCCAAAATATTTAAACGATGATAACCGTCTTCTCCAACATAGCCTTGATGCCCACGCGCCTTTTGGTCACCTCCAGAACAAAAACTCCAAATCCCGTCTTTAGTGGATGGTCCTTCAGCAGATAATAACACCACTCCAATATTAACATCTTCATTGGCATCATAAAACGCATCGTAAAGTTCACTTGTTGTTTTAGGACGAAAGGCATTCCTAATATTTGGGCGATTAAAAGCTATTCTAGCAACGCCATTACATTTTTGGTAAGTAATATCTTCATAGGTTTTAGCAGTAACCCATTTGGCTGTCTCCATAGTCAAATATATTTGTAACAAAAATACTGCTTTTATATATAATATAACAAGCTAAAAGCATCCAAAACTTGTTCCTAAAATGTATCACATCATTGACATCTTTTTTAATGTGACGATTTTAAAAAAATGGTGTCTAAATATAGGCGTTTATATAAAACGCATTAAAAATTAGTTAGAAAACAAATATTAAGGGATATGACAATTTTAGATTCTAATGTTGCTTCACAGATTGTAAAGCAAGAGCAGTCGGATGCTGGAACACTTCATTTTTTTAACGACATAGCTGTTGTTGAATTTAATGAAGGCGTACATGTAGATTTAAATACAGCACGAAAAACCATTCATGATCTTATACATTACTTCGGAAATTCTAAGCCTTTTGGTCTTATTGCGAATAGGGTAAACTCTTATTCTATTTCTTTGCTGGAAACCTTAGAGGTCAAATCTATATTTCCAAATTTGGTTGCATATGGTGTTGTTAGTCACAATTACGCTGGACGAATGAATGCGGAAATAGAAAGCAATTTTTGTGCTTCACAAAATATTAGTTTTGACAACTTATATGAAGGTCTACATGCTGTACATAAAAAAGTTATTGAACAAATTGCTATATCAATCAACTAAGCGTATACCATCAGACTCAATAGTAATTAAACGCTGTTTATAGAGCGTGCCAATTGCTTTTTTGAACGTTTTTTTACTCATTTGCAATTCGCGCTTAATATCTTCAGGATTAGATTTGTCATTTAGAGCTAAAAAACCATCAGAACTATCTTCCAAATATTGCATTACAACATCTGCATTTGGTTCTATCTTACGATAACCAATTTTCCCTAAAACAATGTCCAATTTATTATCGTGACGCACTTTTTTAACATAACCTTTTAAACGGTCTCCCACACTAATATCTTTAAAAATATCTTCTGAAAATATTAAACCCAAGTGTTGGTTATTCACAATAACGTTCATCCCTAACTCTGAAGGATGAGACACGATTAAATCGACCTCGTCAAACTGTTGGACGCTAAGCTCCTTATTATCTAAAAAACGGTTAGTTTTACTTGAGGCAACGAGTCTATCTGTTTCTTCATCTAGATAACAATACACTAAATACCATCCACCTGCTTTCATTTTGAAGGCCTGTTCTTTGAAAGGGCAAAAGAGTTCTTTCACCATTCCCCAATCTAAAAAGGCTCCATGAGATGTAACTTGATTACAACGTAGTAAGGCAAAATCATCACGAACAATATAAGGTTCGTCTGTAACTGCCACAGGTCGTTCTTCATTGTCAAGGTATACGAAAACCTCAATCTCTTCCCATATCTTAAATGACTCAGGAACATAACGATTTGGTAACAAAACTTCGTTTCCTTCTTTGTCGGCTAAATATAGACCTTGATCTGTCTCACGTAAAATCTCAAGTGTATTATAATCTCCAATTTTTATCATGCGCCAAAGATACAGATATTAGTATTGAGAACTAAAAAAAGCGCCATAATTCTAAGTGAATTACAGCGCTTATTATTTTTAAAAAATATCAGACTAGTAAGCTGATTCTTTTTTGAAGTGTTTTGTTAATAAATAATATACAACCGCTCTATATTTATTTCTGTTAGATTTTCCGTAAGTATCCATTACTGAAGCAATTCCTTTATCTAAATCATCACCATCTTTTAATCCTAATTTTTTGATTAAGAAATTGTTTTTTACAGTTGCTAATTCTGATTCATCAGATCCAGAAACTGTTGCAGCATCAGCATTGTAAATTGATGGTCCGCAACCAATAGTTACTTTTGTAAGTAAATCCATATCTGCATTGACTCCACATTTGTCTTTTAAGTCTGCAGCATACTTTGTAATTAATTCGTCTCTTTTACTCATCTTAGTTGTATTTTTTATAGGGTTAATAAATTAATGGTCTATAAATATAGCCATTTATTAGACACATAAAAAGTGACTAAGTCACATTTATCTTACATATTTAAAATAATCTAGTAAAACGGAATCGTTAATGGTTCTTGGTGTAAAAACTTCCAAAAGACGTGGTGTATTTGATGTTTCAAAAAAGGACTTCAAATTTTCTTTTAGTTGAATTTCTGTTCGCGCATTTCTGTACTCAAAGCCATACATATCACATAATTGCTGAGCAGATAAACTGTGTTTCGTTTCAAAGAAATGATCAAAGTTTTCGGTGTTTTTATGTCCTGGCAGGATTCTAAAAATACCGCCTCCTTGATTATTAATTAAAATAATTCTGAAGTTTTCAGGAATGTAATCATTCCATAAGGCATTACTATCGTAGAAAAAACTCAAATCTCCTGTTATACAGGTTGTTTGCTTTTCATGAACAACAGCACAACCTATAGCGGTAGAAGTACTGCCATCAATACCACTAGTACCTCTATTACAAAATACAGTAAGGGATTGATTTAAATCAAATAATTGCGCATATCTCACAGTAGAACTATTGCTTAACTGCAAAACGGTAGTATTGGGTAATGCTTTCAGTACAATACTAAAGACCTTAAAATCACTAAACGGAATCTGTTCTTCATATTCTAAATGCTTAAGGCTTCTATGTTGTTTTACTCTAGACCAAGTATTGAAATAAGTACTTTTTGAACCGTTTGTGATTTTTGGCAAGACTGCAGAAAAGAAACTATTTGGTTTGGCTACAATATGCTTATTTAAGCAAAAAAATGTATTGTTTGCTTTTTTCTCATTAATGTGCCAATGGTGTTTGGGCTTATATGTTCTTAAAAACGCCTTTATCTTTTTTGAAACCACCAAACCTCCAAGAGTAACTAATATTTCGGGCTGAAGGTCTTTAAATTCAGTAGCTGCTAATGGCGCTATTATTTTATCTATACTCGGAAAAAAATTAGGATGGTGTAAATTGGATGTTGTTTCAGTAAAAACAATAACACTCTCATCATCTGCCAATTGGTTTAACCATTCTTGTTCAATTTCATTAGGAGGCAATACACCAACCAATATCATCTTTTTAGTTGCCAAATGCCATTGATTAATACAGTCTTGAATTTCCTTTTGATCAATTTCAGGATAATGTAAATGAATAGCATTCGACTTAGGACTGACCGTTAACTTTTCAACTGTTTCATAAAGAGGTTCATCTAAAGGTACATTAATATGTACTGGCCCCTTTTTAAATTGTGCTAAATTGAACGCTTTATTTAGTTCTTCTTCATTATAAGATTGAATATCTTGTTGCAAACCTAAAAAGTGTTCAATCTTATTTTCGATACTCTTAATGATTGGAAGTTCTTCTTTTTCTAACGTCTCATTATTATCTTTCAAATCGAGTTTAAGATTTGCCGAGTATAAAATGTGGTTTTCGTATATGTTTTTTTGATTTATAGTTTGGCCATCTCCGATACCAACCAGATGTTTAGGCCTATCTGCAGACACTACCACCAAAGGAATATCGCTGTAAAACGCTTCTGAAACTGCGGGATAATAATTTAGTAGAGCACTACCAGATGTACAAACTACAACAACAGGTTCTCCAATTTGTTGTGCCATACCAAGTGCAAAAAACGCTGCGCAACGTTCGTCTACAATACTGTAGCAATTAAAGAAATTATCACTAGTAAAACCAATAGTTAAGGGTGCATTTCTACTTCCAGGAGATATTACTATATGCTTTATATTTTTAAGTTTACACAACTGTACCACAGTTTGTGCAAGCGGAATTTTAGGGTACTTCATTTAACCACAAAGTTATTTAAATTAGGTGTCAAAAAAAATAAGATTTAAAACAATTAATTTACTAACTTTCACTTCTTTATAATCAAATCAAAAAACATGAAAATTAATTCCCTCATTTTTCTTCTTGTCACATTTTCTACGCTTAATATAAGTTTTGCACAGCAAAATGATAATTTATGGTTACGCAATACGTCTATTTCTCCTAACGGAAATCAAATTGCATTTACATACAATGCCGATATTTATGTTGTTCCAACCAACGGAGGAAAGGCTACACGATTAACAACGAACAGTGCCTATGACACAAAGCCTGTTTGGTCTCATGACGGAAAACAAATTGCATTTGCCTCTAATCGTCATGGTAATTTCGACGTATTTGTAATGTCTTCGTCTGGTACAAATGTTAAACGCCTCACCTTTCACTCTGCCGATGATATGCCAACCGATTTCTCTCAAAAGGATGATGCTGTATGGTTTAATAGCATTCGTTTAGATGGTCAAAACTCACTATTATTTCATAGGTTAGGTGAATTATATAGCGTTAATCTTAATGCTACCAAACCGAAGCAACTTACTAGTTTTCCTGCATATGAGGCTCAAAACAATAGTCAAGGTGATATGATTTTTGAGGAAATAAAAGGTTATGAAGATCAATGGAGAAAGCATCATACATCGTCTGTTACAAGAGATATATGGATAAAAAGTAAATCTGGGCAATACACAAAACTATCAAACTTTAAAGGCGAAAATAGAAATCCTGTTTTTGGTACTGGGGATTCTTATTATTTTTTATCAGAAAAAGATGGAACCTTCAATGTTTATAAGTCAAATTTCTCTAATCCAAATCAATCGACTCAAATTTCAGAATTTAAAATGCATCCCGTAAGGCATCTATCGGTGTCTAAAAATGACGTTTTGGCCTATAGTTTTAATGGAACTATATATACACAAAGGCCGGGAGAATCTCCCAAGAAAGTTTCTGTAGATGTAAGTGGCGATCAGTCTTTAATGGATAATGAGCTTCTTTTTGTTAACGGAAATGTGACAGATATGGTGCCATCTCCTAATGGTAAAGAGTTGATCTTTATTTATAGAGGAGATGTGTTTGTAACTTCTATTGACGGAAGTTTAACAAGGCGACTTACCAATACACCTGAACAAGAACGCAGTATTGATATTAGTCCAGATGGCAGAACTATTGTGTATGCGGGAGAACGTAATAACAGTTGGAATCTTTACACACAAACGATCGCCTCAGATAACGATAAGTATTTTTTAAATGCTTTAGAATTAGACGAAGATGTTTTACTTGCCAATGCATCCGAAAGTTTTCAACCTAAGTTCTCTCCTACTGGAGAAGACATTGCATATTTGGAAGAACGCACAAAATTGAGAACCATAAATTTAAAATCGAAAAAAGTCACTGTTATACATAACGGCGAGAAACATTTCTCTTATTCTGATGGCGATCAGCAATACGAATGGAGTCCTGATGGGAAATGGCTGGCCATTACATTCTATCCTGATCAGTATTGGTTTGGTGAAATTGGTATTATAAAAGCCGATGGAACAGGTAAACTTATTAATATTTCTAAAAGTGGTTTTAGCGATTTTTCTCCAAAATGGTCTTTAGATGGAACGATTTTATATTGGGCTTCAGACCGAAACGGTATGCACAGTGTTGCTAAAACCGGTCCTTCACAATTGGATGTCTATGGTGTGTTCTTAACACAAGAAGCTTATGATAAATTTAGGCTAAATAAAGATGAATTTTCGTTCTTGATTGATGACAAAAAAACAGAGGATAAAAAAGAAAATGATAAAAGTGATAAAGATGAAACTGAGGCTAATAAAGACAAAAAGCCAAAATTAAAACCTATTGTCATTGAATTTGATAATTTAAATAAACGAAAAGCGAAATTATCATTGTTTTCTACAAACTTGTCTGACGCCTTAATAACAAAAGATTCTAAATCATTACTATACCTTGGACGTGTTGATAATCAGGCCGATTTGTGGAAGTTAGATCTTCGAACAAGAGAAATAAAATCCTTAGGGAAATTTGGTCGCGGAGGCTCAATGGTTTTTGGAAAAGATGCTAAGGAGGTGTTTATATTAAGTCGAGGTAAGATTGCAAAAGTCGATGTTGGATCAGGAAAACGTAAAGGCGTAGGAATTAATGATGAAATGTCATTTAATCTATCGGCCGAACGTCTTTACCTTATGGATCATGTGTCTCGTCAAGTAAAGAAAAAATTCTTAGATCCAAATTTACATGGAGCCCCTTGGGATGCGCTTTCAGAAAATTACAAAAAGTTTGTCCCACATATTAATAATGATTATGATTTTAAAGATATTCTAGGAGAATTACTAGGAGAATTAAATGCATCTCATACAGGCGCTCGCTTTAGATCTCCTAATATAAAGGGAGATCAAACGGCTTCTTTAGGAATTTTTATTGATGAGAATCATAAAGGTGACGGACTTAAAATTTCGGAAATTATAGAAGGAAGTCCGTTAGTCAATAGTGATAAAAAAGTAAAAGCTGGTGTCATTATACAGGCTATTAATGGAGAGGTCATTACGAATAACATGAATTATTATAAGTTATTAAACCGTAAAGCAGGAGAAGCGATTACTATTTCCTACTATAACCCTACAACAAAAGATAAATGGAAAGAACGTGTAAAACCAATTTCTATAGGTGCCGAAAATGAATTGCGATATCAGCGATGGATTAAGAAAAACAGAGAACTCGTTCATAAACTCTCAAATAATCAAATTGGTTATATGCATATTAGAAGTATGAGCGATCGCAGTTTTAGAGAGTTTTTGGAAAACGTAATGGGAGATGAAGTAAATAAAAAGGCACTCGTAGTAGATACGCGTTTTAATGGTGGTGGAGACTTGGTTGACGATATTACTACGTTTTTAAGTGGAGAAAAGTATATGGAGTTTCAAAATGGTGGTAAAATTATTGGTATGGAATCTCAACGCCGCTGGACAAAACCAAGTATTATGCTGATGGGAGAGTCTAACTACTCTGATGCTCATTGTACACCAGCTGGTTATAAAGACTTAAAAATTGGAAAACTCGTTGGCATGCCCGTTCCTGGCACTTGCAGTTTTGTTTGGTGGGAACGCATACAGAATGGTATTGTATTCGGCATACCAAATATGCAAGTATTAGATATTGAAGGTGACGTCTTAGAAAATAAAGAACTCATGCCAGATATTCTAGTTAAAAATGGATTTGACAATATCACTGGTGGAAAAGACGAACAAATTGAAGCAGCAGTGATCGAATTATTAAAGTCTATTGACTGAACATCAAACACCGATTAGCAACATACATTGAAATGAAAATTTCATGTTATAGATATAAAAAATAGTAATGCCCAAAACTCTATATCGCGTCTACGTTATCGAATTATCAAAACGAGTGTTTACAGAAAATACTAGGTTTCGTAATGCAAACCCTCAGTTTAATGGTGTACTACAATGTTTGTATGTAGGTATGACGAGTAAAACTCCAAAAGAACGATTTCTACAACACAAAACAGGCTATAGAAACAAAAAGGGACATAAACTTTCTTCTAATATTGTTGAGAAATACGGCAATTATTTAAGACCTAGTTTATACAATCATATTGCCCCAATGACAACAAGAGCAGAGGCTATAAAAATGGAAGAAACCTTGGCTTTAGAATTAAGGCGACAGAAATATGCTGTGTGGTATAATTAATTTAAAACCGACATCATTGTCTTTGATTTTTTAACGGTTTCTTCCCATTCATCAAGAGGGATAGAATCTTTGGTTATACCTCCTCCAACGTAAATTAAAGCACGTTCGTTTTTTATTTGCATACATCGTAGATTAACAAAAAGCTGACTTTCTGTTTTTATCGTAGCATATGCATTGTTTTCTACATTTCGCTTGTTGGTATTTCTTATTCGCGAGGTTTTTAAATTGAGTTCTCCTAAAAACCCTGTATAGAATTCGCGGTCGTAGTTTTCGTTATTCTGAATAAAATATTTCGCTTCAACTTTTGGCAAACCACAAACAGCTGGTGTTGGATGCAAAGATAAAACAATGTTTTTCAGATGATTGGGTTTTAGTATACCCGAAATTTGAGATTGCAGATGCAACAATGTTCCTGCTTTGACTGTCTTTGGATTTGATACGTTCAATTGATCTACAAAGGGTTCGAGTTCATTAACTATAAATTCTGTAACGATACGTTGTTCATCTATATTCTTAGAATCCCATGTAACATCTAAGGTATCTACATAATATTGTGTACCAGCCAAGGACATGGTTTTAAAACGTAAACCATCAATATTTAATAATGTTTCTGGTGTTGCGCCTAACCATAACCCAACCTTTGGATGATACCAAATGTATACAAATGCGGCTGAATACTGATGAAGTAACTTCCTAAATATTTGTAGTGGGTTTTTATCTGAAATAGGCACAACCTCAGCTCTGGATAAGACCACTTTTTCTAGTTCGCTTTTATGAATAATATCCACCCCTTTTTGCACTAATTCGACATGTTCCTTAAAGTGTGTAGCCGTATCATGTTGGCTTTCGCCATGATCAACGTTTAATGTTAACCCCATTTCAGAAGTAATTATTTTTGATGATTCCGTTGGAAAAATAACTGTGGGCTTTTTGGAGTCAAAAGGTGAAAATACAAATCCGCTTTCATCAAAATTGGACGTATAATGTACGTTATCATTATTTTGAAACCACCCCTTAACTATACTCTCGTTAGGTTTTTTATATGCTACAAAAGGTAATTTATTTTTAAAATGAGATTCTATCTGAAAAAAGAAATCTTCTTGACGCATTATTTATTTCTTTTAGGAAGGGAAATAGTAGACAGCTTACAAATAGACACCAAATTATTATTATCATCTGTAATTCTTATATCTAAAAGCTGGGTTGTTCTTCCCTTATGAACAAAGACGGCCTTAGCGTAGACATAACCTTCTGAAACACTTTTAAGATGATTAGCAGTTATCTCCAGACCTCTTACAAACAAGTTTTCGGTATCTAAAAAAATATGTGATGCAAAACTACCTACGCTTTCAGCTAAGGCTGCCGTTGCACCACCATGAAGTACACCATCCGGTTGATGAACTTTTGGAGTTACTGGCATTCTTGCTATTAAAAAATCATCGCCATAGTCAACAATCTCAATACTGAGTGTTTCCATTAAGGTGTTTTTGCAAGATGCATTGGCCTTTACCAGAATATCTTCTTTAGATAATTGCATATAATACTGTATTTTTAAAGTCGCAAACAAAAATACAAAATGAAATCTACAGAAAAGGAAATTTCTTATGCCATTACTAATAGTTACTCCACGTTAAACACATTAAGTTCTTCTACCAAAAATGTATGGTTTGTATGTCATGGCATGGGTTATTTAAGCCGTTATTTTCTCAAATATTTTAAGGGCTTAGACACCAAAGACAACTATATTATAGCACCACAAGCCCAAAGTAAATATTACATTACATCAAAATTTAAGCACGTTGGAGCTAGTTGGTTAACGCGAGAAAACACCAGTTTAGAAACCAAAAATGTAATGACTTATTTTGATTCAATTTTTGAACAAGAACAGTTACCAGATGGAATCAATTTAATTGTTATGGGCTATTCTCAAGGTGTTAGTGTTGCCATGAGATACTTAGCAAAAAGACAACTTCAATGTTCTCATTTGATATTGCATTCGGGAGGCATTCCTGAAG
The DNA here is from genome assembly GCF_947492715.1 of uncultured Psychroserpens sp. Taxonomy (GTDB): domain Bacteria; phylum Bacteroidota; class Bacteroidia; order Flavobacteriales; family Flavobacteriaceae; genus Psychroserpens. The sequence goes on from NZ_CANLNS010000002.1 coordinate 449,522, forward strand.
AATTAACAGCTCATGATTTTAAATTTTTCTCTGGTAAAACAAGTCTTATCTATGGTATTAACGATGAGTACCTCAATGATGAACGCATGCAAAGAGAGCAATCTAAAGCCCAAAATTTATTTAATAATTTAGACATAATTCCGTTTGAAGGTATTCATGAAGTAAATACGACGATTCTATGCAATATGGTTTAAAATCAAAAAGCAGCCATTAATAATGGCCACTTTTCTCAATTAATAATTAATTATTGCTATTAAATCAATTATAGTATTATTTCTTATTTGAAGAAATAATTTTCTTTACCATCGTACCTTTGCTCGTTGTTACCTTAACAAATAGAATCTGATCATTAATATTGGATAAATCTATTTTACTAATACCATCATAACCTTTGATATAATCTTTTACAGAAATATCCTTTAATAACATTCCACGCACGTCCATAACCTGAATAGAAACATCTGTATCAAACTCATAAACATAAGCGATATTAATTTCTTTTGTATAAGGCACTGGATATGCTTTAAAGTCTACAGACGTATCTGTTTGTACACTCCGTTGTTCATCCTTTTTCTTATCTCCTTTAGGAATTTCACAAACTTGAACTTCGGCATGTGCAATTAGATAGAAGTTTGCCAGACATTCAGTAATCTGAATATCATCTATAGAGAAAACAATAGTGGCCGAATTTCCATCATTTGAAACACCAGAATAAGGATACTGACCAGGAGCTGTTGTTGGTGCGCACAGTCGTCCTGTTTGGGAACCAATACATGGATAAGGTCCACAACCCGCATATACATGAACAAGGTCTAGTCTGTAAAATACATTCTCATCACCTTCATCTAATGTGTAAGTCACATAAATTTCATCACCTGAACGCTCAACAGTAACATATCCAACAAGAACACCTGGCGAATTTTCGTCGTTAGGGTCACAATCGTTACCAGATCCAGCATATAAATCAAATGTATAAGTATTATAATCCCCTAATTCATTTTGAGACTCAAGATTTAGACCACCATTAGTCCATCCCCAATTACTATTATCTACAAGCGATGTAGATTCTATGAAACACCATTCATTTGCTCCAGAATTTGGTGCAAAAGCATAAGCAGTTTCATCAACACAGCACTCTACAATTTCAACCTCAAATTTGACACTGTCTTGGCATTTAGAACCGAGCGCAAATACATATTCAATATCATGAACCCCTGTACCAAGAGCACTTGGATCTATACTGTAGGTCCCATCTTCATTATCTATAACTCCTATACCAGAGTAAATACCACCTGCAGGTTGGCCGCCAGACAAAATCACAGGTCCATCTTCTAAACAAATTGGACCAACATATGGATGCGATCCTATAACAGTTTCATTTTCTGTAATTTCTAATCTTGCTTTATATAAACAACCATTTTCATCATAAACCTTAGTTTTAATTGGAGAGTCCGCAGCGGTATAGGTTTCACCTGTTAATGGCCATGTATAAGATCCTCCAAGACAAACTGTTACTTCATGAAGTACGCGTTCTGGTTCAGGATATTCGTCTATTATCAATGTAGCCGTATAAGAACATCCATTTTCGTTCGCTAATTCTAAAATCACAGGAGAGTCTTCCGCAAAATACAGATTACCATCAACGTCCCATCTATAGCCATAACCATAACAAACGGTCACTTCATCCTTAATGTTTTTCTTCTTAGGATATTCGTAAACCTTCACAATTGCTGAAGATCCAGGGCATGATTCTGACCCCACAAATGTATATGTATACTCTCCATTTAAAGGTCCAGTCCAAATACCACCTGGGTCTGGGTTTCCGCCTAAGGCTTCAAATAGTTCTTCAAATGTTGGTATCACACCTTCACAAACAGTAAGTATTCCATTTTCACCAGCATTAGCTTCGGTACTTTGATTAATTATTAAAGTAGCCGTGTACGGACAACCATTGTCGTCAAACAGATTGAGTTCTACTGGAGAATCGGATGCCGAATATGTATTACCATCTACTTCCCATAAATAAGTTTCATCACCACAAATACTTGCTTCATCTTCTATGTTCTCAGTTCTAGGATGTTCTAAAATAGTCAATGTTGCAGTATAAGGGCAACCATTGGCATCAATTAGCTCTAACTCTACTGGCGAGTCGGTCGCCGTGTAACTATTCTGATCGACATCCCATAAATATGAATCTTCAAAACATACGGTAACTACCTCATCAATATTTTCAGTCGCATCATATTCGTATACCGTCACGGTTGCGTAGACTTCAGGACATGAGCCAGAAGCTTCAAACATATATTTGTAAACTCCATTAACTGGTCCGCTCCATATACCTCCAGTATCCGGGTTTCCTTCTAACGCTTCAAACAACTCCTCATTGGTTGGTGTTACATTTTCGCAAACTGTAAGTACACCATCTTCACCAGGGTCTGGAGCTGTGTCTTCATTAATGATAAGTGTAGCCGAATAAGGACAACCATTAGCATCTTCTAAATCTAACTCTACTGGTGAATCGGCTGCAGTATATGTCTCACCATTAACAGACCAAGTATAAGAGTCTTCCTTACAAATAGTAACTTCATCCTCTATGTTTTCTGTAACATCATAAGCCGATATAGTTAATACCGTAATGTACGGACAACCATTACTATCGGTCTTAGGAACATCATAACTTCCTACACCATATTCAATGCCTTCATAGTTAAAGGTATTTCCTTCACAAACTTCTCCTGAAGCGGTATCATCGGGTGTTACATCATATGCTGTTACAGTTAATACCGTTTTATATGGACAACCATTAGCATCGGTTCGTGGGATATCATGTGAGCCCACAGCATAATCATTACCTTCATAGTTAAAGGTATTTCCTTCACAAACTTCTCCTGAAGCTGCATCGTCTGGTGTAACATCATAGGTGTCTACAGTTACTGTTGCTGAAACCTCTGGACATGAACCTGAAGCAGCAAATGTGTATGTATACATGCCATTAACAGGACCGCTCCAAACACCTCCAGCATCCGGATTTCCTTCTAATGCTTCAAACAACTCCTCATTTGTTGGAGTTACATCTTCACAAACCGTTAACGCTCCATTTTCACCTGCATCTGGCGCATCATCTTCTGTTATAGTTAAAATTGCCGAATAAGGACAGCCGTTAGCATCTATCAAATCCAACTCTACAGGTGAGTCTGAAATACTATAAGTAGCACCATCAACCGACCACAAATACGAATCTCCTTCACATATGGTTACATTATTTACAACATCTGGTGTAGTATCAAAGGTTGTTACGGTCAGTACTGTTGTATATGGACAACCATTGGCATCTGTTTTTGGAATATCATGTGAGCCTACACCATATTCAATGCCTTCATAGTTAAAGGTATTTCCTTCACAAACTTCTCCTGAAGCGGTATCATCGGGTGTTACATCATATGCTGTTACAGTTAATACCGTTTTGTATGGACAGCCGTTGGCATCTGTTCTCGGAATATCATGTGAACCTACTGCATAATCATTGCCTTCATACTCGAATGTTTCGCCAACACAAACCTCTCCTGAGGCTGCATCATCTGGCGTCACATCATATGCTGTTACAGTTAATACGGTTTTGTATGGACAACCATTGGCATCTGTTCGTGGAATATCATGTGAACCTACAACATAATCATTACCTTCATATTCGAATGTCTCGCCAACACAAACTTCTCCTGAAGCTGCATCGTCTGGTGTAACATCATAGGTGTCTACAGTTACTGTTGCTGAAACCTCTGGACATGAACCTGAAGCAGCAAATGTGTATGTATACATGCCATTAACAGGACCGCTCCAAACACCTCCAGCATCCGGATTTCCTTCTAATGCTTCAAACAACTCCTCATTTGTTGGAGTTACATCTTCACAAACCGTTAACGCTCCATTTTCACCTGCATCTGGCGCATCATCTTCTGTTATAGTTAAAGTTGCCGAATAAGGACAGCCGTTAGCATCTATCAAATCCAACTCTACAGGTGAGTCTGAAATACTATAAGTAGCACCATCAACCGACCACAAATACGAATCTCCTTCACATATGGTTACATTATTTACAACATCTGGTGTAGTATCAAAGGTTGTTACGGTCAGTACTGTTGTATATGGACAACCATTGGCATCTGTTTTTGGAATATCATGTGAGCCTACACCATATTCAATGCCTTCATAGTTAAAGGTATTTCCTTCACAAACTTCTCCTGAAGCGGTATCATCTGGTGTGACATCATATGCTGTTACAGTTAATACCGTTTTGTATGGACAGCCGTTGGCATCTGTTTTTGGAATATCATGTGAACCTACAGCATAATCATTGCCTTCATATTCGAATGTATCACCAACACAAACTTCTCCTGAAGCTGCATCATCTGGCGTGACATCATAGGCTGTTACAGTTAATACGGTTTTGTATGGACAACCATTGGCATCTGTTCGTGGAATATCATGTGAACCTACAGCATAATCATTACCTTCATATTCGAATGTCTCGCCAACACAAACTTCTCCTGAAGCTGCATCGTCTGGTGTAACATCATAGGTGTCTACAGTTACTGTTGCTGAAACCTCTGGACATGAACCTGAAGCAGCAAATGTGTATGTATACATGCCATTAACAGGACCGCTCCAAACACCTCCAGCATCCGGATTTCCTTCTAACGCTTCAAACAACTCCTCATTTGTTGGAGTTACATCTTCACAAACCGTTAACGCTCCATTTTCACCTGCATCTGGCGCATCATCCTCTGTTATAGTTAAAGTCGCCGAATAAGGACAGCCGTTAGCATCTATCAAATCCAACTCTACAGGCGAGTCTGAAATACTATAAGTACCGCCATCAACTGACCACAGATAGGAATCTCCTTCGCATATGGTTACATTATCTACTACATCTGGTGTAGTATCAAAGGTTGTTACGGTCAGTACTGTTGTATATGGACAGCCATTGGCATCTGTTTTTGGAATATCGTAAACACCTACTTCATATTCTAATCCTTCATAGGTATACTTATTTCCTTCGCAAACTTCTCCTGAAGCTGTATCATCTGGTGTGACGTCATAAGCTGTAACTGTTAATACCGTTTTGTATGGACAACCATTAGCATCGGTTCGTGGGATATCATATGAGCCTACAGCATAATCATTGCCTTCATATTCGAAGGTCTCACCAACACAAGCTTCTCCTGAAGCTGCATCATCTGGTGTGACATCATAGGCTGTTACAGTTAATACGGTTTTGTATGGACAACCATTGGCATCGGTTCGTGGAATATCATGTGAACCTACAGCATAATCACTGCCTTCATATTCGAAGGTCTCACCAACACAAACCTCTCCTGAAGCTGCATCGTCCGGCGTCACATCATAGGCCGTTACAGTTAATACAGTTGTATAAGGACAGCCATTGGCATCTGTTTTTGGAATATCATGTGAGCCTACGGCATAATCATTGCCTTCATATTCGAAGGTCTCACCAACACAAACCTCTCCTGAAGCTGCATCGTCTGGCGTCACATCATAGGCCGTTACAGTTAATACCGTTTTATATGGACAACCATTGGCATCTGTTCGTGGAATATCATGTGAGCCTACGGCATAATCATTGCCTTCATATTCGAATGTCTCACCAACACAAACCTCTCCTGAAGCTGCATCGTCTGGCGTCACATCGTAGGCCGTTACAGTTAATACGGTTTTGTATGGACAACCATTGGCATCTGTTTTTGGAATATCATGTGAGCCTACAGCATAATCATTGCCTTCATATTCGAATGTCTCACCAACACAAACTTCTCCTGAAGCTGCATCGTCTGGTGTAACATCATAAGCTGTTACAGTTAATACAGTTGTATAAGGACAGCCATTGGCATCTGTTCGTGGAATATCATGTGAACCTACAGCATAATCATTGCCTTCATATTCGAAGGTCTCACCAACACAAACCTCTCCTGAAGCGGCATCATCTGGTGTGACATCGTATTCTGTGATAGTCAAAGTTGCAGTATACGGGCAATCATTAGCATCTGTGAGCTCCAATACAACAGGAGAATCTCCCAAAGTATAACTGATTCCATCAACAGGCCAAACATATGAATCACCTGAACAAACAATAGCATTGTCAATAATATCTTCGGTACCAGGAGGAGGGCTCAATCCTGAGACATTAGCTGTACATTGTGTTGGATTTAATGGATCAACACATCCATTTGTAGATGGAATTACAGGGGAAATATCTATATTAAAATCTGTCCCTTGATTATAAGTTAAGGTAAAAGATCCAGAAATTGCGCCTCCGCCAAGATTCCCTAAACAAATATCGTTTGAAACAGAAATTGCATTTGGATCTGTTGCCGTATATTGGCCATTAGCACCATTAACAGGAACAGAAACAGAATATGTTCCGTTTTCAGCACAAGATACTATTGGGTCCTCTACACCTAAAGAGCAAATCACTTGATCACTGTCTCCACAACCAAATCTCGCTTTAAAATTATTAACGGCTAAATCTCCATCGGCACCTTGATCCCAAATCGCTAAATATAAGTTAGCTGGTTCAAGAAAATCTTCGCCTTCAATAGGTATTGTATTCCATGTACTGGAACTTTCTACACCGCAAGCGATTCTTTTAAGGTCACCACAGTCACCACTTAATTCTTGATTATTGGCAGCTAACGTTGTTCCTGCTTGATGGGCGTTAGACGAATACAGGACCCATGCTATTTCATCACCTGAATTATCATTTATTTGAATCTCGAAACTACCAGCAAATGCTCTCACATCAAAATTTAACCAAATGATAGGTTCTCCATTAGTTGGGTTAGCAGGAAATACAGTTGTTTGAGTACTGGGATCAACACATGGAATACCAGAAATATCGATTTCAAATTGGGATGAATTATATACTGAATTGTTATATGGCATCACCTGAGATTGTGTTTCAGCGGAGCTCCCACATCTTATAATACCATTAGGAAATGCTGCATTAGGTGCATCATCTATAGAGCCATCTGGAAGCCAAGTTGATCCTTGAGTCCAACGCTGCGCTCCCTCACATGGTGTGTCAGTTTGAGCAAATATAGGATGAAATCCAAATATAAAAGCTACGAGAAATCCTATTCTTTTAATTTCAGAATAGCGAAGTGAATTAATAGCAAAGAATGTCATAATGTAATTGGTTTACGTGTTAAACCACAACATTATAGATACTACATGTGTAGAAAATGGGCTGATATAAGCTATTAATCAACCTCAGATAAAATGCTATTATAATAATCTAGTTTTCTCAACAAAACTAGTCTAGGGGAATTTCTATTAAATATAAAAGTATTCTTTTTATACTTATAATTAAATCGTTGAAATACAATGTTTTGGTGTGGAATGGTATTTGAATTCTAAAACAGAACTTAAAGATCTCCTTTTCTTTTCGTATACAACTTTATATACTGTTACCGCGTATATAGTTTCAAAAATGGATGTAAAAAGGACATAAAATTAATACTATTTAATTTTGAGAATTGCCGATTTCTTTTTCCTCAAGTAGTCTGCCTCTAAAGTATTAGTTACAAGTTTAATAGCCATATTAAGGTGTTTAATAGCTTCTGTTTCATTTAAAATTTTGGCATAATAATCGGCCTTAGCTGCATAATACAAATAGGCACGTTGTTCTAAATCTTCGGGATGTATCAAGTCAAAGTAATAACTAGCCTTACTACTCTCATTATTCTGAACACAAATAACAGCCATAGTAAGTACATGAGATGGCATTGGCTGTAAATTATATAATGCCTCATACCATCGTAAAATTTTCACCCAATTGGTGTCTTCGAAAGTTTTTGCTCTAAGATGTTCTGCAGCGATTGCGGCTTCATAATGATAACTTGAAAAGGTATTGGTTTCAACAGCTTTGTTCATCATAGCGTTACCAAGATCTATTAATGGAAAATGCCACAAACTTCGATCTTGATGTTTTAGGTCTAAAAGTTCATTATTTGAATTAAGTTTTGCATCTAATCTAGATGAATGGAAACACATAATTGCAAAGAGTGCATAGACTTTTGGCAAACGCATAGATTCACGTTTTAACAGTAATTGGCATAAGCGCATGGCTTCACCACATAAATCGGTTCGAATGAGTTGTTCTTTTGTATTAGAATGGAATCCTTCATTGAATATTAAATATAAAACTTCCAAAACACTTTCTAAACGCTCATGAAGCATCTCTCCTTTCGGGATATTAAACTTCAAATCTGCTTTTTGAATTGCTTTTCGGGCTCTAGAAAGACGTTTTTTAATAGTATCTTCCTTAGTCAATAATGCAGATGCTATTTCTTTCGTGCTAAATCCAGACACTGTTTTTAGAGCAAAGGAAATCCGATCACGAGCATCCAATTTTGGATGACATGCTGTAAAAATCATTCGCAACTGCGCATCTTCAATTTCAGTATCTAAAAATAATTCATTAATGGCAATTGTTTGAGTCCCTTGCGTAAGCTTAGGAATTAAGTTGCGCTCTGTATTGAGTTTTCTAAAGATATCTATTACTCTATTTTTAGCAGACTTGGTAAGCCAAGCCTCAGGGTTTTCAGGTTGTTGTTTACGCCAACTTAAAGTGGCCTTAATAAAAGTATCTTGAACAGCATCTTCTATAATCTCAAGATGTTTCAGACCAAAAACTCGAGTCAAAACAGAGACCATCTTACCACTGTGATGACGAAATAGATGGTCTATGTTTTTAGGTTCCATTAACGATCAAATACCATAATTTCACGAATCTCAACAGTTCCGCCTAAATCATAATCTGGGAAGTCTTGAGCGATATCTTGAACGGTATCAAAATCTTTCGCCTCAACAGTGTAGTAACCTCCAACAATTTCTTTAACTTCTGCGGAAGCTAAATCTGTCACTGTTCGATTCTCACCAGAAATACGTCTAATTTGAGGTGTAAGTGCTTCTCCTCCACGTAGAATTCCAGCTTGTTCCATTTTATTTCCCCAAGCAAACCATTTACCCATTCGGTTTTGGAGTTCTTCAGGTGAAAGCCCTAATGCAGCATAATCTGCACCAATAAAAATCATCATAAAATTTTTCATAATCTTAAAAATTAAATTGTTTATATATTAGTAAGACGTGTTCAATTATTAAAAGAGGACAACTTGTATAAAAATAATCAATATTGAGTATTGAGCAAGTTTGGAAAAGTGATTCTTCTATTTTCATTTTACTTTTGAATTATTAAGATCACACCAATGAGCTCGAAAAAAACCAGCAAAGCATTTTACGAAGAACGATTAAATTGTATAATAGAATACATACATGCCAATTTAGATCAAAAAATTGACCTTAAAACACTCGCAGAAATCTCTAATTTTTCTCCGTTTCATTTTCATCGTATTAGCAGAGCATTATTAGGGGAACCAATTGGCACATATATTTCTAGAACGCGAATAGAGACTGCAGCTAAACTTCTTTGCTTTTCTAAATCTTCCATTGAAGAAATAGCTTACAAGGTTGGTTTTGAATCACCATCGTCCTTATCAAAAAAATTTAAATCCTATTTTGGAGTATCCCCTTCTTCATATAGAACAAACAAAACTCATACAATCAAAAAAACAACAATTATGACACGAGAATTAAACATTAAAAAACCAAAAATTTTAAACTTAGAAGATAATAATTGCCTGTATTATAGAATGCAAGGTGCTTATCAAACGCTTGATTATGCCAGTGCATGGACAAAACTATGGGCACAAGTAAAAACTCAAAAATTATTTACAAAGGGCATACAGATGTATGGCTTACCTTATGATGATCCTAATGTTACACCTGCAGACAAACTACGTTATGACGCCTGTTTAATTATACATAAAGATGCCAAGGCAGAAGGCGATGTTGGAGTTAAAACGCTTAAAGGTGGAACGTTTGCCGTTTTTTTATACCAAGGCAGTTATAAATATTTTGCCGATGTTTATAATTATATGTTTGAAGAATGGTTAATTACAACCGATTACGAGCTACGTGATGAGCCAGTTAGAGAACGATATATTAGCCATCCTGATCGTGTAGCCGAAGACAGATTAAAAACCGAATTTTATATTCCTATAAAGTAGCTTACTATTTAGGAGCCCTAAGTATTTAAATACTTAGGGCTCGTTTATGTAAGTGCTTAACTTGTTTTCTGTAATGTTTTATTTTTTTCTTTTAAAATAGCCAATTGCTTTTCTAAAAATGTAATTGCTTGTTCTGTTTTATAACTTGTTTTAGAAGTAAAGTCTTCAAACTTTTGGTTAAACTTTTCCTTACCAGAAGCGGCAGCTTTAGATAAATCACCCTTAACTTCTGCCAAGTCTTTTGATAATTGGTCCTTTATGTCGTTTCCTTCTTTTTTAAGTTTATTTCGAGTAACACTTCCTTTTTCTGGTGCCAATAAAACGCCAGCTGTAGCACCTAGTAATATACCAAGTACAATTGCTCCTTTATGAATCATAATAATTTCTTTTAAGATTAAACTAGATTTTATCTATAGGTCTTAAAAAACATGAATTTGTTACAAACAAATTCATAGTCAGGTGTTTAAATCATTATTATAACATAATTTATGAAGACAATTTAAATCTAAACTAGGAATCTAGCTTACTAAATTTGACACGATTGCCTTTACAGGAAGAATTTCTTTAGTATGCTCAATACTTGGTCCTGCAACCCAAACGGTTTTATATGTCGCTTTTTTTGCCGCATTTTCTGTAGCTTTCATTCCAATAGAAAAGCGAACCATTTTCACCCACTTTTTGAGTTTTCTATTTTTATTTAGAAGATTTTCAAGCCATGTTGCTTTTGTTCCAATTTTCTGAACGTAAGGTGTATTAATAACAGTACAAGGTGTCCCAGAAATACGCTCTGTCATTATGATGTCATCGGCGCCATAATCAACACAAGCCTGCTTATACTCATTAGTCACTTGTGCTTCTAATGATGCTATAAAAGGACTCCCAACAGAAACACCTTCAGAACCATAACTTAGCATTTTATCAATATCTGCCTTACATCCAACACCTCCTGCTGAAATTACTGGAATAGATAAATTTTCATTTAGAAGTTTAATAAGTTCTTTAGGAGATAAATTACCACGATGTCCTCCAGCTTCGTTGTTCACTGCTATTGCCGCATCTGCACCTAAACTTTCTACCTTCTTTGCGAAATGTAAATCCACTACATCGCAAAACACTTTTATGCCAACAGCATGGGCTTGGTTTATAGTTTCTTCTGGGCTACCCAAAGAGGTAATTATAAAATCACAGCCTTCCTCACATAAAACTTCTAATTGCCCTTTATATTTAATATTCGATTTATTAACAATTAGATTAAATCCGAAAGATCCTCCTTCTACTTTATTGGCTTTCAATTCTCGAACAGCCTCACGTAGTTCATCTAAAGTCCTATAATTTAAGGCAGGAATACAACCAGCAATACCAGCATTCATGGCTTCGGTAACCATAGCTACATTAGAGACAAGAAACATTGGTGCCTGTATAATTGGGTGCTTTATATTGAGAAGTTTAGTGAGTTTGGTTTCCATGAATATCAAATTGATTTTAGCAAATATAATAAAATTTATTATGCATGCATAACAGTTGTTTAATCCATAAACCTATAATAGCCACATTTTAAATAGGCCCCTTCAATAAAACCAATAGGATGGTCAATATCATGTTGTGTTTTTTGCACTACGGAAAATGATCGGTTAGTAGCTTTTAAGGTATGTTCATTTATATCATAAAACGCGGTTGCCCTCACTCTTGATGAACAAGATGCCAGTACCAATAAACCTTCTCTAGCCGTTAGTTGCTGTCCTAATCTTGCCAATTGTGCGTATTTCTTTTTTGCCAATTGTACTTCAGATTGTTGTTTCGCGAAACTAGGAGGATCAATAACTACGACATCAAAACGCTTTTTTTCTGAAACGAGTTGCTCCAGAATTTTGAACGCATCACCTGCCAAGGTTATATGCTTTCCAGAATAGTGGTTAAGTTTACCATTTTGAACTGCTATCTTTAGCGCTTGGGCACTTATATCCAAGCTAGTCACTTCCTTTGCTTCATTGGCTAATGCATGTACTGAAAATCCGCCAGCATATGAAAACACATCTAAAACTGTCTTATGTCTACATAAAAGACCTACTTGCCTCCTATTTTCCCTATGATCTAAAAAATAACCTGTTTTATGTCCTTTGATAACATTAGCAGAAAAGTTAACATTGTGCTCTACAAACTTAACAATCTCATTTTCTAATGTCCCATAAACAACATCTCCATCTTTTAAACGATGCTCATCAGAATTTTGTAATCCGCGACTCAATCTTATGACAGCTGTATCGCAGCTTGATATTTTCATTAAACTCTCTAATATTGTTTTAAGATAAGGTAGCCATATTTCAGAATAAAGTTTAACTACCAAAACTGTATTATACACGTCGGCAATCAATGAAGGAAACCCATCATTTTCTCCAAAAAGCAGTCTGTAACTTGTTGTGTTAGTCTTTAGTAATGGCAACCTTTTTTTGTAAGCGCTTTCTATTTTCCGAAGAAAAAAGTCTGTGTCAACTTGCATTGGTTTGCTATCGCTATAGATCATTTTAATGCGAATGGGAGATTTGGCATCATAAAGCCCAATACCTATCATTCCATTTTTTCGTTTCCCGAAGATAATTGCAAGATCACCTGTTTTGGCGTCTGCATTAATTTTTACGATACTATCTGAAAACACCCAAGGATGAGATTGTTGCACATAATTTTCGCCTTTTGCAGTGAGTTTTACTGCAAGGCGTTTAGGTTGATTTAAGCTTTCAATGGATGCCGAAAAATTCATAATTGCAAATTAGTTTCTTTTTATAGAATAGCGTTGCTATTAAGCATAAAAAACGCAACCATTTCTGATTGCGTTTTTATAAATGTTAAGATATGATTTCTTATTTCACTTCTTCGAAGTCTACGTCTTCAACATCATTTCCTTCAGCCTGAGCCTCTTGACTAGCATCTGGTCCTGGTGCTTCGGCTCCACCTTGTTGAGCTTCTGCTTGTGCTTTGTACATTTCTTCAGAAGCGACTTTCCATGCTTCGTTGATTTTTTCTAAAGCAGGTTCGATAACATCGATCTCTTTAGTTTCGAAAGCCTTCTTCAATTCTTCAAGGGCTTCTTCGATTGGCTTTTTCTTATCATCAGATAATTTATCACCAAATTCTTTAAGTTGATTTTCTGTTTGGAAAATCATCGCATCTGCTTCGTTCAATTTCTTTGCATTTTCTACTGCTTTAGCATCTGCATCCGCATTTGCTTCAGCTTCTTGCTTCATTTTAGCAATTTCTTCTTCAGTTAATCCTGAAGATGCTTCAATACGAATATCCTGTTTCTTACCAGTTGCTTTGTCTTCTGCAGACACTTTAATGATACCATTGGCATCGATATCAAAAATCACTTCAATTTGAGGTGTTCCTCTTTGTGCTGGTGGAATTCCATCTAAATGGAAACGACCAATTGTTTTATTATCTGCTGCCATAGGACGTTCTCCTTGTAATACATGGATTTCTACTGATGGCTGATTATCTGCTGCTGTAGAGAATACTTGTGATTTCTTAGTTGGAATTGTGGTATTAGCATCAATCAACTTTGTCATTACATTCCCCATAGTTTCGATACCAAGAGATAATGGTGTAACATCTAATAAAAGAACATCTTTTACATCTCCAGTTAATACCCCTCCTTGGATTCCAGCACCTAAAGAAACAACTTCATCAGGGTTTACACCTTTACTTGGTGTCTTTCCAAAAAATTTCTCAACAGCGGTTTGAACTGCGGGAATACGTGTAGAACCACCTACTAGTATTACTTCATCAATATCACTTTTTGATAAACCGGCTGCTTTTAAGGCAGTTTCACATGGCTCAATAGTACGTTTTACTAAATCGTCAATTAATTGTTCAAATTTAGAACGTGTTAATGTACGTACCAAGTGTTTTGGTCCTGAAGCTGTAGCCGTTACATAAGGTAAGTTAATTTCAGTTTGTGCAGACGATGATAATTCAATCTTTGCTTTTTCCGACGCTTCTTTTAAACGTTGTAATGCCATAGGATCTTTACGTAAATCAATCCCTTCTTCGCTATTAAACTCTTCTGCTAACCAGTTAATGATTTTCTCATCAACATCATCACCTCCTAAATGCGTATCTCCATCTGTAGATAATACTTCAAAAACACCATCTCCTAATTCAAGAATAGATACATCATGTGTTCCTCCACCAAAATCGAATACAACGATTTTTTGATCTACACCTTTTTTGTCCATTCCGTAAGCTAAGGCTGCTGCAGTTGGTTCATTTATAATTCTACGAACTTTTAAACCTGCAATTTCTCCAGCTTCTTTAGTTGCTTGACGTTGTGAGTCATTAAAATAAGCAGGTACAGTAATTACTGCTTCACTTACATCTTGACCTAAATAGTCTTCAGCCGTTTTCTTCATCTTCTGAAGAATCATAGCTGATAATTCTTGTGGTGTATAAAGACGTCCATCAATATCTACTCTTGGAGTATCATTATCTCCTTTTACCACTTTATATGGTACACGTTCTGCTTCTTTTTTAGATTCAGAATATTTATTCCCCATAAAACGTTTAATCGAATAAACCGTTTTTGTTGGGTTTGTTACTGCTTGTCTTTTTGCTGGATCACCAACTTTAATTTCTCCACCTTCTACAAAGGCGATAACCGAAGGCGTTGTTCTTTTACCTTCAGCGTTTGGGATTACTACTGGCTCATTTCCTTCCATTACAGAAACGCACGAATTTGTAGTTCCTAAATCGATTCCAATAATCTTACTCATAATTTTATATTTAGTGTTTTTATTTCCAATACTTCGGAAATGTTTATGTCATTTTAATGTCGTTATCTATATGACAATGATTATGCCATGACAAAAAATATGACATGATGTCACAACCATTAAAATTTCAAACGAACAAAAAAACATATCTTTAAGATGACATAATTAAACCAACCCTTATACTATGATTGATTATTACGATGTTAATTTCAATTTCATGAGTTCAATATCGCCTTTATCTAAAGCAACTTATGATAAATTATATGCTATAGCAGAGCTAAAAGAGTTTAAAGCAAAAACTAAGTTAGTAAACATTGGAGAAGTAAGTAAAAAGTTATACCTCATAAATAAAGGTGTATTACGCTCTTACCTTATTATGGAAAATGGAAAAGAATTAACCAAATCCTTATTTACAACTGTTGAGTTTTTTGCTTCATTCACATCCATGCTTACAAAAAAACCTTCGGAGTTCATATACGAAACGCTTACCGATTGCCATATTTATGAAATAAATTACAAAGCGTTTATGAAATTATGCAACACCAACTCAGAAGTACTAAAGTTTTATTCGCGTTATTTAGAGTTTCTATTTATGGCAGGCGAACGTATGTTTATAGAAATTTCTACAATGAACGCCAAAGAGCGGTATTTAAAACTGAAAGAGCGCATACCAAATATTGATCAATTAACGCCGCAATATCAAATTGCATCTTACCTTAATATAACCCCTGTCCAACTTAGCAGAATTAGATCAAAGCTCTATTGAAATTATAGTTTTGGAATATAAAAACGTATCCTAATAAAAACTATATTTGTCACACTAAAATGTGATCAATAATATGGAGTGTATTTCTGTCTTTGACATGCTCAAAATAGGTATTGGCCCTTCAAGCTCTCATACATTGGGACCATGGCGAGCTGCCGAACGTTGGATTAAAGAACTTAAGGTCGCTAAAAAGTTTGATAGCGTAGAAAGCATAAATGTTGACCTCTATGGCTCGTTATCCTTAACTGGAAAAGGACACGCCACAGATTATGCGGTACTTCTCGGATTAAGTGGTGCCGACCCAGAACGTATTCCTGTTGATTCTATTGATACGATTATTGATGCTATTAAAAAGACAAATACCATAGTGTTTAATAATGAAACGACTCTGCCTTTTGATGTTAACACAAATATTATTTTTAACAGAAAATTTCTGCCTTATCATGCCAATGCACTTACCTTTACCGCTGTAATTAATGGAAGAAATTACAAGTCGACTTTTTATTCAATTGGTGGCGGATTTGTTGTAAAAGAAGAACGATCAAATCACAAGAAAAATTTTGAAATAAAATGTTCTTTTCCATACCCAATAGAGAAGGGTACCGAGCTTTTAAAATTTTGTACCGATTTAAATAAATCCATTTCAGAAGTTGTTTTAGAAAATGAGAAATCAATTAGATCTGAGACTGCAATAAATGACGAGCTTAAAAGAATTTGGGATACGATGTTAGAATGTATGTACACAGGTTGTCATACAGAAGGTAGTCTTCCTGGCGGACTCAATGTTAGGCGTCGTGCCTATGACATGCATCAAAGTTTAAAAGGAGATACGCCATATTCAAATCCTGTGGAATGGATTTATGCGATTCGAAATACAGAGGTTAAATTTAGACAAATCCTTAAATGGGTAAGTTGTTTTGCTCTTGCTGTAAATGAAGTCAATGCTTCTCTAGGTCGTGTAGTTACTGCTCCTACTAATGGAAGCGCTGGTGTTATTCCTGCTGTACTTATGTACTACTTAGTTATTGAAAACCACGATGGTAATTTTGAAGACATCAAACGTTTTTTATTGGTTGCTGGTGAAATTGGAAGCATCTTTAAAAAAGGAGCCACTATAAGTGCTGCCATGGGAGGATGTCAGGCTGAAATAGGCGTCTCATCTGCTATGGCTGCTGGTGCACTATGTGAACTCTCTGGAGGTAGTCCAGAACAAGTTTTAGTTGCTGCAGAAATTGCTATGGAACATCATTTAGGGCTCACTTGTGATCCTATTGGTGGTTTGGTTCAAATTCCTTGTATAGAGCGAAATGCCATGGGAGCTATTAAAGCTATAAACGCTTGTGAATTAGCTTTAGATACCGATCCAAATAATGTTAAGGTCCCTTTAGATAAAGTCGTAGATACAATGTGGGAAACCGCTAAAGATATGCATACAAAATATAAAGAAACAAGTGAAGGCGGCTTAGCCGTGCGTGTTAATATGGCCGACTGTTAATTTAATTTGTTAACAAATTAATCTTTTTGACAATTTGACTTTCGTCGTGAATCGATTAAATAAATAATTTTCCATTTGCCTTCCGTTTTTACGAGATGAAAAGAATTTACACCACAATGACTAAATTTATCATTGAACCAAAATTCGTAATCTACCCATGCTACGGCTAAATTAGCGTCAATTTGAATATTAAATTTTGTTAAGCGTTCATCCCATTTTTGATCATCAGGCCTGTTTGCTATTGCATTTAGCAACTTATCTGGCCCTCCATCATCAACAAAGACGCCTTCACCTTTTTTATTAATAAAAGCTGTTTGCATGGTTACTTTTGGCATCATAACAGATTTCATCATGCTTGTATCACCTTTGTGAAACCCTTCAAAAAAACGTTCAACTGTTGCTTTAACTTCATCGCTTTGTGATGTTTGAGAAAATGAAAATGTCGTTACCAAAAAGGCAATTAGAAAGATAGAGTTTTTCATGAGTTTAAAATTTCAGTTAAATTATAAAATAAATCGTTTTTAGCACTCAGAATAAATAAAGTTTAACAAAACTCTGTATTTTTACGGATAATTAATTTTTACAATATGTCTGTAGCAAAAAAAGATTACAAAAGAATTACTGTGAAGTCTCTTGTTGACATGAAACAAAACAACGAGAAAATATCAATGCTTACGGCTTACGATTACACCATGGCTAAAATTGTTGATGAAGCTGGTGTAGATGTTATTTTAGTTGGTGATTCGGCAAGTAATGTCATGGCGGGACATGAAACAACTTTACCTATTACTCTAGATCAAATGATTTATCATGCTTCCTCTGTTGTAAGGGCAATTGATAGGGCTTTAGTTGTAGTTGATTTGCCTTTTGGAAGTTACCAAAGTGATCCAAAAGAAGCGCTCCGTTCGGCCATTAGAATCATGAAAGAATCTGGAGGACATGCTGTTAAAATGGAAGGCGGCAAAGAAGTTAAAGAATCTATTAAACGCATTCTAAATGCGGGGATTCCTGTGATGGGACATCTAGGTTTAACGCCACAATCTATTTATAAATTTGGAACATATACTGTTAGAGCCAAAGAAGAACAAGAGGCAAAACAATTAAAGGATGATGCTTTAATGTTGGAAAAGGCAGGATGTTTTGGAATTGTTCTTGAAAAAATCCCTGCAAAGTTAGCTCAAGAAGTTGCAGAAAGTGTCTCTATTCCTGTAATTGGTATTGGTGCTGGCGCTGGTGTTGATGGTCAGGTTCTTGTATTACATGACATGATTGGTATGACACATGAATTCAATCCGCGTTTTCTACGACGTTATATGAACTTATATGAAGACATGACCAAAGCTATTGGTCTATATGTTGATGATGTAAAAGCCGTTAAATTCCCTAATGACAAAGAGCAATATTAAATTAATGGATTCATTAGATACTATTGTTCAGACATTAGAATTGAAACCACATCCTGAAGGTGGTTATTATAAGGAAACCTATCGTAGTGAGGGTGTCATTTCTAAAGATTGCTTACCTCAAGTATTTCAAGACCAACGACATTATTGTACAGGAATTTATTATCTACTTAAATCTGATGATTTTTCGGCCTTTCACAAGATAAATCAAGATGAAATGTGGCATTTCTATATGGGAGATGCTTTAGAGTTAACCATGATTTCTGAAGACGGTGCTTTATCTACCGTAATGATTGGCAATGATATTCTTAATGGACAAGTACCTCAATTTGTAGTACCTAAAAATTATTGGTTTGCGGCAAAAATTTCAAAGCCTAATAGCTTTTCTTTTTTAGGATGCACAGTTGCTCCTGGTTTTGACTTTAGAGATTTCACTTTAGCATCTTGTAAAAGCCTTACTGAGCTATTTCCACAGCATGAGACTGTCATAAAATCTTTAACAAGGTAAATTTACATGTCTGATTTAAAAAAAATAGTATCAAATAAAACTAATCTCCAAGTTTTGTACGAAGACAATCATATTATCATTGTCAATAAGCGTGCTGGTGATATTGTACAAGGCGACAAAACCGGAGACATGCCTTTAAGTGATGTTGTAAAAGCCTATATCAAAGATAAATACAACAAACCTGGTAATGTGTATTTAGGTGTAGTACATCGCTTGGATAGGCCAACGACTGGCATTGTATTGTTTTCAAAAACGAGTAAAGCCTTACCCCGACTCAATAAATTATTTGCCGAAAAAAAAACCTCTAAAACCTACTGGGCTATTGTAAAACAGTTACCTCAAAAACCAGAAGGCACCTTAATTAATTGGCTCAAAAAAAACCCAAAGAATAACAAATCGACAGCGTATACAAAAGAAGTTGAAGGCAGTAAAAAAGCAATTTTGCATTTCAAAACATTAAAAACGCTTGACAACTATTACCTACTAGAGATTGCGTTAGAAACGGGAAGACATCACCAAATTAGGAGTCAGTTATCATCCGTAGGATCACCTATTAAGGGTGATTTAAAATATGGCTTTGGGCGTAGTAATAAAGATGCTAGCATTAGTTTACATGCAAGGCGTTTAGAGTTTATTCACCCTGTATCAAAAAATATGATTGATGTTGTAGCACCTTTACCAAAAAACCCAATATGGCAAGCCTGTGAGTATTAGTTATTGAAGGGATAGTTAATAGTGAGTTCAACGCCTTCATTTGGTTGTGATGTCATCTTAAATGTTGCTCCTATAAGTTCTGCTCTACTTTTCATATTTATAAGTCCTGATCCTTTTTCAGCAGTATCGACATCAAAACCTTTACCATCATCGGATGCTATAATATCTACTTGATCTGGTTTGTAATTTAAAGCCACCTTTAAGTTATCGGCTTCAGAATATTTTACAGAATTTGAGAAGAATTCTTGAAGAATTCTAAAGATTATAATCTCATGTTTTTTATTCTTAAGTTCTTGGCGCTCTCCTTTAACGTGCAACTCGGCCGAAGCAAATTTCATGCGTTTTAAACGACTAAGTTCATTGGTGATAGAGTCTTCAAATCCAATATTTAATATAACCTCATTATTAAGTGATTTTGACAATGACCTTACTTCTTTCAAACTTTCTTTTACAATATCGGAGGTTTCATTAACTTTTGATTTCACATCGTCTGGTACTTTAGTGCCAAGCATATTAAGTTGCATACTGGCATAAGCTAGTAATTGGCCTACGTTATCGTGCAATTCCCATCCAATATGTTTTAGTGTTTGTTCTTGAATTTCTGTTTGTGTACGCGAGATTTCTTCATCAAACTCCTGTTGTTGTTTAACTTTATCTAAAAGAAGCTTGTTCTTTCGTTTCTGAAAGGTCACAAAAAACAAGATTACCATTATTGAAAGCAATAATATAGCAAAAATAACATATGCGATTAGAGCTATTTGCTCCTCGTTTATTCCTTGCTCTTCTTGAGTGAGTACCAAAAACCGAATGTATAACATAGATAGGTAAATATATTTATAAATAGTAATAACAAGTATCTAAACGATACAAAATCTGTATTTACAGCTAAAAAATAACTGTCAAATATAAATAATGGTGTGGCGCATAAATACCATAACAACAAGGCAATACTCACATAAAATGATGGGAGTTTATAATAAGTTAAAATTTCGTCGCTGCGCATTAACTCAATAAAATACAAGATAACATATGCACAAACAGCGACCGCTCCAAAAATATAGTTATAGGGTAATGATCTTAGAAAAAATCCGTCAGTAAACGTAAAAAAAACAAAAGCAAATAAGCTGTATGCTATAAAAATACTTCTAATTATTATTTGAAATAGCTTAGTGGACATTAAATTAGAATAAAACAACCCTATGAGTCCAATCGCCAAAAAAGAATAGACATTATACAACCATCTATTATAACAAAAGTAACTATTCTTGATTTTTACAAACCAATCATAACTATAGTTATTTTGCATTATATAAGTATAATGGCCCACTAATTCTGTAAAAAAAGTGAGCCATAGATAAATAACAAAAATCTTTAATACTGAATTTTTATTCTTTCTTAAATATAAAGTGCCAGACAACGCTGCAATAAATTCTACCGCGTTGGTAATTATTGTGCTGTTATCAAATAAAAATTCCTTCAAATATAATCTGGTTATTGAGGATAATTAGCACCTGGAGGGCTTCCTTCTCCTCCCATATCCAATCCATTTCCTCCAGGAATGTCACCATTTCCACCTCCTTGTTTCATATTTGCCATGCCTCCTTCAGATTTGGTTAAATAACCTGTTGGCACAAACAAAAATGTTGAATAACCGGGGCGCTCAATTCCTGCTGGCAATGCACCAGGATAGATTCTAACACCATCCATTGTGTATCCTAATTCTCCTGCTTGTTTTTCTGCAAGTGTAAGGAAATTGCGTAAATCTTCCAAGGAATACCATGATGATCGGTTATCTCCGCTTTGTACGCCTCTAAAAACAGTATTATTAATGCTGTCATACCTAGGGTTGTAGGCTTCGGTTAATACTTTAATCTCTTTTGGCGTAATAATGCCTTTTGGTGTTGGTGTATCACTCATACCGTCTTGATTTTTATTATTATGAAAATAAAAATACATGGCAGCAGCGCCAATAATAATCCCTAAAATAATTGGTCCTAGTCTTTTCATAATTTGGTTAGTTTTGAATTAATTGCATTGTAATGTATATAAAATCTTAATACAAAACCACTATTTATGTTAAAATTTAGGTTTTTTCTTACTATTTTATACATTTAAACCGAATCTTGTCACCTAAAGACTTTTGTGCCAGGATATTGATTGCGTCTTTTGATAATTGTAAAATTCTTGGGTATCCACCAGTGGTTTGACCATCTCTCATTAAGGTGATTAATTGTCCAGATGGCGTGAGTTGCACAGTTCCTGGCAAAACAAGTGATGTTATGATTTCATCTAAATCATTTACAAACAATTCATTAAACTGATAGGCCATTCTATTGCTCTCAGTAGAAATACTAAAAGTTTGATGAAACAGGAGCTTCTGTTGTGCTACACTCAGTTGTTTAAATTCTGGCCCCATAAATACATCTACATCAAGAGTTTGAAAGTGTTTTTCATTAACTTTAATAGAAACTAAGCTGTCAGTATTTCTATTATGGAGACTAGAAATAGGTAACTTATCTCCTCTTTCTATTTTAAATTTGGAGGTAATTCCTTGATACATACTTCTACTTCCCAAAACGATTTCAGTACGAAATCCGCCAAGTACTGAAATGTAACATCTACAACCATACTGCAACTTACCAAAACGCAATACGTCATTTTCTTTAACTGAAATAGCCTTGTTATTTCTAACCGTTTGTCCATTTAAATTGGGCTGCATTAGCGCTCCTGTAATACAAATAAGGGTTGCTGTATTGAACTTAAGTTGCGGACCATTAATTGTACATTCCATAACAGCAGCTCCTTTTTCATTTCCTAATATAGAATTCCCTAGAGTTGCTGAATAAGTATCCATAACACCCGAATATGGAACACCATAGTCTTGCATTCCAAATCTTCCAAAATCTTGTATGGTATCAAATAAGCCTGCTTTTAGGACATCAACCATCAAACACCTCACTTTCTAATTGGTAAGTTCCGTTTTTTATTTGTTCAACTAATACCTTATACTCTGAATTAGGTATTGGAACAAATTGAACTTGATCTCCTGCCTGGGCAAAACATGGATTCTCATTGGCTGACTTAAAAAACTCTATAGGAGAATTACCTATAATATGCCATCCTCCCGGACTTACATTAGGGTAAATTCCTGTTTGACCTCCTCCAATAGCGACTGCTCCCTTTTTAAGACGTATTCGTGGTTTTGATCTTCTTGGAAAATGAAGCCGCTTATCCAATCCGCCTAAGTACAAAAAGCCGGGTAAAAACCCAATAAAAAAGATGGTATATATTGGTTCATAATGTAACCGTACAACTTCAGATTTTGACAGTTTATTTTGTTTAGAAACAACATCTAAATCTAAGCCAAACTCTTCATCGTAACACACAGGAATTCGCCACAATTTAAACGTTGGTCTATTTATGCATACTCGTGTATCGTATAAGGATTTCAACGTTGAAATTTCATCATTGATTTTATCAATAGCGAAATCATAAATAACTAATATCGAGTTGTATGCATTATTTATTTGAATTATTCCTTTAATATTATAATTTAAGATCATATTTTTAAAAGACAGCACATCATAGACAATGCTTTTAGTGATTTCAGGAGGCCATTCTACTAAAATTGAGTCTTCAGAAAAGCGTCGATATGTAAGTTCAAAATTCGTCAAATATGCTTAAGAAATTTCAATATTATTCTCCTTTAATTTACCAACTAAATGCTCTAAATTATTTAGCACATTCTTATGATCGCCATGAATACAAAACGTATCTGCTTTTACTTCTATCTCTACTCCAGTCACAGTCATTATTTTTCCGTTTAAAATCATGTGACACATATGCTCAAACATGTGATCAGCATCATCTATTAAAGCTGTTTTTTGCTGACGTGACACCAAGGTTAAATCCTCATTATAATTTCGGTCTACAAAAGCCTCATACATCACTTGCAAACCTTCTTGCTTAGCTATTTCGGCACTAAGAGAATGATAAGGCGCGTACAGCACCAAACCACTATCAATATCATTCACAGCTTTTATGATAGTGCGCGCAACCGATTTATCAACCACAGCAGCGTTATACAAAGCGCCATGAGGTTTAACATGATGCAAGTTAAGTCCTTTATTTCCAAGAATAGTTTTCAATGACATTATCTGCGTATAAACAGTATCATAAAGAGCTTCTGGTGACATATTCAATAACTTTCTACCAAAGTTCTCTTTATCAGGAAATGAAGGATGTGCGCCAATTTTTACATTATATTTTTCTGCTAAATCAGCCACTATACTCATAGTCATCTTATTTCCGGCATGACCGCCACAAGCAATATTACAAGAAGAAATAAAGGGCATCAGGAACGCTTCGTTACCAACACCTTCCCCTAAATCGCAATTAATATCAATTTCTATCATTACAGTAGATTAAACACTTTTAATATACTCTTAACTCCTAAAAATAAAGCTATAGCTAAAATAACGAAGCCAAAAACATTCTGAAGTGTAGTGTTTTTATATCTTCCAAGAATAGATGATTTATTCATTATCCAAATTAAAAAGCCTGCAATAATGGGCAACAGTAGACCATTAGCTACCTGAGCGAATTTTATAATCTCGATAGACTTAAAGCCAATTGAAGAAAACAACACTCCTACCCCCAAAATAAACATCCAAACCAAACGAAACTTTGGCGATTTCAGATTAGACCCCCAACCCAAACATCCTGAAGCGACATAAGCCGCAGCTAAAGGCGCTGTAATAGCACTTGTAATACCTGCTGCAAACAGGCCAATAGATAAGAAATAAGAGGCGAAATCACCAAATAAAGGTTCCAAACCTTTTGCTAAATCTGCTGCACTATTAACCTCATATGTTTTTATGGCAGCTGCCGAAATAATGATACTCATAGACACTATTCCACCTAAGACTATTGCTATAATCGTATCCTTCCTTGCCAGTTTTAAATCTGATTTATCCTTCCACTTCTCTTTAACCAAAGCCGCATGAAGAAATAAGTTATATGGCACAACTGTTGTTCCTACTAAAGCAACAATCGTAAGAATGCTATCGCTAGAAAACGTAGGCACAAATAAGCCTTTTAATATTTGACTTATATCAGGTTTTGTTAAAATTGCAGTAATTAAAAATGCTAGACTCATTAAAATCACTAAAGACACTAACGCTTTTTCAAGCACTTTATAATTTCCGATAAACAATAAAACAAAAGCAATAACGCCAATAAGAACACTAAATACTGCACTTGAATTTGAAAACGCATCCCCAAACAATACTTCGAGCCCCAAAACACTACCACTAATGTTACCTGCTTCGTAAGCGGCATTTCCAATAACGATTGCCGATAGAATTAAGATAATGGCTAGTGTTTTTAAAAATGGATTCGAAATTTCTGTTCTTATCACTTCAGAAAGTCCTTTTTGAGATATAATTCCTAAACGTGCCGACATTTCCTGTAGAACTATTGTTGCAAACACCGACAATAACATCGCCCAAAGCAATGAAAACCCAAAGTCAACACCAGCCAGCGTACAAACGGTCACAGTTCCGGGACCAATAAATGCCGCCGCTACCAATGGCCCAGGTCCAATATTTTTAAACCAATTTTTAATCACGATCTGTTGAATTTAAGGCATAAATTGCAAAACTCCCTAACCAATGCCCGCCTTCATAGCTGTCGCCCACAATGCTTGGTAAAGAGTAATTTATATGCTGATTAGCAATAGTTTTCAGGTGACTGTATTGCTGCAACCCTCTAGCGATTTCATTTAAACTCCAAGCACGTGAAAAGTTAACACCATCAAGATGCACGAGCTTCCCATCTGTTCTATCACTTACTTTTCCTGTTTCAATACTGAAGTTTTCATCTTTTAATTCTGGTAAAAATGTATCAATCCAGCCTTCAAATTCTGGTTCTGGAAGCACACGTTTCATTAATGCTGCCTCTTCAAAACATGGCGACAAAAAATCAAAACCGCTTGGCTCCCAAGCTAAGGGACAATTAGTATCATTACGATAAAAATCTCTGGCACGTTGCTCTATAAGGCGCTTCAAACCTTCATTATTAACTGTTTTCGCATAGTCATAAGCAAAAGAGAGTCCGAATGCAGTATTAGGATGCTCGCCAACACGAATAGGGTAATTGAGTTTAGGCAAGAATTCTAAATATTTAGTAACGATTAAATCGGTTAACGGCTGGAGATTAGACTCCAAGACCCTTGCAACAGGATTATCCCAAGTATGTAATTCTTCTGCTAACTTTAACAACCAAGCCCATCCGTAGGTGCGTTCATAGGTTCTATTGTATTGCCCAAAAAAATAATTTACTTCTGCTTTAATATTGGCTTCAGATATATTTTCTAGGAGCATCGCTTTAATGTTTTCAGCATCTTCGAGCTCAGGAAACTGCCTCAATAAGCTCACCAAACTCCAATGTCCATGAACTGCAGAGTGCCAATCAAAACATCCATAAAACGCAGGATGCAATGCTTTTGGCGATTGTAAATCGGCTGCACTACCAATGGTTTGATTGAGCTTATTTGGATACTCAACCTGAACACAATGAATAGGTAATTGCGCTAATATATTTGCTTCTTTTAAATTGATTATAGGGGTTTTAACTTCATTTACCTCAAGAATACCTTTAGTTTCAGTAATTTTCTTTTCTTCTGGAGAATTGCAGCTACATATGAAGAAAGTTAGCAATAGTAAGTAATAGTTTTTCATGTTATAAATTTAAGATTTTAAAGTATTAAATCGTATATTTAATCTCTCCCTATAAATTTTTGCTTTCTGACGTATAAAATTTATTGCCATGCATAAACTTTCATTATTTTTTTGCCTAAGTCTTTTTATTCATAGTTATTGCTTTGCTCAAATAGCAAAAGATTCTACAAAGACCAAACAAAACATATCTAATAGCGGATTTAAAGAGTACTACCCTATTCATGAGAAGCCAAGCATCATGTGGTCGAGTAATCTAGTGAGCTTCGAGCCTATATTTTTTGAAGCCAAACCAACTGTGTATTATAGTATTTCTAACAATATGCGCTATGTGATGCAGAACTTTGCACATAAACCTAGTGATGCCTTTTATTTTACGTTTCAACCACATATTAGAATGTATGATGAACAATCTGTTCCTGTGAAAATGCCATCGTATAAGGTTTTAGCGGGATGGCAACGTTTGGTTAAAACACCACGAAATAATTTTTTCTCGTTTGCTGTTGAAAGTGGTCATTTCTCAAACGGACAGTCGGGTTGTACTTTTGATTCTACCTTGGTTGACGAGTCGGACGCCTGTACGGCCTTACACGCCACGATTACTGATAGTGACAACCTGTCTGAGTTACTCAATAGAACCAACGGTAATTTTTCTACCAATCTCACTAAACTCAGCCTAAATTTTAGAGTGAATCGCTTTGGTCAAAACAATACGCCTTTTATATCTCATTCTTTTTCTGGTGCCTACACCCTATTTCACAATAGATTATTCGGACTTATAGACAAGGGCGGGTTTTCAGATTTTGATATTGGCATATATGGCAGGCATCGCTTTGAACTCGATTACGAATACATACATACTTACGCCGGAAAATTTAGGTATTCTCTTGGAATCAATACCGAATTTATAGAGCGACCACATCCTTCGGTTGAACCTTGGCGCGTAGAGCTATTTATAACCGTGTATCCCTTTAAAATTAATGATTTAGCGTTTTTCGTAAAATACAATCATGGACATGACGATTATAATATTCGTTTCGTGGATTCGGGAAATCAATTTAGCGTTGGCGCTGTTTGGGATTGGTTTAAACCTTTTGAGATTAAACGTGCTGAGGTTTTAGAAAATTAACAATTTAACGCACACTTCCCTATACACGAGTTAATAGCTACAATGCAACTGAATTATTAATCCTAAAAATAAAATATTATGAGTTCTCTACAAATTGCAAGTTGGAACATTGAACACCTTTCTGGACAATCAAGAGCTACTAAAAAGCAAAGCGCATACGCTTTAGCAGATCATATAGAGATGGCTGGAATAGATCTCATTGCACTCCAAGAGGTTTATGTGACCCCATCAGACGAAGAGGTTCGTCTATTTGATAATCAACCATTAATTGAGAGTAGAGCCGTTACAGAACGAAGAAATTCAGATTTAGACGTTGTCTGTTTTCTACTTGAAGAGCATCTAAATGTAAAATGGAGTTACGTTATTCTGCCCAACCGAAAATCAGGAGATCGTTCTCAACTCTGTACGGTATTATGGAATACTGAGCGACTCACTGTTGGTGATATATTTCCA
Source organism: uncultured Psychroserpens sp. (assembly GCF_947492715.1). Lineage (GTDB taxonomy): Bacteria > Bacteroidota > Bacteroidia > Flavobacteriales > Flavobacteriaceae > Psychroserpens. The sequence goes on from NZ_CANLNS010000002.1 coordinate 477,632, forward strand.
TTAAATGTAAAACATAAAGATGGAGATTACAATCTCTGGGACCGCAAACCACATCTTCTCCATTTCACATCTGAAATTGATGCTTGGCGTCGCAATTCTGCTGGAGAATGGGAAAAGCAAGCTGAAAAAAGAACGATTTCAATTGTTCCTCTCCATATGAAATCGAATTATGGAGGTGTAACTAAAAATAGAATTGTACGAGGAAAAGAAGCTCAAACGCTATGTGATGCGTTAGATGAAATCAAGGACACCATAGACCCAAGCCTTATTTTACTTGGAGATACAAACGTTTTACGCAACGATGAACCTGCAATAGAAGCGTTTGTTACTCGTGGATTTATTGATTTAAACAACAATGATTCGGCAACATATTGGAGTAAACAATATAATGAAGCTCCATTTGACAGAATATTTGTCTCGGAGGAAAGACCAGAATTTAAGTACAGTAGGCAGTATGTCTTGCGTTCATCTGATTTAGAACAACATGATCGCTTTTTATCTGACCACTATATGATAAAGATTAGCGTGAAAAACTATGTAGATGATGCCGATCCAAGATAGGTAAATGATAGCGGCTAACAACATGTATGATTAATTGGTTGTTCTTTATGTATTCGGGAAATCCTACGGATTTCCCTTAGGTTGGTTTTCTTTTGCTAATTTCGTCCTAGCCAACGCAATCTGTATACAGCATAGAAGCTAATTTTAAAAATTAGAGATCGTTTACGCATTCATGATGATTGAGCGATAGGTAGATTGAAAACAACAAAGCCATAGTGAACTATGGCTTGTTTACGACTAACTTGATTTTTGACCTTCTAGAGCTGGTTGAAACTTCTTAATTGTTCAGTTTTATCTCTTTATTATTTTTTTGCTTAATATCCCTTTCTCAGTTTTTAAACGAACAATGTAGATGCCTTGATCAAGTGATTCTGACAATTCAATTTTTTGAATTTTACCAGTGGCTTTAAAAGTATTAGTATTTACTAATTTTCCTAAAATATTATATACGTCTAACAAGGTATTGCCTGCTTGTAATCCATCAATCAGTATTGAGTTATTTATGGTATAAATACTGATCTTCTCAAAATTAGAATCGTCTATACTAAGCGTGTTAGCAAAATTAACTGTAATATCATCAATAGCAAATTCATCTCTAGCGGCACTTCCCGATTCATCGCTCCCTGTCCATCTTAAGTATAAGGTATCTCCATTATCAAGTGTTAATCCGGTTATTACAGTACTTCTGTCATTTTTAACCCAAGGCGATGCATTTGGAGCTTCTGGAGAAGTATAGTCTAAAGCTCCAATATCTGTATAGAATAAGTCGTCAGTACTATACGAAAAATTTAAACTGTTTGCTCTATCTGCATTATTTAAATTCCAAATTTCATAGGCTATCTCTATATCAGAAATAGTGATTCCAGTATTGTTAGTTACCTTTAACGTAATGGTTCCTGGTGTAAAATCTGAGCCTGTAGGTTGCATGCCAAATGCAAAATCTGAAGCCGCTACTTCAAAAGCATATAGACCTCCGCTCGCAACCTCTCCTGTGGAGCTTCCTCTTGCCATATCTCCACTTGTACTCGTTGCATCATAGGCTTGGTTACCAAGACTAAAACCCGTTATTTCCCATGCATTTCCGTCTAAGTCACCTGTGCTTGGAGCAGGGTTAAAACCTGTACCATCATAAGCTCCCTCATTAACACCACTGATTGAGGTGTCGAAATCGATAGAAAAATCTGTAGAAGTAGCTGTAACACTTAATTGCGCCCAACTATTACTTATAGATAATGCTACGATTATTAAATATATTTTTGTTTTCATTTTTTTAGAATTTAAAATGGGCAATTCTAAATACAATTACTCTTATTATTAGCAATATTAGTTACAGTTAAAATCAGCAGGTGTAAATACACTTTGAGTTTCAATAATATTATCTAAAATACTTGTTCCCCTTAACGTTACTCTTACAAAATTAGACCCAACTTCAGTAATTAATCCATTAAAGTTGTTCATCCTTAATTGCGTAACTAAATCAGCACCAGTAAGTGGTCCTAACACATTATTAGCATTAGCAGGATCAATTTGATCAGCAGTAATGATTAGTTGCTTTACAAATGGTATTCTCACATTTGAATACGATTGATAGGCATCATATACCAAGGAAGCACTTAAAGGCGGAACCGTTACTGTTCGTTCAAACGTAAATTCAACAGTTTCTTCAACAGTCTCTTCTTCGAACTGCGATTGAGATTCCGTAACTTCCTGCGAAAATCCATAAGAAGTTGTTGTTTCTCCACTAGCTGTGGCAGAACCACCAAAAAACTTTGCCTCTGCCTCTACACCTACGGTTACAGACACTTCTAAATCTTCTCGAGAGCTAATAGACAATGATTCTTCCCAACCTACTGTACTTGACACAGTTTCAACTTCGTTAATCCCAACAACCTGTGACAAGCCTCCTTGAGTACAGTTTACCAAAGTACTATTAAAACCAAAATTTGAATCTACCTCTGGAAACAAAGGAGAAAGATAATCTGTAGTTTCAACTTGTTGGGCGTTCCAGAAAAGATTTAATGCTATAATTCTAAAATATTGAATGGTTCCAGAATTGTTAGTATGCCAGTAGGTTTCACCGGCGTCAGTGTAACTTCTTATTACTTTATTATCTGCCATGCCTCTTATTACATATAGGCCATTATCTTCTTTAGTTATTTTAAACTTTAAATCTGCTCCAAGTACACTTGGATCTGTTGATGGATAAGAATATACACCTGATTGCGAAAATTGTCTTTGTGTATTACCAATTCTTAAATAACTATTGGTATGGTTGCTATATATTGCAAAAACATTTTCTTCATTCGGAAATTTATAAAAATAGTATTGGTGATTAGACCAAGATGCGTTAAATGTAGAAAAATCTCTTTTTAATTTGGTAAAGCTGTTACCTGCAGCGGATGGTTTCTCTACAACTTGATCACCATAATTTCCGTTTGCATCAACAGTTTGAAGAAAATGGGGCATATTTTCTTTAAAGCTAATTTCTTCTGTTAAAAATTGTAAATCAGAAGTATTAGGGATTATAGAAGTACCGTTTTCTAAAAAGTTAACGATGCTAAAAGATTCAGAAATAAGTTCTTGATTATTACTGTCTCTAACGATAATACTTAAAGGAATTCCATTTCGAAGTTCATTTTCTGCATCTTCCGATAAATCTTCGATGGCAATAGAGAGTTGCGCTACTTGTGTGAAGGGATCAACAGTTAATTCTTGATCATAATTACCGTGAACTGCATCTGTTTCAAGTGTAACCGTTGCAGGCGTATATCCTTTTTTTGCAATCGGTCTTGTATTAATTTTAAGGCCAATATCCCCAAGATAACTTTCGAGGTCATTAACAGAAATTCCTGCTGTTTCTTGTAGTTCTCCATCTCCTGGTCCTGGTCCTTCGATAACATCTTCATCTTTGCTACATCCAATGATTAATAATAAAAAGGCTAAATAAACTAATTTTCGAAACCCAATGTTAAATGTTGTTTTCATAATATTTGTTTTTGTGGTTATTGAATTTGTAGTAATCTTAGTTTGGTAAGTCTGCAGCCTTATCCAAAATAAGACACCACAAAAATGATTATATCGATTGTTCTATACTCCAAAACTAGATATGAAAGCATCTAAAATCTAATTTTCGGCATGGACAAAGTATGGACACATGTTATGAAACATGTATAGACGAGACATTATTTAACTTACACAAGTAATTGACAATCAATATATTAACAACCTTAACATTCGATTTTTTATGGACACGACATGGATCACCTTCTTTTTGACATAGATAGACAACGGAATTGAAGTAAAATAACTAGTTATAATGTTTAACTTAGTTATCTAGAAATTATCATTATGCAAAGACCTCTTTTTATTTTCTCTTTTATCACCTTCGGGTTACTAAACTTATATGCTCAAAATGTAATTTATGAATTACCAGAAAAACAAATGACATTTATTAATCAAGGTAAAGATTGTGTCAAAGAACAAAAATCAAATTGTAATACCTTTTTTGAAAATGCATTAAAAGAATCTATTAGAGTAGATAATGATTCTATATTGGCGCAAACGTATTTTGAAATATGCAATGTGCTAGATTTTGTTGGTAATAGTGAAGATCATATTGCTTATGCAAAACGCGGCTTAGAGCTTGATGGTAAGAATCATCCATTAGTAACAAATAGATTGTTACGAGAGCTTGGTTACGCATATTCTAGAAATGGAACAATTGATAGTCTTATCCCAACTTATGAAAAGGCCATTTACTGGGCAGAATATGCAAATGACAGTAGTACAATAGCTATGAGTAGAATTCGATTGGCCAGTTCGTATAGACGAATTGGTAATATTAAAAAATCCATTGAATTATTGTTAGATACTAGAGTATTTGTAGAAGCTAGTAATGACATTCACAGGGAAAGTGGATTGTCTTTTACACTAGCAAATGCATATGCTTCAAATGGTGATTATGATTTGGCCATTTCGAATTACCGGGAAGCTGCTAATGGTTTTTTAGAAGAAAATGATAAAGGAATGTATGGTGCTGCAATTATAAGTCTAGGTATGGTTTCACTCGATAATGGCAACCATAAGTTAGCTTTAGAAGAATTACCAAAGGGTATTCAAATCTTTGAAGCTATAGACGATCAGAATGGTATATTAACTGGGAAATCGCATTTAGGGCATGCCTACTATTTAGATGGCGACTTCGATAAAGCCATTACAACCCTTAAAGAGACAATTAAGAAATCTCAAGAAATAGGCAATAAGATTTTAGAAAATATGAGTAGACGTTATCTCGCACAAGTATATATAGATAAGAATGATAAAGATTTGGCTTTAAAAGAAACGACTATTATTTACAATGAAGAAAAGGCAAGAGGAATTTCTGATGCTTATTTAGTATGTGTTAGGTTACATGCTGAAGCATTAGCCATAAATAATAAAAGCTCTGAAGCTGTGGAGGTTTATGAAGAATATATTACAAAAAAGGACTCTATTTTTACTAAAGACAAGGAGAAGGAAATTGCAAATATGAGAGAATTATATGAAGCTGAAAAACGAGAAAATCAGATTGAGTTATTAGAAAAAAATGTGTCATTAAGTAATCTTCAAAAAACCTTATATGGTGTTGGCATGTTTTCTTTTATTGCCATTGCTGCACTTCTTTATTTTGGGTTTAAGCAACGTATTAAAAAAAATAAGATTGAGCGTGAAAAGCAAGAAGCTATCTATAAACAGGAAATTGAATTCAAAAAGAAAGAACTGACTTCTCAAACACTGCATCTAGTTCAAAAAAATACATTCATTCAAGAGCTTAAAGAAAACTTAGAAAAGATCAAGAAATCACCAGAACTTTTTAAAGTAGAGTTTAGACGTTTGGTAATGCTCCTTAAAAAGGAAAGTGCTGAAGACAAGGATTGGGAAGTGTTTAAATCTTATTTCTCCGAAGTGCATAATAACTTCGACAATAAAATTAAAGCCATATCAGAAGATATTACAGAAAAAGAAATGCGCTTAGCTTCTTTTCTTAGAATGAGTCTTTCTACAAAAGAAATTGCATCGATGCTTAATGTTTTGCCAGATAGCGTGCTGAAATCAAAATATAGATTAAAGAAAAAATTGCAACTGGAAAAAGATCAAGATCTTAATGGATTCTTGAATACTCTTTAAATAAGTCATATTTTTATAATATAATAAAGGACACGCCAATAATAGCTATAACACATTGTGGTTTTGTTCCATACTAAAATATTAAGTATAAATCAAAACGGCTGAATTTAGGCGGAATAATCCAGCGGGCGATTCCGCACAAATCATACACGAACTCGTAAGTTATTATTTATGAAAAACTGGAAAAAAATCAGCCTTCTAACAACAGTAATACTACTTGGACTTCTCTTTAGTATAATGTACATCTTCAATATTTCAGTTTCAAAACCTTCATTTGACATTGAGTTTTCGCCTGAACGCGTTGAGAGAGAAGTGAATTTTGAATACAAAGAAAACAAGCCAAAAAACATTATAATCTTTATCGCAGATGGTATGGGTTTTAGTCATTTATCTCTTGCCTTACAAACTCAGCAGTTAGAAAACACGGTTTCCGTATGGCACCAATTTGACGTTAAAGGATGGCACGATACAAGATCCTACTATGGACCACTTACAGATTCGGAAGCATCTGCAACGGCTATGGCAACAGGAACATCAACAAATTTTGGTCATATTGGTATCGATAAAGACCAAAAGCCCTTACAAAATGTACTTGAATTAGCATCACATTGGCAATATAATACAGGTATAGTAACAGATTCCTATGTATGGGACGGCACACCTGCAGCATTTTCGGCACATATTAGAAATGAGGATGATGCTAGAAGTATCCTTAAACAAATTGCAGCAAGTGAAATAGATTTAATTTTTGGCGAACTCGAAGATGTGGGTGAAGATGACGTGCCTGAAGAAAGTGAAAGTCTTGATATTTTAAGAAAGCGATTTCTAATTCTTGATAAGTCGTTAGAGATTCCTGCTAACGATAGTTTCTTAAAACCTATAGCCGCAATTTTCAAGGAAGATGAAATTCAGGACATGAACTCTTCTCCTAATCTCTTAACCTTAACTGAAACGGCATTAACTTATATGTCATCTCAAGATAAGCCATTTGTGCTGCTCCTAGAAAGTGAAGAAATGGATGCAGCTTCGCACGAAAATGATTCTAAAAGGGTTTTAAATGGCTTGAAATCTATTCAAGAAACACTTGCCCTTGTTTTAAATTTTTCAAAAACAAATGGAGAAACTTTAGTTCTTTTTACAGCAGATCACGAAACAGGTGGTATTGCGGCCGTAGCTGATTTTGACACTTATCCGAATCTGCAAATAAAATGGTCAACAAAAGATCATACAGCTGCTGTTGTACCTCTATTTGCCAAAGGTCCTGGATCGGGATATTTCAGCAATGTACATCGCAATTGGGAAATTGGATATTATCTTAAAAAACTCATATCTCAAGATGCTTTTTTAACAGATGAAGTGGAAAATTAAGAAAGCAAACAACCGCTAACAGCGCATACAACCAATTTATAATTCGAATAGATAAAAGCGATCTTCGATCAATATCATTCCAAATATCTAATTAAGTTATCACTTAACATAGAATTAAGAACTAGTGTTAAAGTAGTTATAATTTGAAGAATTTCTAATTAATTTTCAATCTAATGGTGATACTTTCGAGCAAAATCTAAACGAATCAAAATGGTAAAATTCTACTCTCTATTAATAACATTATTCCTTGTTTTTTCAATTCAAGCACAACAAAATCTCAATGTTGAATCTATTAATTTTCAAATTGGTGATAAATATAGCTTTCAATCAGATGTCTTAAACGAAAAACGCGATATTTTAATTCATTTACCTTCCAATTATGATAGTTCCGAAAAAGAATACCCTGTCATTTATCTTCTAGATGGAAATAACCATTTCTATCATGCCACTATTGCAGTAACTATCCTAGAAGAGAACGAAAAAATTCCCGAGAGTATTATCGTTGGAATCCCTAATAATAGAGGAACAAGAGGTAGGGATTTAGCTCGCGAAAGAGGTAAGTTTATGCAATTTATAAAGAACGAAGTGATAGATTTTGTTGAAAACAAATATAGAACTAATGACCAAAAAACTATTTTTGGTCACTCTATGGCTGGGGCATTTGTTTTAAACTATTTAGCCACACAGCCCTCATTGTTTGACAATTATATCGTAGCGAGTCCAGTTATACAGATTTTGAATTCCGAATTACTAGATAAATATGAAAATTTGTTTAAGCAAAACACAACCTTAGACACGTCTATATATCTAACTATGACTAAGCTAGAAGCAGAGGGAGAAAGAGCTACTGAAGCTCTTGGTAAGTTTGTTGAAATTTTAAAAAACAAAGCTCCTAAATCACTTTCATGGAAATATGATTATATCGAGAATCAAATTCACATGACCACTCCATATATAACCTTTTATCAAGGTTTAGCTGAATTTTATAAAAACTATAATGTACAGTAAATAAAACAGTATACAGCAACATATACAGCCTCATATTCTTATTCTGTGCGTACTCCAAAAATCCTTGAGATTTCCCTATGGTTCGTTTTCTTTTGTTAACTTAGTTTTAGCCAACGCAACGTATGAGCATAACGACTTAGTAAAGTGAAGTAAACCATACACGAACACGTTGACAATAAGCGAAAAGAATAATGCAAGATTACATCGATTTAGCTAAAAAAAATGGAATAGTACTTTTAGACAATGGCAAGTGTCAATTTTGTGGAGCAAAGACACAAAGAGGAATTCATGAGTGCCTAGAAATTTTTAATTTTGGATTTCAATATATTGATTTTGCTAATGCTGAAAACCATATATATAAGTTTCTGATTGTTGATGCTCACACGTTACAACATCCTGAAATTCATGGTAGATGGAGTAATCATTTTCATCTTACAAGACTTCATTTAATTTTTAAGTATAATATAAAATGGACTTACAAGCTATCACCTAAATTAAGTGATTATCTGAATAAGTATAAACGTCATAAACAAACTGAACGTCTATCTCCACCAGAAACTAATAAACGAGGGAAAATCACAAGCTCTTATATAAAAGAGAAGTCCACTAATGAATTAATATCTAAAGACTTAATACGAAAATGGGCAGCTGAAGTTTATAATAAGTGGAATGCTCATCATAAAGTCGTTGATATTATTGCAAAGGATTTTTTAGACACAAACTAAAAACTCTAGTTGCTAATAATGTATATAGTAATTTACTTATTTTGTGTACTCAAAAACCCTAAAATATCACAAAAGTGATATAGATTATTTGATGAAATAAATTATGATTCTACATTCTATCAAGAATTTTCAACAGTTCAGAAATTAATAATTTCAATTGTTAAGATATGATTGCTACTTTGCACATGTTAATGTTAATCTTAAACTAACAGACACATTAAAAGTTCGTATCGTAATGAATAAACGAAAAAAAACAATAATAATTCGAATAGTTCTATTTGTTGGAACAATAACCTCATTGTTTTTTGTGCCATGGCTACTAGTAAAGGCATGGATTCTTCCTCTACCAAATACGATTCAAGAACAGTTAGATGAGGCCATTAATCATGGGTTTGATGGAATAATCGTTTATGTTGACCAAGCAAACAAAGCTCCTCAATATTTTGCTTCTGGTTGGCATAATCGAGAATCTAAAATACCTGCCAAACCAGACGCACTATTTAAAATTGCAAGTATTAGTAAACTATATGATGCTGTGGCAGTTACCAAATTGGTAAATTCTGGCAAACTGTCATTAGATAAATCAATTGCTGATTATCTTCCCGATTTGGTTGGAAGGATTCAAAATGCCGAAAACATCACTTTGAGATTACTGATACAGCATAGAAGCGGTATTCCTAATTTTACTGATGCTCCAAATTTTTGGGCGACTCCATCCCAAACCTTTGAAGAAAGTCTTGAGCTAATTTTGGATAAACCAGCCAATTTCGAGCCCAATGAAGACTATGAGTACTGCAACACCAATTACCTTTTAATTAATAAGATAATGGATGACGCTCTCGGCTACGATAACTTTCAATTCATTGAAAAAGAAATTCTAATACCACTAAACCTGAACAACACTTACAGCTCTTTAAATAATGTAAACTTAGACCATGTTATGAGCGGCTATCATGTAGGGCACCCTTTTGATTTAAAAGAAGATGAGCATGGCATGCTCGCCACTGCAGAGAATGTAGGGACATTCCTAAGAGCATTAAATGACGGGTCCATATTTAAGCCAGACGAAAAGGACATATACACGTCCATTTATGAGTATGAACATGCAGGTTGGGTACCAGGATACCAGAGTTTTGCAAAATATTATAAAGACATTGATGCCGTTGTTATAGCATTTTACAGCACAACAGATTCTAAACTTTACAATTGGAACTTATCCGAAATCATAAATAATAGAATTAGAAAAATAATTAAAACTAAAAACTAAAGAGACTATAAACTTAAAAAAAACTTAAATCGTTTTTATATAATTGATATATCAATTATATTTGTATCAAATATATAATATATGGACTTACCCCTTCCGTCAGAGACAATATTTCATGTCATAGAAAGTAGCATTAAGGAATATCGAAAATTTGCACAGAGGAACATTTCCAACAAAATAAAAGACATGACCATTGACCAGGGCATGTTACTCCTCTTTCTAAATAAATATCCAGACCTAACTCAAAACGAAATTGCCGAACTGGTATTTAAAGACAACGCATCAATGACACGAATGATCAATACAATGGTTCAGAAAAAATACCTGAAACGCTCAATGAATCCTGAAGACAGAAGGCGTTACAAAATAGAAATCACAAACAAAGGAAAGGACGTATTGGAAACGCTTCCTCCCATAATTCACCACAACAGAAAATCATCATTAAAAGGAATATCAAAAAACGAACTTAATCAATTGGAAATCATTTTGAGTAAAATCAGAACCAATTGCATAAAAATATAACACTATGAAAGCTATAATCAAATTTGCTGCAATCACAGTTACATTTTCAATACTACTCACCTCTCCGCTAAATGCCCAGCAAAATGCTGAACCATTAACACCCAAAGAGCATCAAACTGTTGTTGACTCTATATCTAGTAAACTAAACGCAAACTATGTTTTCCCCGAGGTTGCCAAGAAAATGGCCTCAAGTATTGAATTGAAACTTAAGGATGGCGATTATAAATCCATCCTAGATCCTCAGGAATTTGCCAACACTTTAACTACAGATCTTCGGGCAATCAGTAAGGATAAACATATAAGAGTCACTTTTGCTCCAGGGAGAATAGCCGAGCAACAACAGACCGTTACTGCCGAAGATAGTATTGCTTATTTGAATCGCTATATCAACAATATGAAACGCAACAACTTTGGCTTTAAGGAAGTGAAAATTATGGCTGGCAATATTGGTTATTTGGATCTTCGAAGTTTTTCTGATGTAGAATATGCTGGAGAAACGGCAGTATCTGCCATGAACTTTTTGAGTAATACAGATGCGATTATTATCGACCTTCGGAATAACGGAGGAGGAAGTCCTGCAATGATCCAGCTTATAACGAGTTACCTCTTTGGAAGTAACCCAGTTCATTTGAATAATTTCTATTGGCGTCCATCAGATCGAAATTCTCAAACCTGGACCCTACCACATGTGAGCGGTACGCGCAGTCCAGATACTCCCGTTTACGTATTAACTAGTGGCGGAACTTTTTCGGCAGCGGAAGAGTTTAGCTATAATTTAAAGCATCTAGAGCGTGCTACTCTGGTAGGCGAAACTACTGGTGGTGGAGCACATCCTGGTGGTTCTGTTGTCGCTACGGACAGATTTATGGTTTGGGTTCCAACAGGAAGAGCAATTAACCCCATTACTAATACCAATTGGGAAGGTACTGGCGTGAGCCCACATATTGAGACACCCGCTATTGACGCATTAGATGTAGCCTATATGGAAGCTCTAGAATTACTTAGTAAAAATAACAAGGACGAAGGCCTAAAGGCGTTTTACGAATGGCCACTCGCCGAACTAAGGTTAAAAACGAATCCAGTGACCTTAGATGCTAAGACATTAGAAAAATTCGCTGGAATTTATGGGCCACGTGTTGTGACTTTCGAGAAAGGTAAATTATTCTATCAACGCGGTCGAGGGACGAAATATGAATTAATTCCTTATAGTAACAATGAATTTATGTTAAATGGCCTGGACAGCTTTAGAATACGATTTTTGAACGAAGGGAACGCCATAACTGCCCTGCAAGGCTTGTATGATAATGGAGGCACCGATAGAAATGCAAAAGTGAAGGACTAAATACTCTTTATTGGTTTATCAATAGTTCGGAATTAAAAATGACCATATTAGATTCCTCTTTACATATTAGAAAATGCTGACATAACAGATTGTTCTTTTTATGCAGCAGAGGCATTACTCGAATAAACTGATTGCTAAAATCTGGGGAGTGTCCTTAGATTCGTCCCCTTTTGTTATCTTAGTTGCTCATTGAAACAAACGATAATGAAAACACCTTCTCAGCTATTCCTCTTAATCATTCTGGCCCTTTTCAGTATAAAATCCTTTTCACAGAAACAGATTGAACATTACGAGCCAATAAAAACGGATAGTCTGAGAGTTGGACCAGGAGATGCAGATTTCGTACCATTAATCCAAAGCGGTTATACACTGATGCTTCCAGAACATAAGACGATTAAAGGCACACTCATTTTTCTAGAGGATTCAGGATACGACAAAAAAAACATGAACGCAAAGCTAATTTATGATCAGGCTTCTGAAAAAGGTTTTGCTGTGCTATCTGTGTCTACCGAAATTCCATTCGACTTTTACTTTTCTAAGGCATCAATGCAGTCTACACATCATCACATTCGTGAAGTCTTTGTCAAGCATAAGTTGCCAAATAAAAATGTTTTCTTTTTAGGGGCAAGTTTAGTAGGTCATAGAGCTATGAGATATATTAAATTTATGAAGGAAGGCAACCATGAATTTAAGGTCAATATTGAAGGCATTGTCCTTTGTAACTTCACGCTAGATTGGACAAGAAAATGGTATCAACATAAACGCGATATAAGAATCAACAAGATTAGTCTCTGGGAACCAAAGTTTATAAACTATATGTTGGAAACTCATTTAAAAGGCACACCCAAAACTGCGCCAGAACAGTATCACAATTTCTCTTCATATAGCTATTTTGACGAAAAAAATCAAAATATCAAGTTATACAAAACCTATGCTATAAGAGCTTATATAGAACCTGCTATAAAATATAGATTAACGAAATACCTCAGAACATTATATGAAAACAATGCTACCGATATTGTTGGGTTTTTAGCCGAACTAGAACTTGCTGGAAACAAAAATACTGAGTTAATTGTTTTGAATCCGCCACAAAAGAAGTTTGTCCAATCAACTTGGTATACATTAGATAAAGATGACCTCATAGATTGGATTCAAAAGCAAACGAAAAAGTAAAAATTATCTGGAAAGAAAATTAGGAACAGAACTTCCAGAGAAGACCGCTGCCTAATTGAAAATTACCATTCACTCATTTAGAGTTTCTAAACAATTAAACAAGGAATAGATTTGAAAATAAATCTAAACAAAATGAAACAACTTGGATTAATACTATTGACTTTACTTCTGAATCATAATTTGACTTTTTCGCAAACCAAATCTGAAATTGATTCATTACTCAACGCAATTACCAAAACAGAGACCTCAAAAGACATAATAAAAACAGTGCAAGCCAAAAGAATAATTAATTTTGGAGAAAAATCTTTGCTTACACTTTCAGGTTTTTTTACCGATTCTACACGAACTCAAGTTAAATCAGAATGTCATAATCGCAATATAACAAAAGGGGAAATCGCTATTATTTTGGCCGATAGAATTGAAGTAATGCCATACTATACTGTTACCCAAATTCAGAATTGCTTGTTGACTTATTGCGCAAATAATCCAAATAAAATTGAATATTATTTAGGTATAAATAACTATCTAAATAACAACGAATTTAAGGAAAGGTACATTTCATGGTTATTTAGTAAAGACAGATTGAAACGTGTAAGAGGAAAAAAACGAAAGAAACGAAAACGTATACTATCTGAATGGAAAAATTCTAGCAAATAATAGCGTCTAGCCCAATTATGACGGCTTTAACTTCGTCTAGCTCTATACGAAATTGCTAATCCTAGTGTTAATCCGAAAAACATTAACTTTAATCTCATAACTCATGGTCATACGAGACCATTAGCGTCACTCTGAGAAATGAAATATTTACAATATATAATGCTAATGATTTTTGCGACAAGTAAATAATGCAACTTTAAGTCATAAAAATCATATTTTTAACAAAAATATAAATACACAAAAATGGGGCTATTTGATCAATTCATAAAAAAGACACAAGACGTTATTTACAAACCGCATTCAGATTTAGAGGCTTGGATTGGAATTCTATATGCTTGTATGTCCTCGGATAATGTTGTAAGCGATGTGGAAATCGATGCACTGTCTAGAATGATAGTTCATAAGCAAAAATTCTCGGGTGTAGATATTTCACCACTTTATAACTCTGTTGTAGAAGCAAAACTAAAAATTGGTGGTATTGGTTTAGTTGAAGCGTGCTCTGAATTTATAAACGAAAGCGATAAAGACACATTATTTTCTATGGCTATTGAAATCGTCTTAGCCGATGGTATTATTAAAAAAGATGAAGAAAAAGTAATAGAACTTATAGCCGACCGCATGAAAATTAATCCAGAATTGGTTGGGAAAATAATACAGGTGATGTTGATTAGGAATCGTGGCAATGTCGTCATTGTTGATTAGAACAATAACCTATCTTAATTTTAAAAGAAACCGTTCAGAAAATATTATTATATTTGCCCTAGGAGAATTTTAGACACTGTATTTAGTGTTGAGCTTATTTTTATCATTAGAGAAGATTTTGGAAAATAAGTTTCATTCTTGCACAACTATAGTGCTACTCTAATAAAATTAATATTTTATTAGAATGACTACAAAAGTACCATTAGTTTTATCCTTATCTCAAATTACAAGTACATTAGAGACCTTAGATTTAATTCCTTTAATAGAGGAAGGATTTATCGCACTGTCCTCTAATAAAGCTATTGTCCCACCAGTAGGTGAACTACTATTTGAAAATCCTAAAGGCGAGTCTCATATTAAATATGGTTATATCCTCAATCAGCCCTATTTTGTCATAAAAATAGCATCTGGTTTTTATGAGAATCCAAGACTTGGATTAAAATCTAGTCAAGGTGTCATGTTAGTCTTTAGCCAACACACAGGAGTTCTTGAGGCAATTTTGTTAGACGAAGGACATCTTACAGACATTCGTACGGCTATCGCAAGCATGATAACCTTAAAACACTTAGCACCTAAACACCATACTAAAATCGGAGTTATTGGCACAGGCATACAGGCTAAACTTCAATTAAAATACCTTAATACAGTAAGTGCTTGCAAAGAGATAGTTGTTTGGGGTAGAACAACAGAAAATGTAAATGCATTCAAAAATTATTTTAAAGATTCAGGTTATAACATTACAATAGCGTCTTCCATACAAGAATTGGCAGACAGCTGCAACATTATTATTACCACAACACCAACAACGCAACCATTATTACTGGCGTCACAGATAAAAAAAGGCACACATATAACGGCAATAGGTGCTGACACTCCAGAAAAAATAGAACTGGAATCTGCTATCATAAAAAAAGCAGACATTATCGTTTCAGATAGCATTGCACAATCTAAAACTAGAGGCGAAATTTTTAAAGCAAGACAAGACAATTGCTTACCAAAAGATAAACTTATTGAATTAGGACATCTTATAAAAAATCCAGAATTAGGTAGACAAAATAACGACCAAATAACAATAGCCGATTTAACTGGTGTTGCAGTGCAAGACATTATGATTGCCACAGCCATAATTAACAACAACAAAATTTAACATCATGAATATTAGAACTTTTGACCTCGAACGCATTCAATCTTTATATGAAAATACGGTTCCAATTAATTTAACCGAAAGTGGGTTTCATCCATATACGCTTGAAGAACTATTAACTCCAGACCAAATAAAAATGATCACTTCTACAGTTTTAGGGTATGGACAAACCAATGGTTCTATTCCGCTAAGACAAATCATTTCTCAGCTATACCCAAATTGTAATGAGGATAATATTTTAGTAACCAATGGTTCTGCCGAAGCTAATTTTATTGCCTGTCATACCATTTTAAAACCAGGAGACGAAGTCGTAATGATGGTGCCAAACTACATGCAAATATGGGGTATTGTTGAAGAAATGGGATGCACACCTAAAAAATTTCATTTAAAAGAAGAACATAACTGGAAACCCGATTTAGAAGAATTAGAATCTAAAATGAATTCTAAAACTAATATGATCGCTTTATGCAACCCTAACAATCCAACTGGATACGTACTAAGATTAGAAGAAATGAAAGCCATCGTTAACATTGCAAAAAAGTATGACGTATGGATTTATTGTGATGAAGTTTATAAAGGAGCCGATCTAGACAACGTCGAAAAACCGAGCTTTTATGGCATGTATGATAAAGTTATGGTGAATGGCGGACTTTCCAAGGCTTATGCACTTCCAGGTTTACGTTTAGGTTGGCTTGTTGGACCAGAAAAGTTAATAGCAAACACATGGGCATACCACGATTACACATCAATAACTGCAGGCATATTAAGCCATAAAATTGGTGAAATCGTATTGCAACCAGAAAAAAGAAAAGAGGTTCTAAGAAGAAATATTTCCATGCTTAACGAAAATCTTAAAATAACTCAAGAATGGACTGAAAAACATGGTGATTCATTAGAGTTTGTCCCGCCTAAAGCAGGTGGTATGGTTTTTATAAAATATAAATATCCCATTAATTCTACCGAATTATCAGATTGGTTACGTTTGGAAAAAGGAGTCTTTATTTTAGCTGGAGATGTGTATGGTATGGATAAGCATTTTAGAATAGGTATAGGCGCTGAAAAGAAAGAACTCATCAAAGGTTATGAGATCCTTAGTAATGCACTAAACGAACGATTTAATGTTTAACAGTGTTACATCTAATTCATTGGTACCACTCGCCTACTTATGAAAACGCTCGAAGGCTTTCTATGTGGTTTGTATTTGCTAAATTAGTTGTCCAAACCTATGGACAACATAGATCAGGTAATTTAAACAAATGGAACTTCAAGAATGTAACTTAAACATCAGATATGATTTACCCAAAGAGATTTGGGACAAAGTTCCTTTAGTTTATGAAAAAATGGAAGGCTGGATTGGATTCGGAAAAGATGGAAAAGGAGAAAACGGAATCCCTTATTGGTTTAGTTACAACGACAACGAAAAGTCAATTTTTGCTTCGGTTGAACCAAGCGGACTCCATTTTGTTGCTAGAATGGAATTAAATGAATGGTTGAAATGGAAGTCTGATGTAAAAAAGGTGGTTACTCAAATTTTGAAATTTAAAGTTGGAGAAATTGAAGAAGGTGATGTTGGGCATGACATTGAATGGATTAAATAAAACATAAATATGGGTGCTAGCGAAGTACCTGATTAACTACTTACCTCATAATATCATAATACACAAAACGGCCAGTCATATCAGACCATAAACGCGTACATTAAAGTCAGTTTACAAAAAACCATCCTCTACATTTGTAGAATGTATATTTTATTCTACATTTGTAGAGTAATGAAATTGATGACCTTTCGGCAACTTTTCATTTCAGTACCTAAGATCACTCTTATACCAATTAAATAATGAAAAGAACGTTATTATTCGCAGCCACACTAACACTATTTACTTGCAATGCACCTATCACTAAAAATGAGGAGCTAAAGCCAACTAAAGCCGAAATCATATCACAGTTTACAGCATTGGTAGAAAACGACCTGAAAGACGATAATATTGAGGGAAGCATTTCACTTGCAATCATTCATAATGATTCAATTTTGGCATTGGAATCTTATGGACCCTCAAATTTGAATACACTTTTTAGGATAGGTTCAATTTCGAAGTCATTCGCTGGGTTTTTAATGCTTCAGCTCCAGCAAGATGGTGTCATCGATATAAATGACCCTGTTGAAAACTATTTACCAGAAATTAAATCTTTAGTTGACTATGATAAATACGAGCCTATTACTATAAAACAATTGGCAGCGCATACTTCCGGAATAGATAGAGAATCTAGAAGTCGGGATGAAAACGTACGCTTTGGAACTATTAATGATTGGGAAAACAACCTTATTAAAGCATTACCAGAAACTTCCTTTCGCTCAAAACCTGGAGAAAGATTTGGATATTCAAACATTGGATTTGCTATTTTAGGTTTGACACTTTCAAAAGCTGCCAATAGGCCTTATATCGAATTGGTCCGAGACAAGATTTTCAAATCTTTAGAAATGAACAATACATATTTTAATATTCCTGAAAATCAAAAGAACAACTTAGCAAAAGGCATGGCTGGCGGACCAACTGCCGAACTAAATTACGAAAGACCTAAACGCGAACAGACTGAGGTTGGATACAGAATACCAAATGGTGGTATCTACTCTACTCCTGGCGACATGGTTAAGTTTATGCTAGCGTGCATGGGCTATTCAAAACTTTTAAATGAACAAAGTATTGAAATACTACAAACAACACAAACCCCTACAACCAGATTAAGATCTAACTATAGTTTTGGCTTTGACTTATATTCAGACCAAGGTATACATACAGTTGGACATGGAGGATCGAATGCTGGATATTCTGCCCATTTCGAATATGAAAAAAATAGCAATTATGGCATAATATTAATGAGAAACTACAATTTCGGAAATACAAATTTAGATTTGAGGTCGAATGCTCTACTTCGGAAATTAAGCCTTATAGAATAAATTGCTTTTAATGTTCGTACCTTATTACCAACAAACCCAAAAAACTAAAAACAAACGAATTACATACAAACTGATGAAAAATATACTACTATTATTTTTACTGCTGTCCCTTTTAGCTTGTCAAGAAGAACAGAAAAACAGCATTACAGAGATTTCAATTGCTAAAAATGAAACCATTGAAAAAAGAAATGAAGTTGTTATTAGTGTAAATGATACGATAAGCTCATTTTTTATAAATCTTTTTGTTGATGACCTGCAAGACAAACCTGATATGTTGTATCTAGGAAAAAAAGAGCAGAAAACATCGGTTGTTATTCCAACTCAAAATGCAATCAGGATAATAGGTGGTGATCCATTTATTTCACTTTTTTATGAACTAAAACTTCAAAAAGGAGATAGCCTGCTCATTGATGTGCTAGATATATCCATTAACAAGTCCACAAAAGCAAAGTACCCTGTTTTCAGTATATCGAATAGTGATAAAACATGGAGCGAAATCAATTTTGATTATTTATTATACACTTACAACATTGAGAAGAGTGCAATAGTAGTAGATGATGGGCAAAACTTTCGAAACAATAGTTATGATTACGATAAAATTTATCAAAATGCAATCAAACTATTAGATAGCTTAAAGGCAAGTAATAGTATTTCGAATGCGTTTCACTCAACAAATAAAATCAATCAAAAATTGAAATTTGCCACCTCAAAACTAAGAGAAGCGAGGTATCATAAAACAGAAATCGATATTGATGACTTAGGTGTTGAACTCAACAATGAAGCCTTATTTACTAACATAAATTACATCGGGTTTTTAAGAGCGTTAATTCTCTATAAATATTTCAATAAAAACAAAAGAGTTTTAAATTCTGTTCTATTCGACTTCATTGCCAACAATGAAACCTTTTTAAGGAACGACACTAAGAACGTTATGTTGGATGCTTACCTCAAGAGTATTTTTTTCATTGAGAAATCAAAATTTAAAAAGTATCTAAAAACGTTCAATACTATAAACACAAATGAAGAACTAAAAAACAAATGGAAGGATGTACTACATAAACAAGAACTAAACACCGATAAGCTCAACAAAACAGATAGAAATATTGGTGTTTTAACCAATCTTGTGAATGAAAATGAATTAACTTTTGAAGAGGTTCTTTTAAATTATAAAGGCAAGGTAGTTCTTGTTGATTTCTGGGCAAGTTGGTGTTCGCCCTGCCGAAAAGAAATGCCTTATTTAAAAGATTTAAAATCAAAGTTTGATGAAGATAAACTTAAAATCATTGAGATTTCAATTGACAAAGATTATGCGGCTTGGGTAAGAGCATCCGAATTAGAAAATCTTTCAAAAGAAAAAGATAATTATATCATTTCAAATTGGGAAAAATCGAGTCTATACAAGACCTATAAAATTAAGACCATTCCAAGGTACTTGCTTTTTGGAAAAGATGGAAAAATAATTAATGACAATGCACCAAGGCCAAGCGAAACAGAACTTATAAAATTAATAAAGACCAGCTTATAAGACAATATCCCGTATTAATACCTGAAATACAATCGAGTAATTCTGCGCTAAAATGATATAAGACAATTTCATTTATTGAAGTTAATTAATAAACAACGGCAGATTCTGAAAAGCCAATTCAACAGAGTAAGAACATTATTTAATTCAAGTCAAAATGAAAACAGTTCAGATTAAAATTTCTTCAGAAGAGCTTGCTAGTCTAAAAGGAAATGGCTACAAGCTATGTTTTGCTAAGAAAGTAGGAGATAATTCATACAATGTAGTATGGCATGCCTTTGATAATTATCTTTCTCAAAATACATTTAGTTGGACGCCTCAATATCAATTATTTGGAACACATACGTTCCAAGCTAACATTAGAGTTCAGGCACAAACAAATATTGTTTCTATTGGTTTAGGGCAATCATCTACATTAAACTCAAGCGGAATGCTAGAAAGCCCAATATCTGGAGGTCCTAGCAATGCGATAACAATAGAAAATAATTATGGTCCTATTCATCCTGGACTTAATCAAACAGCAACAGGTATAGATGGAAGAATCTCATCCGATCCAATTTATGTAGCTCAAAAAGAAGCCACGCCAGGAGCAACACCTATGATTCCAGTAGAAAATATACTAGTTTGGTTTCAAAAACATATAGAAACTTCAACAATGATTTCTTCAATTATTGGAACTCCTACTGAAATAGATCTTACAGGGACCAATTCGGCAACTAGACTTTATTCCAATGGTAAATGGACAACTGAGTAATAACTGCACAAGGTCATCCTAGACAAGACCTACACAACTATACGCACACCAATATATTGAGTGTAATTTAGAAAAATCAATACTAACCTTTAGGATTTCTCAAAAATTGAGGATTCTATTGATACAAATACAATAAAATCTTACTTCATTAAAATTATAAGGTTGTATGTTTCAATTAGACATCATTTTCGAACTTAAAGACTTAGAGATATTTAAGTCAAAGTATGCTACGATTGTAGTTGCGAAACCTACCTTAGTGGTAGAAAATACTGGAAGAAAAACTTCAACGGTTGTATGGCAACTCATCACACCATTTGAAGCAAATTTAATCGAATTTGACGAAGTTCTTGGCGTTTATGCCGCAAAAGAAACCACAAGATATGATGTTGTAGACATCCTCACCAAAACTAAAACCCCTTCACTTCCTAACCAGCTCTATACACTTACAAATAACGGAGAGATAACGATAAACAATCCAACTGAAAGTGAAGCAGCATCTTACTCTGGATATGCGTTTAAAAATAACTATTCGCATGAGCCTAGTATGACTATGGGTTTGTATCAAAGTGCAATTGTTAATGGGTCAACCATAAAAAACAATATTATATCTGCTAACACAGCAGTATTTAAAAGCGTAATGCTCATGATACCATCTACTAACTTAACAATTTGGACAAATGTGGAATCATTAAAAACTAATGAAATTATAGATATAAAGGAAATATCTGCCATTCCCACTGTAATCGAATTTGATAAAAATTCTAGTCGAAGAGTTTGCAAATACAATGCGCAACTAAATACATTTGTCTTAGTCACATAAATATTAGCTTTGAAAGTAAAAACGTAAACAAACCAGCAAATACATTACAACAAAAATCCTAATAATCAGATAATTGTGTCTAAAATATATCGTAACTTTATACATATCCCTATTAGAATAATTAATAGCATAATATAAACAACTTAAATCATTGTAATTATGCCGTTCTATCCTGCACTCAAAATTAGTGCTTCAAACTCTAGTCAACAAAAAGCTAAGAAAAAGCGCACTGCTCAACGTATTAAAAATCTCAAAAAAGCGCTCATAGATCATTTTAAGGAGTCTTCCGTTGGAGATAATCCATCAGAATCTGTTAGAATAGCGACTTGGAATTTAAGGGAGTATGGTGGTTCTAAATATAACGGGCGCGATTATGAATGTGTCTATTTCATTGCTGAAATAATATCTCATTTCGATTTAGTGGCCCTACAGGAAATTAGAATTGATACCGACGACTATGATGATTTTGATAACCTTTTGAGAATTCTCGGTCCGAGTTGGTCATTCATAGCAACAGATGTCACCGATGGTAGCGCAGGAAACAAAGAACGAATGGTCTTTTTGTACAACCGCAAAAAAGTATTTTTCAAGAATATAGCTGGCGAACTTACATTGAAAGAAGGCGGCAAAATTAAGGCTCACTTTGGAGAACGTATAAAACTAGAACAAGGGTTAAAATTAAAACTACCAACGGGTAGCGATCTTTCGGGGATCTATGGAGCAAGATTGAAAACGTTAGGCGGACAAAAGAAACTCGATGCAGATTTAGAAATCCCTTTGCCAAACAAAACACTATTAGAACTTCCTGAAGGCACACATTTAACACTAGTCAAAAACACAGTAGTCACCAGCCCAGGAAGAGGAAAAGCCAACGTAACCATACCAAATACTATTTCAGGAGATGATTATAGACTGCGCTTTATGAACAATATTTTTGATGACTCGCTTAGGCAATTTGCTAGAACACCATTTCTAATATCCTTTCAAGCAGGATGGCTTAAATTAAACCTCTGTACAGTACACATTTATTATGGAGATGACGGCAAAAGAAAATTAGAACAGCGTAGAAGTGAAATAGAAATGCTTACCAAAGCTCTAGCTAACAAGGCCAAAACAGAATTTAAACAAGATAAAGAAGCGTTTATGGGTGTTTTAGGTGATTTCAATATTGTTGGTAAAGGACATCCTACTATGGAGGCTTTAGAGTCAAACGGTTTTGTAATTCCCGAGGCCTTAAAATCAATTCCTGGTAGCAATGTAAAAAAGGACAGAGCCTATGACCAAATAGCCTTCTGGAATCCAAAAAGAAACACAGAATACGCCAAATTAGACGTTATGGGTGCTAATGTATTTGACTTTTTTGAGCATGTATTTAAGAAAGAGGATGAAGCAACTTATAGAGCCGAAAATAATAATGGGCTAAAAGACAAGACCTCTTTTAATGATTGGCGTACTTATAAAATGTCTGACCATTTACCAATGTGGATCGAATTGCGAACCGATTTCGGGAAGGAATACCTCGATAATGTTACAGACTAAAAATTAGAACATCTCATCTCTTAGTCAACGATAAATTTTATTCATTGTTTCGGAATTTGCTATCTTGTTTCTGCAATCGGAACATTATACTATTGTTTTCGAAATAAACCTTGAACCAAAACATTGCAACTATTTAAGAATAGATGAATAAAAAAATCATTTGTGTTTGGATTGGAACTTTTGAATCCGAAGATAAACTCTACAAAGACTATCTGAGTTTTAACTATGAAAATGACGACGAACCCGAATCTAAATTTGCGAAAGATTCTGGGTTGGGCTATTACGACGAGGATTTTATGGAAAGCTGGTGGTTTAACACGCTCGAATTAAATGAATTAGTGCAATACAGAGATGACTTACCCGATACCGAATACTTTTTTGATGAACTTATTATGGAATTAGAAAAACACGATTTATCAAATCGGAATTCTATTTCATTTTTATTTGGAGAATATGGAGAACATATAACCAATGAAATGCTATTTGAATACAACGGAATGCACATAAATAGTAAGCAAATTGAATTCGTTTTTAAGAAAGAATATGAACCAAAATAAGACCAACCAAAACAGAAATTGAGATGATAAAAGGACTTTATGAAACACATTTATTTGTTGAGAATCTTGAACGCTCGGTTGAATTTTATTCGAAAACGCTCGGATTAAAACTTTGTCGTTTTGGTACAGAATGTAGAACAGCCTTTTTTTGGATTGGAAAAGACAAACAGTTTATGCTTGGCTTATGGGAAAAGCCAAAAGAGGAAATTGACATTCGGCATTTCGCCTTCGAATGCGAGCCTGAGTGGGTTTTAAATGAATCTGTTGATTTCCTTAAATCCCGAAATTTAAAATGTTGGAATTTTTTGGATAATGAAAAAGAACAACCAATGGTATTTTGTTGGATGCCTGCAATATCTATATATTTTAATGATCCAGATGGACACGACCTTGAGTTTATTGGGATATTACCTGGAAAAACCAAATCTGACAAAGAAAAACGCGTAGTTACATATAAAGAATGGCTCAAAATAAAAGAGGACCAAGAGTTTTAAAGCCAAATATTAATGTGCTTTATTCTTTTTTGCTAACTTACCTCACATACAACCAGATGCCAATCATTGTTGAACACATAGACTATTTTAAAATTTATTAATGAGGTATTTAAAAATGACTTTCGTTAGAATTGTTTTAAGTTTTTTTGCTGCTGGTGCCGCAAAGGAATTAATAATTGCAAACACAAATCGTGAATCTATACCAGTAATCTTTACTATTTTGTTTATGGGGCTTTTTTATTATGGCTTAACACTTTATGTAAACAATAGAAGATAACACTTAGGCTTAATTTAAAAACTGAATATAACACCTTAGTACATAGTACTAACCACAACCACACGTCCTCACTCCTATCCTATTCTGAAAATTTGTCAAATTTTACTTGAGTTCGTTTTCTTTTATTAACTTAGTTCCTCGACAATATAAATGCCTTGTGTGTCATTGATAAAATGAGTTTTATAACGGGATATCAAACTAAATTTGTTTCTAATTCAATTAATTTGAACTTTGATCCTTCAGAGATTTGGGACGAAATAACGGACGTTATGGTGGCCAAATTTAAATTTCCTTTTCTTTTCAAACTCTTTGGAATACCAAAACCATTGTCTGCTGAAGTTATTAAAAAAGGAATAGGCGGTTATCGTATAGCTGTTTTTTCAAACAATGAGCAATTTCAGCAAGAGATTTTAGAATGGGATGTTAATAAGGCGTACAGATTTAAATTTAATCCAACCCAAAACTTTAAAGTGGGTCATTTTATGAATTTATCAAATGGACCTTTTCAAATTCAAACTGGCGGATATCAACTTTTAAAAACCGAAAACGGTATTGATTTAATATTGTCAAGCAATTACAAACTGAAGGGCTATTTTGGGAGTTTTATGCATGTTCCATTTCGTTTGGTGGTTTACGCTTTTCAACGTTATTTATTAAAAGGTATAAAAGAAAATCTTAGAAATAACATAACACATCATTAAAAAACATAAGCAACATGTCTATTCCAAGAATTTATGTTTACAAACAAATTATAGAAGCTAAGCTATTTATAGACGCCAACTTTCGAGAAAAAATTGACCTCGAGTTAATTGCAAATCAAGCCTGTTTTTCAAAGTTTCATTTTCATAGACTCTTTAAAACGTGTTATCATAAAACACCACTTGAATATCTAACTTATCTGAGGCTCAATGAAGCAAAAACTCTCTTATCTAAAGGGGTATCAACGCAAGAAGTCTGCTGCTCTATTGGTTTCGAAAGTACAAGTTCATTTATTAAATTATTTAAAAAAAAGGAACTTATGACACCCTTAGAGTTTTCAGAAATGAAAAAAAACAATAGCAAAAAAATAGAGCAAAATCCCTTAAATTATATCCCAACAGATTTTGCTCAATATTTGGGTTGGAAAACCTAAATAGCAAGAATCAACAATTCAAAAACAAATAAAGTACATTACTTTGTTTATATAAACAGATATGATTAGCAAACTTTCACATAGCAGTATTTTTGTCCTTGATCAAGAAAGCGCTCGCGATTTTTATGTTAACAAATTAGGTTTCAACGTCGTAATGGACGTTCCCGTTGGCGACAAAGGAAGTTGGCTAACCGTTAGACCACAAAACCAAACGGAGTTAGAAATAACGTTAATTCCCATTAATACAGGTTTAATGTTTGTTGGTAAAATTGCTTCTCAACTCTCTCAATTGGTTGAAAAAGGAGCATTCGGATTTGGGATTTTCGAGTGTACGGATATTTATGCAACCTATGAAGAATTAAAAAAGAAAGGTGTAGAATTTATAAAAGCACCTAAGCCTGGTGTATCTGGTATAGAAGCCATGTTTAAAGATGACTCTGGAAATTGGTTTTCGTTAGTTCAAAAAATTAAAGAATGAAAGACACTCAAAAACAATACGATCTATTAATTGAATCTCATCCTAAAATTGAAAGAAAAGGAAAAACTATGCCTTATACTTCTGTAAACGGACATATGTTCTCTTTTTTATCTAAAGACGGAACAATGGGATTAAGGCTTTCTGCCGATGACAGAGCGGATTTTATCCAAACATTCAACACCAAATTAATGGAACAACATGGACGAATAATGAAGGAATATGTGTCTGTTCCCGACACTTTACTTACAGATCTTGAAACATTGTCAAAATACTTAGACAAAAGTTTTAGCTACACTTCTGGGCTAAAACCAAAACCAACCAAAAAGAAATAAACATCATGAAATATACCTGTAGTGTTGAGATAGACTTACCTATTGACGAAGTTGTTACTCTCTGGAACAATGAAAACCACTTTAAAAAATGGCAAGATGGTTTTGAGAGCATTGAACATTTGGAGGGCACACCACATACCGCTGGAGCAAAATCTAAAATTACTCTTAGTGGAAAACAAAAAATAGAACTCATTGAAACGATTATTTCATCCAATTTGCCCAAGGAAAAACTTGCATTGTACGAGCATATTCACATGACAAATACCCAGTCTTCTCGTTTTGAAGACCTTGGGAATTCTAAAACTCTATATACTTCAATTGTAGAGTATACAAAGTTTAACGGGTTTATGATTAAGCTAATGGCTAAGCTATTTCCGAGTAAATTTAAAGCACAAAGTCAGAAATGGATGAACCAATTCAAGGCATTCGCAGAAGGAACTAAAACAAATAGCTAGATAAAAACGGGCCTAAAGAGTTACTTCTAAACCCCTTATCACGAACTTCTAGCATTTCTTAGCAAGAAGTTTCTCTTTATTTTCTAACTTAGTTCTAAGTAACACATCTAAAATTATAGAGATGTAATAGAATGTTTTGAACAAAATACTATGCTAAGACTAACTCTACCTATTCTAATTTTTGCCATACTCTTTTTACCAAAAAATAGCAATGCCCAAGACAAAACAATAACTACTGGAAACAAAAATGGAACACTTATAGCTATTGGCGGCGGAAAAATTGCCGATACTAATATTATGAAAGAATTCCGCAATCTAGCGGGAGGCGATTCGGCTAAAATAGTGGTCATACCTACCGCATTTGTTAGGAATAATAAGATAGATACAACTTTACTAAAAACTAATTTCAAAAAATACGGTATTAGCAATTTCACCGTTTTACACACAAGTGATCCTGCTATGGCCAATACAGACGATTTTGTTAAACCCATCAAAGAAGCAACTGGTATCTATTTTACTGGCGGGAGACATTGGCGTCTCGCAGACAGTTATTTAAATACTAAAGCGCACGAAGAAATGTTAAAGTTATTAGACAGAGGTGGCGTTATTGCAGGTTCCTCCGCTGGTGCAACCATTCAGGGCTCATATCTAGCAAGAGGAGACACAAAAAGCAATCAGATTATGATGGGAGACCATGAAGTTGGATTCGGATTTATTTCAAATGTCACCATTGATCAGCACGTCTTAACCAGAAACAGACAATTTGATATGTTCACAATTCTTAAGCATAAACCTGAACTTTTAGGTATTGGAATTGATGAGAGCACTGCTGTTATTATTAAAGGCGATATTCTTGAAGTTATAGGAAAAAGCTATGTCCTCATCTATGACCAATCATTTTGGTCTGTTGAGGGTTCTGATTTATATGAGGAATGGCCTCAAAAGGAACTACCTGGCAAAGATCAGTTGTTCTATTTTCTTAAAAGTGGAGATAAATATAACTTAAGGGAAAGAAAGGTAATCTGGAAATAGAGTATTCATAACGCTTGCATATCACATGTGAGCAGGTTCGTAATATCTTTAGAAAATTATAAACTCATGCTATTTAGACTATTCAAAAGTTTAGACGATAAAGTAAAGGAAGATAGAGACCAACTCATTGCTAGATTAAAATCTTCAGACATCCGCACTTTAATAAGAGAAATGGGAAACAATGATCCAATTTCAAATAACATCGTAAAAAAACAAAAACGAGATATGTCTTTTGGAAGTGAAGACTCTCCCAGTTGGTTCGCCTATAGAGTTTCCGACGAATTAAAAGACCCAAATTTGAAACCTCAACTGATGCAATTATTAAATGATTCTGAATTTATTGACAATAAACAATATGTTTACCGCTGCCTTAGTAGTTTATGTGTTAATACCAACGATTTTGAGTTGTTCGATTTTCTGCTTTCAGAATTAAAACTAATAGATCACGAGGAAGTTGTTACAACTATTTTGAGTAGGTTTCGTGAATTAAAAAAACCGCAACATTTAAATATCGATTATCTAAAGTATTTAGTCGTTAATGGTACCTACCAGAATAGAATTGATGCCTTAGGTGCTTTGCAGAATTCTGAGCATACAGACATAGAAGATGTGTTAATAAAAGGATTTAAGCTAAGCGACAAGCATACTAAAGGGATGATTTGTGCTACGCTTAGAACGACCGGAACCGAAAAATGCTTCGACGTTTTAAAAGCAGAGCTTAAGAGAACACGAAGCAATAGTCTAAAGTATTATATCGAAAGTGCTATTGAACACATAAATTCTAGAAAAAAAGGCAACGGCTAACCTCTATATCATCAATTGCGTAGTTTGTATTCGTGTGAGCTTACCAAAGCAACCCAATAGCATCAAAACGCTACAGCTACTCTCTGGGTTCATTTTCTTTTGTTAACTTAGTTCTTGCCAAGGTAAGACATGAGCCAAATGAACGCGCACAATTGCTATAAACAAACACTTTCAACTAAACATTAAATGGAAATTCAAATTCGAAAACTGAGTCCTAACGAATCTAATTCCTATAGGCATATTCGTTTAGAGTGTTTAAAGAACTATCCCGAGTATTTCACAACAGATTATCAATATGAAATCCTAAAGGAAAGGTTATTTTTTCAGCCATTCATAGAACAATCCGATGCGAATAATTTTGTTATTGGTGCATTTAGTAATAACAACTTAATTGGCATTTCAGGATTTAAGAGGAATGAAAGAAGAAAAGCAAGCCATGGAGGTATAATTATTCAAGTCTATGTAAATCCTGAATATCAAGGAAAAAGCATTGGCTCAAATATGATAAAAGCAACCCTAAACGAAGCCTTTACATTAGATGGTATCGAACAGATAGAAATTGGTGTCATAGCAATCAATGAAAATGCTGAAAACATTTATAAGAAAATTGGATTTCAGGAATTTGGATTACAAAAGAATTTTTTGAAAATTAACGACAAGTACTACGATCATAGAATGTTGATGATTTTTAAAAACGAATATCTGAATCAATAAAGCGATTTAAAAGGCTTATACTAGAATATATTGTATACAACGCATAATGAGTTATTGAAATTAACTTGCTATCATGGAATCTCACTATAAACAAAAAACCATCTTAGCAGATGGTTTTTATTACTTTTTAGTGGTGCGTATTAAACCACACTTACCTTAACAGCGTTCATTCCTTTATCGCCTTGTTCTACATCGAACATTACACTATCGTTCTCTTTTATTTGATCAATAAGGTTTGATTTATGGACAAATATTTCTTCTTCAGTATCGTTAATTGTTATAAAACCAAATCCTTTAGAATTGTTAAAAAATTTTACTTTACCTTCTTTCATAATATTTACTTTATTAGTATTCATTAATTTATTTATAAATGCTTTAATCATCTTTTTGTGTTTTAATTAATAATTATTTTTTTATCCCAAATACTTTATTAATAGTTGAGACTTGTTTGAATTTTTAATTCTGAAAATTGCAGACTCTTTAATTTGTCTAACGCGCTCTCGTGAAATTCCAAATAAATCACCTATTTCCAACAAGCTCATCGAAGACTGAAAGCCAATGCCATAGTGGAGTTTAATGATATCTGCATCCCTTTCTGAAAGTGAGTTAAGCACAGCTTCTATGTCTGTTTGGAGTGAGTCTAATAATAAAACTCCATCAGGCTGTGGAAACACATCTTTAATAATAATATTGTGCATATTAAGGTCTGTTTCTGGAGATAAAGGAGCATCCATAGAAACCTTATGCGTCGAACTTTTCATACAAATTTCCACCTCTTCAACAGGTACATTAATAATATCAGAAATTTCATATGATGTTGGTTTACGACCATGCGTTTGCTCAAAAAATGCTATTGATTTTGTTATTTTAGTTACAACACCAATCTTGTTTAAAGGCAACCTAATTAGTCTTGATTTTTCCGATAAAGATTGCACTATGCCTTGCCTAATCCACCAAACTGCGTATGATATAAATTTGAACCCACGGGTTTCATCAAATCGCTTGCCCGCTTTTAATAAACCTAAATTACCTTCATTAATTAAATCTGGAAGCGATAAGCCTCTATTTTGATACTGCTTCGCAACTGAAACAACGAATCTTAAATTCGCATTTGTGAGTTCATTTAACGCCTGTGTATTACCAGCTTTAATTTGCACCGCCAGCTCAACTTCCCTTTCTAATGATATTAAACTAATTTTACTAATGTCACTTAAGTACTTATTAAGCGACTCCTCATTTCTAATAGTAATTTGCTCAATTATTTTAAGTGATTTCATTTAAAAAACAAAGTTTTATTCAATCGTCAAAATAATAATGAGACATCATTCTTTCTAAGGATCTATGGGTTAAAAAAGTAGCAGTTGACTACAAAAATAGCCTAGTAAGGAAGTAGGTCATGAAGAGACATCATTACTAAATAATTTAGTATACAAACTGTGTAAAGAAACACTTTATAATTGGGATAACACGAGTTTATCTCTTTTATTTTCAGAAAACAACAAAGTAGTTTAAACTTCATTGAGCAATCTTATCTGTTTTAAAATCAAAATGATAAAGATTTTTAGAACAGTTTGGGGAGCAAGATAAAGTATGTTACAGTACAAATTATAAATTGACCCATTTAGAAACCGAAGCAAACACAAAGTAGAACATTGAGTAATCACGTAGACTTCAATAATAGAGTCTAACAGTTGTAACACGAACCCAGTAAATGATGTTAGCTAAGTCAAATAGATACCTTCTGCCTCGTTTTCTTTTACTAACTTAGTTTCTGGAGAGCGTAAATATCCGTAAACGGATACGTTAGTCGGAAAAACCTAACTGATATGATAGCACGAATCTGGAAAGGAAAAACTCAGCTTAAACATTTAGAAGCATATACAGCGTTTATGAAATCTAGAGCAATACCTGATTACAAAAAAACTAATGGTTTTATTAAACTCATATTTCTTAAACGAACAGATAATGACTTTGCTTATTTCGAATTATTGACATTTTGGAAAAATATGGAAGCGATAAAAAATTTCGCTGGAGACGATTTCGAAAGAGCAAAATACTATCCAGAAGACAAAAATTACCTTATTGATTTTCCAGAAAAAGTCACGCATTATCAGGTGTTTGCGCAAGAGCACTAATTTTTAATTAACGAATTGAAACACAAAATGAATAACGATTATAAAGTTGGAGATTTAATTTATGATGCAAATATTTATGATGGGATGAATACCAATCTGTCAGATTTGCAATTTTACAAACGATGGATATCCAAAAAAACAAATGGTCGAATCCTTGAGCTTTGTTGTGGCACTGGTAGGCTCACACTGCCTATTGCAAAGGCAGGACATCATATTACTGGAGTAGATTACACGGCTTCTATGCTTAATAAAGCAAAGACAAAGGCCTCTAAAGAAGGGTTAGAAATTGAATTTATTGAAGCCGATATTAGAACCTTAGATCTATCAGAAACATACGATCTCATTTTTATTCCGTTTAATTCAATTCATCATCTCTATGAAAATGATGATCTATTTAAAGCGCTTAATGTTGTTAAAAAGCATCTCAAAGCAGACGGTTTATTTCTATTAGATTGTTTTAATCCGAACATCCAGTTTATTGTTGAAGCTGAAAAGGAACAAAAAGAAATTTCTAAATACACCGCCAAAGACGGAAGGAACATTCTGATAAAACAAACTATGCGCTATGAGAGTGCTACTCAAATTAATCGTATAGAATGGCATTATTTTATAAATGGCAAGTTTGATTCGATTCAAAACTTAGATATGAGATTGTTTTTCCCGCAAGAATTAGATTCATACCTAGAACATCAAGGGTTTGAGGTTATTAATAAATTTGGGAGTTTTGAAGAAGACTCATTCAATGATCATTCTGACAAGCAGATATTGGTTTGTAAAAATGCGTTATAACGACTGTCCTAATAAAAATGAGGGAAATGAAAACAATAACAGGATTTCCCATAGATAATTATAAAAAAACTAAATAAACGAAACGTCATGATTCTACAGATTATCAAATTAAAGTCTAAACTTTCAGAAGACGAATTATTAAATAGAGCGAAAAAACGAGAACCTCAATTCGAGGTTATTCCTGGTCTTGTCCAAAAGTATTACGTAAAAACGGGTCAACCTCAAGAATATGGTGGCATCTACGTATGGGAATCACAAGAATCGCTCAATGCTTATCTAAAGTCAGATTTAGCAAAAAGTATTCCTGGGGCTTATGAAATTATTGAAGCCCCAAATATCGAGATTATGGATATTCTTTTTCGATTAAGAACTAAATAGTACTAGACATTGCGAATATAAATAGTTCAAATCTGAATCAAAAAACGAAGAATGAAATTCTATAAACCTCTTTTTTCTATAATTTTAATCAGTATTCAATTACTGCTATCTCTAAAAGAACATTATAAACTTGAGGAATGGCGAAAAGAAAATCCAGTCCTCGATGGTATTGTCCATATAGTGATAACCTATGACTCCTTATTTTTATTTGTTTTGATTATAGGAATTTATGAAATCACCATCAAACCAAGTTGGTTTAAAACAGTAATTAGATGTTTTTTAGCAAGCATTATTTTAGGAACCGCATTTTCAGATTTTATTCCAATCGATGATTTTTATTCTGGCGTTTATAATACAGCCTGGTTCTCTTCTGTAGTAGCTATTCTGCTTATTTTAATCCGTATCGTAAAGTTTGCTTTTGAAAAAAGAATTACTAAAAAATCACATACAGCAAATAACTAGCAAGAACTAGTTTCGGCATACCCAAAACCCAGATACAGGATTCCTGTGGTTCATTTTCTTTTTACTAACTTAGTTCTAGGCAATTCACAAAGACACAAACCCTAATACTTAGTCATGCAAGAAACCATTCAAATTAAGATTAATGATTTAATATTCGATTGTCGAACCGATGGTAATAAAGACAATGAACTCGTGATATTATTACATGGCTTTCCTGAAACGTCATACATGTGGAAGCAACTCATGTCGAGATTTTCTGAAAAAGGATTTTATTGTGTTGCACCCAATTTAAGAGGATATAGTAAAAATGCATGCCCTAAAGGAAAAAAGCACTACAGTTTAGACCAATTATCTAAAGACGTTTTGAACATTTCTAGATATCTAAACACATCGAAGTTTCATCTTGTTGGCCATGATTGGGGAGCGGCTATTGGCTGGAAACTGGTACATGACTATCAAGACAACATTTTAAGTTGGACAGGAATCTCTGTACCTCACCTTCAAGCATTCGGTAAGGCAATTGTTGTAGATCCAGAACAAATTAAAATGAGCCAATATATAAAGAACTTCCAGTTGCCATTTCTTCCTGAAATACAAATTAGAAAACATGACTTTAAAGTATTTAAAAAACTCTGGAAACATAGCAAATCAGACGAAATAGACGATTATTTGAGCGTATTCCGGAATCCAAAACAACTTACCGCTGCGTTAAATTATTATCGTGGTAATTATAAATTATTAAAGACAGCAGCAAAAAAGCAAATACTTGGAGATATTGAGGTTCCAACCTTATTTATTTGGGGAAATAAAGACCTTGCGATAGGCTCCTTTTCTGTCGATGAAAGCCATCAATATATGAGAAGTGATTACGAGTTTATCGAATTAGATGCTGGACATTGGTTAATACAAACAAATTATCAGGAATTAAATGAGGCCATTACTAAACACCTAAATAGAAATAGACGCCAACAATAATACGGTCACATGCTTGTTTTTGATTAACCTTAGCTGGAAAATCTTCTAAATTCACTTAAGAGATTCGTGTCTTTTTACTACCTTACTCCTTTACCGTTTTAAATAACATACCAACCCAACATAAACACAATTAAAATGAAGATACACATACTGATTGTTTTTCTCTAAAATGTCTTTTTGGAGCTTCAGTACCAACTGAATGTAAAGATTTTAAAACAGGGAAATTTAAAATGGAAGATGACCAAACTGGCACGAATTACATTACCCGAAACGATTCAACACAAATAGAATACCTTCCAAAGTTAGGCATCAAAGTAGAATTAAATGCAGTATGGACTAGTGATTGTACGTTAGAACTTAGTCTAAAAGACATTTTAGAGAACACCAATAATTATCCTATTTCCGATTTTATTTTAGTTTCGAAGATTATAAAAACTACAGACTCCTCGTACGTTATGAGTTCTGAGATTAAAGGCGTTGATGATACGCCTATGGTTAAAGAATTTATTAGGATAGACTAGAACTATAACAACACTTTTCAACTTCTTATTTGGCATGCACTTGAGCATGAAATAAGCAAACTTCGATAATACAAAATCTAATCGATTGCCCTTTAGCTCATTTTCTTTTGTTAACTTGTTTCGAGATTAAATCTCAATACGAAACTTTAACATATTGTATACCATTAAAATGAAAAACATAATTATTCTAACCCTATTCTCTATAGGCCTTTTTTCATGCTCGCAATCTAAAAAACATAGGGAATATCAAGGGACAGCCAAACTTAAAGATGATAGAATAAGAGCAGAATTGGTAAAGATGATGGAAAAAAAAGGCCCTTATACTTTTGTGATTTTTGAAGAGCCAAATTCTGGGAAATTTGTTCAGTTTGCAGGAAATAAAAACGAAGAGTTATTATTCGATTTACCATCAGATCAACTCAGTAAAACGCAACTAGAAAACGCAAAGAACATATTAAAAACGTATGACATCATTCATGAAACGTCGCCTACATATACAGACGAAACAGAAACGGCTGAGAATGGTTCCTTAAGTACGTTTAGCAAACGCATAAATAATGACATCGATTTAGCTATAGAGCTAACCTCTAGAGTTATGATTGATGTTTTTGGTTTCGATGAACATGTAAAACTTAGCATAGAAACCGATTAAAAAACGACAACAAGCAATCTTTATAATACTTAATATTATGAAAACATATTTTCTTTTTTTGGTTTTACTATGTAGTGCTTTAGTTGGGTATTCAGATAATCTTAAACTTTCAACTCCTGTTCTTTATCTTGAAAACGGAAAAGCAACTGCTGTTTTTAACCTCAGTTGGGACAATTCTTGGCATACTAACAAAAATCATGATGCGGTTTGGTTATTTTTCAAATCGATACCTGCAAATGGTCAGGCGTATCATATAAATGTATTAGGAGATGGACATTCAAAAGTTGCCGACTTCTCAGATGTTCCTGTAGATTTAGGTTTTGAGACAGCTCCAGATTCGGTTGGTCTTTTTGTTTTTCCTAAGTCGGCATTTAGAGGCAATATTAATGTCACAATAAAAATTACTTTAAATCATCAAAACTTCGAATCTATAAATAATCGTAATGCTGCTTTCCGAGTATTTGGAATTGAAATGGTTAACATTCCGAAACAGGACTTTGTGCTAGGCGATCCTGATCCATCTGCCCAAAATTATGGTAGTTTATACCAACCTACAAGCCATAAAAACACGGTTTCATTATGTCGTTTAAAATCGGAAACATCCGAGTTAAAAATAGGAATGGATGCCGATCTTTTTTATCAAAAAAAAGAAGGTTATGAGGGTGACCAAACAGGTGTTGTACCCGCAGGGTTCCCTAAAGGGGTTGACGCCTTTTATCTTATGAAATATGAAATCACGGAAGGACTATATGCTACATTTTTAAATACACTCCCTAATGATTGGCAAGACCTAAGAAATATTACAAAAGAAGAAAATTATGAACGCGATGGAGGATCCATAACATTCATTGAACAGAAATTTCAAACACCTTATGAAAATAAGCCTTGTAAGTTTTTGGGTTGGGAAGATGCCATGACACTTGCCGATTGGTCTGGTCTACGTCCAATGACAGAATTCGAATTTACTAAAGCCTCCAGAGGAAATAGAAAACCAATAGCAGGTGAGTTTCCTTGGGGGACAAATAACAAATATTTAATGCAAAGAATGCCCGATGCCAACGGTGTTTTACAAATGAACAACGGTTGGGAAGAAGATATGCTATCTGATGATAATCTCGCCTATTTTGGTGCGTCTCATTATTGGGTAATGGATTTATCAGGAAGTATGTGGGAAAGAGTTGTAAGTATAGGACATCCTGTTGGAAGACTGTATACAGGGTCGTATGGCGACGGAAAACTAGGAAGTAACGGGCTTGCAACAAATACCGATTGGCCTACAGGAGATGCTGATGCTGGTGGCGTTGGTTTCCGTGGTGGCGGTTTTTATGGATATAATAGAGCATATCATGAATTTAATCCTTTTAGCCCAATCGCCTATAGACCTTATGGAGGATGGCATGGTGTAAACAGAAATAAAGCCTATGGCTGTAGATTGGCTAGATAGGTTAAAACAAAACCTTCATAAAAGTGAATGACATCAACATTAGAAAAATTACTCTAAGTGATATTGACCAATTACAAAATATTGGAAAACAGACTTTTGCCGAGACCTTTTCCTCTGGTAACAGTGAAGCCAATATGAACGATTATTTGAAGCATAAGTTCTCAAAAGAGGTACTTGAAACTGAGCTCAACGATAAAAATTCTGAATTTTATTTTGCTGAACTCGAACAGCAAAACATAGGTTATTTAAAAATTAATTTTGGTAAGTCGCAAACAGAAATTAGTGGTGAGAATGCACTTGAAATCGAGCGGATTTATGTTTTAAAAGAATTTCATGGCAAAAAGGTAGGGCAACTACTCTACCAAAAAGCCATAGAACTCGCAAAGCAACAAAAAGTTGATTATATTTGGTTAGGCGTTTGGGAAGACAACCCAAGGGCTATTCGGTTTTATGAGAAAAATGGATTTGTAAAATTTGACAAACATATTTTCAAATTAGGTAATGACGAGCAAACCGATATTATGATGAGATTGCTGCTGAAGAACAACTAGTGACATAGATCGTGTTCTATTTTAAAACTGAGACACGACATAAATAGATATCAATTAACTTAATATATCAAAACCATGAAGTATTTAAAGTACATCCTCGGAATTTTAGCCATTCTAGTCATCGGATTTTTTCTTTTAGGTCTAGTCAAATCAGAAGTAACCTATGAATGTGAAGTCATAGCAGATAAACCATTAGCCGAATCTTGGGCTGTTAGCCAAGATGATAAGAACATGGCAAAGTGGTTAATGGGATTTCAAAAAACAGAACACATAAGCGGTACTCCTGGAACAGTTGGAGCCGTATCTGATATTTATTTTATTAGTGACGGACAAGAAATGACGATTAGAGAAACCATTACAGAAATTGTTCCTAACGAATCTATATCGATGTTATTTACTTCAGATTTTATGGATATGGATTATAATCTTACAATGACCTCTGTAGATGGCAAAACAAAAATTAAGTCGAATACAACATGTAGAGGAAACGGAATAATTTCAAAATCTATGGTCGCCTTAATGGGCAGTTCTATGAAAACACAGGAAGAAACCAACCTTTCTAATCTAAAAAAAACGATAGAAGACAATTAGAGACATTCAATATTAAAACCTAAATAACCAAGCCCTTAACGTATTGGATACCATCAAAACAAAACTTACAGTAGTCTTTATCCCTTTTCTATTGGCCGCTATAGGCACTGTACTTTTTTATAACATTTTTCGCTGGACTCTAGACCTTAAACTTGGTGTTTTACCACTAAAAGACGATGTACTAAATCTTTGGATTCCTATTACACTTCCTTGGGTTTCTGTTCTTATTTGGCTTCGAAGACGACTACGAGTTTTAAATATTCAAGGTAAAAATGGTAGCGGTCATTTTATATATCAACTTGTCATGGTAATGGCTATGGTTGTTCCAATGGTAATGAGTCAAAACTATCTTGAAAAAAACACGTTCGACTTAATCGAAGTCGGCTCCGTTTCAGAAGTAAAAGCATTAAAAAAAGAAAAATACTTCAAAATAGAAACCTTCAAAGTTGATTTTAATTCTAGCCTTCCATATATAACATCACGCAGTTCTGGTCGAAATAACGAAGACTTAAACTTTTACCTGTACCTCGCCTGCCCGTTTGAAAGTACGACGACGGTTTGGTATGGCGTTGAGTACAATAAAAAAGTAAACAATAGAATAAGTGACCAGAAAAAAGATTCGGAATACAGAAACTTCTTAACGCTATCTGAGGACGCATTTAATACTTATAATTTTCAGGAGGTTACATACTTTGAAAAGCTAGGATATTCAGATGATAGAGATGGTTATTTGGAGGCTATTGAGCAGAAAAATCCCGATTTTGAAAAAAGCGAACACATTGTCCTTGTGCCCAAAAAAGACCGCTTTGAAGACAGGCTTGGACAGCATGCATTCCTTTGGATTTTTGGTTCTTTTGGCATTGGCGCTTTCATTGTATTGATTCTAGTTCTATTTCCAAAAATTGACGACAAGGAATTAAGCAATTTTAAGAAAAAGAAACCACTGCAAGAAGACGATGTAAAAGACATTCTAAACTTTTTAAACCCTTTAGGAGAATATAAAACTACTGCTATTCTTTTACTCATTAATATTGTGGTCTTTTTAATTATGGTAGGTTACGGACTTAATATAATGTCTCCAACACCAAAGGAGCTTCTTGAGATTGGAGGACATAGGCGATTTGAAGTTTTAAATGGAGACTATTGGAGGTTATTCACATCAATGTTTATCCATGGCGGAATCATGCATTTATTTATGAACTTGCTTGGCCTTGGTCTTGCCAGTCATTTGTTAGAAAAAGTGCTAGGCGCTGTAAAATTGATGGTCATTTATATGATTTGCGGATTACTAGCAAGTCTTGCCAGTATCTATTGGCACGAACATACGATTAGTGTTGGAGCGTCTGGAGCAATTTTCGGGCTGTATGGTCTTATCCTGGCGTTTACGCTATTTAAAATTTATCCGAAGTATATCCTTAGTTTCAATTGGATCTTATTAGGGCTTTATGCAGGTATAAGTTTAGTGTTTGGCTTTTTTGGTGGTATCGATAATGCGGCACATTTTGGTGGCTTAATAAGTGGATTTATTGTTGGTGGTATTTTAATTCTATCAAACAAAACACAGCTTCAAGAAAAGGCAAAATAGCAATAGCTATAGTACATCATTTGTTTTAAAAAACTATGATTTAATTCGCACGATCACAACCTGCAAACAGGAACAAAACTTCCCGATTATGGGAAAATAACACCCAAAAACGTGTATATTTATCCTCATATAACACGTTGTAAGCAAGCTAAAAAAAACTATGATAAACGAATTAATTACGGATATAGCATACGATAAAATAACAGTATCACAAGGTCTAACAAGAGCTAAATTAATTGCACGTCAGATAAAGAACGATACGTTTAAAAGTTGGTTAAACAAAGAATTAAATGGATATGACTATGAAGACCCATTAATGCCTGAATACAGAAAAATATGGGCTGAAATTCATCTGACAGCGGAATTTCCTTTTGGTAGAACCCAATCTTTTCCTGTTGTCTTATCAGATGAGCAAAGAGATTTAGGAGAGTTATTAAATCACCATAGAGTTGTTGAACCAATTGCAATTGTTGAACAAAATATTGGACAAATGACAGAAGCAAAAGCCTATATTCATTTGAATGGAGGTATGGTTCAAACTGTTAGTGAACTCTACAAAGACCAAATGCAACAATATCAAGGAGTGATAAGAAGTGGACAAAGAACAATTGGTAAAGCTCAATTAACTAACATAGTGGAATTAACAAAGCAGAAGTTAATTGACACTTTACAAGATTTAGAAGAACAATTTCCTGATTTAGATAACAAATACGTTATGAACGAAGAAAACGATAAAAAAGCTCAAAACATTATAACTAATAATATTTATGGAAATAATAATCCATTAAATGTAGCCGCTGGAGAAAATATAACCCAAGGAGATATAAATTTGACTATAAACGCTCAAGAGGTCGAAAAACTAAAAGAATTGGGTGTTGATGACGTAGCTTTAGAAGAACTACAAACAATAGACAAAGAAAATCCAAAAGGTTCAGAAGGCAGAAAAGGAAAAGTTGCGAGTTGGTTAGGTAGAGTCACAGCATCAATGACAGCAAAAGGATTATATGAGAATATACCTGAATTAGTCGAGTTTGTAGGTAACTTAATGTAAAAGCCAGCTTACAACAACGTGTATAGTTAATTACTCGTTCTGTGTGTACTCGGAAAATCCTACGGATTTTCCTCTGGTTCGTTTTCTTTTGCTAACTTAGTTCTTGCCAACGCAACTAACCATACACAAACACGTTAGGTACAATTGCAACTTCTCGCTCTTGTAACTTACTCATACTCTCTTTACGTTTGCTTATTTCGGCGAAAACTGATTACTCAAAATTCCTTGCGTTAGCTCGTTTACTGCTTTATGTGCTTACTCTTGCTCACTTTACCTTAGATTGGTTGTGGTAACACGTTCTTACTCTATTGTGTTGCAACAGTACATAACAACGTGTATAGTTCATTGCTGGTTGTGTGTGTACTCGGAAAATCCTACGGATTTTCCTCTGGTTCGTTTTCTTTTACTAATTTAGTTGCTAGCCAACGCAACTAACCATACACAAACACGTTAGGTACAATTGCAACTTCTCACTCTTGTAACTTACTCATACTCTCTTTACGTTAGCTTATTTCGGCGAAAACTGATTACTCAAAATTCCTTGCGTTAGCTCGTTTACTACTTTATGTGCTTACTCTTGCTCACTTTACCTTAGATTGGTTGTGGTAACACGTTCTTACTCTATTGTGTTGCAACAGTACATAACAACGTGTATAGTTCATTGCTGGTTGTGTGTGTACTCGGAAAATCCTACGGATTTTCCTCTGGTTCGTTTTCTTTTACTAATTTAGACCTAGCCAACGCAACTAACCATACACGAACACGTTAGCAACAATTTGAGAAAAACTTTTGTCATACTAATAATATTAAGCATTTTGTCTTGTAAACAAAAAGACGAATGTTATCCTGAATTTAAAGAAAGTCTGAATTACATTAAAGAATCTGTTGACCCAAATGTTAATGAATCACGATTGAGTATCGAAATACAACGAAATATCAAAGTTTTAGAATCAATCTCTGGCATTTTAAATAAAGATAGAGGACATAATTTTCTCAATATAATGAATATTTCTCAAAGTGATATTACTAAATGGGAAACGTGGATTTCAAAGAAATGTGATTCAATAAATCAAAAGAACTTAAAATAAAAATGAAATCCCAAGAAAGAATATCGAACGAAAACGGAAATTGGTATATCGTTGAGATTGTAGAAAAATGCGAGCCTGTAGAACGAAATGAAAAACAAGATTTACGTAAAGTTACTACATGGGGAAATCATCATCTGATTAAAGCCAGTTCACCGGAAAAGGCATTTGATAAAGCTGTGAAACTTGGAAAAGAAGGTGAATATATATTTACGAATTCTGACAAAGTTGAAATGGAATGGATATTCGTTGGAATTGGAGAGCTATTACCAATCTATGAAGAAAATATAGAGGATGGAGCTGAAATAATGTGGAAAGATTACGGATTTATATCTGATAGACGAGCCAAACGGTTCGTTTTTGAAAAGAAAGAACTTTTAAGGGATATTAAACCGAAACCTAAACTGAATAAAAAACTGTAGCTAACAACGTGTATAATTAATGCTTGCTTTGTTTATTGCCAAAGTTTTCGCATCTTTATTCAACTGATTTTCCTGCGGAAAATCAGCCGTGTGTTTGATCGCACTAACCATACACAAACACGTTAGGCACAATTAAATAACCGTGAAAAAAGTACCAACATTTATTGAATTTATAGAATATATATGCAATAGACCAAGTATGTATAGTTTGCAAGGTTCTTTTAATGAAACATCTGCGTTTATAACTGGATATTCTTATGCTAAAAAAACACCAATTAGCAGAGGAACTGTATTCAATAGATTTGTTTGTCTGAAAAACTCTTTCCCAACAAATTATGATTGGACTTACGTCATTAAAATTTGCTCTGAAAATGATGATGAAGGAATTACGAATATGAAAAATACAATTCTTGAATTTATAGAATTGTCAAACCGATTGAACGAAGAAGAATTAATACAATTTGCTATCAATAATGCTGATCTAAAAGAAGGTGAACCTGAAAAAGTATTTCGTGAATTCGATAATGCTTTATTATTTGGCAATAAAAAAATTATTCAATCCTTAATTTTGGAAAACGACAATGCTGATTTATTATGGAATGGAAAGTATCCAGATTCTGTTGCAGAGAAATTAAATGAATTATCGAATAATCAACCTATAAAAAGAATTAAGGAATCTGAAGATGGAAAATCGGTTGAAATAATTGCATCTGGTTGGCCATTTTCTATTGAACTGCTTTTAAAAAATGACAAGTGGAAAGTAAATGCTGATAAAATAATTGAATTAAGAACTGAAAATAACAGTGCCTAACAACGTGTATAATTAATAGCTCTTCTGTGCGTACTCGGAAAATCCTGCGGATTTTCCTCTGGTTCGTTTTCTTTTGCTAACTTAGTTCCTAACCAACGCAACGAAATCATACACAAACACGTTACAAGCAATTGCTCATTCTCACTCAAACTCAATTTATCTACTTACTTATACTCTCTGTACGTTAGCTAGTGTCTGGCAATACGCACTTACTCAAATAGCAAAACGTGAGCTACTTACAACTAAATGTGATTACTCTTGCTCGTTTATTCCTAGCGTCCTTGAGGCAATACGTGTTTACTCTTCTGTTTCGCAACAGCATATAACAACGCGTATAGTTCATTGCTCGGAAATTCCTATCGGAATTTCTGTCGCTTCTGAACAATGGGTTCGCTCCTATTTGCTATCTTAGTGCAGACGCAACGAAACCATACACGAACACGTTGTACAACATTTGAATGAAACGAATATTAACAATCATATTTTTACTTCTAATTTTCAATTTATCAAATTCTCAACAGTCAGATAGAGTTAAAGAAATAGTAA
This sequence comes from uncultured Psychroserpens sp., assembly GCF_947492715.1. Taxonomy (GTDB): domain Bacteria; phylum Bacteroidota; class Bacteroidia; order Flavobacteriales; family Flavobacteriaceae; genus Psychroserpens. The sequence continues at coordinate 521,131 of NZ_CANLNS010000002.1, forward strand.
AAGAACTCAAAGAGGTCGAATCTAAACCTGATACTATTTTTTATGGAAACGGAAAAATTTGGTGGAAAAGCACTTTAACAACTTATAATTACAATTCAGAAACTTTCTCTCTTTATACTGGAGAGCAAATACAATATTATAAAAATGGTAAAATTGCTAACGAATCAATATATGATAAATATGGTAATCTACTATCTTGGAACGGATATGATAGAGATGGAAATAAAACAATTGAATCTGTGACTACCGAAATTGACTCAAATGCTAAAAATCTGATTGAATTTTTTGAATCTGAAAAACATATTACTTTTAAAAGAGATGTTAAGTACTATAAATGCTCAAACAAACTCGGGATTTGCTATTTGTATAAAGAAGGGCAAACCATAAACGGAAAGAAAAGTGGGATTTGGAAATTTTATAAAGAAAACGGAGATCTAAAAAAGGAAAAAAGGTATTGAATATAAAAACGTTGTACAACAACGTGTATAATCAATTGCTTGATTATCGCTTACTCGGAAAATCCTACGGATTTTCCTCAGGTTCGTTTTCTTTTACTAATTTAGTTACTTACACACGCAACTAACCATACACGAACACGTTGTATGCAATTTGAGAAAAATCTGAATTTGAAAAATGGAATATAGAATTGGTGATTTTTATGATGGAAAAATAGGTAACTATAAACTGAAAAAGGAATATATCTTTTCATATTCTTTTTCACCTGGACTTTATAACAAATTGTGTAAAATAAATCTTTTTGTAAAGAGCAATTTGACTTATGAATTATTTCTGTTTTTCTATGACCAAAACCAACAGAGTTTGGAATCATTAAAAGAAAATCCTAGAGAGGCTAGAATTCATTTTTATCAAGAAAGCAAATTACCTTTTGCCATAAAGCAAACTTTATTGGAAATTGTAAATCCTGAATTCCATTTAAATGATTCGTATTATAATTCAAAAAATACTTTTGGAATGTTAGACAGGACTTCCATTAATGCTGAGATAAATCAGGAGAAAAAATACTTTTCAATTGATTTGAGTCTAGACACATTAGATAAGAATTTATTTAAGACAGAATCTGAATTAAACTTTTTAAAGCTAATAGAACGAACAGAAGATTTTTTAGAAAAAATAAGAGACTTCCACATGGGAACTTATGAATAAAAACTGCACACAACAACGTGTATAGTAAATTGCTAGTTTTGTGTGTACTCGGAAAATCCTACGGATTTTCCTCTGGTTCGTTTTCTTTTGCTAACTTAGTTCTTGCCAACGCAACTAACCATACACGAACACGTTGTGCCTAATTATAACAAATATTTTCACATAATTAATGAATAGAATAAAAACATCCTTTAAACCTAACTTTCTTATTTCTCTAATGATTAGTAGTTGGTTATTTCTTTTCACAGTTCTTATCAAACCTTTTCAGCTTGAACCTTTAATAAATTCAAGATGGATAACTATGGCATTAGGATATAGTATAATTGCTTTGTTTGGTTATCTAACACTTATTCCGCTACAGAATAAAATTTTCACGAAGGCTAATAAATGGAATTTAAAATATGAATTTATAATTTTTCTTCTCTTCTTTCTATTAACACTAATTCCTAGTTATTTATACCATAAGAGTGATTTTACAAACGGAATCTATAATTTCTTTGAGTTTAGTATCAATATTTTTCTTCCAACTATTATTATTTTAACACCTATAATAATAGTTGCAAGAATACATCTAATAAAGTTAGTTGATAAAACAGAAGACTTTATTATAATAAATGGAACTTATAAATTAGACTATTTAAAAATTAAGCCTGCAAATTTAGTTTGTGTTTCAAGTTCAAAAAACTACGTTGACATTTATTATTTGAATAATGGAATTTTAACAAAAAAAGTGATTCGAGCTTCACTTAAAAAAATTGAAAAAGAAGTACCATTACTAACAAGAGTTCATCGTTCTCATCTAATAAACCCTAATCATTTTCTATCTTGGAAAAACAACAATACACTTTCATTAACTCAAATTGAAATCCCGATAACTAAAACTTTTAAAGAAGGCATAAAGCCTTTTTGATTTCGTACCTAAAACACCATAATTAGTAACTATAGAAATAATTTAAAGTTATTAATTGATTAGCATTGGTAAATTGCCTCCAAAAATTTATCAATGCAAAAACAGAAATTATTTAAAGTTATATTTTATCCTATACTTTTTCTAACTGTATACGGATGCAATAAAAAAGAAACCAATATTAGAACTCTTTTAGGAACAAATATTTCTCAAAAAACAACAGATAATTTCATTGATAACCAAATGAAAATACTGAATATGCCAGCTTTATCTATTGCAATTATCAATAACGGAGAAGTCGTTTATCAAAGCATAAAAGGGTATGCAGATAAAGATAAAAAAATATTAGCTAATAATAAATCAATATTTGAAGGAGCATCTGTCTCAAAATCAGTTTTTGGTTTTTTTGTAATGACTTTAGTTGAAGACGGCATACTTGATTTAGACAAACCTCTTTACAAATACCTGTCAAATCCTGATATTGAAAACGATGAGCGCTATAAAAAAATAACGGCAAGAATGGTGCTTTCGCATCGTTCTGGGTTCCCAAATTGGCGTGATGATTACTCTAAAAAGAAACTTTTCATTCAATTTGAACCTGGAACCGATTATCATTATTCTGGAGAAGGTTACCAATATTTGGCAGAAGTTCTAAAACATCTTTTAAACACTAATTGGGCAGGTTTGGAAAAAGAATTTCAAAAAAGAGTGGCAATACCATTTGAAATGGAACATACCAAATTCATAAAGGATGATTACATAAGAGAATATAAAGTTCGACCTTATGACAAAAATGGTAACTTGATTGATAAAGATAAAGATGAATGGTGGAAAAGTAGAGATTCTGTTTTTGTCGCACCAACGACTATACATTCAGAAGCAATTGACTTTTCTAAATGGATGATTGCAATGATGAATAAAGAAGGATTATCCGAAAATGGATTTGATGAACTTTACAAATCACATTCAGAAATTAGTGACGGACTTTTAAAGGAAGATTATACTTTAGGGTTTAGCAAACTATCAATTCTTAACCTCAGTGAGTTGTTTTCTCACAGCGGAAATAATACTGGATTTTCTTCTTACTTTACGTTTGATAAAGACAAAAAATGGGGTTTCGTTTTCTTTACGAATTCCAAAGCTGGAGACCAATTTGCCTTAAACCTTACGTATAATTTATTATTATCTGGAACAATTGGAAAACAAATTGCTATTGGACTTACATTATTTTTTTCTACAATACTATTAATTACAAACCTAATTCTTGTCTTTTTAAAAAAATCAAAAATGCTAAAAATACGACAATCTAATCTTGGAATTGGACTAATAGTCTGTATGTTTATAGTAATATCTTTGATTTTTATGCTTACTGTAAACTATGGGGTCATAATTTATTTGTATCCTTTAACAGTTTTACTTGCTCTATTTTTAAGTTTCAGAATATTTAATTCGATTATCAAACATTGGAGAGAAAATAAAGGCAGAAAGACTGAATTAGTCTTTCAAACAATATTTCTTATAAGTGTTCTGATTTCAGGAATTACAGTAGGAATTTTACAATAAATAACTTGCCACAACATTATGAAAAACAAATTAAATATCATGAAAAACAAATTACTATTATTAATCTTTTTAGGAATTTCAATTCTTTTCAACTCTTGTAAACAAAAGCAGGAAGAATTTAATATTTCTGCAGAAATAACTGGTTTTGAAGATAACTCAAAAGTCATTGTTTCCGATAGAATTACAGGTAAAATTTTAGATTCAACTACTATTATTAAAAACAATTTTACATTAAAGGGCATTCTTGATAATGCGCCTACTGATTTAAGTTTAGTAATAACTTCAAGTGCTGACAAAGATAACTTATATTCATCATTCTTTATTGGTAATGAAAACGTAAAAATTTCTGGTGATAAAAGTAACTTTAAAGATAACTTAAAAATTACTGGCTCTAAACACAATAAGTTTAAAGTTGAACTAGATAATCTATTGAATCATTTGTCTAAAGAGAGAAGCAAGAAAGTACAAAAAATGTTTTCGTTAAGGAATGAAGGGAAATGGAATGATAGCTTACATCAAGCATATTGGGGAAAAAATGGAACTATAAGACAAATTGATGCTCAAATTTTCGAAAAGCGAAAGACATTTATTTCCAAAAACATCAATTCTGATTATGCTCTTTCACAACTTGTAACCTATAAGAATGATTTTTCTAAAGAGTTTGTAAATGAACAAATTAGTAAACTAAACTCTACTTTTAAAAACACAGAATATGTAAATGTAATTAATACAGCAATAAATACGCAACAGCTAAAAATAAATGATAAATTTTACAATTTTAGTGCTGAAAACATTAACGGAAATAGAGTGTCATTTGCTGATTTTTTTGATAAAAAGTATGTTCTTCTTGAGTTTTTCTCTCCTTATTGTGGTATTTGTTTAGGAGCCTTACCCGAAATTAAGAAAATTGCTCACAATAATAAATTAGATGTTATAAGTTTATATGTAGATAAAAGTAAAGAAGACTGGATTGAACATATTGAAAAGGAAAATATAGATTGGGTTAGTTTATGGATTGACAAGGGAAGGTATAGTGATGCTTATTCGAAGTATCATATAACAGGAACACCAACATATTACTTATTTGATAAAAATGGGGTTTTAGTCAAGAAATGGGTTGGGTGGTACGGAAAAGAGTTTAGAACTCAATTAAATGAGCTTATGAAATAACTAGGCACAACAACGTGTATAGTTCATTGCTTCCGACTTTCCTTTCGGAAAGTCCTCGCGGACTTTCTATCTGTGATTTATTTGCTAAATTAGTTGCTTAAACACGCAACGAAATCATACACAAACACGTTGTAAAACATTAGAACGAAATTCTAGAAATGAAAAAAAATCCGAAAATATTTTCAATTTTAATCACACTAATCATATCTGTGATTTTAGGATATATAGAAATTGGAATTTTTAAAGAATATGGTTGGACTGTATTTCTTGTAATTCCATTAATAACTGGATTTCTTCCACCTTTTATTAATGGAAAATTATCGAAAATAAGTAAAAAAGAAAGTTATAAATTAAGTTTTCTAACACTCGGAATTGTTTTAATTGGACTTTTGATTTTTGCAATTGAAGGAATGATTTGTATTGCAATGTCTTTACCTTTAATCGCTTTATTAGTTTGGCTTGGTTCTTATTTAGGATTTAAAGCAAACTCAGGAAAGTGGATAAATCCGACAAATACAACAATTGGACTTCTTATTATTTGCGCAAGTTCAATGAGTTTCGACTATATAAATGAACCTGAAAACTTAATTCCTGTTAGAACGAAAATTATTGTTAACTCTAATATAGAGAATGTTTGGAAAAACGTTGTGACTTTTGACAAAATAGACGAACCAGCTGACTGGATTTTTAAAACGGGAATATCATATCCAACAGACGCAACTATTAAAGGAACTGGAGTTGGAGCAATAAGATATTGTAATTTTACAACTGGTAGTTTTGTAGAACCAATCACAACTTGGAACGAACCAAATTTATTACAATTTGACGTAAAAGAACAACCAATTCCTATGAATGAATTCAATCCATTTTGGGAAATTCATCCTCCACATTTAGATGGTTATTTCAAGTCTTATAAAGGTCAATTTAAATTAATCAAACTTGGAGAAAATCAAACTGAATTAGAAGGAACAACTTGGTATAAAGTAGATATTACACCAGAAATTTACTGGAAAACTTGGTCTGATTTTATAATTCACAGAATACATAAACGAGTATTGAATCATATCAAAATAGAAACTGAAAATAAATAACGTTTAACAACAACTCTAAAATAGAATATAAATGAGAATTAAAAACGGAGTTTTTCCATACTTTTTTATAGGACTTTGGTCCATTATTTTTGGTATTGGGTTGATAACCATGTATTCAAGAAACGGGTTAATAAGAATTTTTGGAAACTTGAACGAAAGAAACACAATTAATTCTTTACCTTTTTTGATAATAGGAATTCTCGTTCTAATATTATTTTTATCAAACTTGATTTTTACATATTGGATAAAAGATTATAGAGACAAAATAATAATTAGAAATGTATTTAAGCAAAAAGAAATCAATTGGAATGAGATATCTAAAATTGAAACTTTGAAGTGGATAAACTTATCTCAAATCTCTATTATTAAAACCAAATCAAACAAAAAGTATTTTGTTCACTGTCAATATAAAAACCTAAAAGATGTTTTACAACAACGTCGCTAACTAATATTTTAAAATATAGTTAAGCAATTAATAAAATGAAATATTGAAAAAGATCCAAAAAAAATACGTTAGAAATTATTATGCAATTGCAATCTTAATAAATGTAGTTCTACCTGTTTTATCAATGATTTATGTAATAGGAAATCGGAAAGGAGAAGCCCAAATGGGATACTTCATAATTGGGATTTGGGGATTGATTTGTATTTTTGTTTATTCTATTTACTTTGCAATACCAGATTTTAATAAAAATTGGGAAAAAGTAGCGGGTCTTTTATTTCCCACAATTCTATTGAGCTTAGCGCTCATAAAATATTGGAATTTTGCTCTTGTAATTTTATTAAATTTAATTATGAACGGTTTTTTTATCTGGCATCTGACAAAGAAAACGTTTCACAACAACGTGTATAATTAATTGCTGGTTTGTGTACTCGGAAAATCCTACGGATTTTCCTCTGGTTCGTTTTCTTTTGCTAACTTAGTTCCAGCCAACGCAACTAACCATACACGAACACGTTACAAGCAATTGCTCATTCTCACTCAAACTCAATTTATCTACTTACTTATACTCT